>NZ_JBYLHS010000005.1:0-228508 GCF_057748275.1 Planococcus sp. VCh962
TGGGAGGCCGTTACCCCCCCAACTAGCTAATGCGCCGCGGGCCCATCCGGCAGTGACAGCGTGAGCCGTCTTTCCGTGGCGCCTCAGGAGAGGCGCCAACCTATTCGGTATTAGCACCGGTTTCCCGGAGTTATCCCGATCTGCAGGGCAGGTTGCCCACGTGTTACTCACCCGTCCGCCGCTAAACCAGAAAGAGCAAGCTCTTCTGGTTCCGCTCGACTTGCATGTATTAGGCACGCCGCCAGCGTTCGTCCTGAGCCAGGATCAAACTCTCCATTATAGAAGAAATTGATTGCTCAATGTTCTGCTGGCGTCTCGCCGTTCCGAAGAACGCACGAGTCGCTTGATCTGGTAACCCTGATCAGTACGTTGCTTCGGCCGTTTTGCGCGGCCGTCGCTAATTTGTTGACGTTTTGCTGTTCAGTTTTCAAGGTTCATGTTTTAAAATTTTGGAGCGGGTGAAGGGAATCGAACCCTCATCATCAGCTTGGAAGGCTGAGGTTTTACCACTAAACTACACCCGCATATAAAAGTTATAAGAAAAAATATGGCGCGCCCGGCAGAAGTCGAATCCACAACCTTCTGATCCGTAGTCAGACGCTCTATCCAATTGAGCTACGGGCGCATTGCGTATGGTGCGGCCGAGAAGAGTCGAACTTCCACGGGATTTCTCCCACTAGGCCCTCAACCTAGCGCGTCTGCCATTCCGCCACGACCGCATAAAATTATTTTAGGGACAAATTCTATTATAGGACTTTGACACTCTAATGTCAATATCTTTTTATAATTTTTCCGTTTTAATAATTATTGCGTTACATTCATTTGGTTCGGAATAAAAATGGCTGGGGTACCTGGATTCGAACCAGGGCATGACGGGATCAAAACCCGTTGCCTTACCGCTTGGCTATACCCCAATAAAATGGCGGTCCCGACCGGGATCGAACCGGCGATCTCCTGCGTGACAGGCAGGCATGTTAACCGCTACACCACGGGACCATTTTGGTTGCGGGGGCAGGATTTGAACCTGCGACCTCCGGGTTATGAGCCCGACGAGCTACCGAACTGCTCTACCCCGCGACAATATTATAAGTATCAAAACCAACTGATTATGTATTTCAAAATAACAATTAAACTCAATTGCTTTTAAAATGATTGGTGACCCCTACGGGATTCGAACCCGTGTTACCGCCGTGAAAGGGCGGTGTCTTAACCGCTTGACCAAGGGGCCTTAATGGCTCCGAAGGTAGGATTCGAACCTACGACCATCGCATTAACAGTGCGGTGCTCTACCACTGAGCTACTTCGGAATAGTGTTTCAAGCACTGTTTAAGTACTTGTCGACTTTTTCTATTATAAAGAGGTCTTGAAGAAACGTCAACACCTTTTTGCATTTCTTTTTTATTATTTCAGAGAAAGCTTTCCAGAACACCTTCCGCAACGATATCTTTCCACATTCATGCGGATTTTCCGCACGTAATTTGTATTGCATGCCACACATTCATAAATGTAGCGTTTCGCCGGCTTTCTTTCTGATCTAGGCTCTACAGAAGAACAAAAGCGTGGAGAACCGGTCTCTTTTAGCAGCATCCTAAAATCCGCGTCCCGGTGTTTGTAGCCTTTTCCTTCTATATGTAAATGGTAATGGCATAATTCATGTTTGATGATTCCTTCAAGCTCGCTAAAACCAAATTTCTCATACGACTTCGGATTGATTTCAATATTGTGCGACCGCAACAGGTATCTTCCACCCGTCGTTCGTAAACGCGCATTGAAAATCCCTTCATGGCGGAATGGTTTATGGAAAACAGAATGGGAAATTTCTTTTATCAGTTCTGTCAGTTCATTATTGGTCATCCTTACTCACCTATTTCTTTTCTCAATTAAAAACAGCCGCCTCTATTTTAACAAGAAGCGGCTGTCTGTGCATGGGCATTTCTTAACCCTATTCGATTTGTTCTTTTGGCGGCAGCATGGTTAACGCAATGCGCCCTTTGTCTTTTTCGACTTTTTCCACCCACGCGGTAACAATATCTCCCACCGCTACAACTTCCAGCGGATGTTTTACAAAGCCTTTTTTCAATTTCGAGATATGGACGAGCCCGTCTTGCTTCACACCAATATCTACGAACGCACCAAAGTCCACAACATTGCGCACCGTCCCTTGCATTTCCATGCCCGGCATCAAGTCTTCCATCTTCAAAATGTCGTTCTTCAATAATGGCTGCGGGAATTCATCACGCGGATCACGGTTCGGTTTTTTCAATGCATCAACAATGTCTTTCAGTGTCACTTCACCGACATCCCATTGTCCACTCAGCTCTGAAAGGGAAAGAGCTTCCAGTTTCTCCGCTACTCCCGGTTTTCCGACATCTTTCTTATCCGCTCCAACCAAATTTAATAGTTTTTCCGCGACAGCGTAGCTTTCCGGGTGAATGCCGGTTGCATCGAGCGGATTTTTGCCTTCTGGAATGCGTAGGAACCCGATGGCTTGTTCATAGGTTTTCGCGCCAAGCCGCGGAATTTTTTTTAGCTGGGCCCGGGACGTAAACCGGCCGTTCTCATCACGCACCTTAATGACGTTTTCCGCCACTGTCTTGCTTAACCCTGCCACATACTGCAATAAAGAAGCGGATGCCGAGTTCACGTTCACTCCAACTTGGTTAACTGCTGTCTCCACAACAAATGTTAGCTGGTCCGCTAATTTCTTCTGTGACACGTCATGCTGGTACTGTCCTACCCCTACAGCTTTCGGATCAATTTTCACTAATTCTGATAAAGGGTCCTGCAGGCGACGTGCAATCGATGCGGCACTCCGCTCTTCCACTTGCAGATCCGGGAATTCTGCACGGGCAATGTCAGAAGCGGAATACACACTCGCTCCTGCTTCATTGACAATTACATAAGAAATATCCTGATCGGATTCAGAAATGAAGTCGGCAACAAATTGCTCGGTTTCTCTGGAAGCCGTCCCGTTTCCAATGGCCATGATTTCAATTGGGTATTTCGCAACGAGCTGCTTCATCACTTTTTTCGCTCCTGCTTGATCGTTTTTAGGAGCATGCGGATAAATGACAGCCACCTCGAGTAATTTACCGGTTTCATCAATCACTGCTAGTTTGCAGCCCGTGCGATATGCCGGGTCTACCCCCAGCACCATCTTGTTTTTCATCGGCGGCTGCAATAACAGATTGCGCAAGTTCTCAGAAAAAATATGGATGGCTTGTGTTTCCCCTTTTTCACTCAGCTCTGTTCTGATTTCACGCTCGACTGAGGGCTGGATCAGTCGTTTATAGCTGTCTTCAATAGCAGTTGCTACAATCTCGCCTGTTTCTGAAGTTGTTTTGACCCACTTGTTTTTCATCAAAGTTAAAATGCGGTCGATTGGCGGATTGATTGATACTTTCAATACGTCTTCTTTCTCTCCGCGGTTAATCGCTAAAATCCGATGAGGCACTATTTTCTGGATCGCTTCTTCGTATTCGTAATACATTTCAAACACTTGTTTTTCGTCTTCGTGGTTCTTTTTGGCGACGGTGGCGATGGTTCCGTTTTTACGGGTCATGTACCGAACCTTTTCCCGGATATCCGGATCGTCCGCAAATAATTCAGCGAGGATATCCTGCGCTCCTTGAATCGCTTCTTCTGCTGTCTGGATACCGGTTTCTTCATTGATAAACGCTTCCGCTTTTGCCAGCGGCTTTTCTTTATGGAATTCCATCAGCCAGTCGGCGAGCGGCTGCAGTCCTTTTTCTTTGGCAATCGTCGCTTTGGTCCGGCGCTTTTGTTTATAAGGGCGATATAAGTCCTCTACACGCTGCAAAACCGTAGCGCCCATAATTTCCTTTTCCAGTTCTTCGGTCATTTTTTCTTGTTCCGTAATGGAACGGACCACTTCTATTTTCCGCTGCTCTAAGTTTTGGATATATGTATAACGGTCATCGATGGCTTTTATCTGTACTTCATCGAGCGATCCCGTCGCTTCTTTCCGGTAACGCGCAATAAACGGAACTGTATTGCCATCCTCGATCAAAGCAATAACTTGCCCAACCTGATTCGGCCTAACCCCCGTTTCTTTGGCGATCAACGCATGAATTTTCTGCATTTCCATAATGACACTTCCCTTCGTTTGCTCCTTATTTTAACACAGAAAAAAGAAGCCAACTCGTTTGAGCTAGCTTCTACCCGTTTCATTCGCTTTAAGCGTTTCAAGTTATTTATTCACGATTGAGTTTTCACTGGTCATTAGGAAGGTCGAGTTATGGGACAGAATATTGCCCATTCCACCTCCCACATAAATTTTCTGGCCAGTGACAAAATTCGAGAGGCTGGAGGCTAAAAACAAGCAGACACCAGCGATATCTTCAGCTGTTCCCATCCGCTTCATCGGCACTTCTTTTGCTGATAAATCTTGGAAAAACTGGTCTCTGGCCTCTCCCGCCGGAAGAAGTTCTTCCCAAAACGGTGTCATAATAGGACCAGGTGAAATGACATTTACATTTATCCCCGCTGGAGCAAGTTCGAATGCCAAATTATGCGTTAAGCTTTCCACCGCTCCTTTAGCAGCGTGATAGTGAAGAACCACTGTATAGGCATCAAAGGCACCCATTGATGAAAAATTAACAATCCGTCCAAACGCTTGTTTTTTCATATAAGGCAATACTTCAAGAATCGGATAAAGCGTGCCGTTCAAATTCAAATGCATTGTTTTTTCCCAGTCTTCCATATCCAAGTTTTCTGTATTTCCATTCCCTCCGCCAATCGTGCCACCTGCACAATTGATGAGAATATCGATCTTGCCGAATTCTTCAATTGCCGCTTCAATCGTTTGCCTGATGCTGTTTTTGTCGGTCACATCAACTTTATTATAAGCCCGGGCTGTACCGCCCGTTTGTTTAATAGCTGCCGCCACTTCTTTTGCCGAATCAATATCCAGATCGGAAATAATAACCTTTGCTCCTTCTTTTGCAAATAGTTTGGACGTCGCTTCTCCCATCCCTTTTGCTCCTCCGGTAATTAGCGCTACTTGATCTTTTAATAACATCCCTTCGCCCCCTCAGTTAGTTAAATTCCTCGAATGCCTCCATCTGCTACCATCGAAGTGCCCGTCGTATAGGAAGACTCTTCAGATGCTAAAAACAAAATCGATTTCGCTTGTTCTTCTGAAGTCGACATCCGGCCCATCGGAATGATTTTTTCCATATGGGGCGTATTCGGGTTGTCTGCAATCATTTCTGTGTAAACGACTCCAGGCAACAAACAGTTCACGCGAATTCCTTTATCCGCATATTCTGCAGCCACCACTTTTGACATATGAGTAATGCCCGCTTTGACAAAACTATATAAAGCATGCGTCGGCATGACGCTGATGGCTGCCAGCGAAGTCACATTGACGATATTTCCGGACGCTTGCCTCTCCATATGGGGCAGCACAAGCTGCATCATTCTGAAATAAGAAAACGCATCAAGTGCGACGAATTGATCCCAGTCTTCACGCGTCAGTTCAATGAAAGGTTTTTCGATGATCCGGCCAGCATTATTCACGAGGATGTCTATTTTTCCAAAAGCTTCAATAGAGGAAACGACGAGCTTTTGGATGTCTTCATCTTGTGTCATGTCAGTTTGTATGAAAACGGCTTCCCCGCCGTTTTTTCGGATTTCCGCTGCCACTTGTTGACCTTTTTCTTGTCTGCGCCCGGCAACCACTACTCTTGCGCCTTCTTCCGCAAATAACCTGGCTGTCGCTTCACCGATCCCGGATGTACTGCCTGTTACGATTGCCACTTTATCTTTTAAACGCCTCAATGCCTTCACCTCTTTCAGTATTATAAAAAGAGGTTGCCAGAAGGACACAGCAACCTCTTTTTAATTTGAAGAATTTACGCTTCCGGAGTCACTTTTACCAATTCCTGTTCTTTAGCAGCTGATTTCGTTCTTAACGTTTCGATTAAGCCGAAAGAAATCAGGAAAGCGATAAAATAAGAAATCGGGATGACGAGCATAACTGCTGTTAGGCTATAGGCATCCGCCAAGACGCCTGAGAACCCAATCGAGAAAGCACCGATCAATTCTCCAACTCCCATAATGAGTGCATTAGCGGAAGCCATGACTAAAGGAGAAACACTTTCAACCGGAATGATGCTTTGGTAGATGGTATTCATTGCCAGGATAATCCCGCCGAATAGAACCAAGATCACCAAGCTTGCTGCCGAATTTGGGAAGATGAAAAGTACAAGCGGCGTAACCATCGCCATTGCCAAGTACCCTGTCATTGCCGGCTTTCTTCCGATTTTATCAGAAGAATAAGGGATGAAAATCTGCCAAATGATTGTAAGCACTCCGAATAGCGAGAAGACTATTCCCATTTGCGTGATGGATAACTGGCTGATTTGAGTCAAGTAAAGCGGCAGGAATGAATTGAATGTCCACATGGCGCCCATACAGAACACGCTAATGAGGGTACAAATCAGGATATTTCTATTTTTCAAGCCGCTTAAAATGGTGCTGACTGTAACTGCGTTTGTTCCTGCAGCAACTATTGGAGAAATTTCCACCTCTTTGACAATTTTCAGCATCAATAAGGCTGCGATAAAGCTGGGCAAGCTGACAAATAAGAATGCATAGCGCCAGTCAAACAGTTCACCTAATTGCGTGACGACAACCGGCCCAATAGCGACACCGATCACCGCTGCTCCTGCATAGACGAGCCCCATATTTCTGCCAAGGGTAGTCGGGCGTGAAACTGCAGCTAACATCGAGATCGAGATTGGTAGGATTATCCCTTCACTGGCTCCAAGTAAAGTTCGCACGATCAACAGATAATTGAAAGAACCCGCGAACATGGTAATCAGGGCTAGAATTGAAGTGATAAGTGTGGCCCAAAACAAGATTTGCTTTTTATGCCCCAACCGGTCTGAAAGTATGGCGAATATTGGTGCAGAAATGGCGAAGCCGATTGTTTGCCACATGTTGATTTGACCGATTTTAGTATTATTAAGTGCGATGTCTTCAATGATCATTGGCATTAACATCGATATGGCCTGTCTATCCAAATACAAAAAGCCCCAAGCTACGAAAAAGAGCATAACCAGTTTTGTTTCGTACTTAATCCCGTTTTTTAATAAACCCATCTCCATCAATCCTCCTCGTTTATCCGATTAGTTTTGCACCGGCCATTGTGCCTCCGTCGATAACCAGTTCCGATCCCGTGACAAATCCTGATTCATCGGACGCTAAATACAAGACCCCGTATGCCACATCTTCAATTTTCCCAATCCGTTTCATCGGCAATTGATCAAACAGATTTTTTCGGGTATGTTCGTTTTCCAGAGCTTCTTTTACTAGATCCGTGGCAATCAATCCCGGAAAAACAGTATTGACTCTAATTTTATCTTCGGCATATTCAATGGCCGCTGTTCTTCCTAAAGAGCGAATTCCTCCTTTAGCTGCGCTATAGTGAGCAAAACTCCCTCCTCTTAAAGCTGCAATAGAAGCGATATTGACGATAGAGCCTCCACCATTTTCTTTCATGACTGGAATAACTTCCTGAATCCCTAAAAACGTTCCGGTGAGATTGACATTGAGCATGGCATTCCACTCATCCAATGAGATATCAGCCATTTTCGTTTCAGCATGAATGCCGGCATTATTGACTAAAATATCTACACTGCCATACTCTTCAATGGTTTTGGAAATGACCGTTTTCCAATTCCCCTCACTGGCTACATCATGCTGCAGGGCAAATGCATGCCGATTTTCTTGTTTGATCGCCGATGCAGTGCGCCTGGCTGCTTCGTAGTCAATATCTGTCACGACCACTTTGGCTCCTTCTTTAGCGAATAACTCCGCTTCGTAACGTCCCTGGCCATTTCCCGCTCCAGTTATAATGGCAATTTTCCCGTTTAATCGTCCCATCCCCGTCCTCCTATCCGCTGTTTCTTCGTCTGAATCCTGCTTTTCCCTCTCCCCATTTCTCTAAAGTTTTTTGCAGCTGCAAGTGCCTGCGGACGATTAGCCATTTTCGCTGGCCATATCCGGGACTCGATGATATATAGAAGTTTATGAGAAAGCGCTTTCAAGATATAGAAGTAAAACCACTCTATTTTGTCAGAATTTTAAATAAATTTTATTGGTTTTAAATAAAGTCTTTCGGCAATAAAAAAGCAAAAAAAAAAGAAGCCAACTCATTTGAGTAAGCTTCCAGCTATAAACGTTGCGTCATCTCCGGTTTGAATCGAACGCAAAATATCATAATATAAACGTTCGGGAATTCCAGCTTGGCGCATCATTGCTTTCGGATTTCGCAGTTCCACTCCATCTGAATGGATCAGGAACAAGTCATCTTCCACATAAGTGTAAAGTTGGGTTCGCAATTTTTGCGGACGTCCAGACAAATAGCCCATTACAGGCAATGGATAAATCATTTCGTCTGTCCCTTTCCGGTACAAATAGAACCGGATATTTCCAACGCAGCTGTATTCCAGCGTCTTTTTCTTAAAATCCACTTTAAAAATCGCTACAGCTGCTCCCCGTTTTTGAACCATCAAATCATTGAACCGCTTCATCAGCTGGTCAATCGTTTCATGGTGATACTCTTCTAGAATTTGAGGAATGACCTGTGAGGATTCCCGCGCCACAGGACCATTGCCTAGGCCATCGGCTATGGAGCAAATGAAATAATCATCTGTCAATACCGTATGATAACTATCGCCAGATTCATAATTTCCTTTTTTTGCTTCATTGAAAATAAAAGCATCAACAAAACTATGCTGTATTTTTTCCACTACGACACTCCGCCGGCTGCCAAAATGGCTTCTTGAAGTTTTTTAATTGCTTTGCGCTGCAAGCGGGAGACGTGCATTTGAGAAATTCCGAGTTTGTCCCCGGTTTCTTTTTGGCTCAGCTGCTCTATGTAGGTATACTGGATGATTTGCTTTTCCCGTTCAGAAAGCACATTCATCGCATTTGCTACAAGCATGCGCTGATCCGCTTTTTCATACCCATCGTCTTCCTGGCCTACAACGTCAAATAAAGTCACTGTACTGCCATCCGAATCGGCTTCCAGTGAATGGTCCATGGATAAAGCCTGATAACTTTTGCCCATCTCCATTGCTTCTAGTACGTCGTCTTCATCGACATCCAAATACTCAGCGATTTCCCACACTTGTGGCGAACGTTGCAGTTCACGCGTTAAGACTTCAACGGTCGATTTAATTCGTGGCCCCAATTCTTTAATTCGGCGAGGAACATGGATTGCCCATGTTTTGTCCCGGAGGAAACGTTTAATTTCTCCAATAATGGTGGGTACCGCAAATGCTTCAAAGCTTCTTCCGAACGAAGGGTCATAACGCCGTATTGCTCCAAGGAGCCCGAGCATACCCACTTGCGCGATATCTTCATGGTAAGATTTACCATTTGAATATTTGCGCGCAATCGATTCTACAAGCCGCTTGTAATTCATAACCAACATTGTTTGGGCTTCTTCATCTTCGTTTTTCTGATAAGCCTCGATCCACTCAAGCACCTGCTCTTTGGTTGGCTGATTAGGATGAGATCGTTTCGACATCCTCTTCCACCTGCTCTCCTCCAACATACTTTGTCATGAAGACTGTAACGCCTTCTTGATGATGGACTTTTACTTCATCCATTAAGGTTTCGATTAAGTATAGGCCAAGACCTCCTTCACGAAGAAAAGCGCCTTCTTCCTGGTCATGGTAAGGACCTACTTTCGCTTTTGTTTCCTCAAAATCAAAACTTTGCCCATGGTCGGCAACCATTATTTCAATTTTATCTCCATATAGTGCACATCCAATGACAACTTCGCCTTCTTCGCCTTCTGCATAAGCATGTTGAACAGCGTTTGTCACCGCTTCGCTTGAAGCAATTTTCAAATCTTCAATGTCATCAAAAGTAAATCCTATACGGCTTGCCAATCCAGAAATCGTCAAGCGTGCAACTCCTACGTATTGCGATTTAGCAGGTACCCTCATTTCAACATAATCGAAAGGACGCATGTCAATTACCACCTTTTCCAACTGATTCGATGTCCATAATGTCGCCCAAACCAGTTATGTCGAATAATCGTTTTAAACGAGACGAGAGCCCTGTCAGCTTCACATGGCCGCCTTTGGCATTTACTGATTTATAGAATGCCACAAAAACTCCCAATCCTGTACTATCCATATAATTAACGTCAGAGAGATCCAACTCTGCGTTTATGCCTTCTTGATTTTGGTATGATTCTAACTTTTCCCGAAGAACCGGCGCTGTATGCGCATCAATTTCCCCGCGTATAAAACCTTTTAATTTATTGTCCGTTTCTTCTAGTTCCACTTGAATATTCATCTATTTGACACCCCGTTTTTCTTTAATTCGGTTCAACATAAAAAAGCCATCGTAAGTTTAAATACCACTATAGAGTGGTTCTTAAACCTAGGATTAGACTTTTTTATAAATCACTAGTGTAAAGTCATCCCGCAGCTCTGCATTTTGCATGCGTTCCAGCTCGTCGTAGACGTATTGGACAATCGCTTGAGCCGGTTCGTCTTTTTTCTTTTCAATCATTTCAAAAATTACGTCGCGTTCGATAAAGCCTTCATCAGTACGGCCTTCGGTTACGCCATCGGTCATCATGATGACCATGTCATGATCTTCAAGCTGGACCGTGTGCTCTTCATATGTCGCTGCCGGTGAAACACCAAGGAGCAGCCCTTTGGCATACAACTCAACAAATTCCTTTGTTTTTGACCGGTATAAAATGGCCGGTTCGTGGCCTGCAGAGCCATAAGTCAATGAAGCACTCCGGGCATCATACCGTCCATAAAACATAGACACAAACATGGAATCATCAATGCTTTTCTCAACGACCCGATTAATCACTCCCAGCACTTCAGTCGGACTGGCTGGAGAATTATTCAGACTGTCCATGCCGAATTTCACCATGGACATACAAAGCGCCGCCGGGAGCCCTTTGCCGATTACATCGGCAACCGCTATTCCGGCGTGGCCGTCTTCATCACTTATAAAGTATATGTAGTCTCCGTTCATTTTACGCGCAGGAATAGAAAGCAGCCCGATATCTAACCCTTTTAAGGCAGGCAACTTTGTTTTCAATAATGTTTCCTGGACATTTGCTGCCAGGTCCATTTCTACCCGTATCTCTTCCTGGCGCTGCAAAAGGCTTTGCCGCTCCTGAAGCGCTAAGCCGTAATTAATCATCATTTCAATCAGAAAATCAAAGGAGTGCCAGACAACATCCGGCAGATCCTTATAAATTTCCTGCATTGCCGCTTTATGGACGCTGATTACTTCTTCTGGAGAAATATTTTCAGAAATCAGCTGGCGGCTGAAATTTTGGCCAACATACAGATTTTGCTCCGATTGCCGCTGCATGTATTGATTCAGAATTTCTTTGTATTGATTTTCGATTTTGTGGACCATATTTGCTCCCCCTATCGAAGCCATTTTGTAGCTCTTATATCCGTCCCTTCACCTGGGATCGTTTCAATTTTAAATTCATCCATTAACCGTTTGACTCCCGGAAGCCCTGCTCCTAATCCGCCTGAAGTCGAGAAACCATCTTCCATAACTTTTCGTACGTCTGGAATTCCTGGCCCTTGATCTGCTGCAATAATCAAAATCCCTTTAACTCCATTTTCCATAAGTTGCTGGATTTCAATTTTTCCTTGTCCTGCATAGAGGTATATATTACGAGCAAGCTCGCTGATAGCAGTAGTTATACGAGCCTGATCTACTGTGCCAAAGCCCAGCTCTTTCGCAACATTGCGCCCGAGCTGCCTTGCGGCAACAATATCCCATTCCGTCAATATTTCCACCGAAGACTGGTTGCTCATTCTTAAGCCTCCAATTCCAGTTGAAGTTTATCCAAACCATTTTCTAAATCCAGTGCTGTCATAACATCTTCAAGTCGAATTCCTAACTCGATTAAAGTGATAGCCACTGCTGGTTGGATACCGGTAATAACCACTCGCGCTCCCATTAGGCTTGACATGCTAATGACGTCTCCCAGGACTTTTGCGATAAATGAGTCGATGAAATCAATTGACGTTAAATCAATCACCACTCCGCGCGCACTTGTTTCATGCAGTTTTGTCAGCAGATCCTCTTGAAATTGAATGGCCGTTTGATCATCCAGTTCCCATTGGATAGAGACGATTAATGTATCTCTCAGTTTTAAAATCGGAATTCGAAAATTCATTATTCTTCAACCTCCACGATTTGACGATTTGTCCAAGCAAGCGCTTGTTCAACTCCACGCTGCAATGTGCTAGTAGTTGTAAAGTCATTTAAATTGATGCCAAGGGTCACGATCGTCTGTGCGATTTCCGGCCGAATTCCGACCAGCATGCATTTCGCACCTACTAAACGCACTGCATCTGCTGCTTGAATAATATGATGCGCCACCATTGTATCAACAACCGGAACACCGGTAATATCCAGCAGCACGACTTCAGCACGATGTTTCACAACACCCTCAAGCAAATTTTCCATTATTAGTTTAGCACGCTCTGTGTCAATTGTTCCGACAAGCGGCATGACCGATACTTTATCAAAGACAGGAATAAGCGACGCAGAAAGTTCCTGGAGCGCAATTTTCTGCAGGCTTACAGTCCGTTCCCATGTTTTTGAATATGTATCAATGGTACTGTCCCGAATCGGTATAATCCAATTATTGAATTCTTTATAGAAATCACGGAAGTTCTCCTTCGTTATTATTCCTTTTTCTTCCATCCCTTCGAATACAACTTCCGAAAAATGGTTGATTGCTTTCGTCACAAATGTAATGGACCAGCCAAGGCGCACCACTTTTTCAGCAAAATCATTTAAGCGATTTTCATATGCCTGGTGGCTCTCCAATAAATTCGACAACATTAAATCCGCAAATTCTCTGCTCGTTTGGTTCATTAAATCCGTAGGCATTACTTGAAAAGAACGCTCATCTTTCTCATTCTTCATCAGTTCTTGCCATTTGGATATTATTTCCGTGGAATTTTCCTGAATATATCCGGCCATTTTTTTATTCATTATTTTCTAGAACCCTCCCTGTACCACCATAAAACTCATACTGTGTATTGGTTTTTATATACTCTATCTTTTATTGTATCGGAAAACCGTTTTTTTAACATCTATTTTATCGGCTGACGCCTTAGTTTCTCTCCCAAGCAATAAAAAAACACTTGAAGTTTAGAACTTCAAGTGTTTTAGGAGTATGTATGCTTAGAACTTTACAAGGCCGACACTGATTTCGAGAGCTTCATCTACTTTTTCCATCAACTCGTCATCAAGCTGGGTAATTTTGTCAGTCAAACGTGATTTATCAATTGTCCGCAATTGTTCAAGCAAGATGACCGAATCACGTTCAAAACCATATTTTTTAGCATTGATTTCAACGTGAGTCGGCAATTTCGCTTTTTGGATCTGCGCAGTAATCGCTGCTATGATAACAGTTGGACTGAACCGATTCCCTATATCATTTTGAATCACCAGTACAGGACGGGTCCCTCCCTGCTCAGACCCGACAACTGGTGAAAGTTCTGCAAAAAAAACGTCACCACGTTTTACAATCAAATTGTCACCCTCCGCTTACAAGTCGCACGGTCGTGTGCTCCGCTTCGTACTCGGCATGAGAACATTCACAAGCGATTGATAAATTGATTTGTGACATCTCCACGTAGCCCTTGATCATTGCTTCTCGAATATGATGTGAATCGTATACATTTTTTATTACCCGTTGCGTGGAAACATAAACATAGTCACCGCGCTCTTGAATTTGTTCATCTGAATGAGTAGTCAACTCTGATAGCAATTTTTTTGGCAGTTTTACTACCACTTTTTTTGTCTTTGACCTCTCGTACACAGCCGACACCTCCAATAATACCGTACTTCTCTTTTCTCACCCCTTCATCTTAACATTGAAGCCGTGCGGTGAAAAGGGCCTTTTGGGAATCAAAGCGATTAAGAATACAAACGCGGGATTCTTTTTGTTAAAATGCAGGGTACTTCATACGGGATTGTGTCCAGTTTCTGAGCCCATTCGTTTATGCGGATTTGCTCCTTGCCTTGCTTGCCGATCAGCTGCACTTTTTCTCCGACCGGCAATTGTTCCGGCAGGCGGACCATGCACTGATCCATGCAAATGCGTCCGACAATCGGCATCCGTTCCCCACGGATCAACACATCCTGGCCTTGCAGTCCACGCAGCATGCCATCAGCATATCCGATTGGAAGCGTCGCAATCCATTCGTCTTGTTCGCAACGGTAAGTCGCGCCGTAACTTAAAGTTTCTCCTGCCTTCACTTTTTTCACATGGATAATTTCTGTTTCCAAGCTTAAAGCCGGAAACAGTTCAAAAGGCATTTCTTGTTCGACATAAGGAGAAGGCGCAATGCCGTATATGGAAATGCCAATGCGTACAGCATCATACGCCAGGTCCGGATGCATAATTGCCGCGGCGCTATTTGAAACGTGGACCATGACTTCAGGATCGTCCACTTGTTCAACAACGGCTTTCATTTCGCGCACTTGCTGTTCAAACAATCCTCCAACTTCTTCATCAGCTGTAGCAAAATGCGTAAAGATGCCGGCAAATTCGAACGGCTGCTGTTTAATGAACTCAATAGCTTCTTCCGCTTCTCCTGTCGCTACTCCGACCCGTCTCATACCTGTATCGACTTTCAAATGAATTTTTAACGGCGGGAGGCCCGGCTCTACAGAAGCAGCCGCCATTGCCAGCCACTCAAGTGAAATAGCAGCGACTGCAATTTCTTCTTTTTGAGCAACCGGAACAAAGGCTGCTGGAGTTGCGCCCATTACCAAAATTTTTGTTTTAAAACCGTTGTCACGGAGGTATAGTGCTTCATCAGGAGTGGCGACGGCCAAAAAGTTGACGCCTGTCTCTACCGCTCGCTGAGCTACTGCTTTTGCCCCGTGTCCGTAGGCATCCGCTTTTACTACTGCTATCACTTCAGCACCATTGCTGCGTTCGCGAAAAGAAACCAGGTTTTTTTCGATAGCGCCTAAATCAATAACTGCTTTTGTTGGCCGATAATTCACTGTCATTTAATATCCCCACTTACTTTTAAGATTGCAAAAGAACTTGTGCCGCAGCATATTCTTTTGTATGTGTAATAGAAACAAGTCCGATTTCCTGCTGCCGAAAAAAAATGCTCGGCTTGCCTTTTTCATCTTTTCGTATTTCAATATCTTCAAAAGAACAAAATTCACCGATGCCTGTACCGTTGGCTTTGGCAAAAGCCTCTTTCGCCGCAAAACGTCCAGCGAGAAATTCCACTTGCCGTCTCTCAGACAGCAAGGCGTACTCGGAAAGCTCCCGTTGGGTCAAAATTCGTTCCCGGAATTTGGAAGACCTGCTATCGAGCCTTTGGATTCGATGAAGTTCAACTATATCCAGACCGATTCCAATGATCATAATTGTTTCTCCTTTCAATCACAAACACTAAACAGGTATAATAACATGTATGAAATAGAGGTGACAAAATGTTTATTCGTACAGAAAGCTTCTCCCAATATTTACGGCTGTATCCTGTCGTGTCGACTTTGATCGCACTCAATTTACTGGTGCACATCCTCACCTGGGTTCCAATCCTTGGAGGGCAGATCTTCAGGTTTGGTGTCGGCTCCAATTATTTGATTAACGCAGGAGAATGGTGGAGATTTTTCACGCCGATGTTTTTGCATGGCGGAATAATGCACTTGCTCTTTAATATGTTTTCTTTGTTTTTATTCGGTCCAGAACTTGAAAGGCTGACCGGGAAAGTCCGGTTCATCACCATTTATGTATTGTCAGGATTTTTTGGCACACTTGTCACTTACCTGCTGCAGCCACTGGATTACCTGCACGTTGGTGCGAGCGGAGCAATCTTCGGCATCTTTGGAGCATTTGCGGCCTTATTGTATTACGGACGCCGGGCACTCCCTCAACTTAGACAAATCATTCTTCCAATTATCGTCATCAGTATAATCATGACTTTTTTGACGCCAAACGTCAATGCAACCGCGCATATTGCCGGAATGGCCACTGGTTTCCTGATCGGACTCAGCTATTTCCACCCGAAACGGATTGTCAGCTGGAAGAAAAGAAAATAACACTCGCTCTGGGTTCCAGACATAAAGAAAGGGTCAGCCGGAAAATAATTCCGGCTGACTTTTTTCATGGCTGGCGGCTTTTTGATCAGAGGGTTCATACCATGCCAAAATTCGGCTGGCATCTTCTTTTTCCATATGTTCGATTCTTGCTACGGCTCCCATCATTCCGGATTTGATCGTCGATTGAATAGAAGCAAGGTTTCGCCGCCGCTGAAAATAGCTTTGCGTAACATCGATGGCCTGTATCCTTCTTTTCATCATGTAGGAAGTGTGCTTGCTGATTCCCCGGAACTGCATGGTCAATTGCTTGCCGGATAAGGCATAGCCGGCTGTCCGGTGCTGCCAAAACGCCAGCAATACAATAACCGGCACAACCACCAGTGCTATAAGGCCATAAGGATAGAAAAAGTAGCCTAGCGCGGCAATGGACGGTGCCAGCCAAATAAAATCGAGGCGGTAATAAAAATGGACACTGCGTTTTGGCGCTTTTGCCAATTCCGGTTCCCAATCCATTTCTGGAAACAACTCGTTCAGCACCGGAATGATAGCGGATTTTTTAGCGAGTGGAAACAGCCGGATTTTTTCATCTTTATCCCCAATAGATCCTCCCGCACTTTCCACCGTCACAGTCGCATAGCCGAACAGCTCCCGCAAAGGATTCTGTGAGATTTTTATGCCCTGCACCCGTTTGAAAGGCACGGAGACTTTCTTTTTCTCCAGCAAGCCCCGAGTAAGATAAATATGGCCCTCATCCGTTTGAATCGTGAAATGATAGTTCGCGAAAATCGTTAATATGACAGAGATAATCCAGGCGATCAAAAGCCCGATAAAAATGACCAATGCCACAATTAAATATCCGAACCGCAAGAACAGCATGACTTCCTCATAAATTGCATCATAAGGAATCAATTCGGAAAACTGAGAAAAGAAGACAGCTGTCGCCGACAGCACTACTCCAATTCCACCGGATGTCGTAGCCAGAACAAGCAATTCTTTCATCGTCATCCGGTAAAGAGTCTTGGTTTCTTTCTTCTCCTCCACTGCCGGTTCTTCCGCGACGGCTATGTCCGCGGCCATTTCAGTCTCTCTCCAAACGCCGCGCTTCGCTTCTTCCATTTTGCGCTCAATGCGATCCGCATCTTCCCGGGAAATAGCCGTCAATTCCGCTTCCGCTTGGCCAATTTTCCCTGAACCTGCAGTTTCGACTTTCACTTTCACCAAGCCAAGCGGACGATGGAATATTCCTTCGGTGTAATTCAAGCTCTGGATTCGGTCAAATGGAATATAACGCTTTTTCTTGACGAATAATCCGTACTCGATGCGCAGCTCACCTTCTTCAAACCAATACACAAACCGTTTCCATTTTATGATTCCGGCAATCAGCACAAATACCAGCACCACTGATCCAATCAACACAGGAAGCAATCCTTGCCAGCCTTGATTGAACATTGCGCTGATTCCACCATCTCTGAAAAGATTAACGCCAAAAACAACGAGAAAAGGAACAATCAGTTCTTTTAACCCTTTAATGAAGTTTATAAGCGCAGAAACAGGATGAAGTTTATAGTAAGTTTCAGACATCGTCTTCCGCCACCCTTGCCAGCACAGAAATCCTCGCTCTCAATTCATCTGCCTCCGCCGTAATAAGTGCGGGAATTATATGCGTGGTAGCAGCTGTGGAGATTGAGATTTCGGCTAAATCGTATTTTCTCAAAATCGGCCCTTGTTCTGTATCAACATGCTGCACTCTTACCATCGGCACCAAAGTCCGCCTTACGATGAATAAGCCATGCTGCAATTCAATTTCCTGTTCCCGTACTTCATAGCGCCATCGCTCCCAACGGATTTTCGGAAATAAATAAATCAGCAAAACTCCAAATACAGTAATGATTCCGGCATAAAGGGCATACAGCCATTGGGGCCAGTCAAAAAAGTAAGTAAGCACGCCCACTCCAATAATAAAAACAGCAATTATGGCGGTTTGGATTGTTCCGTACAATCGCCAAACCGTTAATCCTTTTCTGGAAATCTGGTTTTTCGGTTGATGTTCCATTCGCTTCTCTCCATTCCCGTTTCCTGCTTACCTACACAATTCAAGCTGCAGTGCTTTACTTAATTGTACCTGATAACAGCCAAGCAAAAAAGGCGGATACGAAAACAGTTTCCTGTTTCGTATCCGCCTTCTATTATGAAGCATGTTGTGCCCGTCGAATCTACACGGGCACTTCCGCTTTTCTTAGTGTCTAGCTGCAGCGTCTAGTCCCTCGGGGTCTTAAGTCGCCCTGTTCTGGAAATCAAGATTTCCGGCACAGGTCACCTTAAGCCTGTCGGGACTGAACAGACGCTCCCGCTTTTCTTAAGACTCGTGGCGGCGAGTGCGTCCTGGACGTCCGCCAGTGCTGCTTGCTGCGCCTTCACGACGACGGCCTGCACCAGAACCTGAACGGCTTGAAGATGGACGGCCTGAACCTGTAGAACGGCTGCCTTTATAACCGCCGCCTCCACTGCTGCGTCCGCCTTTTCCTTTATAACCGCCGCCTCCGCGAGCTGGCAACGGGCGTTCTTCAGAAATAGAAACCGGTACATCTTCCGGCTCTTTCGTCATTGTTTTAAGAGCTGCTGCAATCAAATCAACCGCATCAAACTTCTCAAGCATTTCTTTCGCAAATACGCGGTAGTCGCCCAAGTTGTTTTTCTCAGTCATTTCTTGCAATTGTTCCATAGCTACGCGTTTTTGGCCAAGTACAGCCTCGTCAGCAGTCGGAGGAATCAAAGCTTCCATTTTCTTCTTAGTTGTTCTTTCAACGATGCTCAAGTAGCCCATTTCA
This sequence comes from Planococcus sp. VCh962, assembly GCF_057748275.1. NCBI lineage: Bacteria > Bacillati > Bacillota > Bacilli > Caryophanales > Caryophanaceae > Planococcus > Planococcus sp. VCh962. The sequence continues at coordinate 18,951 of NZ_JBYLHS010000005.1, forward strand.
CGTGGTGTTACGAACGTGACTGCGACTCCTTTTTTACCTGCACGGCCAGTACGCCCGATACGGTGAACATAGCTTTCAGGATCTTGTGGAATATCAAAGTTGTATACGTGTGATACGCCTGAGATATCAAGTCCGCGAGCTGCTACGTCAGTTGCAACCAAGATGTCGACTTTACCTGCTTTGAATTGCTTCAACACAGACATACGCTTCGCTTGGCTAAGGTCACCATGAATTCCTTCAGCTACATAGCCGCGGATATTCAAAGCATGTGCCAATTCATCAACCCGGCGTTTTGTGCGTCCGAAGATGATTGCAAGTTCTGGTTGTTGTACGTTCAAAAGACGTGAAAGGATGTCGAATTTTTCGCGTTCTACCGATTTAACGAAGAACTGCTCAATGTTCTCAACAGTCATTTCTTTTGATTTGATTTTAACGATTTCTGGAGTCTTCATGAATTTCTCTGCAATGCGGCGGATAGCATCCGGCATAGTTGCTGAGAACAACAATGTCTGGCGATCTTCTGGAACGCTTGACATGATTGTTTGGATATCTTCGATGAAGCCCATGTTCAACATTTCGTCAGCTTCGTCAAGGATCAATGTGTTTACATTGTCCAATTTAAGCGTGCGGCGGTTGATATGGTCTAATAGGCGTCCAGGTGTACCAACGATGATTTGCGGGCGGTTTTTAAGTGCACGGATTTGACGGCCGATCTCTTGGCCTCCGTAGACTGAAAGGATACGCACGTTTTTATCTTGGCCCAGTCTGTAAAGCTCTTCAGAAACCTGGATAGCCAATTCGCGAGTCGGTGCGATAACTAAACCTTGGACGTTGCCGTCTTTAGTGTCGATTTTTTCGATCAACGGAATACCAAACGCAGTTGTTTTACCAGTACCTGTCTGAGCTTGTCCGATGATGTCTTTTCCTTCCATTCCAAGACGGATCGTACCTTCCTGGATTGGTGTTGCTTCTTCAAACCCCATGCGTCGTACGGACTTTAAAGTTGTTTCGCTAATATTTAACTCTGAAAATTTTACCAAATTTTTTCAATCTCCTTTTGTCTTCATCTTATTTACAAATGGTGTACATTTTAGATGAATTCGTGACAAAGATCGAGCCTTTATGAGGAAGTTTCACGTCGAAAATCATACTCTGTAGTTTTAAGTCAGAGGGGATGTGTGAACAGAAAAAGCTCGGGCGTTGCCGAGCGGTCTGATCGGCGGGTTTTGATGCCCAGTAAGTAGAACAAACCGTTTTGCTCAAAAAAATACTCTTCACAGGGAAGAGTGTCTCAAAAATGTATCCATTGCTTTCATTAGAATAGCACGATTTCCAAGTACTTGCAATCAATACGCAAAGGTTATAATAATCAGTTTACTCTGCGCCCTTCCTCATGAACCCAAGGACCTGCATAAACCAATCGTCGCAATCATCGCTGTAGCAAATCAAGTGCTTCCCGGAATCAGAATGAATGATGTATTTTTCGTCCGAACCAATACTGTTGTAGATATGTTCAGCAGCTGAAACTGGAACTATCCCGTCTTTTCTTCCTTGAACTATGCACACAGGCACTTTTATTTGCCGGTAATGAGGTTCAACCATTTTGACCACTTTCAAAAATTCAGCTGTAGAAAATATAGGCGTGTGCGTCAGCTTATATTTGTACTGCTGAAAAAACTCGTTGTCCCCAAGCTTCCTTTTCACTGCATCTGCCATGGTTTCTTTGATTTCCTCAAGAAGCTGAGTGGCACTGATGTATTTGGCAGCAGCGCTTAACAGAACCAGCCGGTCCAACTTATAACGCAAAGCCAAGTACATGGCAATTAATCCACCCATTGAAAACCCGACAATAATGATGCGGTCCGTCTCTTTTTTCAATTCCCGCAACGCCAGCTCCGCTTCCATCATCCAATGCTCCGCCTTCATTTTCCGGAGATTCAAGGTTTTGCCATGCCCCGGAAGTGTCGGCACTTTAACAATCCAATCTGTATGCTTTTCCATAAAGTCGGCAAACGGCTGAACCTCATAAGGTCCGCCTGTAAAGCCGTGAATGCACAGAACTCCTGTCTTCAAACGGCTTCCCCTACTTTCTTATTGAGATATAGAGAAACAACAACCAGCAGAGATGAAAATTCTCTGTTGATTGTTGTTTAGTTAAAGGCTGTTAAATCTTGACAAAAGGTTCGATGACCCGTTCAAGCGCCATACCGCGTGATCCTTTAACAAGGATAAGCGACTCTGCTGTAATCTTGTCCTGTAAAAAATTGATGATCGGAGCATAATCATCTTCGCTCCAAATCAGTTCACCTTTATAGGAATCTTTCATCTTCTCATACAGCCATTTCATACGAGGACCGAACAAGCAGACGCCAGCGATATTCTCCGATATGGATGTTTCGAGCGTTTCATGATATTCCTGTTCTTTTTCGCCAAGTTCCAGCATGTCGCCTAGAACAAGCCATTTATCTTCTTTCATCGTTGTTTCCCGAATAAAGTTAAGTGCCGCTTTCATCGAAGAAGGAGCTGCATTATAAGCATCGTTAATGAACGTAGCGCCGCTTTCCGTATGGATAATCTGCATGCGCATATCGGTCAATGCCGCATCTTTCAGCGACCGGCGGATGTCTTCTTCCGACAAGCCAGCTTCGAGCGCCACTAAAATTGCCGATAAGGTATTTTTCACTTGGTGCTCGCCCAGTACCGGAATCGTGAACGCTGCGTCGATAATGCCGCTGACTTGGAAGCTGCTGCCATTTTCCGTCGCTTTGATATCCGTAACGGCCAATTCATTATTGGTGTCAAAGCCGAATGATACGGCCTGCGGAAAATTCTCGACAAAAGGCACAAGCAATGGCTCATCGCCATCGTAAAATAACTTGCCATGGCTTTCCAAACCAGCAGTAATCTCAAATTTCGCTTTGGCAATGCCTTCACGGGAGCCAAGATCCTGCATATGGGCTTCACCGATATTCGTGATGATGGCATAATCGGGGCGGGCCAGCTCGGATAAAAATTCGATTTCACCGAAGCCGCTCATGCCCATTTCCAACACTGCAAACTTGGTGTCTTCGTCCAGCGACAGAATCGTCAATGGCAGCCCGATTTCGTTATTGTAATTGCCTTGTGTTTTCTGCACTTTGAAATATGGTTTCAAAACGCTTGCCACTAAATCTTTTGTTGAGGTTTTGCCGTTTGATCCCGTGATGCCGATCACCATCGTCGACAACTCATTGCGGTATGCTCTCGCCATTTCCTGCAAAGCGGTTTTCGGGTCATCAACAATCAGTAAAGGCAGATCTTTCGGCGGATCCGGTTCATCCCGCTGCCACAGCGAGGCGGCTGCTCCTGCTTCGATAGCCTGGCGGACATATTGATGCCCATTGACGTTTTCCCCACGAAACGGAATGAATAAATCGCCAGGCTTTAACGTTCTCGTATTGATCGAAACTCCTGTGACTTCAATTCCTTTTAAACTTGTTTTTATATCCAGCCATTTAGCCAATTGTTCAATAGGTTTTTTCATTAAATTTCTCCACTCAATCTATTTTTACTTGCAAGGTTTGCTTTTCTTCATAACGCTCAATCGCAAGCGCAATCAAGCGCTCGATCAATTCCGGATATGGCAGCCCCGTATTTTCCCAAAGCAAGGGGAACATGCTGTATGGAGTAAAGCCAGGCAATGTATTCACTTCGTTGATCAAAATCTCATTGGCAGCAGTAACGAAGAAATCTGCGCGGACCAGCCCAGAACAGTCCAATATTTTAAACGCCTTTTTAGCTGCAGCCACAAGTTCCGCGTATACCTCTTCATCCAATTCAGCCGGAATGATCATCGCGGTATTGCCGTCTTTGTATTTCGCCTCGTAGTCATAAAATGCCTTCAAGGGTTTGATCTCACCGGCTACCGAACATTCCGGTACATCATTCCCTAACACCCCGATTTCAATTTCACGCGCCGTGACGCCTTGTTCCACCACAATTTTACGGTCAAATTTCAGCGCTTCTTCAACTGCCGCAATTAATTCCTGTTCATTATCCGCTTTGCTTATGCCGACGCTCGATCCCAAATTCGCAGGTTTAACAAAAACCGGCCACTTTAGCTCGGCTGCTACTTTGTTTACCCAGAAATCCTGGTTTTTCTTCCACTCTTGACGAATAAAATAGACATAAGGCGTTTGTTTCAATCCTGCGATTTCAAACAGCTGCTTCATGACCACTTTGTCCATCCCTGCTGCAGACGCCAATACGCCATTGCCGACATACGGTAAATTCATCACTTCAAGCATCCCCTGGACCGTGCCGTCTTCTCCGTTTGGTCCGTGCAATAATGGAACAATCACTTCAAGGCTTTGTTCGGCTTCTGCAGGAAGGAAGCCTGAAATATCGTTTGGATTGGTCGGCCCATCGGTCAACTGAAGCTGCTCAATTGTTTCAGTCGGCCCTTCAAGCATCGACCCTTTTTTCCATTCACCTTCTTGCGTGATATAGATTGGATGTATTTCATATTTCTCAAAATTCAATGCTTGTGTAACCGCATGGGCAGTGGAAAGCGATACTTCATGCTCTGCAGATTTGCCTCCATATAATAAACCGATTCGTTTTTTCATCCCTTAAACCTCCGCTAATGTCCAGTCCCGAGTCCTTCGGCGCTTTTCATTTTAATAATTTCGTTTTGCATAATGCTTAGTTTATCACGAACAAGGAAAGACGAAAAATTTTTTCCCAGCCAGTCTTGGAAAAATTAAAATTTGCTGCAGTTGAAATATGCGGATAAAGTGAGCGCTCCTGCAAATGAATCGTGGAATATCGGCAACATTATTCCGTGAAATTTTACGGCAAAAAAAATAACACCCGTTTCCGAGTATTATTTCCATTGCTTCAATTTGCGGTCAAAGATGATTTTGCGGTCGACTTCCTGTTTTGTATAATCCCGGATGTCAGACCAAAATTCATCCAGGAAAGAGATTTCCTCAACTGAACGAATATGCAGCTCAATCGTGTTTTTCGTCTTTTCCGGATCAGCCAGCGATATCAAGGCCCCTTCCCGGTAATCGTTTTTTAAAGAAGCCAGTATTTCATAAGGCAATTCCGGAATTAAATCTTTTGACTTCCGCCGCCAAAAGTTTTGTCCATTCGCTTCTTTGCGGATGGACTGGGTAAAATAATTGCCAACCAGTTCATTCAGCCGTTCCAAGTGCCGGAAATAAATCTTCGTCGTCTGTTCCTCTTCACTTGATAAATAAACGAATTCATTTTGCAAAGCAGCATAAAATGGCAGTCGCACAGTTTCTTTTTTATGGCCGATATACAATAGTTCAGCCTGCTCTTGGGGGGTCAAAGAATTCAATTGTCTTTCATTTTTGAAATCAATCCAGCAGAATTCACTTTTTTTATTTTGAAGCGCTTTCCTAAGCTGCACAAAATCTTCCTGTCCGACAAACTCCATATAAGTATGCATATTAAACGAGGCATCTTCGTATGGATGCTTTAGCAACAAGAGGTTTTTGGGCATTTTCATGGCGTCCAGAAATTGAGCAAAGGTCAACCCACTGAAAAGAGCAAACTGATCGGCGTCATTTAAATAAATATATAAATGCTGTATATAATAATCCGCGTTCAACGGTTTTTTGACCATATCCCCCACTCCATTCTCCTTTTACATTATACGACCATTCTAATGAAATATGAAACATCCTTGCTCTATTTGCGTCATTACTTTTGGTATAGGCACATTCTATGAGAATACGCTATAATATAAACCTACTCTCAATCCTAAAAAAGTACAGGTGAACGCAAATGCAAACAAACAAGAGCATTGCTGATCGCATTGATTGGCCGCTCGCTTTTATATTATTTTTATTTTTCGTGGTCTCTTTGATCGCTATTTCTTCAGCGCAGACTTCCGGACAATATTTGACAAACTTCGTACCGCGACAAGCACTGTTTTATTTTATTTCAATCTGCATGATTGGTGTTCTTATGTACTTTGATCCAGAACAATATAAAAAGATGTCTTATTATTTATACGGTTTCGGAATATTGCTTTTGGTGGCTTTGATGATTGCACCTGAAGGAGTAGGCCAAATCGGGCAGAGGGTCAATGGTGCCAAAGCTTGGTTTCATACACCGTTTGTCAATATCCAGCCTGCTGAATTTATGAAGACCTTTTATATCCTGGCGTTAGCGAAAATGATTTCTTCCCATCATGAAAAACTTCCATTAAAAACGATAAAAACAGATTTACTTCTATTAGGAAAAATCGGCTTTTTGCTGCTCATCCCGCTGTTGTTTATCCTTCAACAGCCTGACTTGGGTACAGCGCTTGTTTTTATCGCTATTACATTAGCCATTATTGTAGTGGCCGGAATTTCATGGAAAATCATATTGCCAAGTTTCGGCGGTGTTACAGTCATTGGCGTGACGCTGCTTTGGATGGCCGTCAATATGCAAGAGTTCCTAACGGATACTTTTGGCATTCAGCCTTACGCATTTGCCCGTATTTATACTTGGCTGGACCCGTATGCCTATGCAGACGGAGCTGGCTATAACTTGATTGCCGCCATGAATGCCATTGGTTCTGGGGAAGTGTTTGGTAAAGGTTATCAAGGCAGACAAGTATATGTTCCGGAAAATCATACCGACTTCATCTTTACGGTTATTTCGGAGGATTTCGGATTTGTCGGGGCCAGTGCAGTCATCATCTTGTTCTTCATGCTGATTTATCATTTGACGAAAATTACTTTACAACTAAAAGACACATTCAACACCTATGTTTGCGCCGGAATCATTGCGATGATTACATTCCACGTCTTCCAAAACATCGGCATGACGATTCAGCTCCTGCCGATTACCGGTATTCCGCTGCCGTTCATCAGTTATGGCGGAAGTTCCTTGATCGGCAATATGCTGGCCATCGGAATCGTCTTTAGCATGAAATTCCACCATCGCACTTATATGTTCGGCAACGATAAAGAAGTTGATTAAAAAACTCCGACGCTTGGCGTCGGAGTTTTTTGCATTTATTATTGTATTTGCGGTGTTTGGGGCAAAGCCAGTGCTTTCAATAATTCTACACGAGATTTTGTGATATTTGCTTGGATCCCCAGTTTCGATAGATTGGAAACGATTTTGCGAATTTCAACGTCTTTCGCCATCCAGATCACCTCTTTATATTATTCATACTATTATTGACGTTTGGAACTGGTATCAGTTTCATTCAGAGGGGTAAATAGTTGACTTTTCTGTGTCTATGCATATAATACCATCTTTTACGAACTTTAAACTTTTCATTTTGATGACAAAGTGAAAAAATTGTAAATTCTTTTCTCTAGAACATAAGAAAACGGTCGACTCATTCAGTCGGCCGTTTTCTTATGGTTTTATTTTCTTCTTCATTTTCGACCACGTGCTTGAGAATCGATAGCTTGTTATGCCAGAATTGGTCAAAATACGACAGCCATTGCTTTAGCTCTTCAAAGGACTCCGGCTGGAGGCTATAGATTTTTTCCCGGCCTTCTTTTCGTCCACTGATCAGTTCGGCTTCCGCTAAGATATGAAGGTGTTTCACAATTGCTGTGCGGCTGACGGTAAAATGGGAACTGATTGCTGAGATGGGCAGTTCTCCTTCCGATAATAAGTGAAGCACTTTTCTCCGGGTCGGATCTGCAATCGCTTGAAAGACATCATGCTTTTTAGCTGCTGAAGACAATTAAGCTTCAACTACCTTTTCGTTTAGTTTTCTGACAATCCCTTCCCAACCATGATCCATCCGGTCACGGATAATAAAACTTTTGTCGTTTGCTTTTGGAAGAATAGCTTCAGGATGCTTCCATCCCCCATGAATAAGAGTAAATTCGGTTTTGCCTTCGATTTCTTTTAAAAGAAAAGAAACGATCCAGCCTTCTGTATCCCAAGTGAATGAAAGGCGATTAGGCGGATCAAATTCAATTACTTTACAAGGTGATGGGCCGAACGGTGATTGCAGATGAAATTCATTTCCCTCTTCCGGCTGAAAATCATTTGGCATAAACCAGGAAGCAATCCCTTCCGAAGTCGCTACGAAGTCCCATACTTTCCGGACAGGAGCATCGATTATAATGACGTGTTTGATGTCTTCCAGTACTGCTTGATCCATCGGTTCCATGAACATTCTCCTTTAAAATAAAATAGCACCATTTGGTTTCACCTAGAATGATATAACACCTTAAGGTTTCATGTCAATCGCCCTCCGGAAACCTTCAGCTCCTTCTTTTATAGAAGTCCGAAAACGATCCATTTTATTTCCTTCATTGTCGTTCTCCTTTAACAAAGGTAAAATGGCACCATAGTCTTTTTAGAAAGCAGGAAAGTTTATTATGAAAAAAACCATTTTATTGCTGATGTCTGTTCAATTTTTTGTTTACTTGGGCTTTGGCATTATCATACCGGTGCTGCCGGAAGTTATTGTTCAGCAAGGCTATGCAGATATCCATGTAGGCGGACTTATCACCATTTATGCCCTTGCTTCGTTTTTCACAGCACCGCTTTGGGGCCGTCTATCTGATAATACCGGCCGCAAAAAACTGATTTTGATCGGCTTGGCCGGATTCAGCCTCAGTTTCTTTTTGTTCTCGCTGTTTCTGGATCATCTAGTTTTACTGTATTTGTCCCGCATCATCGGCGGCTTGTTCTCCGGCGCTCTGTATACAGCAGTGACCGGTTACGTTGCCGACATCACCACTTCTGAAGAACGCAATAAATATATGGGCCTGCTCGGCATGTCGATTGGCCTCGGCTTTATTTTCGGCCCGGCAATCGGCGGTCTTCTTGGTGCAGTTTCGCTCTCACTGCCATTTACCGCGTCAGCCGTTCTCGTCTTGCTGCTGATGGGCTATGCCGGCATCGTCTTGAAAGAACCGGAGCGCCATGGTGAAGCGGTCAAACGGAAACTGCTGCCAAAAGGAGCCAGCATGCTTTGGCAATACCGGATCCGCTACTTGTTCCTGTTCTCGTTTACCGTCACTTTCCTGCTGGCCGGCTTGGAATCAACGTTTCAGCTATTCCAAATCGATCAAATTGAAATTACGCCGCTACAGCTTGGTTATCTCTTTATGGCAAGCGGTTTTGTGGATGCAGCGATTCAAGGCGGAGTCGTGCGCCGCGTCAAAGACGGCACCGAAACCAAATGGATCATCGGTGCGCAAATCATTACAGCAGCCGGACTTTTTTTATTGCCATTCACTTCGAGCCTGGTGTTTGCCGGAATTGCCCTTAGCATATTTACAGCCGGCAACGCACTTGCCCGGACCGTATTGGTGTCGCTTACTTCAAAGGAGTCAGGCGGAAAGTACGGCACCGCCGCCGGCATGACTTACTCTATGGATAATATGGGGCGCATCATCGGACCGCTGTTTTTCACTTGGCTGTTAACACTGCAATCCGGGGCGGTCTATTACCTTTCGGGTACATTGGCCTTGTTCAGCATCGGATTGATCCTGATTTATAAAAGTTCCGGCAAAACTTTGCGGACCACTGAAAAAGCAAGCCCCTCTTCTTGAGGCGCTTGCTTTTTTCTTTATACAGGCGTACCGCCATTGATATTCAGAACTTGCCCGGTAACATATGACGAATCGTCGGATGCCAGGTAAACATAGCCTGGCGCGAGTTCATCCGGCTGGCCTGGGCGTCCGAGCGGCGTATTCTTGCCAAAGCTTTCCACTTGTTCCGCAGGGAACGAAGCCGGAATGAGCGGCGTCCAGATTGGTCCTGGCGCTACGGCATTGACGCGGATATTCTGTTTTGCGAGTGATCCCGATAAGGCTCGTGTGAACGACAAAATTGCCCCTTTGGTGGAAGAATAATCGATTAATGTCGGCATGCCCTGGAAAGCCGTGATGGAAGTGGTATTGATAATCGAACTTCCAGGCTTTAAATGATCCAGCGCCGCTTTTGTCATGTGGAACATGCCAAATACATTCGTGCGGAAAGTCCGTTCCAGTTGTTCCGCCGTAATGTCTTTTAACGAATCCTGCAAGTGCTGCTCGGCAGCATTGTTGACCAGAATGTCCAGCTTGCCGAATTCATCGATCACTTGCTGCACCGCCCCTTGGCAAAAGGCTTCATCCCCGATATCTCCCGCAATCAAGAGACAGCGTCTTCCTTCTTTTTCAACGTGCCGCTTTGTTTCTTCTGCATCTTCATGTTCATCAAGGTAAGCAATGGCAACGTCTGCCCCTTCTTTTGCGAATGCCACCGCTACTGCGCGTCCAATGCCGCTGTCCCCTCCGGTAATCAAAGCCGTTTTTTCTGGGAGGCGCTGCGCTTTGCCTGCGAGATTGCCGGTGAATTCCGGTTCCGGCGTCATTTCTGTTTCAAAGCCTGGCTGGCGTTCCTGTTCTTGCGCGGGCAAGCTTTCCGGTTTATCTTTTTCCATTTCGCTTCATCCTTTCTGATTTTTCATGTCTCTGGCATTTTTCCCTTTGTCTGGCAACATAAACCTGGAACAAAATAAAGAAAAGCCAATAATGAGCAGAAATGAAGCATCTCCACTTATTATTAGCTGTTCATTGAGGCGGATTGGTTAAAAGTTTTGTTATTTTTGCATTATTGTCCCTTGTGGAACGCTGCTTCCAAGCTCAGGATAAGCTTCTTGCAGAACAGAAGGCCGTACCATATACGCGATCAGCACAATCAGGCACACACTGCTTCCCCACACCACGTACTGGGCCGGGACTACATCATACAGCAAACCGAAGATCAGATACCCGAGCGGCATCATGGCCATCGCCATCGATTCGAGTATGCCAAAGACTCGCCCCCGGTATTCTTCGGCTACATCTTTCTGCATCATGACCCCGATTGGTGTATTGACGAAGACATTCGAAAATCCAAATCCAAACATCAGAACAATCAAGAACCAGACATTCATTCCGTAAGACAGATCCAAGACAAGCGGAAATGCCATGCCTGCCAAAATGAACGACATCACGAAAATCGCTCTTTTCGACATAAGCAGTGGAAATTTCACTTCTTTCCTCATGGCAAAGTAAATGGAAGCGAGCAGCATTCCTACAGCAACCATTGCTTCAATAATCCCGAAATGAGAAGCTTCCACTTTTAATTGCCGCACAGCGATGATCGGAAGGCCGATCATCAATGCAGAGAAAAAGAAATTGAGACCGATTGCTGCCGTTACAATAACCATGATGACCCGGTGGCTTTTCAAGTAAACAAAGCCTTCTTTCATTCCTTTAAGTAGGGGTTGCCTTGCTTCTCCTGCCTTTTCGGCAGCTCTATCCGTGAATAATTTGAAATTCATCGTAGCTTCAAGCAACACCGCAACTGTGTAAGCAACGATTTGAATAACGAGGAACACATTGATGGAGACAAAACCGAACAGCATGCCGCCGATGACCGGTCCGCCAATCGTCGCAACGGACATAGCTGACTGGTTAAAGCCCATCGCTTTTTGGATGCGCTCCGAATCAATCAAGTTCGCAATGGAAGATGAAAAAGTGACACTCGTAAACATCGAACTTAGCGAAAGAAGTGCTGTGGTGATGTAAATGGCCAGCAGCGACAGCCCCTCGGCCAAACTATAAAGCAATAATCCGCTGACAGACAAAACCGTCGCCAATTGGGAAACAATAACGATTTTTTTCTTTGAATAGTTATCCGCTGCATAGCCGGCAAAAGGCGCCAGAATAGTTCTTGGCAAAATGCTGCAAATCAAATTGATGGCGAAGCTTGCTGCAGAACCGGTCAGTGCCAGAACATACAAACTGATCCCGAATGTATAGACACTGTTTCCGAAGGTCGATATCAGCTTACTGATGCTGAACGTGTACAAGTGATATGTGGCTTGTTTTAAGCTTGCTGCTTGGCTCATTTTTTTCATTCCCTTCACCGATGTTTAATTTAATTAAACAAAATATATCACGCTGAAATTGACTTTGCAAGCGGAAGTTTAATATAATTAAACTAATATCAAATGAGGTGATTGAGTGGATACTTTGGGGGAACGCATCAAGAAACTGCGCAAAGAAAAAGGCCTTACATTGCAGACGCTCGCAGGAGACGCTATGACAAAAGGAATGCTCAGCTTGATCGAAAACAATAAAGCCAAACCTTCTATGGAAAGCTTGGCATATATAGCAGAGCAGCTCGGAGTCCATCCAAAAGAGCTGCTGGAAGAAGTTCCGGCAGCTGAGTTGAGGGAATTACTTCAGGATGTGGAAAAGCTTTATAAAAAGGATAAATATGATTCGAACGATTTCGAGCCCATCATCGAAAAAATAAAACCCTATGTGGAAAAGCTGCCTTACCGCTACGAATCAGCAAGGCTTTTGGAAATCTACAGCCGTTGCCTTTATTACGCTAAATATGCTGGCTGGCAGCCGATACTGGAAAAAGCAGAGGAAATATATGAGGCATTGCATCTCGTGAACAATAGTGCAGATATCCAAATGTTCCGGGCAATGATCAAGTTTCAAGAACATAAATACGCAGAAGCATTGAAAATGCTCCAAGGTTCCCGCAAATCATTTGAAGAACGGGATGCCGTCATTGATTCTTTAAAAATACTGGATTATGACTTTTTGGAAGCGATTCTGTATTTTGCCGTTGGCGAAGATGAAAAAGCACTGCAGGTATTAAAGGGAGCCATTGATTATTCAAAAGAACATCAGATTTATTACAAGATCAATGATCTTTACCGGGTGATGAGTTTTCATGCCCTACTCACTGGAGACTTTGAAAGGAAGGATTATTACGGAGGCAAATTACGGCTGTTTGCCGAGTTCTCAGAAGACGAAGAAATAAATCTGACTCTTGATTTGTTGGAAGCTCATTATTCGAATTCTTTTACGCATGAATATGCGAAAGCCAATGCCATCGCAGACATCAATCTTGAAAAATATAAAGATGAAGACAATTTTCAATTTTATTTGGAAAAAGGAAAGGCCTTATACGGCATGGGCAAATTTGATGAAGCACTTTACTGGCTAAAGCGGCACCGGACTTCAGAATATCTGCACCACCCATACGACTTATCGATGAATTACGAAAAAGACGCTTATCTGGCATTGATTTATAAGCAGCAAGGCCAGCATGACTTGGCGCTTGAACATGCTGAAATTGCTAAAGAAAATATTGAACCGATGCCGGATCTGCCCTATAAAAAGTTTATTCTGGATGTATACCGGCAGATTGCCGAATAGAAAAACTTGTATGTTCTTCTGTCATTTCGCTCCAGGACGGACGCTTTCCGAGGGGTGCGGCCTAAGCCTCCTCACTCGCTGGCGCTCGTTGCGGGGTCTCAGGACTCGCACTACTCCCTCAGGAGTCGCCGCCTTCCGCTACATTCAACTTTCTTTTGTCACTTTTAGAGGCTCCCTCAAAGAGTGACTGTTCAAGAGAAACTTCTCTTGTTTGGTTCTGTTCTCTAGATATGGAGCCAACTAGCGGAGAAAACCGTACTGCTCCTGCAACGCTTTTCCATGTCTCGAAGCTAGCGCAGCGATGCAGAGACAGAAACAGGAGCAAAGCGACGAAGCGGCTTGGTGCTTGCCCGCGGCAAGCGGAGCTGTTTGGCGAAATATCGGTTAAGGAATAATGGCTAATACAAGTTTTAAATTTCTCAACAAGTCGATAAAAAACCCGCCAAATGGCGGGTTTTTTATGTAAGATGATACCTGCTATAAGCTTCCTGGAATTTCATGAACGCCTGCCAGTCCTGTTCAAAGTTAGGCTGGATGCATGACACTTGAAATAGATTCCGGTCTTTTAAATAGCCGCTTTTGGCATGCAGTTCATAACCTGAGAGATGGGCATCAAGCGGAAAATGCTCAAATTCCGCTTCTGCTTTGAATGTCAAAAGAACCGGATAGTCCGCAGTTAAGTATGGCCAATCGTGTGTGGAGCTTTTCAAAATTTCGAAGCGTTCGCTTAAAAGCGAATACCGTTCAGGATAAGCATCAAGCGCTTGCTTAAAGCTTTTCAACAAAGGATAGGATAAGGTGAATGGAATCTTATTCTCATACAGGCCTAAATCCAGATAAGCTGGCAGTTCCGGATCTGCCTCTATTTCGTGATGGGAAAAAACGATAGCGATTCCACTCATCGTGCCAATCGCTTTTCCGCTCACTGCTGTTGCCAGCCACACTTTCTCTAGAGAAAAAGGAACAGCTCCAAAACTGCTGACCGCGTCAACGCATAATTTCACTTTGTAGATTTCGCATAAATCAGCGAGCGCCCCCAAATCATTGAGCATGCCGGTAGAAGTTTCTCCATGCACCATCAATACCCAGCCATATTCTCCTTTTTCTAACTCTTGGACGATTTTCTCCAATGAAAAAGCTTGGCCCCATTCCATTTCTAGGGCTTCAAAATCCAGCTGCCATCTTGCAGCCTGCCCTTTCAGCCTTTTGCCAAATTCCCCGTTCACCAAAATCAAGCCCTTTGCTTTCTCTTTTTTCAACTGGGCAATCATAGCTTCATTCGCCAAGGTGCCGCTGCCAACCAGCAAATGCGGCAAAGACCCAGCCAGTTTCCGAAGCCGATCCCTTACGTCTTCATAGAGCGCTTGGAATGTTGAGGACCTATGAGAGACAGATTCTTCTATAAAAGGAGCAGCTAATTCTTTAGTAAGATGCACCGGCCCCGGATGAAATAGTTTTCTCTTGGTCTGCAGCCGTGCGGCTACGGATTGTCCATACTGCTTGCGTGTCGTCATCATCGGGATAAACATAGCTTCTCCATATCCGATCGGTTCCGCAAAAGCATGAAAACCAATCTGTCCGTAGAGTTTCAGTTGACGTGTGGTTCCAGAAATAACAGCTGCCCCGTAGCCTCGTTCATAGCAGTAATCCGACAATGCCCGGGCAAGCAGGAAAAATACCCGGCCATTTCGATGCTCTTTCCGGACAGCCATCAACCGGATTTCACACATCTTTTCAATATCCGGGAGAAAATTTTCCACTGGACCGATTTTCTTGTCCAATGAAAAAGGCCGTTCCTCCCGAAGGGCAATCATCCCGACAATGGCCGTATCCGCCAAAACAATCAAATACTTATTCTGTTCATGGAATGGGTCTACTCGTGTACCGGAAGGATGTGTCTCATGCTGCGGAATTTCTTCCACAAACGTTTCGTAATTCAACTTAGCAATTTCATCAAATTCACTTTGAGTTCGAGCGATTTTGCACCAATACACGAGCTCCTCCCCCTCCTACTTCTCCCGAAACACTTCTTCTATTCTATAAAGACTCAAATCGATGTCTATAGGTTGCCCAAGCGCCAGTTTCGCTAATTCCCTTCCCAAGTATGGCCCAGCCGTCAATCCTGAAGAGCCAAGGCCGTTTGCCATAAATACATTCGGATGACCCGGAACTTGTCCGATCACCGGCAATGCGCTTTGTGTAGACGGTCTGAACCCTGTGCCTGCTCCCGTAACTTCGGCAGCTGCCAGCCCGGGTATCGCGTCCAATGTCTTGTCAAGAATATGGTGGATCCCACCTGCTGTCAGCTTTGTATCAAATCCAGCATCGTTTTCATGCGTGGCCCCTGCCATAATTCGCCCTCCAGAAAAAGGAACTACATACAAACCGAATGGCACCATTGCGACGGGCCAATCGATGATGGATTCGCTTTCTACATGCATATGAAGAATCTGGGCTTTTTGCGGGACGATGTCGAGCGCTAATCCCAGCGGTTCAAAGAGTTCAGCAGCCCATGCGCCTCCAGCTGAAACGATGCTGTCAGCAAAAAACTCCTCTGTTTCTGTCCGGACACCGACAACTGCGGCTCCTTCTATGATAAACCGGGCATTGCCACTGACTTTTTTCGCTCCCAGCTTCAAGGCTGCCCGGATTAATGCATCTCTTACTGCATGTCCTTCCACACGTGCTGCGCCGCTGACAAAAAGCGATCCGTATTCATCCGATGCATAAGGAAATAATTCTTTTGTCTGCACAGGAGAAAGCCGGCAAATTTCGCCCATTTCCGGAGCGTCTTCCCGGCGTTCATAAGCTTTTTCTTCCATTTTATCGAGCTTGCTTTCCTCGTGGATGCTGACAATCCCGACTTGTTTATAGCCTGTATCTTTTTCTCCAAGATGCTCCAGTTCAGAAATCAAATCAGGATAATAAGCAGCACCGCTTTTGGCCAATCCATACCATGCCTTATTTCTGCGCTGTGAAATCCACGGACAGACGATGCCCGCTGCCACACCGGTCGCTTGTCCGGCATCTTCCCGGTCGATCAATGTAACATCTGCTCCGGATTTTGCTGCGTGATAAGCAACGGAAGCCCCTAAAATACCGGAGCCGATAATAATTATTGAATTCATGCATAACACCCAGTTCCTATATTTTTGTACCTTCATTTTACTGGAGATAGAGCCTTTACTCAAATATGGCCGCTCTAAAAGCACTTGGACAGTGATTTGAAATTCATTTTTGGGGTAAGCAGTATTATATAGAAACGATATGAGGAATTCGAAGGAGGAATCTGTATGGAGAGAAGTTCTTCAACTGAAAAAGTATTACCGGTGACATCAATCAGAGATGGATCCGGCATTGAAGTCGTTCCAGGCGTCTATTGCTACACCATTCAAATAGCAAATGTCTTTTTTATCGGCAATCCCGCTATCAGCAGCGAGTGGGTTCTGGTCGATGCCGGAATGCCAGGTTCGGGGTACCGGATTCTAAAGGAAGCCGAAAACCGTTTTGGCCCTGACCATAAGCTGAAAGCCATCATTTTAACGCACGGGCATTTTGACCATGTGGGAGGCCTGATCGATGTCTTAGAAGCTCATAAAGTTCCCGTCTATGCCCATCCTCTCGAATTTTCTTATTTAAAAGGCATTACGGATTATCCGGAACCTGATTATAAAGTAGACGGCGGAACGGTTGCCAAAATGTCATGGGAGTTCCCGCATAAAGCGATCGATATTTCAGCACATCTCCACCAATTGCCTGCAGATGGAACGGTTCCGCATATGCCGGGCTGGAAATGGATCCATACCCCAGGGCATACGGAAGGCCACGTCTCTCTTTTCCGTGAATATGGGCGGGTGCTGCTTGCTGGCGACGCGTTTGTCACCGTCAAACAGGATTCACTTTATAAAGTGCTGACTCAAAAAAGAGAAGTCCATGGTCCTCCCGTCTACTTTACGCCGGACTGGCGGGCCGCATGGGAATCCGTTGTTAAACTTGTGGATCTGCGTCCCTCTATTGCCGCAACGGGCCACGGGAAGCCGATGCGAGGCGCTGCCTTAGCAAAAGGTTTGGTGAACTTGGCGAATAATTTTCAGGAAGTCGCTGTCCCTAAATACGGTAAATTTGTAGACCAGCCGAAAGCCCAATAAACGCCTTTCCCCTGAAAGCGTTGCTGTCAGGGGTTTTTCACGGCCTATTCAGCATTCTTAAATACCTGAGGAAATAATTACAATTTAAATGTTTCGATAATTCCAGCTTCGGGTATACAAATAATCCAGTCTAGTTTTTTTTAGATACTGTAAATAATAGGAATGGAGATGAGCACAATGATGAAAAAAGCGCTATTTGTTTCTGACCACGGAGATCCGCTGGCAAAACTAGGCGGGAAACAAGCCGGTGGCCAAAATAATTATGTTAAACAATTAGCTCTTGCCCTTGAAAAAAAAGGTTGGCAAATAGATGTCGTCACACATTGGTGCGATGCTTCAGCACCAAGAATTGAGAAATTCGGGACTGCTTGCCGTGTTATTCGCATAGAAGCGGGCCACAAAGGTTTTGTATCAAAAGATGAAATGTTCACGATGCTTCCTTCATTCTACACAGAAATGAAAAGCACCTTATCCCTTTCTTCATATGACATGGTCCACACGCATTACTGGCTGTCGGGATTGATTGGAAAAAGGTTAAAAGAAGAATTTGGACTGCCATTTGTCCACACTTCTCACTCTTTAGGATGGGCGAAAGCAAAAGCGACAGGAATCCGCGATGCACGCCGCATGAAAGCTGAAAAAGCGATTTTAAAAGCTGCTGACCAAGTGTTAGCTACAACCAACAACGAAAAACAGTTGATCCAGGAAAATGTCGATTCACCTTCTCCTATAAAAGTGATCCCCATTGGGGTTGACCAAGCATTCAAAGTGCGTGGAATCCGTACACACCTAAGAAGAAAATCCGGTTACAACGCCCCCCTCTTTGTTTTCGCCGGCAGACTTGAAGAAACAAAAGGCATTTTCACTTTATTGGAAGCATTTCAATTGCTTGTCCAAAAAGGAAATACCGGCTTTACTCCACGGCTTTTGATTGCTGGAGGCGAAGAAGATGCCATTGATCCCGTGACTCGCCTGCCCCATGACGAGAAATTGCGTGCAGCGGTCAAAGGGATTGAAGAACATGTGGAATTTTTAGGACCGCAATCCCAAGAACAGCTTGCTTTGTTATTCAACATCTCTACTGCAACGATTGTGCCAAGTTATTACGAATCGTTCGGTATGGTCGCGGCTGAAGCACAGGCTTGCGGAAGCCCGGTGATTGCATCTGATGTAGGCGGGTTAAAAAATGTTGTACAAGATGGAATTACAGGGCTTTTGGTTGAGACGAAGAACGAAATAGACCTCGCCATCGCAATGGAAGTCCTATCAATGAACACGTTACTGGTAGAACGCCTGAGCCGTCAGGCAGTGCGTATTGCCAACCGCGATTTTGACTGGGCATCTATTTCAAATCGTGTCAATTCAATGTATGAGGTGATTTTGGATGAAGGAAGCAAAACATATATTAGCAACCGACCTGGACGGGACGCTGGTTGGTGATCCGGAAGGGTTGCAGCAATTACTGAAGTTTTACGACGAACAAATTTATGACGTTTCATTGATTTACATTACCGGCCGTTATTACGATTCCGCTTTGTCACTCATTGAAACGGAAAACCTGCCGATTCCTGATATTTTAGTTACAGATGTCGGAACCAGCATCTATATTGGTGAAAAATTTGAGAAAGACCTTGAATGGGAAAAGCTAATGAAAGAAAATTGGATGCCAGACAAAATCGATGCGATTGCTTCATCCATTCCCGGTTTGACGAAACAGCCAATGCGCTTAGAAAACCGCTGCTCTTATTACGTGTCAGAAGTTCAGCCAGTCGAAGAATTCAAACACAAATTGGCTGCTTCAACTATTCCCCACAAACTTGTCTTTAGCGGAGGAAAAGATGTAGACATCGTCCCTAGGGATAGTGGCAAGGGACAAGCTCTTCAATATATTCTAACGAAATACAACATCGAAGATCCAAAACTGCTGGTCGCCGGAGATTCCGGAAACGACCTGGAAATGCTGACGCTCGGGTTTCCATCTGTCATAGTGGGCAATGCTCAGCCTGAACTTTTGGAAAGCGAGGCACATCCACTGATTTT
The DNA here is from genome assembly GCF_057748275.1 of Planococcus sp. VCh962. Taxonomy (NCBI): domain Bacteria; kingdom Bacillati; phylum Bacillota; class Bacilli; order Caryophanales; family Caryophanaceae; genus Planococcus; species Planococcus sp. VCh962. The sequence goes on from NZ_JBYLHS010000005.1 coordinate 38,335, forward strand.
CCGTGCTAAAAAAGGATTTGCCGGTGGCATTCACGAAGCATGGGCCCATTTCCATTCTGAATAACCTTCTCCAGCCATCTGATAGTGGCTGAAGAAGGTTATTTTTTTGCTTAACAATTTTACCGATTCGAGTAAACATTTGTTTTTTTAGTTATTTGGTTTATATTAAGTAGAAAGGCAGTTTCGTTTTTTTATAATATCCTTTTACTACATGATGTGTGCGAAGCTTATGTCTTGCCTATGAACAGGAGGAATTGAGATGAGTAAAGTCGCAAATTTGCAAAAAGAGTCCATGGTCATGTTAAAAGAAACAAGCCGGACTTTTTTCATCCCAATCAATTTTCTAGAACCGACTTTGAAAAAGACCGTTGCTTCTGCATACCTTTGTATGAGAGCAATCGACGAAATTGAAGACCACCCTGAATTAGAAGACAAAGCAAAACAGCACTTATTGCTCGCTGTCAGCCAAATGTTACATACGACATTTGACAGGGACCATTATCAATCCTTAATCCAGCCTTATGTGCATATTTTGCCCCCCGTCACCAAGCGTCTAGCTGACTGGATCAGCGTTTGTCCTCCAGAAATTGTAGGTAAAATAAACGAATCCACAGCCATCATGGCAGGCGGAATGGCCAAATGGGTAGAAAAGAAATGGATTATCGAAACAAAAGAAGACTTAGATGATTATACTTATTATGTTGCAGGGCTGGTCGGCACGATGCTCTCCGATTTATGGAAATGGCACGATAATACTGAAACAGATCCTGAACTTGCCATTGCATTTGGACGCGGGCTTCAAGCTGTTAATATGCTCCGCAATTACGATGAGGACCTTGAACGCGGCGTCACTTTTGTACCAAACGGCTGGGACCGGAACGATATGTTTAATTACGCTAATGATAACTTGGCAAAAGCGGATGAATATGTCAAATCCATCAAAAACAAGCGTATCCTCATGTTCTGCAAAGTGCCTCTTGCTCTTGCCCACAGCACATTGAAAGCTTTGAAATCCGGAAAAGAAAAAATTACCCGCAAAGAAGTGGAAGGCATTGTGGAGCAGCTGAAGCAGGAAGAAAACATAGAATAACAAGTAAAAACATTCAACATTGCGTTGAGTGTTTTTTATTTTTAGTCTCTACTAGGCAAAGTTGCTTAGATGAAACTGCTCTTTTCTTCTTCATTTCGTTCAAATAGTCTATACTGGTTGTACAGATATTTTTTAAAAAATGAGGGAAAAAGATGACCATTTCCATTTTCAGTATATTTACTACCGTTACTCTCATTCTCAATATTTTCTTGGCCATCACGCTCATTTTTCTGGAACGCCGCGATGCCACTTCCACCTGGGCCTGGCTCTTGGTCTTATTTTTCATTCCCATTTTCGGATTCTTGGTTTACCTTTTACTGGGAAGACAACTCCGAAAAAAAACGCTTTTCAAATGGGAAGGCCGCCAGCGTGTCGGGATCGAGAATTTAATCGCCCACCAAATGAATGCGGTGCACGATGAGGAGTTTCATTTTGTAGATCCTCATGTAAATGATTATAAAGATTTAGTGTATCTGCATTTAAGAAACAACGGCGCCGTTTTGACTCAGGATAATGCCGTCCAGATTTTCAACGATGGACGCGAAAAATTCAACTCTTTGCTCCATGATATTGAACAAGCGAAAAATCATATACATATCCAATATTATATTTTCCGTTTGGATCAACTGGGCATCCGTATTATGAATGCTCTGACTGCCAAGGCTAAGCAAGGAGTCAAAGTCCGGCTGCTTTACGATGATATGGGTTCACGCCGTCTGAGCAAAAGGCATTTCAAAGAATTTATCAAAGCTGGGGGAGAAGTGGAAACGTTCTTCCCTTCTATCTGGCCCTTGATCAATCCCCGCCTCAATTATCGGAACCACCGGAAAATCGTGGTTATCGATGGCCGGGTCGGTTATATCGGCGGCTTTAACGTGGGCGAAGAATACCTCGGCTTGAGCCGGAAATTCGGTTATTGGCGCGACACCCATCTCCGCTTGGAAGGGAGCTCTCTGCATCCGCTTCAAACACGTTTTATATTGGACTGGAATCAGGCCTCCGCACGGAACGACATTGAATACGATGAAATCTATTTTCCGGCTATTCCCAGAAAAGGCGATACGACGATGCAGATTGTATCAAGCGGTCCCGACGAAGAGTGGGAACAAATAAAAGACGGTTATTTAAAGATGATCAATATGGCGGAGAAGTATGTTTATATTCAAACGCCTTATTTTATCCCGGATCCCAGTTTCTATGATGCCGTCCGGATTGCTGCATTGTCAGGAATCGATGTACGCATCATGATTCCGAACAAGCCCGACCATCCTTTCGTTTACTGGGCGACTTATTCTTACGCAGGACAAATGCTGAGAGCCGGAGCCCGGGTATTTATCTACGACAACGGGTTTCTTCATACGAAAATGATTGTGGTGGACGACAAAGTTTCAACGGTCGGCACTGCCAACATCGATGTACGCAGCTTTAAATTGAATTTTGAAGTGAACGCTTTTATTTACGACCACAAAGTTTCCGCTGAACTTGCCGATTTATTCTATCAGGACATGGAGCTTTCAGAAGAGTTGACACTCGGCCTCTATTTGGCAAGAACCCGACTGATCAAGACAAAAGAGTCAATCGCCCGATTGCTGTCACCTATTTTATAAGGAGTGTCCAAGTTAAATCGAACATAAAAAAAGTCTCCCTTGGGAGACTTTTTTACAGCTTGTTGAGCAAGATAAAACTTGTATTAGTAATTATCCCTTAACCGATATTCCGCCAACCAGCTGCGCTTGCCGCGGGCGAGCGCCAAGCCGCTTCGTCGCTGTGCTCCTGTAGGGTCTCGGCTGTCTCGCTTTCCCGCAGGCAAGACATTGGCCGACGCCTGCGAGGGCAAGTCTTTGCGACGAAGTGCGCAGCACTGCAGGAGCAGTACGGTTTTCTCCGCTTTTTGGCTCCATATCTGGAGAGCAGGAAACAATAAAAGAGAATTTACTCAGACAATTACGATTTTAGAGATTCTCTAAAGGTGACAAAAGAATGCTGAAAGCAGCGGAAGGCGGCGACTCCTGAGGGAGTAGGGCGAGTCCTGAGACCCCGCAGGGAATGAATGGGGCAAAAGTAATTTGCCCCATTCATTTGCGACGAAGCTAGCGCAGCGATGCAGGAGCACAAGGTTCTCGCTAGCGACTGAGGAGGCTCAGGCCGCACCCCTCGGAAAGCGTCCGTCCTGGAGCGAAATGAAAAAAGAGAATAAGAGTTTCTCAACAGCCTAAAAAAAGTCTCCCTTGGGAGACTTTTTTAATTTACACCTAAATATTCTTCTAACGTAATGCCTTTAGTATAAATTTCTGTGGCGGCTTTTTTTCCAACATAGCGATAATGCCATGATTCATGCATATAGCCTGTTATTTTTTCGGCGCCTTCTGGGTAACGCAGGATGAATCCGTATTTATGGGCGTTCTCTTTCAGCCATTTCCCGCCTTTGGTAGCTCCAAAAGATGCTGAAGCCCAGTGCTGTTCCTGGCCAGACTCACCAATATCAAAAGCCAGCCCTGTCTGATGCTCAGAAAATCCCGGACGGGCACTGTACCGGTCAGCAGCTTCTTGTCCGTCTTTCGCCACATAGCCTGTATACAACTGTTTTTGGCGGGCGAAATCGCGATATGTACTGAACGCTGTCAGATCGATCCCCGCTTTAAGCGCATCTGCCCGCATCGCTTCAAAAGCGGCCCGTGCTTCTTTCACTTCTCCGGGCGCATACGTTTCCGGTAATGGATGCTGCTTATTGGCCAACAAAATGTTGTTGATGACTGTCGGTTCCATCGGCAGCGCAAGATTTTCAGGGTACTGAGTGGCATCTGTCTTTTCACCATTAGCCGGTTTGTCGGTTTTAGGCGTTTCCGGGACTGTTTTTTCCGGCATCTCTTCCGCTGGAGCAGTTGAAACATCTGGATTTTCCGGTTTTTGGACCTCGTCTTCCGGGTTCTCAGGCTGCTCTTCAGGGGCTTTTGTTTGCTGACTTTCAGATGGATTAAAAGAACTGAATGCACGTTCTGTATCCCAGTCATGGGCATATAACCACGTAGCAGCAGCGATCATCAGCAACGCTAGCACGCCGATGGCAGTCCATTTTATATATGATTTTTTGTTCTTCTGATTCGTTGAATAACGGGATTGCATAGCCTGCCTTCTTTCTCTCAAGTTCTTTCTTATTCTATCATTACCGGGCTTGAAATTCTCCAAAAACACACAAACATTCGTTATACTTTAAATAGACTTTCAAATGGATACGAGGTAAATACGCATGAACAATCAAAAATGGTTGTCCCTTAATTTTTTCGCCTTCTTTTTCACTTGGGGGGTTTTTCTGCCTTATTGGACCGCTTGGTTAACCAATGAAAAAGGATTGAGCGTTTCAGCTGCAAGCATTATTCTCGGAGCTGGCATGATTGCACGTGCCTTCTCGACTCTACTGTTCTTCCCTTTACTGACACGCATCCTGTCATTAAGGCGGCTGATGCAGCTGATGGCCATTGCTTCTGTTGCCATTCTCGCTTTATACATACCTGCCAATTCTTATCTTGCGCTTTTCGCCATAACTTTTGCTTTCAATATGGTTTATCCCAATATATTGCCGGGAATGGAAAGTGGGGCAACCGTCTTGATGCAAACGGAAGGGATCCATTACGGAAAAAGCCGGTCTTACGGTTCGCTCGGATACACAATTGCTCTATTGATTGTAGGCGGCGCTACTGCATTTTGGCAGGAAAGCGCCATATTGTGGGTCATGCTTGCGGGACTGACTTTTATGGCTATGTCTTTATCAGCCACTTCTCCGGCTCCTCTGCAAATCAAACCCAAGCCCAAAAATCCAGACGGCAAAGTGGCAGGCACTCAATTATTGAAATCCAAATCCTTCTTGACGCTGCTGACCGTTGCCACATTGCTTCAGGGAGCACATGCAGCTTATTATAATTACGGATTTCTTTATTTACAAGATGTAGGCGTCAACAGTTTTTATATCGGCATTATCTTAAATATCGCCATTTTGTTTGAAATTGTTTTTTTTGCAAAAGCGGATACTTTGTTTAAGAGCTGGCCGGTATCTTCAATGCTGCTGCTGGCAGGCGCCGGGTCTACTTTACGCTGGATTTTAATTTTTCTATTCCCTTCGGTTTGGGTATTCATTTTTTCACAGGTGCTTCATGCTTTGTCATTCGGAGCGGCACATTTTGCGTTTATCCAGTATATATTCCAAAAACTTGCCCCGTCCCAAATTTCAGCGGCGCAAGGAATGTATGCAGCAATCGCAATGAGTTTGAGTGTTGCCTTATTGACTGTAGCCGGTGGCTTCCTGTATGAAATTTCACCCGGTCTTTCATTTCTAGGCATGGCCAGTTTTTCAGTGCCTGCCATTCTTGTTGTTTTATTGACTCGCAAAAAATTTCATTATTAATATTCCGACCCCCAAAAGCCTTACAAGATATACGAATGATTATGTATAAACTGCTATAAGGAGCTGGGTAATTTGAAGCGAATTTCAGAAAAAGACATCCTCAATCTCATGCGCCAATTGGATGTATTATTAGAAGAACGACAAAAAGAAAAATATGATTATAAAAAATAACCCTCATTAGGGTAAAAGTTTTCAGCAAAAAGCAGCACTGGCCCTTTCGGCTGGTGCTGCTTTTTGCTGAAATTCAGATCAGAATCATGACTAAGACGACTACAAACAATACCGCAAAGATGGAAGCCATGCCGAGCATCCATTTTGCTTCCCGTTCCATTCCCCGCTCTTTCATTTGGCGATAGCGGAAACTATTCGTCAATACGAAAAGCAAAGTCATAAAAAGGACAGCTACTTCCAAATTCCCCATAATCAGAAATACGAGCGAGATCACACTAAGTGCAGCTATCGCTAATCCTTGCATTATTTTTTTGTTCAATGTTTTCAACTCCAAAAAAGAAAGCCGGCAAGTTTGCCGGCTACTCCTTGTTATTTTTTCTCTTCCACAGATTCCAGTGCGACTTCAGGATGATTTGAGTAGAATTTGCGTCCGATGAATGTCTGGATGATCAACAGGATACCGCCGACTGCCCAATAAACTGGCAATGCCGCCATCGAAGTAAATGACACAAACATGATCATGATCGGCGAGATATAAATAAATAGCTTCATTTGTTTTTGCTGCTGTTCTGGCATTGTCCATAACGACACTTTTGCTTGGAAGAAATAAACTGCTCCCGCAATCAATGTCATCAGAACATCCGGAGACCCTAGATTGAACCAAAGGAATTCATGGGATTTTACATCAGGAGAATACAAAATCGCAAAGTAAAGGCCCATAATAATCGGCATTTGAATAATCACCGGTAAACAGCCCATATTCAGCGGATTGACGTCATGCTTCTTGTAAAGACCCATCATTTCCTGCTGGATTTTCATTTGCTCTTCTTTGTCTTTTGCTTCTTTTAAACGTTTTTGGATATCTTCCATCTCAGGACGCAAGCGATCCATTTTTACTTTCATTCCTTGCTGGCGCTTGTATGTGCGCAGCATAAACGGCATTAGCACTAAACGGATAATCACCGTAATGGCTACAATCGCCAAACCATAGCTTCCATTAAACAGAGCCCCTAAATAATCAAGGGAAAAATCAAATGGTGCCACGAAGATCGTATAGAAAAACCCTTCTTTGTTCTCCACGGCCGAACAGCCACTTAATACGAGAACTGCCACTGTCAGCAAGAACAGTAATGTTATTTTCTTTTTCACGTTAGTCACCTTCACCTTTTTCAACTATAAAGAAGTATACCTATAAGACGAGTAAAATTCAATCAGCGACTCTAAACAGCTATACTTTCTTGCCACTTGTGACAAAATTACGGCTTTTCTCCGTGCCTTAACTGCAAGAAAAAAAGGAGAATTGCTTCTCCTTATTTTGCATTCGGCAAGTTATAGCGGAAGTATGGGATATGCTGGCTATCACGGAACTGCTTTGGTGTAACCGTCGTATACTTCTTAAAGATTCTCGTGAAATAGCTTTGGTTGCAGAAATGGAATTGCTTGGAGATATCAGAAATTCCTTTGTCCGAATGGCGCAGATAATATTGTGATTCTTCAACACGCCGAACATTTAAATATTCCACCAACGTAATGCCTGCATGTTCCCTGAAAATGCGGGACAGATGACTTGTAGAAATATTGAAATGCTTTGCGATATCTTCCACTGACAAATCGCGCTCCACTTCGTCATTAATGAACATCACGACTTTGTTTACTGTCTGATGGCCGAAAGAAGGCTGTTTGCGTTCAGAAATGATAGAAGTAAAGAACTCGATCAATTCATCCGCTACATACAGAAACTCTGAATCATTCATATGCTTTTCCACTAGCTCTACGCACGCCACATTAAAAGCGAACGCTTTCTTTGGCGGCACCCGCATTTCATACAATTTACGAGCCATCACTGAAGACAGCACAATATAGTAGTTTCGAACTTGGCGGATCGTGTCTTTTCCAGAACGTACAGCAATTAAATCGATTAGCACTCTCAAGGTTTGCTTAGCGCGCTCTTTTTCCAAATGATGTATTTCATAAATCAATTGTGTTTCAATTTCGTAAAACTTTTCTACCCCTTCATATTGGTTTAAAGTTTCATTTTCATTCATGAAAATTTTGGAAATCGTTTCTTGGATTGTTGGCACTGCGATAATATTCATCTTTTCCCCGTCTTTCTTTGTACAAGTTTTTGCAGCCATTATTTCCACTATATACTGAAACTGCACAGAATAACATAGTTCTTACCATATTTTTTAAAAATTTATGTAATAAACAGTAATATTTTTTTACCTATATTACCTTATTATAGGAAATATATTCCCTAAAAGTATACTATATATAACGTATAAATGCTAAAAAAGTTTTACGAAATGACTATGTAATTACCATTTTTTAAAAATAAAATTTAAAACCAGCCATTCTGTGGAGAATGGCTGGCCACTTTTCCGTTATGCGTTTAATTCTTCTTTGTCAGGCGGCACCAGAGCCCGGATATGCCGTGGAAGCACTTCAATCAGGAATGGGGTAGCGCAGCCTTCATCGCCATCGATGTTGCAGGACATCGGTTCATGCGTATCGATTGACACTTTTGTGGTATGGATGACCTCAACAGCCGGATCTTTTTCAAGCTTACCTATCATCATGGCACCAGCAATTCGGATAAATGCCGGCAAAGCCGCATTCTTAACAATATAGACATGCAGCAATCCATCATCCGTCAACGCTTCTGGCGCCAATTTTTCAAAACCTCCAACCGAGTTGGTCAGCGCCACTAATACCAGTTTGGCTTCGCCTTCCCAGTATCCGTGATCATGCTCGATTGTAAAATACTCTTCAGCCTCTGAAGTAACCGCTTTAATCCCTTCAATAAAATAAGCAAACGCACCGAGCCTTGTTTTCTGCTCCGGAGACACTTCATAAGTCGATTCGGCAATTTGTCCCAGCGCCAGTATGTTCATGAAATACTGGCTGCCGACCTTGGCAATGTCCACCCATTTCTCCGAACCGCTCTTCAATGCTTCGATTGCCTCTGGGGGATCCAGTGATATCCCGAGAGCGCGGGCAAAGTCGTTTACTGTCCCAAGAGGAATCAAAGAGAATAATGGCTGATGGGGTTGTTCAGCGAGTCCTGACACTGCCTCATTTATCGTTCCGTCCCCTCCCATTGCAACAACAAAATCATATTTCTGCTCCGCCGCTTCCCTTGAAAATAATGTGGCATCCCCCTGCTTTTCGGTCTCTCTTGTATCCACCTGGTATCCCATCGCTTCTAATGTGAGAATGACATCTTCGCGATACTCGGATGCCTTTTCTTTTCCAGAAGACGGATTTAGTATAAACATGGCTTTTTTCATGTAGTTACCTCCGGTGCTATAATATGAACATAGTTATCTTTACCCTTGCATAGGGTAAGTTTAATCCATAACGATTTATATTTTTGAAAGTGAGGGACCGCAGTGCGTTTTTTTATCTTAATCATCATCTTCTTCACTTTCTTTGATCTTTTTGCTCAATTGCCCATCATCAGCCCATTCGCCGTTTCCTTAGACGCTACGCCTTTTTTGACCGGTATTGCGGTCGGCATGTATTCCTTGTCCAATATCATCGGAAATGTTCTGTCTGGCATAATTTCTGACAAAAGAGGTCCTTATGTTATTTTGGTAACTGGTTTGGCATCGACTGGGTTCGTGCTGTTTTCCTATGGCTTAGCGAATGACCCTTATAGCTTGCTTGCCATCCGCTTTTTTCACGGCTTGGCTGCCGGATTGACGGTTCCAGCTGCATTTACTTATTTGGCTAATAACACCGCACAGCACAAACGCGGCAAAAGTGTTGCCATATCAGGAGCTTTTGTAGGGCTTGCCGCCATTATCGGCCCTGCTTTCGGTGCTGTCTATGCAAGCCGCACAAGTACTCCGGACATGATGGCCATCACCGGCGTGCTGCTTTTGTCACTCGGTGTGGCAGCTTTTTTCCTTTTAAAGAAACAAAGAACCGCGCAAAAAACAAAGCTGGCAGAGTCCGTAAGCAATGCTCAAGTGGTTTGGAACCGCGGATTGCTGCTAGCTTTTTCAGGAGCTTTTTTCCTGATGTTTTCACAAGGTGTCCTGGCGTATATGCTGCCCTTGAAAGTGGAAAGCCTGCATTTTGGCACTGAAATGAGTGGCTTGTTATTGAGTGCTTTCGGCATTTCGGCTATTCTTGTGTTTTTACTGCCCATTAATCGGATTTTTGATGCAATCAACCCGCTTCACACCCTTATTTCCGGATTTTTGTTAATGGGTGGTTCCCTGTTTCTGCTGAGTGCTGTTTCTGAAGCGTTATGGATGTATGCTGCGATGTGCATCTATGGAATCGGGTTCGCCTTCTTATTTCCTTCTATCAATTCACTGCTGATTGACTCAACTCATCTTCATTCTCGCGGAAAAGCTTATGGTTATTTTTACGCCTTTTTCTCGTTGGGCGTCGTGGGAGGATCCAGTTTTACAGGAGCTCTGGAATTGAATCCAAATGAAGGGTTTATGGTAAGCGGAGGATTATTGCTTACCGTGGCAGCAGTCGCTGTCATTTTCAGAAAAAAATAATAGGCCTCAAAAGGATGGTCCGAAAATCATCCTTTTTGAGGCCCATTGTAACGGTCAGGGGAGTGAAGAACCCCGCTGATTGAGTTTCTCTTTATCCCGCTTTAACAGTCAGTAAGACTCCCGCTTCTTTAAGCGGAAGATCCCACTGACTGTAAAAGTCCGATTGGTTCAACTAACAATCAGCAGGGAGTGAAGAACCCCGCTGATTGAGTTTCTCTTTATATATTATCTGTACTGATTCGTTGCTCCGGAGCTATTGAATCTGTATTCTCCGATTTTTCACGGCTAGTATCGTTGGAAGACAACTTCGTATTCACGTCTACATCTTGCGCGTCTTCATTGTAATATTGAACGCTCGGTTTTGATACTTCAGTCACTTTTTCATCTTCGCGCGAATCTGTAGTATTCAGTACTGCCTCTGATTTATTGAGTTTGTCCAAGTTTTGGGATTCCATAAAAGAATTCACCTTCGTTTTCGCATTATTAAAAGCTACAGTTGCTTTTTCCCGATTTTCCGGTTTCTTGAAGTATGTGTATGCCCCAGCTGCCAATCCTGCAATCAATAATCCTCTACCTCTTGCCATCCGCTCCACTCCTTTGCTTTTTCTTGCTTTGTTTTGTATACCCTGATTTTATTAAATTATGCATAAAAAAACATGTCAAAAGTATTACATTTTGTTTTTTGTAAATTTCATGTCCACATGAGGAATCCCGTCTTCATCATAAGCTTCTGAAATTGGCATGAATCCAAATGACTCATAAAACTTTTGCAAATATACTTGGCCTTGCAATTGAATTTCGTTTGCTTGCCATTCGGCCAATATATAGTCCACCGCTTTTGATATCAGCTCTTTTGCCAACCCGCGTCCTCTTGCTGAAGGGTGGACAATCACACGTCCGATTGAAGGCAGCTCATACTTCACTCCAGCCGGGACAAGCCGCGCATAGGCCAGAGTTTGATCATTTTCTGTATAAGCTATATGGATTGATTCTTGATCCAAATCATCCAATTCCGGATACGGGCAGTTCTGTTCCACAATAAACACATCAACACGCAGTTTTAGTAATTCGTAAAGTTTTCCGGCAGTCAATTCGTCAAAATGATAGGTATTCCAGTTCAAAACTTATCTCCTCCCTTTCTTTCCATTATTCCACATCAGTGGCTATTCAGGTGATTTTTTGATATGATAACGGAAAGAATTTTAGAGGTGATCACATTGATTCGTGCAGGCACGATTGAAGATATAGCATCTGTCCAGGAAATAGCTTATGTCAGCTGGAATGATACGTATAAAGGCATTATTCCCTCTCCCGTCCAAAAAAGTTTTTTAGATAAATCCTATTCGACTCCCATGATGGAGATGCGTATAAAAAAGACGATTGTACTTTTAGCAATGCATGAAAACGAACCCATCGGTTTTGCTAACTTTACTAAAGTCGACCAAGATGGCGATTCAGAATTAATCGCACTTTACCTGAAGCCTGAATATCAGCGAATTGGATACGGCAGACAGCTATTGAACAGCGGCCTTTCTTATTTGCTCGATGGCTCACAGTTGTCTGTTTATGTAGAAAGTGAAAATACAAAAGGCAGAAAGTTTTATGAAGCTAACGGATTTAAACTTGTCGAGGAATTTGAAGAATTATTTGAAGGCCATCCCTTGCTGACGGCTAAATATGTCTACGATTTAAAAACACCCGCTTTATAAAAGCGGGTGTTTTCCTTTCTTTATAAAGGGCGGCGCGGTGTATCGTCGTTGTCCTTTCGGAGACGATCATCTGCACGGCGTTTTAAATCTTCGCGCTGCACCATATCCTCTTCCGCCAGGCGTTGTTCTGTCTGGCGTGCTTGTCGTTCTCGCTGAAGTTGTTCTTCTTTTTCGCGAAGCTGAGCCTCTTTTTCACGAAGCCGCTGTTCATCATGATGAAGGTTTTGATTGTCGTCCCGCAGCCGCTCATTTTCGCGGCGCAGCGTTTCCTCATCCCGAACTTCTCTGCCAGTATCGCGTGGTTTGCGCACAAAGCACATGATCGCCGCAATATAGAAGAGAATCGATGTAAGAGACAACAACCCGGCAAATAAACCGGCAATAATAAAGAAAATCCCAGCTAACTTAGGATTTCGGTTTCTTCCAAGTTTCGCAATCGCAAGCAATGCAAGTATCGTACTAATCGCTAAAAGTCCCACAAGAATCCAGCCTACTACTCCGAAGCTTGCCATTAATCCATCAATCACTACTTGAACTTCTGCAGGATTTGCGGATAATGCCGGGTCATTCATCATCTGTTCTTCCAAATACTGACGAAATTCCGGATTATTCTGGACGTTGCCGAAATTTAGAATAGAAAATACGATAAGTGCAATAGTCAAGATGTTAAAAACAATGCCAATGATGCCAAGCGCTTTTTCCCCGCCTCTGCTCACATCTCTTTGTCCGTTCATTCAATTCACCTCTTTCCAAAATTCTCCATAGTGACTCTTACTAAGGGAGATATTTGTTTTCATCTATTCCATTCCCCTAATAAAATTAATAAAACCTGTTTATATTTAGTCAATGCGGGTATTTTATTATTATCAAAGTTTTGAAAGGAGTTCTATAAAATGGAAAATAAGTTAATTTTTAATCAAGCAGACTTTATGTATGGCATTGGTGGAGCATCCTTATTAACAGCTATCGTATTCTTTATGACAGCTCTATAATATGGAGGTTATTGATGAATAATTACATATTTTCAACATAGAAAAGCAATCCCCTATTTAAATTCGGAGGATTGCTTTTTGTATTGTTTATCCTGTTTCAAGATAAAGCTTGGTTGCTGAGGTTGTTTTATACTTTGACATCATCGTATTCTTTGTAGCGTTCAAAAGCAACTGCTGCATACGAACAGACAGGCTCCATTTTATACTGATTGTCACGCGCATAATCTGCTGCTTTATCCAATAGCTTTTTCGCAAGCCCTTGGTTTCTCATGGACTCATCAACAAATGTGTGTTCAATAACCATCACATTTGCCATTTGCGTCCATGTAATTTCAGCCTTTACCACACCATTATCTTCCAGTCGATAAGCAAATTCATCTTGCCCTAGTTCTGTTAGTTCAAAATCCACGTTACTTCCTCCTTACGATTATTTATTGATAGCTAGCGGCCGCAACGACGCTTCAATTTGCGCACGTTTTGGCTCTAGGAAAGGCGGCAAAGCCAAGTTTTCCCCTAAGCTTTCCAGTGGCTCATCTGTAGCAAACCCTGGTTCGTCTGTTGACAGTTCAAACAAGATGCCATTTGGTTCGCGGAAATAAATCGCTTTAAAATAATAGCGGTCCACTTCTCCGGACGTCATAAAACCGTTTGATCGCAAATATTCGTTCCATTTACTGTATTCTTCGTACGTCTTAACACGGAAGGCTACATGGTGGACACTGCCTCTGCCCGGACGTTCCGGCGGCAAGTCTGTGCGCTCCTCTAAATGTACTTCGCCAGCCGGTCCGCCTTTTCCTGTTGAAAATACTAAAATATCTTTCATGCCTTCAACTTTTGAAGGGTAGGAGCCAATTTGCTCAAATCGTAAAATTTCTGTCAGCACTTTCGCAGTTTTATCTTTTCTGCGGACCGTCAATCGCACATGCCCCAATCCAACAATAGCGAATTGTTCTGGTATACCTGCTTTCGTCCAAGGGATGCCATACTCAATTCCTGACCCATCATCCACTACCAGCATCAAACGAGATCCTTCAAAGTCCTGGAAAGTCAGCGTAAGGCGGCCAAACAGTTCTTCCACTTCCCCATGAGGGACACCGTGTTCTTCAAAGCGTTCAATCCAGTACTGAAGTGCTTCTTTACTTGTCACCCGTAAAGCAGTATTGCTGATGCTTGAAACACCAGGATAAGTTCTTCCTGCCATCGGGATATCAAAATACGTCATATCGGTTCCGGGCGTGCCGACTGCATCTGCATAAAACAAATGATACGACGAAGTGGAATCTTGGTTGACGCTTTTCTTTACTAGCCGCATACCTAGGATGCGAGTGAAAAAATCATGGTTTTTGTCCGCATTGGCAGTAATTGCGGATACATGGTGGATACCTTCTAACTTCATTTGACAGCCTCCTTTTAAATTATCTTGAATTCGAGATATTAAATTCATACTAGCACGTTTTATTTACTCGTGCAAGAAACTGGAACTGATTCTTGTTAGGCAAAAGGCAAATTCTGCTGTAAATACTTTCCCTAGTAAGTTTACCCATATAAAAAACAGGTGAACCATGTTTCCACCGGTTCACCTGTTTACATTATTAGCTTACTAAGCCACGGATTCCATCGATCAGTTTGTTGAAAAAGTCCTTCACACCTTGCCAAAAACCTTCATCGTTTACAACCGTGCCAATTTTATCTTCAATTGTTTTGCTCAAGTCTTCCAGTTGAGTCGACCATTTAGAAAAATCAATATCCAATTGGCGAATGCGGTCCATCAAATCCACCAGCAATTTGCGATCTTCAGGACTTAATTCGATTTGAAGTTTGGTCAATTGCTCTTCTACAATCGTTTGCACTTCTTCTTTTGTAGCGGGATCTTGTTCAGCAATTTGTTTTTTGATTTCTGTCAAAAGTTCGCTGACTTTTGCATCGTCCACGCCGCTGTCTGCAATTTCAGTTGCCACTGTCAATTCATCGTTGGCAACGTCCGTACGTTCAGGATCCAGCTGTTCGCCGTTCACTTCGTATGCTTTATAGATTCCGACGAGAGCAGAATGGCCTGTTACCGGTTTCGGCGAAGCCACTTCTACCGTTGCATCTTCAATCCCAGCTGTCAGCATGGCATTGGCATACATTTCGTTTGTTACTTGCGTAATATTGTCAGGCGTCACAATTTCAATAACCAGCCCTTCACCTGCATCTTTGCGTGTAATTTTTGCAGAAGAATACATACGGGCTCTGGAGTCGCCGTCTTTTATGTAAGTGACCAAGTCTTTGCCTGTCACTTCGATTTCTTCTACTTCAGTTTCCCCTGCCACGCCTAAATCTTTAGCAACACTTTCTTTTTCAGCATCGGACAAGTTTCCGCCGTAAACAACAATCGGCAAACCAAATTTTTCATTTATCCCTACATTTGCTGAACCGGTCTGCGGCAGCATAAAAGCCAAAGCAAAAATCAATGTAATGCCAGTAATTATTTTTTTCATAGTTATTTGCTCCCTTCATCAAATTAATACGCTTTTGATTTGAAAAGGTTGCATTAACGGGTTAATTTTGTCCAGCCTTCTTCTTGGACAATCCGGCGTTCTTTATATAAACGGCCGAGGGCACGCTTAAAGGCAGCTTTGCTCAAGCCGAATATCTCCTGAATTTCATCTGGTGATGATTTGTCTGTAAAGGGCATTTGTCCGCCTGATTCATTCAAATAGCTTAGAATCATTTCTGCATCATCCGATAAACGTTCTTGTTTACGCGGCAGTAGTGAACCGTTCAACGTTCGGTCTTCCTTCACACCGATGATTCGAACGCTTTTTTCTTCTCCTAAACGTGGTTCTTCTGTCCGTTCTGTCTCATGCACGAAAATCCGGTACATTTCAGGAACTGACAACATAAAAGTGCCGACCGGGAGCAAACGGTATGCCCGTGCTTTCAAATCTTTATTAAACACTTCTTCAGGTGCAGGAACACTAAGTTCCTGTACTTTCTCTTCCGTTGCCAAACGGCCATACAAATCGCCGTAACGGTCTGTCCGAAGTGTCATGAAAATATGGTCGCCTTGCTGTGGCCATAGTTCTTCAATCTGCGGAAGATCAGCAGGAAGTACATATACTTCCCTTGTGGTTCCAATATCCACTACCAGCCCTTCGCGTTTTGATGCCTTCAACACTTTTGCCCAGCCATAAATGCTAGGAAGAATATGCGGAATCATTGGTGTGGCAGATATTCCACCTTGGCGGTTGCGGTATAAAAACACTTCGATTTCTTCTCCGACTTCCTGCCCTTCTTCTAATTCAGATGCATTCATTAAGACTTCGTCACCTGAACTGTTCGTTAAAATCCACTGTGAACTTGACCGGTCTATTATACTTAATGTTGCTTTTTCTCCTGGGTGCAATGCCATTGTGAAGCCTCCTTCAATTAACTCTCTTTTTGTTCGTTCTTTAACTTTTCCAGTTTCATTAGTAAATCCGGGTTTTCTTCCAGCACTTGAACCAAATCAGCGATTCGGTTAATTGAATTCCAGCTTAAATGATGCTCGATACCTTCAACATCCTCATATATGCGTTCTTCATCAACCCCGATCAAGCGAAGAAACTGCTCAAGCAAATCATGCCGCTTCAACAAACGTTTCCCCAGCTTTTGTCCCCGCGGCGTCAGAACAAGTCCGCGATAGCGCTCATAAATCAAATAGCCATCTTTATCCAGCTTTTGGACCATTTTCGTGACCGAAGAAGGCAAAACAGATAAAGCTTCCGCAATATCAGACACGCGCGCATATCCTTTTTGTTCGATTAATGAATAAATGATTTCGATATGGTCTTCCATACTTGGAGTAGGCAAAGTCGGTTCCTCCCTAACGTAACTCCTTTAAGTTTACTATACCCCAACAGTTGAAACAACTTGCCTTCCGATGGCTTAAAATTATTCCAACTTTCTGGATGTTTGATATGAAATTGTTAGGGGTACTTATTACTATCTGAACGGAAAGGATAGGTGAGGAACATGGGACGCATACTTTGGATTATTTTAGCAGTTATTATCGTTATTTGGTTAATCGGATTTTTAATGGACGTCGCCGGCGGATTGATTCACATTTTGTTAATCATCGCAGCTATCATCTTAGTTATTAACTTAATTTCAGGCAGAAGAGGCGTTTAGCTAAAAAAGCTAGATACCATAAATAAAGCCGGGGACAGAGGTCCCCGGCTTTTTTATTGTTTAATTTTAGCGTAGACACAAGTGTCCCGCAGCTTATGATCTACTCTTGAAATTGAATCATTGCGAAGTATGCCTTCCAGTTCGAACTGCAGGCGTTCTGCCACAGCACGGCTTCTCACATTTTCCGGATCACAGCGGATTTCAACTCGGTTCGCTCCAAGTTCTTCAAATGCGAAACGGGTAATGCGCTCCACCGCCTCTGAAACATAGCCTTTCCCTTCAAAACGATGATCCACCCAATATCCGATTTCGAATTTCCGCACTTCCCAGTCAATGCGATGCAATCCGGAAGATCCAATGAATTCCCCTGTCTGCTTTGAGAAGAAGTGCAACCTCAAATCTTTGCGCATCTTAAAGTCTGCTTCAGCTTCCACTAAATTGGATTCCATTTCCGATAGGACTGGTTTTTTCTGAGCGAAAGGCATCCACGGACGCAGCGACTCCATTGACCGGAGAACAGCTTCGTAAATATGCGCTGCATCTTCTCTTCTTGGTGCACGGATCAACAGACGCTCTGATTCGAATTCACTCGGGAAATCAAACAGCAAAGGATTAAAATGTGATTTTTTCTCTTCCAATATCTCATCGTCCCAATGAACTGGCGTAATGATGCCCGCTTCCCAGTCCTCCCGTGTCATGCCGTAAGTCACCGCATCGTAATAGCGGTTTTCCCGCGGCGAGAACCAGGCTTGGCGAATATGGGCCTCTTTAACAAACCCCGTGCGCTCAAAGGCTTTGCGCATGGCAAAGTTGTCATGGCGCGTATTGCCTTCCAAACGGATTTTCTTTTCGGGCAGTGAAAAAACGAAATCTGCAATCATTTTAAGCGCTTTTGGACCATATCCTTTGCCTCGGTATGGATCGGCAATTCGCAAGTCAAAAAGCGGAATATCGTCCTGCAAGTCAAAAATCTTTACTACTCCTACTTGTTCACCTTCATCATTTTCAATCCAAAACGTTCTTACTTGATCCGATTTATAACCGCCTTCTACAATCGTCTTCTCGATTAATGCGCGAACCGGATGCTCCTGGCCATGAAAAGGCCAGGAGTTATTTGTCATAAATTCAATGAGCTGTTCCTGCTCTTCCATCGACCACTCTGTCAACTTCACTACAATATCCCCCAAGCTATTTGCTTACTTCTGAATCTTCACGAGCCGCAGAGCATTCATAATGACCAGCAGCGTAGCACCCATATCTGCGAATATCGCAATCCATAGTGTTAACCAGCCCGGAATGATCAGAAGCAGCGCGATGATTTTTAAGCCTAATGCGAAAACAATATTTTCTTTTATTATACGCAAAGTCTTCCTGCTGAGTCGAATTGTATAAGGCAGTTTTTCCAAATCATCGGCCATCAGCGCAATATCAGCAGTTTCAAGTGCTGCATCGGTACCTGCTCCGCCCATTGCAATACCGATTGTGGAAGCGGCAAGAGCCGGCGCATCATTGACCCCATCACCTACCATCGCTACTCGGCCATAGCTTTGTTGGAGATTTTTGATAGCCGACAATTTGTCTTCCGGCATCAGTCCTGCACGCACGTCCTTAACGCCGATTTGAGAAGCGATAGCTCGGGCTGTTACTGGGTGATCCCCTGTCAGCATAATCGTTTCTTCTATGCCCATCTCTTTTAATTTGCGGATAATTTCCGGGCTGTCCGTCCGGATGGCATCGGCTACTGCTACTGCACCGATCAGTTCCATGTCCGAAAAGACTGCCATCACGGATTTGCCGCTTTTCTGCAATTGGCGGTAGTTTTCAGGAACTATAAAACCGAATTCCTCTGCCCAGTTAAAGCTGCCGACATAAATTCGCAAACCGTTAACAACGGCATGCGCGCCTTTTCCGGTTACTGAACCGAAATCAGCATACGGATAAACTTCCGCCGCTTCGAGCGTAATGGCACGAGCCAAAGGATGCTGAGACATCGCTTCGACAGACGCTGCAATTTTCAAGACTTCTTCCTTCGTATAGCCGGATTCCGCTAAGACATCTGTCACTTCCGGATAGCCTTTTGTCAGCGTCCCTGTTTTATCAAACGCAATTGCATTGATGCGTCCTGTCTCTTCGAGATGGATGCCGCCTTTGATCAAAACACCTTGGCGAGCAGCGTTTCCAATAGCCGTGACAATTGCTACGGGAGTCGATACGACCAACGCACACGGACAGCCGACCACAAGTACCGCAAGCCCCTGGTAGACCCATAGTTCCCAGTTGCCAGTAATAAAACCGGGCACGATCGCTACTAAAAATGCGATAACGATGATTGCCGGTGTGTAATATTTAGCAAAACGATCGACAAACTTTTGGGAAGGCGCTTTTTCAGCTTGGGCTTCTTCTACTAAATGAATGATCTTAGCAATGGTTGTGTCTTCCACCCGTTTAGTGACGGTGACTTCCAACGCCCCTTCTTCATTTAGCGTACCCGCAAATACTTCATCGCCAATTTGTTTCGCTGCAGGAATCGATTCTCCTGTAATGGCTGCCTGGTTCACAGAACTGATACCTCTTAACACTGTTCCATCCATAGCGATTTTTTGGCCTGGCTTAACAATCAATACATCGCCTATTCGAATGTCTTCAGTGTCCATCTCCAGCAATTCACCTTTGCGCTGGATGAGGGCACGAGCCGGTGCTAAGTCCATTAAGCCACGGATCGACTGGCGTGCCTTGTTCATCGAAAAAGATTCAAGCGCTTCACTGACTGCGAACAAGAAGACCACAACCGCCCCTTCCCGCCATTCTCCGATGATGACTGCTCCAATGATGGCTATCGTCATCAGCGTTTTCATATCAAACTGGAGTTTCGTTAAATTTTGAAAGCCCGTCCAGAACATCTCGTAGCCGCCGACCAATATTGACCCGGCGAACAAGCCTATAGCCAAAGGATCTGTTTCCGATGTTTGAAAAGAAACAATAACACCTGCTATCAGCAAGACAAGCGAAATAATGGTCTCAATCGTTTGACGCCGCTTGTAGAATGGGATATATTCAACTCTTTCTTTTTCCGGAAAAACGCGGATATGGTCAAACGCCCCCGCTTTTTCTAAATCATCAATGGATACATTGCCATCGACCGTTATTTTGGAGGCACCGAAATTCAAATTGACATGATTGATTTCCGGCAAAGCCCGGACGTTTTTTTCGAACTTGGCTGCACAGCTGGTACACGATAAATTTTCAAGACGATATGTCTTTTGCATCCTGCTCACCCTCTTTCGCATGTTCATGGGCAATGGTAACCAGCTGGAATACGTGGCTATCGGACAACGAATAATACACTTGCTTTCCTTTGCGGACCGATTTTGCCAATCCGCGGTCTTTTAAATAACGCAAATGATGGGAAGCAGTGGCTGTTGAAGAACCAATCACTGCTGCAATATCACACACGCACATTTCTTCTTCAATGGTCAAAGCATATGCGATGTTTAATCTTGTTTCGTCGGCAAGTGCTTTGAACAAATTTGCGACTTCTACTAAATCGGTCATATGATTTTGAACGTTCTCCACCACTTCGGGATGGACTTTTGTGACTTCACATAGTTCTCTCATGCCTCTTCCCACTTTCATTCAAATAACCATTTGATTGTTACTTACAGTATAAATCTTCCGACAATTATAGTCAAACACGCATTTGAATGTTGTCATATTTACACCTTTCAAAAAAAGTGCTAAAGTTTTAGCTATTGCCAATGCCCGGGACTTCTCTGAGAGTGGGAAGTCATCAAGAAAAGCGGAGGTGCCTTGAAAGGCCCGACAAGCGCTGAAGCTTAAAACAAAAAACATATATAAAGGAAGTGGAATTTTTGAACACCCTATCCTACAAAGAGCAATGGTTCGGCAATATCCGCGGAGATATCCTCTCCGGCATCGTTGTTGCCCTTGCGCTCATACCGGAAGCAATCGCTTTTTCCATCATTGCGGGAGTTGATCCAATGGTCGGCTTATATGCTTCTTTCTCTATCGCCGTCATTATCGCTTTTGTCGGTGGCCGCCCTGCTATGATTTCAGCAGCAACTGGCGCCATGGCGCTGGCCATGGTGGCACTCGTCCGTGACCATGGCTTGGATTACTTGCTGGCCGCGACCATTCTAACAGGTATCCTGCAAGTCATTTTCGGCGTATTGAAAATCGCGCGTTTCATGAAATTCATCCCCAATGCCGTTATGATCGGCTTCGTCAATTCACTCGCTATCCTGATTTTCCTGGCACAAGTGCCATTTATTTTCGGAGTGAATACGATGACTTATGTCTTTGTCGCCGTAACACTTGCCATTGTCTATATCCTGCCGCGGTTTTTCACTGCCATTCCCGCACCGCTTATCGCTATTTTGGTATTATCCGGAATTGTCATGTATACCGGCATCGACATGCAAAATGTCGGAAGCCTCGGCACCATTTCACAAACCTTGCCGACGTTCTTCATTCCGGATGTTCCATTCAATTTTGAAACACTCCAAATCATTTTCCCGACTGCTTTGGCGTTATCCATCATCGGCTTGCTTGAATCGTTATTAACTGCTTCCATTCTCGATGATGCTACAGAAACGGATTCAGACAAAAACCAGGAAGCACGCGGCCAGGGCATCGCCAACTTTGTTACCGGCTTTTTCGGAGGCATGGCTGGCTGTGCGATGATTGGCCAGTCCGGCATCAATGTCCGTTCCGGGGGACGTGGGCGTTTATCGACTTTTGTTTCCGGCGTTGTGCTGATGTTTTTGATCATCGTCCTTGGAGAATGGGTCGTCCAGATCCCGATGCCTGTCCTCGCCGGAATTATGGTAATGGTCTGCATTGGAACATTTGATTGGGGTTCATTCAAATATGTGGCGACCGCCCCTAAATCAGATGCCATCGTCATGCTATTGACAGTAATTGTGGTCGTGTACACACATGATTTATCGAAAGGTGTTTTCGCCGGGGTTATACTAAGCGCCTTGCTGTTCGCAGCTAAAATTTCTAAAGTGGAAGTCCGCAAAAAAGGAATGGATACGGATGCGTCGAATATTTATACCATACACGGCCAATTGTTCTTTGCTTCCACTCAAGACTTTGTTTCAGCCTTCGACCAAGCAGAACCGGCTGACCGCATTGTCCTGGATTTCTCGGATGCCAACGTCTGGGATGAATCAGGTGTAGGGGCCATTGACCGGGTCATGGGACGCTTACAAGCGAAAGCGAAAACTATTGAAATTATTGGACTGAATGCATCAAGCCAAAAACTTGTTAATACATTGGCCACATTTGGCCATACTGAAGAAAATTCAAGCCAACATTAAGGAGGGACTCGGATGTACCAGAAAATTCTTGTTGCCGCAGACGGTTCTGACCATTCAAAACGGGCCGCCCAGGAAGCGGTCAAGATGGCAAAATCAAATCCGGATGCTGTCGTGACAATTCTTTACGTAATTGATTACGAAAAGGCCCGGACTGAAATTCTTCACGGACAAAGCAGTGATGAAGTCCATTTTGAACGCCGCAAGCATTTATTGCCGCTCGAAGAAATTTTCCAGTCAGCCGGAGTTGCCTTTGAAACGAAGACTTTGCACGGTACGCCAGGGCCTACCATTGTGAAGCACGCCAATGAAGTTGGCTACGATGTTGTTTTTATCGGCAGCCGCGGTTTGAATTCCTTGCAGGAGATGGTGCTGGGAAGCGTCAGCCATAAAGTGGCGAAACGCGTACAGGCACCGGTTATCATAGTGAAATAAGAAAAGCGCAGGTGCCTTTCCAGCTCCGACAGGCTTAAAGCGGACCGCGAGGAGGCTGTCGCCGCAGCGAGCTGACTTAAGACCCCGTTGAGCCAGGCACCAGAGCTGGAGACTAGACAGTAAAAAGAGCTGTTCCGAAGCAATTCGGAGCAGCTCTTTTTGGTATAATCAAACAAAAAAGAGATGGTGATGTCATTGGAACAAGGAAAGTTCAATTCAATTGCGGATGTGGAAGGGGTAACCGTTGGTCATATCACCCTAGAAGAAGATGTGTCGGAAACGGAAGCGATCCGCACCGGAGTCACGGCCATATTGCCGCATGCTGGTAATTGGTTTGAAGAGAAAGTGCCAGCTGCAAGTTTTGTTTTGAATGGTTTCGGGAAAACGGTCGGCCTTGTCCAAGTCGATGAACTTGGTCTTCTGGAGTCACCGATCATGCTGACTAATACGTTCAGTGTGGCTGCTGTGCTGCAAGGAACGATGAACTGGATGCTGCGTGAAAATCCGGCAATCGGAGACTCGACCAGCTCGCTCAATTTAGTCGTCGGTGAGTGCAACGACAGTTATTTAAATTCGATGCGCCGGATGGCAGTCACCCCTCTCCATGCTGAACAAGCCATTGACAATGCCCGGAAAGAATTTGAGCAAGGCGCAGTAGGAGCTGGCAAAGGCATGATCTGCTATGGCGTCAAAGGCGGCATCGGCTCTTCTTCACGCATTGCACGAATCGAAGATCAAGAATTTACAGTCGGAGTGCTGGCCTTGACGAATTTCGGGCGTAAGGAAGACCTCGCTATCATTAACTGGAAAACCGATGCACCCGCTCCCGATAAGCCGGATGGTTCCGTAATCATTGTAGTTGCCACTGATGCACCGGTCGACAGCCGCCAGTTGAAGCGCCTGGCCAAACGGGCAGCTATCGGCCTCGGGCGCACCGGCACTTCCATCAGTAATGGCAGCGGCGATATCATTATCGCTTTTTCGAATGCTCAGTACATCCCTCATCAGGCCGGTGACGCCTTTTACCGTTCAGAAATCTTAAGGGATGACCATCCATTGATGAATGAATTGTTCCAGGCGACCGTTGAAGCCACGGAAGAAGCAATTTTTCAATCGCTTTTTCATGCTGAAACGACCACTGGCCGTTTGGGCCGGGTTGTTGAAAAAGGGGAATTTTAATTTAAAAAGGAGTTGGCCCCGATTTGCATGGGCCAACTCCTTTTTTAGAACAACGCAAAGGCTGCACTGAATAACACAATTCCACTAATCAAAGTTATCGCAAGATATCCGATTCCCCGGAACCAATTGCCGTCTTCAAAGTCTTTTACCGCATCAAGCGCCATGGTTGAAAAAGTCGTGAACGCTCCCAGAAATCCGGTCAGCCAGAATGCGGACTGATTGCCCGTCCCTATTAAAGCACCTATGGCAAATGATCCGCTGCTGTTGACGAACCAAGTTGCCAATTTCGGATGCTTGGAGCGGCTTTCAACTATCCAGTAAAAACAATACCGGGCAATTGCCCCTAAAGAACCGCCGATCGCAATTGCAATCATCGGACACCCCGCCTTCTGCCAATCCATAACCCGATAGCAGCTGCTGCGACTGAACATGCCGTCATGGAGACGGCGAATACGATTCCTGAAAGAAATTCCTTATTCATTAGCCGGAACCATTCAGCCGAAAAAGCGGAGAATGTGGTAAAAGAACCAATCAGTCCAGTCGACACAAACAACCTGAATTCAGCGGATTTATTCCAGAAACAGCCAGCGATAAAACCGATCAGCAAACTGCCAAGCAAGTTGACCGTCCATAGCCCTATGGTCGAAGACACCGCCCCGTAAACAACGGCTCGGAGCAGTGACCCGATCATCCCCCCAAAGCCGACTGCTAATAGTCGTTTCAAAAAACCGCCCCATATCCTTTTCTTTCAGTATAACTTAATCCGCTGACAAAATTAATGTCGTCCCTTTCACGCCTTCTTCAATTTCCGTTTCATGATATTTTCCTTCAGCCCAGTCATCCACTTGATTATGGAAGTAATCCGATTTCATATGGCCACTTAGCCCTGGACCAACAATATGATAGGCCCTCGATAAATCGCTTAAATCGGCTACGAATCGCCACGACGCCCCGTGATCCACATTCCCTTCTAGATCAAAAGCAGCTGCTTGGACGGTAATATTGGAACCGCCGATCGGAACTGGATCCGGATTCAGGAACTGAGCAAAAATCGGAGAAGCACCAGCTAAAGGATGCGGGAATGTCAATTGATGGCCGTCTCCCCATTTCCAGTCTTTAAAGTCGCTGCCAAATTCCTTTTCGATTTCTCCTAAGCCCGTTTCCAGCGCATCCGTCAGCCATTTACTCGTGCCGCCGTATTCCGTTACCCATGCGCCTTCTTTTCCGCTGAAAGCAGCCCGCATCATCTGGTCAGTGATGTGGTTTTTCCCGGGCAGCAATTCGTAAACATCTTCAGGAAAATCTTTTGCCAATAAAGTCTTCGGCAATTGTTTCATCCATTTGTGAAAAATAAGCGGTGCTGCCTGGTCCTGGCTGTCCACTTGATTCCAGGCCTTCATCATCTCGAACATTTCATCATAGTCATCCGTTTCAATTTGGACAGCCGCTATCATCTCATCCAAAAATTCAGCGGCATACAAATTCTTCTGGTCCATTTGAAGTGCCATCATGTCTTCTGGTGTCAGATTGTCTGACGCTTCAAGCACTTCCGCAATCCGGTCGTAGCGGTACGGCTGTGCCCAGAAATCGGTGATGTGGTAAGGATAGGAATCGTCGACCACCCGATTGTTCGCTGTGGCAATAAATCCATTTTCCGGATTCACGATAGTCGGCAATTCATCAAACGGCACATAGCCGTCCCAACCGTATTCTTCAGAATCTCCCGGAACAGGCAGTTGGCCATCTCCAGATTTACGCAAAGGAATTCGGCCATTCGCTTTATAGGCGATCGTGCCGTCTGTTGAGGCAAACACAAAGTTTTGGGCTGGCGCCTGAAAATCTTCCAATGCCACTTCAAACTCCTCCCAATTAGAGGCTTTATTGAAGCCCAGTACCGCCTGCAATTCAAGTGTCGGCTCCAAAGCTGTCCACTGCATGGAGAATAAGGCATCCGGAGCTTCTTCCTCATACAGCACATTGGAGATGATCGGTCCATGGCGAGTCACCAATACTTCAAAGTCCTCGGTTTCCCCGTCTTTTACTTTGATCGGCTCATTCCGCACTTCTGCCTGCTCCCAGTTGCCTTCATACAAGAACTGAGTCGGATCGTCCGGCTTCGGCGTTTCGATGTAAAGGTCTTGTACGTCCGGACCCACGTTTGTTACCCCCCAAGCAATTTTTTCGTTATGCCCAAGAATAATCCCTGGAACTCCTGCAAAGATAACTCCGCTGACATTTTGCTTAGGAGATTCCAAATGCATCTGGTACCATATCGACGGCGTACTGAGCCCGAGATGCGGATCATCAGCAAGCAGCGGCTTTCCGCTTGCGGTCTTATCTCCAGAAACTACCCAATTATTGCTGCCATTGAATTCTGGCGGAATAACCGAGGCCTCAAATTCACCAGCCACTTTCACCCGCTGCTCTAAATTCGCCTCGATGATGGACGAGGCATTTTCCGGATACTTGATGAACAATTCGCGTGCTTTGTCTTCCGGAAATTCGTTCAGTGCCCAGTGGCGAATGGCAAGCGTCGACCAGTTGCCTCCAAGATCATAGGCCATAAATTTGCCGATGGTCAGTGAATCGACCGGCGTCCATTGCTCCGGCTTGTAGCCAAGCAAGGCAAACTCATAGCTTAAAGTTCCTTCCGCTTCCGCTTCTTCCATATAAGCATTGACTCCTTCGGCGTACCACTCCAGCACTTGTTTTGCTTCATCGCCGTAGCCTTCCCATGATTTTTCAGCAGCATCGCGCAAACTGAATGTCCGGAAAAACTTATCGGTATCAATGGCCGCTTCACCTACCACTTCCGCTAATCTCCCGCTTGCCTGGCGGCGTGATAAATCCATCTGAAACATCCGGTCTTGTGCCTGCACGTAACCCTGCGCCCGGTACAAGTCGGCATCGGACTGCGCTGCTATATGGGGGACACCAATTGAATCCCGTGTGATTTTGACATCGTTGTCGAGTATGTCTACAGCCATTTGGCCTTCAATCTGCGGATTGGATTTACTTATGTAAACGTTTACAAAAACGAGCGCCGCTACCGCGATTACCAAGAGGACGCCTAATATCCCTAAAAACCATTTCAGCCATTTCCTGCTCTTCACTTTTTTCCCCATTTGCCGATCCCTCCTTCAATTCCAGCTCTTTTCTTAAAGTATCCTTTTCGACTGGCAAGCGGAAAATTCCTTTATGAAGGCAAAACAAAAAGCCCGCTATTCGCGGGCTATCGGACAATGTATTCTTCTCCAAGCACCATCTTGACTTTGCTTACTTGTTTTTTCTCGGTCAATACGTAAAGCACATCCCCGGCCTTCAATTTCGTCGTGCCAGTAGGCATGACCAGTTTTCCAGAGCGGATAATGGCACTGATCAAGGTCTGCTTCGGCAAGCCAATTGTCTGCACCAGCTGGCCGGCAAACGGCGATTTATCTGTCAGTTCCACTTCCAGCATTTCGGCATTTGCCCTGTCCATTGAGATAAGCTCCAGCGAATGAATCCGCTTTTGAGATGGCCGTCCATTCAATGACAGCTTCCTAGCAAAAAATGGAATCGTCGACCCTTGCAGCAAAGCAGAAGTAATCACGATGAAAAAGACGATATTGAAGAATAAATAGCTGTTTTCAATACCTGCAAGCATTGGAAAAGTGGCCAGCACAATGGGAACGGCCCCTCTTAACCCAGCCCACGACAGGAATAGTTTTTCTTTTATGGTGTAATTAAAGAATAAAGTTGAAACAAAAACTGCAACTGGACGTGCGATCAATAGCAGCACGAATGACAGCACTAATCCTCTCCAGATCAAATCCCATTCCGCCAATTGGCTTGGGAATACCAATAAGCCAAGTAAAACGAACATAATAATTTGCATCAGCCAAGCCATTGCTCCGTGGAAGCTGACGATAGAGTAGCTCTGCGTCAGTTGCCGTGTTCCAATCACTAAGGCCGCCAGGTAAACTGCCAGCAATCCGCTGCCATGAAGCATGGCAGCGGAGCTGTAGATGAAAACCGCAAAACCTGCTGACAGAACAGCATACAAGCCGGATGTATTCAGCTTGATGCGATTAAGCGTCCAGGACGCTAAAAAGCCCAAAGCCAATCCGATGATGGCCCCTAGCCCCATTTCAAGCACAAAAGTGCCGACCATAGACCCCACTGATACCTCAGGCGATTGGATTAAATGAATAAAAGCAATGGTTAAAAACATAGCCATCGGATCATTGGTGCCAGACTCCGCTTCCAAAGTAGAGGATATTTTTGATTTGATGTTTTGGCCAGCAAGGACAGAAAACACAGCTGCAGCATCAGTCGACCCTACAATAGAGCCTAACAAAAACGCTTCAAGCCATGTAATATCAAGAATATAATTTGCTGTGACTGCAACGATGACGGTGGTGATTATAACCCCTACAGTTGCGAGTGCAAGGGAACCTCCAAGAACCGGTCGGATATGTTTCCAATTCGCCTGCAATCCCCCTTCAAACAGGATAAAGATCAGAGCGACGATTCCAACCAATTGAGCTATTTGCGCATTAGTAAAGTCAATCAATCCGGATATGTCACTGCCAAGAGCCATACCAATGATCATAAACAGCACAAGAGAAGGGACGCCTACACGCGAGGATACTTTGGTCATAAGTACGCCGGCTAAAAGGAATATCCCGCCCATAAGAATGAGTCCATTTGTCGAAAATTCTATCATACTTTGCCCCTTCTCTATTTTGATAATTCAGTATACCATATTTTATTCGCATAAAAAAAAGCGGTGGCTCTGTAAAAGAGCCCACGCTTAGGATTAAACCAAATCTTCTCCAACAATTTTTACTTCCAATTCCAAATCAATGCCGAATTTTTCATGGACGGCTGACTTGACCATTTCAATTGTCTGAATGTAATCGTTCGCCGTAGCATTGTTTTTATTGACGATAAAACCGGCATGTTTTGTCGAAACTTCCGCTCCTCCAAACCCTTTGCCTTGAAGCCCGCTTTCCTGGATCAGCTTGCCGGCGAAGTTTCCGGGCGGCCGTTTAAAAACACTGCCCGCTGACGGGAATTCTAGCGGTTGCTTGGATTCCCGCTGATACGTCAAATCACTCATCTTAGCGTCAATGGCGGCCTGTTTGCCGTGTTCCAAGTTAAACTCAGCCGATAAAACATAATAACCTTTTTTGATGATGATGCTTTTGCGATAGCCAAGTTCTAATTCTTCTTTTGACAGCACCAGTTTTTCACCTTCACGCGTCAATACGGTGGCTTGATGGATAATGTCTTTAATCTCTCCTCCATAGGCGCCGGCATTCATCGCCATTGCGCCACCGATTGAACCGGGAATCCCACAAGCGAACTCCAGCCCTGTCAGCCGGTTGGCAGCAGCTATTTTCGACACTTCTTTAATATTGGCGCCGCCTTGTGCGTAAACTGTCATTCCATCGATACGGACCGTACGCAGGCTTTTCAGGTTCAGTACAATCCCTCGCACGCCTCCGTCACGGACAACCATATTGGACCCGTTGCCCAGCAACAATAATGGAACTTTGTTTTCATGTGCATATTTTACTGTATAAGCAGTTTCATCTTCAGTAGTTGGTGTTACAAATATATCAGCAGGCCCACCCATTCTAGTCAATGTATGCAGGTGTAGCGGCTCATCCATTTTCACGTGATCTTCAGCCAAAAAACGGCGCAAATCACTTAACCATTGTTCTTTCGTCATCCAAAGCAAATCCCTTCTAACTTTTCGCTTCTATTAGTATCTAATTTTATTGAAGTTTTGACAAGCAAAAGCAGTATCTTCCGTTCTAAAGACCGATAAAAATAATGTCTCGAATTCGAGAATACTTAATTAAAAATGATTGACATAAAGATTTTATTTCGCTATAGTAATAATTAGATAGAAAATTTTAGGAGGAATTACATATGAAAAAATGGACAATTGACGCAGCTCACTCAGAAATCGGCTTTTCAGTAAAACACATGATGATCTCTAAAGTAAAAGGCTCTTTCACTTCATTCGACGCAACAGTTGAAGCGAACGAAGAAGACTTGAATGGGGCTTTGATTGACTTCAAAATCGACGTAGCAAGCATTAACACAAACAACGCAGACCGTGACAACCACTTGCGTTCCGCTGATTTCTTCGATGCTGAAACATATCCGGAAATTACTTTCACAGCGAACGAAATCACGAAAAAAGACGACGAATACGAATTGACTGGTGACCTTACAATCAAAGGAATCACTCGCCCCGCTACTTTTGAAGTAGAATACGGCGGCAAAGGCACTAACCCATGGGGCGTAGAAGTTGTTGCTTTCAGCGCAGAAGGTAAAGTGAACCGCAAAGATTTCGGTCTTACTTGGAACCAAGCTCTTGAAACTGGCGGCGTTATGGTCGGCGAAGACATCAAAATCTCACTAGAACTAGAAGCTAACCCTGCTTAATAGTTGAAAAGCGGAAGCGAAAAACAAAAAGCAGTACGGAGAAAACTCTCCGTACTGCTTTTTTAATACTCCTGCTCAATTTTTTTAAGCGGTTTTACCGCTGGCCCTTCCAATACATCTCCCGTATAAGAAAAACGGGATCCGTGGCAAGGACAATCCCATGAACGTTCGGCGTCATTCCAATGAGTTTCGCAGCCCATATGAGTGCAAGTCGTATCCACCAAATGCACTTGGCCGTATTGGTCTTTGTAGCCTCCCGCTTTCCCTTTGCCGTATTTGACCAGTCCGCCTTCACCTTTCCCAAGTGTCTCGACCGTTTTCGACGGCATCTTCAATTTTCCTTTGACCAGTTCTTTCGCCACTCCGCCATTATCTTTTAAAAAGCTCAAAGCATCGACCGCTTTCATCTTCGTACGGGTTGGGTTGAAAAGTTCAGCGTACGGATTCGGATTTCCAAGAATTTGATCAGATAACATCATCCCTGAAACTGCTCCGTTCGCCATTCCCCATTTATGGAACCCTGTAGCAACGAGGATATTATCATATCCCGCAGTAATCGTTCCAACGTATGGCACTTTATCAAGTGTAGTCAAATCTTGGGCAGACCAGCGATAAGGGATTTCCGTAACCCCAAAATACTTATCCCCGAATTTCTCAAGGTTTTCATAATGCTGCATCGTCGGCGTTTTGCTTTTCCCAGTCGCATGCCCGTCTCCACCAATTAACAGCAGCTTTCCGCCATTTTCATCTGTCGCATAACGCAAAGAACGTGAAGGCATATCCGCGCTGACATACATATCCTTTGGTATTTCCCCGGTTGTCCGGGCTGCAATCACGTAAGAACGGCTGATATTAAGTCTAGTGAAATAGAAACCATCTGAGCTATTGAACGGGTAATGCGTTGCCACTATTACTTTATTGCAGGAAAGATGAGACATGTTCTCTGTTTGGATAACCGGATCATTTTTGCTGAGAATTTTGACCGCGCGTGTTTGTTCATAAATTTTACCGCCCAGCCGTTCAATTTCATCGACCAATGCTGCCAGGAATTTCACTGGATGGAACTGAGCCTGGTTCCGCATAATAATGGCATCCTTTACCTCAAACGGCAATTCCACTTGGTCTTTCGCCAATCCCCCGTCTATTCCCAATTGATCGTAAGCTTCTGCTTCTTTCTGGATCAACTTTGCACCGATTGCAGTATTGGCATAGACAAATGCGTTTTGATGAGCAAAATCACAGTCAATTCCCAATTCGGAAGCCGTATCTTTAATGAAATTCAATCCCGCCATATTGGCGTCATAATACAATCGGGCTTTTTCTTGTCCCATAATTTTAATGAGCGGGAAATAAAAGACCCCGTGCTGCGCGGTAATTTTTGCAGTTGTGTGGCCTGTAACGCCATCCACCAATTTCCCTGCGTCAATCAATGTAACTTTCCGTCCCGCTTTTGCCAGCAAATAAGCACTGATAATACCGACAATCCCACCGCCAATTATTCCAACATCTGTTGACTCATTTCCTTGAAGCGCCGGAAAACTGCGAATATCTTTAAATTCTCTCCAATACGATCTAAGCTGCTCCGGAACACGACTAAAATTCTCTTCTTGTATCATGCCATCCCTCCTACAATCTTTTTATAAGATAACTACCCTCTCCTTCCAACTTTTAACCAATAAGAAAAAGCCCAAACGCGGAATTCCGCGTTTGGGCTTTTGGATAGTTATTATGCTTTTATGCCTTGAAGAGAGCGAGCTGCTTGTTTTACGCGCTCCAAGCCTTCTTCAATGATCGCTGGTGCTGCATTTGGATCAAGTGCATGGCCTTCGATAATAACTTCATTGATATCTTGGATGCCAAAGAAGTTCATAATATTGCGCACATACGTAACACTCATTTCAGCAGGAGCCATTTCCGGAGTGGAATAAACACCGCCGCGTGCATTCAAAATGATGACTTTTTTATCAGGCACTAGGCCTACTGGGCCGTTTTCAGTATATTTGAATGTCATACCGGCACGGTAAATATAATCGATGAACGTTTGAAGAGCTGCTGGAATTGTCATATTCCATAATGGGAAGGCAAATACGACAACGTCTGCTTCCATGAACGCATCCATTGCTTTAGCAGATGCCGTCAAAATGCGTTGTTCCACTTCAGACATCGGTTCGGCTTGAGCCGATTTCTGCATTGCATCAAAAAAGTCCTGTCCGAAATACGGCATATCTTCTTTGAATACATCGAATGTTTTTATATCAAGGTCAGTTCCAATTTCATTCATGAAAACTTCATACATTTTGCTTGAAATGCCTTCAGAAGCTGGACGGTTATTGGCTTTTACAACTAATACATTCATTCTTTTAAAACCCCTTTTACACTATTTTTATAACTCTCTATTTCGAGACATTTTCAGCTTAACAAAAAGCAGAGTGAAAGTCTATCACTCTGCTCATGCATCGCAGGAATCTCCTGTACAATAAGTCGTTTGTTTTCTGCCCATCGGTTTAAGGGCCGGCCGAATGCCTTCTTCTTCGCCGATTTGAATGAGCGAATCGACAAATGCCTCTAATGGCTGGGCACCGGAGATTGCATATTTCCGATTAATGACGAAAAATGGAACGCCTTGGACGCCAATTTGATGAGCTTCTGTAATATCTTCCTGCACCTCAGCTGTAAATCGATCAGAAGCAAGCATTTCTTGCGCTTCTTCCCGCGGAAGTCCTACTTGTTCAGCAGTGTCCAATAAAACATCGTGATTTCCAACGTTCTTCGCTTCGATAAAATAACTGTGCAGCAGCTGTTCTGTCAGCTCTGCATCTTTCCCTAAACTTTCAGCCCATTTAACCAGGCGATGAGCTGCAAATGTATTGGCTTCCACCATATCATCAAAATTATATTCAAGGCCTACTGTGCGCGCATGCTCGGAAACGCCTTTGGTCATTTCTTTTGCCTGTTCTACCGTCCGCCCCATCTTTTTCGCTAGATGCTCATACGTGGAAACTGTTGAGTTGAGCGGTGTATTCGGGTCCAACTGATAGGCTTTGAATGAAATTTCCGCTTGGCTTTCATATCCTGATTTTTTTAAAGCTTGTTCCAGTGTTCGTTTGCCTATGTAACAAAATGGGCACACATAATCTGACCAAATCTCTATTTTCATTTTATCCACCTCTTGGCATTACTATAACAACGAAAGAAGCCTGCCTCAATTTTTTTGCTTGAAAAAATAAAAACTGACTCCAAAAGGAGTCAGCTAAGTGCTTCCGTGATGACCGGTACAATTTGTTTTTTGCGGGACACAACGCCTGGCAGAAGGACCCGGTTGTCAACGACACTTGATCGGAAAGCTCCTTCAATGATGTCGGCTCTTTTCCCAAGAACAATCGCCACAGAATTATTGTTCAGAATATCTGTTACGACGAAGGCGAACAAATCCAATCCTTTTTTGCCGATTACTTGCTGCATCAAGACTTCCAATTCTTTTTGGCGCGTAATCACGTCATTGACATCGATGGCGTTAACTTGGGCCACTTCAAAACGATGATTGCCAGCTTCAAATTCCTTGGAATCCAAAGACATCAAGTCTTCCAGGGTTTTATTGCTTAAATCTGCTCCTGCTTTCAGCATAGCCAGACCGTACTCTTGTGCATCCACCCCTGCAATTTCTGCAAGTTCACCCGCTGCAGCAACGTCTTGGGGTGTGCAAGTTGGTGATTTGAATAAAAGCGAATCCGAAATAATAGCTGACAGCATAAGGCCGGCAATATTGGCTGGAACTTCTACACCGTTTTCTTTGAACAATTTCAATAGAATCGTTGTTGTGCAGCCCACTGGCTCAGCACGGAAATATAATGGATCCGTAGTTTCAAAATTGGCAATCCGGTGATGGTCGATTACTTCAATGACTTGAACTTCACTAATGTCTTCAGCACTTTGCTGGCGTTCGTTATGGTCAACAAGAATAACTTGCGACACTTCTTCCGATACGCGTTCAACCAGTCTTGGTTGCTCAAAAGCGAATTTCTCCAATGCGAAAATCGTTTCGTTGTTCAATTCACCTAAACGGATCGGTTCTGCAGTCATTCCGATCTGATTTTTTAAGTAAGCATATGAAATGGCTGAGCAAATAGAATCCGTGTCCGGATTTTTATGCCCAAGTACAAAAACGTTTGACATAATTAATAGCCTCCTGAATGAAGTTGGTTTCCGTGATAATTTTAACACAACTTTACACAAATGAGTTTTTCCAGTTCCGCTAATTTCTTATTTTCCTTTCCCTTCTGTTTTGGAAAAACGAATCACTATAAAATTGTTTTAATATTCAATTTACTTTCTACCATTTAACTCAATTAGGTAAAAAGCACTTTTTATTTAGAATATATAGTTAATAATCACCCTTGTTTTTCCACTATTAAAAAAAGTTTTTAGAAAATAGAAATAATTATATACATTTTAATAGGACAAATGATATAATTCCCATAACTAATTTATTGCTTTCCAAAAAAGGAGCGAATTTAATGACCATAATTCTGGAAAAAAAATACATTCCTCTCGCTGACTACTTCGCCTCTGCGTCTTCACCTAAGATTACTTTGTCATTCAACGAAATTGAACAGATCATGGGCCAGCAATTGCCGAATGCCGCCTACTTGAATAAAAGCTGGTGGAAAAAAACAAAACCGCCCGCCAAACATTTTCACGCCTGGATGGACGCGGGTTATCACGTCAGTGACATTATCACAAATCGTTACGTCACTTTTGAACGGACAGATGCTTCTGGAGCCCACAATGCCAATGCCGGCAATGAGGATATCCTGCTGATCCGTGCCGCTGAACACGGAGATGCCCGCTCACTTGTCACCTTGCAGCGCCAAGTTGAATCGGAATCTGATTTTATGCTGTACGGAAAAGACGAACGCATCCAATCCACCCAAAGCATGAGAAAACAAATAATCGACTGGAAACAGAAAGGCCACTCCACTATTTTTATCGCTATTTTGAACGGCGAACATGTCGGCTATTTAATGATTATCGGAAATGGCGCTAAACGTGCATCGCATCGGGCAGAGCTTGTATTAGGCGTCCAAAAAAGCGCTCAGAATAAAGGCATCGCTACTTCTCTTCTTCAAAGAGCAGAAGAGTGGTCGGCTACAAAAGGTGTTACCCGCCTGGAAATGACCGTTGTGGAAGAAAACACGGCAGCCCGCAAGCTTTATGATAAGTCCGGCTATGAAAAAGAAGGTGTCCGCAGAAAGTCATTGATTATCGACGACAAACCTTACGATGAAATCTATATGGCTAAATTTTTGGATTAAAAAAGCTCGCAGCTGCGAGCTTTTTAATTTGGAGATATTTAATTTAATATAGTCAGCCACAAGTATAGGCCCGTCAATGTGATAAATAAAGTTGGAACCGTTAATATGATGCCGATTTTGAAATAATAGCCCCAGCTGATTGTAACTCCTTTTGCTTTTAGAACATGGAGCCAAAGAAGCGTAGCAAGCGAACCGATCGGCGTAATTTTCGGTCCAAGATCCGATCCGATCACATTGGCATAAATCAATGCATCCCTCATGACCCCAGTGGTGTTCGTTTCTGCGATAGCGAGTGCATCGATCATGACCGTTGGCATATTGTTCATGACAGACGACAAAATCGCTGCTATAAAGCCCATGCCGATTGTAGCAGCATAAAGGCCATGGCTCGATGTCCATTCGATAGCAGATGCCAGAACCGACGTCAATCCTGCATTCCGGAGCCCGTAAACCACGACATACATACCAATCGAGAAAAAGACGATGTTCCAAGGCGCCCCTTTCAATACCGCTTTCGTATGGACAGATTCACTTCTGCGTGAAATGGCCAGGAACAAAATTGCGACCGCACCTGCGATAAAGGATACCGGTATGCCAAGTGGGCTGCTGATGAAATAACCGACTAGCAATACTGCGAGTACTGCCCAGGATAAGCGGAACAATTTCAGGTCTTTTATTGCCGAAGCCGGTGTTTTTAAAGCACTCGAGTCAAACTGCTTCGGTATGTCTTTACGGAAGTACAAGTACAATACAAGCATGCTGGCCAAGATGCTGAACAGATTCGGGACCACCATATGAAGGGCATATTCAGTAAAGCCGATGCCGAAAAAGTCGGCCGATACGATATTGACCAAATTGCTCACGACAAATGGCAATGAAGCCGTGTCCGCGATAAATCCGGATGCCATGATAAATGGCAAGATCATGGTTTCTTTGAACTTCAAAGCCCGCACCATTGCAAGGACAATCGGCGTTAGAATCAGCGCCGCTCCGTCATTGGCAAATAATGCCGCTACAATGGCCCCGAGCACGATAACCAGGAAAAACATGCGCAATCCGCTGCCTTTGGCAAAACGCGCCATATGTAATGCGGCCCATTCAAAAAAGCCGATTTCATCGAGAATCAACGAAATAATAATTAGCGCCACAAACGTCAACGTGGCGTTCCAGACGATTCCAGTAACATCCCAAACATCGCCTAAATCCACTACTCCCACGAGCAGCGCAATAACAGCCCCTGCCATCGCCGACCACCCGATCGACAGATTCCGTGGCTGGGCAATGACAAAAAATAACGTAACAATAAAAATAAACCCTGCTAACCAAACTTCCACTATTCCCTCTCCTTATTCACAAACCACTTTTTTCCCTTCTGCAACCAATGTTTCAACCGTACGTTCCGGTTCAGGAAGCAGGCTTAATAAATGAATCAGTATCGGATATTGGGGATGCCGGATATTCAACCCCCAAATAGTCCAACGTCCCCGCTTTTCTTCGGTAACCAGTTCCGCCTGCTTTAATTTGCGCATATGCTGACTGATGGCAGGCTGTGTCATATCCAGAAGCTCTGTGAATTCACAAATGCACAGCGAATCTTTCATCAAGTATTTCAAAATAAGCATCCGATTATGATCACTAATTGCCTTTAAATATGATTCCATCTGTAAATAATCCATTATTCCACCTTCTTCGGCTTAGTCTTGCTAATTATATAAGTGTTTGCTTATTGATTCAAGAGGGTAGTTCAGATTCACTTGGAAAAACTGAAGATCACTTGCAGAATCAGGCTGTCGAGAAACTCTCGATAGCCTTTTCTCATTTCGCTCCAGGGCGGACGCTTTCCGCGGGCACAGCTTCAGCCCATAGCTGTCAACTTAAGTAAAGGCGGAGGCATTTTCCGCACAAAAAAGCCCCGGCAGCTAAAACTGCCGGAGACTTCATTTTAATAGATTAAGCTAATTGCTCCAGAACTTTCAATGCTTCACGGTTGAATGCCGGAATATCGTCCGGCTGGCGGCTTGTCACCAATTGATTCTGGCAGACCACCACTTCTTTGTCGACCACTTTTGCACCAGCATAATCCATATCAACTTGAATCGATTTATAACCGGTTGCGTCGCGGCCTTCAAGCGCTTTCGCCGTAATCAGCAGCTGAGGACCATGGCAGATCGCGAAGACTGGTTTCTTCGCATCCATAAAGGCTTTCGTAAATGTTACAAAGCGGTCATCGGCACGCAATTGATCCGGAGAAAAGCCTCCTGGCAGGAATAAGGCATCGTATTCATCCGGATTCGCTTCATCGATTCCTTTGTCGATCGTCACAACGGCTTCACCTTGCTTGCCGGTCACTTCTTTTCCAGCTTCTTTCTCAATCGTAAAGACTTCATGGCCTGCATCGTTGAATGCTTTTGATGGATCCGTATATTCTACATCTTCAAACATATCTGTGATCAGTGTTGCAATTTTCGCCACTATCTTTCACTCCTTCTGTGTAAGTATTCTTTTTTAGTATTCCACACATAAAAAAGATTAAACACGGAGCCTACCGAAACTTCGAGACGAACGGATTGTCGCTTTCCCAAAAACGGTATGGATAGTGGACAGCCTCCTGTGAATTGCCGATGCCGACGCGCGGACCAACTGCTATTGCGTGGACCGGATCGCCTTCAGCGATATAAAGCGGACGTTCGGTAAAATGATGGCCGTAATAGTCCATGGTGATGCCCATCGCTTTTGTCAGTTTTCCAGGGCCGCTCGTCCATTGCTTGATCGGCATATGCTTGCCGCGAAGCTGTGCCATCAAATCAATTCCTTCGACCGGCTCTACTGCCCGGATCAGAATCGCCCGCGGTGTATCCACCGGGCCGCTGACCACATTGATCAATGTATGGGTATGCATTTGATACGTATAAACAAGTCCGGGTTTGCCGAACATCACTTCCGTGCGTTTGGTGCGCCGATTCCCGAAGCTGTGTGCGGCGCGGTCTTCCGCCCCCATATACGCTTCTGTTTCCACAATGCGCCCTGCGACGATTCCTTCCGGCAATTCGTGTACCAGAATTTGGCCGAGAAGGCTTCGGGACAGCTCAAGGGTCGGAGCTTCAAAAAATTTGGCCGAGACTGGCGTAAACATAGATACATCCCTCCTAATCCGTATTATACCGGATTAAGAGCGGTTACTGCCTGTATGAGCGGTTCAATTTCCCGGATTGTACCGTCCTGGAAAGCTTGTACAATGGCGCTTCCGACAATAAACCCATCAACATCTTCACGCAGCATGTCAACATGCTGCGTCTTTGATATGCCAAAACCGGCATAGACCGGCACCGGACTTTTCTCGCGGACACGCCGCATGAAAGCCTGAACTTCTTCTGGCATCTCCGCGCGTGCTCCTGTGATCCCTTTTACCGTAACCGCGTATACAAATCCTTCCGCCTCGCTAAGAATGGCATTGAGCCGTTCCTCTGTCGTTGTCAACGTTACGAGCTGGACCAGCGCAATCGCTTCTTTCTTCGCATAGGGTTCTACTAGCAGCCGGTGTTCATAAGGCAAATCCGGAATAATCAAACCGGAAACCCCTGCTTTTTTGCAATCTTTTACAAACCTTTCAACGCCATACCGAAAGACTGGATTCAAATACGTCATAATGAGCAAGGGCACTTTTACTTCAAATTTCCAGCTGCTCATCTCATCGAGCACTTTTTGCAGCGTTACACCTTCTTTTAATGCCCGATTGCCCGCAGCTTCGATTGTCGGTCCATCAGCAACAGGATCAGAAAACGGAATGCCGATTTCGATGGCTGTAACGCCCGCTGCCTGCAGATACTGCACTTGTTCACTCAGGCGTCCCAGCCCACCGTCGCCTGCCATGATATACGCCACAAAGGCTTTGCCACCGGATTCTTTCAAATCTTTCAACCTTTTCATGACAAGCCCTCCAATCTTTCCGCATATGTCGCCATATCTTTATCGCCGCGTCCGGAAACACAGATGACCAACAGTTCATCCGGCTTCATTTCTTTAGCCGTTTTCTCAGCTTGCGCAATGGCATGTGCCGATTCAAGAGCCGGGATGATTCCTTCAAGACGGGAAAACGTGACAACAGCTTCCAGAGCTTCAGCATCCGTAATGGATACATATTCTACTCGCCCGATCTCAGCCAGATGAGCATGTTCAGGGCCAACCCCCGGGTAATCCAATCCCGCTGAGATCGAGTGGGCTTCCAGTACTTGCCCTGCTTCATCCTGCAGCAATTTCATAAAGGCTCCGTGCAGCACCCCTTCTTTTCCTTTTGCCATTGTCGCTGCATGTTTTTCCGTATCGAGCCCTTCCCCTGACGCTTCCACTCCAATTAGGCGAACCGCTTCATCTTCTATAAACGGGTAGAACATGCCAATAGCGTTGCTGCCACCGCCAATGCAAGCAAGGACCGTATCCGGCAAGCGCCCTTCATGCGCCAACATCTGCCGCTTCGTTTCCTCACCGATAACGCTCTGGAAATCGCGTACCATTGTAGGGAAAGGGTGAGGTCCGAGTGCCGAACCGATGAGATAATGCGTGTCTTCAACATTGGTCACCCAATAACGCAGCGCTTCATTGACCGCATCTTTTAAAGTCGAACTGCCTTTTGTGACACTTTCAACCCGGGCGCCGAGCAATTTCATGCGGAACACGTTCAATTGTTGGCGCTTGATGTCTTCTTCTCCCATAAAAATGACGCATTCCAGATCGAACAGTGCACAGACCGTCGCCGTTGCTACACCGTGCTGGCCGGCTCCGGTTTCTGCAACAATTTTGCGTTTGCCCATGCGCATGGCAAGCAGCGCCTGACCGATTGCGTTGTTGATTTTATGGGCGCCTGTATGGTTCAAGTCTTCACGTTTCAAATACACTTTCGGTCCGCCCCATGCTTCTGTTAAGCGTTTTGCAAATGTCAACGGCTGTTCCCGGCCGACGTATTCAGACAAATAATGATGATATTCTTTTATGAATTCAGGATCTTGCTTGGCTTTCGCATACGCTTCTTCCAATTCCTTGACCGCTTTCATTAATGTTTCCGGAACAAACTGTCCGCCGTATTTGCCAAAAAAACCGTTTTTTTCTACTGTCTGCTGCATCAAATCAC
Source organism: Planococcus sp. VCh962 (assembly GCF_057748275.1). Classification (NCBI taxonomy): domain Bacteria; kingdom Bacillati; phylum Bacillota; class Bacilli; order Caryophanales; family Caryophanaceae; genus Planococcus; species Planococcus sp. VCh962. The sequence continues at coordinate 79,202 of NZ_JBYLHS010000005.1, forward strand.
CCTTTGCCCGCTGAATAAATTGCTGTATTTTCACCGCATCTTTTCTGCCTTCTGTCTCCACGCCGCTAGACACGTCCACCATGTAAGGGCTGGTTTGGCTAATGGCTGCCTGGACGTTCCCTGGATTCAATCCTCCTGCTACAATTAGCCGGGACGGATCAACCTGCGCTCCTTGCAATAAGGTCCAGTCAAACACATGGCCGCTGCCGCCCCGGTAATCTGTACCGGGTGCATCCACTAAAATAAAATCAGCTGCTGAATTTTCCAGCTTTTTTACATCTTCTTTGCTGCGAATTGAAAATGCCTGAATGACCGGCACCTCAATCGCCTGAACTAATTCATCCGGCTCATCGCCATGCAATTGAACCATCGTTAAAGGCACTTTTCGTACTGTTTCCTGTATCGCTTCAAGCGGCGCATTTACGAAAACCCCTACTTTTTCAGTTCCTGCCGGAACATGCTTTGCCAGTTCTGCAGCCCTTTCAATGGTTACTTGACGCTTGCTCGGTGCAAAAACGAATCCTATAGCGTCGGCTTGTTTAGCCGCCTCGACATGTTGTTCTTCCATAAGCCCACAGATTTTCACTCTCGTCATTTGATTGCCTCCTCAGCTGTCGCTTCCCTTATCCAAACGCCTGGATGTTCAGAACGCATCAATGCTTCTCCAACCAATATGCCAGAAGCTCCGCAGCTAAAAACAAATGATGCATCTTCTTTAGAGTGCAGTCCACTTTCGCTGATCAGCAAGCTCTTGCCGCCAAACGGAAAGCTTTTAGCCAGTTCCGCTGTGCGTTCTAAGGACACTTCAAACGTCTTTAAATCTCGGTTATTGATGCCGATCAATTCGGCATCAAGCTCCAACGCGCGTATAAGTTCTTGTTCGTCATGCACTTCTACCAGCACTTCAAGTCCGAGGCCTTCTGCATATTCAAACAATCGGTGCAATTCTTCTTTTTCAAGCGCAGCAACAATCAGTAAAATAATGGTTGCGCCGGCATTTTTAGCACGATCAATCTGGATTTCACTAATCATAAAATCCTTGCACAAAACAGGAATCGATACACTTTTTGCAACTTCCTGCAAATCGTCGATTGATCCTTTAAAAAAAGTTTCATCCGTTAAGACCGAAATGGCTGCTGCACCGGCCTCTTCATATTTCCGGGCCTGCTCGACAATATCCACTTCTGTCTGGATATCTCCTTTTGAAGGTGAAGCTCGCTTGATTTCAGAAATGACCCCTTTTTTATTTCGTAAGCGATCAGCCAACTTTGCTTTCCCAGGAAAAATTTGGCCGCTCGGCTCCACTTTCCCGTAATTTTTAATTTCTGTTCGTTTGGTTTCAATGATTTTATCCAGAATTGTCACACCAACACCCCCGAAGCTAAACGATGCAGTTCAAACACTTTTGCGGTTTCCCCAGACACGATTGATTTCCGCGCTTGATGCACGCCTTCAGCTATGGACTTTGCCCGTCCGCTTACATAAAGCACCGTCCCTGCATTGAGTGCCACGGTGTCCAAATATGGGCTTTCTTTCCCGGCAAGCACTTCCAGGAAAATTTCTGCATTGCGTTTCGGTTCTCCTCCGCGAATCGCTTCAATCGGCGCCGTATCAAGCCCTGCTTCATTTGGGTGAATCGTCATATTTTGTTTGCCGTGTTCATTAAAAACGATTAATTCGTTTACGCCCGCCAATGATAATTCGTCCAATCCGCCTGCTCCGTGGACGATGGCTCCGCGTGTCCTGCCAAGGCGCATCGCTGCTTCTGCCATTGGCTCCATCATATCGCGGCGGTAAACGCCGGTCATTTGGATGGTAATTGGGAGAGGATTGGCCAAAGGTCCCACTAGATTGAAAATCGTTGGCGTACCGATGCTTTTGCGCACTTCACGAAGACCTCCAAGCGCCGGATGAATGGCCGGAGCAAATAAAAACGCAATTCCCGTACTGTCCAGCATTTCCGGAATCCGCTCCACTTCCACTTTAGTGGAAATGCCGAGTTCTTCTAGAACGTCGGAACTCCCAGTTTTGCTCGAGACGCTGCGGTTGCCATGCTTAGCCACCGTCATCCCGCATCCTGCGAGAACAAATGCCGTTAAGGTACTGATATTGAAGCTATATGAACGGTCGCCACCAGTTCCGCAAACGTCGACTAGCTCGCCGCTTACTTTTGGAAGCGCCACTGCTTTTTTTCTCATGGCTTTGACCATGCCTACCAATTCATCAGCGGTTTCGCCTTTTTCATGAAGTTCAATCAGAAACTGCTTAATGCTTTCCTGCCCTACCGTTCCACTCAATACATCCAACGATTTTTCCAACATGCTCTGCTCTGTTAAATTCTCTGCTTTTCTCATGCTCTTCTCTCCTCAGCTCGTATTTAAATGCAAAAATCCCCGCAACCGGATGGATATCCGGTTGCGGGGACGGGGTTAAACCGCGGTACCACCACGCATTAATGCAATTTTGCACTCACTTAAAACAGGCTCTTCGCCTTTCCCTTTAACGCAGGGCCTACGTCTCCCTTACTCGCTTCCGCTTTCAGGCCAGCTCTCCTAAGTCCATTCGCGCAAGTAACCCAATCAGCTTCCACCAGCCGCTGACTCTCTAAAATGGATTCTCCTGCCTACTCGTCTCAATCCTCGATTTAAACACTCTTCTATTCTGATCTCTTCTAGGCTCTTCTCTCAAATAGACTTGTTACTCGTTCAACAAGTTGACATTTATATTACAATCGTTTCGTATATTCTGTCAAGTCTTATTAGTCGAAATAATTTGTATACATCTTTTTTCTACTGATATTCCGCCAAGAAATTAGCATAGCGGAGGTTTTTCATGCACCGAAGCTAGCGCAGCGATGCAGGTGCAATGCAGAAACACCCGTCTTTGCCTTATCCGAAGCGGCATCCTGCAAATGCATCAACTCCAGCGCTCAATCAAAACTTCTCTGTTGTTGATAATGATGATTCAGCTCTTTACGCAACGCAGCTTTCAGGAATTTTCCGACGGATGTTTTCGGAACTTCCTTCAAAAACACCACATCATCCGGCACCCACCACTTGGCAAATTGTTTTTCCAAATAAGCCAGCAGCTCTGCTTTTGTTTGATCGTTTCCTTCGTAGCCCTCTTTCAAAACCACACAAGCAAGCGGACGCTCCAGCCATTTCTCATGAGGAATCGCCACCACTGCCGCCTCAAATACCGCTTCATGCGTCATCAGCGCATTTTCCAAATCGACAGAAGAAATCCATTCTCCTCCGCTTTTGATCAAGTCTTTCGTCCGATCAGTCAGTTTGATGTAGCCATCCGGTTCAATAACCGCGATGTCACCTGTATACAACCAGCCATCCCGAAAAGCGTCCGCTGTACGGTCGTCTTTGTAATATTCATCGGCAATCCATGGGCCTCTGACATTCAGTTCCCCCATTGTTTGCCCATCCCACGGCGCTTCCCCTTGTTCATTAACAATCCGGACTTCAAGGCCTGGCATAGGAAGCCCAGCCATTGAACGACGCTCGATGCGTTCTTCCACTGACAAGTCTGCCATCGCTGAAGTTGTAATTGCCAGGCTGACGAGCGGCGAAGTTTCGGTCATGCCATAGCCGGTGACAAACGGCACATTGTATTTTTCTTCAAATGCCCGGATCAACCCTTTTGGTGAAGCCGAACCGCCGCAGATAATCATCCGGAGCGTCTCTAAATTGCGCGGATTGCTTTCAAGCTCTTTTAATATACCGAGCCAGATGGTCGGTACTCCAGCTGTCAATGTCACCTTTTCCTGTTCAATCAAGTCAAGGAGCATGCCTGGTGCAAATCCCGGACCCGGCAATACTTGAGTCGTTCCAAACAGCACCGCCGCAAACGGCAGACCCCATGCATTGGCATGGAACATCGGAACAATCGACATCGCAACGTCGCGCTCGGACAATCCCATTGAATCGCTCATTCCGAGTGCAAAACTATGCAACACAAGCCCGCGATGCGAATAAACTACACCTTTCGGATTGCCTGTAGTCGCTGATGTATAGCACATGCCGGCTGGTGTGTTCTCGTCCAGGTCTTGCGGGAACTCATAGCTGCCATCTTCAGCGCCGATCAGCGCTTCGTATGAATGGACGTTTTTCAGAGAAGTTTCAGGAAGCTCTATGCCGTCTTTCATGATGATGAAATGCTTGACCGTTTTCAGCTGCGGTGCGATTTTTTCAATCAGCGGAAACAAATCATGGTCCACCAGCAAAATGTCATCTTCCGCATGGTTGATGACATAAATGATATGTTCAGGAGACAGCCGGATATTGATCATATGCAAAATTGCCCCTGCACCCGGAACACCAAAATACAGCTCCAGATGCCGGTGATGGTTCCAGGCAAAACTGCCGACTTTGGTCCCCCGTTCCATTCCGATTTTTTCCAGTGCACTTGCCAACTGGCGCGTCCGTTTGGCAAAATCCTTATACGGAATGCGGTGGATCGTCTCTCCTGTACGTGAAATAATCAGCTTTTCCGGAAAATACTGCTCAGCACGTTTTACAAAAGAAGATAACAGCAGCGGTGCATTCATCATTGGACATCAAGCTCCTTTTTCGTTGCAATTTTGGATTCACTTAATTTTGCTTAGCGGGATTTCACTGCTTGTTGGCGAGCCTTAAAATGCGGGTGTTGATGGCGTTCATATCCTTTTAAGACCGGAGCCAGGCAACAATCGACTGTTATTGATAGGCTATACCATTCCTGCCATTCTTTGGTTTTGAAAAAAGCTGTTACTTCTGCGTGTTCGGCACTTCCTGCCGGCTTGGCACTCCAGCTTTGCCAATGGGGCTTTTCCGCCAATTCACAAAATTTATGCCAGAATTTCTCTTCAAGTGCCCCTAATGTGACGTAACGTCCATCTTTTGTTTCGTAGATTGCGTAACTGATGCGGCTTCCTGAAATTTCAGGGATTCCACAGTCCGACACGCCCGCTTCATGATAAATATCATGATTGCCTTGAAATTCAGCCATTGCTCCGGCCAAGGCGATGTCTATATAGGCTCCTTCACCGGTACGGAATTTCTGCAGCAGCGCTGCCGTAATTTTTTCAGATGCCAATAAACCTCCTGTATAATCGGCAAATGTATTGGCCGGATGCACAGGGCGGCCATCGCTATCAGCCAGCTGTTCCAAGGCTCCCGATAACGCTAAATAATTCAAGTCGTGGCTGCCCAGTTCCGCTAGAGGCCCTACTTGCCCGTATCCCGACAGCGAACAATACACCAAATCCGGTTTTACCGCTTTGAGGCTTTTATAGTCCAGCCCCAGTTTCTTCATGACCCCCGGCCGAAATGTTTCAATCAATGCGTCTGCCGTTCCAGCTAATTCCAACATCCGGCCGCGCCCTTCTTCCGATTTCAAATCCAGCTGAATGATGGTTTTCCCTTTATTGTTTGCTTCATGCACATAGCCGCCGCCCATATAACGCGCCGGGTCACCCATTGGCGGTTCGATTTTGATCACTTCCGCGCCCATCTCTGCCAGGCGCATGCTGGCATAAGGGCCAGGCAAATAATACGTGACATCCAATACCCGAATTCCATTGAGCGCCTTTTCCATCTATAAGCCCATCCGTTTGGCGATGATGGTTTTCATGATCTCATTGGACCCGGCATAGATGGCAGCAACCGGAGTATCCCGGTAACGGCGGGCAATTTTATACTCTTCCATATAGCCATAGCCGCCGTGCAGCTGCATGCACTCGCCCGCAATCTTTTTCGCCGTATCCGTCAGCCAGTATTTCGCCATCGACACTTTGGAAACAATGTCTTTTCCGGCCATATGGTCTTCAATTAAAGACTCCAGAAATGAATGGCCGAGCTCTATTTCAGTTGCCATTTCCACAAGCTTGAATTGCGAATTCTGAAATGAACCGATCGGTTTGCCGAACGCTTTTCTCGACTTGACGTAATCGAGTGTCATTTCCAGCATATCCTCTGAAGCGGTCTGGGCGGCAATTGCGACAACGAGGCGTTCTTGCTGCAATTTTTCCATCAAATATGTAAAGCCTTTATTTTCCTCGCCGATCAAATTTGCTGCCGGCACCGCGCAATCCTCAAAATACAATTCAGAAGTGTCCTGCGCATGAAGGCCGACTTTATCAAGTTTCCGGCCTTTTGTAAATCCAGGCATGCCTTCCTCAATCATCAAAAGCGAAATGCCCCGATGTTTCGGTTCCACTTTCGGGTCTGTTTTCACGACCACCAATGCATGGGTGCAGTTAATGCCATTGGTAATAAAAGTCTTTTGTCCATTGACGATATAACGGTCTCCGTCGCGGACAGCTGTTGTTGAAATATTGGCGAGGTCTGAGCCTGCCCCAGGTTCTGTCATAGCAATCGCTGTGATAAAATCTCCGCTGATGCACCCCGGCAGCCAGCGCTGTTTCTGCTCTTCGGTTCCGTAAGCTTCGATATAGGGCACGGTGATATCATTATGAAGCCCAACTCCCGTCAAACTGGTGCCAACACGCTCCAATTCTTCGCCGATAATGACAGCGTAGCGAAAGTCCAAACCCAAACCGCCGTATGGTTCTTCTACTTGGGGGCATAAGAACCCCATTTCTCCGAGGCGTTTCCAAAATGTTTTGGGAATGATATGATCCCTTTCCCATTTTTCATATTGCGGAACGGCTTCTTTTTCAAGGAATTTCCTTAAAGATTTTCGGAACAGTTCATGCTCTTCTTCTTCAAATCGGTATTTCCCCATTATTTATTCCCTCCTTACTTCGGCTGCATGCGAATGGCACCATCCAGCCGGATGACTTCACCATTCAACATAGGATTTTCAACGATGCTTTGGACAAGCTGCGCATATTCATCAGGCCGCCCTAAGCGTGCAGGAAATGGCACTGAAGCAGATAAAGACTTTACCGCTGCTTCCGGCAGGCCATCAAACATCGGTGTTTGCATCAGCCCTGGCGCAATGGTCATCACGCGGATGCCGTCTCTTGCGAGTTCACGGGCAATTGGCAGCGTCATCGACACAACGCCTCCTTTTGAAGCACTGTAGGCAGCTTGCCCGATCTGGCCTTCATAAGCTGCAACAGATGCTGTTGAAATAATCACTCCACGCTCTCCTTCCACATTGGGCTCATTTTGTTGCATGGCCGCCGCTGCAACCCGGATAACATTGAATGTGCCAATCAAATTAACCTGGATGACTTTTTCAAACTGACTGAGCGGAATCGGCTCGCCTTTTGAGACGACTTTCCCCGGTGTCCCGATGCCCGCGCAATTGATCACACCGGTAACATCACCCCATTTATCAATCACTTTTGCGAAATTGCGTTCTACTTGCTCGGCATCTGTAACGTCTGTTTCAAAATAGCAGACGTTTTCTTCCCCTAATTCAACAATGATTGATCGAGCACGTTGTTCGTTTAAATCAAAAATGGCGGCTTTTCCTCCATTTTCAACTACGCGGCGCACAGTCGCTTCGCCGAGACCCGATGCCCCGCCAGTCACAATTGCTTTCATTTCTGGTATTTTCATATCCAGCCTCCACTTCCCTATAATCGTTCGATGATTGTTGCGTTCGCCATGCCCATCCCTTCACAGATTGCGAGCAATCCATAGCGTCCGTCGCTGCGTTCAAGTTCATGGAGAAGCGATACCAGCAATTTGGTTCCGGTTGCACCTAATGGATGGCCAAGGGCAATGGCTCCTCCGTTTACATTCAGCTTTTCAGGATCCGCCCCGATATCGTTCAGCCAGGCAAGCGGCACAGGGGCAAACGCTTCGTTGACTTCGTAGCGGTCCATATTCCCGATTTCAAGTCCCGCTTTCTCCAGTACTTTGCGGGTTGCGGCTATTGGGCCGGTCAGCATCAATGTTGGATCCGATCCAACCACTGCACGCGCCACAATACGCGCTTTTGGTTTTAAGCCCAGCTCATCCGCTTTTTCACGGGACATCAATAATACCGCTGAAGCACCGTCGCTCATCTGACTGGCATTTCCCGCAGTGATTACACCATTTTCATCAAACACAGTCTTCAACCCAGCAAGCACTTCCTGAGTCGTCCCTGGACGCGGGCCTTCATCAACAGAGACGAGGCGTTTTTCTCCGTTTTCACTTTCGACTTCGACCGGCACAATTTCTTGTTCGTAATGGCCATTCTGTATAGCCCGCTGCGCCCGCTCGTGGCTTTGTACCGAATAAGCATCCAGCTGTTCCCGGCTAAAACCCCATTGCTCAGCAATGCGTTCAGCTGACAGCCCTTGGTTGATAATCTCGTATTGATCGGTCAATTTCTTGCTCGGTTTAGCCCCTTGCATATTGGAGAACATCGGAACGCGCGTCATGCTTTCCACACCTCCGGCTATTACAATATCCATATCGCCCGCCATAATGGCTTGTGCTCCGAAATGGACGGCTTGCTGGCTCGACCCGCATTGCCGGTCAATTGTCACCCCCGGCACATAATCCGGAAAACCGGCAATCAATGCCGCTGTCCGGGCTACATTTCCGCCTTGCTCAGCAACTTGGGAAACGCAGCCTAAAATGATGTCTTCCACTTTACTTTTCTCTACGCCTGCACGGTTCACCAATTCTTCCAATACGAGAGCTGCCAGCTCATCCGCCCGGGTGTTTGCGTACATCCCTTTTCTTCTTCCAACTGCCGAGCGGACGCCTTCTACAATGACTACTTCTCTCATTTCTTCACCCCGTTTTTTTATTTTACTTCTATTATAATGTAATCGCTTTCAATTAATAGAATTGAATGACTATTCACTCATTGAAATTATTGTACAAGAGTTCCCACCTAATTACTATAAAAAAATCCCACAGATTTTTTCTGTGGGATTTTTCGTTTATTCTTTTATAAGCCCTTTTTCTATAAGAAAATCACGCGCTACTTCACTCGCTTCTTCTTGGTCAACATCCACCCTTGCATTCATGGCAAGCATTTCTTCTTCCGAGATTTTCCCAGCAAGTCCATTCAGCACTTCTTCCAGTTCCGGATATTCTTCGAGTGTCTCCAAGCGAACCACCGGTGCTGCATCATATTTCGGGAAAAACGATAAATCATCTTCCGTTGTTTCCAAATCAAACAGCCCGATCCGGCTGTCAGTCGTAAATGCCGGAATCACATCGACTTCTCCATTTTTTACCGCTTCGTACATAATGGCGGGATCGAAGCTTTCGGTCGCTGAAAATTCGAATGGATAGGTGGCAATTAAATCATCATATCCATCTCCTTTGCGCTCATAAAACGGATGGGGCGCACCAAACGACATATCTTGGGTTTTGGAGATCTCCGCCAGATCCGAATAAGTTTCGGCATCAAAACCGCTGTCTTTTGAAAACGCCAATGTATAACCATTTTCAAATCCCAGCGGTTCCAGCCAAGTGGCATTCAATTTTTCTTCATATCCCTTGCGCACACGTTCGAGCACTTCTTCAGATGATTGCCCTGGCTTCGACTCTTCTTTCAGGACATCTTTCAAACCGGTGCCTGTGTATTCGACGTATAAATCGATATCCCCTTTTTCAAGTGCTGGAGTTAAAATGGACACTTCACCAAGTCCATCTTCGTATTCTACGGTATATTCGGAATTCGCTTCAATATACTGCCCCAGAATATGCGGCAATATGTACTGTTCTGTCCATGGTTTGCCTCCGATGACAATCGGTTCGGATCCCTCCCCACTCGCCCCACAGCCAGCTAAAACAATAGACGCCGCCAATAAAATCCCCATTGCTGCTTTTTTCATCGCTCTCTTCCTCCCATCTAAAGTTTCAAGCCTTTTGGTGTCATGCGTTTCTCAATTCTTTTCAAAATCCAGTCAAATCCGATAGCAAGTAAAGCCACTGGCAGTGCACCCGCTAAAACTAGAGCATTATTATAAGACTGCAGGCCCCGGTAGATAATATCTCCAAGACCACCGGCGCCGACAAATGTAGCTAACGTAGCAATTCCAACTGTTAGGACAGTTGCTGTACGGATTCCCGCCATGATAAAAGGCAAGGCGAGAGGCAATTCAATTTGCCGTAAAATTTGTCCTTTGGTCATACCCATGCCACGCCCCGCTTCGATAACTGACCCGTCAACTCCTGTAATGCCGGTATATGTATTACGGAGAATGGGCAAAAGCGCGTAAATAATAAGGGCAACCAGAGCTGTAGGGGAACCGATTCCCAAAATCGGCACTAAGAATCCGAACAAAGCCAAACTTGGAATCGTTTGAAAAACAGCTGTGACTCCTATTACAGGTTCGGCATAGCGGCGATAACGTGCAATCAAGACGCCAGTCGGCAAGGCAATCGCAATCCCGATTCCTACAGCTATAAAAGATAAATAAATATGCTCCAGGAATGCAGTCTGGATCATCTCTTGGCGGCTAATAAAAGTATCGATGACATTAGTCAAAACGATGCACCCACTTCCTTTTGGAGGGCTGCTTTCAATAAATCATGTTCGCTGGCATAAGCAATAACATGTCCATCTTCCGTTATCGCCAAGCGGTCATGTGCACTTTCTGACAATAAGTCCACCGCTTCGCCAATGCTTGTGCCGGATGGAACTTTTTGAGCGTCTCCCCGCCAATCCTGTTCGAATAACGGAATGAATTCTTTCAATTTCTTTTCGCTGAATGATCGCTGCCGGCTAATGCGCTCGGCACCGATAAAATTACGGACAAAATCATTGGCCGGTTCAGCAACTAACTGCTGTGGAGTTCCAATTTGTTCAACTTGTCCGTCACGCATCACAATGATTGTCTCAGCAATTTTCAGCGCTTCATCCATATCATGGGTAACAAAGACAATCGTTTTGCGGATGCTTTGCTGCAAATTCTGCAATTCATCCTGCAATTGCTCCCGGCTGATAGGGTCCAGTGCGGAAAAAGGCTCATCCATCAAAATGATATTTGGATCTCCTGCCAAAGCCCGCACAACTCCTACCCGCTGCTGCTGCCCGCCGCTTAGTTCCAGCGGATAACGATGAAGATAGGTTTCCGGCTCCAAACCGGTCAGTTGCAGCAATTCACGGATCCGCGTATCGATTTTTTCATTGTTCCAGCCCAATAGCTTTGGTACGAGTGAGACATTGTCTGCTATAGTCATATGCGGAAACAGCCCTATCCGCTGTATGACATATCCAATGGAACGGCGCAGCTCAATTTCATCTAATTCCATAATCGGTTTCCCATCTATGGAAATCACTCCTCCGGTCGGCTTTTCCAGTTTATTTATCATTTTCATGAGCGTGGTTTTTCCGCAGCCACTCGGGCCAATAATAGCCGTCAGCTGGTGGGCTGGAAGCACAAGTGAAATTCCTTTTAACGCTTCCGTGCCGTCCGGAAAATGTTTAGTGACGTTGTCAAACCGAATCACTGCATCCACTCCTTTCCATCTCTCTTCAGCCTACTTTTTAATTTACCCTTAACTCCGAGCATTTACTCATGATCATCAATTACTTTATCGAGTCAGCAGAAGCGGCTTTAATGGCAGCGGTCAATTCATTAAACCGGCGATCCAGTTCACTGTATTCTTTAGCAGTTGGCTGCATAAAGCTAAGTTTTCCAAGGACTGCCTGGCGTTCAGTTTCTAATTGCAAAAGATCAACTTCCAAAGAATCAGCAGACTTATTCAGCCACTCAGCATAACTTCCATCGTATTTAATTAATTTGCCATTGTCAAAAACCAGCAATTTATCCGCTAATCTTTCCATAAAAAAGCGGTCATGGGTCGCAATCATCAAAGTTCCCGTAAATGTCTCCAAAGTTTTTTCCAATTGCTCCCGGGAAGGCAAATCCAAATGGTTGGTCGGTTCATCAAGCAACAGCACATTGCAATCCGCCACCATGAATTCCATCAGCTTCAGCTTTACTCTTTCCCCCATGCTCAGATGCCTAATAGGCTCCGTCCAATGATGTTTTTCAAACCCTAGATTCATCATCAACGTGCGCAGCTGTCCTGTGCGCTCATAACTTTCAGCTCCAAATAATTCAGAAGCTGTTTTTTCTTCCGGCAAATCAAAAACGTTCTGGCTTAAATACCCGATTCTCATTCCGGCCGTCGTCCACAGTTCACCTGTGTAGCCGGTTTCTTCTCGAAGCATGCTGAAAAAAGTTGATTTTCCACTGCCGTTATTGCCCACTAATCCAATACGTTCACCATGCTGCACGGTAAAAGAGGCGCCTTCAAAAAGAAGACGGTCCCCAAAAGTTTTACTTACACCTTTCAGCTCCATGACGCGTTTCCCTTTTTTGGCTGCTCCGCTGATTTCAAATTTGACAGCCGCTTCTTCTTTCGGCTCAGGAACTAACTCCTTTTCAAGTTCGGCTTCTAGCCGCTTTCTTTTGCTGCGGATTTGAACATCCATACGCTTGGCTTTTGAACGATAGAACTCTTTAAAGCCATCTTGTTTCGTCGAATCTGCATGCGCTTTCCCCGACCAGGACTGCAATTCGGAAAGCTGCTGTTCGACGCGAGTGATTTTCGTCTGCTGTTTGTTATACTTTTTTTGCTGAGTATGGCGGCGATGTTCTTTTTCTTCTCTAGAGGCGCTGTAATTCCCTTTATAAACCATCAATTTTTGATCTTCGATTTCCCAAACGTGAGTTGCCAATTGATCGATAAAATGCCGGTCATGTGATACCACAAGCAAAGTTCCTTCATAATCTGCTAACTGCGCAATGACCGATTGGACACTTTGTGAATCCAAGTGGTTGGTCGGTTCATCAAGCAATAGCACTTCCGCTTTTTGGGCCAGCGTTTGAGCCAAACGCATTTTCATCGCTTCTCCTCCGCTTAAGCGGGTGCGTATTTTCGGAACATGCCATTTCTTCTCAAGCTTCCGGCTTTCGGCCGCTTCCGAATCGGTATCCAATACACTGACTTCCTGTTTCATATAAGCAATATCGGGTTTTGAACCAAGCCATTGTATCGCCGGTTCTCCTCCTGCAATGGCGTCGAGCAGCGATGACTTTCCCGTGCCGTTAGCGCCAATGATGGCAATGCGCGCGCCTTTCGGAATATCGGCCCGCACTTCTTTTAAGACAATCCGTTCGCCAAAGCCAATTGTTAAGCTGTTTACTTTTCCTCTGATGGTCATAGCCATTCCTCCTTGCCGGAGAAATAAAAAATTCCTCCGCGTAGTACTCGGAAGAATTCGCAAGCCCAAATAACCTGTTTCTATACAGGCGTTTCATTTCGTTAAAAATGGGCAGACGAATCCAATTTCTGTTACACCAAAATTCCGGTTGCGTAGAAATAGGATCAGTTATCCATCGGCCACCCATCTTCCCTTCAATTTAATGTTTATATTGTATCACATTATTCAGAAATTTTTTCATCAATTTTCAAATGGACAGGTGTTGCTATCTGCTCAAAGCCGATTTCTTTATAGATTTTGTTGGAAGTCGGGTTTTTCAAATCGGTATACAGCATGACAAAATCGTATTCACCAAGCAGCTCTTCTGTCACTTCCGCCACCAATGACCGCGCATAGCCTTTGCGGCGATGTTCCTTTGGAGTATAGACAAACGACACCGTGATTCCGTGTTTCGATGGACGGGACTTTTTCATGCACGAAACGACTTCATTGCCCACTTCCCAGACATACACTTCTTTTAGCTCAATAAAAGAATCGATTTTACGTGCAGCTTCAGCCGGTGTCGACATAGCGATACCGGTTTCTTGCTCAAAAAGCAGAATCCATTCCTCTAAGAGAGAAGCGTCTCTTTTATTGGCAACGCGCCAAGTGCCTGGACTTTTCTCCAAACGGGTATTCACAGAATCGGCCCGGTAGAGCCCTTGATGCATCAGCACGCGCACTTCGCCTCCGACTTTGGCAATCCAGGCTTCGGCGAAGCGATGGGCAGTTTCCTGATCTCCAACCACTGCGTCCACGACGATTCCTGAAGTCAATAAACGGCGGGCTATTTCTTTTTCAATATCCGGAAGTTCCCGAAAGACAATCAGCTGCAGAGGATGTGGCGGAGTCATTAAACAGGCAGCCACAACTTCCCCTTCTTCTTCCAATGTTGCTAAAAAATAATCTTCATAGCGCCCTTCTTGTATCTGATTCAGTATTCCTAAAAACAAGCTATAGATGTCTTCATTTTTGTACAGCAGCTTTTCTACTTTGTCTGCAAATGCAGAAGAATTTGCATAAACAATCCAATCCATTTTTGCTCACTCATTTCTGTGATTGTCTCTGACTATAAGATATTTGCTAAACCTGGAAAAATATCCTGCATGAATATTCCTTTTTAATAAATTTATTTTCAGCTCTCAAATTTGAAGAAACCAAAAGCCCCCTTCGCTTGGGCGAAGGGGGCTTTTGGTTTTTACTCAAGTTCCAATTGTTTTGTTTCCGTACCTAAGAAAGCAACTGCTAAAGCACCAATAATTATCGAGACACAGAATATCCCGAAAATCCAGCCGATTCCATATCCAGCCGTCAGCATAGACCCTACCAGCAGAGGTCCTAGAATTCCGCCAATCCGGCCAAATGATGCAGCCATCCCTGTTCCGGTTCCCCGGATAACTGTCGGGTATTGTTCTGGTGAATACGCGTAAAGCGCTCCCCAAGCTCCTAAGTTAAAGAATGACAAGAAGGCTCCTGCGGCAATCAGCATCTCAATGGTTTCAGCATTTCCAAATACTAAGGCACTAGCGGCTGTCCCCATCAGATACGTGACAAGAACGAATTTCCGTCCTACTTTTTCAATCAGCCACGCTGCTGAGAAATAACCTGGCAATTGAGCGAGGGTCATAATAAGGACATACCCAAAACTCTGTATGAGTGTAAACCCTTTTAACACCATGACGCTTGGCAGCCATAAAAACATGCCATAATAAGAGAAGACCACGGTAAACCAAACGATCCACAACATCAATGTCGGTCTCCGGTATTTCTTAGACCAGACATCTTTTATATTTGTGGAGACGGACCGCAGCACATCCTTTTTCGCTGAGAATTGCGGAGAATCCGGCAATTTGACCCGCAAATAAAGTGCATATAACGCAGGCAGCGCCGTCAGCAATAACGCCACGCGCCAACCGAACGATGGAATAACGAAGTATGAAATAACAGCGGCAATCAGCCATCCACCAGCCCAAAAGCTTTCAAGCAAAACGACTACGCGACCGCGTTCGTGAGCTGGCACGCTTTCAGAAACAAGGGTTGATGCTACCGGAAGCTCTCCTCCCAAGCCCATGCCGACAAAGAATCGAAGCAGCATAAATGCAGCAAGCGATGTAGTGAACGCCGAAACTCCACTTGCCAACGAAAATAACAGCAAGGTAATAATAAAAATTTTCTTCCGCCCGACTTTGTCTGCATAAATACCGAAGACGAAAGCACCTACCGCCATCCCGATTGAATTGACGCTGCCAATCCAACCCATTTGGGAAGTAGTCAAATTCCAATCCACTTGCAAAGCCGCAATGACAAAGGATAAAATCCCTACATCCATCGCGTCAAAAAGCCATCCCAACCCTGCCACGCCAAGCAATTTATTTCTTGAAAGCGGCACGGTATTTTTCTCCGTTAAAGTAGCCATCCTAACTCTCCTGTCTTTACAGTTGTAACTTAATGTCTTTACACCATTACTATACGCTTTCGTTTTAAAGGTGACAAGACACCTATTAAAGTTGGAGTTTTCCGATAATTCATACACGACTTTTTGCCTGACGCTTTGGCTTGGCAATTACAAAAACGCCTCCAAACCCTTTGGGAAAGGGTTTGGAGGCGGAAAATTCATCGTCATACGATAAGCACAAGACTTACAGCCATTACGGCCATCCCAGCGACCAATCCATAAATGGACAGGTGAGCCTCGTCGTATCTCTTTGCAGCCGGAAGCAACTCATCCAATGAAATGAAAACCATGATGCCGGCTACTCCAGCGAAAATAATGCCGAACATGGTATCGCTAAGGAATGGCATTAAAATCAGCCAAGCCGCAATTGCACCGACCGGTTCTGAAACCCCCGATAAAAAACTGTATTGAAAGGCTTTTTTCCGGCTGCCTGTAGCGTAATAAATCGGAACTGACACTGCAATTCCTTCCGGTATATTGTGAATCGCCACAGCGATGGCAATGGCTACCCCTAATGCAGGATCTTGAATCGCTGACATGAAAGTAGCAATTCCTTCCGGAAAGTTGTGAATCCCGATTGCCAATGCTGTAAAGATGCCCAGCTTTCGGAGATGGGCGTATTCGGCGTTGGTCGGCCCTTCGTCCATATCTTCAATCGTACGAACTTCATGCGGATTTCCCATTTGGGGCAGAATCCTATCTAATACAGCCATAAAAATCATTCCTCCGAAAAAACCGGCAATCGTCAGCCAATATCCGAGCGATTCGCCATGCGCATTCGTCAATGCATCTTTTGCTTTCACAAAAATTTCAATCAACGATACATAAATCATGACGCCGGCTGAAAATCCGAGTGAAATTGAAAGAAATTTAGTATTAGTGCGGGAAGCAAAAAAGGCAATCAAGCTACCGATTCCAGTTGCTAATCCGGCAAAAAGCGTCAATCCGAGAGCAAATAATACGGTACTGTCCATAATCCCGACTTCCTTCCGTTCCAGTGATTATGGTTATTGTACGATAAAAGTTTCCTTAGAGCAACTTTCTTCAACAAAGAAAGCTTTTCCATTATTCGTTCATCTCCTGATGCGCAACAATTCCCCTAACTTTCTCCAGTCTTCATTTTTCAAATCGCGCACTGGTGGGTTATAAAAAACGCTGGCTGGGTGAAAAGTAGGAAATATATGATAAAGTTCTTCTGTTTCTGTAAAGGTTTGTTTTTCTTCATCCCATCTCAAAATCGGCGTTTCCATCAAAACACCATGAAGCTGCGTCACTTTCGCTTTCGTTCCGACAAGGCGCTGCAGGCCGATATTTCCTAACGTGACAATCAGCGGCGGCTGGATATCTTTAATTTCTGTATCGAGGATTGGCGCATGTGCAATGATTTCCTTTTTCGTCGGCGCGCGGTTGTACTTCCGCTCCGTCAGGCTTCCATCACGCTCTTTTTTGGCCCCCCATTTATACGGCCGGCTGCGGACCGCACTCGTGATGTACACATCTTCTCTCGCCAGTCCAACGCTTTCAAGCGATGCCATTAATTCCTTGCCGGCACGGCCAGTGAAAGGAATTCCGGTTTCCACTTCATTTTCTCCCGGCGCTTCCCCAACTAGCATAATCGCAGGATTTGCAGGACCGCTTCCCCGAACAAAACCCTCTACCGGGAAGTCTTTTATTCTCTCCAGCCCTAGTTGAACCAGTTCATCTGATATTTTATACATACTATCACCTCGTTTTCATTTTAACATATACATAATGTGAGGTTTTCTAACATTATTTTTAAAAATAACTTGATTTTTCAGAATACATTGTTTAATATGTTAACAAACCTAACATTAAGGAGGAGGAACTATGAAAAAGATTGAGACCATCATTCGTCCATCAGTTTTTGCGAATGTCCGCCAAGCCTTGGCTCTTGAAGGAATCGACGGCTTAAGTGTCACGGAAATAGCAGGAATCGGCAAACAGGAAGGCCGGATTGGATTATTCCGAGGCAACGCCTATACGATGGAGTTTTCTCCAAAGTTAAAACTTGAAATGGTGGTGGAGGATTCCAAAGTAGAAGACATCGTAGAGGCATTGCTTGAATATGCATCCACTGGAGAAGTCGGAGACGGCAAAATTTTCATTCTGCCTGTTGAAGAAGCGATTCGGATCAGAACAAAAGAACGCGGCGTTATCGCCATCGGATAAGGAGGAGATTTAATGGAAGCAGTCCAAAGTTCAGTCGATATGATGTGGGTCATGCTCGGCACCATTCTCGTATTCTTTATGCATGCCGGATTCGCCATGCTGGAAACAGGTTTTACCCGTTCTAAAAATACCTTGAATATATTAATGAAAAACCTGATAACCGTTGCTATTGGCTCTATTCTTTATTTCTTTGTCGGATTCGCACTTATGTTTGGCACTTCAGCTTTCGGGGTTCTTGGAACAGATGGCTTTTTACTGACAGGGCGCGATGACATCGGGTTCTTCGTATTCCAGGCGGTATTCGCGGCAACTTGTGCCACCATCATTTCAGGAGCAGTAGCTGAACGAATGAGATTATCAGCTTATTTTATGCTTACGATCGGCATGACTGCCGTTATTTACCCAGTTGTCGGCCACTGGGTATGGGGCGGCGGCTGGCTATCGCAAATCGGCTTTATTGATTTTGCCGGATCTACTGTTGTCCACTTGACCGGAGCTACTGCCGCTTTTATTACGGCTTGGAAAATTGGCCCCCGCATTGGAAAATACAGCGGAAAAATCGTCAACTCCATCCCAGGACATAATTTGCCGCTCGGCGCTTTGGGTGTGTTCATCCTTTGGGTTGGCTGGTTCGGTTTTAACGGCGGAAGCACTTTGGCAGCAGATCCTGAATTAGTGCCGCCGGTCATTTTGAACACATTGTTGTCAGCCTCAGCGGCTGTGCTGTCTACCGCAGTGTATACTCGTTTCCGCTATGGCCGGATTGACCCGTCTCTGACCATGAATGGTGCGCTTGCCGGCCTTGTCGGGATTACAGCTGGCGCTGCTAATGTATCGTTTACAGGAGCTATCATTATCGGTCTTCTTGCCGGCATCATCATGACAGAAGCAGTCCATTTATTGGATGCGAAAATCCGGGTAGATGACCCAGTCGGCGCCATTGCTGTCCATGGAGTTACCGGTATTTGGGGAACATTGGCACTTGGCATTTTCGATACGACAGGCGGCCTTCTTTACGGAGGCGGCGCAGAGATTCTCGGCATTCAAACCATCGGCATCTTAGCTGTGATTGCCTGGACGACCGTGTCAGCATTTATTGTTCTTGCGATTGTCAACTCGATCGTCCCGCTCCGGGTCACCGCTGAGGATGAAGAAAGTGGATTGGATTTCTCTGAGCATGCTTCCCAAGCCTATGCAATGCAAGATGTTTTAAGCGGTGCTGCTCCATCAAACGAATCTTTTGCACAGCGCTTAAATCAATTGGGCGAACACCCTGCCCCCCAAAAACCTTAAAAGAGAAAATTAAAAAGCATGGACTTGTCTCACAGTCCATGCTTTTTATAATGTATGATTTCTTTTAAATGAGCGTTCTCTTATCTCGTACCAAAAAACAACAGCCGCAAACAAAGCAACTCCTGCGAACCATCCAGCCAAAACGTCCGAGAAATATTGCTCGCCTCCGGCAACCCGCGACAATCCGATAATGATTGACAGTCCGGCAGCCGCCGCCCAAACAAGCCATTTAGCAGTTCCGGAAACCAGGTGTCCTGCAATAAAATAAGCAGCTGTAAAAAGATAAAGGACCGCACCCATCGCATGCCAGGAAGGAAAGCCGTAACTTTCAAGCCCATGCGCAAAATCGGGGCGCTGTCTCTCGAAAAGGTTTTTTAACCCTTGATTCAACGCCCGTCCTGCACCGACTGTCAAGAAGACAAAAAGCATCCCCCGGTAATCTCTCCGGTGCAGCCACAAATACAACATCATAGCCATTCCCACAATAAATACAACGATTTCATCCGCTAGAACCGACAAGCTATCAAGCCACCCAATACCTCTTAATGCCTCTGCAGCTTGCCGGTCTAATTCTTCAAATGTCCCGTTTTCAAAAGTGGCTCCAATTCCTATAAAGCCGATTAAAGCAATGATCCCAAGCAAGTATAATAGACGTTTCATAGCCCTACCTTCTTTCTATGAGCTCCTCCGTCTATTATAGTCTAAATTTTCCATTGATTCAAAAACACTTTATTTAAGTCAGCAAAACAAGGCATCCAGCAGAGTGCGCAAAGCTTAGGAAAGTATTTCATGTTGAAAGGGAAATAAATGTAGGGGAAAAGAAAGTATTTCACGTCGGACAGATAGTATTTTCGTTCGGAAAGGAAGTAAATCCTTAATTTGGAAATTCGGAATGTTCTTCTGTAATCAACCCAACAAAAAAACCACCAATGATGGTGGTTTTTTAAGTGAAGAAGATTGAAACGCCCATTAGCTTGCCTCAACTTATTTTCAAGGCGAAACAGGCATAATTTGAACCCATTTTTGCCGCAGAATCGTATTTTTCAGTTTACTGGTCGTATTTTTATTGCTACCGGTCGTATTCCTAACTTAACTGGTCGTATTTCAGCTACTACTGGTCGTATTCCACCAAGATTGCTACTGAGCAGCCTGCAGCCCCAATACGCCATCAACCATTTTATACACTTTGTCGCAATACTCGATCAAGCGGGTATCATGTGTCACCACAATGGTCGTAGTGTTTTTATTTTTCGTTTCATCTTTCAGTAATTGCATCACTTCATAAGCGCGGTCGGAATCGAGCGACGCGGTCGGTTCATCCGCTAAAACAATGGATGGATTGCTGTAAAGCGCCTTGGCAATCGCCACGCGCTGCCGCTCGCCTCCTGACAAATCTGAAGGATACTTATTCCGGAGGTCACCCATTCCCAAATCTTTATAAAGCTGCTCCATCTCACCCTTATTCATATTGCCTTTTTTCACTTTATCCAATAATTTCATTTGCTTTTCAACTGTCAGGAAAGGCACTAAATTCGATGCCTGCAGAATAAACCCAATTTCTTTTAAGCGGATTTTCGAACGTTCTTTTTCATTTAGCGAAGTGATGTTTTCGTTATTGATAATAATCTCACCGCTAGTCGGCGACAGCAAGCCGCCCGCAATCGTCAGAAACGTACTTTTCCCTGAACCGGACGGCCCAATGACAGCAATCATTTCGCCTTTTTCTGCATGGAAATCGGTCGGCTTTAAAGCTTCCACTTTTTTATGGCCGCTGCCAAATGTTTTCTTCACTTGAGTTAATTCCAATACCGCCATCGTTTACCCTCCAATCGCTTTTAACGGATCTATTTTTACAATGGTCCATACCGAGAAGACAGCTCCTGCTATCGCTACTGCAATCAAAACTGCACCGTAGATCAGCATGGTTGGAATATCAAATGCAACTGGCACAGCACTCGGCAGGAAGATTCCTGTTGCAAGCGTCAGCACAAAACCTATGGCTACGCCGATGGCCGCCAGAATGAAAGTCTGCGCGATGACGGAACGCGCCAAATACCCACTCGGAACCCCTTGCGCTTTCATGACACCGAACATGCTTATTTTTTGGACCGTTAAGACGTAAAGGAAAATCGCCACAATGACGGATGAAATGACGAACAGGAAATAAATCATGAAGTTTAAGGTCAAACTTTGCTCGGTATAGCCCGGCAAGCTTTCGATAAAAGTCTCCACTTCAATCGCATCCAGCTCTTCATCATTTGTGATAGCCGTGATATCGTCTGTGCGTACGACTACACCATTGATCTGGTCTTCGTTCACTTCAGCTGCTTCGCCGAATTTCACCCGCTGAAAAGTCGGCAAGTCTCCGTAAAGGACCGGCGCGGCATTAAACCGGGCATCCTCGGTAAATCCGACGATTTTTAAGGTTTCTTCAGTTGAAGATAATTTCAACTCGTCCCCCAATTTAAAACCATCTTCTTTTAAAGCATCGCTTGCAATAACTTCATTGCCGCCAGCAAATGCTTCACCTTCCACCACTTCCGGCATGATGAATTCATCTTCTTTGATGCCGAAAATGGAGACATTGGCTTTCTGATTTTCATTGCTGGCAATGGCGTTGATCTGGCCCAAAACGGCTATTTCGTCCACTGCCATCTGCCCCGCATCCTCAATGCTCATTGAAGACGATACAAGGCTCTTATCCGATTCCTCGGTCAGCACCACGGCAGTCGCTTCCCATTTATCTACCGCTTCGCGGTTCAAGCTGGCTAATCCATTGGCCAGACCGGATAAAAAGAACACCAGATACGCTACAAGCATTAACACGCCGATGATTAAAACAAAACGCAGTTTGTTTTTTTGTATTTCATTCCATGCTAAAAACATCTGATCACTTCCTGATTTTTAATATGCAGCCTTTGCTTTTATCTTACCAAATAACTTATACAAAACCTATACATCATTTATATACCCACAGCATTTTATTTTATCCCTGGAACCCCAAAAATAAAAGGCGAACCAGTGACGGTTCGCCTTTCATTATCTTACTGCATGGACGTGGTAAGTGCTTTGGGAAGTTTCAATGATATGTTCAGGCTTCGGTTTGCCGAGATTCGCTTTGTGGCCTGCGATATGGTCGGGATGCTTCTCCCAGTTCTTCCAATCACTTTCCGACTCCCAGCGCACATAGACGATCACTTCTTCATCTCCGCGGCGTACATTTTTCTTCATCACGGTACGGTCAATATAACCCGGCTGTTTTTCCAATTTCCCTTCACCCGAAAAACGGTTTAACACTAAATCTGAAAATCCTTCTTTTACTACAATTCGTTTCATCTGTACAAACATGTTTTCGCTCCTCCACTGTTGTTTAGCTGCTAATTAAAACTCCCGCTTTATAAAAAGCGGGAGTGGAAATTAATGAACAACTGCTGTCTTATTCAAATGCAGTTTGGACATCCGTTACCATTTGGCTTACAGATTGCAATCCGCCACCTGACAGGTACCAGTAATCCGGATCCAAGTAAATCATTTTGTCATTTTTATATGCGTTTGTTTTTTGCACCAATTCATTTTCAAGAGAATCTTTAGCACTTGCGTCTCCGCCCACTGCTGCATTGCGGTCAACTACGAACATCATATCCGGATTAGTTTCCAGGATGTATTCAAAAGAGATGCTTTGCCCGTGCGTCGAAGCTTCGATTCCTTCATCAGCTTGTTTGACACCGAATACATCATGGATGAGGCCGAAACGTGAAGCAGCTCCATATGCGCTTACTTTACCTTCGTTCGCTAATACGATTAAAGCTTTTTCATCAGATCCACCAACTGTTGCTTTTACGTCTTCAATCTGTTTATCGATTGCAGCTAATTCTTCTTTCATTTGATCTTCTTTACCGAAGATTTCTCCAAGAGTCGTCATATTGCTTTTGAAAGACCCCATGTAATCAGTTGTGTCAACTGCCATGTGGATAGTTGGGGCGATAGCCGCATACTCTTCGTACATATCAGCTTGACGAGCAGAAATGATGATCAAATCCGGTTTCAATGCATTGATCGCTTCGAAGTCCGCTTCTTTCAACGTTCCTACATTTTCGTATTTTTCTGTGTCGCCATATTTATCAAGGTAAGCTGGCAATGATTCTTGTGGAACGCCTACAACAGAATCAACGCCTAATTTGTCGATTGAATCAAGAACACCAAAGTCGAATACTACTACTTTTTTAGGATTTTTATCAAAAGTTGTTTCGCCAAGTTCATGAGTGACAGTCATTGTTTCTTTTTCTTCTGCACTTGCTGTATCCGCTTCAGTTGCCTCTTCTTTTGAACCACAAGCCGCTAGAAAAGCAACCATCATCAATGTGAATGCTACTAATAACCATTTTTTCATATTATTTTGAGCTCCTTTTATTATGAATTGAAATAAACGCAAATTCGACAATTGTTCATTTGCTGAATCGGAATATCCATATCGTAGATTTCTTTTAATGCATCGCTTTGAATAATTTCTTCTGTCGTTCCGTCTTTGACAACGCGGCCATTTTTCAAGGCCACAATGCGATCGGAATAAACCGATGCAAAGTTGATATCATGAAGGACGATGACGACGGTTTTGCCAAGTTCGTCCACTAACCGGCGAAGGATTTTCATAATTTGGACCGAGTGTTTCATATCCAAATTATTCAATGGTTCGTCCAGCAAGACATAATCCGTATCCTGGGCAATAACCATGGCGATAAACGCGCGTTGGCGCTGCCCTCCGGACAATTCGTCCAGATAAGAATCTTCAAGCTCTTTTAAATCCATGTAGCCAATCGCTTGATCGACCATTTTCTCGTCTTCATCATTAAGGCGCCCTTTTGAATAAGGGAAACGGCCAAATGACACCAGTTCGCGAATTGTTAAGCGTACATTCATGTAGTTGGATTGCTTCAGGATGGATACACGTTTCGAGAACTCATTGGACTTCAACTTTTTCGTATTGGTCTTGTCAATAAGCACCTCGCCTGTATCCGCATCCAACAAACGGCTGACCATGGAAAGAAGCGTGGATTTCCCTGCTCCGTTCGGCCCGATGAAAGAGGTAATCTGGCCGCGCTGAATATCAACGGAGACATTTTCCACAACTTGTTTCTTGCCGTACAGCTTTGTCAATTCACGTACTTGGATCATTTAGATCGACTCTCCTTTAATAGTAGGTAGATGAAGTAAACTCCACCGATAAAGTTGATGATGACGCTCAAGGTAGCATTGAACGTGAAAACCCGTTCCACTACCCACTGTCCACCAACTAACGCAATTATACTAATGACAGCAGCACCGAGAATAAGAACCGAATGTTTATATGACTTAAAGAATTGATAAGATAAGTTGGCGACAATCAAACCGAAAAATGTTATCGGTCCGACCAGCGCTGTTGCAATCGCAATAAGGACTGCAGCAAGCACCAGCATCCCCCTGACAAGCGAATCATAGTTGACGCCTAAGTTGACCGCTGTATCACGGCCAAGCGATAAGACGTCCATCGACCCGTTATGCCTCCAGGCAAATGCAATCAGAATTGCCACAATTGCAAGCGACGTCCAGACAAGATCGGAGTTCACATTATTAAAGCTGGCAAACATCCGGTCCTGCACAACCTGGAATTCATTCGGATCGATCAGCACTTGAAGGAATGTGGAGATGCTTGAGAAAAATGTGCCGCAAATGATGCCGATCAGCAATAAGAAGTAGATTGGCTTGTCCCCTTTAAAGAGCAGCCGGTAAAACAACAATGCGAAGATAACCATAACGGCAATCGATAGCATGAAATTCACTTGTTTATTCAGAATGGTGATGTGGTCTGAACCAAGGAAGAAAATCAGCAATGTCTGAAGCAGCATGTAAAGCGAATCCAGTCCCATGATGCTCGGGGTCAAAATGCGGTTATGGGTGATGGTCTGGAAAACCACCGTGGCATACGCAATCGCGACACCCGTCAGGACCATGGCGAACACTTTTACTCCGCGCCTCGGCAATGCGTAATCGAAACTACCGTTCAGATCCTGGAATAGATATAACCCACAAGCAGTCAAAGCTAAGGCCGCCAATATGAGCATCTTATGTAGATCACGCATATGCTTTCCTCCTAAACAACAAGAAGAGGAAAATAAAGCTTCCGATGACACCGACCATTAAGCTGATGGAAATTTCATACGGGTAAATTAAAACTCTTCCTAAGATATCGCACATCAGCAAGAAAATTGCTCCAAGCATAGCTGTGTGCGGCAAAGTTTTTTGCAGGTGGTCACCTTTGAAAATCGAAACGATATTCGGAATGATCAGCCCTAAAAACGGTATAACGCCTACTGTCAAAACAACCGTCGCTGTAATCAAAGCGACAAGCACCAAGCCGATATTGACGATGCTCCGATATTTCAATCCCAGGTTTTTGGAGAAATCCTCGCCCATCCCGGCAACCGTAAAACGGTTGGCATAAATGTACGCGATGATAAACACCGGGACACTGATGTAAAGAAGTTCATAACTCCCTTTCATCACCATCGAAAAGTCACCTTGCAGCCAAGCAGACATGTTTTGAATAACGTCTGCCCGGTAAGCGAAAAAGGTAGTGATTGAAGATAGGATATTTCCGAACATCAAACCGACTAAAGGAATGAATATAGCATCCTTGAATTTGATGCGGTCAAGAATTTGCATAAAAAGGAACGTTCCGGCAAGCGCAAAAGCGAAAGCTACCGTCATTTTCTCGAGCATCGATGCATTGGCAAACAATAACATCGATACGAGAATCCCAAGCCGTGTAGCATCTAATGTACCTGCCGTCGTAGGAGACACAAATTTGTTGCGGCTCAACTGTTGCATAATGAGTCCTGCCATACTCATTCCAGCACCTGCCAGCAGAATCGCAACCAGCCTTGGCAGACGGCTGATTAAGAAAATTTGTGTTTCTTCCGATTGATAGTCAAGCAGATCGGTGATACTGATACTGCTTACTCCGACAAACAGCGAAATAACTGACAGTATGATCAGTGCTGGTATTAAATATCTTTTTTTCATTACTGTCCCTCATTCGTGTTCAATAAAACTATTGATTAATCAAACAGTGATAATGATTATCACTTAACTCACAAGTTTTAGTATAGCATTTTGATGAGAAGAGTCAATGAATAAATGAGAATTATTTTCAACTAGCTGAGAATAAAAAGAATTGTTAATAACTTTGACATATTTAAAAGAGAATGCGGGATTGTTTGGGCCGGTGTTTTCTGTTATTTTTGTGCCAAGCGAGTGAAGAAGTTTGGGGTCACCCCTGCGAAAAGCGTCCGTCTCGAGCGAAGCGGAACACACATAAAAAAGCACATACCGCAGTATGTGCTTTTCTCAACTAAAACTACATTTCTTGTGCTTGTTCAAGTACTTCTTCCGGTACGGTGATGGCTTCAATTTCATTGTATTTGCTGTAAGCAGCTTCTACATCCGATTTAATGCTCATTGTGTCCCCTTCAATATTCATGTCTATGTCCATATCGACATTCATATTATTTGGCAGGAAGGTTTCTTTATCAATAAAAATTTCGTACGCCACCGCGTTGATTTTCATTTCCTCTAAAACCGTCTGCGCTTCCAGTTCCATTTGTCCCACTACTTGTTCCATTTGCTTGTGAATCAAAGCTTGGAATTCTTCCCCTGCTGCATCCAATTTTAAAATGTATTCATCTTCTGTTTGTTCAAATGTAAAATCATCCTGGAATGCTTTCAGATCTTCCAGCTGCTGGGACGGATCTGCTGTCTGCTGATCCATCATGGCCTGCAGATCCGGAATGCTCTCTTCCGGCATTTTGATCCATGAACCCATGGCCGGGTCATTCATATACATGCCTTCTTCTGTCACATACATTTCCATAGTCATCGGTTCCTGGTTTCCCATTTCTTCTGAGACCATCGTAGTTTCGGCTGTCTGATAAAAAGCAATTGGCTCTATTGTCATATCCATTGCAATATCCATCACCATTTCCATTTCCATACCGACTGATTCTATGCTCATCAACTGGTTGGTAACCAAATCTGCATGAAGGCTTTTAATTTGTTCAGATGCTTCACTCGACTTAGTGAATACTTCTTGCAAGGTTAGTTCACTATCCGCCTCTTTTTTATCTTCACTGCCCGCTGCCGGTTCCGCCGCCTCTCCACAAGCAGCTAACCCCATCGTTAATGCGCCAACACCAACCATCATCATCCATTTTCTCAAACTTCTCACCCTTCCAAATTTGTCTTTCCATATAGTACGGCTTATATTGGAAGAAGTTTCAATTAATTGCAGCCTTTTCAAAAGATATTTCGCTTTTAGAAATTTAAATTCGTTTATTTTCATTCTTTCCATTATACTTTTTCATATGACAAAGAATAATTTCGATAAGTGAGGTTCTCTCTCCCTTATTGTTAGTTGATCCAATCCGGCTTTTACCCTTCGCGAAGTTCCTGCTGAAGGCAAAGCGTGAAAAAACTTCTTGAGGTGACTTCCAGTGAAATTAAGACAATTTTTCAAGTACTACAAACCGCATAAGCGGCTTTTCATCATCGATTTCTCCAGTGCCGTCATCGTCGCCATTTTGGAACTGGCCTTCCCTGTCGCCGTCCAGTGGTTCATTGATGAACTGCTGCCAAGCGGTGAATGGAATACGATTGTGACCGTCAGCGTACTGCTGCTTGCCGTGTTTTTATTAAGCACGTTCCTTCAATACATCGTCAGTTACTTGGGCCACAAACTCGGCATCAATATCGAGACCGATATGCGTGAAGAATTATTCACGCATGTTCAGCGGCAATCGTTCCGCTTTTTTGACAATGTAAAAACCGGCCATGTCATGAGCCGTATCACCAATGACCTTTTCGATATCGGCGAACTTGCCCACCACGGACCGGAAGACTTTTTCATTGCCATCATGACGTTTTTCGGAGCTTTCGGCATCATGTTCTGGATCAATCCGAAACTGGCGCTTGTTACGCTGATCGTCATTCCGTTTCTTGTCTGGCTTATCACATTCTGTAACGTTAAGATGAACCAGGCCTGGGGCAGCATGTACGGCAAAATTGCCGATGTTAACGGACGTGTCGAAGACAGCGTCTCCGGCGCACGCGTTGTCCAGTCGTTTACGAACGAAGAGTTCGAAATCAACCGCTTCAAAAAAGACAATGGCCGCTTCCGGACAGCGAAGCTGGTTGCCTATAAAGTCATGGCTGCGACGCATTCCAGCATTTACATGATGACTCGCTTGCTGACACTGATCGTTCTTGTGTACGGCGCTTGGTTGAATTTCCAAGGCGAACTGTCTTACGGGGAACTCGTCAGTTTTGTGTTGTTCTTGAATGTCTTGATCAAACCAATTGATAAAATCAGTGCCTTGCTTGAATTGTATCCGAAGGGGATGGCTGGGTTTGGCCGTTTCCGCGAACTGATCGAACAGGAGCCGGATATTTTGGACCGCGATGATGCTGTGGAAATCAGCAGCTTGAAAGGCGACATCACATTTGATGATGTCCATTTCGGTTATGATGATCATAAAAAAGTTTTGAACGGCATTGATTTGAAATTAAAAGCAGGAGAAACTGTTGCTTTTGTCGGTCCATCCGGTGCCGGGAAAACGACGATCTGCTCTTTGATTCCCCGCTTTTATGATATCCAAGAAGGATCGATCACCATTGATGGCATCGATATCCGTGATATGACGAAGCATTCTCTGCGTTCGCATATCGGCATCGTGCAGCAGGACGTATTCTTATTTACCGGCACGATCCGCGAAAATATCGCTTACGGCAAACGCGGTGCCAGCAATGAAGAAATCTTGGCAGCTGCGAAAAAAGCCCATTTGGAGGATTTCATCAGCAAGCTTCCTGATGGCTATGAGACGCAAATCGGGGAACGCGGATTGAAATTATCCGGCGGGCAAAAACAGCGCTTGGCCATCGCCCGCATGTTCTTGAAAAATCCGCCAATTCTTATTCTGGATGAAGCAACATCAGCACTCGATACCGAAACAGAGCGCGTCATCCAAGAAGCATTAGGCGAGCTGGCCGAAAACCGGACGACACTTATCATTGCTCACCGACTCGCGACTATTCGTGACGCGGACCGGGTGATTGTGGTTACTGAAGACGGCATCGCTGAACAAGGCGGCTATGCGGAACTTCTTGAACATGACGGCATTTTCGCTAATTTGCACCGCATCCAATTTCAACAGTCTTGATAGATGACAGCCGGCCCGTATTTTCTGGGCCAGCTTTTGTTTTGGAGTGAGTTGGGCATATCTTGCCTGAAGTTGGGCATAACCATCACTGACTTGGGCATAAACGAATGAAAGTCGGGCATAACCTCCTTGAACTTGGGCATAACCAATAAAAGCGCCGGAGTTTTTATACTTTATTAACCCTAAAAGGCCAGTTGCTCGTATCTGTAGTCGAGTTGCTCGTATTGCATCCGAAGTTGCTCGTAAACACCACCAAGTCGCTCATAAAACAAAAAGAGAGCTTGCCCACCCATCTAAAACGGGCGGACAAGCTCTCTTTCCTTATCTTCCAATCACATATTGTTCAAAGCGATCGTAATCAGCGCGATCCAGTTCTAATTTCATCAAAGTGCCGTCTTCTTCGTATTCTGTTTCCAGAATGGTAGCAGAATCGTTTAAATAAGCGACGACATCTCCGCGTTCAAAAGGAATGATCATCCGGCAGGTAACATAGTCAGCAAAGATATACTGCTTGACCATCTCTAATAATTCATCGAGCCCTTCTCCACTTTTAGCCGAAATCCATAATTCTCCTCTGTTGATTTTAGGATACGGGATTCCAGCTAAATCCGCTTTATTGTAAACAAAGATGGTTGGGATGCCTTCTACCCCAACATCCTGCAATGTCGAGTTGGTAACATCCATCATGTACCGGTACTCTTCATTCGAAACATCCACTACATGCAACAGCAAGTCAGCATTTCGCGCTTCTTCCAGTGTGGAGCGGAATGCCTGCACCAGGTGATGCGGAAGCTTGCTGACAAAACCGACCGTATCTGTCAGCAAGAAGTTTTTATTGTCTTCCAGACGGATTTGGCGAACTGATGTATCCAGCGTAGCAAACAACATATCTTTTTCGAATACTTGCTTTTCTTCTTGCTGTCCAGACTTCGTCAGTAATCCATTCATGATTGTAGATTTCCCCGCATTCGTATAACCTACAAGTGATACGACCGGTGTGCCTGTTTTCGACCGCTGCTTCCGCTGTGTCGTGTGCTGAGCTCGGATCTGCTCCAGCTCTTTATGGAGTTTTGAGATTTGCTCTTCAATTTTCCGGCGATCGAGTTCCAGTTTTGTTTCACCGGCACCACGGTTTGCATAGCCGCCGCCGCTGCTTCCGCCTTGGCGGCCAAGAGAGGCACGCAATCCAACGAGGCGCGGCAGCATATATTGAAGCTGCGCCAGCTCCACTTGGACTTGCGCTTCACGCGTTTTGGCGCGGCGTGAGAATATATCCAAAATCAACATAGTGCGGTCGATCACTTTACATTCCAAGTCTTCTTCGAGATTCCGTATTTGAGACGGTGATAATTCATCGTTAAAGATAACCAAATTTGCATCCGCTTCTTCATAAAACACTTTGATTTCATCGACTTTTCCTTTGCCGACGTAATGAGAAGGATTGATGCGCTCCAAATTTTGATACACTTCGCCGACCACTTCAACATTGCAGGCTTCCGCCAAATTGCGCAGTTCTTCCAGTTCATACTCAAAATGAAGATCTTTCTGCAATTGAACGCCCACCAAAATTGCTTTTTCCACTAAGATGTCCATTCATTTTCCTCCTTTATCCCGCTTCGATAAGCAGAAGATCTACTGACCGTAGTAACGATCGGCTCAATTAACACTCAGCGGGAATGAAGATCGCCGCTGAATGAAGTTTCCTTTATCGCAAGTGGAATATTCTCCTTCAATAAGACAAAAAAGAAGAGCATGGCACTCTCCTTTTGCAAATCTTCGCTCAGTTTAGTTGCCTTTATATTATTATACATTCCCGTGTTCAGATATGCGATAAACACCACTTTCAAAAGATATTCGTTTCTGTCCTTGAAAAAAGCCGACTTCTTCCAGGCGCTCTTTCTTTTTCTCTGTGCGCCTGAATTCAATCCGACAATTGGGCAGTTCCAGCGGTCCTCCTAAAATTTTGCGCCATTTGCTTTCTGCTGCCTTTTGATCTTTCACGCCAAAGACAAGCTGTTCAATTGCCAATTCTTCATTAGCCGGCACAATGGCTCCTCTTTTTCGCAGAGATTCATACCGCTGCTCATCGCTTTCCTGCCATTCAATGAAAAAAGGATAAGGCAATTGATCCGCCACCTGCTCTTTAATGAAAAGCATCTTCCACTGGATCAGCTCACCCGTCTCGGTTCTCCGTTCAGCATCCAGAACTCCTGAAGTTTCAAATCCCTCGCGATTTAACCGGCTATTTAATTCAGCAATTGAGTTTGTCCGCAGGCAGATAGTGCCGAATCCCGTTTTATCATGGAGCAGCAGTTCCGTTAGCGGATGCTGGGCTGCTTCTGCCACTTCCGGCTTCTCTACCGCCAACCATTCAATATAGCAGTCTTTCGTATAGAAAAGAGCGTTATGCGTACCCCAATTCAAATGCCGGCCACCTATAGCCGCGTGCATCCCCTGTTTCTTCCAATATTCCACCGCCGTTTGCGGCGACTCGCTTATAAAATGAACTACATGATCCAAAAACATACAGCACCTCTTTTTCTTTTGGTGAATTCAACCCGCTTCAATGGCTTAGCGAAAACTAAGTTCCATTAATAGCTTCTCTTTATACCGTTCGCCACCTTTTCCATTATCCCTTTTCAGCATAATAAAAAGGCTTCACCCTTCTACTATAGAAGGGTGAAGCCTTTTGCTTAATTTGCTGGTTTTTCTCTGATCAGACGTTCTGTTTCAGTAAACTCTTTTTCAATCTGGTCATTTTTCTTGTACGTCATCAAACTTACGACTACCGCTACAAGCAAGCACAAGATGAATCCTGGAATGATTTCGTAAAGATTGACAGCAAAGTCTGCATCCAGGCTATCCCAGATGATAACCGTAGCCGCTCCAACGACCATTCCGGACAATGCGCCCCACGTTGTAAGCTTACGCCAGAATAGAGACAATAAGATTAGCGGGCCGAATGCAGCACCGAATCCTGCCCAAGCATAAGCAACCAGATCCAGGATCGTGTCATTTTGCTCCCAAGCCAGGAATGCAGCGATAAGAGCGATTGCTAATACTGCCATACGTCCTAAAGTTACGTATTGCTTATCAGTTGATGTTTTTTTAAATGCAATTTTGTAGAGATCTTCTACCAACGCGGATGAAGTTACGATTAATTGTGAAGAAATCGTGCTCATAATCGCAGCAAGGACAGCCGCCAACATAAATCCTGCGACTAATGGATGGAAGAAAATTTGCCCCAGGACAATAAAGACTCCTTCAGGATCTCCAAGATTCAAGTTCGGATTTTGCTGGAAATAAGCAATACCAACGAGAGCCGTTGCTGCAGCTCCAAGAAGACTTAAGATCATCCAGCTGATGCCGATACGGCGAGCTTGGCGCACTTCTTTTAACGTGCTGATTGCCATAAAGCGAACAATGATATGCGGCTGGCCGAAGTAGCCAAGCCCCCATGCCACAGCTGAAATAATCCCGATAAGTGAGGCTCCTGTTGTGAAGTTTAAGAGCGCCGGGTCCACTTCACGAATGCTCGCTGCAGTTTCACTGAATCCACCGGTTACGAATATCCCGATGATCGGCACCAGAATAAGCGCCAGGAACATCATGAGTCCCTGCACGAAATCTGTATAACTCACTGCAAGGAATCCACCGAATAATGTATAAGCGACAACAACTCCTGAAACAATGACTAAGCCCAGGTGATAATCAAGGCCAAACGAACTTTCGAAAAAGACTCCTCCGGCAACCATGCCAGACGACACATAAAACGTAAAGAAGATTAAGATAATTATTCCGGAAACGATTCGCAATAAACGTGATGTGTCTTTCAAACGGTTTTCCAAAAAGCTTGGAATTGTAATCGAGTCACTTGTAACGAATGAATAAACACGCAAACGGGGGGCTACGAAGAACCAGTTTAAGTAAGCTCCGATTGTTAAACCAATCGCAATCCAGACTTCCACAAGTCCACTTACATAAATCGCTCCTGGCAATCCCATCAAAAGCCATCCGGACATGTCGGCTGCTCCAGCACTTAGAGCTCCTACTGCCGCTCCAAGACCACGTCCTCCCAGCATATAGTCTGTAAGGTTAACAGTTTTTCGATAGGCATACCAACCGATGAAAAGCATGGCTGCCATATAAATGGTTAATGCAATAATTTGAAACGTTGAATCTGACAATCTTTCCACCTCCGTTTTTTTAGTTTATCATCTTCTTGATTTTTTACCAGAAAAATTTTGTTTTGTTCCGGAAGTGAAGGGGGAAAAGAACAACAAGGAGGCGATGATCGTGCCATGGAGCAAAAATGATTATCCGGATTCATTCAAAAACTTAAACTCCGAGGTGAGGAACAAAGCAATCGAAATTGCCAATGCGCTGCTGCGTGATGGTTATGAGGAAGGCCGCGCCATTCCTATCGCACTTGATCGCGCACGCAAAAGTGTAGAAGGCGACGAAGAAAAAGTGATCTTTGAAATCAAGGTGCATGATGAAGGCTGGCAGCTCAAGAAGAAAGACAGCAAAAAAGCGATTTTGATCGAAGAGACAAAAGAAGATTTAATGGGTGAAGCGAAACGCTACGCCAACAAAAATAAT
This sequence comes from Planococcus sp. VCh962, assembly GCF_057748275.1. Lineage (NCBI taxonomy): Bacteria > Bacillati > Bacillota > Bacilli > Caryophanales > Caryophanaceae > Planococcus > Planococcus sp. VCh962. The sequence continues at coordinate 113,117 of NZ_JBYLHS010000005.1, forward strand.
GGAGAACTGCACATTTATACAAAGGACGGTTCGCTTGAAGATGTCCTTTATGAACAGTAGTTTAAACGTAGAAAATCCGCTGTCCGAAGACAGCGGATTTCTTTTTTCACCGGAACCAGCCTTTATCTTTGAATTTGGAAATGGCTTCAATGCGGTTGCCCACTTCCAATTTGTCTAAAATGACGGAGATATAATTGCGTACTGTGCCGGTGGTGATAAACAATTCCTTGGCAATTTCCTTGGTGCTTTTGCCATCGGCAATCAATTCCATCACCTGATTTTCCCGCTCTGTCAGCGGATTCGCCTCAGCATATGCAAGATCCACCAATTCTGGAGCATAGACACGGCGTCCATCCACAATCGTGCGGATTGAAGCCGCTAAATCTTCACTCGGGCTATCCTTTAACAGATAGCCGCTGACGCCCGCTTTTCGTGCTCGTTCAAAATAGCCTGAGCGCGCAAAGGTCGTTAAAATGATGATTTTGCATAGATGGTCTTTCAGAAATTCTGCTGCGTCCAACCCGCTTTTCAAAGGCATTTCAATATCCATAATGACAATATCGGGCTGATGCTTCTCGACCAACGCAATCGCTTCTTCCCCGTTTCCGGCTTTGCCGACCACTTCCATGTCATCTTCTAAGTCGAGCAAAGAACCCAAAGCTCCAAGCATCATCCGCTGATCTTCGGCCAGTACAATCCGAATCACATTAACTCCTCCTCTTTTTCCTTGTAGAGAATCACATTGGGGACCCGGATATTCAAAGTGGTTCCGTCCAATGTTTTGATATCAACTGTGCCGTTGACAAATTCCAACCGCTCCCGCATCCCTGCCAGCCCATTGCCCTGCTGCTGGTTGCCGCCTTCCAGTCCGATGCCATCGTCCTGCACTTGCACGAGAACTTCTTCAGGTTTTTGCTTGATTAAAATGCTGCAGCGCGTTGCTTTGCTGTGTTTAACGACATTTGTTACAGCCTCTTTCAAGCACATGCTGAGTACATTCTCCACAAGCAGCGGAGTATTATGCAGTTTAGCAGAACCGTATAGGACAAAGTCAATTTCTGCCGCTTTTAAAATTTGCTGGATCCGGAGCAGTTCGTCTTCCAATTTCGTTCCCCGCATATCCGAAACAAGCTCACGGACTTCTTTTAAAGCTGTCCGTGCTGTTTGCCGGATATCATTGATTTCATTCAATGCAGCGTTGGAGTCGCGATTGATCAGTTTGCCGGCCAAATCGCTTTTCAATCCGATCAATGACAGTTTTTGGCCTAAGGTATCATGCAAGTCCCGGGCAATGCGCTCCCGTTCTTCGATGACGATCAGCTGGGAAATCCGTTTATTGGCATCTTCAAGCTGGCCCTCCAGCTTCTCGCGCTTATTGCGGTTATACGTGTTGAAAGGAAGCAAAATAACACCTAAAATGCTCAACACGATAAACGGCAGCTGCGATATATATAAGGTGCTATGTTCAATCATTCCAAGCACCACAGCCAAAATCGTCGTGCCGATATGAATTCCATAGACAATGAAAAAACCGATTTTATTGCGGATATTGCCAATGAAAAAAGCTAAAAAGATAGCCAGATAGACATATCCAAACAAAAAAGTCATGCCGATGTTGATGGCGATTTCTATACTGATCCATACATAGGTAAAGCCTGTACGGGAATTAAAAGACAGCCGGTAAGCAATAAAGAACAGAATCAGCAACCCAATTCCTGCCGTGATTTCTATAGGCGAAGAAGACCGGAATATGAAAAAGAAAGGCAAGATACAGAAGATGACCCATGCATACACACTCAGCCAAGGGTTTTTCGGAAAAATTTGATACCAGCTTTGCATAATTTCGCTCCTTGTCCATCTATTATTCTTCATCATACCAAACAATGGCAAAAAGAAAAAACCATTCATCTGCGAATGGTTTTTCCTCCGATTGCTGTTATGCTGCTAATTTGCTATCGTCATTCAGCAAATGCTTGATGTCGCCGAATGTAACAAATGTTTTGTTTTTTGCATCGTATAATTTATAACGCAATGATTTAAGGCTTGATTTAAGAGTAATCGTTGTTGCTTGTTGTAGCGGCGGAGTAGATTCATGCGCTTTTTCCAAGTTATAGTTTGGAACACGCGGGCTTAAATGGTGAACATGGTGGAAACCAATGTTTCCAGTCACCCATTGAAGCACTTTTGGAAGTTTATAATACGAGCTTCCTTCTACAGCGGCCTTTACATAATCCCATTCGCTTTCATCTTCAAAATATGAATCTTCGAATGTGTGCTGTACGTAGAACAACCAAATGCCTAATGCTCCGGCGATAAACATTGTTGATCCTTGAACGATCAGGAATGCCTGCCAGCCGATTGCCCAGATAAGCACTGAATAGATAACCACTAGAGAAATGTTGATCAAGTACGTGTTGTTGCGCTCTTTTTTACGTGCATCTTTACGGTTGAAACGGCTAGAGATCAAGACTAGGAATAATGGACCGAAACCGAACATGACCAATGGATTGCGGTACATACGGTATTTGAAACGTTCCCATTTAGAAGCCTCGACATACTCTTCAATTGTCATGACCCAGATGTCGCCCACTCCGCGCTTATCAAGGTTTCCGCTTGAAGCGTGGTGAATGGAGTGCTCACGTTTCCATTTTTCATAAGCAAACAATGTCATAATCCCTGTGATGGTTCCAACTATTGCATTTGCTTTTTTGTTCTTGAAGAATGATCCGTGTGTGCAGTCATGGAAAATGATGAAGGTACGTATTACAAATCCTGCAGCTACTGCTGATAAGGCGATTGTTAACCAAATGGACACGTCAAGTGCCTGGTAGGCTAAAAACCAAAACAAAATGAATGGCGGTATTGTATTTACCAATTGGCGTACACTGGCTTTTACATCGGCTTTTTCAAATGGAGCTACAAATTTACGTAATTGGGCTGTCTTCTCTCTGCTCATGTTCTTCCTCCTTATGCGAGCTCTTTCCGCTCGTATAACTTATTATCCTAATGATAAAAAATAGAGAGAGTTCAAAAAAGGCATAAACGTCTGGTTTATATATGACACTTGTCATGTCTTTTCAATTTATAAGGGAAAACCCGGAGAGTTCCTACCTGCATCTTCCTGCTTGCTGTAACACATGAAAAACCGCCGATGCGTTGGCTTCGCGGCATGAAAACAGCTTTCCTTAATCGGCAAACTTCAGGGTAAACGAGCCGATTCATGTTGCCAAAACTATGACATGTCACATGGACTCTAAATTTAAAAAATCATTTTTTATTGCAATGGATTCATGTATACTGTGATTAATCAGAATTTTCAGGAAAGAGGTGAACGTCGTGACCGGTCTGGTAGCCGTCGTTATGGTATTTTCGATTCCGCTCGTTGCCATCATTACCTCTCACTTCCAAACGCAAACAAAATTAAAAAACAGATTGATCGAAAGTGAAATCGAACTGGAAAAATTGAAACACGAGAATTTCGTCATTGAAACACAAAAGATGCGCCTTCAATTGGAGCAGCTGAAACTCGAAGATGCCAAACGGGGAAATGATTTGCTCTTGAAATGATTAAGAAGCTCTAATCAGTGAAATCAAACAAAACACAAAAGCGCCGGCAACTCATTCAAGTTGCCGGCGCTTTTGTGTTTGTTATTGTATGCCTGTCGGAGCTGACACAGGCGCTTCCGCTTTTCGTTAGGCCATTACGCTTTTTTCTATTTTTTTCAGGTTGTAGAAATAGCCTTGTTCTTTCATGATTTCTTCATATGTCCCAGCTTCTACGATACGCCCTTGTTCCATGACGATGATTTGGTCCATTTGTTCCAAACCTGTTAAGTCATGACTGATGATGACGAAAGTATCTTCTTTTCCTTGTTCAAACAATTGAGAGTAGATAGCCTTTGCTGTGATTGGATCGACTGAAGAAACTGGTTCATCCAACAGCCAAAGTGGTTCTCCTCTCAAGATGGCCCGTGCAATGGCAAGCCGCTGCTTTTCGCCTCCGGACAAGTTCTCGCCTTTTTCATTCACTTTCATGGACAGAGAAAATGTGTCGAGCTGCACTTTGGCTAATGCTTGTTCCATTTCTTCATCTGCTGCAATTTCATTGGCAATCAATAGATTGCTGCGAATTGTGCCAAAGAAGAAATGATTTTCCTGCAGCACCACATTCATCCGCCGCCATAATTTTTCGGGATGGATTGTCTCCAACGGCTCACCTCCGATTGAAATAACGCCCTTATCCGCTGGCAAGACATTCAACAAGAGCTGGAGCAATGTGGATTTACCTGAACCGCTTGGTCCGACGATCGCTGTTTTTGATCTAGCTGGAAGCCGAAGAGAAATATTGTTCACTGCTGGACGCTCTTCTTCCGGATACGTAAAGGAAACATTTTCAAAAGCAATTTCAAGCGGCTCCACTGGCAAGGAGCGATCACCTGGTTCCCGGACCGGTTCTGTGACTACCTGGTCAAGACGGACAGCCGCTTTTCTGTTTTCTTCAAAATGCGCCGGGAAGACGGCCATTGGCGCCACATTTTCAAAGACAGCGATGGAAACCATTACGAGCATTGCTAAATATAACCCTTCCAGTTCTCCGACTGAGACGAAATATGCACCAAGCCCCAGTACAAAAAAGGATGCCAGCAATGCCACAAAAGCATTCACTGATTGGCCGAAGTTTTCTTCCAGCCCCTCTTTCCGCTGCTGTTCTGCATAGCTCTCCGAAAATACCCTTAAGTCACGCTCTTTACGTTCCAGCTGCTGATATATCTTCAAATCCCGAAAGCCATACAGAAACTCTGTCGCTTCCGTTGACAGCGCTGCACGGCTGGTCCGAACAGCAGAATCAATTTTGCGCTGGCGCCAAGCAAAAATGGCCGGCACCACCACAATCGTCAATAACATTCCTGCCAATATCACCATGGCGAGAGCCATCGAGAAAAAAGAAGCAAAGAAAATGGTACTAAGGAAAACCAGGCCGAGTACGACCGGCGGGTAAAAGACACGCAATAAGAAATTTTGCAGACTCTCTACATCGCCGACGATGCGCGCCAGCAAATCCCCGCTCCGGTATTTCTGGAAAATCCCCGGCGCCAAAGGAGACAGTCTTTCAAAAAATGATACTCGCAAATTGCTCAGCATTGTGAAAGTCGCCCGGTGTGAAAACAGCCGTTCTGCATAGCGGCTTAACGCTGACACCAGTCCAAACATTTTTAAACAAGCACCCATGACGATTAATATGGTTATTTGAGAAGTCAGTGCTGCTTTTGAAATCAAATAACCGCTTGAAGCCATGAGGGCCGCTCCTGCAATCCCTGCAAGAAAACCAAAGAAGACCGCAATCGCTACATCCCTTTTTTCATAGAGAGTCAAAACTAACATCTGTTTCAGTTCTTTCATTGCACAATACCTCCATGCTGTACTGCCAGCATTTCTTCATAAGGCGCATAAGTCTCCAGCAATTCGTCGTGGCTGCCGGCCGCTGCCAGCTTCCCTTCAGACAAAATCAGAATCACGTCAGATTGTTTGATGGTATGCAATCGGTGGGCAACAGTTATAATCGTCGCCTGTTTTCCAAGTTCAGCTAATGATTCCTGCAGGATTTTTTCTGTCTGGAGGTCAAGGCCGGTTGTCGGTTCATCAAACAAGATGATGGAAGGCTGTTTCAGGAATGCCCGGGCAAGTGCAATCCGCTGCTTCTCGCCGCCAGACAATCCTCTTCCCGCTTCACCGATCAGCGTATCCAGTCCATCTTTTAACGACATCACCATTTCTAAAATGCCCGCCTTCTCCGCCGCTTCCCAGACCTCTTCGTCCGTCGTTTCCCGGCCGGCCCCAATTGCGATATTTTCTTTAATGGTTCCTGCAAACAAATATGGGTTTTGTGAAATATAACTTAATTGCTCAAACCAGGACTTCTCTTCGATCCGATCCCGGGGCACTCCGTTTACCAGCACATTGCCGCTTTCCGGCGGCAACAACCCAGCAATGGCATGCAAAAGCGTCGTTTTTCCTGAACCGCTTTTCCCGATGATCGCCATTTGGCTATAAGGCGGAATTTCCGCTTGAATCGGTTCTAATTTAAACTCATCCCCATATTGGAATGAAAAACCATTCAACGTCAGATGCGGCGGCTCATTTGATAATAAGCCTTGCCCCCACTCAACCGCGGGTTCTTCTTTTTCCAGATGGGCCGACAGCCGGTTAGCAGCTGCCGTACTCCCTTTTCCTGTATGGAAGGCACTGCCGAAATCTTTCAGCATATTAAAGAAATCCGGAACAAGAATCATCACAAAAAATGCCGTGAAAAATGTCAGGCTATCAAACACTACTAAGCGCAAACCGATTTCCAATGCGATGATTCCCATACTGAGCATCGAAATATACTCCAGCATGAGTGAAGATAGAAACGCCGATTTCAGTACTTCCATGGTGGCGTCCCGGAAATCCAGGCTGCTTTTTTTAATGGTCTGCTGTTGCCGCTCGGCTTGGCCAAATAATTTAAGAGTCGTCAAGCCTTGGAGAACATCAAGAAAAGTGCCGGAAAACTGTCCGAGCTTTTCCATTTGCTGATCCGCTTTTTCTTTTGTTTTTATTCCAACGAGCGCCATAAATACAGGAATAAATGGGGCCGTGATTAATATAATCAATCCTGTCACCCAATGCTGAGAAAAAATGACAATCAGCAGCAGGATGGGAATAATATAGCTTTGAATCATTTGCGGGATATATTTACTGTAATAACCATCCAATTCATCCACAGCATCCAGCAGCAAACTGACTTTTTGCCCGGATTGCCCTTGGATAGAGGCTTGCAGCGGATTAGCCGCAAAAGACTTGATCAATTTCTCACGCAAACGCGCTTTCACTTCTGTTGCTAAATTTACACCTGAACGGCCGATCACATAGCCGCTTAAGACACGCAGTAAAATAACACCAAGCAGTCCAAAAAGATAAGGGACGACATCCTGGAACGAAGCACTTTTAAGAAAAACGCTATCTGCGATTAACACAAAAAATAAGGCTTGCCCAATCATTGCCAGCCCTTTCAGGAACGATGCAATGACTAAGAAGGCCATAATGTTTTTACGTTCATAAGCCAGTTGCTTTAAATCAACCATGCCATTCTCTCCTTTAATCGCTGTTGCTTTCATTATAAAGCAATAGAGGCAATATTCCGTTCCAGGTGCCCGGTTTCAGCCCATTTAGAGCCCTCTTTGTTACAGTGATGTTCACAATATCCGGCAGCTGTTTCTATTTAATAAAAACAAAAAGCCCTCCGGGAAAAATTCCGGCGGGCTTATTGATTGAACATATTCATCTTGGCATTTCTTTGCTGAAAGTTTTGGAGAACCGATTGGAGAAAAGAAATATCTTCTTTAATTTGTGATTTCAAGGAATCATTCGCACAGTTCTGATATTCACGGCTCAACTTATTCAGTTCGTATTCGAACACTCGCTTTTCCTCGGTTGAAATCATCTTTGACACCTCAAAGAGTTGCAGTTTTTAAGATTCGTTCTATATCACCATAATTATCTTGATATCATAACAAAAAATTCGGTTTATTGCTATATAAAAAAGAAAATTACTCACAACAGCAAAAGTAAAATTGAATACCCTACAATTCCACTGCAAAAAGCAGAAAAGCTGCTTTCCCGTTCTTCCGGCAATTCTTCTTTTAATACATTTAACACTATGCCCCCTGCAAGCAATGCAGTAAGCACCGAAACGATCAATTCATTTACTTCTGTTAATAAGCCGACTCCCCAACCGGCTAAAATAGCTATTGCCAGCAGCCATCTTCCGTATTTGTCGTACTCTTCCTGATGGGTGGCCCGGAGCGCTTTATCGTTTGTGAGAAAGTGGACACCCATGGCAATAAAGAAAAGTAGCATGCCCCAAATCGTTTCATAATCTTCACGGATAAGTAAATACCCAATCAAGGCATTATAAATTATGAAAGAACCGATATGGACCCAAAAAACCCCATCTTTTGAATGCTGCCGGTTTGATTTTTCATGCCTTCTCTTGGTGGACTTGACCATTTGTTCTAAGCCGTAAAAAAACACCAGTCCGAGCATGGCAATCAGATAGATATGATGTTCAAGGAAGCGCCATGCCGAATTTTCCAATTCACCTTGCAGCTCATTTTGAAAGACGCCCAGTTCCGGCAATAAATGCAAAAATACATAAGCCACTGAAATACCGCCGGCAATCGACAGAAAACGGCTCCGTGGAACCACTTTTAAAAACTTCATGCTTTTAGAAAATAGATGAATAAGAATAAATCCAATCACAAATAATAAACTGAGCCACACCATGCTTGCTTTAACCCTCCTTGCCTTAAAAACAGGCAAAGCAGGCGAGGTTTTTTGAACCCTGCCTGCTTTGCCGGAATTCATTTATTGAGTCTGGCCATTTTTAATCCACTGAGCCACTTCGATTGTGTGGTTTGCTTGGTATTTGACAGCATCTTCTACGTCTTCCACCATGCCTTCTGATCCGGCTGTAACAGTGGTGCCATATGGGTTTCCGCCCGCTTTAAACAAGGCCGGATTGTTATAGCCCGGTGCTGCAACAATGGCTCCCCAATGGAACATCGAAGTATAGACAGATAAAACTGTCGCTTCCTGACCGCCATGCGGATTTTGGGCAGAAGACATCGCACTTACGACTTTATTCGCCAATTTGCCTTCTGCCCATAACCCACCGGTCGTATCCAGAAACTGTTGAAATTGGGAAGGTACTTGGCCGTAGCGCGTCGGAATACTGAAGATAAAAGCATCCGCCCATTCAAGTAAGCTAGGTTCAGCTTCCGGCACATCTTGTGTAGCTTCGAAATGCGCTTTCCAAGCCGGATTGGAATCGATAGCTTCTTGCGGAGCAAGTTCCTTTATTCTTGCTACCCGCACTTCAGCTCCAGCTTGCTGTGCAGCTTCTTCGGCCCATCTCGCCATTTGATAGTTGGTTCCTGTCGAGCTGTAATAAATAATCGCCAATTTTACATTTGCCATGATTTTCTCTCCTTTTCGCATCAAGTCCGTGACTGCTACTGCCAATTGAGAAATATCCTGAATTAAAGATTTTTTCTTACCCTACTCGTTTCCCCTTTTTAGAATTTTATTAAACAACAAAACCTGATTGGAGCTTTTATTTCCGCTCCAACCAGGTCTTATATTTTTAACACTACTATTGCACTTCTGTTTTCTCAGTGCGCTCTACTGACATTTCCCGCAGTTTAAACTTTTGGATTTTACCCGATGCAGTCATCGGATATTCCTTTGTAAATTCAATATAGCGCGGGATTTTATAATGGGCGATTTTGCCTTTGCAATAATTGCGCAGCTCGTCCGCAGACAATTGCTGGCCTTCTTTTAAAATGACCCAAGCCATCAATTCTTCTCCATATTTCGGATCCGGCACACCGACCACTTGGACATCCTGTATGGCTGGATGCTGATACAAAAACTCTTCGATTTCACGCGGATAAATGTTTTCGCCTCCGCGGATGACCATGTCTTTGATGCGTCCGGTAATGGCGATATAACCATCTTCGTCTTCCACCGCAATATCTCCCGTATGGAGCCAGCCTTCTTCATCAATCGCATTGCGGGTCGCTTCTTCGTTTTTGTAATAGCCTTTCATGACATGGTAGCCTCGAGTGCACAGTTCACCCGGCACGCCCGTTGCTACTCTCTCATTGCTGACGGGATCGACAATTTTCACTTCGACTTCTGCGTGGGGCTTGCCGACAGTGGACACCCGTTTTTCAATATCATCATCGGCGCGAGTCTGTGTGATGACCGGAGACGATTCTGTCTGTCCGTAGGCAATTGTAATTTCCGATGCCCCCATGTCATTGATGACTTTTTTCATCACTTCAATCGGGCATGGAGAACCCGCCATAATTCCCGTACGCAAAGTAGAAGTATCAAACGACGCAAAGTCTGGGTGGTTCAGCTCAGCAATAAACATCGTTGGCACGCCGTGGAGCGCCGTACACTTCTCGTCTTGGACCATTTGCAGAACGCGCTTTGGTTCGAATTTTTCCGCTATGACCATCGTCGTCGAATGGGTGACAGCGGCCATCGTGCCGAGCACACAGCCGAAGCAATGGAAAAACGGCACCGGGATGCAGAGGCGGTCTTGTTCCGTCAAATTCATCGTGTCGCCGATGAGCTTGCCATTATTCACCACATTCCGATGCGTCAACATGACGCCTTTCGGGAAACCGGTTGTTCCGGAAGTATACTGGATGTTGATAACATCCTCCGGATTCATTGATTCAAAGCGTTCTTCCAGTTGCTCATCGGTTACTCCTTCGGCAAATGCCTCAAATTCACTCCAAGTAAAAATACCCGGATACTGATTTTCGCCCATGACAATGACCCGTTTGAAATGCGGCAGTTTCTTGCTTGAAATCGATCCTTTTTCAGCGGTTTTCAGCTCCGGGCATACTTCATTGATAATGTCGATATAACTTGTTCCTTTAAATTCTTCCCCTAAGATCAAGGTCGTTGCATCGGATTGCTTTAACAGATATTCCAGCTCAGCCGACTGGTAGCTGGTGTTGACCGTAACTAAAACCCCGCCCATTTTACCAGTGGCATACTGGCTCAGCAGCCATTCACGCTTATTGTCCGACCAAATGGCAATGTGTTCCCCTTTAGCAATGCCGATTCCCATGAATGCTTTGGCCAAGCGGTCCGTTTCTTCATCAAATTCCTTGTACGTTTTGCGGATGTTCCGTTCCGGATAGACGTATGCTTCTGTTTGCGGATGCAATGCCGCCCGTTCCCGTACGATTTGCCCTACCGTTTTTTCTACAATTGCCATTTCCATCCCCCTTAGCATGTAAACGTTTTCAATCCCCTTCCATATTATCACAAAATTCAAAACATGTTGAGAGGTAACCGGCTTCAAACCGTGCAGTCGCCCTTTCTCTGCTGGTCATGATAAAATACAACTATCATGAACGATGAAAGGATTTACAATGGAACTACAAAAAATGCATGAACAATTATCCCAACGCTTGCAAAACCGTTCACTTGTCTCGGCAACCATCAGCCAGCCGCGTTTAAAGTCGAATGAAATAAAACGCGTGAAGTTGAAGCCGGTGGAAATCAAAAACGACTATTTTATTCAATTTGAATATCAATATGAGCATGTATTAAAACACGAAAACCTTTCAGTTGAAGAAGCTCTCGACAAACTGGAACGCTTATTCGAGGAATTCCGCCAGGCTTTGTTTCAGTTCACAGAAGAAAAAATACAGATTCAGCTCTCAAAGAAATTCAAAGTTTCCTGGAAAGCGGAACAGACCGAAACAAAATCCGCTGAGCTGTCCCATAACCGCAAAAAACAGTATTTGCTGGAAGACGGCATCGCTTATCCATTTTTGGTCCGCCTCGGCGTCCAAAGTCCGGATGGCAAAGTGAAAAAGCAGAAATACGATAAATTCCGCCAAATCAATCGCTTTATTGAATTCATCGATGACGCACTTGTGCATTTGCCAAAAGATCGGACTGTCCGGATTCTCGATTTCGGTTCTGGAAAATCTTATTTGACATTCGCCTTATACCATTATCTCCGGATCGAAAAAGGGCTGGATCTTCGCGTGACAGGGCTGGACCTGAAAAAAGAAGTGATTGAAGAATGCCAGCGCATTGCGGAAGATTTGGGCTACGATCAATTGGAATTTTTAGTCGGTGATATCAATGACTATAACGAAGAATCAGCGGTTGACATGGTCGTTACGCTCCATGCCTGTGATGTGGCGACGGATATGGCACTGTCCCGGGCCGTAAAATGGAACGCCAAAGTTATTTTAAGCGTGCCTTGCTGCCAACATGAATTGAACAGCCAAGTCGCTGCCCCGGAACTCGGCATCATGCTGCAAAACGGCCTGATCAAGGAACGCTTTAGCGCGCTTGCTACCGATTCCATCCGCGCGGAACTTCTGTCGCTGGTCGGCTATGAAACGCAGCTGATGGAATTTATCGATATTGAACACACACCGAAGAATATATTGATCCGGGCTTACCAAACGGGCAAAAAGCCGATGCCTGGCCAATTTGACCGTTACAAAGCCTTCACTCAATTATTGTCCGCCAAACCATTTCTTGAAAACGAATTGAAGGAACTGCTATGAAACGAAAAAATTTAGTTAACGGCATCGTCCTTGCATTTTCTGTGATTTTTATCCGCTACTTGGATGTACATGTGTACGATATGAATCTCATCGTTAATTTTTTATTGATCGTCGTATTGATTGCTGGCTTAATGAAGCTTGTCGACCGCTTTCCTTCTCTTGATGAACCGGTAGGAAAACGGGCAGCGATGATTACCAACTTAACCGTGGTGATCGTGATTTTTTTATGTTTCTTTGCTTTGGATTTATAAGGATTGCTTGTGCAACGCCAACTCTGTTAAACCAAACAAAAGCCCGCCGGTTTCAATTGAACCGGCGGGCTTTTGTTTTCGTACTTTTATCGTCACTTAAGAAATTTGATCATCATCTAATTTTGCTGCTTCTAATTCGATTTGATAACTTTTCTTGTATTCGCGTGTTTCAGCGAACAAGATTAAACTGAAAACCCCTGCCAGAAGAAACGCCGGAAGCGAATCTTGTAAAAATCCCCAAACGAGTGAAACAAGTATTGCAGCGAAGATAAAACCAATGGCTTTTGCTGATTTACTGTTTTGTTCTTTGATCTCTTCTATTTTATATCGATTCATTCTATCACTCCCCCGATATAAGCATTATACGCAATTCATGCAAAAAGAAAAGGGGAAAATATTCTTTTCACATATTTTTAACATTTGAAATGTTAAATGCGTTAGTAAAATGTACATATTTGACCAAGTCTGGCCAATAAAAAAATAACGCCTCTCTTTATAAGGCGCTATTTCTTGATTTCATTTATTCACAGTTTAAAGTCATCTGGAATTCACGGTCGATTGGAATTCGGTTTTTCTTCAGCCTGCAGCTGGATGGATTCTTCAACATACGCTTTAACCGGTTCTAATGTAAATTCCAAATTGCTTGTTTTTAAATTATTGTCCAGATAACCCAGCTGATGTTCTTCTACGGTATAGGACTGCAGATTCAAGGTATCGTTGATGTAAAGCATTCCTTCATTCGTTGCCATCGGGGAAGGTGAACCTTCTTTCTCCCTTTGTTCAACTTGGTCCATGCCAATGATTAATCCTTCTTCCAGCAAAGCCTTCATCGCTTTATCATACCGCTCTTTTCCAATTTCTTGCGACAATCGCTGGTCCAGCGCTTTTACATCTTCAGTTGTAGCACCTCGGTAATATTGCACATAATAAGCCAGCAACACCTGTTCTTTGTCTTCAAATTCTTTCATGGCAAGCCCTCCCGTTTCGTTTTCTTCCCCTCTTATTCCCTTATTTTCATGACAATATGCTTTTTTATCACCATATTAGTTTTTGGAATTTCAACTTCAATACGCATAGATGTTACTACTGCGCTAAGCTTCGCCTGGATTAACGTAAAAAGCGGCACAAGCTCCGTTGCTTGTGCCGCTTTTGGTGATTTCAGGAGAAGTTGCTCGTATCGGGCTCAAAGTTGCTCGTATTTAACCCAAAGCCGCTCGTATCGGGCTTCGAGTCGCTCATAAGACCTTCCTGTTCCGCTCAATATGCAATGCCGACCCGGCTGCGGATAAATTCACTATCCTTGAGCTGGCGATAAGCAAATTCGGCCGTATCGCCGACCGTAATTTCTTTGCCGCCATCCGGCAAATAATCTTTTTCTGTCCGGTAGTTGCCGCGCACTTCGCCATCCGGCAAATAAGTCGGGCATACAATCGTCCAGTCCAAATCGATCGCTTCCAATAATCGAAAAACCGTTTCATGTTCTTCGGCAGCAAATGTCAGTTTGCGATTGGAGTCTCCTCCTTGATAGCGGAGCTTGCCAGGTGTAAGCCTGCTATTCAGGATTCCCGCAGTTCCAATGGTGATGATGCGCTGAACCCCTTCATTTTTCATCGCGTCGATAATCAGCGGCATGGCTTCAGACAATGTGGTGGTCCGGTCTGTACCGATTGCGCTAAACACCGCTTCAGCACCTTCAAGCGTCCGTTCAACATCTTCCGCTTTCCGGACGTCCCCAGTAATCACCTCAAGGTTCGGATGCTCATCCAGTTTAGGAGAACGCACAAGTGCCTTCACTTGGTGGCCGTCTGCCAACGCCTGCTTCAGAATTTGTCCACCCACCCGTCCGGTAGCTCCAAAAATCGCGATTTTCATTGCCATTCCCCTTTTCCGGTCTTTTATTTAAATAAAAACCCTTTTTTCGCCAATACGTCTTTGATGTCTTGGCGGCGCGGTTTTCTGAGGAACGTAGCCATCTGCTCGGTCCAGGTTGCAACTTTTTGGTTAGTGCTGCGTTCTTGATAATAGCGCTGAATCGTTTCATCGTATTCCGGCAGCAAGGTTTTGTATTTATCTTCATCGTATTCGTTTTCATGCAAAATCGCTTCAACCGGCAAGCGCGGCTTCACTTCATTGGCTTCATTCGGAACGCCGACTGTCAAGCCGTATACCGGAAAAACGCCTTCCGGCAAGCCAACCAACTCACTGATCGCTTCCATATTATTGCGCACACCGCCGATATAGCAGATGCCATACCCCTTTGACTCCGCTGCAAGTGCTAAGTTTTGTGCCAGCAGACCCACGTCGGTTACAGCCACAATCAAATTCTCTGCATGGTCAAAGACAATCGATTCATCTTGCATTTCACCGGCATGTTTCAAGCGGTTATAATCAGCACACATTAAAAAGACTGCGCCAGCACCTTCCATTTGCTGCGGATTTCGGGATAAGTCCCCAAGTGCTTTGCGTTTCTCCGGATCAGTCACCCAGACGATGGAATACGCCTGAACAAAATGGGACGTCGCTGCATGCTGTGCTGCCGCTATTAATTCACTGACCTCTTCCCGTGTCAGCTGCTTTTCTTTATAGTCACGCACAGAAGCGTGAGATTTCATTAATTCAATAACCATCATCGATGTCCCCTTTCCATTCTTTCTTCTATCGTATCAAAAACTTTCCTGCGATACTCTTTTGACGATTTTTGATAAAATAAATGCTGATGAGGTGAAATAATTTGAAAAAGTTCAAAACCGCTTTTTCCATTCTTTTTTTATTCGTGATCGGCGGTTTTTTCTTCATATGGATACAAAATGAATTAGAATTCCGTGAAGAATTGCAGCAGCGTCCTGCACCTTCCGGACTGCACCCGATTGTTGAGGAAAAAAGCAATGAATTGATTGCAAAAGCAGCAGATATCGGCATTGATGCAGTCATTACAGATGGCTTCCGTTCCGCAGCTGAACAAAATGGACTGCATGCAAAGGGCAGGAGCACATCCGGCAATGTGGTGACGCATGCACGCGGCGGAGAGTCTTATCACAATTACGGGCTGGCCATCGATTTTGCGCTGCGCCTCGATAATGGCAAAATCGTCTGGGACACGGAACGCGATGACAATGATAATGGGAAAGCTGATTGGTTTGAAGTTGCTGCTATCGGAAAAGAACTCGGTTTTGCGTGGGGCGGCGACTGGCAGCGTTTTAAAGACTATCCGCATTTGGAAATGACGTTTGGCTTGTCGATTGAAGAACTGCAGCAAGGCTATCGGCCCGAAGATGTAATAGAATAAAAGCAAAAGCCCCGGTTCAAAAGAACCTGGGCTTTTTTCGTGAAATAACCTTGCTGTTTATAATTCCTGCCGCAACGCCTGAATCACATCAATTTGAGTGGCTTTGCGAGCCGGCCGCCAGCCTGACACCATCGCTACACCAATGCTGATGACAGACGCGATCACGACGAGCTGCCACGGAATAACTGAAATCACCATATTGAAGTCTCCACCGGCTTCTTCCCCAATTGAGCTTAGAATGATGATTGGCACGAGCCAATTTGCCAATATGCTAATGGCATAGGAAAGAATAACAGCGATTGCCGTTCCAATCACACCAATTGCTGCACTTTCCATCAGGAACAATTTCTGGATCAGTTTCGGCTGTGCACCAATGGCTTTCATGACGCCGATTTCCCGTGTCCGTTCGGTTACCGCCATCGTCATCGTATTGAAAATTCCAATAGAGGCAATCAATACCGCAATCGTCCCGACAAAAATCAGGCCCGCTTTGAGCGCGGTAAAGAACATATTCATCGAACCCAGTTCTTCCGTAACTGAATAAACGTAATAGCCCTGGTCTTTCAACGCCTGTGTGATCCCCCCGACATTTTGAAGGGCGTCCGCATATACAAGAATGGTCCTATATCCTTCATCTGCGCCAAGCTTTTCATTGAATACCGTTTCCCAGGAAGCATCCATATAAACCGAGCTGTCGCTCATCCAATCTTTCGCCGGTTCTTTTAAAACGCCCGAAACGGTAAACTGCCAAGTAACAGGTTCCGCTTCTTCATAAGGTGTCAGTTCCAGCTCAAAGATCTGGCCAATCAAACTGCCGGCAAAGCCATTGCCCTCTGTCCCTTCTTCAGAAGCTTTCCGTTCTTCTTCAGTCAGCAATCCTTTCGCGAAATGGTAACCGACCACAACTTCTTCAGCTTTCTCAGGCATTCTCCCCTCTGAAAGAGCGAGTCCTGCCTTTTGTTCTTCTTTTAAGTCTGTAAGAACCGGATTGACAAAGCCGCTGCGCGTGCCAATTTTAGCGGCCGATTCGGCATTCGGACCGGACCGTTCCACGACCGCCTGGACGTGTTCCATACCCCGCATCGCCTGCACTTCTTCAGGACTGATTTTTTCATCTGAGTCCACTTTTGACGGCACTTCGATTTCCGTCACTTTCTGGTTATCCAGTACATCGTCTGTAATGGTTTTGTGAAGACCGAATCCAACTGAAGCCAATACGATCAAGAAAGCACAGCCCATCATGGCGGCTAGGATTGTCGTCGCTACACGAAGTTTATTGCGTTTCATATGCTGCCGGATAAAATCAACCTGGTCTTTAAACTGCATGGCGCTTTTCCCCTTTCACAAGTTCCCCATCGTGGAGCCGGTATTGCCGATGAGCCACATTCGCCACTTCTTCGTCGTGTGTAATAATGACAAACGTCAAGCCGAGCGTCTGGTTCAGCATCCGGATCAATTGCAGGATTTCTCCTTCAGTTTCTGAATCCAAACTTCCTGTAGGTTCATCCGCCAGCAAAATCGGTGGATTGGTGACTAGCGCCCGCGCAATGCTGACGCGCTGCTGCTGTCCTCCCGAAAGTTCGTTTGGATAATGGCCGGCAACTTCAGCAAGACCGACTTTCTCGATCATCTTTTGTGCTTTCATCTTTCGTTCTCCTGCTTCCACTCCCTTGATTTTCAAGGGCAGCTCGACGTTTTCAAATGCCGTTAATCCAGGCATCAGCTGGAAGTTCTGAAAAATAAACCCGAAGTTTTCTAGTCGGAATGCAGCTGAATCGGCTTCTTTTAATGCAGAAATCTCCTGGCCTTTAACTTGGACTGAACCGGATTCCGGTGCCATAAAACCTGCTAGTATATTCAATAAGGTGGATTTTCCTGACCCGCTTTTCCCTAAAATCGCCACGATTTCCCCTTGCCCTACTTCAAGGGTTACTCCTTTTAACACAGGAACCCGCCGTTCTTGCCCTTTTTTGCCAATGGCAAACGTATGCTGTAAATCTTGAATTTGGATCATTGCCTTGCTCCTCTCTGCTTCATGCTTTTAGTATAGAAGGCAATTCTTAATGATTAGCGAGGGGGTTTCTGAAGAATTTCTTAAGTTGAGGTATAGAAATGAAGAAAGAGGGTATTTTTACAATAAGCATTTTGACTTAGAAAAGTTCTTATGTCATCCTTTCTGTAAGTCCCAATGTCTTATAGCACGCTTTCGATTCATGCTTTTATTCATCTAAAAATTGAAAGGAGGCCTTTCGTGAAACAATTCGCAGTTATTATTCCGGCATATAAACCTGATTTAAAATGCAGGACTTTGATTCAAGAAATTCTGGCAGCAGGATTTCAGCAAATCATTGTAATCGATGATGGCAGCGGACCCGACTATGCCGAATTTTTCGAAACGCTTTCTCCGATTCCTGAAGTGACTGTCCTTCGCCATGCTGTCAATCAAGGCAAAGGACGGGCCTTGAAAACCTCATTCCATTACATACTCAATCAAAAACTCCCCTATGATGCAGTCATCACAGTAGATGCCGATGGCCAGCATTTAGTGTCGGACATGGTTAAAATAGCCCGGAAGCTAGCAGAAATTCCTGGTCATGTAGTGCTTGGTGCAAGAGATTTCAGTAAAAAAGGTGTCCCTTTCCGCAGCCAATTCGGCAACCGCTTTACGCGTTTATTGTTCCGGCTTGCCACCGGTGCGGTTCTGACGGATACGCAAACCGGTTTGCGCGGCATTCCTGTCCAGCATCTCGGCCATTTGCTGAGTGTAGCAGGAGAGCGTTTTGAATACGAAATGAATGTGCTGGCAGCACTGCGAGCTCAAAAGATTCCGCTTTCGGAAGTGCCCATCGAGACGGTTTACTTAGACAACAACAAATCTTCCCATTTCCATCCGCTTCGGGATTCTTATCATGTCTACAAGATCTTTTTGTTATACGGTTTATCCGGAGGAGCGTCATTCGCCTTGGATATCGGCTTGTACTGGTTGTTCATCCAGCTTTGGCGGAACGAAGAGCCACAGTTGTTCATTATTTTCGCAACAATTGCAGCTCGGGTCTTGTCTTCCTTATTCAATTACTACATCAACCGCAACAAAGTTTTCGGCCAAGGTTCCAGAAAGTCCTTTATCCGCTACTACATACTGGCCGCGTTCATCATGATGATGTCTGCCGGTTCTGTTCATTTTCTTTACGCCGAATGGCTGGGGCGCGGGGAAGTCATTCTCAAAGTGCTCGTTGACACCATTCTCTTTATTTTTGGCTTTGTCGTTCAGCGTACTTGGGTTTTCCGGAAAGAATAAAATCTCCGCAGCCTCGTTAGAGACTGCGGAGATTTTCCTTGAAAAAGCATAGTTCTTTTATTTCCCATGAGCCCAAGCAATGCGCGGATCGATTTGACGGGACATGCGAACCATTACAGGCTGGAAGCCCAGTTTCGGCCAAAAATATGAAGCTAAGTGGTTGGGCGAATGCCAGTCCGCGAAAATGTAATCAAATCCCTCTTTTTTCAGTTCCGTAAAGCAGTAGTTGGCCATAGCTTTCCCTACTCCTTTGCCTCTCAAATCCGGATTTGTTGACGCAGCAGGCAATTCCACACAATTCATCGGTGTCACCAGACTCAAGGGGGCCGCTTTCCGGAAATACACATGGAACCCGGCAACCCGTTCACCTTGCTCCCCCAACCATAAATAAGCATCTCCGTCTGCGGACAGCTCTTCATAGCTGCTCTTGATGTCTTCCATGGTTTCTTTCGTAATAGGCAGCCAGGACGGGGCCGACGCTTGGTGTATGCTGTTCCATAAAGCCATCTTTTTCAATAACGGCCCGTCTTCACGGCTTCCTTTTCGAAAAACCAGATTCGGTAAAGGCGTTAAGGTTTGCTCTTCAAAATCCTTGAGCGGCAAGACCGCGTATTTTTGTTCATAGCGGAAAGACTGGTCCAGCCACTCAGATACAATTTTCCGGTCTCCCAGCGGAACCATCATGACATGGTGGAAATATCCATTTTTCACCCATTCCGCTCCCGCATCAGCGTACAGGAGCCGCAGCAGGCGGGGATGCTCCGTTTCCTTGATGGCGACAGATTCATAGTCGATCCAGACGTAACGGCCTCTTTCCACACTTTCTTTGAATTCATACAGCAAGTAGCCGATGACATCAATGCCTCTCACTGCTACAATCCCACTGATAAATGGGCGCTCCAGGATTTTTCGGAGCACCATCTCCGCTTCATCAAATTCTTCAAATTCTGCAGGAAAATAAGGAAAAAAGCTTCGTTCACGTTCATGGCGCTTAGCCAAAAGTACGGCCATTTGCCGAATATGCTGCTCTTCCACGCCTATAAATTGAATCATCCAAATCACTCCTCAGATTGAAGTTTCACCTCGAGTATACGATAATGGCCTGCCTCCAGCTGGGTGCCGAATTCCACTGGAACCGGTTCAATAAAAATCGGTCCGTCAATGATGATGGTATGAAATTCCCCTTCTTCACCGCATGCATCAATTCCGAGACTTTCCAATTCTTTTATTAAATCATGCGTGAATTCACGGCCAAGAAATGCTTTATCCAGACGCGTTGTATCCACAACCGTAATAACCGCCTTAAATCCTTCTTCTATTAATTCTTTCAACAACTCTTTTCTCGGTTCCTGCCAAAGCGGATGGTCCACTTCCATTCCCGCTTCTGCACTTACTTTTTGAATCCACAACAAATGGTCTTCTAAATCAATATCTCCGTAAACACCCATTTGAATGCCTTGTGCTTTAAATGTTTTCAAATGCTCGATAAATTCTTTTTCGTATTCTGCCCAGCTCGCTTTCCCGGTAATGAGCGGCAAACCCATACGGGCTGCTTGCGCTTCCATCACTTCTAACGGCAATCCATGGGACCGCGATTTGGAGCCGTCTTCTTCAAACATCGTAAACAGCGCAACCGGCACATGGCCGTTCAGCACTGCCCGGTAATACGCAAGCGCAGAATCTTTCCCGCCGCTCCACGACATGACAAATGTTTTTTGCATAGTGCACCTCTTTTAATCATTTGGTTCTCCTAGTATCTA
Source organism: Planococcus sp. VCh962 (assembly GCF_057748275.1). Classification (NCBI taxonomy): domain Bacteria; kingdom Bacillati; phylum Bacillota; class Bacilli; order Caryophanales; family Caryophanaceae; genus Planococcus; species Planococcus sp. VCh962. Next base: position 133,864 of record NZ_JBYLHS010000005.1, read on the forward strand.
CTTCGACATTTAAGGAATAAAACCTTTTGTTAATGGGCATTTTCAGCGAGTTGCACGTGTTGTGCCGGAAGCCGCTCGTAAATGGACCGGAAGCGCTTGGCTGTTCCATTTAGGCCACCTTCACTTTGCCATCGCAATTTATGCCCAACTTCGATCGCATTATGCCCAAGCCTAATGAATTTATGCCCAAGTTTCTTTTGTTTATGCCCAACTCTGGCCCATTTGTGACCAACTGAAGCAAAATGAAAAAGCAGCCGCGAATGTGCGGCTGCTCTCTTTCCATCTGTTTATTTTCCAACCATATTCTCCGGGCGTACCCACTCGTCGAATTGTTCTGCTGTTAAGTGTCCACTCTTAACAGCGGACTCTTTCAATGTTGTGCCTTCTTTATGTGCCTGCTTGGCAATCGCTGCCGCTTTTTCATAACCGATATGAGGATTCAATGAAGTTACGAGCATCAATGAATTGCTCACGTGGTTTTGAATAACCTCAAGGTTCGCTTCAATTCCTACTGCACAATTGTCATCAAAGCTGATTAAGCTGTCAGTCAACAAACGCACCGATTGCAGGAAGTTATAAGCAATCACCGGTTTGAAAACGTTCAATTCAAAGTTTCCTTGGCTTGCCGCAAATCCGATTGCCGCATCATTGCCCATGACTTGAACGGCTACCATTGTCAAAGCCTCGCTTTGAGTCGGGTTGACTTTCCCTGGCATGATGGAGCTGCCTGGCTCGTTTTCTGGAATGGTGATTTCACCGATGCCGCTGCGTGGGCCACTAGCCAGCCAACGTACATCGTTAGCGATTTTCATTGCGTCAGCCGCAAGCGCTTTGATGGCACCGTGCGTATAAACCATTTCGTCATGGCTTGTCAGTGCATGGAATTTGTTTTCAGCAGAAGTAAATGTGGTGCCAACCGCTTCTGAGATAAACTCAGCAACAGAAGGGCCGAATGTCGGATCAGCGTTGATGCCTGTTCCAACTGCTGTACCACCGATTGCCAACTCGCGCATTTCTTCAACGCTCGCGCGGATCATGCGCTCGCTTTTCTCAAGCATATGTCTCCAGCCGCTGATTTCCTGCCCTAGCGTTAACGGCGTCGCATCCTGTAAATGCGTACGGCCGATTTTGATGATGTCATCAAATTTTTTCGATTTTTCATCGAGTGTCGCTTTTAATTTCTGGATAGCCGGAAGCAAGTTTTCCGTTACTGCCAATACACCCGCAACGTGCATCGCTGTCGGATATGTATCATTCGAACTTTGCGACATATTGACATCGTCATTTGGATGCAATTTTTCTTCAGAAGATTGCTCAGCCAAAATTTCGTTACCACGGCGCGCCAATACTTCGTTCATATTCATATTAGACTGTGTACCGCTTCCTGTTTGCCACACCACTAATGGGAAATGGTCGTTCCATTTGCCATCGATCACTTCATTGGCAGCTGTTTCAATCGCTTTCATTTTGGCTTCAGAAAGTTTTCCAAGTTTGTGGTTTGCTTTCGCTGTTGCTTTTTTCAATTGGGCAAATGCCATAACTACTTCATGCGGCATCCGTTCTGTGCCGATCGCAAAGTTCTGGAGGCTGCGCTGTGTCTGAGCTGCCCACATCTTGTCTGCTTCTACTTGAATTTCGCCCATCGTGTCTCTTTCTGTACGATACTGCATTCCATTCACTCCAATTCACTTTTCTTATGTAGTCTTCTCTTCTATTAAACACAAGCAGAAGGAAAAAAGCGACCTTTCCACTTAAAAAAGCCGTTAATTTTGCTGCAGGAAAAAATCCGCAATGATATCTTCATCCGAATGCGGGACAAACTCTCCCCGAATAAGCTGGGCACCATTGATGCAGCCGCTTGATAATAAAACAATATCTTTGGGTCCGCTTTCCTGGAGCGCTGCCACTACTGCTTCGTGCCGGGTAGGCGCCGTCAATACTTGCTGTTTATACGGAATGGTAAACCCTTTCAATACTTCATTGACCACATCATTAGGATCATTAAAACCCGGATGGTCGACAGTCACGACGAGAACATCCGCTTTGCCTTCAGCTGCTTTCGCCATCTTCGGCATCTTGGAAAAATCCCGGATGCCGATTCCTGCAATCAGTGTAATCAAGCGATTGTGGGGTAATTTCTTCACTTCTCTCATCACCAAATCCAAAGCGACCGGCGTGTGGGCATAGTCCAAAATGATTTTCCGGTCTTCAGGGCCTTCAATCAGCTGAAATCGGCCTTCGACCTGCGGCATTTCCGGCAGCACCGAAATGATTTGTTCCATTGTTGTGCCCGACAGCAACGCCGCCCCTATTGCAGCTGTCAGATTTCCGGCATTGTATTCCCCGAACAAAGGCACTTCCACATTAAAAACCTGTCCTTGATAATATAAATCAAACTGCATGCCGCTTTCTTTAATCTGGACATCTGTCCAAATCAGATCGGCCCCTGAATCCGGAACTTGGCTGTAAGTAAGCGCCGAATAATGGACTGCCTCTAAAATTTCTTTCGCCATGCCTTGGTCATCCAAATTGATCACGGCATTTTTTGCCTGCTGGAATAGACGCAGTTTGCATTCTAAATAATGTTCAAATGTTTGATGATATTCTAAATGTTCCTCAGATATATTGGTATGGATGGCTACATCGAACATAATGCCTTCTACCCGTTTTTGATCAAGTGCGATAGAAGATACTTCCATGGCAGCCGCCTGGTCTCCAAAGGAAACCAGTTGAGAAAAGATTTGATGGATATCAGAAGAAATAGGTGTAGTAGGTGTACTTTTTTTATATGGCAATTTCCCAGCCGAATTATAGATGCCGGTGGTTCCCAGAAAACCGCAGGGCACACCCAGAAGATTAAATAAATTGTATACATAAGTTGCTGTGGTTGTTTTTCCATTCGTCCCGGTGACCCCTACTTTTATCAAGTGGTCCTGGGCTTTTTCGGAAAAAACGTTGGAGACCTGTGCCAAAGCTTGGCGTGTATCATCCACTGCCGCAAATGTTACCGTTGGATGCTTATCTGCATATTTTTTCAATGTCGGCAGATCGGATCCGATGATGGCAACGGCTCCTTTATCGATTGCTTCCGCGATAAACAGGTGCCCATCCGTATTTTCTCCGATTATACAAAAAAACGCTGAACCGCTTATCACATCAGCAGAATTATAGGCGATAGAACTAATTTCCTGAGTCTCTGGCCCATAAAGGCCTTCTTCCGATAAATACAGGCTGCGGCCGAATTGTATATTCATTGAACACCCCTTAATCTTTGGATAATTTATCCTGATAAACTTTCCCTATCAGCTTGTGCTAATATTCTATCATTTTAACCAAAGTCCGCAAACCTGTTTTCGCGCATCTATTATTAATTTATTATTATTTTTAGTTTTTTCAATTCCTCAGGTATGGCTTTAGTAAAAATAAAAAATGGCATAAGAGCGATTAAGCTCTTATGCCATCCAGCCGATTATCAAACCTGCTGCTGTTTATTTTCCCGTTCTTTTTCTGCTAATTCGTAGCGCAATTGTTCGATGGTTTGCGGGTAATCCGTTTTGCCCGTCAGGTTTTCCAGCATTTCACGGACATCAATACCTGAAGATTCTTTCAAGGTTTCCTGCAGGGATGACATCAGATTCGTAGCGTATGCAGTGACTTTGTTGGCTCCGCCGCCTTCTCCGCCCCCTGTGTCCACCACAGTAATTTTGTCAATGTTGGCAAGCGGGCTGGCAATTTCTTTCGCATATTCCGGCAGCATCTTCACAATCATGTCAAGAGTTGCAGCTTTCCCGTACATTTCAAACGCTTCCGCAATCTTGCGTTTTGCTTCCGCCTCGGCCAAACCTTTCATGCGGATAATATCCGCTTCCGATTCACCCTGAGCACGAAGAGAATCGGCTTTCGCCAAACCATCCAGGCGCACTTTTTCGGCTTCCGCTTTTGCCATTGCTTCGACGCTGTATTTCTGAGCGTCTGCAACCGTTAATTGTTTCGATTTTTCCGCTTGCGCCGCTTGTTCAACCGCATAACGGTCAGCATCGGCTTTTTTCTTCACTTCAGAATCGTATTGGCGCTCGCGGCGCTGAATTTCTTTTTCTTCCAATTCGATTTGCTTCTGGCGTTCAATGATGCGGATTTGCATTTCCTGTTCGACAACTTCCTGTTTCGAGCGTGCCGTTTCAAGTTCATATGCCTGGTCAGCCCGGGCTTTTGCGCTGTCCTGCTCGCGTTTATACTCCGCCACTTTCAGCAAATTCTCTTTTTCTGCTTCGGCGATTTCAGTGGCCCGTTGAATTTCGGCGCGCTGTGCATCTTTTCCAGCTTCTGCCCGCTTAATGCGTGTCTGCATCTCCGATTCAGCTGTTGCGATATCCGCATCCCGTTTCACTTGGGCAATCCGTGCTTTACCGAGTGAATCCAGATAACCATTTTTGTCCCGTACATCTTTTATGGTAAATGAAACAATGATCAATCCCATTTTCGCCAAATCGTGTGAAGCGACTCGCTGCACTTCCTGAGAGAACTTATCGCGGTTCTTATAAATTTCTTCTACTGTCATAGAACCCAGAATCGAGCGCAAATGCCCTTCCAGTACTTCTTTCGCTTCATTTTCCCGATCTTCTTTTGATTTGCCGAGAAATTGTTCTGCGGCAGTGGCAATTTCTGAAATGGATCCGCCGATCTTGATGATGGCCGTTCCATCAGCCATGACCGGAACACCTTGTTCCGTATAAACTTCCGGAGTGGTCACTTCCAATTTGCTCGACAACAAACTTAGCGGCGCTGCTTGCTGGAATATCGGCAGCAAGAACGTCCCTCCACCGCGAATGATCTTAATCCGGTTTCCAGAATCATCTGTGTGAACATTTTTAGTGCCCAAATAACTCCCCGTCACAATCAATGCCTCATCCGGCCCTACTGTCTTATACTTGGTAATATAAACCCCGACAATTGCTAATACCACAAAAGCTGCAATCCCTATCGCAATCCACGTCATTTCCATCCTAACTCCTCCTCAATGTCATTTACTTCTGCTAAATAGCGGTTCATAATCTCTGACATACAAAGTGCCATCGTTCACCTCAATGATTAATACTTGCCGGTCTTGATCAATCGCTTCATTGTCAAACCCTGCTGCCCGCTTTGAGATGATCCCTCCGTAAGTTTCGATGATGACTTCCCCATAACCATCTGCCGGTATCGGTATAATCACTTTCGCCACTTGGCCCAGTAACGATTCATCCGTATAAGCAATCGAGGATTCCGCGGAAGACAATGGTAATAAAATAAAGAAATATAACAACATATCAAGCAACATTGCCGCAATCGCTGAGATCCCCAAAATTGCTAAACTGTCCAAGCTCGAAGCCACTTCTAACAAATAACCGGCAGCAGCCAACAAAGTGATAAAAGCTAAGATGATTGTCGGGTTAAAAAAAGGAAGCCCATCCCCTGCATCCGCAATATCACCGAAAAATACATAAAGCACAGTCAATGCTCCTGCAAAAAGAAGGGTATACATATACAGCTGCTCCATGGATAAACCGAATAACTCCATTCCAAAACCTCCCATCTCATCCATTCTTTTTCATCCTACTTAATATACGGAATAAACAACAGAAAGTTTCAGAATTCTTTAATAAAAAAATAAAAAACCTGCTCTTTTAAAGAACAGGTTTTGCAAATTCGATTTCATGGAAGCCTTTCACTAATTGAAAGCCAATGCCGACGTAGCCTTGTGCCAAAAGTTCGCGCTGTTTTTCTAAATCGTCCAGTTTTACGGTTATATGATTTTCAAACCGACTAGCGGGATGCTCTAAATCTTTCACTAGAATATAGCGTTCCATGCCATTGTACTTTTCTTTCAACGCACCGATATGCATTTGCTGAAGAAATTTATCTTTTAAACTTGGAATGTTCATAGGCGCTACGGTACAGCATACATATCGGAACTGTTGCTCAAGATTAGGCAATTCCTTCATGATCACTTCAGCTAATTTTTGCTGCAGCCGATTGCCTCTATACTCCGGCAGCACCACTGAAATTTCCTGGTAAATGACGTGAGCCAAATCTTCTTCCGGAAGGCCAAGATCTAACCCCAAATGCTCCTCGTCAATTTCCGGAATGAGAAGCGCCCGGAATCCAATCAACTGATCCTCTACGAATGCTCCAACCAGAAGGCCGCGCTCATTTAAAATAAATAAATATTCTTCAGTTGATAAAGGCTGCAGTGTCGCTTTTTCAGGAAGCGATTCAATAACTTCTTTTTGCACTTGCTCAATAATAGGCAAATCTTCTAAAAAAAGCCGCTTCATATACATGGACTCTGTTTTCCGAAGCGTTTGGTTGGTGACGGTTCCTTCGTACAAGAACTTCATCGTTTATTCTCCTAGTCGTATAGTATTTATAGTTTTAGGATACCACTTCACTTATTGCAGATGTTGCAGTTTTTGAAATTCTTCTTCGATTTCTATCGAGGGCGAATGCTTTCTAAAAAGCCTTTAATCTGTTTTTTATTGCTCAGAAAAATTACTCGATTATCTGGACGTAATTCCTGAAATGCCCGCATCCGATTCCGCATTTTCACTTTGCGGGCTGCATATGTGGTAATGATAAATTCAAGAAATTCAAAATCCATTTTTTCTGGACAGCCTTCTGCCATATCCGGCCTTGTACTGCCGATATTCGACAGCCAGCGCTTTAACACCCGATATAAGCACACCCTTAAAGGCAGCTCCAAGTAAATAAAAGTATCTGCTTTTGCAATCCGGATATCAAAGCTTCCGCTGTAATTCCCTTCAATAATCCAGTTTTCACCTGCTGTGATTTTTTCTTGTGCCTCTCTAAATTCTTTCGGTTCCGCTTCTTTCCATCCCGGTTTCCAGTAAAGCGAATCAAGATGATGCACTGGCAAATCCAAATTTTCCCCAAGTATTGAAGCAAAAGTCGACTTTCCTGCACCAGCAGATACCCCTACAACCATAATTCTTTTCATGGCCTTCACTCCCATTCCCATGCGATTCTTACAGTATATATAAAAACAGTTTCCATAGATAGATCAGTCATTTTTCAGATGGGGCTTGCAATTTCTGTAACCTCATGTTATTCTAAGGAAGAATTATTTTTGTTCGGATAACTTTGTATAAAGTGTCAGATGTTCATCTGCAAGATTTGAGCAAGGATAGTAATACAATGTATGCAATTGCATACGAGGAGGAAACACACATGGAACAAGGTAAAGTAAAATGGTTTAACTCAGAAAAAGGATTCGGCTTCATCGAGCGCGAAGGCGGAGACGACGTATTCGTACACTTCTCAGCTATCCAAAGCGAAGGATTCAAATCTTTAGACGAAGGTCAAGAAGTTACTTTTGACATCGAGCAAGGCCAACGCGGTCTTCAAGCTACTAACGTTCAAAAAGCTTAATTTAACCTAACTATTTATGGGCTCTCCTCACGGGGAGCTCATTTTTTGTGTTTTTTACTGATAGGCTCTAGCAGAAAAATCCCGTTTGAATTTCAAGGTGCGCAGTTTGCATTTGTTCAGCTTGCATAGACATCAGATTCAAATCCATTATACTTTTAATCAAAGAAAAGCAGGCTGCGGATTTTCCACAGCCTGCTTTTTTCTTTCATTGAGTCGGATTCATATTGAAATACAGTTGGAAGACGAAAAAAATCAATGCGCATACTACAAGGGTGCCGACCGCTATTGCAATTGCCAAGTTTCTTCCACTCATGCCCTCACCCCTTCTAAAAAGTTCCTTCAATCAATTTTACGACTTCATAAGCCCCTTCGCTTTTATTGGCCAATACAGTCAGGATGGTCCCATCTTGCGGATAAAAACCGGAATGGAAACTAACGCCCGGGTCGTATCCCATGACATGGTACTTTAAGATAGAATCCCGGCTCTGCATAATCCAGACGCCGTAGCCATAATCGTTTTGTCCCGCAGAGACATGGGGCGACAGCATTTTTTTTGTCATTTCTTCAGAAAGTAATGTATAATCCATCAACCGTTCCCAAAAAGCGGTCATATCAGCTGCCGTCACAAATGCACCGCCATCTGCACCGCCTTGGATCGGGATCGCATACTGATTGGTGCGCCACGAATCCCCTTCATCAATATAGCCGCAAGCCACTCCTTTGGGCAAGTGGTCAAGACTGAAAAAGCCGGAATTCTCCATTCCCGCCCGCCTAAAGATTCTCTCTTCCACCATGTCAGTAAATGCTTGGCCGGCTACTTTCTCTGCAATGAGCCCCAATGCAATAAATCCGGCATTATTGTACTGGAACTTTTCACCGGGCTTGAATTTCATCGGCTCATCTTTAAACAACGGTACGAAATCCGCACCGGACCTCATCAAGTACATTGGCTGCTTTACCCATAGCTCTTCAAAGTTCTCCATCGTTTCTTCATCAAAATAATCCGGTATTCCGGATGTATGCGTCAGCAAATGATGGACAGTAACATCAAAATCCGGAAAGAACTCCGGCACTAGCTCCGACAACCGGTCTTCAAACGTCAGCTTCTCTTCTTCTATTAATTGGCAGATGATCACTGCCGTGAAAATTTTGCTGCCGGAAGCAATCCCGAACCGGGTATCCAAAGCATTCGGCCGCTCATTTGAACGATCTGCCCATCCCTTGGCAGTGGACCAAACATCTTCATTTTTCAGCAACACAACTCCTGAAAAATCCATAGCCTCCATGCCATCCGAAATCGGGTTAGCTGGCCGTACTTCTTGAAACATACCGTCTTCCGTAATATCAATCTGCCGGCCATCCATCAATTCAATCGATAAAGGATGGACTTCGCTTTTCTGTTTCGAGAAGTACCAAGTTCTTTTCGGTGCAACCAGTAAGATAAACGCATCTCCTTGGCCAAGAAAATTCAATGCGTTCGGTTCGATTCCTTTGTTGCCCCGCACCGGAATGTCCATGGCTTCGATTTGTTCGCCCACTTCTTTTACATGTTTCGTCGTAATACTGACTTCACTGATATTGAGCAGAGAATCAACAGTGAAATTGCCCATGCGGTCGATATGGCGGCGGGCGATAAACTCAACCACGTTGCCAGCAGGATCCTGAAAGTAAAAAGCGTCTGCGTTGAAATTCGCGTAATAGATTTCGTCCATGCCTTCCTGACGGTTCAGTGTCACACGCGAGCGTGCCCAGTCCTTCGCCAGCGTGTACTGGTTGCCCGGAATATTAAATGCAAAATGGTAAATCGCTGCCCGTTCGGATGCTTGAAAGACCAATTGAGAATCGCCGATAGCCAGCGTGAAACTGATGTCTTCTTCTTCTACGATCCGAAAACCCATTTGATATTCATAAAATCCTTTCATTTCCTTCAGCCGATTTGTATATAAGGTCACTTTCTTGAACATGTGATCACCTCTTGCTTTTAGCATACCGAAATCTTCCCTTTTTTTCCTCTTTTAAGTTAAGTTTGAAGCAAAATTCTGTGAATTCCCATTCGCTAATACCCTGCGCAAAACCATAAAAAAAGGAGCACAAGGCTCCTTACAACGTTCCGATAAATTGCAGTTCTTTCAATTCCCTAGCGTCTGTCTGGCCGTTTAAAATTGCTTCCACATCGTTCAAAGTTTCTGTCAATGAAACGGCGGCTCCTGTCTGTCCAGTGAGTTCTTCAGCTACAAACAGCGGCTGGGTAAAATATGCTTCCATCCGTTCTCCGCGTCGATACGTTTCGGTTTCCGCTTGAGGCAGCCGCTCTATTCCATGGGCATTGACGATGGACCGGAGCTCCCGGTAACGGCGGAGTGTTTTTTGCGCACGTTGGCGAAGCTGGAAGTGGCGTTCATCCAAATCGCTTTCTTCCAGCAAAGTAGAAGTGGAGTGAAGCGGACTCAACGCTGGATACTGATGGCGTGCAGCTAAGTCTGCATCCAGTTGCCAAACGGTTTCAAGCGGCCCGAACGGGAAATCGTCATCTACCACTCCTCCAGACAAATCCACCAGCAGCGTCGTGACTTGTGTATCGCCAAATGTTTCCTGCAGTTCAAACAACTCTCCCGAATCGACCCGTTCCTTGTCTGTAACCAGCACCGCCTTGTCGCCATAATGCTTTAGCCCTTCCAAGGTTTCCGCAACTGATTGGGTCACCCGGTCTGCCAGTTCAATTATTCCTTCCAGTTCCGGGTGTTCGTTTTTTGGTGCCAGATAAACTGTTTTTATGCCCTGTTCTTTAAAACGGTGAAGCAATTCAGCTACAATCACCAGTTGCCCCATCCCTGGGCGCGCAACAATGCCAGTCGTGCCATTCTTTACTAATGGTGCGAAAAAATCCAACGCTTTAATCTTCGTTTCAATCATTGCCATCTTCTCCCCCCGAATAATAAGTTCATCCACTGTACAGTTCGCCAATTTTGCCAACCCAACTAACGTTCTCACTTCCGCTTTTCCCAAATCGATTTTGCCAGTGCACAAATTAGAGACTGTGGCTGGCCGGATGCCTGCTTCTTTGGCAGCAGTCGTTAAATTCGGCACCCGTTTTCTCAGCAATGCAACGTTTAATCTGATATCCTCCATGAAATTCTCCTCCCTTATTACTTTAAATAGTAATCTAAATTACCTTGAAGCGCAACTTAAATTTCTCTAAAAAGTAAAAATTTTTACTCCAAAAAGAAAAACCCTTCAAAATCGAAGGGTTTTATCTTAATTTATATTCAAGTCGCACCATATCTTTGCATAAAATGCCGTTTTCAATAATCGGCTCTGGGTAATGGCGAGCAAAGAAATCCTGGTCAATCCCAATCATTCGAAAGCCGCATTTTTGATAAAGCGCCAACTGGTCAAAACTCGAGTTTCCCGTGCCGATTTCGACCGTTTCAAAACCCAGCCGCTCTGCTTCCATCAACGCATGCAGCACCATTTTTTTGCCGTAGCCTTTGCCTCTTTCAGACTCTGCAACAGCAATATTCTTTATTTCCACTTTGGTATTAGATAATGGCAATAATACGTAAATGCCAATCATGCGGAAATCTTTTTCCGCAATAAAAGACATTCCTTTTGACGTGTATTCACGCACCAACTTTTCAGAAGGATCGGCTTCAAGCAAAAGCTCCATCGGCAAGTCTTCGCCTTTTTCCAGCTGCCGAATCTTCATCACTTCGGTTCTTTAAAGCCTTGCTCGATCAAATAGTCTTCTGCATCGCTAAATGTACCGAAGCTTTCTTCCAGATTTTTGCCCGTATAAATGTTCCAAAACGGCTCCTCGTAGACAAGATCCAGCTTTTCGTTATCACGGTTCGTCCATGTCTTGTCATATGGCGGTTCAGGCTCTAAAGACAAATAATCCAAAGCATCCGCTACAATGCTGCGAAGTTCCTTGGTGGAGAAATCCCGGATATTGACGAAGCCTTTGTCATCCGCTTCATACTGCGGCAAGTTGCCTACGTAGACAAATCCATTGCCATTCGGGTGAAGATGATAAACAACGATTTTTTTGTCATACAGGCTTTCTTCGTAATGGAAGTTCACACGTTTCATCGACACATCTTTGCGCGTCAGTTCCGGAAACGATTCAATTATTTCTAGTTTTTGTTCAAATGTAAGCACGTTAGTTACCCCGTTTCATTATTGTTGATTCTTAGCCTAGTATACCATGGCATCAAGCAATCCCACATTAAACAGAAAAAAGCTGCCCTGAGGCAGCTTTTTTCACTTATGAATGTTTTTTATTGCCGAATGGCCACCAGACACCGCGGTCAAATGAAACCGAGATTGCCGGAATTAATAAAGGCAAGACAATCAAGCCGTAAAGCAAAAGGCCTGTAATAACAATCGTCGCAATTTGCACCAAGCTAAGAACGCCAGATGGCATCATTGCACCAAATGTACCTGCCAGAATAATGGCCGCCGTAATGATGACCGTACCCATTTTTGCCATGGATGTTCTCATTGCATCACGGACACTTCCTCCATTCGCCGATTCTTCACGGAAGCGGTCGAGAAGGAAAATCGAATAATCGACGCCAAGCGCCACTAACATGACAAAACCGAAGAAAGGCACAGCCCAGCTAATGCCATCGTAGCCGAGTCCATTGACGAAAATCAATTCCGCAATCGAAATGGATGTGTAATAAGTTAACAGCAACGATCCAATCATATAAAGCGGCATGATTAATGAGCGGAAAAGAATCGCCAAAATCACAAACAAGCTGATTAGCATAATGGCAACAGTATTTGTGAAATCACTCGATGAAACTTCCTGCAAATCGCTATTGATGCTTGCAATGCCGCCGAATGCAATTTCTGTTTCTTGAAGAGGTGAATCTGCTATTGCCCGGTCGACTGCATCTTTGATTTTAGCAGTGGTATCGATTGCATCCGGAGAATAGGGATCATCCGACAAAATAACTTCCATCTTCATACCGGTGCCTTCCGCAAAAGCATAGCGATCCAGTACTTGTGCAAATTCTTCGCTTTCAAGCGTACCTTCCGGGATAAACAACCCGGTATCGCGCACGGTTTCGCTGCCGCTCATCTTCTGCATCATATCTGCTGCTTCGGTTAAGCCATTCTGAATTTCCACAAGGCCCGCATTCGAAGCACCAACGCCTTCAGACAGCTGCATCAAACCTGCTCCCAGTTCTCCGGTTTGTCCGGCTGCTCCAGCCAATCCTTGCTGAATTTCTATTAGCCCGCCGCTGATTTGCGGCAAAACCCCTACTGTCTGCTGGACATTCCCGGTCTGCTGCAGTCCTTGCGTAACTAAGCCCAGCTGGCTGTTTAACTGCTCAAGTCCTGCAGCAGCTTCGCCAATGCCATTTGCGCCACGGGTTTGTTCACTGATTCCAGTTAAATTGGCCTGGATTTCATTCAGCCCCGCTTGTACTTCACCGAGACCATCACCCGCTTCTGCCAATCCATTGGACAATAGCTCCATTTGCTTGTCCACGTAAAGATCATCGATCACTTCACCGGTAGGGCGTGTAATTGCCCGGACCGCTTCTACGCCGTCAATTTTTTCAATTTCTCGGCTGATTTCTTCAAAGTATGGCACGATAGCTTCAGCCGTCAATGTTTCATCTGATTTAACGATGACTTCTACCGGCAAAGAATCCCCTTTGCCAAAGCCATCTTCAATTGCCCGTAGCCCTTTTACCGATTCAAATTCCGAACCAATTTCATCAACAGTATTGAATGACAGCGAGTTATTGTATGTAAACAACAACGGCACCGTAATAACCGCAACAACCAGCATCGACAAAAGCGGGCGGTTAATCGATAATTTGCTCATTGCAATCCACATATTGCTGTCTTTATGACCAGCTGACTTTTTCGCCGGCCAGAATAACTTTTCTTTCAGCAGCGCCATAAAGAATGGCACAATGGTAAACAGTACGAGCAATAACACAAATATCCCTACTGCTACGGCAACTGCAGATTTGAATATCGGAAATTCTGCAAAACCGATGGCAAAAAAGCCGATAAATACGGCTATGCCACTGATCAAAAGCGTGCGCCCAGCAGTTTTGTACGTATTGACGATCGCTTCTTCCACCCCATGCCCCGCCGATAGTTCTTCCTTATAGCGGCTCAGCAGCAGGATACAGTAATCTGTTCCGATTCCAAAAAGAATTGCCACTAAAAAGATCTGGGTATAGTTCGATACCGGGAAGCCGAACCAATCGATCAAATAAGCGACAATGGACTGGCTCAGCAAATACGAAATTCCGACGGCCACAAGCGGAATGAACGGTGTGACGATTGAACGGAACACCGCAAGCAGCAAACCGAAAATCAAAACGACCGTAATGATTTCTGTTCGTTTCAAGCCTTCTTGGGCACTGATGTTAACGTCATTATTGATGATTGCTTCACCGGTCACATAAGCTGTCATGTCCTGCGGAATGATCGTTTCGCGTATGTCTTCCGCTACAGCGTTCACTTCTTCATCAGTGCCATCGACTGTGACTGGCATCAAAATCGTTTTCTGGTCTTTTGAAACTAGTTGTTCTTCAAGCTCTGCACTTTCCACCGGGTTCAAAACGCTTGTTACGGGGTCTCCCAGCGCTTCAATATCGGAAGCCATTCCTGCCAGCATTTCCCTCATGGTTTCATCCAGCTCATTTTCTAGTGGAATGACTAAAGAAATCGTTTGATCTGCAGCATCAGCATCCGCTAAAATCGATGCAGCTTTTTGGGAAGAAGCTTGTTGTGAAAGCTGGAATGATCCCGCCTGCTCCGCTTGCTCCGTTAAATTTGGCGCCAATAAAAATAGGGCAACCGTAAGAAGGATTACACCTATCGTAATCGGCCACTTCAGCTTTAAGACAGTTTTCATTTATGACACTCCATCCGTTTTAATAATGTCTTTCAACTTCCGGAAAATCGTCAGGAACTGATCGATCTCCTCATCATTTATATGTTGTGCCAGTAGCTTTTCTATATAATCTGTCAGCACTTTATCGGATTGCACAAGCACTTTCTCCCCTTGCTCCGTCAATTCGATCAGTTTTTCACGCCGATCCTGCTGTTTGGTTTGAACAAAGCGGATAAGCTCTTTTTGCAGCAGCTTTTTGATGCGGCTGGAAATCGCGCTTTTATGTACAGATTGTAAAACGGCGAGTCTGCTGGAAGTGATCTGCTTTTCTTTGCTGATCAGTTTCAGCATCTGCATCTGCTCTGGTGAAAATTCTTTCCAAAGCGGATCATCTACCGCTTTGATTACGCGTTCTGTTCCGTAAAACATCACTTCTTGAAATAAATCGACGGCTTCCTTTATTCGAATATCCAAAATAGTATACCCCCTCAACTAATAATAACTAGTTTAGGGGGTATACTATTATTCGTCAAGCAATATCCATCAATAAAAAACACCCTGCAAAATTAATTGCAGAGTGTTGCATTATACTTCTTTTGTCGCCGTATCACGTATTTCTTGTCGGCGTGCATAAACATTTTTGGCAATCGTTTTGATAACTGCATAAACCGGAATGGCAAGAATAATTCCCCATAATCCCGCTATATTTCCAGCAGCTAAAATTAAAGTGATGACGGTCAATGGATGAACATCCAGCGCGTTGCCCATGACGTTCGGCGTGATGAGGTTACTCTCAATCTGCTGAGCAATCAGCATGATGATTGCCACGTACACAGCCATAATCGGGTCTTGTACGAGTGCAATGATAATGGCTGGAATTACCGCAATATATGGTCCGAGAAACGGAATAACATTGGTGGCCATCCCGATGATTGAAAGCAATAACGCATATTCCAGTCCGATGATCAGATACCCGATCAGCAGCATGATGCCGACTAAAAAGCTGACAAAGAGCTGCCCTTGGATATAGGAGCGCAGTGTATTATCGACGTCACTTAAGGTTTTTCGAATCCACGTTTTGCGCTCTCCTTTAAAAAATCCGGCAATGAACGGCGCAAACTTCTGATGGTCTAAAAGAAGGTAAATCAAGAAGAACGGCACAAGGACAAGCGTAACTACACCTGAAATAAAACTTGCCAGGAATGAAAGAACCCATGACCCTATCGTGCTGGCCCAGTCGCCCAATTGTCCGGACATGCTATTGATCTGCTCTTCAATTGAAGCAGGCAAGCGATTACGCTGATCGAACAAGTACTGGGCGTATTCTTCTACGTCTTGAATGATTTCCGGTGCATTTTCAACGAGTGCATTGATTTGCTTAGTTACCATCGGCCCAATCATGGCATACAGCAAGTAAAAAACAAGGACAATCAGCAGCAGAATTGTCAGGACTCCTGCCCATCTTGGAAATTTCCTTTTCTCTAAAATATGGAGCAATGGGCGGCTCAGATAAAAAAGAACGCCTCCAAGCAGCAATGGCACGAATATGGTTTGTGCAATAATGAAAAATGGATCAAATATGGCTTGGACTTCTATAAATAAGCGAATAATGACTAAAGCCAAAATAATGCCTATACCTGCTTGAAACCAAAGTTTGTTTGTCACACAGCTCACTTCCTTTCTTTTTTCTGTATACCCAGTTTACCATGAAAATGCGCCATTTCATTTCCTTATAGGAACGAACTTTCTATCCGGTCAAACTTTTCATGCCCAAACAGATAAAAAAGCATCTGCAAAATTTTCACAGATGCTTTTTCCATTATCTATTAAAGAAATTGGCAGTAAAATATGGCTGATGTTCCGAATTGAAAGCTACGCCGACTCCCAAATAACCAAAGTCCGGCTTCACAATATTTTTGCGGTGGCCCATTGAATTCATCAATCCTTCATGAGCAAAAATGCTGCTGTACTGGCCGTAAGCCAAGTTTTCGCCGGCTACAAAGAACGTAATGCCATCATCGCTCATGCGATCAAATGGTGATTTCCCCGCTTGGTTCGTATGGCTGAAGTAACCGTTCTTCGCCATATCTCCGCTATGTTTGCGGGCTGTTGTCCGTGTCGTTTCATCCCACTTCAATAAGGGCAGTCCTCTTTGGATGCGCGCTGAATTGGTCAACTCGAACAGCAAAAATTCAAATCCTTCTTTCAGTTCTTCGCTCGGCTTCGCATAAATCTTCGCCCGTTGCTCTTCCAATTCTCCGTCAATCACTTGAATGGCTGTGACGGTGTCTTCTTCATGGATGTCATAGAATACGGTTACATAAATAGAATCGATTTTGAACACATCATACTCTTCACGGGTATCCAATATGTATTGGACATTCCCTTTTTGAAGGCTTTTCAAAGGAACACCAAGTGCTGAGCGAACCTCGGATTTATTGGATTGCATCGTAATTTCTTTTGTAGACGATATAAGATCCTGATTGGTGAACATGCCATTGACTTTTCCATTTTGATCATAAGACAGCAACACGTAATTTTGATAGTTTTGATGGTAGCTATGCCAATCAGAGCCATACTCATTCTCCATCAACCGGAGAGGCAAACCGACTATGGCCTGCGCTTCTTCTTTGGTCATCCCCAGAGTCACATTATGGACGGCAAATAGCGATTCCGTTTCAGCCAGTTCCGGTTTTTCTACCGCAGCAGGCATTTCAGCAGAGCTTTTGCTGACAAAAGATTGCAGTTGGCCACCAACTTGGACGGTGAACTGCTTGGCCTGGTCTAACGCTTCTGTCACTGCGGGAACATCGGTGACTAAAGCCATTTTTTGGTCAACTGCATCCAAAAAGCTCAAATCCACGTATTCACTTGCCTGATCTTCCCAAAGCGGCCGTGCGAAATAAACAAGCACAAGCAATATAATCATCCAAAATACTTTTCGCACGCACATCACCTCTTCCCAACAGTTTAATCGTAAAAGGAAGTTCTATAAAGTATTAAGTTTCTCTATTGAGCAGAAAAACTCCTTCCGCTCAACAAGCGGAAGGGTTATCTATTTTTCATTCAAGTCCTTTGATCGTCATTTCTTTTACTGGCAAGAACAAATCCGCTGTTTTTAAATAAGTCACTTGCACTTGATCCGTTTCTTTTAAGTAAATAGCTAATGGCACATTCTCAGAAGAAACAATAAAATTCGTCCCATCCTCCAATAAAAATGATACTACCGTAAAATCTCCAGCTTTTTCTTTAAATACTCGTTCGATAGTGCCTGAAGCCGTTGCTTCTTCAGCGTCCGAGCTTCCATCGACTGTACTTCCGCCTCTTTGAAGTGCGGTTTTATACAATTGCAACGCTTCGTTCGGAGTGGCAGCAAAAACGGAAATTTCCGGATTGGCGGCAGAAACGAT
Organism: Planococcus sp. VCh962; assembly: GCF_057748275.1. Taxonomy (NCBI): domain Bacteria; kingdom Bacillati; phylum Bacillota; class Bacilli; order Caryophanales; family Caryophanaceae; genus Planococcus; species Planococcus sp. VCh962. Next base: position 151,567 of record NZ_JBYLHS010000005.1, read on the forward strand.
AAAGTAATTCTGTAAAAAGCCATTCGAGTCAAGCACTGGTGTCAGCCAGCTCGCTTCTCCGTAGAAATTGTACAGTACCGGCATTTCACCTGCCCATTCTTTTTCGATGAATTGCTTTTCAATAATCTGCAAGTTCCCTTGCGAATCCATATAGGAATCTTCCATATTACCAGTGAAATAAGTAGAATCTCCTGTGCGGGCATTCGTTAAGGAATAACCAAGCATCGAGTCGACTCCTTCTTTCGGGCTTGTAAAGTCGGTGAAGTAATACATGTCACCTTCCGCATCAAAAATCGGGCTGACATTTTCTTCCGTTCCTTCATTTGATGGTAGCTTTACATCTTTTTTACCGAACTTGCTGTTCCAGAAGCCATGGACATAGTTCCCATAATAACTGTTTTCCAAGCTGACCGATTCCGGTGAAACTGCTCCATCAATAAATGCTGGAACTTTTTTAAGTGGATAACTCTCCGCCTGGCCTGTTGCCGGATCTACTGCCATAATCCCTTTTACTGCAAAACCATTTCGTGCAGAGATGAATTCACCATAGGAGCGGATATAAAACGGCTTTCCACTGTCATCGATTTCCAGCTGTGAATCCCCATAAAAAATCGCTTGCGGATTTTCCAGGCGCATATGGCGCTCGATGTCCTTATTGAAATAAGAAGATGGCGTATAACTCATTTCCGCTTTAACAAATTTCGGATTTGCCGATGCATCGGTGGCACTCATAGTAAAATAACCCGGAGTCGAATCTCCGTTCCACCATTTGAAAAATCCGGAAAACTCCACGGGAGCAATATACACATATTCTCCCCCGACTTTTTGGACTTGCAGGCTTCCGAGTTCATAATAACTTGTATCGGGCACTTGCCCGAATGCTTTTTTCATTTTGTTGCGCGCGAACTTCGGCGGTACACTGGCGGGTGTCTGCATTTCATCGAACGCCTCAATTTCCACTTGCTCCTCCATTGCCACTGCTTCATATTTTTCAGAAGCATTGAACAAAGGCGCTGTTAGTATATATCCCGCAAACGCCACTGCTCCTAAAAACAATAGCGATTTCAGTTTCTGTTCACTGCCGCGTGAGAACAGTGCACCAAGAGCTGTGATCACTAACAATACTGGCCACAGCGACATTAAGTTCCTATCCAGATTCGCAAAATAGTAGTAGCCTGCCACGATGAATGTGCTAATAATAAAAACAAAAATTATTCCAGGTATCATAAACGATGAGGCAAGTTTGTCCTTCTCTTTTTTTCCGCCAATAGTTCCTGTCAGCGGCATAATAACCAATGTTGCCGCGATGGACACTGCAGCTGCAAACAACAATATACTTCCCATAACAAATTCCCCTTTAAATTCCAGCTTTTTTCTTATAGTAAGTATACGGGCAAGCGGCTTATAAGTTTCACTCCATCACAAAAGCACAGCTATTCCACTATTTTGTCTAGTGGCTTCGAACAATAAAAAAACGATTTTCCCTAGAAGAAATCGAATCAAAGTAGCCATTCATTCTATTTAATACCATGCTATCGGAGAATTTGCTGTGCCTGTCCGATGATGGACTCCAGTATTTCTGATGCACTTCGCTCTTCCGTTAATGAACGGGTTGACTGGCCAGCCCATAATGACATAAATTCCGGATCGTTATTTCGAGCAGCAGCAGCCCGAATATCTTTCGTAATGGTATTTTGAGAAGGAAATGGCAACGGAGCAACCTTTGAGCTCTCAAATTCTTCGATAAATCGATTCTGGATTCCACGGGCCGGCCTTCCTGAAAAGCTTTTGGTGATCACTGTACTTTCTTCAGTGCTGTCAAAAATCGCCTGTTTGTAAACACGATGAGCTCCGGATTCTTTGGCACTTAGAAAACGGGTGCCGACTTGCACCGCCTGCGCACCTAAAACAAGCGAAGAAATGAGTCCCCGCCCGTCCACAATTCCTCCTGCTGCAATCACAGGAATGCGAACAGCATCCGCAACTTGAGGGATCAATGACATGGTTCCGATCAATGCTCCATTTGGATGCTGTTCCACCGAGAATGTACTGCGATGGCCGCCTGCTTCACTCCCTTGTGCAACTACCGCATCGGCACCGGCTTGTTCGGCTTGCAATGCTTCTTTTACTGTGGTGACCATTGTGATCACTTTTACTCCCCGCTCCTTGGCTGTCTTCATTTGACCAGGAGACAAACAGCCAAAAGCCGTGCTGATGATCGGCACGCCTTCTTCGATGCAAATTTGGAACTGCTCTTTGCTCCAGTCAGGAGAAGAATATGAAGAGGACACTTCCTCTATTTTCAATTTGGAACGAAAAGGGCTTAATGCTTTCTGTACTTCTTCCAACCGGCTGAAGTCGTCTTTTTCATTTGAAGCAAAAATATTTACTGCAAAAGGCTTCAACGTCCGTGCCTTAATGTCAGCAATAGCTTCTTTTAATGCATCCGGAGCCATATAAGCTGCTCCCAAGGTGCCAAGGCCGCCCGCTTCACTCACAGCTGTCACCAATTCCACAGTAGTCGGGCCACCCGCCATGCCCGCTTGGATAATCGGATATTGGATGCCAAGAAGCCGGCAAATTTTCGTATCCAATGTAATCATTGTCATTCCTCCCCTTTTTGATCTGATATGCACAAACTTTTCTTCCTTCTAGTATCGCTATAGCAGTCATATTCAGCAAGAGGGAACTTTCTATTTTCAGATTCGTTCTAAATCATAAGTAAATAGAGCAAATATAAAAAGGCGGGATTTATTTATGAAGGGATTCCTTTCGCTTTTGGGCATCACTTTAATCGTCGGCGCATTTGGATTAATCCTTTTATCTTATTCTGGCAATCCACTCGAAGAATTGAAAAGCCAGGAAAGAATGTATGCATATATGGAAACACGGCAGAATCATCCAATAGAAGAAACAGATGCTTTTAAAGCAGCAGTTAGCCCCATTAATACAGCTAAAGTAAAAAACGAAAATCCATTTCGCAATTTTGATGAGAGTTGTGAAAGACCTTTTCCAACAATAAATAAAGCCGACTCTGATTGATAGAGTCGGCTTTGTTTGTTAGACCATTAAACGGATTAAGTTTCCGGATGGATCTTTTGTTTCAAGATAATTTGCATGTTCAGTGACTTCTGCTCCCATTGTTTGGAGATGTTCAGCCAAGCGGCTGCGTTTTTCTTCATTTTCCAGAACCAATGTATAGTAGTGCAAGCCCGCCTCTTTTTCTGGAAGTGCCGGTATACCGACGCCGTTCCAGATATTCAAGCCAATGTGGTGGTGGTACTTCTGATCCGCGAGGAACAATGCCTGTCCGCTCATTGACGTGACGACTTCAAATCCAAGACCATCCACATAGAATTTTTGTGCTTCCTGCAAGTTTGAAACATGAAGATGGATATGTCCCATTACAGTTCCTGCAGGCATTCCCTGCCAAGCTTCTCCTGCTTCCTGTGCTGTCCGCACAAGACCTTCTGCATCAATTGGGTCAACGGCCATATCCACTTGGCCACCGTTCCAATTCCATTCCTCAGGCTCCCGGTCCCGGTATATTTCAATGCCATTGCCTTCCGGATCACTCAAGTACAAAGCTTCACTGACCAAATGGTCGGAAGAACCAAGACGAATTCCTTGGTTATGCAGGTGAATCAGTGATTTCGCTAATTCTTTCCGGTTCGGCAGTAAAATCGCCAAATGGTACAGTCCGGCATACCGGCCTCTTTTTGGAGTTAATCCATCGATGGCTTCAAGCTTTAATAGTGCTTTCCCGCCTGCCCCTAATACAGTTGTGCTTTCTGTTTCATCCATTACTTCTAATCCGATAACTTCTTTATAAAAATCAGTCATTTCCTTTAAATTTAATACTTTTAATCCTACTTCTCCAACATACGTTACCGGTTTTTCGTGAAAATTCATTATTAACGGCCTCATTTCTTTAGTTACTTTATGTAACCAATTATATTAAAAGAAGTTGAATGTGTCAAGTAACCTTATTCTTTTATTCCACAAGCTAGTTGTGCTATTATATAAAAAAGGAGTGATGTGAATGGACACAAGTGTCATTTGTCCCCGATTTGAAAGTGCAATTTCGCTTTTAAGCCAACGATGGACCGGTTTGATCATTTATCAGCTTTTATCCGGACCTCAACGCTTTAGCCATTTAACTGAAGTTATCGGTATTAGTGGCCGCCTCTTGTCGGAACGATTGAAGAATCTGGAAGCTCAAGGACTTGTCACCCGCACCGTTTATCCAGAAACCCCTGTTCGGATCGAGTATGAGCTGACCGAAAAAGGGCTTTCTTTAAAACCCGTAATGGATGAAATCCAAAATTGGTCACAAACCTGGATTGAACCGGCCGAAACGGTGGAAACATTGGAAATAAAATAAAACAGCTTATCCTCTTTCGGATAAGCTGTTTTATTTTTGTTTAAACCTGTTGGGTCTAAACGGCCGCCTCCGCTTTTCATTGTTCACTTCTGGAGTTCGATAATGTGTTTCAATCCGGCATACGCGGAACTGAATGTGCGGGTAGTGCTTTCAAGCGATACAATGGACATCGCCAGCTTCGGACTGATGCCTACTAAAATGCAATTCGTTCCGATTAGTTTCAAGCTGTCCGTCATCATCTGAATTTGATACCGGATCTGCGGTTCAAATTCTGTAATGCCGCTTAAATCAACCAGCACATGTTCTATGTTTTTGTCAGCACATTCCGTCAATACTGTAGCAATCAACTCGTCTGAACGGTATTTATCAAATTCACCGATTAACGGCAGCGCGATTGTTTTATCCCAAATATGCAGTATTGGAATAGACAATTCCTTAATCAGCTTCTCATTGCGCTTTTGCTCTTCCGCCTGTGTGGTAACATCCATCAGCATTACGATATACCCGAAAATTTCCTCGTCCTTATCTTTAATCGGTGTAATAACAATATCTGTGACAAATTCATTGCGTATATTAATCCGCGCTCGGTGCGCTTCCGTCAGATTATTCATCAACTCTCTTTGATGCGACGGATAAGAATGAAAAACATCCATATTCAAGCCGATGAATTCTTCGCACTCATTCATGCCATATAATGGGGCAATTTCCGTCAGCAAGCTGCATGCTTCTGAATTCATCCATTTTATTGTATATGTGTTATCAGCAATTAGTATCGTTTCGCCAATATGATCTAAAGCATTCAGCATGGATATATTATCGGGTATTGTTCCTATAGCAGCCATTAGTTTCCACCTTATTTAGTAAGTCTTTAATGTTTAGTTATACCCATTATTCCACAGCTTTAAGCTTTCTGGCTGAATATAAGAAAATACTTTTTATCCTGCCTTAACAACCAGCGTGGATGAAGAACCTTTACTGATTGCAGTTTCTCTTTAGCCGATGTTGACACTCTGCTTTTTTTCTTTAGCGAAAGAGTAATTCCCTTCAAACCGTTCAATTGATTGATCGTAGAGCCAATAAGTTACCGGAAACAGCTTATCCAGGAAATAGCGGTCGTGGGAAACCGAAATGATAGTCCCTGGAAAAGTGGAAAGGGCTTCTTCCATCACTTCTTTCGCTTCTAAATCCAAATGGTTTGTCGGCTCATCTAAAATCAACAGGTTATGGTTCATATGCATCAATTGGGCAAGACGGAGCCGCATTCGCTCTCCTCCGCTCAACTGGCGCACCGGCTGAAACACCATATTGCCAAAGAACAAAAACTTCGCTAACAGAGGGCGAGCCTCATATTCTGAAACTGCCACTACATCCCGGAACTCTTCTATGACAGTTCGATCATTATCCATTTCCAAGGTATGCTGGGATAAATAGCCGATAGACAAGCCGCTGCCGAGCATGATTTCTCCCGCATCCGGTTTTTCGGTGTCCAAGATCATATTCAAAAGCGTTGTTTTTCCAGCGCCGTTCGAACCGACAATTGCTGCCCGTTCTCCGAAACGGACATGCAAATTCAATTCGTGGAACAATATCCGTTCTCCATAGCCTTTCCAGACATCCTCCATCCGGACCACATCTTTTCCGCTCCGGTTGGTCATCTGAAAATCGAGGGCCATTTGTTTCCTGGAAAGAACAGGGCGATCGAGCAACTCAATGCGCGCTAAAGCCTTTTCGATGCTTTTTGCTTGTCGGTGCATTCCGGCATTCGGTGGATTCGCCCGATTTGCCCATTCTTTCAAGCGCTTGATTGTTTCTTTCATTTTCTGGATTTTCTTTTGCTGATCCTGGTACTGCTGAAATTCAATCAGCAGACGGGCTTCGCGCTCTTTTACATAAGCTGAATAATTTCCTTTGTATTGAATCAAATCCCCTTGGTCCAACTCCCATATCTGAGTGACCGTTTCATCCAGGAAGTAGCGGTCATGCGAAACCAGCACGATGGTTCCTTTGTAATGGCTAATAAAAGAACCAAGCCATTCAATTGCCTCTAAATCTAAATGATTTGTCGGCTCATCCAGCAGCAGCAAGTCCGGCTCCTGCAAAAGCAGTTTTGCCAACCCTACTTTTGTCCGTTCACCGCCGCTTAGATGGCCCCACTGTTCCTCTTTTAAGGATTGGATTTTCAAGCCATTAAGAATCTGATCGATTCGAACTTCAATTTCATAGCCGCCCTGCTGGATAAAATCATCTTGCATCGTTCCGTACCGTCGCAATATCCGTTCCATTTCGTGGGGCTCCAGCATTCCCATTTGTTTTTCCATGTTCTCAAGCTGTTGCTGTACAGCAAGCAGCTCTGAAAACACATTTCTCAGTAGTTGATGAACCGTTTGTTCACCGTTTTCCTTAGGTGATTGCTGCAAAAGCCCAATCACACAGCCTTTTTTCCAAGTAACGGCTCCTTCTGTCGGATGCAGGTTTCCGGACAAGACATTCAACAGCGTGGTTTTTCCTTCTCCGTTTCTGCCGACAAGGCCAATGCGCTGGCCTTCAGCAACTTCTCCCTTAATATGGTTGAATAACTTCTGATTCGCAAAATGACACATAATTTGTTGAAATTGGCTGATAATCATTGTTCTCTCCCTTTCGTTTGAAGAGACACATACAATACAAAAAAGGCATGCGCAGACGCATGCCTTTGCTAAAATCCGTTTGCAGGCAGATGTCTCTCACTGGTTTTTCACTTCATGCAATTGGCTAAAAAAGGACAGACTTGTCCCTTGCACGTTTTTTGTGAAAGTAACGCCATGAAGAATGTAGAGATACTCCTGACATTCAGTCATGCGCTTACCAGTTTGATTCATCTTACCCACCTCCTTTATCATTTCTTCCATCTTAGTCGAATTGTCACAAAACGTCAATTGAAAATCAGAATATTCTCATTTATAATAAAAAAAGAATACACAAAAGCTTACAAAACAGCTAATTAGGGAAAAGGGTAATCAACAAAAGTTTCTATGAAAGGCGGGTGGGTACCTTGTCGATGTACTCAAAAATGGCTTTTGATAACGAGACTAAAAAGATTGAAAAAGCGCTGAAAAAGTATGAAGAAAAGAAAAACTCCGCGCTTGTACTGCTTGCGGAAATTGATATGTTTGAAAAAATGGAAGATGTAAAAGAGCTGGAAATGTGGAGACGGCGGACGTTGAAAGAAAAACTTGTCGCTGTTGAACGCCAGCGAAAAGAATTGAAAGAACTTATAGTCTCCTACATCGAAAAGCATGGAGACCAAGACCTCCATCGTTATTCCGGACTGCTGGAGGAACTTGAAAAAGATAAATTCCGTTATTAGAAAAGTTAGAAGTAGCTCAAGCTATTTGGCCATCTGCAAAAAAAGGAGCCGTCCCAATAAATAGGGACGGCTTTCTTTTATTGTTTTTTCAGTTTGGAACTTTTGCTTAAAGCAGTCTTTAATATATCTCCTGTCCATCCTCTATTTTTCAAATAAAAGTACAGGAAAACTGTGGAAGCGATAATCACGATCAGAGAACCTAAATATCCATAAGTCCAGCTCAATTCCGGCATGTGTTCAAAATTCATCCCCCATAATGCCCCGAAAGCCATCACCGGAGTGAATAGCGTAGTTAAGACCGTTAAGGTTTTCATTATTTCGTTTCCCCGGTAATTGGCCACTACATTTTCCATATCCACCATATTGTTTATCTCATCTTTATAAGACCGAATTAGCATAATACAGCGGTCAATGCGTGCCGAAGTCCGCACATATTCCTTTCCTTTTTCTGCTTCTTCGCCAAACGTCTCAAAAATTGCCATCTTTATTTCTAAAAAGCCCATCACTAAATTTTTCCACAAAAGGATTTCATGCCGTACAACTTCAATCTTATCTAAGGTTTTTCTATCGTTTCTTTCTCTTATTTCCCATAGCAAATTCCGCAACTGTACTTCGAATACATCTATTTTATGGAGAATCGAGCTGATCATATCCCCTAGCAAAATCATCATTAGCTCAATTGTGGATTCAGTTTCTTTCATTTGCCTAAGAACAGATTCTTTATCCAAATCCTCATCAGTTTCAAAGTCCAGCTTGTTTGTCACCAACATGTCTTTTGATAAATAAAAATGAAATACCTTCAAGTCGTCTTTCATTTTTGGATTTTGACGATAAATAAGAGATCCCCAGATTGCTTCCTTTCCACGCTCTGACGTCTCGGTATGTAAAATATTTACGGTTATGTCGCGTGAATCTTTAATCCAGGAATGCATTTTTTTATTGTTCGGCAAAAATTTAAGGAAATCTTCATCTTCAATATCTCCTTCTTCTTGCCAGAGCGCATTTTCAAATAAATATTGTGTCATGGCGGTTCCCCCTCGTACCTAAGCAATTATAAATACTTATATAAAAAGCAAGCCGCAAGCGGCTTGCCTCATTTTTCATGTGGTGGATTGTCTCTATATTTTTCGTTTGAATTTTCTTCATATTCCAAGTCTCTATCCGGCATCGGATCAAATTCTTTGGTGTCTGGCATATCGCGGCGCGGCTCGACTTCCGGAATCAGCTCTTCGCCTTCGTGATCTTGCTTATCCTTTTTCATAACCGTCTCTCCTCTACTTGTTCTTACATTATAAATACCCGTTCTGCCGCTATTTAATCTTCTTCCGGTTTCTACTGGACCGGTACAAACCCAGTGTCTTCCACTAACTTTTGCCCTTCTTCAGAAATTATCCAATCAATGAATGGCTGCACATTCGGATTTTCCGTCCCCGCTGTAATGGCATAGAATTCAGAAGCCAACGGGTACTCACCCGAACGGATATTTTTTATACTTGGCTCAATGCCATCAACCGATATCAATTTTATCTTGTCATTGCGCACCATTTCCGTAGAATAAAACCGGAAAGTGTAGCCGATTGCGTTTTTGTAGTTCCGGTAGCTCGCCACTTCCTCGATCATGCCGCCCATTCCCTCAGCTACTTCTTCCGTTTCAGGTTCTTTGATTTCCGTATCCTCCATGAATTTAATGAACATGGTTTGGCTTCCACTATCTTCAGGACGCTGAAAAGGGCGGATTTCGTCATCCTTTCCGCCAAGCTCTTTCCAATTCGCATACTCTCCTGAGTAAATTCCGCGAATATCGTTGCTGGACAAATGATTCACCGGGTTCCGGGAATTGACGAAAAACACAAAGGCTTCACGTCCAATCGCTGTCATTTTCAGTTCAACGCCCGCTTCCTTGGCAGCTTGTTTTTGGCCGCTTGAAGGCTCAGCGGCAAAAATTACATCTGCATTTCCTTTAATGAGTCGGCTATAAGCCGATGGAGTCGTTGTGGTAGCGACAGGGCCTTCATAAGGGTCATAGACTCCTTCAGGATAAGTAGCTTCAGCAAATGCTGCAAATAATGGATAAAGAGCTGTTGCCCCGTCCAATATCGGCACTTCCCCCTCAATTTGGAATGAAGCTTCTTGAGCTAGTGTTGCCAGTTTTTCACTTTCTTTAAACGGTTCATACGCATAGAGGTCTACTTCTGAATCATTCACTTTTGAAAAACTTTCTTTATAATAATGAGGAACTGCAAAGGCTAATCCTCCCGCTAAACATACAGAAATCCAAACAGCCGTCTTTTTCCCGCTTCCCTTCCCCATGATGAAAACCAAGAGAATGATCAGCGAAATGATGATGGCGCCAAACAGTGCCAATAAATGAACTTCACCCGAATTTAAAATGTGAAGCGCTCCGCCAAAAAACACAAAAAGAATCCCGGCGAATATGAGTAAAGCTGCTATAAATTTCCCAAAGACGAGCATTTTTTCCCCCAATAAAAATTTATTTCAATAAATTTAATTTTGAACTAATGATTCGAATAATTCTCGGTCATCGGGATAAGCTAAATCAAGTTCTGTTAGTTCACTTATCGATTTCCATGCCACTGCTTTTATCCATTCGTCATTTTCATCCATCCGGATTTCTCCACCGGTGATTTCAACTTTAAAATAATGCACTTTAAACGACACGGCTGAATTTTCATATTCACCGCTCCTGACTTTCACTTCTTCTTTTACTGTTACAATAAGGCCTGTTTCTTCAAAGAATTCACGTTTACAGCATTCCTGTAAACTTTCTCCCTCTTCTAAACCAGCAGCCGGCACCGACCATTTTTTCTCTTCATCTGGCGGGCCTTGCAAAACCAATAAAATTTCTTGTTTATCATTAATGCAGACGCCTGCCGCTCCTTGCCAATTTGCCATTTCCATTCGAAATCCTCCATAGAACATTTTATTTACTAAATTCTTTTTTAAGATACCATAATTTCCCGGTTTCAGGGGGTTTTCATTCAATTTATCCCCTCTATTGCCATCGGCATGCCAAAAAGCGGCTTGCAGGAGCAAGCCGCTTTCTATCATGATTCATTGTGCCGTTTCTCTTACTCCATTATCCAGCGTCAGTCCATGGGTTGCTTCCGGCAGTCCCAGGTCTGCAGAAAAGCCATTCGCTCTATAGAAAGCATCCGCAGATGATGAATCTGTCCGCACCACGATTTCTTTAAAATGATTGCGCCCATGATTAATGATTTCCTTTAAAAGCAATGTGCCAATCCCTTGTCTTCGTGAGCTTGGAGAGATGTAAAAGCGGCGAAGCCTGCCGACTCCTTCTTTGTTCGAGTACGGATCCCGGTTTAACCCGCCAATCGCTATTAAGTGCCCATGTTGATCCCAGACACCGTACAATATTTCTCCAGACTGGTTAAATGTGTTGGTGCCATCTTCGTATTGGCTGACAAGCCGTCTGAGAAAGCGGTAGCCTTCCGCTTCACTTTCTTCTACTAATTTTGAAACGTCTACAGTTTTCAGATCCTCTATTTCTTTAACCTTAATCGTCATGCCGCTCCTCCTCCTCTTGGTCCCCCGCTGCAACTTTTACGGGATTCCCCCTATGCTTTCTCTTACCTCTTTAGTGTATAGAAGTTTCAAAAGGAATGCCATTAATTATCGGAATTTTCATATAAATTGAAATAAAAAAAACTGCATCGAAATGCAGCTTTTCCTCTTCCTCGTTTTACGTTGCGGAAGATTCAACATTGGCTTTTTTCACTTCTATCCTTCTGACAATATAAATGCTCACTTCATAAAGAACAGCCATTGGAACTAGTACAATCAATTGGCTAATGAAATCCGGAGGTGTGATTAAAGCCGAGACAATGGCAATCACTAAATACGACCATTTCCGGACGTTTTTCATCGATTCAGATGTTAATAATCCAATTGAGGACAAAAATAAAGCGACAATGGGCATTTCAAAAAGAAGTCCTAATGGAATGGTGGTCATGATCAGAAAATGAATGTATTCGCTTGCCGAAATCATGACTGCAAAGTTCGCTTCACCCATTCCGATAAGAAATTGAAAACTTAATGGATTGACGATAAAATAGCCAAACGAGATGCCAAGAAGAAACAGGATCAGCATGGCCGGTGAATACAAGCCAATAAACCTTGCTTCCGTTTCCAGCAACCCTGGCTTGACGAATTGCCATAAAAAATAGCAGAGAAATGGCAAAGAAAGGCCGAGTGCTAGCGTTGCCGAAATCGAAGTATAGAATTTAATGACTTCCAAAGGCCCCAGAATCACCAGGTCATGCCCTTTTACGATATAAGGGAACCAAAAATTCAAGGTTGAAAAAACCAGCAGCAAGAAGAATAAAAAGACAAAAATGCTCTTTATCAATTGCTTTCTCAGTTCACCTAAATGATCCACCAAACTCTCTACCTGCTCTTCCGGTTGTTCCATTTTAGGCGGTTCCGGCTTGGCCGGTGGCTCTTCCGGAATTTTTCCCTCAGGTATTTCCGGTTGAGCCGCTTTCTTGCTGAGTGGGCTAATTAGTTTGCGTTCTCCATACGGATCCATTTAACCACCTTCATAGTTTTTCGGATTTTTTCTCTTGCTTTTCAAGCGTTTCGTCTTCGTCATCATCCATTAGTCCTTTGGTGGAACGTTTGAATTCCGAAAATGTTTTCCCGACTGCGCCGCCAATTTCCGGCAGTTTTTTCGGGCCAAATAAAATAAGGACGATGACTAGAATAATGATTAATCCAGGTACGCCGATTGATGCTAATCCTCCCATAAACTTTCTCCTCCTCTATTAGACAAGTGGTCCACCATTTTTACTGTAATTGATAACGCCTTCCGCACATCGGTATGCAAGCGCCCCTACTGTTCCTGTAGGGTTATAACCCCCGTTATGCGCAAAATTTCCTGCTCCCACTACAAAAAGATTTTCCGCATCCCAGTGCTGCAGGAAATTGTTTACTACACTAATATTCGGATCTGAACCCATTACTGTTCCACCGGTATTATGTGTCGTTTGATAAGGAACAATATCGTAATCAGAAATCGGACTGCCGCCAACAACCGTCTTAGCTCCCATTTCCTGCATGATGCCAGCGGCTTTTTCCACTAGATGAGCGTGCAGGGCTTTGTCCTGATCGGTAAAATTATACGTAAGCTGCAGCAATGGAACACCGTAAACATCTTTATACGTACCGTCTAACGCCATATAGTTCTCTTTATGCGGCATAGAAGCTCCTTGCCCACCTACACTCAACGTTCTTGTATAATTTTCAATCGAAGCTTTTTTGAATTCCGCTCCCCAAGATGGTGTATCAGGCGGAATCGGGTTTGTCAGAATCGGCCGATTTCCTGTTTGAGTAATGGAAAGACTAGCTCCATGGATAAAATTCAAATCTGCGTGATCAAAATTATCCCCGTTAAAATCGTCCACCGTCATCCCAAGGGCGCCGGCTCCCATAAAGACATTCATTTGTTCTTCGAAGAAACCAGATGCTCCTGGCAGAATTTGATAAGCATAATTCCGCCCAAGCGTTCCTCTTCCCGTTGCCGGGTCATATTGTTCTCCAATTTTCGATACCATCAGTAATTTAGCATTATTCATGACATAACTTGTCAGCACGACCACTTCCGCCGGTTGGATAAATTCCTCAAAAGTGACCGTATCAAAGTAACGGACACCGGTGACTTTGTCCCCTTGCTTCATGATTTCCACTGCATTGGCATTGAATTTAATTTCAAAATTTCCCGTATTCAATGCTGTAGGAACAACTGTGATTTCCGGAGAAGTTTTGGCGCCATATTCACAGCCGAAACGTTCGCAAAAACCACAGTATTGGCAGGCATTGATTTTTGCACCATCTGGGTTTTCATATGCTTCCGATAAATTTGCCGAAGGAATCATAAACGGAGAATAACCCAGATTTTTGCTTGCCGTCTCGAATTTCTGTAAAATCGGCGTTTTCTTCATCGGTGGTGTGGGATACTCGGCGGAACGTTGTCCCCAAAATGGATTGGTAGATTCACCAGAGATTCCGGCCGTTTTTTCAAATCGATCAAAATAAGGCTCCAATTCATCATAAGTAATTCCCCAATCCTGAATGGTATATTCAGGAGCAAGCTTGTTGGCACCGTATTTCTGGTCAGTCAATGTCTTAATTTCAAAATCGTACGGCAAGAATCTCCAGTTCTGCCCGTTCCAGTGAGTACCAGATCCCCCCAACCCTTCACCAAGCAAAAACGAGCCCATTTGGCGCATGGGTAAAGCACGCTGTTGCCGATTGTTGCGGAAAGTTACAGTTTCCCTGGATAAATCCTGCATCAATTCGTAACGTACGGCATAGCGGAATTCGTCATGGACGATGGCAAAATCTGCGGTACTTCGTTCCCGGCCGCGTTCTAAGCCGACAACCTTCAATCCTGCTTTGGCACATTCTGCTGCAATAATCCCCCCGGTCCAACCTACCCCAACTGTCACTACATCCACTTTATCCAAAGTTGTGACCATTAAGACTCCCCCTCTTTATGTTAGTGACTCATTCCAAGCGATTGCGGATCAATTTCCTGGAACTCTTCACTGTCAATCTGGTTGATGTATGATGCTTGATGACCCGGGAACCCTTTCATTCTCCATCCTTCCATATTTTGATTGCCGCCATATATCGGGTCTGCGTAAGCCCCTTCTAATGTCGCCATGCGCAACAGACGGAAAAAGAATAGCGAAGAAACCCCTTTCATTTGGATTTCGTCTTCTTGGAAAGCGGTAAGGATTTCGTCCATTTGTCCGCCTTCAAGATCAACAAAGTTAGCATTAAAACGCTTCTGCGCTTCTTGCTGCATGATTTGAAGCCCTTGCCGGAACATTTCATTCCTTCTTAACCGGCTTTGATAACCTTGGGTACTTTCCCCTTCAAAAAAAGGTGCTTGCATATACTCTTTGGAATTTTCACCATATGCCCCGGCTAATTGTTGATCGATAAAGTAAGGAACGCCTAGTCCAATTGCGCCAGGACCCAAATCATCTTCTGGAAAAATCCGTTCTGTAGCTTGGGCAAGAATCTGGAATTCAGCGTCATTTTTGAAAAACATTAACCCTCTGACGCCGCCTGCTGAGCCTGTTTCACCATGAGTCGCGGGATCGGTGCCGGGAGAAGCAGTTTGAGTACCGGTATTGTTGGCAATCAATCCACCGATGATCCCTCCGCCCACTAGTGCTCCGGCAGCTATCCCTGAAGTCTTTAGAAAGTCGCGTCTGGAAAAATTCTTTTCTTTTTTTGACATTCTGCCTGCCTCCTTATATGATAAAAAAAGAATAGTAAGAATATTTCAATATTATAACCTACTGCATCAAATTTTACACGCAAAAACCAAAATATTATTATCTTAAGAAAGGGTGGCTCCAATGGATTTGAAAGTATCCTTAAAAGATGTGCCCCGGTATTTAAGATGGAAAGATTCTTTATTGGATTTGCGCTATTATTTCGATACGGATACCCGGGATATCACATTGACCCGCGTTTTCGATCCACAGCTTGAAAATGATCTGGAGCGCTATCAGATTATGGATGTGGAAAGGTTAAAGCAACATTATTCATTGGAAATCGAAAAAGCGGAACAGCAAGTCTATTTTTACCGGGTAGCCAATATGATGTTTTTATTTCTTTTTATATTAGCTCCCGCCGTTGCTTTATATTTCCTATTAGATGATTGGTTTGCTCTCGTTTTCGCCCTTCTTTTCATCTTCTTCATGATTTTTCTAGTGGAATGCTTTAATCAGGCATATCTAAACAAATTCCAGAAGCAATTGAAAGATGAAATCGGCCTGGAAAATGCTGTACACAACAAGGTTATTCCTTTTCATAGAGATGAAGTAAAAATTCAAGGTTCTTCCGCTACCGTTCTCACGAACCGTTATCCGGAGATTACAGATCCCGACTACAAAAAAGGCAGAGAAAATGTAATTCGTTTCGGGTTGAAGGATAATTCAATCCAGCCGCTTATTACAGTAGACACTTTAGGAAAATGAGAGAATCGTTGGAGTCTGGACAATAAGAAAGAGGCAATCCGCTATGGATTGCCTCTTTTTTGCGCAATAAAAAAGGCCAAGGGAATGGTCACCTCGGCTTTGTAGCATTTTTCTATTAATCTAAGATCTTGATATTAACTGTTTTGCGGCCCCAGTCAAGAGCTGCACCTTGTGAAGGGATAAATACATCAATTTTATTTCCTTTGATTGCGCCGCCAGTATCGCCAGCGATTGCTGTACCATAGCCTTCAACCCAAACTTTTGATCCTAATGGAATAACGGTCGGGTCTACTGCGATTACTTTTTGGTTCGGGTTAGAACGCAAATCTTGTCCAGTTGCCGTAATGCCTGAGCATCCTGTGCAGAATGCTGTGTAAGCTGTAGCTGAGACAGTCATTTCTTTGCCTGATTGAGTTGATGCTGCCGCTTGTGCAGGTGCTGCTGCTTTTGCAGGAGCTTTAGCCGCTGCTTGTGCAGGTGCTGCTGCTGGCGCTTGCTCTTTTGGTGCTTTAGGAACAGAAATTGGTGTTCCGCCTTTAACAACTAATTTGTCTCCAGGATAAATCCAATGGCCTGTGATTCCATTCCAGCTCATCAATTGTTCTAGTGAAATATTATGTGCTTGCGCGACTTTGAATAATGTATCGCCGCTTGCTACTGTGTATGTAGCTTTGTCTTCCGAAGCTGCTGCTACTGGTTTTTCTGTTGAACCAAGCTCAAGCTGTTGCTGCGGGTAAATAAGGTCCGATGATAAGTCGTTCCATCCTTTTAATTGTTCTACTGAAACGTTCTGCGCTTGTGAAATGCCCCACAGCGTGTCTCCAGATTCTACTGTATACGATGATTGAGCGCTGGCTTGGCCTGCTGCCCCTACACTTAACGCTGCGATTGCAGTTAGTGCAATGATATGTTTTTTCATAAATGAAATTCCTCCTTTTCACTAACAAGGAGCATCATACCACCTAAACATTTCAATACGATGACAAAACGACAGTTATAAAATAACAATTACGTTACGTCATTTTGATTCTTATTACACTTTGTAATGTAGCAGATTTTTTCAAGTATTAGGTTTATGCCTACTTTATTGGGGAATTATTGTTTATTTGTAAGCTTTTTTAATGAAAGAGGGGGAAAAATGAAGAAAGTCACATCTGTTTTTTGGGTTTCTCTTGTACTGTGTTTAGGCATGGTAGTATGGGGACTTGTTTCGCCAACAAGATTTAATGAGTATACCGGATATCTGACAGCTGCCATCTCGGATACTTTCGGCTGGTATTATTTAGTTACTGTATTTATTATTTTAGCATTTTGCATTTATATGATTTTTTCTAAATATGCAAATATCAAACTAGGGAAAGCAGATGAAAATCCTGAGTTTTCATTGCCTTCCTGGTTCGCAATGCTATTCAGTGCTGGAATGGGGATGGGACTTGTATTTTGGACTACGGCAGAACCAATTTCCCATGCGTTCACCAGCACTCCGCGTTCAGAACCCGGTTCACAGGACGCGATATCCGAAGCCCTGCAGTTCTCTTTTTTCCACTGGGGTGTGCATGCTTGGGCAGTATACGGGATTGTCGCACTGGTCCTTGCTTATTTTAAATTCCATAACGGCGCTCCCGGTTTGATCAGCGCCACATTGGTGCCGTTATTCGGCGAAAAGGCCATGGCCGGATTTGCTGGAAAACTAATTGATGTCCTGGCGGTTTTTGCGACTGTTGTTGGTGTCGCTTCCACTTTAGGATTCGGAACTGCGCAATTGAATGAAGGTTTATCTTTTCTTTTTGGCACACCGGATACCTTTACTTTTCAGCTGCTTATTCTAGCCGTTTCAACTATTTTATATGTAGGCTCGGCATGGTCAGGGATAGGAAGAGGCATTAAATACTTAAGCAATATCAATATGATAGTAGCAGTTGTGCTGCTCCTCATGATGCTTTTCGCGGGTCCAACTTTATACATATTGAATTCGTTCACCGATGCATTCGGCGGTTACCTTAATAACTTCTTTAATATGAGCTTCAATCTGGAACCCCAGAATCCTGAGAAAAGGGCATGGGTCAATTCCTGGACCATTTTTTACTGGGCTTGGTGGGTTTCATGGGCACCATTTGTCGGAATTTTTATCGCCCGCATTTCAAGAGGCCGAACAATCAAAGAGTTTATGATTGGGGTATTATTTGCCCCGTCGCTCGTCTGTTTTATCTTTTTTGCTGTCTTCGGCGCCTCCGCACTGAATTTGGAACAAAACGGCATTGCAAAAATTTCGGAATACAGCATTGAAACAGCCACATTCGGAATGCTGCAGCATTATCCCTTAGGCACATTAATGGCATTCATCACATTATTTGTTATTAGCGTCTTCTTCATTACATCCGCTGATTCAGCGACGTTTGTATTGGGCATGCAAACGACTGGCGGCCTTCTGAATCCGCCGAACCTTGTAAAGGTCACTTGGGGCTTTATCCAGGCAGCAGTTGCAGCCATCGTCCTTTATACCGGCGGGACACAAGGCCTCCAAAATGCGTTGATCATTGCAGCCTTGCCGTTCTCGGTAGTTATACTTTTAATGGGGGCATCGTTTTTCAAAGCCATACAGAAAGATCCTCTTGTGAATAAACCAAAAAGGGCAAAATAAAAATGAATCGGCCATTTGGCCGATTCATTTTTATTTGAATACGCTGGTACTGTGCAAGGGTTGGATTTTCGATTTTGGATCAAGGTATGCTTTTGCGTTATTGATCGCTGTCGGTGCTTCACCGAAACCGACTGCAATCAGCTTCACTTTGCCTTCGTAAGTGGCAATGTCTCCTGCTGCATAAATCCCTGGAATGCTCGTTTCCATTTTCGAATTGACGACTACAGAGTTTTTCTCCATCTCTAAGCCCCATTCTTTAATCGGTCCAAGCGAAGTAATATTGCCATAGTTGACAATAACGTGATCTGCTTCAATCTGCTCTTCATTGCCTTCTTTATCGACCAGAATGATTTCACGGACTTGGCCATTTTCACCGACCAGTTCCTTCACACCATAAGGTTTCTTCACTTCTACTTTTGATTGAAGAAGTGTATCAATGTTCGCTTCATGTGCAGTCATTTTTTCACGGCGATGGCTTAAGATTACATGGGAAGCTACGTTTTCAAGCATCATTGCCCAATCGACAGCTGAATCTCCGCCGCCCAGGACCACAACTTTTTTATCGTGGAACATCGTTAAATCTTTGACGCCATAATGCAGCGTTTGGCCTTCAAACGATTCAGAATTTTCTACGCCAATTTTACGCGGTTGGAATGCTCCGACTCCTGCTGTCAGCAAAATGGATTTCGTGTAATGCTTGCCTTTATCAGTCCGGATCATAAAATGGTCGCCTTCTCGCTCCACCTCTGATACCGTTTCTTCTAAACAGATAGCCGGGTCGCCATAGTTTGCTTGACGCACCAAATTGTCAACTAAATCTTTTGCCAGCACCTTTTCGAATCCGCCGACATCGTAAATAAATTTATCCGGGTATAGCTCAGTCAGCTGCCCGCCCAGTTGAGGCAAACTGTCAATGATTTTCACTTTCATTTTGCGCATACCGCCGTAAAAGGAAGCAAACAGACCTGTTGGGCCGCCGCCAATAATCGTTATATCAAAAATTTCGCGTTCTTCCATTTATAACACTCCTAATCTAATCAGTACCTATATCCTATCATATTTCCCCCTATTTCACGCAATCAGACTAATGATTGAACTTGCAAAAATAAAAGTTCGAATTTTCTATGTTTTGACTGCATTTTTTGCTTTCTTTCAGTACACTAATACTTGAAGAACAATCGAGAGGATGAAGGGCATGGAGCTAGGAATCAAAGATAAAATAGTGGTCGTGATGGCTTCAAGTAAAGGGCTTGGCAAGGCAACAGCACGTGAATTCGCTAAAGAAGGAGCAACTGTCCTTATTTCAAGCCGCGATGAAGAAGCGCTTCAAGCAACAGCCGAAGAAATCAAACAGCAGTCTGGAAATGACAATGTCCATTACCGTGTATGCGATATGTCAAAAGAAGAAGATATTGCTTCTTTATTTCAATTTGCAGGCGAACAATTTGGTCGCATTGATATCCTGATCAACAATACCGGAGGCCCAAAAGCAGGCGGCTTTGACGATGTCACTGACAGCGACTGGTATACCGCTTTTGACCGAAATTTGTTGAGTTATATTCGAGCATCACGTGCCGTCTTGCCCTATATGAAAGAACAGCAGTTTGGCCGCATCATTAATATTTCATCTTCTTCAACAAAAGAAGTGATTGATGGGCTGATTTTATCGAATACATTTCGCGCCGGCATGGTCGGATTCTCTAAAACTTTAGCCCGAGAAGTGGCCAAAGACAATATCTTAGTAAACACAATTGGACCGGGCCGCATTTCGACTGATCGCCTTGAAGAACTTGATCAAATTTCAGCGGAGAACCAAAATGTGCCGATTGAAGAAATCGTTGCGCGCAGGAAAGGACAGATTCCGATTGGCCGTTATGGAAAACCTGAAGAATTTGCGAAAATTGTCGTTTTTCTCGCTTCTGCTGCTAATTCCTATATGACAGGCCAGTCTCTAGTAGTAGACGGAGGATCATTGAAAGCATTGTAATATGCCATATGATTATACAGTTACATAAAAAATCGATATACTGATGAATGTACAACTTGAAAAGGAGATGTTATTAATGGCGAAAAAAGGACACATCCACATGGAAAACGGCGAAATTATTGAATTCGAACTTTTTCCAAATGAAGCACCTAATACAGTAAAAAACTTTGAGGATCTTGCAAACTCCGGATTCTACAATGATGTAACATTCCATCGTGTAATTCCAGGTTTCGTTTCTCAAGGCGGGGACCCTACAGGAACTGGCGCTGGCGGCAGCGGCAAAACAATCAAATGTGAAACTGAAGGCAACCCACATAAACACCAAGCGGGCAGCTTGTCTATGGCACATGCCGGAAAAGACACTGGATCAAGCCAGTTCTTTATCGTTCACGAACCACAACCGCATCTTGACGGCGTTCACACTGTTTTCGGCCAAGTAACTTCAGGCCTTGAAACTGCAAAAGCAATGAAAAACGGCGATAAAATGACGAAAGTTCATGTTTTCGACGAAGAATAAAATATAAAAACCGGTTTGGACAGCTGTCCAAACCGGTTTTTTGATGTTTTTTTGATGTTTTTTTGAAAATATGACCAGTTGCTGGTGAAATACGACCAGTTATAGGAGAAATACGACCAGTAGTGAAGAAAATGCGACCAGTAACAGCAAAAATACGATTCTCCGTTGATTGCTAATTAATCCATCAAGAAAAAACCCGGTCTAGCATCAACGTCAGACCGGGTTTTCAGGAAACTTTCAGCTCTTAATGTATTTAGTCACAATCTTTTCGTACGTACCATCATCCTTCAATTGCTGAAGCCCTTCATTAATTTGTTGCAGCAATTCGCCATGCTGTCCTTTTAAAACTGCAATGCCGTATTGCTCATCTGTCAAACGTTCTCCGACTGTTTTCAGATCAAGATTTCGTGTAGTAATTGTGTAAGCAATCACCGGGTAATCCTCTACTAAAGCATCTGCGTGCCCATTTGCAACTTCCAGGAACATAGAAGGACTGTCATCAAAATAAGCGATTCTATAGCCATATTTCTCTTGGTTTTCACCGACAAATTTCGATCCAGTTGTCCCGCTTTTTACAGCGATGATCTTTCCGTCCAAATCCTCCAAAGAGTCAATCTCCGTATTGTCCTTTGTGGTCACCAGCGCCAACCCTGCATCGAAATAAGGATCAGAGAAATCCAACACTTCTTTCCGTTCTTCTGTAATGCTCATCCCTGCAATCGCCAGATCCAAGTTGCCTTCTTCCAGTGCTGGAATGATCCCGACAAAATCCATTGGACGGAACTGAATTTCAAACTCTTGATTTTCAGCAATCGCTTTGATAAGCTCAACGTCAATCCCTTGGTATTCTCCGCTTACCTGGAATTCGAAAGGCGGATACGTGGTGTCAATGCCCACAGTATAGACTCCTTCGGCTTCCTCATTTTCAACGTTTGCTTCTCCTTCGCTGCCACCTTCTCCTTCAGATTCTCCATTCTGCTGCACGCACGCTGCTACGATAAGAATCAATGACAAAAGAATCAGTAAGAAACTGAACTTTTTCATCTTTCCCACCTCTCATCGTACCGCTATCTGTTCTTTTAATTTAACATATTTCTCTGATGTTTTGTATTAATTTGTTTGAATTATCTGAATAAATTAATCATTTATGAAAATATCAATCAACAAAAAAACACGCCCAAAAGGACGTGTTTAGTTGTTGATTATTTTACTCAACTTACCGTTTTAATCAATGCACTCAACTTTACTTACAGCACTTTACTCAAGAAAGCTTTTGTCCGCTCGTGCTGAGGGTTCCCGAATAATTCAGCCGGCACATTTTCTTCCACGATAAAGCCGCCATCGATGAACATGACACGGTCTCCTACTTCACGTGCAAAGCCCATTTCATGCGTGACGATGACCATCGTCATCCCTTCAATCGCAAGCTGTTTCATAACATCCAACACGTCTCCAACCATTTCGGGGTCAAGTGCAGAAGTCGGTTCATCAAAGAGCATGATTTTCGGATCCATTGCAAGCGCACGTGCAATCGCCACACGCTGCTTTTGTCCCCCGGACAATTCGCCAGGATAGGCATTTGCTTTCTCACGCAATCCTACTTTATCAAGCAAAGCATATGCTTTTTCAATGGCTGCTTTTTTGTCATTTTTCTTTAATTTCATCGGTGCCAGCGTAATATTTTCCAACACACTTTTATGCGGGAATAAGTTAAATTGCTGGAATACCATGCCGACGTCTTGCCGAACTTTGTTGATGTCAACTTTCGGGTTTGTAATATCAATGTCTTCAATATATACATGGCCGCCGGTGATATCCTCAAGGCGATTCATGCAGCGAAGGAATGTACTTTTCCCAGAGCCCGACGGACCGATTACACAAACCACTTCTTTTTCTTCGATGACCGTGCTTATGTCCTTTAAAACTTCTATGGGGCCGAATGATTTTTTCAAGTTTTCTACTCTGATCATAGTCATCGTAATACAAACTTCCTTTCTACAAAGCTCGCTAATAATGAGAGCAAGTAAATAATGATGAAGTAAATGACTCCAAGCGTTAAGTAAATCGTAAATGCTTCAAATGTCTGGCTGGCCTGAATGCGCCCTTCTTGCGTTAAATCAGCGATTCCGATGACCGACAGAAGCGACGTATCTTTCAATGAAATGATCGCTTGGTTGGTGATAGTCGGCAACATCCGGCGGAATGCTTGTGGCAAGATGATATAGCGCATATTCTGCGTAGCATTCAAACCAAGAGAACGCGCCGCTTCTGTTTGCCCTTTATCAATCGACTGGATACCTGCCCGGATAATTTCCGAGAAATAAGCTCCAGCATTGATCGCTACCGTGACAATACCCGCTGTTGTATTATCCATCGAGAAAAAGCCAAGTGAGTTTAAACCAAAATAGATGAAGAATAATTGAACGATAAATGGCGTTCCCCGGATTGCATCAACAAAAATTTTCGCAATCCAATTTAATATTTTGATCGGCGCTAAACGGAATAACGCCACAATCAATCCAATGATAAAACCAAGAACGATCGCAATGGCAAAGATATAAAGCGTAACTTGCAGTCCATCCATTAAAAAAGGCAAGGCATTCACAACTGTATCCATTTTCACATCTCCTTTACATACAAAGAAACTCCAATCCGTGGTGGGCCTCACCACTGCGGATTGCCGGTTCATCCAATCGGGCTTTCACGCCCATTGGATCTTTCACTTTAAGAAATGGAAAATCCAATGGCCGTAAAAGCAAAATAATAAAAAAATGCAGCGCGCTGCTGCGCGCTACATGTAAGGCGTTTATTCAGAAATGTATTTATTTAGAATCTCATCGTATTCCCCGCTGTCACGCAATTCCTGCAAGCCTGCGTTGATTTTTTCAAGCAAATCAGCATTTTGGCCTTTCAGTACAGCAATTCCGTATTGGTCGCCAGTCAGGCGGTCGCCAACTGTTTTCAAGTCCAATCCGCTTTGTGCGATGGCATAAGCAATTACCGGATAATCTTCCAACAGTACATCAGCGTTGCCGTTTGAAACTTCCTGGAACATCGACGGGCTATCCTCGAATTGTGCTACTGTGTAGCCATATTTCGATTCATTGTCCATTGCGAATTTAGAGCCTGTGGTCCCGCTCTTTACTGCAACCGTCTTGCCTTTCAAATCATCCAACGTCATGATATCGTTATTGTCTTTGCTGACTACCAATGACAAACCTGCATCAAAGTAAGGATCAGAGAAATCCACTACTTTTTTGCGCTCATCCGTGATACTCATCCCTGCAATTGCCACATCCAATTGGCCAGCTTGCAATGCCGGAATGATTCCGCCGAAGTCCATCGGGTTGAATTCAATTTTAAATCCTTGGCTTTCCGCAATTGCATTGATGATATCGATGTCAATCCCTGTGTACTCGCCATTTTCTTCAAACTCGAACGGTGGATACGTTGTATCAATGCCGACTTTGTAAGTTTTGCTTTCACTTTCCCCACCAGACCCACTTGTATCATCAGCAGAATCATTCGATCCACATGCTGCAAGAACCAGCATCAATGAGACAAGAAGGAACAATAAAGTAAACTTTTTCATTTTGGTGCCCCCTTTGTTCTTTTCATAAAATACTACTACATAATATATCATAAACTTTCAAGATTCAGAACCTTCCTAAGTAAATAAACTCATTGTTTTTTAATCCCTGGTTCTTTTTACCCTGTTCTTGCAATTTCCCTCTTTTTCCGCAAGCGAATAAACAGGCGAAAGTTATGCACCAAGGTTTTAAGGACCGCATAAAGCGGAATGGCAATCAGTATGCCGACAAAACCGTAAAGAGCCCCGGCGATTAACAATAATAAAATAATCGTTAAAGGGTGAATATTTAAACGGTGCCCCATGATATTGGGAGTTATCAAGTTTCCTTCTAACTGCTGCACTACTAATAGAACCAATAAGACCTTTACAGCCAAAAAAGGTTCCCCGCTTGTCAATGCGACAAAAAGAGCAGGAATGATGCCAATAATGGGTCCTAAAAACGGAATGATGATCAGGAACATGGCAAAAACTGCAAGCAGAAGCGCATAATCCAGCCCAATGATCAGGTAACCGATATACATAAGTATTCCAACAACCACTGCTACAGTGGCCTGGCCCAGTATATAATCTGACAGAGTCTGATCAACGTCTTTCAGCAATTTCCTGCCTTCCGGCTTATGTTCTTCTGAAAGGTATTTCATCAAATACGGAATCAATTTTTCATCGTCCTTCAATAGGAAAAATAAAATAAACGGCACCACAACCAACACAACGGCTATATTCATCAAAGTGGTCAGAATAGTCATTACGTTCTCCATTAAACTGTTTGATGCATTCTCTATGTATGTTAACACCCGATTTTTTATTTCATTTCCCGATAAGCCGCCAAATTCAAAATCAGACAAGGCATTATCTGATTCCTCTGTTACTTCTTCTACTGTTTGAGGCGCCAAATCTGCAACGCTTGCCAGCTGTTCTTTTATCGTTGGCCCGAAAAAATAAACCAAGGCCGATAGAAAAATCACAATCAAAGAAAACACCACTGTGATCCCAGCCACCTTTGGCATAAAGCGCATCAATAGATGAAGCAAGGGACGAATCAGATAATATAAGAGTCCGGCAATCAGTATAGGGGCGAAAACTGTCGCAATGATGACTTTAAATGGCCATAATGCATAATCGATTTTGCCCAGAAAAAAAAGAATAATAACAATCAGCAAAACCGCTGTTGCGTACTCAAAAAAAGGTTTTTTAATCCACATATTTTACACTTCTCTCTCTTAGTTAAACATTAAAAGTTCACAGTAAAAAGAACGAAAGCAATATCGTGCCCGCTTTCGCTCTTTTGTTTAATCCTTATTCTTCTTCCAGCTCTTTCAATTCTCTATGCGTTTGCGGGAAGGCATTTGCCTGCCATTCATCACGATAAGCTGAATCCAGTTGCGTAAGCCCTTTTTCAGCAGGATCTACATCTGCTTCCACACTTTCACGCTGGTCCACTTTCACACTGTTTCTCATGTCTATGTCTTCAGCCACTTCTACAGTATTTTTTTCCTGATAAGCGCGGTAAACAAAGATTCCCGCGGCTGCAGCAAGTGCGCTTCCTATTACTGTGTTCATTGTCGATTTTTTCATCAAAATCCCTCCAAATAGAAACATGATAGATACGTATATTCATTTGTATACCCTATAAAATACTTTTTAACTACAAAGTCAAAAAAATTTTGCTTTTCTTTAATCCTCTAATTCCTGTAAAGCTTTTTCTTCAGCAGGAATTCGGACACAAAGCAGCAGCAATGCATTTGTAATCGAAAAAACGACAGCAGTACGCCAAGCTCCGAATATGAGAGGAAGGGCGGCTATCTCCAGCGCGACAACCATATAGTTAGGATGAGGCAACCACCGATATGGCCCTTTTTTTACTTTTTCCGCTCCAGGAAGCACAATGATTTTGGTATTCCAGAAACGCCCCAAGGAAGCCAGTGCCCATATGCGGAGAATTTGAGCGATGATAAAAATCACTAAAAACACAGCCCACGCTTTTCCGAGGCCTTGCTGTATAAATATCACTTCAGCTATAAGTGAAACAAAGAACAGGATATGCAACAAGACAATCCACTTATAATGTTCCGCACCGACCTCGATTGCACCCTGGCTTTTCATTTTCCGCTCATTGGATTTGGCATACATCACCTCAAGCAGCCGCTGAACAATAACGAATCCGGCTAATAGATAAAAAAATGTCATGGGCTGACTTCTCCCCATTCCAGCCAAAGCATTTCGGAACTGAATCCCGGCCCCAGCGCTGTCAAAAGCCCCTCTTCCCCGCTCTTCGGCTTTTTCTCCATAAAATCTTTCAAAACGAACAACACAGTTGGAGAGGACATATTTCCATATTGCGCCAGGACATTTCTGGATACGTCCGTTTTTTCTTTGGTGATGCCGAGTGATTTCTCATAGGCTGTCAGCACTTTTTTACCGCCTGGGTGAGCCACGAAGTGTATGATATCAGCCGATGTTTTTCCGATTTTATTCAAAAACAGGTCAACATTCGGTTTTAACCAGCTTTCGATGATTTTCGGGATATCCCGCGAAAACACAACATGCAGCCCTTCATCTTTGATGTCCCAGCCCATGACGTCTTCAGAATCCCGCATCAGCGTCGATTGGGTTTCTTTTATAAAGAAACCGGCCCCGGCAGTCCGGTCGTTTTTTCCTGTCACCAAAGCACATGCTGCGCCATCAGCAAACAAAGAAGTAGCGATCAAATTGCTTTTGGATGTGTTGGAGCGCTGGAAGGTCAAGCTGCATAGCTCCAAGCACAGCACAAGCACTTTGGCATCTGGATAAGCCATGCAATAATCGTGGGCACGGCTTATTCCGGAAGCTCCTCCTGCACATCCCAATCCCCATAATGGAAGCCGTTTAATATGGGCCGGCAAGTGCAATTCGTTCATGATACGGGCATCAATGGTAGGAGTGGACATGCCTGAACTGGAAACAAAAATAAAAGCGTCGATTTCACCTTTATCCACTCCTGCTTCTTCAAGACAGCGCTTTACTGCATTGCTGCCCATTCGCACTGCTTCTTCTATATACAGCTGGTTTTTTTCTTCCAGTCCCCGCTCCCTTTCAAACCATTCAAGTGGAGCAGCAAAATAACGCCCTTCAATCTGTCCATTTCCGAACACCCGCAACAGCCGTTCAATGTCGTCGTAATGGCCTCCAAATAAATTCTTGACGGCGACAACAATTTCTTTTTGGTCCACATGGTATGGAGCGTTTTCTGTCACTACTTTCCGAATAAACGACATAATCTTTCCTCCCTTTTAAGTTCCTTTCAAAAAAACCACCCTTTTTCTGAGGATGGCTTTACTTTCATGCACTATAAAACACTTCTATTCGCTCGACCGAGCGTGTCTTTGTCCCTGTCATTGTCATCATCCAGCAGCACTAGGATTTTGCCTTTATTGAAATGGGTTTCATATTCTTTCGCTTCTTCTTCAGGAATCCCCATGCCAATCAAAGCACCCGTGAGTCCGCCGATTCCAGCACCTGCTGCCGCCCCTGTAAGGCCTGCTGCAATTGGCCCTGCCGCGATGATCGGGCCGATTCCCGGAATCGCCAGTGCCCCGATCCCGGCCAGCACTCCACCTAAGCCACCAAGCGCCCCACCCGTTAGAATACCGGTTGTTGCACCTTCGCCAGCGTGAGTTCCTGTTTCTTCAACTACCGTTTCCGTTTCTCCCTTACTCTTGCTGAGCACTGAAATGTCTTCTGGCCGGTAACCTTGTAATTTTAATTCTTCTATTGCGTTAATTGCTTCTTTTTCGCTGTCGTAATATCCTATTACCGATCTTTCAGCCATTTCAAAACTCCCCCTAAATATGAAATAGTAATTAATTGAAAATACCCTGTTACTATTCGGATTAAACGTTACGATTAGCGGGTATTGGTAAAGATTGTATAATCTTTCTGGCATATCGGAGGGATAGTTAATGAGTGAGAAATGGCAATCAACAGCTTTAGGTTTTGACCACTACTCGCATTTTTTAGAGGCATTGCGGCAAAAACAACATCCTTTTTTCGCTGCAGCCCACCGCGGTCTTTGGAATACCGTTCCTGAAAATTCATTGGGCGCCGTTCAGCATTGTCTGGACCAGCAAATATATTTGATAGAACTAGACCTTCAACAAACAAAAGACGGCCACTTAATCGTGATGCATGATTCTTCCGTTGACCGAATGACTGATGGCACTGGAAAAATTTCAGACCTGACGTTATCTCAAATCCGCTCACTGGCCTTGAAAGAAAGAAACGGAGGAAGAATCGCCCGGCTAACAGATGAGAAAATTCCTACTCTTCGGGAAGTGCTTTCTCTCGTCAAAGGAAAAGCCCTAGTCAACGCAGATAAAGCTTGGTTTTACCGTGAAAAACTATATGACCTGTTGGAAGAACTGGATGCATTTGACCATCTATTATTGAAAAGCGGCGAACCCGTTGGAAAAGTCCGTGAATTTTTTCAATCCAAGAAAAAGGCCATGCATTATATGCATAAAATCCAAGATAGCAATCTGAGCCAGCTTGATGAATTATTTAACACTGTTTCTCCAATCGCCATTGAAATTCTTTTTTACAGCGAATCGGATAAAGTTATCTCTAAACCGGTCATGCAACATCTGAGAAATCAGGCTAATGTATGGAGCAATGCCTTGGATGATGCTGAAAACGCCGGACATTGCGATTCTTTGTCTCGAACTGACCCTGACAAAGGATGGGGGTGGCTGGCTGACAAGGGGTTCAATATTATCCAGACGGATTTTCCGCAGGAAGCTTTACAATATATACAACGGCGAAAACAAAATGGAAGCTGAATTACGCTTCCATTTTGTAATGATATTCTTTTTCTTCCAGTTGCCGGCATTGTTCAATTACCCTTAGAGCAACTCCCCTTGCTGATGCGGGATTTTGTCCCGTAATCAAGCGTCCCGACAAGATGACGCATGAAGTAAATGGCAGCGCCGCCTGTTTAAAGAGAGTTCCACGTCCCCTCAAGCTATCCTCAAGAGAATATGGAATATCTTTATAGAGTCCTATAATTTTTTCTTCCTGATTCGAGAAACCTGTTACGACATGCCCCGACAGCAGGTAACGTCCATCAGACAACTGAACATTCAACAAGCCGCACGGCCCATGGCATACTGCTGAGACAATGCCTCCTTTCTCATAAATCGTCTTCGTCAGTTCCTGTAATTGTTTATTGTCCAAGAAATCCCACATGGTTCCGTGCCCTCCGGCAAAGTAAATAGCAGCGTAATCCGTGCCGTCTACTTGGTCAGGTGTAAGCGGATGTCTAATTTGGTCCATTAACTCATCATTCATGTAGTAAGCCCTTGTCTTTTTATTGGTCAGCACTTCCAGTAAACTTCTCGGATCTATAGGCACCCGCTGAGGGGCAGTACTAATAATATCCACTTCGAATAGATCCCTAACTTCATGATAAAAATCCGTCAATTCCCTTAGCCAAAGCCCTGTTTTCTTTCCTCTTCTGCCTAGAGCCGAATGGTTGGTCACGACAATCAGAATTTTATCCATAAGGTTCTCCTTTCATTGGATCAATCTCTTTGTTCTTGGTATTCCCCTACTCTTTAAAATTATTCATAAAAGTTATCCTAAGTCCATAAGTTAATTGTCAGAAAAAACAGTCTTTTTGTACATTTTCTCTCTATTTTGTGGTAAAATCGACTTAACCAGGGAGGGATGAAAATGAAATCAATTTTGTCTCTAGCAGCAGCGCTCATGCTTGTATTCAGTGCTTTTTCTGTCCCCGCAAAAGCTGTCGTGACATTCGATGATTTTTTCGCCAATGATCCTTTTGCCCCAGAGGTTATTTACTTGCATGAAAAAGGGATTGTATCCGGTTATCCGGACGGCACTTTCCGTCCAAATGCCCCTGTCACGCGAGCACAAGCGGCTACAATGATTGGACGTGCACTTAAACTCGACGGAACGAAACGGGCTACGCCATTTAAAGATGTAGCAGCTAACCACTTTGCGTCCGGATATATCGCCTCCGCTGCACAGGAAGGCATTATCACCGGATTTCCAGGCAATTATTTCCGACCTAACTTAAAAGTCACCCGCGGACAAACAGCGGTGATGCTTGACCGGGCTTTTGATTTCCCCGAAGCTCCAGCTGCTGGTTTCTCAGACATGAGCCCTAACATTTCTTCGTATAAAGCCGTATCCAGACTTACTTATCAAGGGGTCATCAATGGATATCCCGATAATACTTTCCGGCCAGATCGCCAGGTTACTCGTGCGCAATTTGCCGCATTTCTGGCCCGTTCCATGGAACCGTCTTTTATCCCTGATAAGTTGACTTTGCTTGAAACCGCCAATGATATTTTAGTGGATTTGAAAGAGAAGGACTTTATAGCCGTCTCCAAGTATGTCAGCACTCAAAAAGGATTGACGTTTTGCCCATACAGTGGAGGCTGCCTCAATAATGAAGGTGTAACCTTCACTAAAGCGCAATTGCCTGGATTTATGGAAAATCAACAGGTCTATAGATGGGGCTATCAGGATGGCAGCGGTTTTCCAATCAACTTAACGCCAGCCGGTTATTATGACGAGTACTTGATGAGTGCCTCATACAATGAAAAAGAACAATTTGGACAAACTCAACAACCGATGACACGCGAACAAATTAGGGAACGTTTCCCTAACGGCCATATTGTAGAATTCTATTATCCTGGAACTGAGCAGTATGACCAGATGGATTGGCAGAACCTCAACATGGTTTTTGAGAAAAATAGCAATGGGAAATGGGTATTGGTGGCCTTGGTCAACAACCGTTGGACAATTTAATAATTGAAAAAAATGGACCCGAGTGAATTTCCGGGTCCATTTTTTTCATTGAGTTATCAATCCACCCAATAACATAAATAAACTTTCTTCAAACTTTTCATTATCTTCTTGTCTGCGCTTTTTAGGGCCTTTCATTCGGCCACCGCTTTGCCGGACTTTTTTAGAAATGTGGCGGCTGTAAAGAAGTTGATCGATATTCTCTTCAGAATAGATACGGCCATTCTGATCAATTGGAAAGCCCCGTTTGGCAAGCACCATGGCGGCGAGCCCATAATCTTGCGTCACTACAACGTCTCCTTTATCGACACGGTTCACCAGCACGAAATCTACGGCGTCTGCGCCTTTTGAAACAATAATGGTTTCCGCTCCCGGCCGCTGCATATTGTGAGTTGTATCGCAAAGCAGCAAGACAGGAAGCTTGAACTGCTTAGCGATTGAAATTGTCAAATCCACTACCGGGCAGCCATCTGCATCTATCAACACTTTGGTCATTCGCCCTTCCTCCGCTCTTTCATTTCATCCACCATTTTTTCTGCAGCTCTTCTATAAAGATTGCTGGTATGCACTAGCGACGCAATAAGCAAAACTTGTTCAATTTCTTGTGCTCCTTCTACATCCAAAACTTCCTGTCTAACCCGCTGGCCTTGTTCCTTTAATCCTTCCGCAAAAATATTGATATTTCCTTGCTGGAGCTTTAAATAACTTTCATAGAAACTTTCTAGGTTTAAGTTTTGCTCCAGGGCTTTTTTATTAATGCCCTCAAGAACTTGTTTCACATCATTGATGGATAAAGCACTCTTCATCTGATAAATCAGACTAATCAACATAATATGATTACGCGTATACTTTTTGTTTTGGACTGGATAAAAGAGCTTGCCTTTCGCATAATTATTAATCATTGTTTTCGTTAATATCTTTTCTTCTTCATTTCTTTTTGCATCATCAAAACTGGTTTCAAACAGTTGAATGACTTGATCGATATATAAATCGATTTTTGGGATATCTTCCAGTAAAACTCCGCTTTGGAGACAGAGATTTTTAAGCAACTGTTCTGCATCTTTCATAACTATCACCTTCAGTACGTTATTTGATACGGTTAATTTTACCTCACTGCCTAACTTTCTCCAAGCTTGACCACAAAAAACAATAAGAGTATCATTACAAGCAGTTTCAATAACTAGATAAAGAGAGGGGCATATCCCATGAACACATACATAAGAGAACCTTTTAATGCATTATCCCATTTGGCAGGAGCTGTTTTGTCCTTTATCGCATTGCTCGCCATGGTCATCAAAGCTGCCTATGCCGATGCTCCGCCGCTTCATCTTGCGTCTGTCATTATTTTTGGCGTCAGCTTGATGTGTTTGTATTTGGCTTCGGCAATATATCATACGGCAATCGCCAATCCGCGTTTAATCGCTTTTTTAAGAAAGCTGGACCATTCCATGATTTTTGCATTGATTGCCGGCTCGTATGCCCCTTTTTGTCTAATCGCACTTGAAGGTCCACTTGGCTGGTCATTATTCGGATTCGTAGCAGCCATCGGCTTGAGTGGCATCTTCTTTAAAATGGTATGGTTTCACTCTCCGCGCTGGCTTTCTACAGCTTTATATATTGCCATGGGGTGGATCATCATTTTCGCTGTAGTCCCGCTTGCTGATAGTCTGCCTCTCAATGGATTAATTCTGCTGGTTGTAGGTGGTCTCCTTTACACAGTTGGAGGAATCATCTATGGCTTAAAACCGAGGTTCCTTTCCTCTAAATATTTAGGTTTCCACGAAATATTTCATATTTTCATTTTGCTGGGCAGCCTTTGCCATTTCTTGTCGGTTTTTCTTTACGTATTATGACGAACAAATCCGTTTCCCTTTTTAAAGGACAACGGATTTTTCTTTATTTAAAGGAATTTTGCTTGTAAGTACGGTTCTGGAACTTTAACCGGCAATCCTTATTTCAAAATAACAATTCAAATGATATGATTATTCAAAAGATTCGAAAGGAGATATCAAAAATGGAATCAATTAACTTCAGCAGCCAGAAAATGGCCGATATTCTTTACGAGGCTTACATACATAAGAAACAAATTACAAAAGAGCTAATCCCCCCTTTTTTGAAAAAAGACGAAGCTTATAAACTTCAGCACATTTTGACCGATAAAAAAGCAGCGGATTCCGATGAACAGCTGGCAGGTTATAAAATCAGTTTAACCAGCCCTGAAACCCAGGAATTATTCGGTTCAGATACACCTTTATACGGAGCTTTGACCACTTCCGCGCTAAGCGGCGGAACCGTCTCTCTAGAAATGTTGTCTTCTCCTTTGATTGAAATTGAATTGATTTTTATTGTTAAAGAAGATTTATCCGTAGAAGACGATGTTCAAACAATTTTAGAGAAAACACTAGTCGCCCCTGGCATCGAAGTACCCGATTCCCGTTTCGAGGATTGGTTCCCTAACATCACCCTTGGGCAAGTCATCGCGGACAGCGCAGTAGCCGGCAAAATTATTGTCGGAAAACCTGTAGACGGTTTGACATACGAACAATTAGCCGAAATTGAAGGAACCTTGTGCTTTAACGGGAAAGAAATCGCCTCCGCTACTTCTTCAGCAGTTCTGGATCATCCTGTACATGCTGTAAAATGGCTTGTCACTGAATTGGCGGGACATGGCTTGAAGCTTGAAAAAGGCATGTCTGTTTCGTCCGGCACATTTATCCTTCCCCATAAATTGGAAAAAGGCCTCTATACTGCCAGCTACCAAGGCATTGGGGAAGTCACATTAAACGTTATTTAATAACAAAACAGGCGTCCCAATACGTGGGATGCCTGTTTTTGATTTTAAGAGAGTATAAAATTTAAAGTTTCTCAAGCATCAGACGCTTGTGTTTTTGCGCTGTCTAGCTCCAACGGCTAGGTTCTCTGGTCATAAGCCACTTCGGCTGTGCGGCTGAAAACATGCCGCTTCGCCGAATCGTCTTATGCCCGTCGAATCTACACGGGTGCTTCCGCTTTTCTTAGTTGGCTGCAGTTTTTTGCTTTTTCATGATCCATATATAGTAGAAGACGGTGCATAAAACAAAAACAGACAGGATTAAATACAAATTCGAGTAGCCGAAAGCTGCGACAATAATTCCGAGCGAAATGGAGCCGATGGCGATTCCGAAATCGTATAAAGCGAAAAACGTGCCTGTTGCATAGCCACTCCGGTGTTTGTCCGCCGCTTGGATGGCTAGCGCCTGAAAGCTAGGCAGTAATGTACCGTATCCAATCCCCACTAAAGCACCAGACAGCAGGAACATCCATGCAGTCTCGGTTTGGCTAAGCGCAAACAGGCCAACCGCAAACATGATACAAGAAGGGATGATCACAATATTCGGCCCTACCGAATCGAAAAGTCGGCCACTAAACGGTCTGACTAACAGCATGGCTACTGCGTATACCACAAAGAAAAAGCTGGCCGTTTTGATCAGGCCCAGCGATGCAGCATATACGGATATGAATGAGATGATGCTGGCATAGGCAAACGAAGTAAAAAAACTGACGCTTGCAATGGGCACTGCTTTTTTCTCTACAAAATCATTGAATCCCAGTTTCCGATTTTCTTTTTTGGCCACTGGCGGATTTTCATTTACTTTGACCCATAGAGCACAAAAGAACCCAATGACCATAATTACCCCAAGAACAGCGAAAATGCTTCGTGCAGCCATAAATGGCTGTAAAGTTAAAGCGATAAAGGGTCCTGCTACAATGGCCAGGTTCATGGCAATGCCATAATAGCCAAGCCCTTCTCCACGGCGTTCCGGCGGGACGATATCCGCTGCAATTGCCCCCGCAACTGTTGTGACCAGTCCAAACCAGATTCCATGGAAAAAACGCAGAAACAATAGAGCCGTGAACCCCCCTATAAAAATATACAGAATGGTGCTGATGGTGAACATCAGCACGCTGACTATCAAAATCTTTTTCTTTCCGTATTTCTCCAGGATCAACCCTGCGAAAAAGCGCATGATAATAGCTGAAATCAAGAAAGCTGAAACAGCCAAACCACCTTGTGTCGCAGTGCCTTCCATGTCAGTCATTACATAAATCGGAATAAACGTTAATAAAGCATAAAATACAATAAAAATAAAAAATGTGCTTATGGATATATTGACAAAACTTTTTGTCCAAATCGGTCTTTTTTCAATCATTCGTTACATCCTTTTCTACTTGCTATTATTCCCCTATTTTTTTTAACAGTGCAATCAGCAGCTTCTGCTCATCTTCCGATAAAGGAGAAACCAGGCTCTCTTCCACTTCCAGAATTCGCTTTTCGATTTCCGGCACAATTTTCTCTGCCTGTTCGGACAATTGAACGATGCGTTCCCGCTTATCTGCCCCTTCCTTCCGGACAACCCAGCCACTTTGTTCCAATCTCATTAAAGTTCTTGTGACCGTAGGAGCTTCTACATTCAAATATTGCCAAATTTCTTTTTGGGTCATTGAATTGAATTGCTTTAAGCAAAAAAGAATTGACCATTGGGAACTATATAAATCAAACTCTTTCAATGCTTCGTTTACTTCTTTCACAGATAAGCGTGATTTCTGGTGGATTTCATGGAACAGTAATTTTTGCATAAGCAGCCCCTTCCAAATTACTTACTTAGGTAAGTATATATCGTTTGCTATCTTTAGTAAAGAAGACCGTTTTGTTGTTCATATAAAAAACCATTCCCGCATGAGCCGGGAATGGTTCTCTGATTTCATTAAATTACAATGCCGTTCTTTTTCGCATCAAATAGCAGTTCTTCCCGGAAATTCGGGTGGGCGATAGCAATCAGCCGTTTGGCCCGTTCTGATATCGACACACCATGAAGGCGCGCAATGCCGTATTCCGTTACAATGCTGTCCACGTCGTTTTTGCCGGTTGTCACTACTGATCCAGGTGCAAGCTGCAATTTTATCCGTGAAATGGTTTCGTTTTTAGCAGTGGACTGCATGCAAATATAGCCTTTTCCGTTTTCTGCAAAACGCACACCGCGGGCAAAATCAATTTGGCCGCCGCTTGACGAATAATATTTGCCGCCTACCGTTTCAGAAGCGCATTGCCCAAACAAATCTACTTCAGTCGTCGCATTGATGGAAACGATATTTTTTTCTTTAGCAATTTCACGCGGATCGTTGACAATGCTCACCGGCAGGAATTCGACTACCGGGTTGTTGTCGATAAAGTCATATAATTTCTTTGATCCGTATGCAAATGTTGCTACAATTTTTCCAGGGTTCGTAAATTTCCTCGTGCCGTCCACTGCACCTGCTTTCACGAGATCCACGATGCCATCGGGCAGCATTTCCGTATGGATGCCAAGATGGCGATGGTCTTTTAACATTGAGATGACTGCATTTGGCACAGATCCAATCCCGATTTGCAACGTGTCTCCGTCTTGGATATCTTCAATGACTGAGGCAGCAATCAACAAATCTTTATCGCTCACAGCAGCTGTTTTCTCTTCAGTCAATGGTGCATGATGTTCCACGAAACCCGCAATCTGGCTAATATGGATCTGGTTGCGCCCGTATGTCC
Source organism: Planococcus sp. VCh962 (assembly GCF_057748275.1). Lineage (NCBI taxonomy): Bacteria > Bacillati > Bacillota > Bacilli > Caryophanales > Caryophanaceae > Planococcus > Planococcus sp. VCh962. The sequence goes on from NZ_JBYLHS010000005.1 coordinate 188,437, forward strand.
TTGGCATCTGATCGTTGACTTCCAGGATAAATGGCACTTTGCCAACAAACTCCGAGACGTAATCCGCTTGCGTGCCGAATGTAAAGTAGCCATGCTCATCCATCGGAGAAGCCACCGTCATAATCATCGACATTTTTGTCACTTTCTGAAGCATCCGCGGAACTTCATGAAAATTGTTTGGCACCAGCTCCATTTTCGCTTGCTGATACACTTTGCGGGTTGCGCCGCTCAGGAAATAAGAAACGTGTTTAAGCTGCTCGTATTCACCTTGTATATAAGGACGGCTTCGCAAAGCCAGCATTTGATGGATTTTTACACCCTGCAATTTATCCACGTTTTCTTCCAATATATCAAGCAGATGAACCGGCTCTCCATTTGCAATGGGAATAATAATATCTGCCTCTTTATCAATCAATCCAATTAGCTCTTGAGGATTCAACTTTTTCGTCATATCGTTTTCCACTCCTGATTTTGAAATCTTCTTAAACTTTACCATAGCTTTTTCGGATTTCCCACGGATCTTAAGTATCCACGCTATTCCGTCTTTTCTGCAAAATAAAAAGGGCCGTCATTTCTGATGACGGTCCCTTTTTGCCACACTATAAACGATGCCAGCTATTCCGAAGACTACCATCATGCCCCATAAAATAAGCAGGACGACCGAGCCGGTTCCTCCTGGACCATTCAAATGCGCATACAATTGCAGTGCGAAAAATGCCAAACTGACAAAAGCGATTGCTCCGAAATAAATCATCCGTGTTTTGAAAGAAAAATTTTTCATATTCTTGGCTCCTTTAATTTCATTCTTCTGACTCCAGATGAACTTTTGTCCACACAAATGTAAACAGCAATATCAATTCAAAAGCATTCGTTACAGCTGAGCTCTCTACTGGAATCGGCACAGCACTGCCTATTGTCATAAGACCCGCGCCGATCAGCATCCATTTCCAGCCAGCTTTTTTCCATAACAGAATTCCTGCTGCAATCAATACTGCTGTAACCAGCAAAATCATAATCGGCGGACCTTCGGCTGGTTCAGCTGATGCGTATCGCAGTACCCCATACTGCTGCTCGGCTTCCAATTCCAGCCCCCAAGCTTCAAGGGCAATCTCGATTATAATCAGCGCTGCCGTGTAAATCACGGCAGCTGCAAAAACCGCTTTTTTCTTGGTCCAGCCAACTCCTGCCCGGTTTAATGCTCCCCATGAAAACAACACAAGCGTCGGAGTCAAAAAAGCATGGCTCCAAAAGCGCAGTAAATTCAAATTTTCAAGCAATGGCCCTTCCCCGATAAACTTGCCAATCGCGACAATTCCATTGTCATAAATAAGTCCTAGCAGCACCAGGTAAATAAAGGACATAAAATTCCAAGATTGCTGTTTAGCAAATGCCCACACTAGAATCAATGCATAGGATGCTGTAAAACCAAAGTAAAGAATCGTATCCACCCGCATCTCCCTTCCGCAAATTCCCTGTCATTGTTACCATTTACTATTCAAGGGCACTTTAAACAAAGGAAGAAAAGATGGCATGCTCGTTTTGTCATTTAATCAGGAATTTTGTCTGGCTAAAGCCTTCTTTCGATTTTCTCACTTCCAAAATGGCCGGTATCGCCGCTTTCAATTCCTGAACATGCGAAATGACTCCAATCATGCGTCCTGACTTCTGCAAGTCAATCAGCGTGTCAATTGATTTATTTAACGATTCATCGTCAAGTGAGCCGAATCCTTCATCAATGAACATGGTATCAATCGCTACATTGCCTTGGAAACTTTGGATCACATCAGCCATGCCCAGCGCCAAGCACAGCGATGCATTGAACTTCTCGCCGCCCGATAAGGTTTTCACATCGCGCGTCTGTCCGGTATAAGCGTCATACACATCCAAGCCAAGGCCACTTTGCTTGCCGCGGGCTTCTTGCCGGTCGCTGCGAATCAAATAGAATTGTCCGTTCGACAGATTTTTTAGCCGCTCATTTGCTGACTCGATAATCTGCTCCAAGTACTCGATCTGCAAATACCGCTCGAACGAGATCTTCATATTGTTTTGTCCGCGGATCATGTCATGCAGGTCCGCAATCCGGTTTAATTGCTGTTCGGCCTGTGCCGCTTTTCCATATGATTCTGTAATATTTTCTGCCAAGTCGAGTGCTGTAAGCCTGTAATCTTTCGACTGGTTCCATACTGTCAGTGCCGCTTCGTATTCCCTTTTCAATTGGCTAAGCTCAGCTTCCAGCATACCCAAATCGGATTTTGTCCGTCCGAATAGCATTTCCTGCAGTTCTTTAACTTGTTCAGTCAATGTATGGTGGTTTTGTTTAAAGTTCTGAATGGATTCCTTTAAAGCTGCCCGGCCTGATTCTGAAAGTTTAGCTTGCTGATAGGCCTGTTCCGATTCGAAACCAGAATTCTGCAACGCTTCTTTAAATTGCTGTCCGGTCCTGTCTGTCTTTTGGGCACTTTCTGTTGCTGCATTTTGTGCATGCCGTGCACTTACCGATGCAGCTGTGAACTGGTCTTTCGCTTGCTGAAGCTCTTGCTGAACTTTTTCCCATAGGAGCTCCAACTGGCCTTTTTCTGCGATTGCCTGGCTGATTTTCCGCTGCAGTACAGACAGTACCCGCACTTCTTCCGGTATGGCCAGCAAGGCCTGCTCGAAAACCGCTTTTGCGGTTTCAAATGCCGCCAGCTGCTTTTGCATATCTTCAGCAAGTAAAGTTTTATCGTTTTCCAGCTTTTCAGCTTTTGCTGTTTGGCTCGTGAGTTTCTCTTTCAAAACGCGTAAGTTCTTTTTATCTGCCAGCAGCAGAGCCACTTCCCGTTCCAACGAACTTCTCTCTTGCTCCACTTTCCGGTAATCGTCAGCTGCAAGATCGGAATCTAAGCCAAGTTTTTCGGTTGCTGCTTTTTTGTCTTCAAGCTGCTCAGCCAAAGCATTCATTCTCGCCAAGGCATCACGGTATTGGCCATCCACTAAATTCATTGCGGTTTTTGCCCGGTCCAGTTCCTCTTTCGAAACGGCTGTTTGATGCTCTCTGCCGCCCTTGTCTGGGTGATCGATGCTGCCGCATACCGGACATGCTTCTCCATCATGAAGAGCTGCCGCCAACACTTGTGCTTGATTGGCAAACCAAGCCGATTCAAGTGTGTTATACTCTTTTGCCGCCTCTTGATACGCAGCTTCTTTCCGTTGATAATTTTGTTGTTGCTGCAGCCAATTCTGCTCCACTGCAAGCAACTCTTTAAGCACACGGCATTGCTCATTTAAGGAAGTAAGCCTTGTATTTTTATCATCGAATGTTTCAAGTTTTTGATCAAGAGCGGCCATCTCTTCGGCCACTGACTTGCAAGCATCTTTTTCAGCATGCCACTGAGTTTTTATTGACAGCAGTTCCTTCTCAGATTGCTGGGCCGCAACTTGAAGTTTTTGCAGCTGCGCTTTTTTCCCGTCCAATTCCTGGACAGCCGGCAATACTTTCTCTAACTCGATCACTTGTTGGCGAACTTGCTGGCGTACAGCTTCCCGTTTTTCTTCTATATCAAAAGCGGCTTCTGCTTGCATTAAACTTTCCTGCGCTGCTTGTTCGCTTTTAAGCGCATTCTCCAATAAAAGTTGTTTCTGCGTTGCTTCATTTTTTAATTCTTTATATAAATTTTCTATTCCTTCAATAAAACTTGCCCGTTCTGCAGCTTGCAGGCGCCGTTCTTGCTCAGCGATGGCAGGCAGCTGGGCATTAGCTTTTTCAAGGCGCTGTGTTTTTTCATCCAGCTCACTGAAGCGGTCATTCCATTTTTTCATTTCATGAAAAGCGTTCAGTTTCTCATCGTGCTTTCTATAGACACTTAAATAGTATTGTTCGTCTTGGAGCATCTTTTCCTGATAAAAAGTGGACTCGCTCTGCAGTCCCGCCAATACTTGATTGACGTTATAATGTTCGCGGTCCAGAAGTTCGAACAGTTCGGAATCACGCTTTGGCAACGCTCCCTTGATGCGGCCTATATGTCCGGCCAAAACTTGTTCTTCCAGTTGAAGGGCTTTGGATGCCGTATCTCTTTTTTGCTTTAATCGTTCCGTAATCATTTTATAAGGTTCTGTTTTGAAGATTTTCCGAAGAATTTCTTCTTTATTGTCCGTTTCAGAAGTCAATAATTTACGGAATTCGCCTTGCGGCAGCATCACAATCTGGCTAAACTGATTTTGCGTCAGCCCGATGATTTCTTCTACTTTCCGGTTGATTTCCGATACGATTTGCCGTTCCACACAAGGTTTTTCCCCGGTTTCTGTCTTCTCGAAAAATTCATAGCGCTCACCTGTCGCACTTTTGTTTCCTGCTTTGACATGGCTCATCTGGCGCAGGATTCGATAGGTTTTGTTATGTATTTCGAACTCCATTTCAACACAAGTATGCGTCCCGTCTTCTGCAAAATCACTTCTTAAATGGCGCGTTTCCGCACGATCCGAGCCGCTGGCAGCGCCGTACAAAGCAAAACAGATGCCATCAAAAATCGTTGTTTTCCCGGAGCCTGTACTGCCGGAAATGACAAACAGCTGGTTGCCTTTCAAATCTGCAAAATCAATGGTTTCCGTGTGCTTATAAGGACCAAAAGCAGTCAATTTCAACTTTAAGGGTCTCATTGCTTTACCCCTTCTTTCTCGTCAGTTTCTTCGTGCAGGAACTCCTGAAGCACTTCTTTGAAAACCGATTCGGTCTCTTCCGTTGCCTTTTCTCCTTTGACTTCTTCATAAAAAGCATTGAACAGGACAAGCGGATCCATTTCGCGGCGCGATTCCACACCGCCCCCTCTGGTTGTCCGGCCGAAGCTTTTGCGCTCGACATGCATCGCATTCGGGTAAACCGAACGGATTTTTTCCATCGGATACAAAATCGGCGTTTCATCGAGCAGTTTCACAAATACATAATCTTCATTGATTTCATGGCGCAGGATATCTTCCATATATCCTTCCACCGTTCGCATGTCCCGCTTAGGTTGAAGCAACTGTTTTTCAACGGAGACCTCGCCGCTGCCATCTATTTCAACAATCAAGAACCCTTTTTGATGGCGCTCTTCTGAAATCGAATACTTTAACGGCGAGCCCGCATATCGGATGGTTTCGTTCAGCACGTGATGGGCTTGATGCAAATGCCCGAGCGCCGTGTAATGGAATCCAGCAAAGTGACTGGCATTGACATGTTCAGCTCCACCAATCGACAATGGGCGTTCCGAATCACTGGTGTTTTCCTGCTGCTCTCCGTGAGGCGTGACAAACGCATGCCCCACTGCAATATGGCGAGCCTTTGGATTCAAGTTTTTCTTGATATTTTCTACGATGGCCTCTGCCGCATCGTTATGTGATTTAATGTCCGAAATTCCAAGCGCATGGCGGACCATAGATGGGTCTGCATATGGAATCAAGTGAACGTGCACTTCTCCAAATTCATCGGCCAATACAATCGGTTCATGTTCTTTTTGGACATGTCCGGCGATATGGATGCCGTTCGTTTTCATGACCCGGCTCCCGAAATTCAAACGGCCGGGGCTGTCATGATTTCCGGCTACAGCAAATACCGGCGTCTTCAGTTCCAAAACGATTTTCGCCAATACTTCATCCAACAAATTGACAGCTTCCGTCGGCGGAACTGCCCGATCATATAAATCCCCTGCAATGATCACTGCGTCTGGCCGCTGTTCTTCAATCGCGGCGATAAACTGCCTTAAAATATAGCGCTGTTCTTCTGTCATATAAACGCCCTGCACAAGTTTGCCTAAATGCCAGTCGGCGGTATGGAAAAATTTCATGGTTATGCCCCTTTCCTGAATGAAAAGAATATATGTTCGTTCCATTATACATGAAATCGGTTTGCTTGTTTTCTACAATTTTTAGGATTATAATAAGAACAAACGTTCTATTAAGGGAGTGAAAATTGATGAAAGCACAGATTCTCAAAGCTTTTAAGCACCAACAGCTAATTGATATTATGTATATGGCGAACGATGGAACCATCAGCAAACGCCGCATTAAAATTTTAAAAGTGAGCGGGGACTCGTTTCAAGCATATTGCTTTCTGCGGAATAAAAAACGTACATTCAAAATGGAAAATGTGCTTTCATTGATTCCGGTAGAGCGCAAAGAACGCCAGATCATCTAAAGAACCGCCTCCCGCTTTCTTTCTTATGATACACTGAAGGAAATGGATTTTGGGAGGTAGCACAATGCGATTAACTGTTTATCTTGCTGGAGAAATTCATAGTTCGTGGCGCGAGGAAATCAAGAAAAAATCACTGGCGCTAAAGCTGCCGGTCGATTTTGTCGGGCCGATGGAAGATCATGAGCGTTCTGACAACATCGGCGAGGAAATTCTAGGTGAACAGCCGAATGCTGTTTTCAAAGACGAAGCCGCCTCAAGCTTCAATAACCTGCGGACCGGCGTGCTCATGCACAAAGCAGATCTCGTCATCGCCCTATTCGGCGAGCAGTACAAACAATGGAACACAGCAATGGATGCCAGCAGTGCAATTGCATCCGGCAAACCGCTGATTCTGATCCGTCCAGAAAAATTGCACCATCCACTTAAGGAACTGTCGCGCAAAGCAAGCGCCACCGTCGAGACTGTCGACCAGGCACTTAAAGCTTTGGCTTATATTTTCGAATAATAGAAAACCCGGCCATCTGTACTCATTGATGGCCGGGTTTTGTCTTGGTTTTGGAAATACGATTCATTAATCTATAAATACGACCAGCAATGGATAAAATACGACTCATTAATCGTAAAATACGACCAGTAGTGGAGAAAATACGATTCTGAAGGAGTTCCTCGCAATAAAAAAAGCCCTTTGAGGGCTTTTTTTATTGGTACCACGAGCCGACAATCGGATAGTCGAATTTGTCATTGTTCAATGCCCGGATAATGCCCAAGATCGGAACAATAACTGTCATTAAGCCGAAAATGATTAGCATTGGAATACCGATGATGAAGATAACCAAAAAACCTGAAATAGTCAACAGTACACCCATCACGAGTTGGAACAGCAATGCCTGGATTGATAGTTTTTTCACTTCCTGATCGTTCGTAATAATATACACGATAAACGGCACTAAAAACGGGGCAAAAAACGCACTGGCATGGACAAGTATTTTGAAACCTGTATTCTCCATTTAATTTCATCTCCAGTCTTTTTTCTCATACCATACTTACGGTTGACTGGCTGGAAAGTTTCAGAAGTTGAAAATTATTTTATTCGCAATACCACTTTGCCGAATTGCTTTCCGCGGCTCAAATGATTGAACGCTTCCTGGGCATTTTCCAGATCGAAAACCCGGTCGACAACTGGATGGGTCTCGTATTCTTCTATATGGGCAAGCATGTCGCGCAGTTCCTCCCGGCTGCCCATCGTCGAACCGAACAATTGGTATTGGCCGTAGAAGAAGCTGCGGAGATTGAAATCCACATTGTCGTCGGTCGTGGCGCCGAAAATGACTATGCGCCCGCCTTTTTTTAAGACTTCGAGCGACCGGTTGAATGTCGCCGCACCGACGCTGTCAATGACAAGGTCAACCGTTTCATCGGCCAGTTCCTGCGGCCAGTCGCTGTCCGTTGCAATGGCGCGGTCCGCGCCAAGTTCTAGGGCATGATTCCGCTTTTCTTCGCTTCTAGAGCTGACAATGACCCGGGCGCCTGCATTTTTCGCAAATTGAATCAAATACGTTGCCACACCGCTTCCCGCTCCCGGAATGAACAATGTATCGCCTTCCTTTACTTCGCCTTTCGTAAACAGTGCCCGGTAGCCGGTCAAACCTGCCAAAGCGAGTGACCCTGCTTCTTCCCACGATAAATGATTCGGCTTTTTCTCGACTTGCTCTGCAGACAAAGTGATTTTCTCAGCGAATGTGCCATGGTCCGGCATGCCCAAAATGTCAAATTCCGCCGGCGGTGCATCGCTGTTGCCGTACCAGCGGAGCGCTGGATTGATGATTACTTCATCTCCAACCGAGAAACTGCTGACGCCTTCGCCGACCGCTTCGATAACTCCTGCTCCGTCCGAACCGATGATGAGCGCTTCCGGACGGTTGCCATAGCGCTTCGGCAATCCAAGGTCCCGCCGGTTGATGCCGGCAGTTTTCAGCGCGACGACCACTTCGCCCGCTTTTGCTTGCGGTTCTTCCATATCTCTTACTTTCAATTCTCCAGATTCGATGACAAATGCTTTCATGTGTTCTAACCCCTCCTAGACAAATTGGCCGCTGAACAGCTCCAGCTGTTCCATACTGATAATGTCCCTTGAAAATAGCGGAATGAAAATGAGTTCCTGTTTCGGAAATTTTTTGCGGATCAGTTCGAGATATTGCTGCTCGTGCTTTTTTCGTTCCTTTAGAAACTCCCCATCCGCTTCTTCCGGCAGGACTTTATTGATAATCAGCGTATTTACGTGCAAATGGTATTTATGCAACAATTCCAACGCCTTCTGTGTTTCGAGGATCGGCAGGCGTTCCGGATTCAAGACAAAAATAAAACCGGTTTTTTCTTCGTCCAGCAAAACTTCCCTCGCTTTTGAAAATCGCTCCTGCCGTTCCCGAAGCACATCGTAAATCGGATCTTCCCTTGGTTCACCGTCATTCAGCAAAGCCGTGTAGTTTGCGTTCGTTTTGCGCCTTTTTTCAAGCAGGCCTTCAATCCAGACCCCCATCAGTTCCGGCAAGGTCAAGAGGCGGATCGTGTGCCCGGTCGGTGCTGTATCAAATACCAGTTTATCGAAGTTTTGGCGTTCCTCCAAAATGATATGGATCAGTTTATCAAACAATGCCGCCTCGTCAGCCCCTGGAGAAGCCTTCGCTGTATCAAGCTGGCGGTTCACTTCTTCCATCATGCTCGTATGGACCGTGCCTTTGATGTTTTCTTTGACCCCTTTTATATACTTTTCCGTTTCAATTTCGGGATCGATTTCCAGAGCATACAAATTATCTGCGATTTTCAAGGTCTTGCCGCCGATTCGCTGATTGAAAATGTCTCCGACGTTATGTGCCGGATCGGTGGAAATCAATAAAGTCTTATGCCCGCTTTTCGCCGACTGCCAAGCGATGGCTGCAGCCGAGGTCGATTTGCCGACGCCCCCTTTGCCTCCCACAAAAATGATGCTTTTCGATAAAACGTCCATTGCTTCTCCTCATTTCTTCGATAGCTAACAGCAGCGAATGCCACTTAGAGGTGATTTTTCCATGCCCATCCGCAGGTGCCAGTCGTGAAATTCTTCAATCATGTACGGATACAGTTCAAGGGTGTAATAATAAGCCGGATTAGGGATGCCGAGCATTTCCGAGTACAGCATCAGCAGAAACAGATCATCTTCAGCGCGCAATTCCCGTGCAATTTCGGTGCGATGCGGCAATTCCAAAACTTCCTCGTAATAGGCGATGAGTTTTTTCAGCTTATCGAGCATACCTGCACGCCTCCTTCGTATGTATAAAGAGAAGGGGGCACATGAACATGCTCCCCATTCTGTCAGTTTAATCAAGATCAAACTCTGAAATTCCCGCACCCCGCGGATTCATTAATGCTTGGATCGCTGTCAGGATGATCCAGAGCGTAAAGACGAAGATAATCGCTCCAAAAACAAACAGCAAGGTATTCGGTGAATCAGCATACCAGGCCCATTGCAGGAAGACCTGCTGGAACATCGCCCATAGCGTCATGAACATCAGGAAGATCATCGGGATGATGGTGACCGCATAATTTCGTCCAAGTTTTTTCAGCCAAATGGAAATCAGCAGTAAACTGATGCCGGCCAGCAGCTGATTCGATGTTCCAAACAGCGGCCAGAGTAAATATCCGCCGGAACCGAAGCCGTTCGGCCCTTCCGGAAGCAGCACGAGTGCGGCACTTGTCACAACAGCAATCGTTGTCGCTACATGTTTTTTCTCCAACGACGGTATTTTATATTCCACACCAAGTTCCGAAATGATGTAGCGCATCAGCCGGACTGATGTATCAAGCGTCGTGGCTGCGAACGACACGACGATAATCGAAACGATTGTCGAAGCGACGCTTGCCGGTATCAACAGCCCCTCTGCCAACTGGGAAGCGCCTTGAATAAATGTCCCAAGGCCTGCTCCACTTGCTGCCTGGAAGCTGCTGTAAGTAGCAAAGAATGCCTCCCGGTTCGGGAAGAACGTGATGACCGCAATAATGGAAACCAATGCCAAAATCCCTTCTCCTACGGCACCCAGATAGCCGACAAAACGCGCTTCGGTTTCATTATCAAGCTGCTTGGAAGATGTTCCGGACGATACAAGGCCATGGAATCCAGAAATGGCGCCACACGCAATGGTGATAAACAGAAGCGGGAACCACGAAACATCATCTGCACCCGGATTCGACATCGGCGCTGTAATCTGAGGATTGGTGAATAACAAACCAAGATACAGGATGCCAAGTCCCACGACCAATTGGTGTGAATTAATAAAGTCACGCGGCTGGAGCAGTTGCCAGACCGGCAATGTAGAAGCGATATACACATAAATCATTAAAATAATGATCCAAATAAAGAAGGCTGTGGAAATCGCACCAAGGCCGAACAGCCCGGCCCCTTCTTCACCGCCCATATAGCGTACCAAATCGATTTGCAGGAAATTGACTTGGCTTGAAACGACAGCGGTAATGTACATAACTGCCAGAGCAACAAGCGATGGCACCAGCATTTTTTTGTTTCTTTTGTAAACCGCATGCCCAATCCAAACGGCAAGCGGAATCTGGATGAATACCGGCAGGACGCTCGCCGGGAAAGAAATGAATAAGTTCGCAATAACCCAGGCGAACACGGCGTTGACCATCAGTACGAGTATTAGAATGATAAAGAGGAATAATACTTTTCCGCGCTGGCCAATCAACCGGTGTGCCAGTGTGCCGACCGATTGCCCTTTGTTACGGACTGATAGCGCAAGCGTTCCAAAGTCATGGACTCCAGCTGCAAAAACAGTTCCAAACACTACCCATAAGACTGCCGGGAGCCAGCCCCAATAGACAGCAATTGCCGGACCGAGAATCGGGGCAGCTCCAGCGACCGAGGTAAAATGATGTCCCCATAAAACGAATTTGTTGGTTGGGACAAAATCCACACCGTCTTTAAACTTATGTGCCGGTGTAACGTAGTTCGGATCGAGCTTGAAGATTTTTTCTGCTACAAATTTCGAATAAAAACGGTACCCTAAAATAAATATAAAGATTCCGATGGCAGCAAGGGCGATAGCATTCAAGTGCCTCAACTCCTTCTTATTTTTTACAAGTTTAAGTAAACTTGTAAATCAAGCCTAACCAATATTCAGAATAATGTAAATATTTTTAAGCGAAAAAGATTAATCTTTTTGCCGGCTAAGCTCGTAGAGTTTTAGTTTTGTATAAATCGTTTCCAAAACAGGGACCGGTAGTTTCCGAGCTTTCGCTTGCTGCAGCAAGTATCCTTGCAGATGATCCACTTCTATCGGCTGTCCCTTTTCCACGTCACGCTGCATCGAAGATTTCATCCCTGGTTCAAGTGACATGATTTTCGCGTACTGGTCTTCAGAGATTGTTTCCTTGACCGGAGCATCCACTGCTTTCATGACCGTAACCAATTCTTCCAGCAAAGTAGCAATTGTTTCCTTTCCGCTTTCCAGTTCCCGTACCGGGCCAATCGCTGATTCCATTGAAGCCGTGATTCCGGACATAGCGGTAATGAACAAATATTTATGCCACATGTCCTGAACAATGTTATGGCTTAATGCAATATCCGCTTTTGTACCGCTTAAAGCTTTTTTCACTCTTAAAATCTGCTTTGTCTCATCATCGGAACGTTCCCCGTAAACGAGCTGATGCATCGGGCTTGTCTGCACAATCGTTCCTTTTTCATCAAGCGTCGTCTCGATAAAGCACAAGCCGCCAAGCACTTGTTCTTCGCTAAAAGTCTTTACCAGCTCATCAATATGGGCAATACCGTTCAATAACGGAAGAATCATGCTACTCTCGCCGACAAACGGGCGAATGTCGCTAATGGCATTCTCCAATTGATATGACTTCACCGACAGGACAATCAAGTCATAAGGGCCATCCGGATTTTTAACCGTCACCAATTTCGGTGCCATGCGCACATTTCCATGCACACTGTCGACGTTCAAACCCGTTTCTTCAAGTTGCTTTTTGCGGCGTTCGCGCACTAAAAAAGTCACATCTTGCCCGGCCTCCATTAGCCGAGCCCCAAAATAGCCGCCAATTCCTCCAGCTCCCACCACTAGAATTCTCATCAACTATCCATCCTTTCAGCTAGCAGCTTCTGTACTTCCAAATACCATTTTCTATTTCCCGCTCACATTCTCCGGCATGGCGCAAAAACTCTAAATGGGCCAGCGTTTCGCCCACAGCAAAGCGCATTTCATGGACCGTCAACGGCCGTTTGAAAAGACGTTCGCATATTTCATAGACTGTGGAGGGTTCTTGAACCGCTTCGAACGTTTCTTCGAGCCGTTCACCGTGATGTCCCTTCAACTCTTCAATACGCCTGTTGGCGCCGTAAAACGGCTTGCCATGCGAGGGGATGACAAACTCAGCATCCAGCTCTTTTATTTTGTCCAATGAAGTTAAATAAGATGCCAGCGGATTTTCATTTCCATGATACCAGTAAGAAATGTTCGGGGTGATTTTCGGAAGAATATGATCTGCGGAAAGCAGTACATTCCGATCTTCGTTATAGAAACACACCATGCCATCTGAGTGGCCTGGAGTAAAAATTACTTCATATTCATAAAACCCGATCTGAACTTTTTCGCCTTCTTCGAAATAATGCCCAATATGCGGAAGCGGATTTACAAGCCTTTGAAAATCTGCGGTATTGCCCGCCATTTTTTCTGCCTTCTCTTTCGGCACTCCCGAGATGCGGTAATGGTCAGGCATCGCCTCTAAAAAATGAGACTGCCAAGAAGACAGACCCAAATCAGCGTCTGTCTTCGTCATCGATACTTTTGCTCCTGTTTTTTCCTGCAGCCCTCCGGCATAGCCAAAATGATCCGGATGGTAATGGGTAATCAGCAAATCCGTCACTTTTCGTTGTCCTATAGACTGATTCCACAACACTCTCGTATAGTCATTGTTCAATCCCGCATCGATAATCGTCCAGCCCGTCTCATTTTCTGCCATAAAGCAATTGACATGGTTCAGGCGGAATGGCAAATCGATGCGGACCGCTTCAATCCCTAATTGGTCAAGCATGCCACCCCTTCTTTCCAAAATTTACGGTTTTAACACCAGTTTGCCAATCGTTTTTCTGCCTTGCAACAATCGATGGACTTCTGCTGCTTCTTTAAGCGGATAAGTCCCGCCAATCGTCAATTTCAATTCACCATCTGCCATATAACCTAATAATTCTTTAAAGCTGCTTTGCAACAGTTCCGGATTGCGCAAGATCTGCGGAAGGAAAAATCCGATGACGGACTGATTTTTTCGCATCAATTGTCCCGGGTGGAACATCGCCTGCTCGCCGCTTGCGGCACCAAAAATCACTAACCGGCCAAACGGGGCCAGACATTTCACAGTTTGGTTGAATACTTCTCCTCCAACCATTTCAAGGGCCACATCGACGCCTTTGCCTTCCGTAATTTCTTTTACTTTGTCCAACCAGCCGTCTTCGGAATAATTCACCAGGTGAGTCGCTCCCATGGATTTGGCATGGGCAAGCTTTTCCTCGGTGCTTGCCGTCGCAATGATTTTTCCAGCGCCGAATAGTTTCGCAAGCTGAACCGCAATCGTGCCCACCCCGCCGGCAGCCGCATGAATCAAAACACTTTCCCCCGGTTCCAGGCGGCCCATCGTTTTCAGGATATGATAAGCGCTCAAGCCTTGAAGCGGCAAAGCGACAGCTTGTTCATCATCCACTCCGTCCGGGATAGGTGTTAATATCTGCTCATCTACGGCAACGTATTCCGAATAGCCATCGGATTCGATCAACGCCACCACCCGGTCTCCTTTCCGGAATTTTTCCACGCCACTTCCGGTTTCAACAATCACACCCGCTATTTCTGAACCGGGCACATACGGAAGCTTTGTCGGCACTACATATTTCCCTTCACGCCTTGCGGTATCAGCATAATTGACTCCGCTCGCTTTCACTTCAATCAGCACTTCGTTTTCTGCCGGCTGCGGCTTGTCGGCTTCCGTCCACCGCAAGACTTCCGGACCGCCGAACTGTTCAAATTTAATAACTTTCATCCATGTTCCCCCTAGGAAATATATTGTTCTGCAGCCAGTATTTTTTCTGCAATGGCTCGTTTCGCCGCTTTTCCGCCTGCCCGCTGCAACCGGCTCAGCTCACCCGAAAGCACCCTTACATTGTCGTGAAGCCCTTTTTCCGAAACAGTTCCTTGAAGCAATTTCCGGGCGTTCATTTCCACTTCTAACAAAGCATCATCCACCAGTGATTTCGCCAGCTGTATTTTAAGGGCCGCTGACTCCTCACTATGTGCTTTAACGGATTTTGCTGTTCTCAGCACGGCCGATTCTACCGCAAACAATGTAATGCCCATGTCTGCGAGTTTCATCAATGTTTCTTGTTCTTCACTAAGCGCGCTTCCATATGTCTCGTAAGCAGCTCCTGCGCACAGTAAGAAAACTCGCCTTATGGCACGGACCGCCTCTATTTCCCGGGAAATAACGCCGATCGACTCCACTTTCGGTGACTTGAGTTCTGACAGGGCCTGTTTGACCGCTTCTGCTAGCGGTACTTGGCCTTTCGCAGCTGCTTTTAAGAGATTGCCCGGAATGATCAGGCGATTGACTTCATTGGTGCCTTCAAAAATCCGGTTGATGCGCGAGTCGCGGTACATCTGCTCAATTTTATATTCCTTGATAAAACCGTAGCCTCCATGCAATTGCAGCGCTTCATCGGCAATATGATCCAGCGTCTCGGAACCGTATACTTTACAGATGGCGCATTCGGTGGCATATTCCATCATCCGTTTCGCCACGAGCGCCGCGTCTTCGGATTCATATAAACCTCCAAGTGCTTCCTCTAAATAACCGGCAGTGCGGTATTGGAGCGATTCAACTGCATAAATGCGGAGCGCCATATCGGCGATTTTCTCCTGAGTCGCTGTAAAATCTGCAATGGCTTTGCCAAACTGGCGGCGCTCTTTCGTGTATTTGACTGCAAGCTCTAAGCCGTGTTTTGCGGCCCCCATCGTTGCAGACCCTAAGTTATAGCGTCCGAGATTCAGCACATTTAAAGCGATGACATGGCCTTTCCCGACTTCCCCAAGCAGGTTTTCAACGGGCACTTCACAATCGTCAAAAATCACTGTCCGAGTCGATGAACCTTTGATGCCCATTTTCTGTTCTTCCGCTCCGAGCGATAATCCCCGAAAATCTTTTTCCACGATAAATGCTGTAAATGCAGTACCATCCACTTTTGCATACACGATGAATGTATCGGAAAATGCTGCATTGGTGATGAACATTTTCATGCCATTCAGTATGTAATGGGTCCCAGCTTCGTTAAGCTTTGCAGTGGTTTTTGCTGCCAGTGCATCCGATCCCGCACTCGGTTCGGTCAAGCAATAAGCGCCGATGAATTCTCCTGATGCAAGCTTTGGCAAATATTTTTCTTTTTGCTCCGCTGTCCCAAAATAGGTAATGGGCAGTGTCGCAATACAAGTGTGATTTGAATGCGCTACACTATAGCTCCCAGCTGCCCCCAAGACTTCCCCGACAATGCCTTTGCTGATTTTATCGAGACCCAGGCCACCATATCGTTCCGGTATGCTATGCGCCAAGAGCCCGAGGCCGCCGGCTTTTTCAAGCAGCTTTTTTACTGTTCCAAAATCCTGCTGTTCGATCTGTTCATTACAGGGACGCACTTCAGTTTCTAAAAAACGCTTGGCGGTTTTTGCAATCAGCTTATGCTCTTCCGTAAAATCCTCCGGAGTAAAAACCGACTTCACGTCTGTTTCTTCATATAAAAAGCTTCCACCACGGTGAGTCAATGTTTTATGGTTCATGTCGATCTATCCTCCTTACGTTTTCTTCGCGGTTACAAGGGCATGCCGCATCAGGCTTTTCACAAAATCACCGAAATGGGCAAAACGAGGATCCGATGTCTGGCCTTTTTTATAGCGGTAGTAAATCTGTTGGCAAATGACTGCCAATTTGAAATATGCGAATGTCAAATAAAAATGGATATTGGAGACATCACGGCCACTCTTCTCTGCATAACGTGCAATAAATTCCTCCCGCGAATAAAACCCTTTCCCTACCGTTACGGGAGCCTTGCCAAAACCCGTCTTCAAAAGTCCAGGATCATCGGCTTGAATCCAATAACTCATCGCCGCTCCTAAATCCGCAAGCGGATCCCCTACTGTCGTCATTTCCCAATCGAACAAGCCGGTGAGTCCTGAAAAATCGTCTGCGAACATCGCATTGTTAAGCTTAAAATCATAATGGATGATGGACGGTTTCATCGATTCCGGAATGTTCCCAAGCATCCACGCTGACAATTCTGCCACTTCGGGGATGTCATCGGTTTTGGAACGTTCATAGCGCTCTATCCAGCCGTTGACTTGGCGTTCCATAAATCCTTCCGGCTTCGCCAAATCAGCCAGTGCAGTTTGGGTATAATCAATGGCATGCAGCTTGACCAGCGTATCCACCATGAGTTCCGAAATTTTGCTGCCTAATTCTTCTGACGGTTCGCTTCCTTTTGGAAATTCTGTATCGATTACTACGCCATAGCGCCTTTCCATAATGAAAAATGGGCTTCCTACGATTGCTGGATCGCGCGAAAAAACAAATGGTTTCGGCGCTTCCGGAAAAACCGGATAGAGAGCAGACAGGATTTTGAACTCCCGCTCCATATCATGCGCTTTCGGTGCCACTGGCCCAAGAGGCGGCCTCCTTAATACGGCTTTCCATCCATTGATGGAGAGGGCATAAGTCAAGTTCGAATGGCCAGCGCCAAACTGGAGGATTTCCAGTTCACCTTCTGGCAAGCCTTCTATATTGTCTTTTAGAAATTGCTGGAGCAAGACACTGTCCAGCTCTTCTCCGGACCGCACAGGAATCGTGTCGCTTGTTCTCCCAGCCATTTTCACACCTCTTTCAGATGCATCTCAAGTTTTTCACGGATATGGTCGGGAAGCCGCTCGCTTTTTTGCGTAGTAAAGTCAAAATAAACCGCTCCGGCATCCCCTTCCGCAATCAATTCGCCAGTTGCTGCATCCGTGATACGATGGCCGATCTTGAAACTGGAGTTGCCGATTTTCGTGACAAAAGAAGTGATTTTCAAGCGCTGGTCAAAATAAGCTTGCTTATAAAACAGGCAATTCGCTGAAATCATGATGACATTCCATTTATCAATTGTTATTTCAAGCCCCAATTCTCTGAAAAACTCGACCTGCGCTTCTTCCAGATAGATGAAATAGCTGATATTGCTGACATGCCCTAATGCATCGGTTTCACTGAAGCGAACTTTTACTGTAATGTCATGTGCCATCATTCTTCACTCCTTTATCTATTCTGAAATGCCGGTTTTCTTTTTTCGATAAACGCTTTTACGCCTTCCTGAACGTCTTCAGTCTGGAAGACTTCTTCAAAAAGTTCTGCTTCCAGGTCAATTCCTTGTTCAAGCGGTAATTCCAGGCCTTGATCGACCGCTTTTTTGATGCGCGACAAAGCCGGCAATGAAAACCGGCCAATGCGTTTCGCCATTTTCCGGGCCGTTTCCAAACCTTCTCCGCTGGCTGTTACTTTATTGACCAATCCGATGCGTTCGGCTTCCTCAGCAGAGACCGCTTCTCCTGTAAACATCAGTTCTTTTGCTTTCGCTTCTCCAACAAGCCGAGGCAAACGCTGGGTTCCACCGCCTCCAGGAAACAGCCCAAGCGTGATTTCCGGCAATCCGATTTGCGCATGCTCTTCTGCAATCCGTATATCACAGCACAGTGCCAGTTCAAAGCCGCCGCCAAGCGTCAATCCGTTCAGCATGGCAATGACCGGCTTCTCAAAATGATCAATCCGGCTTAACACGGCATGTGTTTCAAGGAAATCCTTCTTAATCCCTTGCTTCCCGATCAATTGGGGAAACTCTTTGATATCCGCACCAGCCGCAAAAATCTTCTCTCCTTGCCCGGTAATAATCACTGCACTGACCCTTTCATCTTTCCCCAGTTCTTGAAACGCTTTGTCCAGTTCTTTGAATACTCCATTGCTGATGACATTCATCGGCGGATTGCTTATTGTAACGACCGCATAACGATCCGCTTTTTCGATATTCAGAAATTGTGTCATGGCGCTTTCACCTCATCTTTTTTATATTCATAAAAGCCCTTTCCAGTTTTCCGGCCAAGTTCCTTAGCCTTTACTTTCTCTTCAATAAAGGCAGGAGGTTTATCCGCCGGGTTTCCGGTTTCCGAATATTGCTGCTGCATGACGTAATAAACCACATCTATGCCGGATAAATCCATCAATTCAAATGGACCGATTGGATGCCGGAGCGCCTTTTTTACAATCAAATCGATTTCCTTGAAATCCGCTATACCTTCTTCATACAAATGAATTGCTTCTTTTTGAAGCGCCCCGAGAATCCGGTTCGCAACAAAACCTGAAATTTCTTTCCGCAGCAATACTCCTGTCCGGTTTATCTTTTTGCATAGTTCAAGTGATAGCTGTGCAGTTTCTTCAGATGTCTTTTCGCTCATGACTACTTCGACGCAATCCATGACCAGCGGTGGGAAAAAGAAATGCATATTACAGACTTTCTCAGGACGTCCGGTCACTTCCGCCAGCAGGGAGTTGATGATTGTCGAACTGTTTGAAGCAAGAATGGCATGTTCCGGCGCAATATGATCCAATTGCTTAAAAATTTCGCGCTTCACTTCTAATTTTTCAACTACAGCTTCAATCACGTAATCAGCATCGCCAGCCGCTTTTTTCAAGTCACTGGTAAACTGCAGCCGATTAAAGGCCTCCACTTTTTCGGCTTCCGTGATTTTCTTTTTCAGCACCCACTGGCCCATCAGCATTTCCAGCGATTTCCGTGCTTTTATTAACGCTTCTTCATCAATATCGTAAAGCGCTGTATGAATCCCTCCAAGTGCACCAAGCATTGCAATTTGATGGCCCATCTGCCCTGCTCCGATTACCGCGATTTTATGGATTTGCAAATCGTTCACTGCCGCTCTCCCCCTCAAAGTTAAGTGATGCCGTTCAATATCAAATCGCTGTAGATTTCCGCTAAACGCTTGGCAGATATTTCACCATGCGGATTAAACCACTGATAACTCCAATTCGTGACTCCCAAAATGGCGAATGCCACAATATCTGATGGCATTTCATTCCGGAACTCACCTGCTTCAATTCCTTGGGAAATCAGCTTTTCGATATTCAAGCGGAATTGTTCCCGTTTCTGTTTTATCTTTTCTGCATTTTCGGAAGCCAAGTGCCTCATTTCTCTAAAAAAGACGCGGGCACTCGGCCCATGATCTTGAATGTCGCCTATCAATAGCTCCACAATCGCTTGCAGCTTCTCCCGGTTGTTCATTTCCGCTTCCTGGATTGCTTGCTGTCTTTTCAGCAAATCATCGATATAATTTGAATGAATATCCATTAGCAGCTGCTCTTTACTCGGAAAGTAATAATAAAAAGTTCCTTTTGTCACTCCGAGAACATCCACAATGTCCTGGATGGATGTCTCGCTAAAGCCTTTTTGTTCGAATAGCAGTATGCTCTGCTGTTTGATTTTTGCTTTCATGCTTTTTCCCCGCCATTCTTAAACTTGCTTTTTTATGGGAGTTTCTCACTGCACTGCTTTAAATAGCATGCATGCCTCCGTCTACAATCACTACATCCCCGGTAACATAATCCGAGGCTTTGGAAGCTAAAAACAAGGCCGCCCCTTTGAGGTCTTCTTCTGTGCCAAAGCGCCGCAGCGGTGTTTGATCGAGCAAACGGTCTCCGCCCTGCTCTATCAGCACTTTCGACATTTTGGTCGGAAAAAATCCTGGAGCTAAGGCATTGACGTTTATATTAAACTGGCCCCATTTTGCCGCTAAATCTTTTGTAAAGGTAATCACCGCTCCTTTGCTGGTATTGTAGCCAATGGTATCCATCAGCCGGGGATCGATTCCGCCAAGGCCAGCTACAGATGCAATGTTGATGATTTTACCGCTTTTTTGGCGAATCATTGCCTCTCCCACTTCGCGGCTCATGAGAAATGTGCCTGTCACGTTGACTTCCATGACTTTATGCCAAGCATCCAGGGGCATATCAAGGACCGGCGCCCCCCAAGTGGCACCGGAATTGTTTACTAGAATATCAATGGTGCCAAACTCCTCCAGCGTTTTTTGAACTACTTTTTTAACATCTTCGGGATTGGTGACATCACAGGCAAGTGCAAGGGACTTAACACCCTTTTGTTTCAACTGCTCACTGATTTCTTCACAAGCGTCTAATTTTCTTGAGCATACGACTACATTCGCTCCTGCCTCTGCAAGACCTTCCGCGATCTGCGCTCCAAGACCCCGACCGCCTCCTGTTACAATCGCCGTCTTGCCTTCCAACTTGAAAAGATCCAGTACGTTCATTCAATCATTCCCCCATCCATTTCTTTTGCTGATACACTACTAACCAGTTGGTATGTTCAGAATACTTAAACATATGTTAACGCTTTCATTTTTAGAATGCAAGATGCGGGAACAAGGATTTTTCTTCATAAAAAATAACCGATAGACTGGCTCTTCTCCAATCCATCGGTTACTTCGGCATTATTTATCCTTTGATTCTTCATTTTCCTGTTTGTCTTGCTGCTCAGCAGCTTTATCGGCTTTTTTAAAATCGTCTTGCAAATGGACTTCTTGTGCCGCTTTAACATTTAATTCTTTATCCGCCAGCTTTTCATGCGGTTGTTTTTCCTCTGCCATCGTTACCGCTCCTTTCTGGTTTTAAAGTATATCTATCTTTTCCCATTCACGAAAAGACTAAACCTGGCTTTCATTCCGGCAAAAACATTTGAATTTGCGTTAAATCCACATTGCCCCCAGATAAAACAATAGCAATTTTTTTGCCGTGAATTTCTAATTTTCCTGCCAGCACAGCAGCGACGGCAGCAGCACCCGAAGGTTCAACCAATTGCTTCGTTCGCTCCAATATGAATTGAAAAGCTTCTTTGATTTCTTCCTCCGACACTAACACCAGATCATCCAGATATTCCTGTACAATAGGAAACGTCAGCTGTCCAGGTTGTGAAGTGCGCAAACCATCTGCAATTGTCGATGTCCCGGAAATTGCCGTGATGTGTTTGTTCGCCAGTGACAAGTATGTATCGTTGGCGGTATCCGGCTCTACCCCGATGACCCGAATGGCCGGATCAATGCCTTTTATGGCAGTCAAGATTCCACTGATCAATCCACCGCCGCCGACTGGAACGACAATGATATCGAGATCCGCTACTTGCTCAAGCAGTTCGAGGCCAACCGTTCCCTGGCCGGCGATTACATGGGGATGATCGTACGGCGGGATATAGATGCCCTTGTATTCTTCTGCCAGTTGCTTGGCTTTCGGAATCCGCTCAGCCGAAGTCAGCCCGCAGTAAATAACTTTTCCGTTATACCCTTCAATCGCCGCCACTTTTGCCCGGTTCGCGTCTTCCGGCACAACAATGGTCGCCGGCACTCCAAGTTGATCGGCAATGTAAGCTACTGCTTGTCCATGATTCCCGGAAGAAGCCGCTGTAATGAATTCCGCCCCTTCTTTGACAGCCTGCTTCACTGCATTAGCAGCTCCTCGTATTTTGAATGAGCCTGTTTTTTGCAGATGTTCCGCCTTTAAGAAAATTTGATTCCCAGTCTTTCCATTCAAAAGGGCTGACGTAAAGACAGGTGTTTCGTGGACCATCTCCACAATCTCATTTCTTGCTCTTTTTACATCTTCAAGGTTTACCATACAGTTCCCCTCCTTTAATGCCCCTATTTTATCACAGCAGCCAAAAGCAGTAAGACTTTTCAGTTTTCATATGCAGATGCGACGGGTACAAATAAGGGAAAGAGTACGGTAGAATGAATTGCTTAGCATTCTACTTGAAAGGAGAATTCAGATGCTGAAAAGATTGGTTATTACAGGATATAAACAGCACGAACTTGGAATTTTTGACGATAAGCACCCCGGCGTCCAATATATCAAAAAGGCACTTGAAAATCGCTTGCGTGCTCTGCTGGATGAAGGTTTGGAATGGGTTATAATAAGCGGCCAACTTGGAGTAGAAACATGGGCAGCAGAAGTCGTTTGGGATTTGCAGGAAGAATTCCCTGAATTGAAATATGCTGTACTTACGCCTTTTCTCGATCAGGAAAAGAAATGGAATGAAGCGAAGCAGGAAAAATACCAAATGATTCTTGAGAATGCAGATTTCCACCGCAGCTTGACCAATCGTCCATACGAAGCGCCGTGGCAATTTATCGAGAAAAACAAATTTTTCTTGCGCAATTCAGACGGCATGCTGATTGTGTATGATGAAGAAATGGACGGCTCCCCAAAATTCACTAAAAAAGAAGCTGAGCTTTACGCTGAAAAGAATGACTATGAAGTCATGACAATTACTGCTGATGACTTGCGTGTAGTTTCCGAAGAAGAACAAATGA
Organism: Planococcus sp. VCh962; assembly: GCF_057748275.1. Lineage (NCBI taxonomy): Bacteria > Bacillati > Bacillota > Bacilli > Caryophanales > Caryophanaceae > Planococcus > Planococcus sp. VCh962. The sequence goes on from NZ_JBYLHS010000005.1 coordinate 211,078, forward strand.
ACGAATGGGAGCAGTGAAATCCCCTCTTTCTTGAACTTCTTTGCCTTCCAGTGATTAGTTGACTCAGACAATTATTTTCGGTAACCTTATGAACTATGCCTTATAAAAACCCGAAGGAGGAATTATGAAGAAAGCTTCAAGAGTATTTTACATCACATTTGCTTTGGTTATTTTGACTGTCGCCTTTGGCGTCATTGCACCTGAAATTTTTGAAAAAGCAACTGGCAGCATTCGAGGGTTTATTGATACAAGCTTTGGCTGGTATTACTTGATGCTAATGGGAGTAATTCTGATTTTAGTATTTGTTATCATCATCAGTCCTTACGGAAGAATCAGGCTTGGGAAAGATACTGACCGGCCCGAATTCTCGACAATTTCCTGGGTATCCATGCTGTTCTCGGCGGGTATGGGAATAGGGCTTGTATTTTATGGCGCTTCTGAGCCGCTAAGCCATTTTGCAGTACAGCCGGCTACAGCTGAACCAGGAACTGATGAGGCGTTTAAAGAATCACTGCAGCGCACTTATTATCATTGGGGAATCCATGTTTGGGCGATGTATGGGATAATTGCATTGGCATTAGCCTTTTTCCAGTTCCGCAAAGGAGAACCTGCGTTAATTTCATCAACACTGAAGCCGATTTTCGGTAAGAAAATGGAAGGGCCATTAGGAACACTGGTTGACGTGCTAGCTGTTTTTGCTACCGTCTTTGGTGTTGCAACTTCACTCGGCTTCGGCGCTGCTCAAATTAACGGCGGACTTGCATACCTGTTCGGTGTGCCTCAGGAATCCTGGGTCCAATTTATTATCATCATGGCTGTGACTGTCCTGTTCATCATATCGGCTTGGTCAGGATTGAATAAAGGCATCAAGTATTTATCCAACACCAATATGGTGCTTGCTGTTATTCTGCTGATACTGGTCATTATTCTTGGGCCAACTTTGCTGATTCTTAATTTGTTCACTGAAACATTTGGTCACTATATACAAAATCTAATCAGCTTGAGTTTCCAATCAGCGCCGCTTGATGCGGAGAACCGGTCATGGTTGAATATGTGGACCATTTTCTACTGGGCATGGTGGATTTCATGGGCGCCTTTTGTCAGCATGTTCATCGCCCGCATTTCCAAAGGGCGCACCATCCGCGAATTTCTGATTGGTGTAGTGCTGACACCGACAATTTTCGGAGCTTTCTGGTTCTCTGTTTTCGGCACGACGGCAATCGATATTCAAAAAAGCGGAGTCGATTTGACTGTATTCCCTACTGAACAAACTTTGTTTGCCATGTTCAGCGAAATGCCGCTTGGTTTTATCATGTCACTTTTCGCTATTCTGCTAGTTAGTACTTTCTTTATTACATCTGCTGACTCAGCTACCTTCGTTCTTGGCATGCAATCAACCAACGGTTCCCTGCTACCGAGCAACCAGATCAAAATTCTTTGGGGCATCGCCCAATCATTGGTTGCCGCCATTCTATTGTCTGTCGGCGGGTTGACGGCTGTCCAGAACACCATCATTGTGGCAGCTCTTCCTTTCTCGTTTGTCATGATCTTAATGATTTTCTCGTTATTCAAAGCATTGAATGCAGAAGTCAAACATAGCAAAGTCATAAAAAAATAATTGCTTCTGCCCTCCGGTTTCATTGCTGGAGGGCTTTTTTATGTGCATAAATACTGACAGGAGGGGTATAGAGGGAATAGTGAAAATATGACGGAGGTGTCTTGAAAATGGATGGAAATGTGAAATCACCTGGTCCCGGAACGGAAAATCCAACCGGTGTAGAAGTAATTGAAGGGCAGACGCGTGCGGTTATCCAAAGCTCGTTGAATGCCCTGCTCGACAGCAAAACGTTCTTGCCGGAACTTCAAGGTAAAATGCGGGTACAGGCTTTTACCTCGATGAGTGCCATTCTTTCAACTCCGAACAATATACATAAATCATTCCTTCGGATTCCGCTGGATGATGGCAGTGTGGTTCGGATTCCTTCTTTCCGCGTACAGCATAATGACGCCCTGGGTCCTTATAAAGGCGGCATCCGCTTCCATGAAAGCGTGAACGAAGAAGAAGTCGTCAATCTGGCTTTTTTGATGACTTTGAAAAACGCGCTTCATAATGTGCCATTTGGTGGAGGCAAGGGGGGGATCATCCTCAATCCGCGCCTTTATTCGGAAAAGGAACTCAATTTGATTTGCCGCAAATATGTCCGTTATTTTTCTGAAGTTATCGGTCCGGATAAAGATATCCCTGCACCGGATGTCGGTTCAGGTGAACGTGAAATGGACTGGATGATGGCCGAATACAAGAAAATTAAGCACGGCTCTCCTTATCTAGGCAGTTTCACTGGAAAAAGTGTTGCGAACGGTGGATCGTTAGGGCGAAGAGAAGCCACCGGCAAAGGGGTTTACTTTACCTTCCGCTATTTATTCTCTGACTATGTAAGAGATCATACTGAAGAATTAGCCGCTTCAGATAACATCTTCGCTGCAACTGCCTTGGCTCATTTGGACCGGCCGCTTACATTAGCAGTTCAAGGATTCGGCAATGTCGGTTCAGTAGCGGCATTAGAAGCCTACAGCAGCAAAGAAATTGATAACCGGGTCGTTGCAGTCAGTGACCGCAATGTCACTCTTTATAACGCAGACGGCTTGGACATACCGGCATTAATGGCATTTGCCAATAAGAATCGCGGAGATTTGCCGTCTACGGTAGATCAAATATCTCAAGCCGGAGTAAAGGCTGCCATTAAAGGCCGGGATGAGCTTCTAACCTTGCCGGTTGATGTCCTGATCCTCGCGGCTCTGGAAAACCAGATTCACGAAGGCAATATGCGGGATATTCACGCACGCATTATTGTGGAAGGAGCAAATGCCCCTACTACTCAAGAAGCGGATGAATACTTGAGTGATCAAGGCGTCATCATCGTTCCGGATATCCTCGCCAATGCAGGCGGCGTTATTGTATCCTACTTGGAATGGCTGCAAGGCCGCGAAACCCAGTTTTATACCGAGGAAGAAGTTTTCCGCTTGCTTCTGGCGAAAATGAAAGCGACGATGGATATCATCTTGCCGCAGTTTTTCGGAGACCCTTTCCCGCTCCGGCAAAATTGCTTTATCCACTCCGTGATGAGATTGACGACTGTTTTATACCGTCAAGGGAAACTGTACTAATTGAAAAAACGTTGAAGCCATTTAAGGCTTCAACGTTTTTTACTTCTCATTACTTCTCCGTTCATGGGAAATGGAGTAAGCAGCTCTTCGGAAATTGAGAATTTGATCTTCCGAGCACTCTATTCCTTCGGTAACAATAGTTGGATCAAATTTCAATGAATCCGCATGTTTTGCCAATTGAGTAATGGTCAATTGGCCAATCGTGACTTTGCGGCGGTCTTTCGGCCAAGCGATTGTTGGATCATCTGTCGGATCACCTTCTTCACCCAGCACAATATTCAAGCGGAAACTGACAGGTTCTTTCTGCAAGCGATCTTCAATTTCCCATTCATAATAACCAAATGGCAATGATGCAGCATCTCTAGCCGATAACGTTTCCATTCCTGCATCCGGTTCCCATTCATATTTGACCGGTATTTTTTCACCTTGCTGATCAATAAAATAAAAAGCATGAATTGAATGATAGCGGCCTGTGGCAAAACTGGTCGGTGCATGCATTTTCTTCAACACTTTAATCGCGGCTCGGCTTTCCGGATACTGGATCAGCAGCTTTGCCAATTCCCGAAGGCGCGGCTTTCCTTTTTTGAATGATGTAACGATGCCCAAAATTTCAGTGAACACTTCCGGCGTTTTGGCAAAAAAAATCGGGGAATTGACGCCAACAATATTGGTTATTTCTCCTTCAGGCAATTGAAATTGCACCGCCAGCCCTTTTACTGGTGACATGATATCTGACCAAGTAGGATCGGGAGAACTGTGGGAAAATCGCGCAATCGCTTTTATCTCTCCGCCTTGAAGATGTGGAGCTGTCGTATACCCTTTTGCTAGGCCATTTGCTGAAAATACCGCATCATATATTACACCTCTCGCATGGGCCCTCCGGTATTCAGGATGTTCACCAAATACTTTTTCAATCCGGTCTACGGCAACCCCGGCTAATTGTTGTTTTTCCATTTTCTCACCTCTTTTCTTATGCTATACCCCATTGATATACGATTAATAACCATTGTCAGTCAAATGTATGGCCATCGATGGCAGGCGACCATTACTTTTTCAATGTCTTATAAAACTTTAAGGAACCGTTCTTTCTATATATACACTGCCAGCAGCCATAACTTTGTAAAATAAAAGGAAGAAAGGCTGCCCTGGCTGACAGCTCTTCTTCCTTTAAATTCAACATTCTGCACTTCTGCTTGTTTCTTACAGTAATTTCAATGGATTCAATAATAACCATCAGTTCGGCTCAACATGGACATGCACCTCAATGACATCATGTTCCTTCATCAGCACATGTTCCACGTCATTCGAAATATCGTGAGCCGCTCCTATTCCCAATTTGGAATTAACCAATATGATGACATCCACTACCGGATTGTTTCCGTACTTGCGTGCTTTTATATTTTTAATCCCTTTTACACCAGATACTGTGTAAATGGACTCTTTATAAACTTCCAGCTGATTTTCATCAAAGCCGTCTGTTAAATCGTGTGAGGCTTGCCTGAAAATATCCCATCCGGTTTTACATATCAATAGCCCTACCGCTAGAGCCGCAACAGGATCCAGCCATGGCAATCCAAGCTGAGAACCGAGAATCCCGATTACAGCTCCGATACTGACCAATGCATCGGACAAATTGTCTTTTGCTGCAGCCATCACGGATTGACTCTGGATTTTCAAAGCCAATTTCTTATTATATCTATATACTAAATAAATCACAGCAGCACTAAACAACCCGGTCCAGGCTGCAATCGGATCTGGTTCTTCCATTTGACGGAAAAACACTGATAATGTCGCATCGTACAAAACTTGAAGCCCCACTGCCACCATAACAAAAGCCGCAATCAAAGAAGCAACAGGTTCCGCTTTCCAATGGCCGTAGCGATGTTCTTTATCCGGTGGCCGCTGGGAAATTTTTAAACCGATCAAAACCGCTACTGAAGCAACAATATCAGTAGTGTTATTCAGTCCATCTGCTTTCAATGCTTCAGAACCCGCTATATGGCCGATTATTAATTTCAGTGCTGATAAAAAGAGGTAAACAGCAATGCTAAGGCGGGCTCCTCGCTCTCCCAGTTTCAAATCAAGGTATTTCTGCTCCATCTGATATCCCTCCAACAACCTTCCTAAAACAGCATACCAGAGGGCTATCGAGTGGGTCTACGGCAATGTTCTTTCCCCCATTAATGAAAATAGTTCTCCTAAAATAATGTTTCCTATGGGAAACAGATAGCCGTTCGAATCATAAAATGAAATAAATCCATGCTTCCGCTGGATTCTTTAATGGCTGCTAAACTATGAAACCTTGAAGTAAAATGAAAAAACCGCAAAGCTGCGGTTTTCATTTTACTTTTTATTTATCAGAAAGCTTTTCATATTCTTCATTGATTTTATCCATCGTTTGAGATAGCTGCTCTCCCCAAAGGTCGTTGGCTTCATTAAAGACGACAGTGCCGTCTGTGTCCAGCATCCCATATCCTCTATACGCTGCATCGCCGTTTTTCATATTGAGCAGTTCAACAATTTCCAGGTCAGGATCTGAGATGAAAGGAAGGCTTTCTCCGTATTCATCTTTCAGAGCTGTATACAATTGAAGCTGTTGTTCAGGTGTATCACCGCTAATGATATACGTATTAACATCCAAGCCCTTTAAAACTTCTATATTTTCATGCAACTGAACCAGTTGCTGTTGGCAATGACTTCAAGTATAGGTCGTGATAAAGAAAAAAAGAGCCGGTTTTTCCTGCGGGAACGTTACTTCTTGTCCATCTTGATCTAATAATGTAGTCGATCCGCTCATTTTATCGGTTCCGCAGCCTGAAATTACTGCAGCAGATATCAATAAAAGCAAAAGTAATTTGAATTTCATTTACAAACCTCTTCTCTTTATGGCCAAGCCATGCATTGGTTCAAGTATATCATCTTCACCTTTTTAATTCTCTACACGCTAGTGATGGTCTGCCCATAACCACCAGCAAAGCGTCGCTGCAAAACCAGCCAGGCCGGTTCCCATAACCGCCAGCAAACTGCCTAAAGGCAAAGCCAGTTCATCTCCTGCCACTCCGCTATACAAAGCCGGAACTGCCCAAGGGAAATAATGGCCATAACCGATGGCCGCAATGATTTGGGCCACCACAACCATAAAAATGACGAAACCGAGAGGAGCCAGATACCCTCTTCCATAGCAGGCAAAAAAAGCGGCGGGCGTACTTAAAGCTATAGTCAGCAGGGTGGTCATAAGCAGAACATATAAACCGTTGCCCAAGATATCAACGGACCAGCCAGGAAGCCCAATGAAAGCGCCGATTAAAATGCCCAATATCGTTACATGCACACTCAATAATAGCGCCGTGATAAAAACAGTTAAAAACTTTGCACTTACGATAATCGATCGATGATATGGAAGGGCCAATAAATCTTTTAAGGTTCGGTCTGCATATTCTCTCCCAAAAATCCAGCTGGTGACAAAACCAAAGACCAAAACGCCTCCGACAGCGATAATTTGCGCCAGCATACTGAAATAAGACGGCCAAGTTGCTTCACCTGCAATTTGAGCTTTATCTCCTACCAATCCGGCACGTTCGGCAAAATCAGGATTTTTCAATATGAACATAAAAAATCCGCCCATTAAAGGGGCAACAGTAAAAGCTGCAACAGTAATCCAAATCATTTTCGACTTGCGCACTTTCAGATTCTCAATGCGGAATGCTGTAAGTATATTATTCACTTTCCCCCTCTCCTTTCTTGCCAATCATCCGTAAGAAATAGGACTCGAGATTCTCTTCTTCCACCATTAATCGAGTCGGGGGACAATCTTTGCCGACAAGCAAACGGGCGATGTTTTCCGGATATTGGATAGCGGATTGATCGTAGCTTTCAATCAATCCCTCCTCGTTTATGAAGCAGCTGACACCCGCCTCCGATAAAACGGAAACTGCTAAGTTTTTTTTCCTGGCATCGAATAACAATCGCTGTTTCAAAAGCTGGCTCAGTTCGGCTGACTTCACTTCTTGCAGCAAACTACCTTTATGGATGATGCCGATTTTGGTAGCTATTTTTGCTACTTCCCCCAGCAGATGGCTTGAAATGAAAATCGTCTTTTTTTCATTCAACGCCAATTGCTGAAATAACTCCCGCAACTCCACTATGCCTGCCGGATCCAGTCCGTTGACCGGTTCATCCAAGATCAAGATATCGGGATTATGCACAAGAGCTTTAGCAATGCCGAGACGCTGGGCATTGCCTAAAGAAAGCTGTCTTGCTTTCTTATCTTTATAAATTGTCAATTGAAGCTGGTCCATCACCCGCAAAACAGCCATAGGGTCGGATATTCTGCGAAGCCGGAAGAATATATCCAGATTTTCTTTGACGGTCAATTCCGGGTAAGCATAGGGCGTTTCCACTATATAGCCCACTTTTTCCCATAAACTGAAGTTCGATAATTTAACTTGCTCTCCGCTGAGAAAACAGCGGCCGTGTGTCGGCCGGATCATTCCAAGCAGCATTCGGATAGTTGTTGTCTTTCCCGATCCATTCAGCCCGATAAAGCCATAAATTTCCCCTTTGGCTACTTCTAAAGAAACATTATCTACCGCCTTAATTTTTTGATAATGCTTTGATAAATTCTCCGTCTGAATGATTTTCTCCATAAGCCACCTCTTTCATCATTCAAAACTTGGAAATCTTCTATTTGAATTGAGGGCTTTATGGACATATTATGATCTCATTAGTAAGAAAATTCAATTTATCTTTCACCGATTCACCGCACATTGAATATCTTGCCTAAAAACGGGAATACAGAAAAGGAACTTTAAAATCAAAGGAGGCAGCTGCATGGATATCAAACATGAAAACGATCGGTTCGTAGTGATGGAAGACTCAGAAGAACTTGGGTTCATCTCTTATGTTCCAAGCGGAGATGTATTGACCGTGGACCATACCGAAGTTTCACCTCAATTAAAAGGCCAAGGCGTAGGAAAAAAACTGGTAGAGCGGGTTGTCCAGTACGCCCGTGAAGAAGGCAAAACCATCGATGCCCAATGCCCGTTTGCCAGCGCCGTTATTGAAAAAAATCCGGAATTCCAGGATATCCTGGCAAGATAGTTCAGCATCCGCGAAAGCGGGTGTTTTTATTTTGCTCGCCGTCCTGTTTTCAGACGGCTCAGTACGGGAACAATAGCAATAAGCAATTGAACAGAAGGGGGTTTTTTAAGTGGAACAATCACTTGAGGAGGCAGTGAAAATACACGCTCGTCCCTTTGATTCAGCAAAAGATCTTTCTTCAATTATTGAAGCAATCGGAGATGCGAAAATTGTCATGCTTGGTGAAGCAAGCCACGGAACGTCGGAATTTTACACGGTCAGAGCTGAATTATCCAAACGCTTGATCCAGGAAAAAGGCTTTTCAATTATCGCAGTTGAGGGAGATTGGCCATCAGCTCAGCAAGTAAACCGCTATATTAAAGGCTATGGAAATACCGGAAAAACACCTCATGAAGTCTTGCAAGCTTTTACCCGCTGGCCGACCTGGATGTGGGCTAACGAAGAAATCGCCGATTTTATCAGCTGGTTAAAAGAACATAATGCCCAAAGCGCCCACAAAACCGGATTTTACGGAATCGACATTTATAGTTTATGGGAGTCTATGGACGAAGTTGTCCATTACTTGACCCATACCAATCCTGCTGGCGGTGATTTGGAGCTGGCAAAAAAAGCATTTTCCTGTTTCGAACCATTCAATCGTGAACCGGAAGGCTATGCCATTTCATCTGCTAATTTCTCAACCCTCTGCATTGATGAAGTCACTAAACTGCTGTCTTCCATCCGAGCTAACGAGGACCATTACCGCGATGATCAAGAAAGCGATTTGAATCTAAAAATCAATGCGTTGGTCACAAAAAATGCGGAGGATTATTACCGGGCAATGGTAAAGAGCGGCGAAGTCTCTTGGAATATCCGTGATGAGCATATGGTGGAAGCGATCAATGAAGTCCGTGATTATCATGGAAAAGACGCCAAAATCATTATTTGGGAACATAACACACATATCGGGGATGCCCGGGCAACGGATATGAAAAATGACGGCATGCTGAATGTCGGGCAAGTTCTCCGTGAACAAAACCGGCCGGAAGATGTTTTTGCGATAGGGTTTGGCACATATGAAGGAACGGTAATCGCATCGGAAGCGTGGGGTGTTCCGTATGCCGTGATGAATGTGCCTCCTGCCCGCGTTAATTCATGGGAGGACATTCTGCATCGCACCGGTGCTCACAATAAATATCTCATTTTTGATACCGGAAATTTTTCTTTATTTGATCGCTGGACGGGTCACCGGGCTATTGGAGTGGTCTATAATCCTAAATATGAAGCACGCGGCAATTATGTGCCATCAAGAATTTCCAGCCGCTACGACGCCTTTATATTTATTGACCGGACTAAGGCACTGGCTCCTTTAGAAGTTAAAAACCCTATTCTTTAAATAAAAATTGATGAAGTCAACAGCGTAGCAATAAACGAAAGGAGCCAAATAGCGATGAAAAAAACTATGGTTCTCTTATTGTTTGCTGCAGCCGCCATTCTATTGATGCTATTCAGTTTCCAAAACGACATAGGAACCTCTTGGGACAAACTTCTTAAAGAAAGTGGGCAATCTGAAAAATCAATTCCAGCTGCTGGACAGAATGTCCAGGCAGAAGAAAAAGCAGCAATCGCAGAAATGTTTGAGGCGGAAAAAGAAGTGGTCATTCATATTGAAGGCATGGAAGAGAAAGTGAAAATGCAGTTGAACAAAGGAAAAAATGAAGACTATGTGATTTACATCGATGAAGAACGCTACAAAATGATTAAACACGAAGGTGATGAACCGGATGTCATTACAACAAAAGAGCTACTGCCTGAACAATACCCGGAAGTGTCGATGACAATTGAACAAATACCGGATATTGAACCGGATACTTTGGTGGACCAAGTTGAAGCCGAGTTAAAAGAAGAATTTCCAGACCTTCGGGAAGTAGAACAAGTTACTGAACCTGTGGAAGGCTATCAGCTTCATGGCATTGCAAACGGCGGTCAGAAATGGGATGACCCGGTCGTCCATGCATATGTCATCAGCAATGGCCAATCCGGCAGTTTCGTCATTACAGAACGTTACTTTCTTGAAGCTGCCGAAGGACACGGTGCCCGGTTCTACGCAATGCTAAAAGAATTCCATATTGTGGAGCCTGAATAACTTAAACAAAAAAGATGGCTGGGAGCTATGCTCCGGCCATCTTTTTTCGCTTATTAAATTTCATTGTCCGTGCTATTGATGGAATACAAGTAATTCCAGCTATCCGATTTGTATAAAGCATGAAACGTCAATTTATTTCCCGTGCCTAGCGTTATCATGTCCTGTTCAATAGCCACGACCATTGCTGTGGATCCATTGTCCAAGTTCAAGTACACATCTCCAATAGAAGGTTTGATCGCATTTTCTTCTCTCAGCTTATCTTCCAGCTGAGCATCTTCTTCTAGCTGAGCCGGCGAAACTTTTGACTTGTCCAGATAAGTGATATCATTGCTTCCCTCTTCTTCCCCGGGAACCATTACGAAAAACTCTTTCGCTTTTACTGTATTTTGGCGGGTTGTTACAACATCTCGCCCTTCCACCGATTCAACTTTCTCAAATTCGTTCAGTGAATAATGATCCATATAATCCGGATCAGGCTTTACAATAAGGATATAGCCGCCTGGCTCTGCCGGAATATCACCCCGGAGTGTGTACCTGGCTCCTAGGAACAGGAACGAATCCAGGTGTTTCGGTTTGTGGTAGGTGATATCTTCCGCTTTGCTTGCGACTTGCTCCATGTCCTTTATCCGGAACATCAGTACAGATTGCCTTGCTAATGGCTTCACTGAGTAGACTTTATGAAGTTCATTATTAAAATAAACAAGCTGTCCCTTTCTCACCTGAAGTAATTTCATTTTTTAACCTCCGATACTATCATTGCTTCTGGATTCATTCTAGAGGAAAAAACAAGAGAAGTCCACGCATCCACTCGAATTGTCTAGTTCAATATGGTATAACGGAAAAAGAAACCTGTAAAGGAAGTGCTCGCATGGAATTTGAAAACCGCGATGAATATATTATCAAAAAGTACCAGCAAGATGAGAATACCATGATCCAGCTTTTCGTCCACTGGTGCCTCAACCACCAATTGGACCCTCTTTCGCTCTACACACGCGCCTATCCTTATCAGGAAAAAAACGACGCCCTTTTGAAGGCGGCAGAAGAAGCGGCTGCCGAACCCGAAGAAATTGAAATTAGCACCGGTACTTTGCTGGAAATCTTACAGATGTTCGGCAATGACGATCTCGCTTTTGTGGTATCCGAAGAAATTGAAAAAAGTAAAGATTGAGTGCAACCGGCTCCCATCTTTACTTTTTTCTTTTTCGAAGTTCTTTGGCTTTCATTTCAATATAGCTGGTACGCAAGTTTTCGTAGCGGTTAGACGCTACATTGCTGTAGATTTTATCGAACTTCGAGTCATCTTTAGCGGGTTCAATCGCTTCTGTTTCGGTTTCTTCGTTTTTCAATTGCTCTTCTTTCCGTTCATTTTCCATACTCCATCCCCTCGTTCCTTTTGCACTGGTATTGTCATTAATTTTTTCCCTTAAGCTTGCAGTCTTAAACGCCAATAAAAATGGACATCACTGATCATTCGTGATGTCCATATTATTTTATGCAGTTACTTTTGCGCCTTTTAATTGTTTGCCTAGGAATTTTGCCAATTCCAGCATGCCATACGTTCCATAAGCCGCTTCGGCATCGGAATTATAATTGGTATTCGTGTTTACATCATAAGTGAAAACTTCACCATCCGCATTGCGAATAAATTCAATCCCTGCCACTGCGATATTGTTGTGGCGAAGAAATTCTTCGTATTTCAAAATGATCGAATCATCAAATCCTTTAACCACTTGGAATTTCGGTTTTTCTTCCACTTGTTCACCGACCGGGCAGAACAAGTCATCAATGCGGCAAGCATCTGCAGGGCAAAGTTCAAAGCCTTCAGAAGTATCGACCTGCACTGCGTAAACGAATTTTCCGCCGACAAATTCGCAGCGCGTGATAAACGGTTCCGGCGCTTGAATATACTGTTGGACCAGCGTAATGCCATCGATTGATGGTTCAAAACCACCGCCGTTTAAGTATTCATGCAAAGCTTCCATGGAATGGAATAATTGCACGCCCAGCCCTTTTCCAGCGCGATTGTGTTTGATGATGAAAGACGATTCACCCAGTTTTTCCGCTGCTTTCACGATTTGTTCCTTGCCGTTGGCTGCAATCGTTTTAGGCGTGCGGATGCCTGCAGCATTCAAAGCCATATACTGGTTCACTTTACTGACTTCAAGGCGCAGCGCACGGCTGCCGTTAAAGACTTTGCGGCCATGATGCTCCAGCCAGACAAGTAGCGATTCCGCAAGTTCCGGTGCGTAGCGATGACCTCTTGTATGGGAAGAAGCACTCATTCGGCTATAGAACACACCTTCCGGCGGAGCTTCGTTCAAGTCAACAAGCCCTTCGTTGATAAACCAGTTTTCATAGGGCAATTCCAATTCATCCAGACGTTTGAAAAGGTGGGTGGTCCATTCTTCGTTTTCATGAATTACATATATTTTTTCAGTCATATGGGTTCCTCCTAGTTGGAAAGTGTTTCGATGGTTTTTCGTTTTTCTTCCACCAGCAGCATCACTTTTTGTGAAAAGCGTTCCATCTCTTCCAGTTGCGGCGAGAATTGCAGCAGCAATAAATCCAGTCCAGCTTCTTCATAAGCAAGAATGCGGTCTGCAATCTGCTCTGGCGTGCCAATCAAATCCGGGCGCAACCCGCGATTTGAAACCGAATAGTCCTCCAGTTTCACTTGCTGCTCCAATTGCGATTTTGAGACAAAGTCATTGTAGCCGACATAGCCGCTGGCATCTTTCATATCTACGATGCGGGCATATTCCGCTTTCACTTCTTCCTCTGTATCACGGCATACTACATAAGCAGCCATTCCAAACGATTTCAGCGGAGCTTTTCCTGCTTCTGCCCGCAGTTTCTTCATGTCTTCGATTTTCGTTTTGATTTCTTCAACGGTACCGCCATGCATTACATATGCATCACACGATTCAACAATCGATTTTTTGCCTCTCGGGCTTTCCCCTCCTGCATATAAAATCGGGTTGGGCTTTCGGACCGGTTTTGGTTCTAAGCGGGCGTTTTGGATATCGTAATACTTTCCTTTAAACGAAAATTCCTTTTCAGACCACATGCCTTTGACGACTTGCAGGAATTCGTCTGTCCGGTCATAGCGCTCATCATGCTCTGTAAACTCGCCGCCGTATTGGCGCGCTTCTTCTGCCCACCAAGCGGAAACGACATTTAGAGTAAAGCGGCCATTGGAAATTTGATCAATGTTAGCGGCCATTTTTGCAGTAACAGCGGGATTATGGAAGGCGGGGCGAATTGCCGTCATGATTTCGATTTTTTCTGTTACAGCAGCGAGTGCCGCAGCAGTAGACCAAGCCTCAAGCGAATCGGCTTCCATCCCTTTTATATCATTCAAATTCAATTCAGCGATCAATGTAGTATCGTATCCCCATTTTTCAGCTGACTGAACCACTTGTTTTGCATAGTCAAATGTTGCCGGCATCTGTTCATCTTCTACGTTGCGCAGCCATCCACCGAAAATCGGCAGCCAAAAGCCATATCTCATCTTTATTCGCTCCCTTTATCTATGAAGTTCTAATCATTAAAACTTTCAATTTATTCAAATGAACTTCTTGATTATACTATAAACCTATGTATTCTTACCAGTAAACTAGGTTATAGAATTTAGTTGCAGTAAGATGGAAAAGCGGAGATTTTTTTGGCTGCTTACCTAGCTATTTTGAAAACGATTCTGGCATGACAACCGCCTTTACTTCCCCTGTTGCACAAAGTGTTTCATCAGCGAACACTTCTACCGTCACTTTAAACTTCTTCCGATGTATTTCTTCTACCATTCCGACTGCTTTTAAAACTACCCCCTCAGGAGTCGGTTTTAAAAAATCCACATGTAAAGAAGCTGTTACAAAACGCGGCGGTTCTTCTCCACTGCCAGGTTCAAAACCATTTTTCCGGTGTAAAGCAAGCGAAGCGGAACCTGTTCCATGGCAATCGATCAGAGAAGCAATCAAACCTCCATAAACAAAGCCCGGTATCGCCTTATGGGCAGGGTCCGGTTTGTATAAAGTAACCGTTTCTTCTCCATCCCACCTTGTCCGGAAATGAAGTCCTTCTTTGTTCAGACGGCCGCAGCCGTAGCACCAGGCAAATTCTTCCGGGTAATCATCTTGTATGGCATTCATAATTGCTTCGTTCATGTAAGTCCCTCTTTTCTATGTAGTTATTAAGTTTAGCTGTCTTGTTGTAGTTTATCATATAGATTCAAGAATATAAAAACTATTCAGATTTCCATTCTTTTTTACAACTCTAAAAATAAAAAGGAAAAAGCATGATCCTTTTCATCAGATCATGCTTTTCCTTTTTCTGTCCCTCAATAAACCCTAGAGGGATTTCGCACGCGGAAAATTTTTATTCAATTCCTTCTACAACTCGTTGATGCTCTGACGAATTCTTAACTCTCGCCAATGCAATTTGTTGCGCTAACTGTCATTTGCCATTAAGGCTGGTGCTTCGCATCTACATCTCAGCGAATTTTTGTTTCTGCAGTTAGACGTTTAGGTGCACTTCCACAAAAAACTTACTTTTTTTACTGATTTGATACACTTCTTTTGGAGAGAAACCATCGGTATTATCGGTCTCTGACAAGAGTAACTATCGCCAGTAAAGCAAAATTTTCCGCCAAGGCTGTGCAATTCATCGTCTGGCTGCGTTCATAAACTTACTTCGTTTATACGCATTTCCCTACGTTAGTTCCGCCTTGTACTATATATATTCCACCAGCTTTTATTCTTAAACCTATTTTTTTAATTTTTTTAAATTTATTTTTTATTTATTTTTACTTTTTTCATTTCGGTCTATATACTAGGTATTAGTTCGATTACCGTAATAAAAAGGAGAGATACAATGGCCAAAAGTTTACCGCTGCGTTCAGAAGTGCCTGTAGATGAGACATGGGATTTAGAGAGCCTGTTTGCCTCTGACCAAGATTTCAATGAAGCTTTGGAAAGTCTTGAGCAGGAAGTTGCTGTTTTTCAGGAACAGTATAACGGAAACATCCAAGATACAGCGTCGGTCATTGAAGTGCTGACAGCTTATTTGACGCTTCTGGAAAAGCTGGTGCCCATCAGTACATATGCAAGTTTATCTTTAAGCACCGACCAGACGAACGACGCAGCACAAATGCGTTCCAGCAAATACAGCTCTGCAGCTGCGAAAATCAGCAGCCATTTGTCATTTGTCACCAGCGAACTTTTGGAGCTGCCGGAAGAAACACTGAAAGCTGCCATGGAACAATCGTCCGATTTCGAAGTCTATTTGAATAAGTTGATCCGTAAAAAACCTCATCAGCTTCATCCGAAAGTGGAAAAAACTTTGGCTGCCTATTCTTCTACATTCAGTGCGCCTTATGGATTGTATAATACTACCAAAATGGTCGATATGGCCTTTGAAGATTTTGAAGTGAACGGCAAACCTTACCCGCTCAGCTATGTATCGTTTGAAGGGGACTGGGAAGCAGAACCTGATGCGGAGCTTCGCCGGACCGCATTCACTGCTTTTTCGAATAAATTAAAAGAATACCAGCATACAACTGCAAAAACTTATGACATGCAGCTGCAAATGGAAAAAACAACATCCGACTTGCGCGGTTATGAAACGATTTTCGATTACTTATTATTTAACCAAGAAGTGGATCGTTCGCTGTACAACCGTCAAATCGACTTGATCATGAAAGAACTGGCTCCGCATATGCGAAAATATGCGAAATTGCTCCAAAAAGCCCACGGTCTTGAAAAAATGACGTTTGCTGATTTGAAAATTTCGCTGGATCCTTCTTATGAACCGGAAATCACAGTCGAGGAATCGAAAAAATACATCAACGAAGCACTTGGCATCATGGGTGATGATTACCTGGAGATGGTGGAGCGCTCGTATTCGGAACGCTGGATTGACTTTGCCCAAAACACAGGGAAATCCACGGGAGCTTTTTGTGCAAGCCCATATGGCAACCATCCGTATATCCTGATTTCCTGGACCGGCCGCATGAATGAAGTGTTTGTATTGGCTCATGAACTTGGCCATGCCGGACATTTCTACAATGCCAACCGTGAACAAAATCTATTCAATGCGCGTCCATCCCTTTACTTTATCGAAGCTCCGTCAACGATGAACGAAATGCTGGTAGCAAACCACCTGCTTCAAAATTCCGAAGATCCGAAATTTAAACGCTGGGTGATTTCATCCATCGTAGCCAGAACCTATTACCATAACTTTGTCACGCATTTGCTGGAAGCGGCTTATCAACGGAAAGTATACGAACGCATCGACGCCGGACAAAGCGTCAATGCAGGAGTATTAAATGCCCTCAAGCGAGGCGTTCTGGAAGAATTCTGGGGAGACGCAGTGGAAATCACGCCAGGTGCCGAACTGACATGGATGCGCCAGCCTCATTATTATATGGGCCTGTATCCATACACTTACAGTGCAGGACTTACGATTTCCACACAAGTTTCAAAGCGAATTTTAAACGAAGGACAGCCTGCGGTTGACGAGTGGCTCGAAGTATTGAAAGCCGGAGGCACAAAAACGCCGGTCGAACTTTCAAAAATGGCCGGAGTCGATATTACAACTGAAGAGCCTTTGCGCGATACGATTGCCTATATCGGCGAATTGATCGATGAACTGGTTGCTTTAACAGAAGAAATTGAAGAAGTAACAAAATAAAAAATGGAGGGGCACCGTCAGGGTGCTCCTCCATTTTTTTATTTATAGGCTGTCAAGAAACTCATATGTTATCTTTCATTGTGCTCCAGGACGGACGCTTTCCGTGGGGTGTGGCCTGAGCCTCCTCGCTCGCTGGCGCTCCCTGTGGGGTCTCAGGACTCACACTATTCCCACAGGAGTCGCCGCCTTCCACTGCATTCAGCTCGCTTTTATCACTTTTAGAGACGCTCTAAAAGTGTGACGGTTTAAGAAAACCTCCTCTTGTTTGGTTCTGCTCTCCAGATATGGAGCCAAACAGCGGAGACGCCTGCGGGAAAGCGAGACAGCCGAGACCCCGCAAGACGCGAAGCGGCTGAG
>NZ_JBYLHS010000006.1:0-223246 GCF_057748275.1 Planococcus sp. VCh962
TCCAAGCGAATGAAACCCTTCCGGACAGAAAAAATGACCGGAAGGGTTTCGGGGAAAGTCTTAAGTTGACAGCTATGTCACGCCGAACTAACTCGGGACTGGCGCCCGAGTGGATTTCGGCACTTCGCTATCCCGCTGGAGTCGCCGGTTTCCGCTACGGAACCTGGCATAACCTTAGAGGAGTATCATTATATTATTGCAGAAGCTGGGATGACTCTTAGTATGTCCCGAGTTGGAGAAGAATAATGATATACATTGAATTTTATAATGAAGAACAATACCAAGAGAAATTAAATAGCCCAGCACCGTTAGAATATCGGTACCAGGCTGTGGCATAGACTTTTTATTTTTCACCGTTTAACAAGGCGCAGTTCCTCATCCTTCCTGACCTAATTCAACCCATACTCCTTCATTTTCTTATAAAGCCACGGCCTGCTAATACCCAATAACTTACTAGCCCTTGTTTTATTCCCATGCGCCTCCTTCAAAGCAGACGCAATTGCTTCTTTTTCGGTCATATTAATTTTTTCCTGGTAATTATAAGTCTTCTCGGTGGATATTCCTTCACTATTTACCGGAATAGAAGAGAGGTCATCCACCTCTATATAATCCCCAGTCTTCAAATTAGCCGCTCGCTCCAAAACATTTTGTAACTCCCTCACGTTACCGGGCCATGAATGGCTCATTAATTTTGTCAGAGCAGAATGTGTCACACCTCGAATATAAAAACCATCTTGATTCAGTTGCTGAATAATGTGATTAATAATATCTGGTACATCTTCCATCCTTTGGCGCAATGGAGGAATTGTTAAGGTCACAATGTTTAGGCGATAGTATAAGTCTTCTCTGAATTTGCCATCCTGGATTAATTCTCTTATATTTTGATGGGTTGCTGCAATTATTTTCGTATTTAAGTGAATCTTTTTAGGACTCCCAATTGGTTGAAATTCTTTTTCCTGTAATACGCGCAGCAATTTTGTTTGTAGTGGGAGCGGCATATCACCAATTTCATCTAAGAAAATTGTGCCATTTTGTGCAAGTTCAAATTTCCCTTTCATCCCGCCAGGCTTTGCACCTGTAAAAGCGCCGCCTGCATATCCAAAAAGCTCAGATTCTAGAAGTTCTGACGGAATTGCAGCACAATTTATTTCTACAAATCGTCCTGCTTGATTAGAAGCGGAGTGGATTCCTTGAGCAAACAACTCTTTTCCCGTACCAGTTTCCCCAGTGATCAAAACGGTAGAAAGACTTTTCGATGCTAGCATGGCATCATCTTTGACCTTCTGAATGACCTTTGATTCCCCAACAATATCATGCAACGTATATTTCGTTCCTTTGCTGTTATGGATTTCATCTTTATAGGCAGAAACTTGCTCTTCTAATCTTCGTACCTTTGTAAGTGCTTCTTGCAGATTTTTTAATCCGCGAAAAGAGATTTTACAAATCGCACTATTTACTTCACCGTTTTCCCTAATCAACTTGATAGAAATGAGGCATTGCTGGCCACCTATAATTTGCGGTATGTTGCTAATGCTTGTGCCGTGTTTCATAATATTTTCAATTTCTAATTCAGGGAATAATTCTGAAGTAGATTTAAACAAAACTTCCTTACTGCTTAGCTGAAACAACTCGGAGAAACTGTTATTAACCATTGATACTTCCGCATTTTTATTTACAAGAATCATAGCATCGTAGGCAAAATCGATGAGAGAGGTTAATTGATTATGAACGATATTATAGGAATCCAATAATTCCTGGGTTGAAAGTAAGCCAATCGGATTTCCTTCCTTATTGATTACAGGGGCATGTCCAACATTATGTTTCAATAAATAAATTCTTGCTTCTTCTCGAGAGTCCATTTCACTTAAAGATATCGGATCAGCTATATAAAAATCCCTAATGCTCGTCTTGAATGATATTTTGCTTGCTAACAGGCGAAAAATTTTATTTTGTGTAACGATACCTATTAAAACATTTTCCTCATTCACAACTGGCAATATTTTAGAAGGTGTATTTAAGAACTTTGCGGTCACGTCTTCTAATGTCTCTTTCATTGTACAGCTTACAAAGTTGGTCGACATATAATCTGTGATTAACAAATACGTTTCCCCCTTACAAAACTTAAATCCATTATAACGAATTAATAGGAAAAGTGAAAATTTTCTGTTAATTAAACTTATCAATTTACACTCAACTGTTAACAAGTATTAACAAAGCACTGCATATATTCCTTGTTACTCAGCCAAAAATAATTGGCATGATTCTTGCTACATATATAAGTAGGAGAAGAATAAATGGAGAGGGGTATATACTGTGGAATTAAAAAATAAAGTAGCAATTATTACAGGTGGAGCGAGCGGAATAGGATGGGCTTGTGTTGAGAAACTTTCGGAAAAAGGTGCACAAGTAGTCATTTTTGATTTGAAAGTAGATAAAGTAAAAGAAGAAATGTCTAATAAGAAGATAGAAGGACTAGCAATGGCTGTAGATATCACTAATAAGGAGCAAATTGAACGTGGTGTAAAAGAGGTCATTAAGGAATATGGGAAGATTGACGTATTAGTTAATAATGCTGGAATTTTTAGAGATGTTAGACTTGTAAATATGTCCGAGGAAGATTGGGATGCGGTAATGAATGTAAATTTAAAAGGGTTGTTCTTTGTATTACAAACTGTAGCCCCATATATGTTACAAAGTAAGTATGGCAAAGTTGTAAACATATCATCCATAGCTTATAAAGGTAATTTTGGTCAAGCAAATTATTCAGCCTCCAAAGCGGGTGTAGTAAGTATAACTAAGACAGCTTCAATAGAACTTGCACCTTACATTACAGTTAATTGCGTCGCTCCTGGAACAATTGACACTCCATTATTACATTCAATGGATCCTAAAGGAAAAGAAAAGATGCTTAAAAAAGTTCCATTAGGTAGAATTGGGACACAACAGGAAATTGCAAATACTGTATTGTTTTATGCTTCTGATGCATCAAGTTATATAACAGGGACAGTTTTAGATGTTGATGGGGGAATGACACAAGGTATGAATTTAAGGTAGTGATAGATAGTAAATTGGCCAATTGTTGATTTGGGCGAGGGAGTTGGGGGAGAGAAACGGTGTCTGCGAATCATGTCGGCAGAGGGCTTTGTGAAATGAATTCAAACCAATAAAAAAGACAGAAAACGGTAAATTCTGGGTCGCTTTCTGTCTTTTATTTTTAGTAAAGCTTAAGAACTTTTAATATTTTCCTTAAACTACTCTTATTTTAACTGATTAAATTCTTAAGCCAGTTGCTCAATATAGGTATTTCATCATTATAGATTGTAGCAATGACATTATTTCCATCTGTTATGATCAGGGAATCCAAAGGTACATTGTTTGCCTCTACAACTTCAGATATTCCACTAGCCGGCCAGTTAGTTCCACATAAAAAGGGTGGCTCTGCTCCAACTAAAAATCTTGAAGGGTCTTTTTCCAACTGTGAAATCAACTTATCATTGAGATCATAACCTGCAAATTCATACCCTTTATTATTTACTTCTACGATAATTGTTAATTTATATAATGATGTTCTAAACAATCTTTTTTGTTCTTTAATGTCAGGTTTAATCATAAAAATTACTTCTTTTAGTTTCAGTGATTTCGTTTTTTCTACATGAAAAGTTGCTTGGTCTAAATTCATAGGCACTTCCATCGTCTCAGTCCTTCATTGACATTTTGTTGTTCCATAATCTAGCCCGTTTGTTGAAGATTGACCTTTCTTAATTGCATAATGAGTTAATCTAACACGTTAATAAGCCATAATATCAACAGCCTCATTCATACTTTCTTTCAATAAACATACCATTTAAGTACAGAAATTAGAAGATTGTCAGTATAGGGTCTTGCTGAACGAAATCTAGACTAATTTGAAAAACCAGGAAGCGGCAAAATGTCTGCTGCTTCCTGGTTTTTATTTAGGGATTTTATACTGCAAGAAAAATCCGTTATTAAATAAAATAAATATTCAGAATATTTAATAATTAATAAATTTTTTATGATACAATATTGATAATTTTAATTCGAAGAAAGGAGCGATACCGGGATTGATAGTTAAGCTTTAACGTAAAAAACCAGAATAAAAAATGCAGAGTGGAGGAGAAAAAATGAAACTTGGTCTTATTCCTAAATTATTACTTGGTCTTGTCATTGGAATTTTAATTGGATTGTTCGGTCCGGATTGGATGATCCGTTTTACAGAAACAGGGAACATGTTATTGGGGAATCTAATTAAATTCTTCATTCCATTAATAATCTTTGCATTTGTTGCAGCAAGTATCGCAGAGTTTTCTTCAAAGGCTGGTAGATTGCTTAGCTTTACAATTGGTATTTCTTATTTAGATACGATTCTTGCTTGTATGCTGGCAGCCATAGCAGCTTATCTAATCGTACCAGGTTTCGCTTTACAGGCTAACCAGGCTATAGCAGCTGTGGAAATCGGCGCTCCTTTCGTGGAGTTGGATATCCCGCCTATTATGGGAATCATTTCAGCGCTTGTATTAGCAATTGTCATCGGGATGGCATCATCTTGGGGAGAAGCGAAAGTTCTTTCTGCTGCGGTCATAGAGTTTAGAAACGTAGTTGAACGTGTTATAAGAGGATTTATCGTTCCAGTTATCCCGATTTTCATTGCTTGTATATTTGCGGGCTTAGCTGCAAAAGGAGAGCTTTTCGGCACAATGGCGGTATTTGGAAAGATGCTGGCGTTAATTCTGATCTTACAGGTAGTATGGCTGATTATTGAATATGCTGTAGCGGGTGTAATTTCGAAAAAAAGTCCGTTTACAATGTTTAAAGCAATGCTTCCAGCATATTTTACAGCTATGGGTACAATGTCGAGTGCTGTAACAATGCCCGTTTCCCTTAAGCAAGCACGAACGGTTCCATACCTCAATAAAAAAATTGCAGACTTTGTGATGCCATTATGTGCCAATGTTCATCTTTCGGGGGCGGCTATGACATTGACGATCAGCGCCATTACGGTTTCACTATTGACCGAAGGAAGCTTACCGCCGGTTGGACTGATTATTTCATTTATACTGATACTGGGTGTGATTGAAGTTGGTGCAGTTGGTGTGCCAGGAGGTTCTGCTTTAGCAGCCATCGGTATTTTACAATCCACACTTGGCTTTGATGAAGCAGCAATCGGACTTATGCTCGCTTTGTTTATGATTCAAGACAGTTTTGGCACTGCAACCAATATAGCAGGAGATGGTGCAATTGCTATGATCGTTAACCGTTACTTCGGCAAAGAGGATGAAGATTCCGAAACCGTCGAAGAACCGGAAGTTGCTCTTGACTTGGAGGAAGCAAGACCATGATAAACAGTTATCTGGATTTACGAAGCGATACAGTCACCTTGCCGAAAGCCGAAATGATGGACGCCATTGTGAATGCCTCGCTTGGAGACGATATTATGGGGGAAGATGCAACGGTAAATGAATTGCAGAGAAAAGCAGCGGACTTGCTTGGCAAGGAAGATGCGCTGCTCGTCACTTCAGGAACGATGGCCAATCAAATAGCTATCATGAATTTCGGACAAAGAGGCCAGGAAGTCATTGTAGGAAATGAATCTCATATCCTAAATCTGGAAGGTGCAGCGTTAGCAGCAGTTGCACAAGTCCAAGCAAGGCCCATGCCTGTTACAAATGGATATTTTGATCCCGAAGTGGTGGAATCGTTAATTTCTGCTGGAGACATCCAACGAGCCAAAACTGCTTTAATCTCTATTGAAAATACGTACAATTTAAATGCCGGACAAATTGTTTCCATAGAAAACATGAAGGAAATTAAAGAAATTGCCGTTCAAAATGGTCTCCCTGTTTACTTGGATGGCGCAAGAATCTTTAATGCTGCCGTCGCTTTAGGGGTAGAACCGAAAGAATTGTGCAAGCATGTGGATGCAGTACAATTTTGTTTGACGAAAGGGTTGGGCTGTCCTCTTGGATCAATTCTTGCCGGCTCAAAAGAATTTATCCAACATGCAAAAATGAATCGCCAACGGCTCGGAGGCGGAATGAGGCAAGCAGGGATTATAGCGGCACCGGGAATTTATGCGTTGGACCATATGATTGACCGCTTGAAAGAGGATAATCAAAAAGCCTATCAGCTTGCGAAGAAGTTAACGGCCATTGAAGGGATAAGCATTAACCTAGACAATGTCCAAACGAATATTATTGCTGTAGATATTATTAAAGAAGGCATGGATGCGGATAAATTTATTGAGCTTTTGAAAGAAAAGAAGATTAAAGTGAAAAAGATAGGCAAGAAAAAAGTGCGGATGATTATTCATTATTTGATTACTGAAGAGAACCTCGAATATCTTTTCGAAAGCATGCACGGCATTATGAGCGGCAGTCGAACTGTTCAACATCAGCTTTTTGATTGAAAAAGGAATATGTCTTTTATGCTTTAGATATCAAATTGCTCAAAGAAGTATTAGAATAATCGGGTGCAGAAATGTAGACAGTGAAGTATTTTGAAGAATTTATGAGGAAATAGCGCAAGGGGAATTACAATTGCTTAAGCTAAACAAGAAGACCTGAAACGCAGGAAATGCGCTTCAGGTCTTTTTTGGTAGTGAAGAATTTAGGTTTCTCTTATTTAAAGAATTGCTTCCGCAATCAATTTATCCAGTTTGCGGATATCGACTTTTTTGTTCAAGTTCAACTTGAACTTTCCTGCTTTCGTCCATAATTCTAGCTCTGCATTCAAATCGAAAGTTCCTCCGTTTTCGGATGAATACATGATGATCGATTTGAACGGAATTGTATAGACTTCCACTTTTTTGCCGGTCATCCCTTGCTTATCTGAAATAATAATCCGCTTGTTTGTCACCACTGCTACATCACGGATAGTTTTATAGGCGATATGTGCTTCTTCACCTGTTATTAGTAAATCATTGATGGAATCAGGTATATCGATTTCTTGTGTAAATGTCCATGCCATCATGGAAGTTAAATTAGTCATTATATATTCCTCCTTTTATTTTTCCTTCAGCACACCTGCCGCAACTAAGTTAGTTAACGCACCTTTGTTTTTGAATCTAAAGTAGCCGCTCAAGCGGTTCAAGTCTTTCTGGGTCAATGAAGAGTGATCAATGACCAGCTCATAGTCGTCTTCCAGTTTCGCAAGCAGCGTCTTAGCAAATTCAATCTGTTTAGTGGTTAACGGCTTGTCTTCTTTTTTCTCTGTCTCTTTGTTGTTTTTTTCTTTTACCGGTGTTTCTTCGATGGCAAGTATGGTTTGCTGGATTTCCGCCGTATAAGTTCCTGCTTTGATCCAAGCAAGATCTTCTTTAGTTAAAGCAAACCATTCCCCTTCCAGTCTTTTATCTGAAAAATGCTTATGGAAAGCAACTTCTGTTTGATGATGATTTCCAGTTTTAATAAGGTAAATAAGCTTATTCTCAAAAGGCAGCTTTACGCCAAAAATGTTCATTCTTTTTTCTAAGTTTTTCGTCTTGCCGATTTTAAAAGAACCATTCATGTACTCTTGGACAAAATAAACATATCCAGGAGCTTTGCCCGGAAGGTCAGGAGATTCGATGATTTGTTCAAGTTCATGCTGGTTTGATTCAAAAAGATAGATTTTATGTAGCTGAGCAATAGGTGGGATGTTTGATGGTTTTGAGACAGGGTTATTAGACAAGAATTTATTCAATAGGTTTTTAATCATTACAAAACAGTCCTCCAATAATCGTTTGAGGTTAGAATTCAATTATATCCTAAGTATAGGTCTATTTGTTATTTATTATCAAATATATGTAAAATATATAATAAAAAAGAACCTATCGAATTAAGTTATTAAATAGCTTAATCAGTTTTACTTAATTTCTATACCGGAGTTTTCAATAAAAATGAAAATTATATCAAATAGAATGAGAAATTAATAAAAGTGATGAAAAATTAAGAAAAGTAAGTTCAAGAAAGGAAAATGATGCTAATATAAATGTAATAAGAGACAGATATTTACATCGAAAGTAGAACTGAGGTAATAGCTAATGATTGTTTATGAAGCGACAAAACAGGAATTCCTCCAGCACGTTCATCAAGACGTGTTAGTCACGCGGATCATAGAGCAATTTGAGAAAAAGCTCGGTAAATCAAACAAATCCGAAATTCGGGCATGGGATAATTCCATGCTCCATATGTATAGAGTCCTGAACGATGAAGAAATACCTGATGACGCAGGTGTGGCGATTGAGTATAAAATTCCCTACACCTCAAAACGAGTCGATTTTCTGCTGTCAGGCCATGACGGAGACCGGGATACAGTGATTATCGTGGAATTGAAGCAATGGTCGGAAATGGAATTGGTGGAAGGCAAAGAAGCGATTGTAAAAACGGCGATCAACAGTGGTCTGCGGGAAGTTGCGCATCCTTCTTATCAAGCCTGGTCCTATGCGGCTTTAATCGAAGACTATAACGAGAACGTCCAGACGCAAGATATCCAATTGAAGCCTTGCGCGTATCTGCATAATTACCGGAAGTCTGCTCACCAGGAAGACCCGCTGACCCACAGCAGCTACCAATACTACATGGACTTAGCACCAGTCTATGCTAAAGGAGACGTTGATAAGCTCCGGGCGTTCATCAAGAAATACATTCGCAAAGGCGACCAAAAAGAAATCTTGTATCAGATCGAACTGGGACGCATCCGCCCATCCAAGTCTCTTCAGGACGCCTTATTGAACATGCTTCAAGGAAATGAAGAATTTATCATGATCGACGAACAAAAAGTGATGTATGAATGGGCGCTTCAACTAGCCAAAGAAGCGGTTGAAACCGATAAAAAGCATGTCTTGATCATCGAAGGCGGCCCAGGGACAGGGAAATCCGTTCTTGCCATTAACCTGCTTGTTGCACTGACCAATCAATCGATGACTGCTTAGTACGTGACGAAAAACGCAGCACCGCGACAGGTGTATGCCACAAAATTGAAAGGCGGCTTTCGCAAGAACCACATTGACAATTTATTTAAAGGGTCCGGTAGTTATACGGAAACTGCTGAAAATGAATTTGATGTCCTCATTGTCGATGAAGCGCATCGCTTGAATGAAAAATCAGGCATGTTTCAAAACCTGGGTGAGCACCAAGTAAAGGAAATCATCCACTCATCGAAACTCTCCATCTTCTTTATTGATGAAAACCAAAAAGTGACGTTAAAAGATGTGGGAAGCATCGAGACCATCAAGCATTTTGCGAAAGAATACAACGCCGATGTTGCAGAAGGGTTTCTCGCATCCCAATTTCGCTGCGATGGATCGGATGGCTATATTGCCTGGCTGGATGACGTTCTGGAAATACGAGAAACTGCCAACGCAAACGACATGGGCGGCGATTACGATTTCCGCGTTTTCACAGATCCGAAAGAACTCCGAAATACAATCGAAGACTTGAATCAAACCAATAATAAATCCCGCATCGTCGCAGATTATTGCTGGGAATGGCCAAAAGCCAATAGAGGGAAATCGGATATGCACGACATCCTGATCGAAGAAGAGGACTTTGGCATCAGCTGGAACCTTGATAGTGGCGAAACCTGGGCCATTGATGAAAATTCGATAGCAGAAGCAGGCTGCATCCATACAGCCCAAGGGCTTGAATTTGATTATATCGGCGTGATTATTGGAGACGACATGCGCTATGAAAATGGTAAAGTCATTACTGACTATACAAAGCGCGCCAAGACAGATCAGTCGTTGAAAGGCATCAAAACAATGGCGAAAGAAAATCCGGAAAAAGCGCAGGAGCTTGCAGATCAAATCATTCGGAATACATATCGGACTCTTATGACTCGTGGGCAGAAGGGGTGTTATGTGTACTGTACAGATGCTGCTCTAGCTGAATATTTGCAAGAAAGATTAAATCAAGAGTTTATTTATGGGGAGTTGGAAAGAATGGAGATGAAGGTGGCGGAAAAGAAGAAATAATCTTATTATAGAAAGTTGTTTTTGAAGAAATTACTAATAATTTGAGGTGATTTAGTTGATAATGATTAAAGAAATGAAATACAAAAATATGTTGAGAATGACTGAATATCTGCAATCAAATAATTATTATCTGTCAGAAGAAAAACTGGTTTTTTCATTTTCAAACTTGAAATTTATAGAACCTGCTGGAGCTATAATATTTTTACTAACAATAAATAAAATAGAAGAAAATAAAATACCTTATGAATTAGAAGCAATTGATAATCTTCAAAAGCCAGCAATAACATATGGAGAAAGAATGGGGATATTTCAAAAAATTGGACTATCGAATGCTCTAAGTTATAGTGAAGGACCGACATACATAGCACCGACAGAAGTAAAGATAAATGAATTATTTAAAGAATTGAGGCTTCAAGAAACAACTATTGAAAACTATTACGATGATATCTCAGAGAAAATTGTTAATAAAATTTTAATGCAATTTGAAGGAGTTACTGATGAAAATGTTAAAGATTTATTTTCATTTGTAATTAGAGAAATGGTTAGGAACATTTTTGATCATTCTAAAGCGCCTAGCTTCTTCTATGGAGCACAGATGTACCCTTATCTTGGATACGTTGAAGTAGTATTAGCAGATTTAGGAATAGGATTAAAAGAAACAATTCCATTTGATGAAGAAGAGGTATGGTATGAAAAGGATACGGATGAAGCGGCTATAAGAAAAGCAGTTGTGCCCGGTTTATCGGCTTGGTCTAACCATTCTTATGCACCGGAAGATTATAAAAACTCTGGTTATGGTTTAGCATTAGTGAAAAGGATAATAGAACAAACAGAAGGAGTATTGTGCATAGCATCAGGTGCTAAGTCAATAAGTTTTTCGTATGATAGAGAACAATTGAGCGATTGCGATATAGAAGGAACGGTAATTAGAATGAAATTATATCCCGAGAAATTGAGTCGAGTTAATTTTTCTCAAATATTAGCAGATGCTGAAAAAGAGGCTACAGCTAAAGGTTTTAGCAATGCTCCTTCTACTGCATCAAAAAGACTCAAAAGCAAAACTGTATAGTTCAATTCAAAAAGGGCGATTAAACAATTCTAAAAGATTTTGATCATACACTACAGTAGTTGTTAAAAATACATTGAGATAAGGAGAATTAGAATGGGGAAAAAATCTAGTGCTGGTAAAGAGACAATACTATTGGAAAGTTTTGAAATTTTGAAAGAAAATTTGGAGAATAACCGCTCAAAGTTAGGGGATATTGTAGTTAAAATTGGAGCGAAAAATTTAGATTTAGCTGTAGAAATGTGGAGTTACTTAGTAAGTCATCCAAAGGCGAACCTAAAAGAAGAAGGCCATTTTTTCACATGTCACATTATGAGTGAATTAGAAAAGAAAGTGGGAATTGAAAAAACCCTAGAAGTTTTAAAAGAGAATCTAGATATTTTTGAAGCATGCTACGCTAAATCAGATTCCGTGAATCATTATGGAGTTTTTGATATGTTGAAAGCTGGCGAATATGATATGGCAGATGAAGCATTTAAATTGATTAAATCCAATCGGTACAAAGAAGAAACTTTTGCCTCTTATTTGGAAGATATTTGCGAGGCGTTTGTAGACGAATTCTCGGAAATCAATGATTTCGATGAAGAATGGGACGATAAAGAAGAACATGATCAGAAAGTAGCTATAGCAGGCGAAGCAAGTTCTTTATTGTTGAAATGGGTGAAAACAATTTCTGATAAGCAACAAAAAGCTCGTCTAAATGTGACGTTGATCGATTATGTCTAACTCATTAGAAAAGGTGATTTATCAGTTAAGCGATGAATTCTTGCTTGAAGCAAAGAATTCGCCTCAATTATTTTCAGATATGGCCGCAATGGAATCGTACATGGCTGAAAGTTATGGAGAAAGAGTCTTTATTGAAATGCTTCAGAATGCAGATGACGCGAGGGCGACAGCTTTCTACATTGCTGAAAGAGGTAGGCATGTGTTCATAGCGAATAATGGAAAACCTTTTAATGAAGTAGATGTTAAAAGTATCTGTAGATCAGGAGCGAGTGAGAAAAAAAGAGGAGAAACGATAGGATATAGGGGTGTAGGATTTAAAAGTACAACACATTTATCAAATACTATTTATATCCACTCAAACGATTGTACATTTTCGTTTTCTAAATCGTTAGCTGCTAAAAGTCTTGGTCTTGAGGATGAGAAGCGCGTACCAACTATCCGTATACCATTCCTTATAGAAGCAGTAGAGGATGAAATTCAAGATGTGCTGGAAGAATTGAAAGGAAAGGGTTTTACAACTATCTTTGTTTTTTATAAAGCTAAGAAAGAAATTTTGCTTCAAGAAATAGAGTCGATAGAAGCTGATTACTTCTTATTTTTACGGAATATTAGCAAAGTGAATATCGACGTTGCCAACAATCATACAACTAGTGAAATAGAGAAAGCTACAGATAAAGTCTCGATTCATTTCCATGGGAAGCGTTATTTATGGCAAGTAGTAAAAGGAGAATATGCACAGATTGCTTTTGCATTGAATGAAGATGCAGAAATCTTGCCATGTGAAAAGGAAGAAGCAGTGTTTCATTGTTACCTGCCTACTTATGAACCAAGCCCATATTCCTTTAAGATTAACAGCGATTTTTCGACTGATCCAAGCAGGAAGCACATTACGTTGGATTCTCGTACAGAAAATGCGATTAAAGATAGCGCGCTAATCTTGTTTCATATGCTAAAAAATGCAGCCAATTCACACCAGTATAATCTCATTAATCTTATTGAAATCGTCAAGCAAAAGAATACATTCGCAAAAATTCCCCGATATTTTGAGCAGCAGTTCATGGTTTTGCTTAATACGGATTGGATCACTATGAAGAATGGTACGACAATCGCGCCAGCTGATTATGTGAAAAAAGCTAATTTCCTTGATGAAGCAGAGTGGAATTGGGTTCGTCAAAACACGCCATTAAAGGATACGCTGCCGTTGGTAGAAGGTAATGATTTAAGCGCATTAGATAATTACCTTAAAGATTTTGCGAACGAGACATATTCGATTAATCAGTGGACCATTATGTTGAGTAATGAAGGATTTATAAAAGCTTTGCCAGAACCGCTTTTCATCAAACTATATGCAAATGTGCTAAAACAAGTGAGAAACAAGTATTTGGTTAAAAAAGAGAAGTTTGATCTAAATAGTTGCCTTTTGCAGAGCGGGGATCAAACAATCCGATTGGCTGATAGTGATAAAGCTTTGCTAGCTCAATTCGTTAGAGCGCTAGAACGGCATTTAGTTTCTGGAGAAGTGATATGGCTACAAGAATTTTTTAATATAGGAAACATTGTTCTTCAGGAGACTGATGATAGCTCGCCAGCAATTGAGTCGAGCAAAGATTTAAATACTGAAGTGAAAAAGCAAGTCGTTTCTCGCTGGAGGGCAGCAGAAAAGCAATGTATAGAGTTTGAAGAGATGCAGGGGAACAAAGCAAAAGATGTAAGTAAACAAAATCTAGGATACGATGTGTTAAGTGTCACGCCAGATGGCATTGAAAGATATATCGAAGTGAAATTTGTAAAATCTCGTGGCACAAAAATATCCATGACGAATAACGAGTATACAGCTGCTCATATTCACGCTGATAATTATTACATTTGCATCATGTATGAAGACTCCGAAAAACTTGCATTTGAGTATGTTCAAAACCCACTTGTTAGTCTTAGTCTGGAAAAAGTAGTGAGGCAGTGGGAATGGATTTGCGAGCGCTATAATGGAGAAGTATTCAAAGTGAGTTATGAATAAATTTATTGAAAATCGCGTCTATTGGAAAGAAAAAATTCCAAACGATTTGACAACAATTACTCGAAAAGAGAATAAAGTATTGTTTCAACAAATTATAGTTTGGCTTTCTTATTTATTCATGTTTATGTAAATTAAGAAACTCTATGGAGATACAAAGAACCCGTTTGAGACAATACGTTTATCTAGTAAAGTTGAAACTGTCACCGCTTGGGTTATTTAATATCCGAGTAGGTGGCTTTCGTTTGTAGTTTTGAAGTTTGATAACACCAAAATGATTGAATTGAGCATGGAGGAATACATATGACCAAATCCATTCTTTAATGTACAGTCGCTTCAATAGTTATGTTATTAGCAACTCTAATTTTTGTAGCGGGGATTACACGAAAATGGAATAATAAAAAAAGATGAACTGCTATCAAATGGACGGTAGTTCCAATGAACATAATTATGACACTGCTTGCTTTCTGCATTACTGATTTTATTTAATAAAGGAACTCTTTAAGTATTTGCACTGTATGAAATATCAATATGGACAGTAAACTTTATTACTAAAAATTTAATAAAGTTGTTTCTTGAAGTGATGAAATAGACCAAACGCTAAAATACTCCTGATCGTGATTCGGGAGTATTTTTTGTTTTCTAATAAGCATTCTATACTAATACTTTGATAATTTACTTGTTACAAAATTTACAAGTTGTATAGATATAACACCATAATAGGTGATATGATTAGATGAAAAATAAACGACGGGGGAATTTTTATGATAATTTTTGGATGGTTTGATGACCTCTTCAAATATATATCTGAGAGAGGTTTAGATCCTTTCACGAATGGATTTATGGGATTTCAGTTATTTGTGTTTGCAGGTTTGATAGTCCTACATTTAGCAATGAATTGGAATAACTATAGCTCAATGAAAAAGGTGAAAAATGGGCTTAAGGAATTGGATTCGCAAACTAACATTGAAGAGCTAAATTTTGAAATCAATAAAATATTTGCTGCAACTTCTGATAAGTCCCTTTATAGAAAACAGTGGGAAAAATATTATAAACGAATTAAAAAAGGACAGGCAGTAGATGAAAAGATCCGTGTAGAACCTTTCTTTGGATATGATGCTTTGCATGATACTTTAGGCAGAAGGCATATCTTAGATTACGGTGGAGGACTTCATGTATCTCTAGGAGTTTTAGGGACTTTTATAGGACTAGCCATTGGTTTATCTGGCCTGAACGTTATTGACCCTGAAGTTTTAAGAGAAGGAGTTGCAGGCTTAATCGGTGGGATGAAAACGGCATTTTACACGTCGGTGCTTGGTGTTGTTCTCTCATTAATATGGATTTTTGTGGATAGGGCTATATCAACTAAAACAAATAAAGATATTGATTGGCATATCGATCGGCTGCATTATTTCTTGAATGCAGATGACGAAGAAATTTTCTTGAACCGTCTTGAAAAAATTACTCAACAGCAGTCAGAACAAATGAAGACTCTTTTAACAGATGCGTTGGAAAAAGCGATGAATCCATTTATCCAGACGATTGAAACAGGAAATAGAGAAATTGCCAACCATTTGATAACCCAATCAGAAACTTCAAAAGAGCATCTCGATATCATCAAAAATCAAGGAGACGAATTAACTTCTAAGCTTATAGAGCAAGTAACAGCTGCTACAAGTGAAACCATAGAAGATTTCAGTAAGCTATTACGCAATTCCCAAAACGCTCAACAAGAAATGTTTAGCTCTATGGATGGAGTCGTCAACCAAATCAAGGATGCTTCTACAACAAATGTAGAAATGCTTACTAGAACAAATGAAATGGTATCTGGTTTTTCTTCGCTTACTGAGCAGATGAATTCTACGCAAAAGAATTACGCAGAGTCGCAAGAACAAATTGCCAACCTTGCGGCTGATTTAGGGTTGATGCAAGGGATGATGATGCAACATGTAGAATTGCAAGACGGCCTGAATCAGCAAAACCAAGAATTTATGTTTAAATCAGATGAACTAGTAAATCAATTTGTTGAATTTGGAAATAAAATGAGTGAAGTCCAACAAACAATGATCGAAGAATTAGTTGAAAAGACAGACATCGTTTCCCGGCGCTTTGAAAATCTTTCTAATGAATTAGTGAAATCATCAGAAATGCAGATGGGCGCCTCAAAAGAATCAGCAGAATTTATGGAACGGGCAAAAGTGGCTATTGCCGAATTGATTCCGTTAAGTTCATCATTAACAGAAACCGTTACAGGGTTGAGCGGGTTAGCTCAATCATTAATGGAAATGAAAGAAGTGCAGAGCGAATTGATTCCGCAGCTTGAAGGATGGAATGGACATTTAGCTAATCGAATGACAGAGTTCATGGGAATAACCGAAACGAATTTAAAAGAAACAACTTCTCAAATCAAATATTCCAAAGAACAGTGGGATTCAACTGCTAAAAACTTTGCAGCAGTGAAAAATGAATTATCAAATTCATTAAGCGAGTTTAAAGTGAACATTGAATCAGGCGTACAAACCACGTTCCAACAATTTGACCAAGAGCTAAAAGAAGCGGTGCAGCACTTTAAAGTTATCTCGAATAATTACGGGGATTCTATTGAAATTCTAACTGATTATGTAGAGCAATTAAGAAATAAGGTTGAATTAGAAGTATGAGAAGACAAAGAAAAGAAACGAATTACTGGATGTCGTATGCCGATTTAATGAGTGCGATGCTGATGGTATTTGCTCTTTTGCTGACAATAGTTATTCTGGATTATCGGGAAGATATGGTAGAGAAGCAAAAACAAATAGATGCCGTAACCAATGTGAAGAATGATATCATTGCTGCGCTGACTGAAGAATTCAAAGGTTCTAATTTGAATATTGAAGTGGATGCGCAAACAGGTGCAATCCGGTTTCCAGGAAACATCCTTTACAAAACTGGGTCAGCAAAAGTATCAAAAGAAGGAGAGAAATTCTTAAGCACCTTTGTTCCTAAATATTTCAGTATTATTTTGCAGGATAAATTTAAAGAAGAAATTTCTTCAATTATTGTAGAAGGCCATACGGATAAAGAAGGCCCTTATATTTATAACTTAAACTTATCGCAAAGCAGAGCATTCTCAGTGGTAGAGTTAATCTATTCTGATGACTTTAAGGACTTTCCTTCGAAGGAGTTATCAAAAAACTATTTAACTTCTAACGGCAGAAGTTACATGGTCCCAATCAACAACAAAGATGGATCTTATAATGCTGAAAAGTCCCGGCGAGTAGAGTTTTTGTTTCGTTTAAAAGAAGAAGAAAGAATTGAGGAAATTCAAAAGTTGGTGAATGAAGAATGAATTTCGTATACAAGCCGGTTTTTATTACAGACTGGGTAAACCGCGAAATTAAACACCGCAGGAGAACTGAATATGATACTCCTGAATTTCAGACGCTGCTAAATGAGTTCAAAACTTGGATTTATCATTATGCGGAGAAAGAGTTTAAGGAGTTTGAAAATTGGTTTGAAAGGATAAATCCAAAAAACTTAAAAGTATTCCCTTTTATCATGGAACATATTTCACCGAAAAACAGATGGCAGCTAGTTCAAGATAAGTTGTTAGAGCGGAGCAAGAAAGATTCACGGTTGTTTGATTATGCGTTAGAAGCTTGTTATATCGATCATCGTTTTGAGGGCAATTGGCATATTGTTTGTGAAAGTTATATGGAGAATAAAGCAGCAGTAATTCAAGGGTGGTCATCTCGAAAAAAAGTTTTTTGGGACGACTTTGTAAAAGTGGAAAATCGGCAGCAACATTTCATAGTTGGTGAAATGAAAAAATCGCTGAATTTTAATGATTTAATTGATTTTCTTATGCTGAAGGAAAGCCATAGTTTTTATAATAGTGTCCTATTAGAGTTATTTTCCAATGGTACTCAAGAATTTTATAAAGACCAACAGGAAAAGTTCATTGAACTAATGAATCAGTCAGACAATGTAAAGCAGCAAATACTTGCTAGAGGATTTATTCGGTCGAATAGTGTTTATAAGCTGCAAAAAATTAGCCAAGCCATTTATAAAAATCTTGGAACTTACGTGCGCCAGCCAATGAAGTGGTCAGATGTTGGCGAGAAAGAAAAAATCGCTTTTCATGGCTGGGTAATGTCCAAAGAACTTAAAAACTTCTTCGGTAACTTAAACCAGAACCATGAAAGATTTAAGTATTGGGAGAAGTTCGCTACGAAATTAGAGAAAGTAGTGGTCTTGAATCACGATAACACAATGTTAATGTATTTCAATGATGTTGTAATCATTGAAGTATTAGGCATTGGTGCAGTATATGTATATGAAAATGAATTTTTTAATCAACAGTTTGGTAAACGCATCGAAATGCATGAAAATCAAGTTCAGTTAAACAGGTCTGCTTATTCAAAAGCTGTTGTCAAAAGATCGTCACTGATGGAAAAAAATCGGGTAGTTCCAGGCGGCTGGCTATCACATACCTACGGATGGCAAGAAAATTTTGACAGGTTCCTTAGCAGAAGACTAGGTTGGGAAGTGAATGAAAATGAAATTATTCGCAAGCAGAAAATTTTCGATGATATGTGAGTATAAAGTTGAGAATGGAAAGATCAGCTTCGAGTTTTTTGAAAAAGTGAAATCACAGCTTAATCCTATTAACGTGCCGTTAACAGATGCTGATTTCCGGAAGTATTATAAGCATGAAGGTTTTGATCAGTACGCAGCTTTTGAGGAATTAAATGAGACTGAGTACATGGAAGAATCCTTTTTGCCCATTGAAAACTATTACAAATTAATTAATACAGAAGATTTTAAGCCCATTCTAACAAGAATGGGCTTACCTGTATCCTTAAAAGAAGTGAAAGCAAAATTGAAAATGATTGGGGATTCCGGCCGAGACCCAGTATTTTCTTTGAATCTGTACAATAACAAAAACGAATTGATTCAGTATGAAGGGAGAGTAGAATATCCCTTTTACAAAACAATAAACGATACATATTATCTGCCGAAAGAGGTATGGCAATTGCATGAGGCTATTGAAGATTCTTCTTTTTCTTCGGGGTATGAAAAGATTGCAAAGATACAAAAGATTGCCCGGTTGAATAATTTTGAAACTGACGATTTTTTGGAAAGAGAAAACTATGAGTATGTAGAAGAAATTACAATTGAACCTGAAATGCTCAATCCTGATTCGATGAAATTAAAAATTGTGGGAGAGAGTTCCGAAATTACAGCACACCTTAACGAGAACTTACAGAACTCAACGATTCGTAATGGAGATAATAGAACGCGCATCGCTACCAGTAAAAAGCTGCGTGAAGACATTTCGGTAATTCAATCTCATGACGTGTTACAGGGGGATGAAATTCCTCAGTTCTTCGAAAATCCAAAGTCTTTATTTCCAGACCATGAATTCAGTTTTGATATTGAAGCTTTTTCGGAAAGAGTAAAAGGGTTTGTAGTCATAAAAAAACCGCGCCCTGTTGTTCGGGAAGGAAAGTTGCAGTGGTTTGATGCTGAAACGGGTGAAGAAATTCTATTTGATGAACAAGCGTTAAAGGACGAAATTACAAAGAGTCCGGAGAAGAGTTTTTACCAGCTTAATCGTGAATTCATATATGCAGATAGTAAACTAAAAAAAGCTTTAGGATTCGGCAATGAAGAAGAGAAGCGGGACAAAGAACGAATGGCGCTTGATATTTTTGATAATGAGCAGGCTCTTGAGTTTAATACGACAGCTGCTTCTGAAAAGGCATATGAAGATTTTACGGTTCCTGCTAATCTGAAAGCATCTCTTTATGATTATCAAAGAGAAGGATTTAGTTGGATAGCTAGCCTTGAAAAAAGTAATACAGGCGGATTATTGGCAGATGATATGGGACTGGGCAAAACGCTTCAGGTTATTGCTTTTCTGCTTTACCAGGAGTCGCAAGGAAAGCTTGCCCCTTCCCTTATTATTTTACCTATAGCCCTTATTGAAAACTGGAAAAATGAAATCAAAAAGTTTGCTCCATCGCTTGCTAATCAAGTCTATATTCATTTAGGCAGCCACCGGATAAAAGATGTAGAATATCTAAAGAGCCGGCCAATAACATTTATAAGCTATGATACTTTAAAATTGGACCAGCTGATTTTTGGACAAATTAAGTATAAAAATATTATTGCAGACGAAGCTCAAAACGTAAAATCTCATGGCACTTCTAGATCGAGAGCTATACGAGCCATGCAAGGGGATTTTCGGTTAGCGATGACAGGGACTCCTGTCGAAAACAGCCTTGAGGAATTATGGTCTATTATGGATTTTGTAGAGCCTGGAGCAATGGAATCACTTGCAGATTTTAGAAAACAATTTATAAAAAATCGGAATGATGAGCTGTTAATGGAAACATTAAAACCTTATTATTTACGGCGTACGAAAAAAGAAGTGTTATCAGGGAAGTTGCCAGCCAAACACCTTTTAGAACCGAAATATTTAGATGCATCGCGAAAACAGAGTGCACTTTCTGAAGCGATCGTATCTTCATTGCGTTCAAAACAAGGCATGGTTTTGAACGCTATTATGAACTTGAGACAAATTTATGCACATCCGGCAGTCATGTTTAGTGAAGAACCGATATTAGAAGACTCTCCAAAGCTCGTCGAATTAATGAAGTTATTGAAAACAGTAAAAAAGAAAGAAGAAAAAGTATTAATCTTTACAGAATTTAGAAAAGTACAATCTATATTGAGATCAGAATTAACAAGAGAATTTGGAATCCACGTTCCAATCATTGATGGCATGACAAAAAATCGTGCTGAAGTAGTAGAGTCATTTAATAATATAACTGGTTTTGGAGCAATGATACTTTCTCCAAAAGCAGCTGGCGTAGGATTAACTATAACAAGTGCGAATCATGTTGTTCACTATACAAGATGGTGGAATCCAGCGGTAGAAAACCAAGCTACCGATCGGGCATATCGAATTGGCCAGACTAAAGACGTCTATGTTTATCAGTTTATCACGCAAGACAAGCGTAACTTTCCGAATGGTACAGTAGAAGAAATTATGCATAATTTGCTTCTCGAAAAATCAGAACTCGCCGAGAATGTGATTATTCCATTCGATACGGCGTCTTTTCAGAATCAAGTGCTTCAACAGATTCAAAAATAAAGTGAAGTCAATTTCAAATAAGCGGCTCCATTCGGAAGCTCCTGAATGGAGCGGCTTATTTCTTTGCATATCTTAATGTAATGAAAGTACTATTTTTGTTTACTAACTTTTGCTTTAAATGTCGCGTCCATATGCACTTAAGGATTCAGTCAATATAATGCAATTATATAGAAGAAAGCCGCCTTCAATGAAATCAATCGATTTCGAAGGTGGCTTTCATTGTTACTGTTGAATTTTGAGTGCAATTTTCATAAAAAGGGTATGCTAAAATCATATAATCATGCTATGAATCACCTAAACGAAAATACTTCTGAGAAAGAAATGAGGAGAAGAAAGTGGAGTACATCCTTCCAATAGCAGCCATTCTATTAATTTTAGCAGCTCTCCTGTTATTTTATTTCAGCAGAAAAAAAGCGGTCCCTTCACCTGTTGACGAGAGGCCTGACCAAGAAAGCGTTGCGGAAACCATAAATAGTGAGGCAGAGCCAGAAATAGATCCTTATATTGACTTGATGCCGCACGTTTCGGAAGTGGAAAGCGAAGAAACGGTAAAGGACCGTTATATAAAGATTGAAGTCCCTGCCGTTTTGAAAACGGATATCCTGCAAACTCTGTCAGCTGGGGCAGTGGTGGTCCGGGATCAAATAATATACAAGGTGGAATTCAGCCCTGAAGTTGTAAAAGGGCTAAAGGATAAAAGCATGACGCTGATTGAAAGAGTAAGCGGCAAGGCGTATCTGCCTTCCGGAAAAAAAGAAGGTGCGACAGGCATCTATAAACAAGCCGTGCTAGTGAAAAATATCAATCCATCTCTCGTGGTGCATGCAAGTGCCAACCTGTTGACAGCGGTCGTCGGGCAGCAGCAACTGATTGAAATCCAAAGGTCCTTAAAGAACATGGAAGAAAAGCTGAATACAATCATCCAGTATAGGGATAACGATTTTTTCGGCAGCATCGAATCGCGGTTCACGTACTTTAAGGAAATTGTCGAGCGGTTCAGAACCAACGGCATCAACCTGGGAGGCGTGGAAGATCAGAAAATAGAAGATTTCTACGCTGCAACGCTTCAAGACTTGAAGGTTTTAAATAAGGACCTTAAAGACATTGGCGACAGCATTGATCGGTTGAAAGAGCATGAAACGATCCGAAAATGGGGCGAAGCCGCCGTTATAAAGGATTACCGGAAACTGATCGAGGCGTTCAACAGCAAACAGGAGCTCGTATTGCTGAATATCAAGTTTATTGAAGAATGTTACGAGCCTTATTTGACTGCGATAAGAAATTACCAGGAAGGAGCTTCAAAATCCCGCACCTTGGATGAAATTATGGCTAACAACGACAACATCATCAGTGCCATTGAAACGAAAGTGAATAACATTGAAGAAAATTATAAAGTGAAAATGAACTTTGGTGTGAAAGCTTTGAAATACAGAAATCTGGAGAGCTTAAAAGAAGTCGCTCCGTTGAGGATCAGCCAGCAAAAACTTGCTGCAAAAGAGATTCCTTCCGAGCTGCTGTTTGAAATCACAGATGAAGAGAAAGTGTACGCGTATGTGCCTGAATAAGGAAGATAATCACTTGATATTCAGAGTTGAAGCCACAAAAAAGCCCGATTTAGCTGGACTCTTCCACACTAGATCGGGCTCTTCAAATTAAACGGTAATCTTTGATTTCTGGACAGTGAAATCGGTTTTCGGGTAATAGGCATCTTTCACTAACAAATTCGGCCCCAGGCATTTTGCCGCCGGGCAATGGCAGCCGATCGTTTTGGCTAACGGCCGATCCAGCCAGCGGTCCAGCATGGCCGGCAGGGAATCGTTCTGGATATTGCCCATCGCAGGGGTATCGCCAAAATCAGTGACGATGACTTCGCCGGTGAAAATATTGACGTTTAACCGGGAGCGGCCATCCGGATCATTCCGGACGGTGACGTTTTTGCTGGCATGGATGCGGTTCAGCAATTTGGTGTCTTCTTCGTTTTGGCTGCACGGGTAAAACGGCAATGTGCCGAATAACATCCAGACATTTTCATCACGGGCATCTAGTAGTTCATGAATGGCTTTTCTCGTTTCATCCAGCGATAACACTTCCAATTGGCTGGCGAAATCGCTTGGGTACATCGGATGCACTTCGTGGCGCGCGCATTTCATTTCTTCAACGATCTGCTTGTGGATGCTCTGTAAATGAGGCAATGTCCGTTTATTCAGCATCGTTTCTGCCGACACCATCACGCCTGCCTCCGCCAGCGCGCGGCTGTTGTCAATCATTCGCTGGAACTGTTCGGCCCGCCGCTCTCTGGAAGGTTTGCGTTCCATATTGGCAAATCCGCCATCGACAAAATCATCGATCGTGCCCCAGTTATGGGAAATGTGCAGGACATCCAAATAAGGAGCGATTTCCATATAGCGGTCAAGCGGCATCGTCAAATTCGAATTCATCTGGATGCGGACTCCGCGTGCATGGGCGTATTTTAATAGAGGCAATACATAATTGGCTACCGATTTTTTTGAAAACATCGGCTCTCCGCCCGTCAAACTGATCGTCCGCAAATGCGGGATTTCATCCAATCGCGCAAACAGCAGCTCGATCGGCAAAGCATCCGGATCTTTATGCGCCAGCATATAGCCGACAGCGCAATGTTCACAACGCATATTGCATAAATAGGTCGTGGTAAATTCGATGCTGGATAAGGTCAGTTTGCCGTGTTCTTCAATATCCATATACGCTTCCCACGGATCGTATTGCGGTGTAATTTTAGTAAGTGTTGTTGCATTGTTTTCCATATATACCGAACTCCTAATAATTTTCTCGACTATTAAGTATGCGCTTTTCGAATTGCTTGCGCAAGGGGCGGTTGTTAACTCTTGGTCCAATTGATAAATTGTGCCACACCTTGGGAAGCTGAATTTAAAACAAAATTTAAGACCTGCCATCCGATTTCGAGTGGCAGGTCTTTTCTTCTTATTTGAAGCTATGTGATTAATTATTGATGAACACCAGTAATCTCTTCCATCAACCGAATCCAGTCTTCTCTCTTAAAATCATACATATCCAGTTCGATCTTCCGCAGAACCAAATGGATGCTATCGAACTTTTCATCTGACCGGAATCTCCACCAGCTTTTCACTGTGGGAGCTTTAGTGCCTGGCGGGTAATACATCAAAGTGCCTTCCGGGTTTATGATGTCCTCGACCCGGTCAACGTCCAAAAGATTGTGCGGGAAATCAATATAAAGGCCGAGGGACGCTTTATGGGGCGTGATAGACCCAATTTTGTGCATCGATTCCGCGTCCGTTTTCTCAAGAGAATCGCTCCAGGGAACCGGGTTATGGCTGGCAATCAAAATCTTGCCTTCTGCATTCGTTTCAATCTTGCAATTCGGAAGACTGTTAAAGACTTCAAGCATTTCGTCCATTTTTTTCGTTACTGATTTATTCACTTTGCCACTCCTTCAACTAACCTATTCGTCCTATCATAATTCAAAACCCCACTACTTGTAAATGTGAACAATATCTTTAGCATTTTCGTCTCTCTGTGTAAAAAACAATTCCAAACGATTTTGACCATTCACTGCGATTTATGCTTTATACATTTCTGTCCCCGTAGATAAGTGTTTAAGAAGTGGGTTATTCATTTCTTCATTTTGCTGTAATAAAAATAGCTAAGAAAAAGCTGTCCCTAAAAACTTCCCGGGACAGCTCTTTTTATACGATAGAATAAAGTCCTTAATTCCGTTCCAAAACATTGGTGAGCATATGGTGGACGACTTCATGGTCGCGCGGGTCGTTTAGGATGTATTTCCCGCCCGGCAGTGTATACCATTCTTCGGCGCCAACATACGTGATTGAAAGCGTTAAAGCCCCGTTTTCATCGCAGCTTGTTCGCAATTCGAGTTCACCGCTAATTACGCCGACTTCCTCGGTCATGACTCCATGGGACGCTGTGAATACCGATGATTTTGTTTCCAAATCTCCACCTCCATCTTCTGGTTAACTACTGAAATTTAGTAAGAGCATGAGTAAAGCATCGTTTGCAGGGCTGTTTTTTCTGATGACTGTAAGCTCATGTCGTAGCTGTACTTCGTGTTGATCCACATCTTTGCATAAGCGCACTTTGCTCCCGCACGCGGAGGCTGCCATGTCGATGGGTCCTGGTCACCTTTCGAACGGTTGACGCTTGCTGTCACTGCAATTAGCTTTGGCCCGTTCAGATCATTAGAGAAATTTTGGCGTTTTGTCTGGGTCCAGTTGCTTGCACCTGAACGCCATGCTTCAGCAAGCGGGACGACATGGTCAATATCAATTTCTGAGGGTGAATATACGGTG
Source organism: Planococcus sp. VCh962 (assembly GCF_057748275.1). Lineage (NCBI taxonomy): Bacteria > Bacillati > Bacillota > Bacilli > Caryophanales > Caryophanaceae > Planococcus > Planococcus sp. VCh962. The sequence goes on from NZ_JBYLHS010000006.1 coordinate 25,240, forward strand.
ACACCATCATAATAACTATACCATTTGCCGGATGTGACCGGGCAACTTCCGCTGTAGTAGTCGGCGTCGCGCTTCAGCACGACTTGGCGCGTATCACAGCCTCCGCCTTGGCTGATCCAGTGCGGAAATTTGTCCCGCGAATAGCCGGTCATGGAACCCTCTGTCTTTACGGTCAGAGCGTTCAGCTGGGTTTGGGCGTCAGCTTTTGTCGGAATGCCAGGAGGCAAGCCGGCAGATGCAGAATTCGGATTAAACTGAAAAACACTGAACATCAAAACGAGAGTTGCGGCAAATAAGAAAAACTTTTTCATTACAGAAATTCCTCCCTTGTAGTTTATATGTATCACCATCCATCCTGAAACTAATGAGATGCTAATGCCTCGGTGCAATGGTGCGGTTAAAGCAGCAGATAAAATAATCCTATATCCAAATCGTAATGCATAAACCGCCTATATAAAAGTAAATAATAGTAAATATTATGTAAATATTTGAAGTGGTGAAGGATTTCTTAACCACTAGCCTTACAGTTGGCTGGGGTTTTCCACTTGGATAACTGTTGAACATTTAGTCGAAGCATATCTCGATATTTGTTTATAAAATCCTCCTACACAATTAACTCACGGAGTATTACGAAAAAAGGTCATATAGGAGTGGCTCTCAAAATGCATAGAAAAAAAGCCACCTTCAATGAAATCAATTGATTTCGAAGGTGGCTTTGTATTTTTATGGAGTTGGCAGGTATTCATAATTGGGCCGGCCGCAGGGACCATTTAGTACTGGTCGGTATAAGGTAAAAGAAGAAAAATTAGCTTCCTAATCGAAGTTTTCAGCATATTCCTCCTTGAATCTGTAAAACGTTTCTATAACAATTCCCGTGCCAGCAACCGGTAGACATCCAACCGTTTTTCCTGGGAATGCGGGATGCTGCAGATCATGGCTTCTTCAAAACCGTATTCCATTTGCTCCCGCTGCAATTGAAGGGCCACGTCTTTGGCGGAACCAACTAAATGGATTTTGCGGCTTGCCTGGATTTGCAAGCGGTCCATTTCCGTCAGTGCAGAGTTTTGCGCTTCTTCCGGTGTCATGAGCGGCATGATGCGCCCTTTCATCAGCATCAGGCGCGAAATGTCCTGCGGCAATGCTTCGTATTCCGCTTCTTCGGCCGTTTCGGCGGTTGTCACTAAATACGACACCGAAATTTCAGGTTTTTCCATAAAAGCGGAAGGGACGAAATTTGCCCGGTAGGAATCCAAAATGTCTTTCGTCATGCCGCCGTTGAAGAATTGTGCAAATGAATAGCCGACGCCCATTCGTCCCGCCTCCAATGCGCTATTGCCGCTGGAGCCGAGCAGCCAAGCTTCCGGCAGCTTGATATTTGTCGGAGAAGCAATTGTTTTATTGTACATATTATCTTCAGGCACTTCGTCGTTGATCAGTTTCAGCGCCGTGTCAAATTTCCCATACATATCATCCGTCATGGCCCGGCGTCCTTGAGACAAGGCATAGATGGAACTATGATCGCCTCCCGGTGCGCGTCCCACACCGAAATCGATGCGGCCTGGCGCAAGTGCACTCAGTGTCTTGAATACCTCTGCAAGTTTCAAAGGCGAATAATGCATCATCATCACGCCGCCTGTACCGATCCGGATGTTCTCTGTTTTGGCGCTCAAGTAGGCGGCAGTGACTTCAGGAGCGGAGCTGGAAAATGCGCCTGAGCCATGATGTTCCGCCATCCACATCCGGCTGTAGCCTAACTTGTCGGCAAGAACCGCGAGTTCCACCGCTTTTTTCATGGCATCTTCTGCCGTGTTTCCTGTCGTCACGGGAGCTTGGTCCAATACGCTTAGTTTCATCTATATAACTTCCTTTCTTGAATTGCAAGTTTGCATAGTAAGGAGTATAACAGTCCGGCATAATGGAAATCATGTCATCTGCCTGTGAAATGATCACGTCCCTGTGTTGAACACAATTTCCACTATACAAGAAAGCTGCATATCGATACCCATGCTCGCCGATTAAAGGAGTGACGATTGTATCTTTATAGAGGGAAGAAATCATTCATAATTTAGCCGTACACAGGGACCATTTAGCAACCACTGGAAAAACGTTGAAATAAGTAAAGTAAATACTATAAAAACGCCACTCCGAGGAATACTCATTTCCTCGGAGCAGCGTTTTTTATTTATACTTATAGATTAATGAGAATTAGATTGATGCCTGGCACTGGGACACTTCAATTTAAAACGCCCCAGATCCTCCGCCACCGCCACCAACTCCTGCACCAGAACCTGCCGTTCCGCTGCTTGCACTGGCGGCAGTAGTCGAACCGGCTGACACGAAAACGGCCGTCATGAATATCGGATTCATGACAAAGCTTGAATCGTCTGCTGTCGTTTGGGCGATAGTGAAAGCCGCAACTTTCCGTTCGGCGGTTGTTGGATCGCTGCCGAGCAAGTAGGCATAGGCGCGCTGCTTTTCATCCAGCGTCAGCCGGTGCCATTGTTCTTCAGGCAACTTTGCCATGGCCGCTTTCAGTTTTCGCCAATGATGGCGGATTTCATGCCCTTCAAATGTGATAGGCGTATAGCCGATGGCAAAGCCGAACGCAAGCAACGCCAAAGCGATGGAAGCAGCCATCCAAGGGAAGAGCTGGTAGATGCCGGTATAGATGGCGAGTCCGATGAATATGGCACCCAGGATGCCGGCAGCTCCTCGCAGATCCGGGTGTTTTTCGTAGTAATTCTTTTCTTTCACTTCAAGGCTGACGCCTTTATTCCATTCGGCTATGGCGTCGTTATACCCCGCATGATTCAGTTTGTTTTTCGTGAATTCTTCCACTTGTTGAAGCGTGAATTCCTGGCCGTCGCCGATGCGGTCGAATAACAGCTCGATCAAAGTTGCTTCATGAGCATGATCGGTTTTTCGGTGAATCAGCTCAAAATGATCTTCCGTGAGCTGCCGGATATTGCCTTTTCGCATAAGCTCCAGGATGGCTGCCGAGATGGCGTTTGGCGCTAGGAACACTGAGTTCGTGAAATAAAGCAGCGCCGGAATGCTCATCGACTCTTTCGGCACAAAAAATTCATAAGGGTAGTTGCGGATTTGCCGTTTCCGCTTGTAAGTACGCATCCACGAGAGAAATATCCCGGCCAGCAGCAAGGCACCAAGAATCGTGAGGGCTGGAATCCCGACGTTCTTTGCAGTTTGCTGATTCTGGGCGAAAGCCGCCGCTTCGTTTTCCAGGTTCACGCGGTCTTTGGCAAGATCATCACGGACCGTACCAGCGAGCTGCGCGGCACCCGGGAACAGCTCGGGTTCAAAAACCGCCCGGACATTGGCGTTTTTACCGTACGGCACATAGCCCAACTCGAACACTGCAGCACCATCATCTTTGACACGATCTGTGCCGAACGCCTCCTCGTAGCCAAGAGCTTCCGTATTTTCAGCCGGAGCAGGGGGAGTGACGGCAATCGTCATGTCGCCATATTCGCTTTCGTTGCTTTCGTCGAAGAACGCCCAGTAAAACTGCGCACCGTCTTCAAATTTTTCCACCGCATTGGCAATTTCATAATTCAGTTCGATTTCAATGGTGTCGCCGTCTTCACCTGAGCGGTAAATCTTGTAAAGGCCATCTTCCATTTCCACCCTCAACGATTTACCGTTTTCCGAAGCCGAGAAATTCTCGATGGCCGTTCCTTCTTTCTCGATGAGGCTACGGGTGATGCCATTAAAATCATCATCGAATTCGTACGTAAAGCGTTCCGTGACATCCGCTGTGCCGTCCGCATTTAACTGCGCATCAATCCGGACTTCCTTAATGTCAAAATCAATCGCGTATACCTGCACCGGAACCAGCAAAGCTAAAATAAAAACTAATACGTATGGAATGATTTTTCTCTTCATGATCCATCACCTCTTGTACAAGCATACGGATGGCGCTTGGAAAAGTTTCAAGAAGGGAGTCACGAAACGATATAGAGCGCAAGGAATTTTGAGGAAAGCTGAAGAAGAACGATCAGCTGTATTTCTTGGCGGACTGCTGTAAACCCTTAACTCCCACCTAGAAAAGAACAACTCCCCCCAACTGGATTTGTTCTTTTTTAATTTTTATTGAATGCGAAGTAATGGTTAAAATAAATAAGTTTTTTGAATAATAAATCTTTTAATTCTGTTAATTCGGATGTATTATATATCTAATAGATATATATCTTTTAGATAGGGTGAGCGGATTGAAAAATTACAACTATACGACATATGCGATTCTTGGAATATTGACGACAGGTTGCAGAACCGGCTACGCAATCAAGCAAATGATCGATCGCAGCCTGAATCATTTCTGGAAAATCAGTTACGGGCAAATTTACCCGACGCTGAAATTGATTGTTGATGAAGGCCTGGCAACAGTCAGTACTTCGCCGGATGAGACCAAGCCGGGGAAGAATGAATATTATCTGACCCCGAAAGGAAAAGAAGTGTTGAAAAACTGGCTGGAAGAACCGATTGAGCAAATACCGGTTGAACGGAATGAGCTTTTGCTGAAACTGTTTTTCGGACGCCATCAGTCCAACGAAAAAACGGTTCATCAACTGGAAGAATACAAACGAAAACTGGAAACCCGCTACGCTACTTATACAGGCATCGAACAAGCGATCACAAATGATTTAGGGAAAGGAGCAGATGCGAGGTATTGGCTGTTTACATTGGATTATGGGAAACGGGTAACAAAAGCCGCAATCGAATGGTGCACGTTCACTCTTGAAGAGATTTCGAAGGAGGAGTAGAAATGGGACAAGAAGTTCTCACCGGACGTTTTACGACCGAAAATAGCGAAAACATCGTCGTCTTTCTTATCGGAATGCGAATCAACAACCGTTTAGCAGTGAATAAATGGCTTCCTGTTTTTAACGCCATGCCCGGAATGATAAAAGAGCTTTACACAAACAAGGACGAGCTGGGCTTTTTGTCAATGGAAAGCTATTTCGGGTTGAGAACGACTGTCATGATCCAATATTGGCGGTCAACGGAAGATTTGATGGCTTATGCGAAAAACGAAAAACATCTGACTGCATGGAAAAACTTCAACCAAAAAGCAGGGAATAATGAAGCAGTCGGAATTTATCACGAAACTTATGAATTAAAAGCGGGGAATTATGAATCCATTTATGGCAATATGCCGCTCTACGGATTAGGGAAAGCATTGAAGCATGTCCCAATCACTGTAGAACGCGGCTCGGCCCGAAAACGGATGGGCAACGGGAAATTCAAACAGACAAACACTCAATAAAAATCGTTTTTGGTATATAGAAGGCCAGGTGAAAAAACAGTGAAATCTTACATTATCAGAATTGAACTCGAACACTCAGACCCGCTGATTTGGCGGCAGGTAATCATGCCAGCAGGAGCCACGTTCAATATGCTGCATGACGTAATTCAGCAAGTAACAAATTTTCAGAGCGGTTATCCTTTAGGAGGGTATCATCTGTTTGAATTCGATTTGGCGGAAGATAACATCCGGGTGACGAATGACGAAGAAGCTTACAGGGAGCATCAGTATTTCAAGAAGAACTGGAAAGAGTTCGCAGAGAGATTAAAGAATATGGAGCCGGGGCATAGACAATTCGAGGAAGTTTACCAAAAGCGACTTTCGACGGTGATTCGGAAACCTTCAGGTATCAAGATTGATGAATATTTAGAGAGGCAAGGTGAGCTGCTTTATAGGTACGATTTTGGCGAAGGGTGGGAATTTCAAATTCGGCTGGAATCGATTGTCGATGACTACTATTTCGGTTTTCCAACACTGCTTGATGGCGCAGAGACGGCACCGCCGGAAGATGTGGGCGGCCTTCCTGGATTTTATGAATTTCTGCGGATTTACCGTGATCCGCAGCATCCGGAGCACAAAGAGATAAAGGCGTGGGCAGATAGCCAGTATTTCAGGGAATATGACGCTGACTGGATAAATAGTATGTTGAAAAGCCGGATGTACAAAAAGACGGAGTGGAGCAAAATCCATCATGAAAACCACCGGGTGATTGAGGATAAATACCGGAAGGGTTGAGGGGGCTACTATTGTCCAGCTATGAAGAGAAACGAGGTTTGAGCGCAAAGATTCCCGGTTCATAAAATCGCGCCTCTGTGAACAGAATGATGCAGTTTATAAGCTGCAATTGCATAGGAAAAAAGCCACCTTCAATGAAATCAACTGATTTCGAAGATGGCTTTTGTATTTTTAACGGGTAGTGGTCAATCGATAAAAAATATCTTTAACTAAGGTTTTGTCTTTAAACGAATGTAATGGCTCTGAAAACAGAAAAACCCCAAATGGCCCACTTTGTTAAAGTGTGTACCATTCGGGGTTCAGTTTAATCTGCGTTACTCCATAGAAAATTGATATTATTTTTTTGCGTTGCTGTGTTCGGGAGGATTGCCATTCTTTTGGCCGTTTCCTTTATTGCCATTTCCTTCTTTGCAAACACCAAGTGCTTTTCCTTTTCCATTCCCTGGTTTCTCACACGCTTCTGATGATGCAGCCATGTTTCCGTTTTTATCAAAATAGATCGTTTGAACATCATCGTAGACACGGCGTTCTGTTTTGACCAAGTCATAGTTGTCATCAAGAATCGGGAAAATATAGACGGGTGATAGGGTTAACTTCGCACCGTTTGGTGTATTGACGAAGTCCATCTGCAAATGGCCATAATGCAGTCCACCGTCGACCAACTGTTTGACGCCATTTTCATTCGTCTTCCATAATTCGGGCTCATTTCGGCTTGCACTCCACTCGCTGTGCGTATTGTAGTCCAGCGGTACAAGCTTTCCGTCTTCATTTCGGACCATTTTTTCGCCGCGTAAGCCATCCCCGGCTACACCGACGTCATATGAATGGAAGCCGGTGCCATCCTTGTTTGAATCAACCCAGCTGCGTTCAAACATTTCATCATGTCCAGACAGGACCACAGCTACACCGTATTTTTCAAACATCGGAGTATACACTCTCATGGCCACACCAGATTGGCTGTCCGGGTGCTCATGATTTGGCGGCGTGCCATGGACTCCATTTGAATACGCAGCATGGTGGAATTGGACAAGAACGATTTGCCCTTTTTCGCGTGCATCTTTTAATTGTTCTTCTGCCCATTTGTATTGCTCCGTTCCTGGGTTGAAGTTCGGCAAATCGGAATCTTCCGGGCTAGTCCCTTCGAATACTTCCGTGAACGCTTCGTTATAGGCTTCAGCTGTAAATTCATTTTGCGTGTCTGTCGTATAATACGGATCACCCGCAGTGCCTTCTTCTGCCCATACCGCTTCGTTCAAGACAGAATCATCTTCGCTGTATTTTTCGCCAGTCAACGTTCCTGTTTTCGCTGATTCATCAGGAACGCCATTTGTGGAGTCCAATGTCAATAAAGTCACCGGACCGATATCTGTTCGGTAATAAGAATCTTTATACTGCGGATTATTCGCATCCCCAGGCGTATCGAAATATTCATGGTACCGATTGCGCGAAATCACGGGAGGTGTCCGGTCAGCATCATTGCCATATCCACCGTTCAGGGAGGCATACGTTTCCCAGTTTCCTAAAGCAGGCAATAAGGGGGTGCGCGAAGCCAAATCTGTGTAGTCACCTGCAAAATGACGCCAAAATTCATCCCAGGCAGGCTGGAAGCCTGAACCTTGTCCAAGGTCACCTGCGATAAGCAGTGCATCCGGGTTTGCCGCTTCGATATGGGCTAAATTTTCATTTAACGCCGTTTGCTGATCCAGTGGATAACGGACTAAAAACATATCATTGCGTGATTTGTTTCCATATTTCTGATCAAAGGCGGACCCTTTGCCTGGACGTTCCTCTGAACCCGGTGCATAGGTGTTCACCGGATGCGATTCCCATTCCCGGTGCTCTAATGCCCCGTATGGTTCTGTTTCCGAATCAGAAAAAGCGACTAGTGTTAAATCATCCCAATCATCGCGTTCCGGATACGTTTTAAACGTGGCATGATGTGTTTCTTCTCCTTGCTTTACTTTATACGAATAGGTGGAATTCGGCTTTAGCCCTTCAATGGACACCGAATGCTTATAATTGGCATTCGATTCCAGCCATGAGCCTTGTGGAATGGTTTCTGTTTTGCCATTTCCGCTGTCATACGTTAATTCCTGTTTTAATTCTTTTTCGGTGTACTCCATCAAATCCATGTAATATGGATCGGACGTGACGGTTTTCTTGCCTTTGATTCCCGGGCCGGTGACCGTAACCGTACTCGGTTCATCCAATTCGGATACCCAGCTGATCTTCATCGATGTACTCGCTGGAGACTGCAGATAGGGCAAGACCCGAAATCCGGTTTCCGGTTCACGCAAGGTGAATTCAGAACTGTCCGGACCTTCCTCTGCCATTGGGCTTGTGGGGAGCAGGCCCGAAATGCCGATTAATAGAGCCAATGTTGAAATGGTCAGCTTGTTTGAAAATTCCTTCTTCACTCGAACACTCCCTAACTTCAATTGTCTCTATCATTTTAGCAATCTACTATTTCTGGAAGGTGACCCCACTGTAAAGGACTGTGGAGTTTGTGTAAATAAGCCGCAAAAAACGCGTCCTAAGAAAGAAACAGATCAAAACGATTTTGATTATAAACTCCAAGTTAAATTCTATACATTTGCCTGTCTATAAAATTAGATTTTAAAGCGGCGGTTCTTGAGTTTTATTCAAGATGAATAGATCGTTTGGAAAGTTTGTTGTTTCTTGGAAAGCAACATTAAACTTTTGAATCTTTTGCAGCTGTGTTCCGTATAATTAAAGCGAGATGGAAAAATACTCATCTTCTGAAGAGGTGCTTTTGAAAAGTCTTATCTAATCTAATGACTTTTTACAGTATCGTTTCTCATTTACTCTTTGCGAAAGGCATGATTTAATGGGCACAGTTTCACTTGTCATCTTCCTCTTTTTTCTTCCGTGCGCCTGGTTTTTCTGGACCAGCATGAGTTTGAAAAGCGGCAAAACCGGGAAATCCCGCTGGAGAATATCCCTAGCGGCTCTTATTGCAGTGGTCCTCATCAGTGTTGTTTTGAACTACTATTTTTCCAATGCCTATCAGCTTTCTTTTTTCCAGAATGGTTTTGAAAGCACCATGGCCATCATTGTTACCGCAGCGTTTCTGCTTGTTATTACCATCATTAATGTGATTGTAAGCATCCTATTCAAAGGCGCCCCAAAATCCTTTCATAACCCTAAAGCGGTATGGATTTTAGCAACGGTATTCTGCGCAATAATCCTGTTTTTCACGATGTGGGTTTATCCGTTGGCGGAGAAAGCATCCTATATCCAGAAAGTTGAAAAGGCTTTAGCTCTGTCCGAGCAGCAAGCCGATGAGGAAATCACCGTCCTGTTTATGAGCTCTGAAAAGGACTGTTTACGGACTACAAACTCAAATTGCACTAACGATAAATATAAAAATGCATTTTTCCTTAAAAACAATTTAGATACACAGAAAGAGATCCAAGTGCGGATTCGGGCACTGGACTCCGAACAAAAAGAATTGAAGGTCATCGAATCCGATATCATGACGCTGGAAGCGGGAGAGTTGAAGTTGGTCGAGACGGAGGAATCTTCTGATATGGAAAGCATCTGGAGCCGTTCTTCCTTTGAAACTGATTACCGGGTTCATTCCCATGAATCTTTATACCGGTACCGCGAGACCAACTAAAAATAAGGCGCCGGTGTCAAAGACAATTCAATAAATCTGTATAAGAAATCCGCTCTATTCAACGATAGAGCGGATTTCTTTTTTATGGATGTTTAACATTCCTTCCATCGTAAATGCAACAGGTGCATTCAAGCTTGATTGTATTCGCTAAGACTAGAAATGCTATGGGAAATAATCGTCTTCTAATATTCTCCGTATATAGCGACCCATGTATTCACGCCGACAATGCCGTCGACTTTCAAGCCTTTGTCTGCCTGGTATTGCCGGACATTCTTGTCGGTCTCGGGTCCAAAGATGCCATCAACCGCCGTTTCTAGTCCATACTGATTCAATGTCCATTGGAGGAGTTTCACTTCAATGCGCTTACTGCCTTTCCGCAGGATGAATTGATGCTCTGGAGCGATATCCATTAAATTCCTCAGTTCGGCCGGCAGCTTGTCTTCCTTCACTGCAGCTGCCTGGTTTGTGGCTTCCACCGGCTGTAAGGAGAAGGGAGAGGCAACCAATAACCCGAATGCCAGCAGCATTGAAATCCATTTTTTCTTCACGGCTGATTCCTCCTGAACTTATAGTTGCCTCATATGTACCCAGTCGCTTATTAAACGAAACGGTCATATAGAAAAATAAAGCGGCTGGGATTTGCAGCTTTTTTGGACAGTTGAAAAAGAGGCGAACCCTAACGAACAGCCATTTATTTTTTCTAATACTTTACATTTATGGTGAAAGCTATAATTTTGGTTGCCAAGAGGGTATACTTAAAAAAAGAAGCATACAGGAGGCGTACGTCTTGGGTTTATTCGATAAAATAGGTCTTTTTAAAAAGCCGGAAAAAGAAGAAAAGATCAGTGGCATCTCATTGAAGAAAAAAGCGGCAACGATTGTGTTGGAGAAGAAGAAGTTGACTGGGGTTTCTGCCAGAGTCGGCGTAGTGCTTGATATTTCGGGGTCGATGAGAAAACTGTACAACGAAGGTGTTGTACAGGATGTGGTAGAGCGGGTACTGGCAGTCGCAAGCCAGTTCGATGATGACGGCGAGTTGGATGTCTGGGTCTACGACAACGAATTCTCACGGCTGCCGGCAGCGACCGAGGCGACGTTCATGGGCTATGTGGAAAAAAACATCCTGTCGAATACGGGCGTCCACAAATTCGGCCGCAACGACGAGCCGAAAGTGATGGAAGATGTCATCCGCAAGTATACGAAACAGGACCCGAGCGATGAGCCGGTGTTTCTCGTCTTCATCAATGATGGCGGATGCAAACCGGGCATCAAGAAATTCATCGTGGAATCATCAAACCAGCCGATTTTTTGGCAGTTTGTCGGAATCGGCGACTCGAATTTCGATGTCTTGCGAAAACTCGATACGATGGGCGGGCGCGTCGTCGACAACGCGAACTTTTTCCATCTTGACGACATCAGCCAAGTATCGGACGAAGAATTATACGATCAGTTATTGAACGAATTTCCAATGTGGCTGAAGGAAGCGAAAGAAAAGCGGATTTTGAAGTAAAAAATCATTCAAATGAAAGATTACGAACACTGAAAGTCTGTGATTTCAATAAATAACAATAAAATCCAAACGATTTTCACCGGTCATGGTATGATTTGAATAGAGCCGTGTTTCACGCAGTGCTAAAATCGCTGTGTTTGCCGTCTGTACGAGTTCAGTTGAAGCGGAGGGTTTATTATTTACACATTGGGATTTGTCATCAGCCATAAAAACAACGAAAAACGCCGGGCGATTTTGCCGAAGGATATGGCGGGCATCAAGTTTCCTGAGCGCCTGTATTTTGAACAGGGCTATGGAGAAGCATTAGGCATAGCGGACGAAGAATATGCGGCGCACGGCGTCCATATCGTCTCGCGCGAACGCGCATTGGAATGCGAAGCGATCGTCGATGTGAAACTTGGCGACGCCGATTATTTCGACCAAATCACTGAAGGCAAACTATTGATCGGCTGGGCGCATGCTGTCCAGGACATCCGTTTCACTGATGCGGTCCTTGCAGGGAACCACACGGTCATCGCATGGGAAGAAATGTTCGAAGGCGGCCGCTATATCTTTTACCGCAACCGCGAAGTAGCGGGCGAAGCGGCTATTCTTCAAGCGTACCAGCATGTCGGCAAAATGCCGTATGAAACGAAAGTGGCAATCCTTGGCAACGGCCATACCGCCAAAGGCGCAATGCGCATCCTCCACGGACTGGGCGCGGACGTTGATGTGTTTGGGCGCAGGCTTGAATCGCTGTTCCGCGAGAAAATGACTGAATACGATGTTCTCGTAAACTGCGTCATGTGGGACACGAAACGCACAGACCGCATCATCTACAAAGAAGACTTAAAGCGCTTGAAAAAAGGCGCCACAATCATCGATGTCAGCTGCGACCCGGAATTGGAAATCGAAACGTCACGCCCTTCGACGATCGACAATCCGGTGTACACGGTTGACGGCATCATCCATTACACAGTCGACAACACGCCGGCCATGTTCCCGCATACCGTCACGAAAGTATTGAGCGAAGGTTTCTGGAGCATGGTTGATGACTTGACGGAAGGCAATTGGTCCGACATGGTCAAAGAAGCAGTCGTCATTGAAAACGGCCGCATCATCGACCCTCACATCACCGAGTTCAGAGAAGCACGCGGCTTGTTGGTGAAATAGATTAAAGCAGACTCCCGCACAGAAATTTGGTGCGGGAATTTTTTTGAAAAAACGCTTCTCTGGATAATTGCTGATTGATACTAAACATACGGGTTGTGAAAACTGTTATACAAATAAAAACGGCAATGCCTAAGCATCACCGTTTCTACTTCTATCTAGATCAACTCTTGCATATGGTTAAAAACCGTGAACCTCATAAACGGTTCTTCCGCTCACTTATTTCACTCCAAGTCCCAGCTGCTTACTCACCGACCATGCCGTCATTATCATTATCCCGCATATAAGGGTATAACCAATGATCGCTCATGATCGGCATACTGAAACCGGCATCTTTTGCTTCTTTGATCGTCACTTGTCCATTGCCGTTTGTATCAACGCTGGAAACATCTCCACCTGTGTTTGCAGGGGCTGACTCCGCAGGGGCACTCTCTGTGGCTGCAGGGCTGGAATCAGCAGGCTCACTGCCTGTTAAACCGAGTGATGCGTTTACTTCATCCGGGTTCACGTTGTCAAAGGTGTCAACGGCTTCGTTGCCCATGACTGTATACGTATACTGGTAACTGGAAGGGATCTGCGTTTCCGTATCTGGATAGGTGATGATGGCTTCAAAATTCGTTGCGCCGCCTGCATCGCGAATCACTTTTTCCATATAAGCCTGGTCACCATGCCGGTTGAGCGTACTTTCCTGCGGGGTGATGTTATAGGCATTCGATACCCCACCAAGAGAATCCGCAATGACATGCCCTTCATCTAAAATATCACTTTCGACGCCCGGAACCTTCGCCTCATCCGAGTAGTATCGGCCAGACGATGTTACCGGTTCGCTGCTGTCATCTTGCAGAACGAGTTCGTCCGCAATGACACGCACAAGCTGCCCGTATTCATTCGTAAAGGCCCAGTATTCACGGTCCCCATACCCGATATCAACGACGACGTTGGCTTCGCGGTATCCAGACACATCACCGCCATCCACTTCAATCAGGTCATATCCTGCGAACAGCTCATTCTTTTGTTGGGCCGCTGCTTCTGCAGCTGCTTTTTCTTTAGCTGCCAGTTCCTGCGCTTCTTTCTCTTTCGCAAGCTCCTCAGCCGCCGCTTTCTCTTCGGCTTCTTTCTCTGCCGCCAGACGCGCTTCTTCTTTTTTCTTATCTTCTTTAGCCTGTTTCGCAGCTTCTTCCTGAGCAAGACGCTGTTCTTCGGCTTTTACCTCAGCTGCTGTATCTTCTTCTGCAGCCGTCTGTTCACTTTCGATGCCTTCTGCAGTTTCTACTTCATCTGCTGTAGATCCGACGCCGATAGCAGAACCAATAATCACTGCAAATGAAACACCTGCCGCTAGGCCAGCTTGCTTAACAGTCAGCCCTTTTTTGAACAAAGCACTGACGAGCAACATAACGATGCTTGCAGCAAAAGCCAGTAAGGCAGCCAGCAGCAATAAAACAAATAAAACGCTCATTTATTATTTCCCCCTGTTTTCTCTCTTTCTAGATCTATATTGCTATTTTCCAAAGATGACTATAACATGATTTAGAAGGGAAATACTAGGGAATGTTAAATTTATGTTTGGAAGTATTTGGCTCGCTGTTTTGAAACGCTTCCTCTGTAAAAAAACTAAAGGTCATCGAGTCTCATATCATGACGCTGAAAGCGGGAGAATTGAAGTCTATGAATCGTTGTACAAATACTGAGAGGCCAACTAAATTAAATTTCCTGTGTCGAATACATTTCACTCTATCTAATAAACGCCAAAAGAAATCCGCTCTATTGTTGAATAGAGCGGATTTCTTTTATGGATATTTAAGCTTTATTCATCGGGTGCGTTTAAGCTGGCTCGTATTCGAGTGAACCAATCAGTTTTCCGCCTCCTGAGCGGCTTTCACGCTATTCGGATCAAAAAACTTATCGACTAAATCATAAATCGTAATGAGCTCGTAAAGAATCGTGAATTCTGGCGGGAATAGGGTAGGGTGCATGGCATCGCTTGCCGTTACGCCTTTGCTGTTCTCCCAAAACAGGTCGGTAATCCGTTTTAATTGGTGCTGATGCTTTTCGTGGTCGTAGTCAAGGGAATGCTGCAAGTCGTTCGCAAGCTCCGTAACGGCTTGCATAATACTATTCCGCTCAGTTATTGTCCATTTCAAATCATGCAGTGGGATGCGAAGCAAAGCATCTAAATGGAACTCGAGATTATGTAAAAACAGCAATTGCCTTTCTGCCATCTGAAGCTCCGCCTCTCGACCCCGAACCCATGGATATAAGCTGAAATCATCCCGCTGGAAATGGATTAATTTCTCCGTCTTTCTGATTTCCGTAGTCAGCTGCTTCACAATCTCCCGATCTTCTTGAAGGTTCGCATCACCATCAAACAGGATGGTCCGAAATGTGTGTTCCAGCATACTTCCGGCACGTTCACTGATGCTTTGGATGCTTTTTAGAATATCGCTCCGATAATTTGGCGGAAAAATGAGCATGTTGACAGCGGTAGATACGAGCAGCCCAATCGTCGTTGTGCCCAGTCGGATGAAGAAAGCGATTAAGAAATGATCGTGGATGACTTCGACCATCGCAACGGATGTCAATGTGGCAACGAGTAAGCCGGCATGCAGATTAAGTTTATAACAGACTGAAATCGTGGCAACAGCAGCGAGTGTATAGGTGATCGGGGAATTCCCGAAAAGTGTAATAAAGAAAACAGCGAAGGCAGAACCAATCGCAGATGCGGGGAACCGGACAAGCCCTTTTTTGATTGAATCGCTGACCGTCGGCTCAATCGTAACAATGGCCGTGATGACCGCAAAGACAGGAGGCCAATTAAACCATTCGCAAATAATGGCTGTTAAAAAGATCGCTATCCCTGTTTTCACAATCCGGCTGCCATTGAAATGAAAGGATCGCATCATCTTTTAACCACCCTCCTTTACGTAGTATTTTCACTGTAATTCAGTATATCATCCGTTTTCTTATGTATTCCAACACCATACATTGCCACATCCACTGCATTTCAGTTGCGGGTGTATTTTTTAATTCTTCTGCAAAAAATATGAAGGGATTGGGCGGTGCGCGGTGAACATCCACTATTTCCTGCATTCATTGGTTAATTCGCTCGAATCCGTTTAACGTGTTTTGTGAAAGGAAATGTGAATAAGAAAGGTGGAATCAACGGTTTCATCTCTTAAATTCAAGGAGGTTATTTGATGAAGAGAATTCCGCATTCACGACTTGCTGCTCTGGAAAATGCGAATTTCCATACTTTGAAAGCAACGCCGGAAACTGTGCATTGGGGTTATTTTGATAATAGTATGCAGCCGGTACTGACCATCGATTCAGGGGATCTTGTTTACGTGGAGACGGTAACCCATCATGCTGGAGACGCACCCGACCTAATGATGGATGAAGGGATACAGAAAATTTACGATACGATTACGGAAGATGAACGCAAACCTGGTCCGCATCTTTTGACAGGACCAATTGGAGTGAAAGGCGCGAAGCCGGGGGATGTGCTTGAAGTCCAGATTTTGGCGCTTGAACCACGTCTGCCTTACGGATCCAATCTGGCAGCGCCATGGGGCTATTTAGCTGATGATTTCAATAATGAGGAGCGGGTCACCATTTATAAAATCGATGCGGAAAAAAACTGGCTGACCGCCCAGTTTGCTTATCAGTATCCCACAGGTTATTATGTAGCCGGCAAAGTTTATCAGCCTGAGGAAGTAAAGCGGGTCGAGGCACTCAAGAATATGCAGATCCCCGCAAGGCTCCATGTCGGAACAATCGGCGTGGCTCCACCCTGGAATGGCAGAATTGATACTACTCCTCCTGATGTTCATGGAGGCAATGTAGATAATTGGCAAATTGGCGAAGGTGCGACGATGTATTATCCTGTCCATACCGACGGTGCTTTACTTTCGCTTGGCGATTCCCATCTGGCACAAGGAAATGGCGAATTGAGTGGAACCGCTGTCGAAACATCGCTCAATTGTCTCATTAAAGTCACATTGCGGAAGGATCTGTCGCTTTCGCTTCCGGTTCTGGAAACGGATGATGCTTGGATGATTCATGCTTTTCATGAAGATTTGGACGAAGCTGTCAGAATCGGTGCCCATGAAACGCTGAAATTCTTGAAAACCTATTATGGCATCAGCAATGAAGACGGCTATTCGTTCCTCAGCGTCGCGGCGGACATCAATATCACTCAAGTTGTCAATCAAAACAAAGGAATCCATGTCACTGTCCCTAAAAAATTTATTTTGCCGAATACTGATTTCAATGTCGAGCCTGAATGAGTTTTTTAAAAATGGCCATATTAAAAATCGCGCCACTGTGCATGGAACAAGTCAGCTTATAAACTGCAATTGCATAGAAAAAAACATCTTCAAATGAAATCAATCGATTTCGAAGACGGCATTTGTATGTTCAGCGATTTTGATAAGTCTTCATAATTGAGCCGCGCACAGAGGAAAGTTGGTATTAATCGTGAAAGGGGAAAAAGTAAAGTTAATACTATACAAAATGCCGCTCCGAGGAAATAACTATTTCTCGGAGCGGCATTCTGTTATTTATGCATTCATCTCTCCAGCAGCAGATAAAAAGAAGCGCAAACAGATTTGACTCCAAAGGAGGGGAGTATGGGCAATAAGACGAAATTTATCCATTGGCTGAAAGAGCCGATTTTCTCAAAGAAAGCAGATCCATTCATCAATTTTCTTCTCGCCTTTTTAGGTGCAGTGCTCGGTACTTTAATGTATCCAAGAACAGAGATGCCCTTCTGGCAGTTCTAAATCTGAATGATTCCCATCGCTGTTCTGTTAGTCTTCATTCTTAAAGTGCTCGGAACTGTTTGGAAAAATAACAGAAGCAGCGTCATATGAAATAGCAGTCCGTGCAGCTGAAGAATACATAACTAGAAAACCTTGCTATAGCAATAAAAACGACTAGCAAATTAAGGTGCAATTTGCTAGTCGTTTTTGTTTTTAAGTTTTGTAATAAGAAACGGTCCTGCTCAACTGAAGTCTTTTTACAACTCAGTCGAAAAGGAAGATCAAGGAGTTCGGTTATTGTTTCTGTTTGTTAATTTATTGTTTTCATCAGGCATGTGCGCTTGATCTTTCAACGATTGGTTCTTTTGTTCTTGTGGATTGGAATTTTGTTTTTCTGAAGTTTCCTTGTTTTTATCTTCAAGGAGTTCATTCATTTTTTCGATGTTTGTTTCTTGTGTAGATGATTTGTCCTGGCTCATAAAATACCCCTCTCTCAGTTGTTTTTATTTGTATTCCCGGAGGACATAGAGATAAACGCTGGACGGCGAAGCCGAACGAACGATAAAGGAACTTCGGAGACTGCTGACGGCTAAAGAATAACAAGCAGCATGTGAATAGTCAGAACCGCAGCTGGTATGAGATGCCGGCTTGCGGTTTTTATGCTGTATTACCATAGGCTTTTTACTTTTCTCTTGCGGTGTCTTTTATATTCCTCTGGGTTTACACGGCGAGAATCCTGCCGGTTCTGGCAGCCGTCTTTCTTGGAGGCCTTCTGCAAACCCTTGTTACGCATAAAGTGGTCAATGAAGAAGAGTTTCCATTTTCCACGTCGTTTGAATTTGCCCAGGATGCTGGAACCGCGAAAATGCTGGGGCTGTCCCTTCTGACGGACGGCTTTATAGGTACGCATTTCATCGCCGCCTTGACCGATTGGGGCATTTACATTTACATCGTTATTTTGTTAGCAGCTTTATGGATTGGCTGGCAAAAGTTTTCCCGGAGAATAAAAAACGCGGTGAAGAAAATTCGGACTTGGCGTTGAATCGGGGGGATTGAAAACAGCCAAAACAAACTCCTTGATAGTAGAGTCAGAACGCACGCTCTCCCGGTTTACAAAATTCCCTTCCATTGGTATAGTGGGCGTGAATGCGATAGTCCACAAATACAGTTGAGGAAAAGAGGTTGGAAAAATGGATGTGAAATATCCAATTGGAAAATTACAGGTTCCGGAAAATGTGAAAGTGGAACATATCCAGGAATGGCTCGGGAAAATCGGAGATTACACGATGCGCCTGAGAGAAGTCGTCGATTTATTGGACGAAGAGCAATTAGGTAAGAAGTACAGAGAAGGCAGCTGGACCGTCCGCCAGCTCGTGCATCATATTGCGGATTCGCAACTCAATATGTATCAGCGCCTGAAACTGGCTTTGACGGATGACAATCCGACGGTTCCGGCTTTTGATCAGGAAAAATGGGCGGCACTTCCGGATAATGATCTGCCGGTGGAAAGTTCAATCCGAATGCTGGAAGGGCTGAACGTACGGATCGTCGCACTTGGGCAGCGTGTGACGGACGAGCAATTGGATCGCGTCTTCACCCATGAAACGAATGGTGAAATCAGCGTCGCAACCAAACTGGCGAAACTGTGCTGGCACGAAGAGCATCATTTGGAGCATATCAAGATCGCCTTGGCGAACTGAATCGTGTCCATATGCCAAACATAATTTAAGCTATACCGTGACATCACATTAGGAATCCGCTCTATTTACCAATGGAGCGGATTCCTATTTTTGCTTTATGAACCATGCAGAAGAGTGGTTGTAGGGTTTACACCTTTCAGATCCGGAAAATACATTCGCTTTGTGACATGTACAAAAATCAGCGTCCGGACATAAAAGACAGGATAATTTGAGTTTGAAATCAACTAAGCGTAGTCTTAAAGCAGAGATGAGAGGAGTGAAAGTGAATGGAAAAAGCAATACCAGAAGTGACGTTGAACGACGGAACCATGCTGCCGGTTACTGGACTCGGTACATATGGCCTTTGGGGCAATGCAGGGGCGAACGCAGTCAGCAGCGGAATCAATGCCGGCTATCGGCTGATTGATACGGCTTATAATTATGAGAACGAAGGAGCGGTGGGGGAAGGCATCAAGCGCAGTGGCATATCCCGCGAGGAATTGTGGATTACTTCCAAGCTGCCAGGCCGTTACCATAATTACGACAAAGCGTTAATTGCCATTCAGGAATCGCTGTACCGTTCGAAGCTGGATTATTTTGATCTGTACGTAATTCATTGGCCGCTTCCAAATCAAAACCAATACGTGGAAGCGTGGCAAGCCTTGATCGATGCGAAGAAATGGGGACTCGTCCGGTCGATTGGCGTGAGCAACTTCCTGCCTGAACACCTGGAGCGCATCATCGGGGAGACCGGGGTAACGCCGAGCCTCAACCAGGTGGAATTGCATCCGTTCTTCAATCAGGAAGAACAGCGGCAAGCGCATGAGAAACACAATATCCAGACACAGTCATGGAGCCCGCTTGCTCGGGCTGCAGATATTCTGTCGAATGAAACAATCCGTAACATCGCCGGGAACCACAATAAGACGGTTCCTCAAATTGTGCTGCGCTGGCATTACCAGATTGGTTCTGTCTCGATTCCAAGATCCACTTCTCCTCAGCGGCAGCGGGAAAACCTGGAGATCTTTGATTTTGCCTTAAGCGAAACCGAGATGGCTGAAATAGCCGGGTTGTCACGGCCGGACGGCAGATTATTTGATATGGATCCCGCTACCCATGAAGAGTTTTAAAATAAGCAACATCATTCCATCAATCGCGCTTCAAGGAAAGAACCAGTTCTAAACGAATTGGACAATGCACGGCCATTTATATTTCGTACCAGGATACACCTGCTGCAGCACACTGGCGGGTGTGTTTTTTCATGTTCCTTGGCTGGATTTTACAGGGAAACAGTTTTACCAAAAAGTTAATTCGGGAAGAGATAGGGGAGGAGGGGGATACGAATGGATTCTTTTAAAGCGATTGTCGTCAAAGAACAGGAAGACGAAGTGATTTACGGAGTGGAACAAATAGGCGAGGACCGGCTATCAGACGGTGAGGTCTTCATCAAAGTGGCGTATTCTTCGATCAATTACAAAGATATGTTGGCGGTACAGAAAAAAGGGGGCGTGATCCGGAACTATCCGATGATTCCCGGGATCGATTTGAGCGGCACCGTTGTCCAGTCAGCAGATTCTCGTTTCCAGGAAGGGCAGGAAGTCATCGTCACCGGATTTGAAATGGGCATGAGCCACACAGGCGGATTCGCTGAATATGCCCGGGTGCCTGCAGATTGGGTGGTACGGTTGCCGGAAGGTTTAAGCCTGCGGAACGCCATGGTCTTCGGAACAGCCGGCTTCACAGCCGCATTGTCCATCCTGGCATTGGAACAGAACGGCATGGACCCGAAAAACGATCCTGAAATACTGGTGACTGGATCTACTGGCGGAGTCGGCAGCACCGCGGTGCAGATGCTTGCTAAAATCGGCTATAAAAATATTACAGCGCTGGTCCGCAAAGACCATCAAGTGGACGTAGCGAAATCACTCGGCGCGCATACCGTCATTTTCCCAGACGACTTGGGTGAGTTGAAAAAGCCGTTGAACAAAGAAAAATTCGATTACGTACTGGATACCGTCGGAGGAGACATCACCTCTGTTTTGATTCCGCAGCTTTCCTACGGCGGCAGCATGACCACCTGCGGAATGGCAGCTGGTATTGAGTTAAAAGCAACTGTCCTGCCGTTTATCTTGAGAGGAGTGAACCTGCTCGGCATCGATTCCGTTAATGTACCGATCGAAAAACGGCCTGCGATCTGGGCGAAAATAGCGAATGACTGGAACATTGCCGAAACGACGCTGGCAGACGAAATCTCAATCGAAGAAGTGCCGGGCACCATTGAAGCCATCAAAAATGGAGAGCATTTGGGGCGGACAATTGTGAAGGGTTAGCGGGGGGACGGCTGATTCCAAGCTTGCATAGCCTGGTGCCGATTTTGTAGAGATTTTCTTTGGACGAAAGAAAAACAGCTAGCGAGAGGAACGGTTACTATGGATGAAAACACGCTGAAAAAAACGAAGATATTCACCGTTTTAAATCTGGTCGTTTATTTTTCAACGCTCGGCGTCAACTACCTCGGATCTTCAGGATTTTTTTATGGAAACAGCCAAAAGGATATCTCAGACAAATACATGACGCTCATATCTCTGGCACCTTTTACTTTTTCCATTTGGGGAGTCATTTATAGTTTGCTGCTGATTACGCTAATCTACTTGTTCATAAAAAGAAAAGACAAGAATGTCAGCAGGCTAGTTTTTTTGATTTCTCCATTATTCATCGTGAGCTCTTTATGCAATATGAGCTGGATTGTCGCTTTTTCCTATGAACGATTAGGTGTATCTACGCTGCTGATTTTCGGGATGCTGTTTTCCTTGCTCACCATCGTGGAAAGGATCTATAAAAATCGCTTTGAATTTCCTTCCACGCTTGCAGGGCTCAGTTTCACCTTCTATGGCTCGTGGGTGTTCATTGCGACCATCGTCAATGTCTCTTTGTTTTTAGTGCAACTGGAATGGAACGGATTCGGGATTTCCGATTCCATCTGGACCATCATCGTATTGGGGATGGCCATTGCATTTGTCCTCTTTTACCTGTCACGATATAAAAATGCCGCTTTCCCGATTCCTCTGGCATGGGCGTTCTTTGGGATCTATAGTTCGTATGCGAGCGGACAACTCGATCCGGCTATGTCCACGGCCATTCAAGGAGTTCTTCTAGCGGGGATCGGGATCTTTGTTATTGCTGCTGTGTGGAGATTCGTTAAAAATGGTAACGCACTTTTTTTGAGACATACGGTTTAAAGGTGCTCTTGACAGACAATTGAATTCAGAGGAGGAAGTTGCATGGAGTTCTTGAAAGTGGAGGGCAAGATTAGCCCTGGAAAACTGGCATTGAGCATCATGGTGCCGGTTGTCGGCGGCTCACTAGCCGGCGCGTTCGCAAACCGCAATACCCAAGAAGAGTATGCTGAATTGAAAAAGCCTTCCTTTTCCCCGCCGCCTTGGATTTTTCCTTTGGCATGGACCGCTTTATACACTTCCATGGGGATGGCAAAATACCGTGCGGCTCAAAAAGCCGCGTTGAAAAACGAAGCGGGGAAAGTGCTGGTCCCTTACAATCTGCAATTGGGCCTGAACTTCCTGTGGTCATTCCTTTTCTTCAAATGGGGGCTGCGCGGCACCGCGCTTGCGGAAATGGTTTTGCTGCTCGCAACGATAACGTGGACGACGTATGAATTTTACCAATATGATCAAACCGCCGGCAATCTCATGGTCCCTTATATCGCTTGGGTAATGTTTGCAATGGGCTTGAACAGCTCAATTTGGAAGCTGAATAAATGAACGACAGAAAAATAGCTTCCCAGTGAAAGAAAAATTTTAAACGGTTTTGGCCCCATACACTAAAATTTATATCAGATAAATAGCCGCTCCGAGGAATTCAACATTCTTCCGAGCGGCTATTTGTTTTATTCTTACTGATAAATTGTTTGGGAATTGTATGTTTTCATGGACTGACTTAAAGAGCTTTCCCATCGTCTTTAGAGGAAAGCGGGAAGTTCGAATCATATTCGGTATATAGCATGTTACGATGAACGGTATAATCTATCTTAAATAAACTAATATAGAAGGTGACGATGAGATGTTTTATATTAGTACCAAAAAGCTTTTGGCAGCAGGCATGATAGCAGGCCCGTTATTCACCTTTTCTTGGTTAATAGATGGCGCTGTCCGTGAAGGATATAATCCCCTGCGGCATCCTGTCAGCTCATTGTCTATCGGCAGCAACGGCTGGATACAGGCCACTACCTTCCTTATTGTCGGCATACTGCTTTTGGGGTTTTCACTTGCTCTTATTCGGATTTTAAAATCTCAAGGAGCACGAGTTGGCGGTCCGCGTTTTCTCACATTATGTGCAATAGGGTTGATCGGAGCTGGCCTGTTCGTATGCGACCCTTTGAGCGGTTATCCATCGGGATTACATACAGCTCGTTCGGATAGAAGCATTTCCGGCATATTGCATGATATTTTTTCTGCGTTTCTCTTCTTTGGGTATCCAATTGCGGCTTTCAAGTACTATAAAATATTCGTGCAGAAAAAAGAGAGGGCTTGGGCGAATTACACCATAGTTTCAGCATTTGCTTTTATTTGTTTTTTTATAGTAACAAGTATGGGTTTTGGCCAAGTCACCGGCTTTGTTGAGTACGGAGGATTATTTCAGCGTATCACGTTAACGATATTTTGGATTTGGGTAACGTTAATTTCTTTCTATTTTTTGCAGCGAGACAGAAAAGAGAGAATGAAATAATTAAAAAGCGTGCTTTGATAATAAGGGGAACTCTTCTTTTATGAGTTCCTGCTTCAACATACGGTGTATCATTCTCAAGGAAAGCAAGCACAAGTAACACGTCTGGCATTTTGCCGGATGTGTTTTTTTCTTCTGGCAAAGGCCAAGACCTGCGAGCTAGAATTCTTGTAGTCGGTCGAAGCCTATGCTAATTTGGATAAATGAACCAAAAAAGAAAAGAGGAATATAGATGAAACCACAATATAAAGCTTTATTCGAAGAAATCACTTTACCGAATGGCGTTGTATTAAACGACCGTTTAGGCGTTGCGCCGATGACTACATATTCAGGGAATCCGGACGGCACGGTATCGGACGAAGAACTTGCCTATTACCGCCGCCGCTCGAATATCGGCAGCTTGTTCATCTCTGCATGCATCGCGGTTTCGGAAAATGGCATCGCGTTCCCGGGACAATTTGTCGCGTTCAGTGAAGATGTCATGCCACGTTTGACGCGTCTGGCGACTGAGATGAAAGCGAACGGCAATAAAGCGATTCTGCAGATGCAGCATGGCGGACGCCAAGGGCAGCCGGAATTGATCGCTGCGAACGAAACGGTTGCGCCGAGTGCAGTCGGAGGGACCGCTCATAAGCCGGCACCGCGAGAACTGACAGCGGAAGAAATCACAAACATCATCTGTGATTTCGGCGAAACGACGCGCCGCGCGATCGAAGCCGGTTTTGACGGAGTCGAAATCCACGGGGCCAATACGTACCTGCTCCAGCAATTCGTATCGGAAATGACCAATCGCCGGGAAGACGAGTGGGGAGGCAGCTTGGAAAATCGCATGAAATTCCCGCTCGCTGTTCTTGCTGAAGTTAAGCGCGTGGCAGCTGAATATGCGAATGAGGAATTCATCATCGGCTATCGTGTGTCACCGGAAGAATACGGTGAATTGGGAATCGGCTATACGATTGAAGAAACCAAAATTCTGACCGAGAAATTGATTGCGGGCGGCATTCATTATCTTCACGTGTCGCTGATGGATTTTAAAAAGCGCCCACACAATGAAGAAATAAATCGCGGCATCGTTGAAATCCTCTCCCAGCAAATTTCTGGGCGTGTGGCATTTGTAGTCGTCGGCAGTGTTACAAAACCGGAGGACGCAATTGCGGCACTCGAAGAAGGTGCGGACATCGTCGTGATGGGACGCCAAGTGTTGGCAGATCCGGAATGGACGGAAAAAGTGAAACAAGGCAAAGAAAACGAAATCTATGAGAACATCCCGAAAGAGCGAATCGGCAAGCTCGATATTCCGGAATCTCTTTGGGAAAAGATCGTTCAGTACAAGATGGTAGAAGTTGAAGAAGGCGTAAACGTCTAAGTTCGATTAAGAATTAATAAAGCTCTCTGGCCAAAAGGCTAGGGAGCTTTGTTTTATTGTTCATTGGTGTTCTTCATGTTTCTGATGTTTGCACTGTCCTTGAAAAACAGCTCGCTTTATCGATTTTAAAGTTTTTCCACATGCTCGAATACTTGCAGCGCTCTGGCCAAATTCACTTTTAACAACTGCTGACCGGCATATATACTGGAAGAGGATTTTTCAATTTACATAAAGTATTTTACACTCTCTCCTTGTTGGCTTCCAAAAAGCTTTGTATGGTACATATGTTTATCTGCTTTTTTGAATATCTCTTGAATTTCAGATTCCTCATTATTCTTCGTTTCATGGCCAAATGAAACAGATATAGTAATTGAGCCTACTTTTTCTAGTAATGATAGTTCACTGATGCGCTTGATAATTAGCTCTGCTTCAACAGCACTTGTTTTAGGCAATAGAATAACAAACTCATCACCGCCGATTCTGCAAATAATATCATCCGTCCGGCAGCCTCGTTTAATTACTTCAGCAGATTTTTTCAGCAACTCGTCACCCATGGAATGTCCATAGAAGTCATTGATCAGCTTTAAGCCATTTACATCTCCAATTACTATAGTCAAAGGCAGGTTTCTTGTTGTATCAAGTCTTTTTAATTCTTCTTCGTAAAATCTTCTATTATATAAACCTGTTAATTGGTCATGATAGCTAAGATATAAAATCTCTTCGTTTTGAAAGATCAGCTCTTTATTTGCAGTGACTAGCTCGGCTGCACGTTTATCTTTCTCACCATTTTGAAAGACCAGCTCTTTATTCGCGATGACCAGCTCGGCCGCCCGGTCTGCTTTTTCATTGTTTTGAAAGACCAGCTCTTTATTCGCGATGACCAGCTCGGCGGCCCGTTTATCTTTCTCGCCATTTTGAAAGACCAGCTCTTTATTTGCAATGACTAGTTCTGCTGCACGGTCTGCTTTTTCTTCAGTTTGAAAGGCCAGCTCTTTATTTGCAATGACCAGCTCGGCCGCCCGGTCTGCTTTTTCTTCGGTTTGAAAGGCCAGCTCTTTATTCGCAATAACCAGCTCGGCCGCCCGGTCTGCTTTTTCTTTGGTTTGAAAGGCCAGTTCTTTGTTCGCAATGACTAGTTCTGCCGCGCGGTCCGCTTTTTCTTTGTTGTGAAAGTAAAAGTCATTTCCCATATAACACTACACTCCAATTTGTTTTTTATTGGGATCTCCAGAATTCTAAGCATCTTTAGGCAACACCCATAAGTTCATTAAATTTTTCTGCCATCTTTATTGAAAATGTTCTGACGTAAATAGAACTTCCATGCCTGTTCAAATAATGACGACTTGGTTTTTGCCCTTTTCTTTTGCTGAATACAGCGCCTTATCCACCCACTCCGCCATGGAGTTAAGGGAAAAGTCGCCTAAGAAACTTTTACCGCCGATTGATACGGTGACATCAATTAGGCAATTGCTTGGATTTATGATTTTCAGCTGTTGGATATCACGGCGTAGTCTATTTGCAAGTAGCTTTAATTCTGTTTCACCGGTGTCAGGCAAGAGGATTGCAAACTCGTCTCCGCCTATACGTGCTGCAGTATCTGAAGATCTTGCTACATCCGCAATTTGAAGCGCCAGTTCTTTTAATACTTGGTCGCCTGCAGGATGGCCATAAGCATCATTAATTTCTTTAAAGTTGTCGGTATCAATGTATAACAAAGACAGGCAGGTGCCGTGTTGAATAGCGCGACTCACTTCTGTTGTTAGTTGTTCTTCGAAATAGCGTCGATTAAACAGAGAAGTCAAAGGATCTTTTTCTGCGTATTCCTTCAGTTCGAGTTCCAGAAGCTTTTGTTTAGTAATATCCACATGGCGAATGACCACCCCTGCAATAGCCTTGTCGTTTGTTTGAAGAGGGGTAGCTTGCATCAAGAACCATCTTTCTATAGAAGGGGAATGACAAGGATATTCAAAGTTGAAACAGTCTGCGTCTCCTGTCAGAATAGCCTGCAAACCTTGAGTTACCACCGGTTCTTTTTCGCACTTGTTAAGGTAATTTGTTCCAATTCCACAGCTGGATAATGTTCCGCCATTGCGTAACGCAAATTGATCCCATTCTTTGTTAGCAAAACAGATAATTCCGGTTTCATTAATCAAACAGATTTGATCTCTTAAGGAATTTAGGACGGACTCGCCTATTCTTGGGAACATTGATAAAAAAGTTTCTGCATGTGCTTTCATTGCCATCACCATCTTTCTGTAGGAGGGAAGAGTTTACGGTGCAGTTCTTCCATTCCTTTTTCTTTTAATGCAACCCTTGCAGATATTTTCTGTCAAAAGCTTCTGGCGACAAAGGCTTGTCGTGAAAATAACCTTGATGGATAGGACAGCCATTCGCTTGCAGGAACCTGGATTCTTCTGAAGTTTCCACTCCTTCAGCGAGCAGCTCACAGTCAATGCCTCTTATAAACTGGATCAGAGATTTAAGAAACACTTCAGATTTGGTGTCCTGGCCAATTTTATTGATAAACGATTTATCCAATTTAATCTTGTCGATCGGATAATCCACCAAATAGGCCAGCATGGAAAAACCGGTGCCAAAATCGTCCAAGGCAATTGAAATTCCCTTTGATTGGCAGTCCAACAAGTTAGTTAGCGTGATTTCTGAACTGATCAGCTCTACACTCTCTGTGATTTCCAGTTCAATCTGTTCAGGGGAAATGTGATGGTTTTCCATCAGGAGAAACAAATCCTCAAAAAACGTTTTGCTTGTGACCAAGGACGAAGTCACATTAATAGCGGCTTTAGGGAAATTCCCACCCTGTTCTTCTTTGTCTTTAATAAAGGAAAAGACTTCCTCCAGCAGATGGTTTGTTAAACGTGAAATGGTTCCTGTTTCTTCGGCGATGTCAATGAATTCAACAGGAGAAATAGGGCCGAGAATAGGGTGGTTCCATCGCGACAGCACTTCGATACCGGTAATGCTGCCGGTTTCGCAGTTAATCTGCGGCTGCACAACAAAATGGAAGCCGAGTTCTTTGAGGTCTCCTGATAGGCTTTTTTCGATTACCAATCGCCTGGCCAAATCAATTCCCATATCAGGGCGGAAAAGGGAATAGGAAGAACCGGTTTGCTTTTTAGCAGTCCGCATGGCTGTTTCAGCAAATGCAATCAGCTCTTCGGTGCTATCAGAATCCTGAGGATAGGAAGATATTCCGATGCTGGCATTTACAGCAACCGACTGAAAGTCCTCCAATACAACAGTACTGGTAAAGATTCCTTTCACTCTTTCCGCGAACTCCGTAATCTTTTCGCCTCTCTGAGGCAGGCGGAGAAGGATCAGTTCGTCACCGTCAAGGCGGCCCACTATATCCTGAGAATTAAGTAGTTTCTCTAATTCTTTCGCTATGCTTCTGATGACGTCATCGCCTGTATTGTGATTGTAAAGCGTATTGATGTGTTTGAAGTTATCTAAGTTAAGATAAAGGAGGGAAAAGGAGGATTCTTCTTGCAGGATTTGCTCTATCTGCTTCTCGAATTTTCTGCGGGTTGGCCAGCCGGTTAGATAATCGGTGCAAGAAACCTGTGAAAGTAAAGTTTCTATTTCCTCTTCTTTTTTGATTTTCTGGTAATATACCGCCAATCCACCGTCTGTAACCGGGGACACTTTTACACTGAACCAACAATCCATCGGCGCATAGTATTCCTCGAATTGGAGGGTAAGGCGGGTCTGCATGGCCCGGTTATAATTGGAGTAAAATTCGGTGCCGACAGCTTTTGGGAAGCAGCTCCAAATATTACGGCCAATCAGCTCTTCTTTTTTATACCGGAGGACTTTTTCGGACTCGGAATTTAAAAAATAAAATCTCATCTGATTATCGAGAAGGAAAAAGGCTTCTGTCATACTTTCAAGGATAGTTTCTGTATTCAAAGAACTTACGACAGAGGCATTGGTCAATAACTGCTTATAAAGGATGATCCCTTTTGTATTGCTGCCAAGTGAAAACAGCTGATATTTTACGGACAAATAGTCCGTTGCTTCTCTGTTGTAAAACAGTGACAGTTGCATTTCTTCCTCTGCGATTCCAATTAATACATCATCTATGCATTGAAGCTCGTTGAATTTCTGCATTTCTTTCAGACAACTGAGGTAATTCTCTCCAACCTGCCAAAGAGCCGTAGGCAGTTGATGCATCTGACAATAATCCATCCAATTTTGATTAGAATGGACGATGACTCCGTCTGTATGAAGAAGAACAACAAAATCTCCTCCTATTTCATTTAATTCATGTTTTTGTTGTCCCATGATTTGCATCCTCAGCCACTCCCATCCATCTAAGTTGTCTTTAAATTGCCAACGGGCTTTTTAGTTCTGCGCTTGCTAATAATTAAAGCTGCTGCAGTGATTAAAACCGGTTCGAATCGGACACATGGTTATTGCCAGACACATTTATATTCCTGTGCGGATAAGACATCGATATCCAATGTATTCAATAGATTGCAGACCTGATAAAAGGCCTGGAGATTTTTAATCACCAATCCTTTTTCTTTATGTTCATCAAGATAGACAAGAAGTTCTTTCCTGCTATCGAGAGAACGTGCTGCGGTGTAAAAAGGCGCCCTTGGTCTAAATATATTTTTTCTGTCGGATAAATCAAATTTTGAGAGTTGAAAGATGTCCGTTAAAAGATAATGGCCTTCCAAGGAACAGACAAGCACCATGTCATAACTTTTGAGAATATTTAACGTATCGTCCTTTGATGCCAACATTTTTTCAATGGTTTGGCTGACGAAATTCTTTATTTCGTCTAATTCCGGATCCGTTAATGAGAAGTTCTTTTTAAATATAAACATGGTTCTAACCTCCCAATGAACTTTCAAAAAAATCGAGTAGATTAGATTTAAAAGTTATAAATTTTGTTTTATAGTATATTTTTTTCATATTAAAGAGTATCATATGCTTATATTGTATAACTTAATATAGGTAAAAATAACTAATATTATAATGTTGTAATTTACAGATTTCTCTTGTTGTCGGATTCAGGTTGTAATGTTTAGAGATTTTTCACTTCACTCTAATGAACCGATAAAATCCCGAATTCTCTAGTTTCAGCCACTCCATATAGAAGCAACTTCTCCAAATAAAAAAGGTGTGCAGCTGCACGCCCTTTACGTCTGCCGACCTTTACTTTTAAGAACGTTTCTCTATATTTCTAACGTCTTTCACAATCGCATAGCATTAGTCTAGGTCAATCGACAAAACGTCCTTCTACAAAACAAATTTGAGAACTAGAAACAGACGGTCAATAAACACAAAATTTCTTCCGAAGCTCCTCTTCGTGTTGACTATTCTTTAACTTCAAAAGGAGAAGAGTTCATTGCTATCATTTTACCTCTATAACAAAAAACTTATAATTTATAAATAAGAAATGCACTCACAACTAGCAAATGAAAAGAGATGAATTAGAAGGCATAACAACAATGAAATTGAATAATCTAAGACCATCTAGAGGACAAAGGATGCGGTATTTGACTTATAAAAGTTTGCAGATCATGGATTGCGGGAAGAGAAGAAGCTGAAGCTGCTTCTTCTCTTTTTACTGGAAACTTGTACTTCTGCGAACGCCATAAGAAGATCACATAAAGGCAGAAGTCCGATCTCTAAGTAATAGAGAAAAATTAGAGGAACAGTTCTAATGTTTCTGTGAGGCATTAGACACTTCCTTGGTTTTAACGGCTTTATCAGCGTTGCATCCGAATCACATTCGAGGCAGGGAAAAGTAAATTAAAAGAACTGCATAAGAGTGGTTCGCCGCCTTATGTTTGAAGAAAATATCAATATACTGATATAATGAATAGCCGTAAAAAGCAGATACAAATTGTATAAAAGGAGAGGAAAGTATTATGAAAATCAAAGCTGCAGTCACTCCCGAAAAGGGACAAGCTTTTAAAATCACTGACGTTGAATTGCCTGAACTTGGCTCGAAAGATGTCTTAATAAAAGTAATGGCATCCGGGATTTGCCATACGGATGTTTCAGGAAGAGACACAGATATGGTCAATCCACCCTCTGTTCTTGGCCATGAAGGCGCTGGAATTATTGAAGAGATCGGGTCTGAAGTTACTGAACTTCAAAAAGGAGATCATGTAGTTGTGTCATTTGCCAGTTGCGGGGAATGTGATAATTGTTTAGCTAATCACCCGGCACATTGCCGTTATTATGGTGACCTTAATTTAAATAGCCATATCGATCAAGACACCAATCAATTGGTTGCCAGATTCTTTGGCCAATCTTCATTTGCAACATACTCACTTGTTAATCAAAGAAACGTTGTGAAAATTGATCCGGACATGGACTTAGCTTTAGCAGCTCCACTAGGTTGCGGCTTACAAACAGGAGCTAGCTCTGTTCTGAATGTGCTCAAGCCTGAAGCAGGCAGTTCGATTGCGGTGTTTGGAGTGGGGGCCGTTGGATTAAGTGCCATCATGGCGGCTAAAATTGCCGGCTGCAAAAATATTATTGCCATTGATCTCCATGAAAATCGCTTGGAACTTGCTAAAGAGTTGGGAGCAACAGCTACGATAACAAGTGGCAAAGATGTAGATATTGCAGGGAAGATCCAAGAAATTACTGGAACTGGCGTGCAGCATGTACTGGATACGACTGGAGTAGATGTCGTAATCGCACAAGCTATCTCATCATTGGACACTTTTGGAAAAATAGTTACGGTCGTTACTGATTTTAGTCTTTCTATCCCTTTGGAAGCTTTAGCATTAAAAGGCGGCAGTATTATCGGAACCAGCCAAGGCGATGCAACTCCACAAAAATTTATTCCGGAAATGATTTCTTACTATAAAAATGGACAATTTCCAATTGACCGAATGGTAAAATACTATGAGTTTGATGAAATCAATAAGGCCTTTGAAGAATCAGAGAATGGTTCCGTTATTAAACCTGTTTTAAAAATTAATCAATAAATTTTAAATGAATGAAATGAAAAGCACCTTTCAGGCAGTTTACAGCTGTTTGGAAGGTGCTTTTTCTATGCTTTTATCCCATAAAAAAGTGGAATGAATTTCAAGGGAAGGATGAATAATTACGTTAACGGAATTTTTACCAAGAATATATTTAAAAGAAATGGGTTCTTGTGTATAAATAAAGGCAAAAATGAAGCGGGATTAAATGAGTTTAATATGACGCATTATCAGCAGTTTTTATACACGGAGCATATAATTCAAAAGCCAGTAACCTCTCTATGTAGGGTTACTGGCTTTTTCAAATCCATGCAAAATAAAGCTTACACACGACATCCATCACTGATAGATCAGTGGATATCCCGCTTTCTAAAGCTTCCGCCTCTGACTTCAGCTACGTCGTACACGGCAATGAACGCGTTGCTGTCGATTTCATAGATGATTTCTTTCATCTTGCTGTCTTCGAGCCGGTTGATGATGCAGGTGATTTCTTTGTGTTCCTCGTTCGTGTAGGCACCTTTGACGATATTGTAGGTGGCATTGCGGCCGAGGCGGTCGTAGATGGTCTGGACGAGCAGCTCCGGTTCACGCGAAATGATTTTATATGTTTTGGAGCCGCTGAATCCTTCTTCAACCAAGTTAATCACTTTGGATGCAATGAAATAAGCGATTCCGGAAAGGAAAGCACCTTTCAGGCCGAAGACGAAGGAAACGATGATAAAGACGAATACATTAAGGAATAGGATCATATCACTCGTTCCAAATGGTAATTTGCGTGACAGCAGCACAGCCAGCATGTCGATGCCGTCGAGTGCTCCGCCGTTCCGCAGGGCAAGGCCCATGCCAATGCCGATAATGATTCCGCCGATGACGGTGACCAGCAAAGTATCGTTTTCAACGATAGTCGGAACATGGTGCATGACAGTCGTTGCATAGGCAAGAGAAGCGATGCCGATGACGGAATAGATGGCAAAGCTTCTGCCGATTTGTTTATAGCCTAAATAGACGAACGGAATATTCAGGACAGCAATCAGCAAGCCGAGCGGCAGTTCGGATAATTGGGAGCCGACGATGCTGATGCCCGTGATTCCGCCGTCCGATACATTGTTCGGAATCAGCACGGCCTCAAGGCCATATGCGGTGATAAAGGCTCCGATGACAATAAACAGCGCCCGCAAAAGCATTTTGGTCCGATTCGTTTTTCGTTTTGTGTCTGTTGCACTCATTCTATTTTCCCCTTCTCTGAAGTCTCATGATGGAATTTTTTCACGCTAATTATTAAATATAACCTTTTTTTGGCTATTTTAGTAGGGGAAACTTGATTGAAACAGGTAAGGAGGAAAGGCAGCTGATCGGCAATCGAATAATTTATTAAAAAAAGGGATTGGATCCGGTTGTCTTGAATTTTATTAAGGATGAGCAAAATCATAGCAGAAGTTAAAAGTTAAAGGCTGCAGCCTTAAAAAGGAGGAATTTCCATGCGCTTTATGTTGATCGTCAAAGCTTCGCCCAGTTCAGAAGCCGGAAAGCGCCCAAGCAATGAGTTGATAGAAGCCATGTCCAGGTATAACGAGGAGTTAAAGGAAGCGGGCGTTCGGATCATGGCAGAAGGGCTCTATCCCAGTTCGAACGGAATTCGCCTTTCGTATGGGAAGCCTGGTGAAAAGCCTGTAATTACAGAAGGGCCTTTTGCAAATCCAAAAGAATTAATTTCCGGTTTCATCTTGATTGATGTGAAATCGAGGGAAGAGGCCATTGAATGGGCCAAGCGGATGCCGGACCCGATTGGATATGGCGAAGGTGAGATTGAATTGCGTCAATTGCACGAAGGGCCAATGGAGACGCAGAGTTTAGAAACGCTGTCCGAATAAGCTTCACTTGGTAATGGCATGGCCGGTGGCTTTTCACCGGACAAAAAAGGGGGACGGAAAATGAAAGCCATGGTCTGCACCCGGTACGGGCCGCCGGAAGTTATGGAACTTCAACAGCTCGGCAAGCCGGTGCCGAAAGCCGGTGACATTCTGATAAAAGTTCGTGCGTCCACTGTAACAGCAGGGGATTGCGAGATCCGGAGCTTTAAATTTCCGGTGCTGCTGTGGGTCCCGCTGCGGCTGTTTTTCGGTGTGCGAAAACCGAGGCTGAACGTGCTGGGACAGGAATTTGCCGGAGAAGTCGAATCCGCGGGAAATGAGCAGACGCTATTCAAGAAAGGGGACCGTGTATATGGCGCGACTGGCTTGAAGTTTGGCGCGTATGCCGACTATCTCTGCCTTCCCGGCAGTTCTGCCATTGCCCACATGCCAGAAGAGCTTAGTTTTGAAGAAGCCGCCACCATCCCAACCGGAGGAATGAATGCCTTGTTTTTTCTTCGGAAAGCGGGAATCCAAGCTGGCCAGAAAGTGCTCATCATCGGAGCCGGTGGAAGCATCGGCACGGTGGCCGTTCAGCTCGCCAAAAATTCAGGTGCAGAAGTGACGGCCATCGACAGCAAGGAAAAGTTGGACATGCTTTTATCCATCGGCGCGGACAAAGTGATCGATTACCGGCAAGAAGACGTTACGACAAGTGGCGAAACTTATGATGTGATTTTCGACGTCGCGGGAAAAAGCCCGTTTTCGAAAACCGTCAATTTATTGAAGCCAAAAGGCATCTACTTGATGGGCAATCCGAGCCTTGCCCAAATGTTCCGGAGGCTTTTGCCGACGAAGAAAGGCGACCGTAAAATCATAGCGGGAGCGGCCAGCTACAAAGCCGAAGATTTGCGCTATTTGAGCAAACTGTTGGAAGAGGGCAAGATCAAACCGGTCATTGATCAAACATTCCCGCTGGAACAGCTGAGTCAAGCGCATCATTATGTAGAGAGTGGAGTGAAGAAAGGGAATGTTGTCATCAGCAATCAATAATGCCAGCCAATCTGTTCTGAATGCGCTGGTTATCCAGGAAAAAGATAGGATAACTAAATAACCGCCATTTCGAAAAGAAATGGCGGTTATTTAGTTTAATTGATTTCGAAGATGATGTTTTGGCCTTAATCCATTGAACAACAGCCATTCACAAATAACCCGTAAAAAAATCAATCCAGGATAATTGCCTTCCCTTGTTCACGCAAGGTTTTTAAAGAGGCAAGCATGTGGTTGATTTCTTCATCAGAATGGCGTTCCCAGGAACCTAATTCAGCGACGATCTTTAGCGGCGATTTGGACCGGTACGAGCGTGTCGGATTGCCTGGAAACCGTTTGTCGGTCAAGTTCGGATCGTTCTCGAAATCCCCCAGGGGTTCGACCAGGTAAATCCGTTCTTTGGCATCGGACGCTGCAAGTTCGGCGCCCCATTTGGCAGCATCTAGAGTGGCTGTGAAATAGATGTAATTGGATTTCTTGTCCTGATAATTAGATCCGTATTGCGCCTCTAACAGATCGCCGATATTCAATTGGGCTTTTGTTCCGTGAAAGAAAGCGCCGCGATCTAAAACTTCTTTTTGGTCGTTCATCCGGATTTGCCTCCTGTGCTAATAGCGTTGTATAGAATAGTATAGGGCAGGGATTCGGAGAAAAGTAGTCTGTAAATATTTTTTTATTGGGAGTATAATGGAAGTAGAGAGAATCGAAACGGCTATTAGAAGTGCCAAAGCGAGCAGTTTAATTCAAAAGCAGTTTGGAATTCCAGAGAATTGAATCGCTTGCTTAAATGAATTACAAAGTTATGTCACCGGAGCCGCAAGAGAAAATGGACTTTTACAACCGATTTGATGACAGATATTAAAGGAGAGCGGAGCTCATGTACTATTTATGTGCTGCTATAACTTTAATTAGTGCGTCAATCAGTTTGTTTTTTTCTTCGCTAGCAGTGGTGAAAAGTAAAGGTGATGCTGAGGAAAAAGCTTTGTATGTAACTGCACGCAGCATTGCCTTCTTTGTCATTTCTATCGTACCTTTCTTTATTATTTCAAAGGAAATAGTAGTCATAACTGCTGCAGGGATGATTATTGTGCAAATTTTGGATGGATTTATAGGGATTAGAATTAGGGATAAGGCTGAAACGTTTGGGCCATTTATAACTGCAGTTGTGCATTTGATTGTTTTAGTGCTTTTCCTTTTAAGGTAAGTTGCTTCATTACATTTCCATTTAGATTCCAAACACTGCCACACTCGCTGCATTAGGCTGCCGGGTGTGGCTTTTCATTTTAGTCGCCATTAAAGAAAGCTATCCGGAAAAGCCGTGATTTACGGCCTTTCCGGATAGCCTTTATTAGAGAGAGCATTTCCAATCCATTAGGCAATATAATCTTTTGGATTCACATCTGTCGCTTCCACTTTCTCATAATAAGCGCCTTTTGTGATCAGCGCCAAAACTACTGTCATGACAGCTGCCATCATTGCGGCTAGGAAAGCGGCGGTGCTTTGGAGGAAAAGTCCGAAATAACCAAGTGCGGCAACGGTTCCGATTATAGTCGGTACAAGAAGTGAAACCACGCCGACGGGATTCCATTTAAACAAATTCTCTTGCCTTGCGTCGTAATATGGGGGTCCGATTTTCAGCAGTTTTTTGACGATGAGCGCATCGGTTACGAGAATCGCTGCCCACGACATTAGCGCTACCCCCTGGAATGTCATCGCTGTTTGCAGGTGGTCGATGATGCCGCCAAGCATCAGCGCCATGGCCGTAACTGCTGCCATGACTACCCAGAAGCGCCGGCCTGGAGTGAACCGGAACATATTTTCAAAAAAGCTCGATAGGGAAAGCGAAGCGCTGTAAATATTCGTGATATTGATGCGGACTTGCGTCAATGTCGTAAACAGGACGCCGCCGAGTCCGAGCAGCACAACGATATAGACACCGGGGTTCGATTCGCCTATTCGGACCCCGAACCAGATACCGAGGCAGCCCATGACGCCGAAACAGAAAATTTGCGGAATAAAACCGATTGCGATGGAGCCGATTTTCAAATCTTTCGGCTTCAGGAAACGCGCATAATCAGAAGCGATCAGCGCTGTCAGCCCCATGATGCCGTGCTGCATCCCGATGCATAATAATAAAGCTGTGCCGCCGATCTGGGCACCTTCCGGCATATACGTCCAAAAACTTCCGTCGTATCCGGACGGACGGTTGTAGGCAACGACGATTGCCGCGATTAAAAAAATACCGAAAATCGGCAGCGACCATTTTTGGAGCTTATCCAATTGTTTGATGCCGAACCAGTTCAGCGGGATGACCAGTGAACCAAAGATGATGATGAGAATCCACTGGGGGATTACAGGAAAATATGCATGGATTGCGGATACCAGAATCATGCCTTCGAAAGCACAGTACATGATGAAGTTTGACGCATAAATTAAAGAAGTAAGCGAGGCTCCGATGTAACCGAATCCTCCTCGGGATAGTAAATTGACGTTCATCCCCGACTTGGCAGACAGGTAGACGATAAAGGAACCGACAATTCCCGCTGCAATAATCGCATAGGCAGCTGAAATGAGGGCATTCGCCGCTCCGAATTGAAGTGCCATAACGCTGCCCATCTGGAAATAGAAAATGGCAGTTGCGATTCCGAATGTAATGTTCGTGATGCTTAGCCAGCCCATTCTCCGATATTCCCGCGGAATTTTGTCCAAAGAATAATCCTTTTTTCTGTTTGCTTCCATTTCTCGTTCAAGATCTGCAGCAGAATCAGTTCTCATGTCAGCTCCTTCTTTCCTAGTTAGATTTCTGCAGTGCCTGTTTTGTACATATAAAAAGCAATGAAATGTACGACAGTCTTAAAAATCAATGCCAAGAAAGCAGTCGTCCTCTTGATGGAAATAATCCGGAACGGTTTCAGTAATTTGTTGTCCATATCATTCCGTACCCGCTATTTCAGCATTTTAGGCATCCTATTGATGCCAAAGAGGCGGCGAAGTATACGGTCATGCCATCAGCAAGTTTTGAGCAGGAGATGGGATGCAATGATTACGAAAACATAAAAAACACCAGGAAAGCTAGCGATTCCTGGTGTGTTGTATGCTTATTTCGTTACTTCGAATTCAATATTCTGTGCTTCTGAAAGGGTCTCGTAACTGTCAGTCGCCATTGACTCACTTAAGACAACTCTCACTTTTTCTACTTTGCTTGGATCAGTTTTAATGACTACTCCAACTTCTCCGGTCTTGCTGATGGCGCCGTAATAGTCTGGATCTTGTGCTTCATCGTAATCGATAAAGTCTTTCCAATCATAGGCGACATCAATTTTTTCTTGTTTTCCTTCTGAAAACAAGACGATTTCGTCGATTCCGTTGAAAGTGACGTCTTGGTCAGCGGTGTTCTCTGCATTGTACTTGATATAGAAATAATTGAACTCTTCACCTACAGGTTCATCTGAATACATGCTGTTGATGCTGTCCTGCTGATCTTCTGAAACATTCATCGCTTTCTTAAAAGAAACTTCTTCGAGTGTCACGTTTATCGGTTTTGCGTCATATGGCTTGTTTTCAGCTACCACGGTTAGAACTTCTGACGTTTGTTCTGGCTGTTCTTCAGTTCCTTCAGTTTCTCCCGCTGCGTCACTGTCTTCACTGAACATATCTTCCAGCTGAGAGATGTTCGCAAAGACCGCTTCTGTTAAATTCTCGTCGTCTACAATTTTGAAGTTTCCTTCTTCATCTTTTTCCGAATTGAATTCAACTGTTCTAGTAGCAAGAGCTGCATTTTCAGCGGTCATGTGCTTAACCATGGTCTTTTCAGTCATTTCTTCTAAAGCTTTTTCTGACTCTGGCGTCTGTTCATCAAAAGCACTGGCAAAAGCTAAAGGCATGATTTCCGCCATCGTGCTGGCCATCACCGTTCCCATATCAAGAGAAGTGATTTCAGCTTTCACAACGGCTTTGTCGCCATCCGCTGATACTTCTTCAATCTTTTTAAAATCATAGTTTTTAGAGATGTTTTCAAGCATGGTTAATGCCAGCTCTTCATCGGTTGCTTCCTGATCGGCAGTCAAACTCTCGGTACCGCCTTTCACAAAGGTCCCTGCTTTTTCTAAATCATTTTTTTGGATGGCAGTTAAGAAGCCGTCAACAGTAGCGCTGGGTTTTTCTGCTCCACAGCCTGCTAGAAGGACTAAAGTTAGTGCGCCAAACATTAAAAGGGTTAAAATCTTCTTTCTCATCTTTGCGATCCCATCTTTCATTTTTACTATAAATCCTAATAAATAGTATCATCAAATGTATTATATTGGAATAGTAATTATGACATTTGTAGTAACTATATATTTTATTTTGGGAATATCTTTATATTCCCAAAAGAGTGTAAGCCGTAACTGCGTATGTATGAAACTGAACATCTCCAGAAATGGCTCGGAAAAATCCAAACTCACACAACCTGTCTGAAGGAAGCCATTGATTCGTTAGACGAAGAACAATTGGACAAGAATTACAGGGAAGGCAGCTGGACAGTTCGTCAGCTGGTGCCTCGTATTGAAAATTTGCAATTACAAGTCTAAACGATTCGCCTTTGCACGGAAATTTATATTCCATACATTGCCACACTCGCAGCCTCAGCATTGCGGATGTGGTTTTCTATTTTATTCATCTATAAACCCGCACGGCAATTAATGCTTTGGTGAAAGCTGAATCTCTTAAAAAATAACAGAAAAATAATCCCGAGCATTCCTATAGATTTTATTGACTTCATTACTCATGACAGATAAAATAAAATTTGCCTGACTGACTGGTCAATCAATAGGGGGTGGGTCATATATCTATAAAAGAGCAAGCTTCTAATCGAAGAGAACAAATTTTGGAGATTGCCTTAAAGCAGTTTTCTGAATATGGCTATCACAAGACAAAAGTAGCGGATATCGTTAAAGCGGCAAAAGTTTCCCAGGGGACTTTTTATTGGCATTTTGAAAGTAAAGAAGCTATAGCTTTAGAAATTATTCATAAGAAAGAAGCCGATCTTTTTGAAGTAGTTTCACAAGGATATAGGGAGTCCAGAGCAACTGTACAGGAAGTGGTTAAGAATTCAGAAACCTTATTCGAGAATTTTTTTCTGTTCTCTCAACAAAACAAGTACTTTATGGGACTGCTTATAAAAGGGATGGAAACAGAAGAATCCGTTCAATCTGCCATTCTGGAAACACGGAAAAAGCTTGAAAATGCTTTTCAGAAAAACATAGAAAGGGCAGCTGAACTAGGCATTCTCCCTCAAAAGGATCCAGTGATACAGTCTGCACTTTTGGTAAGTCTTTTGGAAGGCATGCTGGAGAGATGGTTATTTATGCCGCAGCAAGAATATTCGAAGCTGCAAAGTAAAACTGCGAAAGAACTGGCCAAAGAGGTCGTTCAGTTTGAATTTTTTGGATTGCTTGGTATTTAAGTTTAAAAAAGAAAGGGAGATTACGATGAAGAAAAGATCATTTTTACTAATTGCACTGACGGCATTTTTTGCTTTAATACTAACTGCTTGTGGGTCAGGTACGGAAACAGGAGAAGGCGGAGCAGCAGAGGATACGAAGACAGAAGAAACTACATTGCTGGATCAGATTAAAGAAGATGGCGTCTTGAGAGTAGGTTTG
Source organism: Planococcus sp. VCh962 (assembly GCF_057748275.1). Taxonomy (NCBI): domain Bacteria; kingdom Bacillati; phylum Bacillota; class Bacilli; order Caryophanales; family Caryophanaceae; genus Planococcus; species Planococcus sp. VCh962. Next base: position 65,655 of record NZ_JBYLHS010000006.1, read on the forward strand.
ATGGGTACGTACCGGCCATATAATTTCTTGAATGAAAATCAGGAGATGGACGGATTCGATGCCGATATCGCCAAAGAAATTGCTGACGGCTTAGGAGTAGAAGTTGAGTTTGTGGCGCAGGAATTTTCAGGGATGATTGCGGGCTTGCAAGCGGAGAAATTTGATGTGGTAATCAGTCAGATGACGATTACTGACGAAAGAAAAGAACAAATGGACTTCTCAGATTCATATATCACAAATCAAGTTAAAGTGATTGTTAGTGAAGATAACGATGAAATCACTTCAGTGGAAGATTTCAAAGGGAAGAATATCGGCGTTGGCTTAGGAACAAATGATGAAACTTACTTAAGAACGGTGCTTATGCCTGAAGTCGGTGAATTTAATATCATGACCTATGATGATGTTATCACTACATTGAAAGATCTGGATTCTGAACGTATCGAAGCGACAATCAATAATATGTATGCGATAAATCCAGTTGTAGAGCAAAACGGTTTTCAGATCAAAGCTGTAGGTGAGCCGATTAAATCTGACCAAGCCGGAGTTGCAACCCGTAAAGGGAATCAGGAACTCATAACTGAAGTGAATAGCATTTTAGCAGAAATAAAAGAAGACGGAACTTATAATGAAATCTTTGTGAAATGGTTTGGGGAAGAGCCTCAAGAATAACAGAAAGGAATTTTAAAAATGGATATTGTAATTGATAATTTGCCATTTTTGTTCCAAGGAGCATATTATACGCTCCTGATTACCATTACTTCAATGGTTTTCGGCTCTATCATTGCAGCGATTGTTGCAGTTGCCAGACTAAAAGGGGCTCGGCCAATCAGATGGCTGGCCAGAGCGTATGTATCGATCATTCGAGGAACCCCGACCTTGGTTCAGATTATTATTATTTATTATGGGCTCGTGGATTATGGGATTAAGCTGCAGCCGCTAACAGCAGCAATCATCGCTCTCAGTATAAGCATCGGGGCTTACTTATCAGAAACCTTGCGTGGTGCCCTGCAAGCCATTCCGAAAGGGCAGATGGAGGCGGCTTATGCGTCAGGAATGACACCGTTTCAAACAATGAAACGGATCATCTTTCCGCAGGCGATACGAATTGCCATTCCTCCCGCCGGTAATACATTTATAGGGATGCTGAAAGAAACATCGCTGGTTTCTGTCATTACAGTCACGGAATTGCTGCGGTCTGCGCAGCTATTGATTGCTCAATATTATGTCTATATGCCGTTTTATCTTTCGATCGCACTCATGTATTGGATTATGAGTACAGGTTTTTCATTCATATTAGAACGATTGGAAAAGAGATTGTCCATTTATGTATAAAAGTTGGTGTTGACTAATGATCACAGTAAATAATCTATTAAAGAGTTTTGAAAAACTGGAAGTGCTTAAAGGCATTAATCTGGAAGTGAAAAGCGGTGAAGTCATCGCTATTCTAGGGCCAAGTGGATCAGGGAAAAGCACGCTTCTGAGATGTTTGAACGGATTGGAAAAAATGACCAGTGGTGAAGTTGTAGTAGCAGGATCCACACTAAATACGAACGACAGCAAGAAAAAACAATTAAAAGCAGTTCGTCAGATCCGTTTGCAAAGCGGGATGGTTTTTCAGCAGTTTAACTTATACCCACATAAAACAGTACTTGAAAATGTCATTGAAGCCTTATTAGTTGTGAGAAAATGGCCGAAGGAAAAGGCTGTTGAAAAGGGAGAAACATTACTGGCAAGAGTCGGACTGGCTGAAAAAAGAGATGTATATCCATCGCGATTATCCGGGGGGCAACAGCAACGGGTAGCGATTGCACGCGCTTTGGCTGCAGAACCTGAAGTGATGCTATTTGACGAACCAACCTCTGCGTTAGACCCTGAGTTAGTTGGAGAGGTATTAGCAGTCATAAAAGAACTGGCCCAAGAGGGAATGACCCTGGTTATTGTCACCCATGAAATGGAATTTGCCAGTGAAGTGGCAGATCGCATCATTTTCATGGATGACGGGTTTATTGTTGAAGAAGGTTCGCCAGACGACTTCTTTAAACAACCTAAAACAGAGAGAGCGAGAAAGTTCTTGAAAAAAATGTAGGCTGAACTTATGCTGCTGTATGGCAAGCTACATAATAGAGATTACATGAAGTTAAAGTGGAACCCGGCTACGGAAGCGTGTTCTTAGGAAGGAGTGTCTGCAATGAAAGTGCAAACAAAATGGAATGGACAACGGGCTTTCACAGCAGTAGGCGATTCCGGGTATGAAATCAACATGGATGCTACTGAATTGTATGGTGGGGAAGGACAAGGTGTAACTCCCACTGAAATGCTGCTTGCCTCTGTCGCAGGCTGCATCGGGATTGATGTAACCATGATTTTAAAACCGCATCTTGATGCTATTGCTAAACTTGAAATAGAAACAGATGGAACGAGAAAAGAAGATCTGCCAAAAGGATTTACGGCCATTGCTGTAACCTTTGCCATTGAAGGAGATATAGATGCCAAGAAAGTTTGGAGAGCTATCAATCTGGGGAAACAGAAGTATTGTGCTGTTTCAGATTCATTAAAAGCTGATATTTCATTCCATCTGCTGTTGAATGGAGAAGTTTCAGAAAATGTTTATTAAAAATGGGATTGGTGTTTGAAACCGCCCCGCAGGCAAATGGACAACCATCATAGATGGAGAAAAAAAGCGTAACGCCATTGAAGGAGAAACCCTCCAGGTGTTGCGCTTTTTATATTAAACAATAATTATACTTTCCTAATATCTTCTGCCAGAAACTCCCTGTCGGTGGTAAACTTAAAAGAAAGAAGAATCAAAAATAACCCGCTCTTGAGTTGGCAGCTCTGCAGGTTATGTAATGTAAAAAATCTGGATGCTAATCCCTTAGAGTGACCTGTTTGTTGCTGGACCATCTGGTGTCAGGCGCATCGAACAGCTTTTTGTTTTCTTATAGGTGTCGTATACCCGGATTGATGAAGTTTGATGCAAGCAATTTCAAATGTGCCATTGATATATTTAAGGGTATAAAAGCTATTCATAATTCAACGGAATATAAGAAAGTGAAATTCTAAAGCTTTCATCCAATCAGGTAAGGAGGCCAATCATGAACATCGGAATCATCGGAACAGGCAATATTGCCACGTATTTATTGGAACAAATAAACTCCAAGCACTTGGCAGATGGAAGAATCACAGCCATTTTCGGGCGCAATCAGGAAGTGGGGCAGCGGCTGAGCGAACAGTTTGAGGCCGATTTTTATACAGATCTTCAAGGTTTTTTGAATATGCCGCTCGATATTGTGGTGGAGGCAGCGACGGTGGAAGCGGCTAAGGTTTATTTGAAAGACGTGGTCGCCCATCAAAAAGATATCGTCGTCAGCAGCATTGGCGTCTTTAAAGATGTCGCTTTCTTAAATGAATTGAAAAGTTTGTCAGAGTTCAACGGCACGCATATCTTCCTGCCATCCGGTGCGATTGGTGGATTGGATGTGCTGCAATCGGCGAAAGCGGCTGGTGGGTTAGAGCGGGTCCAAATCACGACACGGAAATCGCCTGCATCACTTGGGATGGAATCGGACGAAGAAAAGGTGCTATTCGAAGGCTCCGCATATGAAGCCGTTGAAAAGTTCCCGAAGAATGTCAACGTGGCATTGGTGCTGGCACTTGCCGGAATCGGAGCCGAGAAAACGAAAGTGCGCGTCATCGTCGATCCGGCTGTCGAGCGGAATACCCACACCATCGAAGCGGAAGGGGATTTCGGCAGGATGCAGCTGCAAGTCGAAAACAATCCGATGCCGAGTAACCCGAAGACAAGCCTGCTCGCTGCCTTGAGTATTCTGGCGGTGCTGCAGAATAAAGACCAGGCTTTGCGAATCGGGAACTGAGTTCTTGTTCTGAACATGAAAAAGTAGCCGGACCGGTGAGTTTTTATGTTTCCTTACTCATCATTTCCAGACTTTGTCTACAGTCTGTTTAAGCAATTTGCCTTTGAATCTTTTTTTTATTGAAGCATCTCATTTTTAAAAATGAAAGCGACAGCCGGACATGCGATGTCCGGCTGTCGCTTTTTTAATCGGGTTGAATCCCCGTTTCTGAATGAGTTGTCCCAAATAGCTTTTGATAAACTGCAGGGCATCTTAAATGGATTATCTGATTTATTTCTTTTGCCTTTGCCTTAAAATAATAAAAGCCGTAACGGTCCCTCCGACTAACCCATCGATCATATCAATCATGGTGTCATCCGGGTTCCGTCCTTGGATTGTAAAGTTAAGCAATTTATCTCCAGCGAACTCCATCAATTCCCAGACCGCTGCAGAAGCAAGCGAAAAACAAATGATGTAAAGGCCGATAAAAGCATTTGGCAGCCGGGCTGTCAACTGTTCTCCCACCATTTTCTGCAAGATGATCCAGCTTCCAACCGCCAGCATGATTCCTGATGCGATATGAAGAAAATCATCAAAATGCGGAATATCATAAAAACCGCCAAAAGTACCCAACCCCACTGAAATAAAGATAAAGCCATAAACGATGTTCACAAAAAAGCTCGGCAGCGAAAGTTTAAGCCGTCTTTGCGCAAAAGCGATCGCTCCCATCAGTATAAGTGTGAAAATGCCCATTATCACTTTTGTGTTTTCTCCACTGGCAAACATATAACCCGTGCCAATGGCCAGCAAAATGAAGACACTCCACCAAACAGTTCTTTCCCCTGTTTCCCCGTGGCCGTTCTTCAATAATTCCATCTACGTTCATCCTTTCAAAAACCTTTCAAAAAATGCCTATTAAATCATTTTACTTCATATCCGTCTCAAAGGGTTGGATTTACTATTGAATCGCGATTCAGTGGCGTTGTTCATTTGGGCTTTTAAACTTCAATGAAAGCACAATCGCAGTACCTCTATGGACCCGAAGGCGGCTCTAATTACCGGTTCGATTGTGACGGTAAACCGCCACAACTGGAATTTAAGAGTAAATTCAGGGAAAAAGGGTATGTATTATACGGTAGGGCTAAAAAAGTCCAGCGAGTGAGTATCAAACGGATTTTTGTTTGGTATGGACACTGGCCATAAAAAATGTGCTCCTGTCACTTCCTTTACATCGCTGAGCTATTGTTTAGCAGGATGGCAGATGGTTTGATGCGGGCGTTGATTTGTTGGAGATTACCAGGTATACAGTATTTCCAAGCTTGCCGTTATTGCTAAAAAACGGCGGTGACGGAAGAATTATATGGAGTAGCATTTCGAATAATAAAAAATGGAGTGGATGTAATACATGGAAAACGTCATCATTAGTTATTTTAAAGTGGAAAGCGAAGCTTATCAGGCGTTATCGGATTTGAAAAAAGCCAGTACATTCAATGAGAATTTTACATTGTCACAAGCGGCATTATTAAAAAAATCAAATGGGCAGATCATCATGCAAGATGGTTTTGACACAGGCAAACGGACGCAAAATGATACGTGGAAAGGCGGGTTAATCGGTTCGCTTGTTGGGATTTTAGGCGGTCCGCTTGGCATGCTGCTTGGCTTCGGAATCGGGTCAGTGGTCGGAATGGCCAAAGATACAGGCGAAGCCAGGGAAGAATCGAGCCTTATTACAGCGATCTCTACCCGTATGACAGAAGGGGAAGTGGCAATTGTGGCAATCGCCCAAGAGCTGACTGAAGAATCCTATAATCTGATTTTAGAGAAGTACGGTGCGGTAACAGTGCGTTACAGTGCCAGCGATATCCAGGAAGAAGTGGAACATGCTCAGAATGTGGAGAAAAACCTCCAGGATCGGGCAAAAGAAGAAATGCGGCAGAAACGTTCTGAGTATCGTAAATAAAAAGCCAAAGAATAATACGGCAAGTTCATGGAACAGTTTGAAAACCTCGAAAAGCGGTTTTTTCCTCGGCTAAGCTTGAATTGAGTAAAAACGACGCAGGCTGCAGGAATGTTTGAGAATGTCTGCTGTTGAGTAAGAAACGAAATAAACGGATACAAAAGTAAACCGCCATTCCTTTTTCGGAATGGCGGTTTTTCCCGTAATTGCAAGACTCATAGGAAGTATTTAAGAAATGCTGGATAACTATAAAATACAGTAAAAGAAAACAATCCGATGCCGAGCAATCCGAAGACAAGCCAGCTCGCTGCCTTGAGTATGCTGGTACATTCAATTGGTTATTAAATTTAAACCGATGGACCAAAGACACCTGTCTCAGAGAATCTCTGAGTTCCAAAGCGGGTATCTTTCAATTAACAGCATTTTATTGGAAGCAGGCTGATCTGCTATGGCACGCATGCTGGATTCGGAGTTGTATATCAAGTGTGGTTTGGGAGCGGCATCCCATAAAGTGAAGGAGAATTAAGATTGAATTCGAAAAGCGATCAAAGAAAATATTTTAACGTCTAGAAAGAGTTTCTTAGGTGAAATTGGGATAAATAACGGGAATATTAGAATCAACGGAGTACTGGAAAGATGGGATGTCCATGATTACAGAGAAGCCATTGGTTTCGTATGATAAAGGTATAGCAGAACAGAAAACTGGCCAATTTATACAAACAAATTAAGGTTTGGAGGGTGTGATCAAAATGAAGGTTAACCATCAAAGATTAATGGATCTGCTGGATGAATTGAACCAGATCACTTCGGAAGGTGAAGGAATCACTCGCCTCGCTTATACGGAACAAGAACAAGCGGCGCTGGACTGGTTCATTGAAAAATGCGAGCAGCATTCCATTAGGACGCACCGTGATGCCATCGGCAATGTATTCGGGACCATCGGGCCGGACGGCGAAAAAGGGATTCTGATCGGCTCACATCTTGATACGGTGAAAAACGGCGGAAAATACGACGGAGCACTTGGTGTTGTTGCGGGTTTGGAAATATTGATCACACTTTTGGAAAACGGTGCTCAATTAGAGAAGCCGGTGACGGTCGTTTCGTTCCGCGGTGAAGAAGCGAATATTTTGGGCGGCACATTCGGCAGCCGTGCATTTTGTGGAACCATTGAAATTGATGACGATTTTATCAAGAGACTGGAAAGCACGCCTTTCAGCCTTCAGCAAGTGAAAGAGACTGCCGGAGCAGAACGGTACAGCAATTATCTGGAACTCCACATCGAACAAGGGAAAAAGCTGGAGAACAATGGCGCGGACATCGGAGTTGTGCACGCGATTGCCGGCATTAAGCGGCTGGACGTTACGGTCCACGGAGAAGCTGCGCATTCCGGGACGATGGGGATGGAAGATCGGGACGATGCGCTGATCAACACAGCAAAAATCCTGCTGGAATTCGAGCGTATCGTCAAAGCATATGGTGAACCGAATGTCGGGACAGTGGGGGAATTGTACGTGCATCCGAATTTGCCGAACGTCGTGCCGGGGCGGGTGGATTTCACCCTTGAAGTCAGAGGGACGGACATCGAGACCATGCGTGAAATAGCAGAGCGGTTTTCGGACTATGCCTCCACTTACCACCAGGTGGCCATCAAGCCGAATATCGAAAAGCACCCGTCCGACCTGTCGCAAAAAATAGTCTCGGCTGTCGAACAAGTTTGCAGAGAAGCTGGCATGGGCTATCGGGTGATGATGAGCGGTGCGAACCACGACGCGAATTCACTGGCGGCCGTCATGGATTCCGGCATCATCTTCATCCCGTGTGTCAACGGTGTCAGCCATAATCCGAATGAATGTGTGGAAGCAGGGGATATTGAAAAAGGTGCGACGGTATTGTTCCGGAGTGTTTTGAGCTTGTTGAAGTGATTGTTTTCACCGCAGCAGAATGGATGATAAATAGAAATAAATGAAAAAACCGCCATTCCTTTATTGGAATGGCGGTTTTTTGCATGGTCTGTATTGGTTGTTGACCAATTGAAGTAAACATTTTTTCGCATGCCTGTATCAAAAGAAAGGCAGTTTATTAACTGCAATCGCATGATTCTTCAAATTTCAATCATTTTAATCGTGGATGCGATTTCCTCTTCTGCTGTCTGCAGCTCCCATTCATGCGGGTAGTACCCAAGCGGATTGCAGATCACTTCAATGTTTTTGTAATGCTCATGATAGCGTGTATGGGTATGCCCGAAAATAACCTTCTTGACCTTATACTTCAACGCGAGTTCACCAAAGCGGGAGCTCCCCATCATCGCGTTGAAAAAGTCCCAGCTCGGATCGTCCTTTACTTGCAGAAAATGGGCGAACGGCACAACATGCGTGACTAGGATGATGTTTTTGCCGCGGTATGCTTTTAGCCAGTCCTCCATTTTGGCCGCGTAGCGCTCCGTCAAGGCAGCGTCGGACAACGGCCAATGGGCATGCGTTTTATCGGGCCAAGTAAAATGGCCGAAGGTGCCTTTGGAAAATTGCGGTTCGGTGAAACCTGCAACGCCGAATGTGTAATCGTACCAGCCGCCATCACCGATGACGACCCAGCCGTCGTTCAATTGCACCGGGCCATTCCCCAGATTGCCGCGGAATCCGAGCAGGTGGGCGTAGGCAGCGGCAGAATCTTCGGCATAGACATCGTGATTGCCATGAACGAATAAAAGCTTGGTTGCCGGAAAACTGTTTTGCAGCCGATTTAATAAAGCCAGGCTTTTTTCAGGGCTGGCAGCCATATCGCCACTCATGATGAATACGTCGGGTGAGTTGTTTTTTACCCATTGTTCCACTATAGCTAAAATATCCACTCCTGTTTTTTTACGGTTTAATCCTTCATGGATATCCGACAAAATAGCAATTTTCAATAGCGCTTCCTCCTGTTCCGAATGCATCTATTATTCCGTTTCAACCCAACATTCCAAAATAAAAAAACTGAATTTCGAAAGCATTTTCTTACATTATAGCGCAGATGTGGAGCTTGATGAATTATTCAGTGGATTAGATGGACACTGCTAGTTGTGACTTAAGTAAAGTATATGAAATCAAATTATTTATGAGTGGGCGGCTTTCGACAGCGGAATTGCAAATACCAATAAAAAGGATATTGAAAAAGCGGTAGCGAATTATACTTGTGAAAAAGAATTTCGAATTTTCCGTTTTTTAAGCGTGTAATGATGGAGTCTGCTGACCTGCAAAGAAATGGGAGGTATTATTTATGAACACAGCTGCTCGAGATGAAATGATAAAGCAATTGGATTTTTTCATCGGCAATTGGAACATGGAATTGATTCACCCACATATTGAGCCAAATCCGATTTCAGGCCATACCAGCTTTGAATGGATGGATGAGAAGTACGTCATCCAGCGCACGCATATCAATAAAAGCGAATTTCCCGACTATACGATCATTTACGATTGCAATCCGGAAACGGGTCAGTATTTGATGCATTATTTTGATTCGCGTGGAGTCACCCGTTTGTGTCCCATGAGTCTGGAGAACGGGGTTTGGAAGTGGTGGAGAGACACTGCCGATTTTTCGCCTTTGAACTTTTATCAGCGTTTTACCGGGAAAATTGATGAGACTGGAACGGTCATAGAAAGCATATTGGAAAAATCGGATGATGGCACAAATTGGGAGCATGATTTTAAAGTTGTGTATAGAAAAGAATGAGGTGCGAAGAGTGGAACAGCTTTAAAAAGCCCGTGAAGTTTTCTTCTCAAGCTTTTTAAAGCTGTTCTAAAACTAACGGATGGGAATGCGGCGGCTCATGGAGCAGCTTCAGTTGGTGGAATAAATATTTTTTCATTATCCGGCATCAATCACGGTTCTCCTTAAAAACTTCTGCCATGGAATAAGCAATCTGGATTCTTTTCGGATTGAAATAAATTTTATGATTGAAAACGCCATTGCCTCCTATGAAAAATTCGGTAGATTCGTTTCTTTCTGCGATGTCCTCCAATTGCTCAAACAAATGGGGATTGTGTTGGAACGGTGCTGCAGTTGTTGCAGACAATACTAGTTTCTGTGGGTGCAATCGCTGTACTAAGCACTCAATCGATGACAGCTTCGGGGAAGGCCCAGCTGCGATTGTTTGCCACCCATGCATCATCGCCTGGAGCAAAATGATGTGCAAAGGAATTTCATGTGTTTCGTGAGGCAGACAGCACCCGAGCATGAGAGGGGAACCTTCCGCAAGATCAAAATTTCTTCGGATCTGCACCAAAAAATCACGGACGACCAAACTCGTGATGGTTTCTTGGCTTTCATCCCACTTTCCGCTCGCCCATAGGTCACCGATTTCCTGCATCAACGGCTGGATTGTGGTGCTTAAGAATTTCTCCAATCCGTGCCGGTGAAGTGCTTGCTTCAATAAAAGCAATAAGCCTGCCTCATCGTAGACAGCGCCTTTCGCTAATAGGGCAAGCACATCTTCGCTGACAGGCATTTTAGGAACAGGCTCTGGCGTCTGGTGCGAACGGAACAAGTGCAGCGCTTCTTTCATTGAATGGCCTTGGTTCCGCAGTCTGCAAATCTTCATCAATGTTCCTACGTCTTCGCACGTGTACAACCTATAGCCATTGTTATGCCGTTTCGGGCAGATCAGTCCATAGCGCTCTTCCCATTTACGGATCACTTGCGGAGATAAACCAGTAAGTTCAGAAACTTCTTTTACAAGAAGACCATGTTCGTGGTTTGTTTTCATTGTGCCGGCCTCTTTCCTCGAAGAAATCCTAGTATTTGTTATATACTTACCTTATACTAATGCTATATAAACATTATACAAAAATTAAACAAAGTAGGTTTCAAACCAAATGTGAGGGGTATAAAAGGTACTAATACACTGTACATTCAGGGGTATCTGTAAAAAGTTCCGACAGAACCTTGTACAAGTAGAGCGTTAGACTAAAAGTGAGAAACGAGGAGATTCGTTTGAAAAAGAGTGTTAGTGTCGTCGGGGCGGGCGTGGCTGGTCTTGCGAGCGCTTGTCGGTTGCAGTGTGCTGGATACGAAGTTACGTTATATGAAAAAGAAGCGATGGCCGGCGGGAAGATGCATCGGATCGAGCAAGACGGTTATCAGTTCGACTTAGGGCCAACCATTGTCATGATGCCGGAACTTTACCGTGAAGTATTCGAAATGTGCGGCGTTGATCCGGACGACTATATTCCGATGCAGCGTCTGGATCCTATGTACAGCGTCTTTTTTGAAGGCGAGAGGGATGAACATTACGAAATCAGCTCAGATTTGATCAAGCTGACGAAAACACTCGAGCAATTTGGAGAAGAAGATGCGCAAGGATTTTTTAAATACATCCAAGAAATCTACAGCCGTTTCGTAGTCGCAAAAGAACATTTCCTTCAAAAACCTTTCCGTAAACCATCTGATTTTTACAACCTGTCGGTGCTGCGCCAAGGCTTAAAATTAAAAACCTTCGATAACGCGGATACGTTCATCAGCAAATACATTAAAAACGAACGCTTGAAGCAAATGATCAGTTTCCAAACCTTGTACATCGGCGTGTCGCCTTACAGCGGACCTTCTCTTTATACGATGATCCCGATGATCGAATTCCTTTATGGCGTGTGGTTCATCAAAGGCGGAATGTATACGCTGGCCAAATCGCTTGAACGGTTATTCCTAGAAAAAGGCGGTACCGTTCATTACAACTCCCCGGTGGACGAAATCGTGATTGAAAAAGGGCAAGCGATCGGCATCCAAGTGGACGGGGAATTCATTCCGTCAGACTTCGTGATGTGCAATGCCGATTTCCCTTATGCGATGAAAAATCTCGTCACCGAACCAAAGGCAAAAGGAAAATACACGGATAAGAAAATCGACAATATGAAATACTCTTGCTCTTGTTTCTTGATGTATCTTGGAATGGATAAAAAGTATGAGGAAGTGCCGAATGCCCACAACTTCATTTTCAATGAAGAACTGGAGCAGAATTTGAATGATATCTTTTCAGGAAAGCGTCTCGACACCGCCTCATTTTATGTCTACATCGGTTCCAAGCTGGATCCGAGCCTTGCGCCTGAAGGAAAAGATGGGCTGTATGTGCTCGTTCCGGTATCTGACAAATCATGTTCTCAGTACGAATGGAATGATGAAACAATCCAGCATTACCGCAATAATATATTAAATGCTTTGGAAAAAATCAAAGGCTTCGAAAACGTGAAACAGGAAATCGTCTCTGAATCGTATATGACCCCGCCAGATTTTGAACGGCGCTTTAACGCATACAACGGGGCCACTTTCGGCCTTCAGCCAACACTTGCCCAAAGCAATCACCTGCGCCCTCAAAGTAAAGCCACTCATTGTGAAAACCTTTACTTTACTGGAAGCAGCACTCATCCGGGCGCTGGTGTTCCGATTGTTCTACTGTCCGCACGTATTGCCACGGAAGAACTTTTGCATGATGACAAAGGGATCCTATTCCACACCCGCTGAAAGGGGCGCTTTTCATGACTGCTCAATCGTCTGTCCGAGAGGACTTTGCGTTTTGCGAAGACATCATTAAACGACATTCGAAAAGTTTTTACTATGCCTTTTCAAAACTTCCCGAGGAAAAAGCTCAAGCTGTTTACGCCCTTTATGCCTTTTGCCGGACAGCGGATGACAGCGTTGATGAAAACCTTGGAAGTGCCGCTCAATTAAAAGCTTTGGACGAACTGAGGGAGGAACTCGATCGATTTGCCCAAAAACAGGAAATCAATCATCCTTTATGGCGGGCATTGCGAGTTGTCTTCAATAAATATGAAATGGATCTCGAACCATTTTATGACCAAATTAAAGGGCAACGCATGGACATCTCTTTTTCCGCCCCTCAAACGCTGGAAGATGTGGAAACATACAGCTATTACGTTGCCGGTTCAGTTGGCCGCATGCTGTTGCCGATCATCGCATCCGATTCGAAAGTGGATTGCACAGATTCGGCCGTCAGCCTGGGCGTGGCAATGCAATTGACGAATATTTTACGGGATGTCGGAGAAGATTACCGTGGGAAGGGAAGAATCTATCTTCCTACAGAGGAATTAAAGCGAGCTGGATACCGTGTGGATCAACTGGCCAATGCAGAAATCACCGGCAGCTTTATAGAGGTTTGGGAAGGGATGGCGAAGCGTGCAGAAGATCTTTACGATGAATTTCTTGAATGCGTGGCGAACTTTGACGAAGACAGCCGCTTTCCTGTCCTTGTCTCGGCTCAAGTCTACCGAGGGATTCTAGGAAGTGTCCGACAAAACAACTACGATTGTTTTGCCCGGAAAAACTATGTGACCAAACGTGAAATGGTGCGGATTTTGAGTGATTCAATTATATAAGTTTAGTTAATAATCATCACTTTTTGATATTCCGCAAAACAGCTCCGCTTTCCTGCAGGCTCGCGCCAAGCCTCCTCAGGCGCTTCGCAACTTGCGGGGTCTCGGCTGTCTCGTCGCTACGCTGCCCTGCGGGAGTCTTCGCTGTTTTGCTCCATATCTTCTAGTTAAAAAGAGAAATAGCCTCTGAATACTTCTTACAAAGCAATTTCTTTGCGACGAGCTTGAGCAGGAGCACAAGTCTTTGCTTTACTTAAAGCGGCCGAAGCGGTATGAAAAAGTGAATTTCTTATTCAAGTTATATTGATGAAAAAAATTCCGGAAAGAAGGACGGTGCATATATGGCGAATCCCAACAAATCCGTACTCGTTATCGGGGGAGGTCTCGGCGGCTTATCTGCCGCTATTTCTCTCGCGCAAAACGGGTACGCTGTTTCTTTATATGAGAAGAATGCGCATGTAGGCGGCAAACTGAACCGTCTGGAACAGGATGGTTTCGGCTTTGACCTGGGCCCGTCCATTTTAACGATGCCGCACATTTTCGATAAGCTGTTTCGCGGCAGCGGGAAGCGGATGGTTGATTATGTATCGATCAAGCGGCTTAACCGGGAGTGGCGCTCGTTCTTTCCGGATGGCACGGTGTTGGATTTGTATGGAGACCTCCGGTTAATGGAGCGGGAAAATCCGTGGCTTACCCGCAAGGATATGAAAGAGTATTACGCGTTTTTAAAGTATGCGAAACGGATTTATGATACGACCGAAGCCGGTTATTTTGAAAAAGGCCTCGATTCGACAAAAGAGGTGGTTGCTGAACAAGGGGTTATTGCGTCTTTAAAAGGGTTTGATGTGTTTTCGACGGTGCACGGAGCGATTTCCAAACGGATCAGCAACCCGCATCTGCGCGACATGCTGTCGTATTTCGTCAAATACGTCGGGTCTTCTCCGTACAACGCGCCGGCTGTCCTCAATATGATGATTTACATGCAGCATGCTCAAGGCTGCTGGTATGTTGAAGGCGGCATGCATAAATTAGCGGAAGGCTTGACGAAACTTGCAAAAGAAGTGGGCGTTCAACTCCATACCGGTCTTGGCGTTAAGCACGTACACACGGATAACAACAGAAAAATCACAGGCGTGGAACTGGAAGACAGCACTGTAAAGACGGCCGATTATTATGTATCGAATATGGAAGTGATTCCGTTTTACAAAAAAATGGTGGCTGCGGATAAGAAGTTTGTACGGAAGCTGGAAAAGAAGTTTGAGCCGTCAAGCTCCGGCCTTGTGCTGCATCTGGGTGTGAAGAAGGAATATCCTTTTTTGAATCACCACAACTTCTTCTTTTCAGAGAACCTGCATGAACAGATGGAAAAAGTATTCAAGAAACACGAGTTGCCGGACGATCCGACGATTTACGTTGTCAATGCCAATAAAACCGATCCGTCACAAGCGCCTCCAGGGCACGAGAACTTGAAAATCCTGCCGCATATCCCGTATATCCAAGACCATCCGTTTACTCCAGAGGATTATGCGAAGTTCGAACAGCGCGTCCTTGAAAAATTGGAGCGCATGGGACTTCACGGATTGCGGGACCATATTGTGACGCGCGACGCCTGGACGCCTCATGATATCGAACGCATATACGGATCGGACCGCGGAGCGATTTACGGGACCGTTTCGGATAAAAAAGTCAATAAAGGCTTTAAGCATAAAAAACAAAGCGAACTGTACGACAATCTTTATTTTGTCGGTGGTACGGTAAATCCTGGCGGCGGCATGCCGATGGTGACACTCAGCGGCCAGCAAGTGAGCGAGAAGATTGTGAAGCGCGAAGCGTCGCGGAAATGATAAAGAACAACTTCATTCGGCGAGGGCGAAATGCCGAAACCTAATCAAAATGCCGAGGTGATTCACGCATGCCTTTAATCGAATTATCTATCGGATGGCTTGTGTTGGTGGATGCCGTTGCATGGGCGATTTTCCATTTCGGTATTTCTTATTGGGCTTATAAAATCCCTTCTCAATGGTTTGACCGCCAGAGCCGGCTGTTTCGCTCTTTCCGTTTTGAACAGAATGGTGATTTTTGGCAACGGTTTTTTCGAATAAAAGCGTGGAAACAACAACTTCCGGACGGAGCCATGTTTTTCAAAAGTGCTTATAATAAGCAATCGCTCCACGGGTTTGATAACCCGTCTTTGACTCAATTTGTCATCGAATCCAGAAGAGCTGAATTGACCCATTGGCTGTCGATGATTCCGGCTCCACTGTTCTTGCTGTGGAATCCGGCCGGGGCATTTTGGGCAAACGTGGCGTATGCGGTGTTGTTCAATATGCCGTTCATCCTGGCTCAGCGGTATAATCGACCGCGCCTTGAGCGGCTGATCATTCAAAAACAAAACAAATCCCATGCTATGTCGTTTCGCTGAAGGAGGATTTTAGCCAGCATAACCGTTAATACCGGCACGCTCTGATGAAAAAGAGTGTGCCTTTTTGTGTTGGGAATTGTCCGGCGTGCCATATTTCCAGCAAGCCAATATGTTTAATCTATAAGAAGAGAATGGCTATTCCTGGTATAAAATTGCTGCGGAATAAAAGAAGGTGTCAAGTTGTAACGAATACTACTATACTGAAGGAGTTAAGGTATATTTTATGAAGAAAGGGATGGGAACATGAACACGATTTTCATTGCTGGCCACTCCCGGTTGCCCTCTGGAATGGCAGCCCAGAATATGTACGAAACGTTGACGATAACAGCAGAAGTGGATAAAAAATATGGGGTGATCGTAACAGCCAGCTGCACTTTAGCAACAGCGCACGGACAGGAATTTATTCATCAATTGCTCAGAGGATACAGCCTTCAAGATGGGATAGAAGAACCGATCGCCAAATTGAAGAACCACTACTTAGGAAAAGCAGGGAATGCATTGATTTCTGCCTTAAAGGATCTGCACAATCAATATGAAACCCGCAAAATTAACGCATGAAATTTCAGATTATTTATTTTTTTCTGTTTACAAGCGAGATTTAATAGTTTAGGATGAAAAGTACGAATCATGCCGAAACGCGAACGCGTTCGTCCCGCATGATCAAGTATTAGCTTTATAACCCCATACTGCCTAGTCTGCCGAAAACCTCTTCCAGGTTTATCGCCACAGATAAAAGCCAGTTCAATTTTGACCAACAGCTTGCTGTAGTCTCTTTGAACTGGCTTTTTTGTTGTCATGAAAGGAGTGAATTTATGTCTGGAGCATTAGAGAACGTCAAAGTCCTCGATTTATCGCGTGTACTGGCAGGTCCCTATTGCACGATGATCTTAGGCGATCTCGGAGCAGAAGTCCTGAAAGTGGAAGCGCCGGGCGGAAGTGATGAAACCCGATGGTGGGGCCCTCCCTTCAAGGAAGATGTGAGTGCTTACTATCTCAGTGCCAATCGAAACAAAAAAGCCATCACAGTGGATCTGAGAACGGAAGAAGGCGTAGAAATCGTTAAAACGCTGGTTTCGGAAAGCGATGTGGTGATCAATAATTTCAAAGCCGGAAAAATGGAAAGCTTCGGGCTGGGGTATGAGACATTGGCGGAGCTGAATCCGCGCCTCGTTTATTGTTCGATTACCGGGTTCGGGGAGACAGGGCCCGAGCGGGATATGCCCGGCTATGATTTTATCATCCAAGCCATGAGCGGGTTAATGAGCATAACTGGAACGAAAGAATCTGGCCCGCAAAAGTCGGGGGTGGCGATTGTCGATGTATTGACAGGATTGTATGCGTGCATCGGCATCCAGGCAGCCTTACTGGAACGGACCGTTTCGGGGAAAGGGCAGAAGCTCGACATTTCCCTTTATGATTCTGCGGTAAGCGCTTTGATCAATATTGGCAGCAATTACTTGATGTCAGAAAAAATTCCGACGGCTCTTGGAAATTCCCATGCCAATATTGTTCCGTATCAAACATTCCGTACTGCTGACGGCGAGATGGTGATTGCAGTCGGAAACGACCATCAATTCGCGGCGCTGTGCAAGGTTCTCGGGAAACCGGAGCTTGCCTTGGATGACAAGTACAAATCGAATCCGGTGCGTGTAGAGAATCGGGAGCAGCTGATTCCAATTCTTCAAGAGCAATTAATGACGGAGAAAACAGCTTTTTGGCAAGAGCAGCTGAAAAGATGCAATGTTCCAAGCGGGCCCATCCAGAACTTGGAGGACGTTGTAAATGACAAGCAGCTTCAATCACGGAACATGTTCATCGAACACGAGCATCCGACAGCTGGCCGCATCAAAATGATCGGCAGTCCGCTGAAATTGTCCAGAACACCCGTGGAAATTAAACGCCATCCGCCGATGCCAGGAGAACACAATGAAGAAGTATTCAACCGGTTGAATAACATGAAAAAATACATTTGATAAGGGAGAGAAAACAGATGAACTTTAACTTTACTCAAGAACAGGAATTATTGCGCAGCGCTACCCGGAATTTTGTCGACAAGGAAATCATGCCGTATATCGAAGAATGGGACCGCGAAGGGCAATCGGACCCGGCCATTTATTCCAAACTTGCAGAACTTGGACTGATGGGTGTATGCATTCCGGAACAATATGGCGGCAGCGGGATGGATTATAATTCATTGGCCATCGTCTGTGAAGAATTGGAGCGCGGCGATACGACTTTCCGGACAGCGGTTTCGGTCCACATCGGATTGAACAGCATGACCCTTCTTCAATGGGGTACCGAAGAACAGAAACAGAAGTACTTGACGCCGCAAGCCAGAGGAGAAAAAATCGGGGCATTTGGATTGACCGAGCCTGGCGCTGGATCAGACGTGGCCGCGATGCAGACGACTGCCAAGAAAGATGGCGACCACTATATTTTGAATGGCCAGAAAACCTGGATTTCATTATGCGACGTGGCAGACCATTTCCTGGTTTTCGCTTATACAGGTGACCGTTCAGAGAAGCATAAAGGGATTTCGGCATTTATTGTAGAACGGACATGGGAAGGTTTTTCATCCAAAGCAATCAAAGGGAAACACGGCATCCGGGCAGGCAATACAGGGGAATTGTTCTTCGAGGACGTCAAAGTGCCGAAAGAGAATTTGCTTGGCGAAGAAGGGGAAGGCTTTAAAATCGCGATGGCGGCACTCGATAATGGCCGCTTTACTGTAGCAGCAGGAGCGGTAGGGCAAATCATGGCTTGCTTGGAGGCGAGTGTCAGTTATTGCCACGAACGCGAAACCTTCGGAAAAGAGATTGGCAGACACCAGCTTGTCCAGCAGATGATTGCCAAAATGGAAGCAGGCTATCAAATGAGCCGCCTTCTTGTGTACCGGGCCGGCGAATTGAAAAACGAAGGCAAGCGCAATACGAGAGAAACGTCATTGGCCAAATGGCAAGCTTGCGATTTTGCCAACCAAGCCGCCGACGACGCTTTCCAGATCCACGGCGCTTACGGCTATTCAGACCAATACCCGGTCAGCCGCTTTTTGCGGAATTCCAAAGCGCCGGTCATTTATGAAGGGACACGTGAAATCCATACCATTATGCAGGCGGAGTATGTCCTGGGCTATAAGGAAGACAAACCGCTCGGAAAGACGCTTCCGGCTTGGCAAGACGATTCTGTAATGATTTAATCTGGTTCAAGCAATAGGTCAGGCAAGTGAAAGAAGACTCCTTTAGCCGAAAGATATTCTTTTCGGGGCTAAAGGAGTCTTTATAAAGTCGCCTCAAGAGAGCGAAGTTGAACCTGTGAGGGGCTAGCGGGCGGCTTACATTATCATAAAGAAATAAACGATGACCATAATGACCATGATGATTAACATAGAGGAAATCAGCGTGATGCGCATATTCGAGGGGATGAAAGTCTCGTTGATCAGCTGCTCGCGTTTCTTATTATAGTTTTGTGTTGCCGAGAATATGATGGTGAGGCCGAAAATACAGGCAAAAATGCCAAGCGCAATGGTGAAGAAATCGACAAATGGGTTGCGTGTAGCACCCATCGTGAAATGCAGGCTGGTCGCGAGGAAGCCGACGCCAACGATAGAAATGGCGGTACGGATCCATGCTAAATAGGTTCGTTCATTGGCGAGATGCTGCTGTGTATAGCTAAGCTGGTTTTTTTCTTTTTGGTCAGACTGCCGTGACATTGGTTTCCCTCCTTCTGGCAATGATTATTTCTGGAACTTCAACACGTTTTGTTGAAGTATAGGCGCATTTTAAGGAACTGCACATTTTTAAATGATTCGGGCTTATACGGCACTTCATAATCCCTACATTATCATATCTTCTGTTTCAGCTGTATTTTTACTCCTTACAGTGTCCTGGAATTGCCTGGCCGATAGGCGCAGCATTTAGCAAACGGGAAGGGAATGCAAAAACCAACCGCCATTCCTGTTTCGGCATGGTGGTTGGTTTACATTATCTGTATTGGTTCTTGACTAAATCAAATATATCCGTTTTTTCAAATACGCTTCTGGAGCAAGGACGGCCACTGTAATGACGCTATTTTTCAATAAAGCTGGCGAGATTCTCAAGGGAGGAATTCAAACCGGCATCATGGTCCTCTTTCCGTATCCCTGGAGGCACGTTTTCACATATGATTGTGACCTTAGTTCCTGCTGAAACGGCTTCCAAATACCACGTCTGGACCATCTCGCCTGAAAACGCCGGATCTTCAGAATCAAAGTTTCCGGAACAGACAATTTTAGTGTCCGGCACCAACGCCAAAAACTTTCCTTCGGTTACGTCCGTATTTTCCGAAGTCTTTCCAAGGGTCGAGTGATCTGTTTCGTACGTGAGGGTCATCCGATAAGTTCCGCCTTCGCGCGGTTCAAAGACGTCCATATGGGCCGACATTCCTGTTGGCGGAAGCCAGAAACTCAAAGATTCAGGGTTTATGAATGCTTGGTAGATAGCATTTGGCGCTGCCTTAATCACCCGGGAAGCGGAATCGATTCTGTAGCTCGATGGAGTTGCCAAATTTAAAACCTCCTGATTGAGTTTTTTGCTTGTAAATTTTTCGGGAAATTAATAACTGTGTACGATTTGTACAGCCATTTTTAAATTCATTGTAAACATATTAATGCTCCTACACACTATATGTCACTTTTAAGAGATTAAAAGATAATTTTTTGTTACTTTTGATATAGACTAAAAGGTTTATTTATTGTAATATATAGGAAAAATAGTAAGATGAGAGATGAGGATTTGAAATGACAACGTACAATTCTAGTATTCAAAGCAAGCAGGGGCTTACAAGTGAGCAGTTATTAATCATTCAACAGGAAATGGAAACAAAAGCTAAAAAACCATTGATTGCCTATCTATTGTGGTTTTTCTTAGGAGGAGTTGGGGGTCATCGCTTTTATCTTGGCAATATTGGCATGGGAGTCTGCATGATTCTTTTTGGCTGGATGACGCTTTTCATTTGGCCGCTTGTAGATGTTTTTTTCATCGGAGGACGCATTAGAGCCATTAATGAACAAGTGGAAATAAATGCAATCAACCAAGTAAAATCTTTTAACTGAAAATTCTTAGGCTAAAATCCATTGAGAAAAGCGTGACCGAAATCTTTTCGGCACGTTTTTCTTTATGATTTCTTGAAAGAAAAATATACAAAGCCTGCTATGTTAAGTGATGACAAAATCCATTAGTTAGAAAGAGGACTGAAGATGAAAATCAAAACCATGACAAAAAATATTGTCTTATTCAGCACGATCACAAGTGTGACTTTGACTGGCGGAGTGGGAAGTGCCTTTGCTGCAGAAACGCCGGCCAACTTCAATATCCAATTTGACGAAGCGCAGCATATTGAGCAGGATGCCAAGTATTCGAAAAAAGTGATGAGAGCGGTCCGGGTTAGTTTGGGAGTGGATGCGAAATCCACTCAACTTGATGGCGTAATTCAAAAGATGCCGAAGGTAAACGTCATGGACCATTACTTAGCTTCATTTGGTAAAAAAGTCAAAGGCAATGAAGTCCGTCTGGCAGTAAAAGAAATTTTTGATATTGACCTGAACTATGTTTCGAAGATGGATTATGGCAGCAAACTGGCTAGCTATCCTACAGCTGTGATGGAAAGCTTGCGCGTTTCCCGGAATGAAGAACCGACATCGGCTAGGCAAGACGCGCGGATTATGAAAATGACGAAGAATGAAGTGATGGACCGCTATCTGAAAGAACAGGATTACGCACTTACTGGAGCGGAGAACCGCACGCTAATCAATCAAATCTTCGGCGTTAATCTGGATGGCATTTCTACCTTGGAACATATGCAATTAGCGGTTAGCTCAAAAGGGCAATGGATTGTGAAAAGTGAAACAGATTTATTCGTTTTGGAATCCAGTCTGGATGATGTGGATGTTTCTATCTACACGACACCTTATTTTGAAAAAGTGACAGGCAGCGACCAACTGCCGGAGCCATTAAAAACGAAATTAATGGACCTTGGCTTTACGCATGACGAAGAAGCGAATCTGCTGTACTACAAGAATCCGAACGGCGAGTCCGTGCCGGATGCATTCAAAGGCCAAGTGATGGGAATTCTTATTGGCACGATTATGACGGATTATAAGAACTGATAGAGGGAAATTACGAAGGACGAGGAGGAGACTCTTGGTCCTTTTTCTGTTCATTTTTTTATTGATCAGGACGGGAGATAAAGACACTATTTTATAATGAAAATGATTTACAAGATATGTAATAAAAAGCTTTATTTGATTGACCCCCATAAAAAACAATGCTATATATATTAAATATCTGATTATTCAGATAAATTAACGAGAGAGAATTTATATTTTACTTTGGGAAATAAAAAATTTCATAGGAGGGATGTAATGAACGTTGTCAAAAAAGACGTTACGTTCGCAAGTGAAGGATTGAATTGTAAGGGGTGGCTGTATCTTTCGGAAGGAGACGAATTGGGTAAAAAACCAGCCATTGTAATGGCGCATGGTTTTAATGCAGTGAAAGAGATGCATTTAAAGAACTTTGCTGAACCATTTGCAGAAGCAGGTTTTGTCGTATTAGTTTTTGATTACCGATTTATCGGGGAAAGCGAAGGAGAGCCAAGGCAGCATGTTATCCCTGTGGAGCAGCACAAAGATTATAGAAATGCGATCAGTTGGATATCGACCCATGACCAAGTAGATGAAAATCGAATCGGCATTTGGGGAGCGGGATACAGCGGAGCTCATGTCTTGCATTTGGCGGCGATAGATTCACGGGTGAAGGCGGTAGTAGCCCAAACACCTGTAGTGAACGGATGGAAGAGTGCTCAGCGATTGATGAGAAGTGATATATTCCAAGGATTCGTCCAGAATCTAAGCGCGTACCGATTAGCCCGTTATATGGGAGCAGAAATTCAGCGTGTTCCGGTAGTTGCGCCAGAAGGTGAAGTAAGTGCTTTGCCAATTCCTGATGCTTTTGAGTGGTTTACTGAAACCGGAAACACCATTGCACCGAACTGGGAAAATGAGGTTACGCTCGAAACAATGGAAGCCCTTTTGGAATATAGCCCAAGCAGCACCATTGAAACCATTTCCCCGACGCCTTTACTCATGTTGGTCGCAGAAAATGATCTGTTGGCGCCGGCCGATTTATCCATGGAAGCTTTTCAAAAAGCACACGAACCTAAGGAATTAGTTGTTCTTTCCGGCGGCCATTATAGCGCTTATACAGAGCCGGGATTGACAGATTCTCTTCCGCCGCAAGTGGAGTGGTTCAAGAAATATTTATAAGACAGATTAAAGGGATCCAATCATTGGCCATACCTAAAAAAGATGTCGCCTTCGACTTCATCGAAGGCGGCATCTTTTTTTTTAACTGCAATGGCAAATAGTCGGATAACCAAAAAGGAATAGCCGAGTGGTGCCGAATTTCTTTAAAGAGCGAACGGCATAACATGCATAACCAGGATGATGTTTTTGCCGTAATATTCTTTTAGCCAGTCCTCTATTTTAGCCGTATAGCGTTTCTTCAAGGCAGCGGCAGAGTCTTCGGCATAGACATTATGATTAGTGTCGCTTCATAGGAAATGGTATTCAGTTTATTCATAAAGCCATCAAAATAGATGCCAATTTATTTTTCAATAAAGCTGGCGAGATTTTCAAGGGTGGAATTCAAGCCGGCATCATGGTCTTCTTTCCGTATCCCTGCAGGAACGTTTTCACATATGATCGTCACCTTGGTTCCTTCTGAAACAGCTTCCAAGTACCAGGTCTGGATCATCACTCCGGAGAATGCCGGATCTTCAGAGTCAAAGTTCCCGGCCATCACAATTTTTGTGTCTGGCACGAGCTCCAGAAATTTCCCTTGAGTAACGTCCGTATTTTCCGAAGTCTTTCCAGGGTTCGAGTGATCGGTTTCGTACGTGAGGGTCATTCGGTAAGTTCCGCCTTCGCGCGGTTCAAACACATCCATATGAAGCGACATCCCTTTGGGCGGAAGCCATGAGCTCAAGGATTCAGGGTTCATGAACGCACGGTAAATCACTTCTGGCGGCGCCATGATTACTCGTGAAGCGGAATCGATTCGATTGCTTGACGGACTTGTCATGATTAAAACCTCCTGATTGAATTTAAGGTAGTATACCCTCTTTGAATCGGAAACTATTCTAAACGATTCTAAAAATACCGTGTTTGCTGCTGTTCTAAGAAAAAACCCCGATTTCTCCTGGAAGAGATGGAGAAATCGGGGTTTGCCTTATTGCTCACTACTATTGTCAATTGTTTTCATCAGCTTCGCCGGCACTCCCGCCACTACGCTGTTCGGAGGGACATCTTTCGTCACGACTGCTCCAGCGGCGATAACGGAATTGGCGCCGATTGTCACGCCGGGCAGGATGGTTGCGTTTGATCCAATCCAGGCATTCTCGCCGATGACCACAGGCGAGGAGTAGGTGGTATTCCGGGTTTTTAAAGGCAGTCCGTGATTCAGTGTAGCGATGTTGACATTCATGCCGATTTGCGAGCCGCTGCCGATCTGGATTCCGCCCCGGTCCTGGAACGAGCAGCCGGTGTTGAAAAAGACGTTTTTTCCGATGGTGATGTTTTTGCCGAAGTCGGTATAGAACGGCGGGAAACACATAAACGACGGATCCACGATGCTGGCGGTCAGTTCACTGAAAATCTCCACGATCTCTTCTTTGGAATGATAGGAAGTGTTCAGTTCCATGGTTATCCTTTGGGCTTCAAAGCTGCATTGCACCAATAATCCATATAATTCCTGATCGTCGGCTGGGATGGAGTTGCCTTTTCGGCAAAAGTCGATAAACTCATTCATATCCATTGTTAGTGCCACCTTTCATTTATCAATTCATACTCGCTGCAAAGCCGGGCGTTTCTATCCGATATAATGGCGATTACTTTATCGTTAATTGCCACCTGTAATTCTTTCTTTAGGTTTATCTTTTTGATTTCATCATAAGGTGGTACGATTCAAATATCCAATACCTATATCAAATAATTTGCCATGCCTTTTGCGTATAGAAGAAAGGGGAGCTGTTCATGGAAATCCGGGTGCTGCGTTATTTTATTGCAGTAGCGAATGAAGCGAACATTTCGGCTGCGGCGAAGCAGCTGCATTTGTCGCAGCCGACATTATCCAGGCAATTGAAAGACTTTGAATCGGAACTGGGAACCGCTTTGTTCGTCAGGGGCAACCGAAAAATCACCTTGACGGAAGAAGGCATGTTCCTGCTGAAGAAAGCGAAGGAAATTGTGGAGCTGGCGGATAAGACCGAAGCCAATCTGAAGAGATCAAAAGAAATCATCAGTGGAGACATCTACATTGGCGCAGGCGAAACAGAGGCGATGCAGTTGATTGCCAAAGTATCCAAAGAACTGCTTGCGAATTATCCGGGTGTCCGGTTTCATCTTTACAGCGGGAATGCAGATGACATTGCCGGGAAATTGGACAGCGGATTATTGGACTTCGGAGTGGTCATCGAACCGACCGACAAGCAAAAATACGATTATATGAAACTGCCAGCCACAGATGTTTGGGGTGTATTGATGCGGAAGGATAGCCCGTTGGCACAGAAGAAGGCCATCGAACCAGCAGATTTGGCCGACAAGCCGCTGCTGGTGTCACGCCAGACCGCCGTCAGCAACGAATTGACCGGATGGTTCGGCCAGGACATAGAAGACTTGAATCTCGTCGCGACCTACAACTTGATCTACAATGCTGCCCTCATGGTGGAGGAGAATGTCGGCTATGCCTTATGCCTTGATAAATTGGTCAATACATCAGGAACCAGCAAGCTCAGCTTCAAGCCGTTGAGCCCAAGGTTAGAAGCGAACTTGAATATTGTCTGGAAAAAGCACCAAGTCTTTTCGAATGCAGCTGCTAAGTTTCTGGAACAGCTTCGCATTGAGATTGCGGTATGCAGCAAACACCGATAGAAAGTCCGAAAACACCGATAGAAACTTTAGAAACGTCGATAGGAATCGAAGAAACACCGATAGAAATCAAAAATGTGTCGATAGAAACCATCAGAAACGCCGATAAAGCTTTGGGGCCTTGGCATTTTGCTTCAGCAAAATGCGGTTTGGGGTGCAGGAGCCTTTCGCCAAAGCGAAAGGCTCTTCCAAACAAGCTTTTGACCTTATTTTTAGGAACAGCTTATCTTAAAAACCTGCACTTATCCGGAAGAAAATGCCGTTATCTGCCGAAGATGGATGAGGGAATTTTCTGATGCAATTCAACGTATTTGCATCAATTTTTTAGAGCTTAACAAGCTAATTTTCAGCAATAGATGATATGATGATTAGATGAAAAAAAGATCGGGCCGATTTATTTAATCGTGTCCGGGTCTTAATAGAATGATTCAATAAGAGACTTCTTTAGTTTTACAGAACAGGTGATTAAATGGTTTTAGCAAAAGCAGATACATACAGAACTTCATTACGAATGACAAAGACCGCTTCGGAAAAAATGAGAGGGTTCGGTATTAGCGAACGCTCATTTTTTATGGCGAATCAGGCTTTTAACGTGTTTATCGAAAGGTATCCTTCCAGTCCGGATGCCTCTCTTTCGGTTGCTCTGATTTTTGATAAAGTGGAGAATTCCCGGTTAAGCGAGAAAGAGATAGATCAATTGATCGTCTTTCATTGCGTCGTCAAGAACCATCAATTGCTGGTGACGAATGTGACGCTCCGAAAAGTGTACGGAGCGCTCGGGACGAACTGGCAGCGCGAGGCATCCATCGTTTTCGATAACTCCCGGGACCCGGCTCCAGTGGCGCTTCTCAATGTGTTCAACCGCATGAAGCCGGCGAAGGAAAGTTCCGATTATGTGAAAAAGCGGATTTCCAGCTGGGAAGGCTATTTGAAGATCCAAGAGCGCGGCATGGATATTCCGGATATCAAGACGACGTATTCCAAATTGGCGTTCAGCCACGATTTCAGCCGCATTACATTGACCGGCTGCCAAATGAAAGACAATGAATGGAAAACGCTGAAAGGTTTGAGTGTGCGGCTTACCGGGATGGACGGTGATGTTGGAACGGTGATCAAAGCAGCAAACCGGACCGTTGAAATCGAGCTTCAACCCTACGTCATCAAACAGCTTCGCGAGAAAGAACATTCATTGAATAAAAGAGAAGTGGTGTTCAGCAATTTTGCAGCGCTCAGCCAAATCAGAAGGCTTCGCCAAGGATTCACCAATCTGGAAAAAGGCCTCGCAGTCAATCCGAACCTCGACCGCCTGCTGTTTGAAGAAAAGCCGCCGGTGCAGCCGCTCCGGAAAATAGAGCGGCTGGCGTTTCAAAGCCGGTTGAATGAGTTTCAGCAGCAAGCGGTTTCGGGTGCGATGGCGGCGGAAGATTTATACGTTATTCAAGGCCCGCCTGGTACAGGGAAAACCACAGTTATTGCAGAAATCTGTCTCCAAAATGCGAAAAAGGGATTGAAGACGCTTGTCGCTTCACAATCGAATTTAGCAGTCGATAATGCACTTGGCCGGTTGCTGGCCAATAAGGATATCCGGATTCTGCGTGTCGGCCGGACCGAGAGCATCGAAGAAGAAGGCAAAAAATTCATCGAAGAAAACGTCGGCCAGTACTGGAAAGACAATACTTTGAAAGAAATTTCAGCTCAATACGAAACGCGGAAAAACCGTGAATCCGAATTGGAAAAGGAACTGGCGGCAACGGAACAGGCTTATGAAAATCTGCAGCCGATTTACGAAAGTTTAGCAGCAGCCGTCGAAGAAAAGAAAAAAGCGCATGAGAAACATCGCGCAATCGAAAAGCTGCTGGAAGAAGAGCAGAACAAACTGAAGGCATTCGAGCTGGTGGAACAAAAGGCTATGGATGAGCAGCGGGAAATGACGCAAAAGCTGCAGGCGCTTGAGCAATTGCTTCACAAAGAACAATTCTTGATTGAAAACAAAAGCATCAAGTGGTTCGACGAAGAGCATAAACGAATTTCAGAAAAAATCCAACAGCTGGAACGTGCATTGCTGGCTAAAAAGCTGGAACAAGAACTGGCCGGTAAAAAGCGGGATATCGCTGCAATTGCGGATAAGCGCCAGCAAGTAACGGCGGTTATTGAGCAGAAGAATACTTTAGTGGAAGATGCGGAACGCGTGAAAAAAGTGGACGGTCTGATGCAACTGATGGCTGAGCAAAAAATAGAAGAAACACCCGCTATCACCTATTCACTCAATAAGTTAGAGACAATCCGTGAAAAGATGAACGAGTTTGAAAAATTGCGGAAATACAACGAATTGATTGCCGCTGCAATTTCCTATGTTGAGCAATTACTGGCGCCTTTCAATCCTTCTATCGATGAGATGAAGCAGCATGCTTTAGCAAAACCGGAAGCGTATCGTTCTTCTGAAATTGATTCTTTCCTCGAAAAGCTGAGGGAAGTGCTGAAGAGTCCGCGGCGCAGTGAGCCGGCTGTACTGGCAAAAGCACTCACCGGTTTGTACAAGCGGCAACAGAATCTGTGGCGAAGAGGCGCGAAGCTGAAATCTGCTGAAGCGTATATCGAAGATTCCAAACGGACTTTCCAGGAACTGCAAAAGGCTGTATGCGGAGAGCTGTTAAAACAGCAACAGCATTATCTCGAGTTGGACCGGAAGTGGCAGGCGGAACTGGAACGGAAGCAGCAGGAGCTCGCTCCGCTTGAACTGCAGTTTAAGCAAATGGCTGTTGAGGCCGATATGCCTGAAGATATTGAAGCAGCCATCCCTGAACATAAAGCTGGACTTGTTGAACTCCAAAAAGACAAAGCCTTGTATGAGCAGGCAGAGCAGCGGATAGCAGAACTTCAAAAGGACTGTGCACAAGAAACAGCGGCTTTAGAGAAAAATAAAATCACAATAGCCGGAATAAAGGCTGAAACCGATCAATTGCAAGAACAAATGGCAATGAAAGAAAAAGAAGCGGCCGCTTTAAAGGAAATTCTTTCTTCGAATCCTGAAATTGAATATGAAGAAGCGGCGAAAAAAATCGTCAGCCTTTCATTTGATCAGGAATCCCTCAAACAGGAAAAGAAGAATCTGCCTTTGATGCAGTCCATCCAGAAGAAATGGCTGGATTTATTGAAAGATGCAAACAATCATGATTTGGACGAAATCCGTAAATTGTATATCAAGCATGCCAATGTCATCGGGACGACATGTGTCGCTTCTGCCCGCAAGGACTTTATCGACAATTACCCGGTATTTGATGTGGTGATCGTCGATGAAGTATCGAAAGCGACACCGCCGGAATTGTTGCTGCCGATGCTTAAGGCTAAGAAAATCATTTTGGTCGGGGACCATCATCAGTTGCCACCGCTTCTTGGAAATGACACTTTGGAAGAAACGCTCGAGGAAATGATCAAAGAAAACAGCGGCTTTGAAGAAAAGCGGGAGCTCGAGAAGCTCTTGGAAGAGTCGCTGTTTGAGCGTCTGTACAAGAACTTGCCGGAATCCAATAAGACGATGCTCGCAATTCAATACCGCATGCATGCAGATATCATGGAGACAATCTCGCCGTTTTATAAAGGGGAAAACATGCAATTGCAATGCGGGCTTCTGGATTCCGACCTGGAACGCGATCATTTCCTGGAATCGCCTTCAGTGAAGCGCAGCAACCATCTGATGTGGCTGGATTTGCCGAACGAAGCGGCGTATTTTGAAGAACGGATGAGCGGCGGCAAAAGCCTCTACAATCCATCGGAACTTCAGGAAATCAGTGCGCTGTTGGTGGAAATGAACGATGCAGTAGCTGAAGCGAAGCGGACAGGAAGAATAGCGGCAGACGAATTGAAAAGCGTCGGCGTCATCTCTTTCTACGGCGAACAAGTCAAGCGGCTGCAGCGCATGATCGATCAGGAACTGCGCTTGCCGCATTTGACGATCCGAACCGGAACCGTTGACCGCTTCCAGGGAAGCGAAATGGAAATCATCCTGCTCAGCATGGTGCGCAACAATCGAAACAACCACGGCGATATCGGATTTGCCAAAGATTACCGCCGCTTGAACGTGGCGTTGTCACGTGCCAAGCAATTATTGGTGCTCGTCGGCAGTTCCGAGATGTTCACGCAGCGTGCGAAAAAAGACGAAACGAAAAAAATGTACCGACATGTATTGGAAACCGTCAAACAGAAAAATGGCTTGAAGCTATTGCAAGGAAGTAAGGGGTGAGCGAATGGATCAACTAATAAAAGAACTGCGGTCGAGTCTGTTGGCAACTCCTGATGTATCCATTATAAAAGACCAGCTTTGGAAGCTGCCAATTGTGTCCTATGACGTAAGTTTTAACCGGGTAAAGCGATTGAAGATGGACATCTTGATGAAAATGCTGCTTTTTGCTTTTCAGGAATCGGATATCCGCAGGGCCGCCACTTTAGCAGAAATGCTGCTGGTGGAAGAACTGTTTGTCCGCGATTTGATCGACAAGATGCAGCGTGGCCAATTGATCCAGCTTGAAAAAGCGGGTTATAAACTGACGGCTAAAGGATATAGCTACTTGGAAAAAGGCATTTTTGATGAAGACATGGAAGGGGATCAAACCTTGATTTCCTATAGTGCCGTCCATGACAACTACCTGTTATCGGCAGGAACTATTGATTCGGAAGCTGAAGAGAAACTTCCGCTTTACCGCTATGATGCAGCAAAAGGAACTTTGAAAAAGGACCGCATGCAGCAGCTTCTTGCCAAGGAAATGGTGTATCCGGAAGAAGAAAGTTTTCAAATCATCGTGACAGACATTACAGCTTGCATTGAGCACAAAATGCACTGGATTCCGTGTATCGAATTTCAATTATATGATCAAAAGCAGGACGTCTTTTATGCCCGTGTCTGGAATACGCTGAAGGATAGCTGGGATGAGAGGGTTGCGAAGCAGATTGAAGAGCGCGAAGTGGTGAAATGGCGCAAAGCGATGGAGCAACGGGAATCTTCGTTAAAATGAATAACTATATATTATAAAGAGAGCTTTCATGGGGAATTTATTTCCGCTGAAAGCTCTTTTTTATATTTAAAAAGGTGCGTTATCCGATACATACTGGATGAATTCACGGACTGCAGGTGAAGGTTTTTTCTTCTTTTTGGATATGAGGCCCAGTTTCCAGGGGAAGATGGGATTAACGATGGGAATCGCTTTGATTAATTCTGGGTTGAATTTTTTCTCGATAGGTTTCGGACAAATTGAAACGCCCAAGTTTTCGCTAATCATCTCACTGATGAAGCCCCATTCGGAAATTTCATAAGCAATTTTTGGCTGAAAACCGGCTCGCTGGCATTCTTGGACAATCAAGCTATGAAAGAGTGCTTGTTTAAAAAGGATGAAGGTTTCATTTTCCAGCTCTTTCATTTCCACTTTTTCCTTCTGTGCGAAGGGATGGGAATGATGAACGAAAAGCGCCAGTTGTTCATCGACCAAAGGAACTGCATCGAACTCCTTGTCATCCACTGGCAGAATCACCACACCGAGATCCAATCTTCCGTCTCTAACATCCTGTTGAACTTTTTTCGAGTCATCTTCCGTAATTTTTAGTTTGATATCGGGATATAGACTATTAAACCCTTTAATGATTTTCGGGAAAAACAAAAACCCGATGACTGGCGGGATGCCGATTTTTATTTTTCCTTTTTTTAAGTTCATCAAATCGTAAAGGTTAACAGACAAATCATTCAGCGACTCCATAATCAGCTTGCCTTCAGCTAAAACAATTTCCCCCGCCTCTGTTAATTCAATTTTCTTTGTCGAACGATCAATCAGTTCAATATTCAATTCGTCTTCCAAGTCTTTGACTACTTTACTAAGGGTAGATTGTGACAAGTGGAGGGATTCGGACGCTTTCGTAAAACTTCTATATTTAGCTACTTCAATGAAGTAAGTGAGGTGGCGTATGTCCATCTTCAAAATCTCCTAACTATGATTAATATAGATAATTATCATTCTAAACATTCATTTTACTCATAATGAACGAAATTGTATACTATATGGGTCGTTGACAATTTAATTTAGCAATAAAAGAAACGGATGGTGAATGAATAAGATTTTTCAAAGAATTTCCGTTTTATTTTCATAAGGCGTAAAAGTGGATTCTGCATTGCATGGAGATATTATGGCACTTAAGAGTTAAATATCTTGAATTCGAGATATTTTGCCATAGAAGAAGAGAGTAAGCGTTGCGCGCGCATATTAAGCAAGTTTTCTTAGACAGGTAACTACTAAAAAGTAATGAGGTAGAAATTAAATGGATATATTAGGTTTGCTGGGAATTGGATTAGGGATCCTGACAATCATTCTCTTTATTGTGAAAAAGTTCAGCATCATCGTGGCAGCTCCTATTGCAACGATTGTCGTCCTGCTGTTCAGCGGAGTCCCGATACTGGAGACGGTATTCGGCAAAGAAAATTCCTATATGACGGCACTTGCCGGATTTATTGCGGCCAACTTCGCCATCTTCTTACTGGGGTCGATCTTGGCGAAATATATGGACAAGAGTGGGGCGACGGTATCGATCGCTGATAAAGTCTTGTCGGTCGTCGGAACAAAGAACCCGTACAATGCCTTGGTGGCGTTGTTCATCATTTCCGCCATCCTTACGTACGGCGGCATCAATGTCTTCGTCATCATCTTTGCGTTGATTCCGATGGCGAAGCCGATTTTCCAGCAGTTGAACATTTCCTGGAAATTGGTCATTATTCCGGTTTTCGGCGGTACATCGACGTTCACCATGACGATGCTGCCGGGGGCACCATCCTTGCACAATATTGTGCCATCAACCGGCTTAGGTACATCTCTGACAGCGGCACCGCTGATCGGGATTGTAACATCGATTGTTGCGATTGTCTTCATCCTGGTTTTCATGAAATGGTCGCTCAATAAGAGTTTGAAGAAGAACGAGACTTTTGAAGTGAAGGCAGGCGTTTTGAAAGATGAGGCGATTGTCGACCGTGAACTCCCTTCCTTCCTTGTCAGCTTGCTGCCGATTGTCACTTTGCTGGCCATCATCCTGATTTTCAGTTCAGTGAACAATATCATCATCGTGGCATTGATTGTGGCAATTTTACTAAGTGCGGTTTTATTCCGTAAACAAATCACTCAGCAACGGGAAGCGTTAAACGAAGGGGCTGCCGACTCTTTGGCATCTACAATTACGACTGGTAGTACCATCGCATTTGGGAGCATTACCACCAGTGTTCCGGCGTTTAAAGGCGTCTTCCGAATGATTCAATCGATTCCGGGGCCGCCGATCCTATCGCTGATGATCGGTACCGGATTGATCAGCGGGATTACGGCTTCTGCTGTTGGAGCAATCGGAATCGCGGTTCAGAACTTCGCGCCGATTTATCTGGAAATGGGCATGGATCCGGAAACGATCCACCGTACAATTGCTATTTCAGCAGGTGCATTGGCCATCGTTCCTTACTCTGGTTTCTTGATTATTTTCAACAGCTTAACAGGATTGCCAATGAAAGACACCTTCAAAAATGCCTTTATCAGTATTAACGTCACCCACTGGATTGCGCTTGCAGTGATTATTGTCATGACGCTTGTAGGCTTGGCTTAATCAAGAAACAGCAAGAACATTGGAACAATTGTTTACAAGAAAAATTTCAACACATTATTAGGAGGAATTCAACATGAGCAAAAAAATTGGATTTGTAGGACTAGGAACGATGGGCTTCCCAATGGCAGTGAACTTATTAAAAGCCGGTTTTGAAGTAATCGGTTATGACGCATTCCCAGCGGTTTATCCGAAAGCGGAAGCAGCAGGAATCACGATGGTTAAGACTTTGAAAGAAGTAGCGGAACAATCCGACGAAGCGATCATCTCGATGGTTCGCGACTATGCGCAGAATGTCGACATCATTTTTAGTGAAGGTGGCTTGTTATCGGCTCAACCGAAAAACAAAACCATTATTGTTATGAGCACATTGGATCCAGAGACGATGAATCAATTAAGCAAAAAGGTTGAAGAAGAAAGCGATTTGACATTGATTGATGCAGCAGTGAGCGGCGGTGCATCAGGTGCCCAAGCAGGTACATTGTCAATCATGACTTCCGGTTCAGAAGAAATCGTGAAATCGTTCCAGCCTTACTTTGATGCGGTTGGTTCGAATACATTCTATTATGGAGCAGAAGTCGGCAATAGCCAGGCAGCCAAATTGATCAACAATTTAATCCTCGGCATCAACATGAATGCCGTAGCAGAAGGCCTTAAATTAGGTGCACATTACAACTTGCCTGAAGAAGAAGTCTTGAACTTGTTGAAAGTCAGCACAGGCGACAGCTGGGTAGTACGCAATTGGAGCGATGTTTCTGAATGGACATCTGAAACTGCATTGGCTGTTTTGCTGAAAGACTTGATCGCGGCTTATGGCCAAGGGGTTAAACACAAGGTGCCAATGCCATTCAATGCTTTGTCGTCAACTCAATTATTTGCTTCGATGCAGAAAG
This sequence comes from Planococcus sp. VCh962, assembly GCF_057748275.1. Classification (NCBI taxonomy): domain Bacteria; kingdom Bacillati; phylum Bacillota; class Bacilli; order Caryophanales; family Caryophanaceae; genus Planococcus; species Planococcus sp. VCh962. The sequence continues at coordinate 99,720 of NZ_JBYLHS010000006.1, forward strand.
AAAAGCCGAAAGCATAATGCTTCTGTCATTAAAGTGATCATTTTATAGAAAACAGTTATATGAAAAAACGCCACCTTCGATGGAATCATTTCGAAGGCGGCGTTTTATGTTTAAAGACGTTAATAGAAAACCTGCATCTTCCGTCCAGGAAAGATGCGGGTTTTTATGCTCTATAGCCGAATGCTTGGGAAACTTGTTTTTGCATGTCCAGTAAATAATGGCTGATGGGATCGTTGATGTCTTTCGGGATATCGGGCGTGAATCCGACCACTGTGATGGTTCCGATGAGCTCGTTATTATAAGACAGCACTGGAATCGAGACAGACGAAATAGAGGCCACTAATGGTTCGATGGCAAAAGCGATTTTTTCAGAAGCAATTTTCTTAAATTCTTCATCGCCGTCTTCCATGGCGGGTTCTGATGCTGTGCGCCAGTTTTCCGTAATTAATTTATTATGGAAAACATTATAGATTTTCCCGGAGGAAGAGTTCTTCGGCAGCACTGTGCCAATTTGCGCCCCGATATTCAAGGACTGACTTGGCTGCCAGATTTTCACGACGACCGGCCCGTTTGCTGTGGCGGAAGCAAGCAGCACCGTGCAATTGGTTTGCTGGCTGATGTTCTGTAAATAGGGATTGATGATTTCAGTGGCATCCTGGTTGCCGATAGCGCTGGCGCCGTAATGAATCAGTTTCGGTCCAAGGTGGAACAGTCCGGTGGAATTTTCCCGTATCACCAGTTCAAGTTGCGTCAATGTATTCATATATTTATATAAATTACTTTTAGTCATTTCCGCCTGTTCTTGAATTTCATTAAAACGCATCGGCTTTCCATTTGCTATAAGGATGTCTACAATCGCGATGCCGATTTTCAGCGATTGGATAGTGGCAGTGTCTTTCTGGATGTGCATTTTTTCAATCTTCTCCTTCAATGTCATTCCTTAAGTATACCAAAAAGACAGGATAGGACAAAAAACCTGTTTTATGAATAGAGAGAAAATTCTTTATTGACATCATATATCTATATAATATACTTATAGTGTACAAAGTGTCTTATTAGTGGAAATAACATTGAAAGCGCTTTAACACAATTCCAAATGAAATTTATTGGATTTACATGGGCAATGACAAAACTTTACCACTTATCAAAACCGGCGGAGCCAGTGAAGCTCGGCAACAGTTCTTGTTATGATGGCTGACAAGAGAACGCTTACATTAAATTGTTTAAAAATTCATTCATTTGTCAGCGGAGAAGAGAGAGGCAACCAATTTACACACTTACCGGCCATGTTGTTCGCAAGTCCGTTGATGATTGCTGCAACCGGAAGTTGCGTTGTCCAGAAGAGAGCAAGGGCGTCCAGTAAACGGAAGCCCTGCAGAGAACTGTTATATTAGGGAGGAATATTCTTGGCTAAAATTAATACGAATGAAGTGATCGACAACAGCAAATTCAACGGGTTCCATTGGACCTTGCTTTTATGGAGTTTCCTGATCATCGCTTTTGATGGCTACGATCTGGTGGTTTACGGTACTGTGGTACCGGTATTGATCGAGAACTGGAACCTGACTTCAGTGGAAGCCGGCGCAATGGGCAGTTATGGATTGTTCGGCATGATGTTCGGTGCAATTTTCTTTGGAACATTGGCGGACCGTGTGGGCCGCAAAAAAGTGGTGCTGCTGACGGTTATCCTTTTCAGTTTGTTTACAGTGCTATGCGGTTTCGCAAGTTCACCAACAGAGTTCTCAACTTACCGCTTTTTGGCAGGGCTAGGGCTGGGCGGCATCATGCCGAACATCATTGCTTTGCTGACGGACTACTCGCCTAAAAAGATGAAAAGCATGATGGTTTCCATCGTCTTGTGTGGCTATTCCGTGGGAGGAATTTTAGCGCCTCTCCTCGGTATTTACTTGATGCCGCAATTCGGCTGGGAATCGATTTTCTGGATTGCCGGGTTGCCGCTTCTGGCATTGCCGTTGATGTACAAGCAATTGCCGGAGACTGCCAGCCATTTGATCCGTACCGGCAATAAAAAAGAGCTTTTCCGGATCCTGAAAAAAGTGAGCCCGGAGTCGGAGTTCAATGAAAATGATGAAGTGCTGGAACTGGAAAAAGCGGACACGAAAGTACCGCTTGTCGGCTTGTTCAAAGACAAGCGCGGCTTGAGTACGGTCATGTTCTGGATTGCTTTCTTCTCTTGTTTATTGATGGTGTATGGATTAAATACATGGCTGCCTAAATTGATGATGGATGCAGGCTATGCATTGAATTCAAGTCTTGGCTTCCTTATCGCATTGCAAAGCGGCGCCATTATCGGAACTTTGATTATTGCGCGTCTTTGCGATAAATACGGCGCTAAAAAATTGCTTGTGCCGATGTACGCATCAGGCGCAGTCGTCCTGACTTTGCTTGGTTTCGGCGGCAATATTATCGTGATTTATATCTTGGTGGCAATTGCAGGAGCAGCAACAATCGGCTCACAAAATATTGTCCAGGCATATGTCTCGCAATACTACCCAGCTTATATCCGCTCGACTGCTCTGGGAACGGCATCCAGCATCGGCCGCATCGGGGGCATGCTCGGACCGGTTCTCGGCGGCTTCCTGTTATCAATCAGTTTGCCGATCCAGATGAATTTTATCGCTTTCGCGATTCCAGGATTGATTGCCGCGATTGCCTTGGCGATTGTCCCTGAAAAAGAGTCGTATGCGAAACAGAAAGATATAATGATACAAACTTCGCAAACAAGCGAGTCTTCTATATTATAGGAAAAAGCCGCATCCTTATTGGATGCGGCTTTTTTTGTATTTTGAATTAAACTCTCAAAGCGCCGCGGAATCCTCGGGCAGCATAATAGGAGTCTGCGCCGTTATGATACAAAAAGACTTGCCCGTAGCGAAGATCGCAGAAAAGGGCGCCGCCGCGTTCTCTGACCTGTTCGGGGGTTTGTACCCAACTTGAGGTTTTCATATCGAAATTCCCCAGTTTCTGGAGTGCGCGGTATTGTTCTTCTGACAACAGCTCGATTCCCATGTCCGTTGCCATGCCGATGGCGCTGTTTTCAGGTTTGTTTTTCTTGCGCGCTTCCAGTGCTTCCGGGTCATAGCAAACGCTTCTTCGGCCATTAGGGCTTTCCGCTGAACAATCAAAGAAAATATATTCATCCTTCGCTTTGTCGTAATCCACGACATCCGGTTCTCCACCTGTTCGTTCCATTTCATAAAGCGACCACAGTTTTTCCGGGTTTGCTTCCAGCTTAGCTTGGATGTTAGCCCATTCCAGCCATTCATGGCGAGTGATGTTATTCTCGAAACGGTCTTTCAAAACATTCATTAATTCTTCGCGCTGGTCTGGTGATAATTCGTTTGTCTTTGTCATGGCGATTTCCTCCTTCGGTTTTGTACATATTGGTAATGGTTTAAGTATATCTAAAAATGTTGCTTCTTTGGAAAAAAAGGAATGTTCACTCCCACGGTAGAATAATATAAGCTGATAGCTGCAGAAGGCATGCTCGTGATTCAATCTTTAATAAACCTTTTGAGAAAAGAAAGGGGAATGGACATGGAAATCTTGATTCTCGGAGGCACTCGTTTTTTAGGGCGTTTTCTGACTGAAACTGCGCTTAGGAGAGGGCATGAAGTGACGCTGTTCAATCGAGGGAAAGCGAATCCGGAATTGTTCCCGGAAGTTGAGAAGCTAATTGGGGACCGGAACGGCGATTTAAAGGCATTGGAAGGGCGCACATGGGATGCAGTGATTGATACTTGCGGTTATGTTCCGTGGACTGTCCGGGAGTCTGCAGAGCTGCTTAGTGGCGCAGTAGGGCATTACACTTTTATCTCGAGTGCCTCGGTTTATACAGAGTTAGAAGAGCCGGGGATAGATGAAAACCATGCGGTCGGACAGTTGCCGCCCGGAAAATTGGAAGACCTCAAGAAAATGGATGCCGGACAAGCGATCAGCCAACATTACGGCGAGTTGAAGTTTTTATGCGAGCAGGAAGTAGAGCGGGCATTTCCGGGACGCAGCTTAACTATTCGGCCGGGGCTGATTGTCGGGCCGTATGACTTCACGGACCGCTTTAACTACTGGGTAAATCGTATCGCAAAAGGCGGGGAAGTGCTGGCGCCTGGGCGGAGAGACAAAGAAGTCCAGTTCATCGATGCCCGCGATCTGGCCGAATGGATTGTCAATTTGGTGGAAGCACAGACGACTGGAACTTTCAATGCAACGGGGCCAGAAAAGAAGTTGACGATGAAGAAGTTCCTGGAAGTGTGCAAGGCGGATGCCGAAAGTGATGCGGAGCTGATCTGGGTAGATGAGAACTTTCTATTGGGGCACGGCGTCGAAGGATGGTCGGACATGCCGCTATGGATACCGGACCGTGAAAAGATGGGTGGGTTCCTCGCGGTGGATATTCGAAAAGCCTTGAAAGCGGGGCTGACGTTCCGGCCTGTAAGTGAAACGGTCCGCGACACGCTCGCCTGGGAAGCCACCCGGACGGTAACAGACCGCAAAGCTGGCCTGGATCCGGAGAAAGAAAAAATGATACTGGAAGATTGGAAACAACGAGCGCTTTGAAATGAAGGGTAGAATTTGGATGTTAACAGGATGGCTCCTTGTTATCAAAGGGGCCATTCTTTCATTTTATAATTTTAGATGGGGACATCACTGTGCAAGGCCAATTTATTATCAAAGCTTAAAATTCCAAGAAGCTTTAGGGATTGCTGTGAATAAAACAAGACAAGTGATTGTTCCATTGCGCAAAGCGAAATTTAAGAAGAGCACCAGATAGTTGCAAGGAAAAAGTGAAAAGAAGTGGCTATTCGCTGGGAACTTTAAATCGGAAGAATCGTTCCTAGAAGTAGAGGCTTTAACACTTTTAAATCAATAGCAGTGACGGCGAAAAACTTTAAACTGTCATTTTTAGTGATATTTTAGTAAAATAGAGTTTGTCATTCTTTGTAAGAAACTCTCGCTTGGAGTCATCTATCTTCAGGCTTTTTTAGTTCAATGTCCAAACAGTTCCCGTGAAGTTTAATTATAAGAAGGTGCAATATGGAAAAAATTAAAACTACGAAAAACAAAAATTTCAACAAGTATGTGCCTCTTTTTCTCTTAGCTGTAGTTATGCTTTGGCTAAAGACCTACTTGTCCCAAAAAACACAATTTAAATTGGATGTCGATGGATTCCTCCAAGAGTTCCTGCTGTTTATCAACCCCCTCGGATCCGCGCTATTGCTTTTAAGCCTGTCGCTGTTATTTAAAGGAACACGAAAGTACATATCGCTTCTAGTGATTTACTTCCTGATGTCTTTCTTTTTGTATGCGAATGTGGTCTACTATCGGTTCTTCAGTGATTTCATCACATTGCCGACTTTGTTCCAGACGCAGAATTTCGGGGATTTAGGTGGCAGCATTGCTACGTTGATACAGCCGACCGATATTCTTTTCTTTGTAGATGTCATTTTACTGGCATATCTGGTGTTCTCGAAAAGAGTCGAAAAAGAGTCCCGGAACATTCGGAAAAAAGCGGTTATTCCGGTCATCACGTTCGCGTTGGCCATTTCGTTCTTCAATCTGGGCTTGGCCGAAGGAGACCGTCCGCAATTACTGACCCGCGGCTTTGACCGGGCTTATATCGTGAAGTATTTGGGCATGTACAATTACGCTCTTTATGACACAGTTGAAACGCTGAAATCCTCTTCACAACGAGTGCTGGCGGACAGCGATGAAGTTACAGAAGTGTTGAACTACACGAAATCCAATCATGCGACTCCGAATGAAGCATATTTCGGTGCAGCTGAAGGAATGAATGTCGTTTACTTGCATCTGGAATCGATGCAGACATTTCTGATGGATTACAAATTGAACGGGGAAGAAGTGACTCCGTTTTTAAACTCGATGATCAAAGATAAAAATACCCTGTATTTCGATAATTTCTTCCATCAAACCGCTCAAGGCAAAACAGCGGATGCGGAATTCCTGCTGGAAAACTCGCTATTCGGATTGTCGAAAGGTTCGGCCTTTATTACCAAAGGTGATAATACGTACCAGTCAGCTCCGGCCATTTTAAAGGACAAGGGCTACACTTCAGCGGTATTCCACGGCAACAATGGAACGTTCTGGAACCGCTCTGAAATCTATAAATCTTTCGGCTATGACCATTTCTTTGATATTGAGTCTTATACCGGCCTGACAGAAGCGGATATGGCTGAATATGGCGTAATGGATAAGCCGTTCTTTGACCAGTCAGCGGAACTTTTAAAGACCTTGCCGGAACCTTTTTATTCGAAATTCATCACAGTGTCGCATCATTTCCCTTATAAAATCGATCAGGAGTTGACGACGATTGAAAAAGGCACCACTGGCGATGCAAGCGTCGATAATTATTTCCAGACGGCGCGCTACGCAGACGAAGCGCTTCAGCAGTTCTTTGCAGATCTGGAACAATCCGGTTTAGCGGATAACACCATGATTGTGATGTACGGCGACCATTACGGAATTTCTGACAATCACAATAAAGCGATGGAACAAGTGCTTTCTAAAGAAATCACACCGGTTGAAAACACCAAGCTGCAGCGGGTTCCGCTGTTCATCCACGTGCCAGGCATGGAAGGCGGCATCAACCATACGTATGGCGGCCAAATCGACCTTCTGCCGACTGTGATGCATTTGCTTGGAGTGGAAACACAGGATTATATCCAATTTGGTACAGATCTGTTGTCCGAGGAGCATGAAGAACTGGTCACTTTCAGAAATGGCGATTATGCCAGCCCGGAGATCTATTCAATCGGTGACACCTTCTATGACCCAGAAACCGGTTTGCCAATCGAAGAAGATCAGTTGGAACAAGCGCAAAAACTCCAACAGTACGGAAATTACGAATTGCAGTTGTCAGACCGGGTAGTCAATGGCGACTTGCTGAGATTCTATACGCCTGAAGGATTCACGCCGATTGATCCAGCTGATTACAATTACTTGAACAAGCCAACTGTAAAACCAGTTGAAGTACCAGTTGTAGAACCGATCGAAGAACCAATCGAAGAACCAATCGACGAACCAATCGAAGAAACTGAATAACTGATGAATGAAAAAGGTATCCTGGAAGCTGTTTTATTGGCTTTTGGGATAGCTTTTTTTCTTTTGCTTGCTAAGAACAGTATCTCAAAAGATTGATAAGAGAATGCAAAGAGAGTGTAAAGAATTGTGAATGTTTGGACCCGATTGCAGCGCTAAATAGTGTTTTACGGCTTAACGGATTGTTGCCGTTCATGAAAGGAATAAGCTGAATTGAAAATGAATTTTCATTTCGGTATATAATTAGTAAAAAAATAATATTAAGAAAACATTGACTTTGGCATATTGATAGGCTAAATTAATCAATAAGGTTTCGCAATTGAATAAGCAACTAAATCTCTTATCAAGAGTAGCGGAGGGACTGGCCCTATGAAGCTCGGCAACCATCTATGTTAATCACATGGAAAGGTGCTACATCCAGCAGAACTGAAAGGTTCTGAAAGATAAGAGAGGATGAATTTTACGATAAATTTGTGCCTCTCTTTCTTTATGGAAAGAGAGGCTTTTTCGTATTTCGGGCTTAAAAAACTATTGGGGGATATTAAAATGGAAAAACTTGGAATCTTTACAGCGTTAACTTTATCAGCAGGTTTATTGGCAGGATGCAGCGGCAATGCCGAATCAACTGAATTGAGTGAGGAAAAATTAGTGGTTGGCGTTACTTCAGGTCCCCATGAGCAAATCATGGAAGTGGTATCGGAAGTGGCGAAAGAAGATGGCCTGGAAATTGAACTGAAAGTCTTTACGGATTATGTATTGCCGAACACAGCACTGTCCGAAGGCGATTTGGATGTGAATAGCTATCAGCATAAACCATTCTTGGAAGCTTTCAATGCTGACCACGGAACAAATTTGGTAGCCGGCGCTACAACGATTCTAAATCCGATGGGGGTTTATTCAAACGAATATGACTCTATTGAGAAGTTGCCAAAAGGCTCCACTTTCGGCTTGCCGAATGATCCGACGAACGGCGCCCGTGCCCTGTTCATCCTGGAAGAAGCGGGAATCATCACGCTGAAAGAAGGAACGGAAGAAACGGCATCGGTTTTTGATGTAGAAGAAAATCCGCTGGAACTTGAATTCATCGAATTGGAAGCAGCACAGATTCCGAAGCAGTTAAGTGAACTGGATGCAGCGGCCATCAATACAAACTGGGCGATTGAAGCCGGATTAAACACGCTGGAAGATTCAATTTTGCTGGAATCTAGCGACTCTCCATACGTCAATCACATTGTGGTAAGAGAAGAGAATAAAGACGATGCGGTTCTTGAAAAGCTGAACGCGGCTTATCAGTCTGATAAGGTCAAAGCCTTTATCGAAGAAGAATTTGATGGGTCTGTATTGCCAATCTGGTAAAATTCGGAGAGCCGCGTGGCATTTATGCCACGGGCCTTTCCTATTTAGAAGGAAGTGTAACGAGCATGATTCAACTAGAGAACGTTTCAAAAGAATTTAAATCGAAAAAAGGGATGATCCGGGCAGTGAATGATGTATCGCTGCATGTGAAAAAAGGGGAAATCCATGGTGTCATCGGCTATAGCGGAGCCGGGAAAAGTACGTTGATCCGCTGTGTGAATTTACTGGAGGCTCCGACCACCGGAAAAGTCCGGCTGAATGACCGGGAGTTTACGGAGCTTTCGAAAAGCGAACTATTGGAAGAACGCAAAAACATCGGCATGATTTTCCAAGGCTTTAATTTGCTGCGGACAGCTACAGTCGAAGAGAACATCGCCATTCCCTTGAAGCTGATCGGGGTGGAAGCTGTGGAAATTCCAAAGCGAGTGGAAAAGTATTTGGACATTGTCGGTTTGACGGAAAAGAAAAATGCCTATCCGGCCCAGTTGTCAGGCGGACAGAAACAGCGTGTCGCCATTGCCCGCGCTCTTGCACAAGAGCCGGATGTTTTGCTCAGCGATGAAGCGACCAGTGCGCTCGATCCTGAAACCACTGAATCGATTCTGGATTTGCTGCTGAAGATCAATGCAGAATTCGGCATCACCATTTTGCTGATCACCCACGAAATGCATGTCATCCAAAAGATATGTGACCACGTCTATGTGATGGACGGCGGGGAAATCGTGGAAGGCGGCCCGGTAATTGAACTGTTTTCAAAACCGCAGCATAAAACGACACGGAGTTTCCTGAATACCATTTCACAGCGCAAATTGTCGAAGGAATTCGTCGGCAACTTGAAGAAAAGTGGATCGGTGCTGCGCTTGACGTTCCGCGGAGAAGCTACGGGAGATCCGGTACTGGCGGCTATGGCAAAAGAATTTGACGTAAAGCCGAATATTTTAACGGCGAATATCATGGAATTGAAAAATGGGGTTATTGGAAACCTCGATGTACATATTGCAGGAGCAACAGAAGAAGTTGGCCGCTCTTTGGAATTTTTGAAAGACAAAGGCGTAGTGATTGAGGAATGGGATGATCAATATGGAAAGATATAATACGTTCGTTGAACAATGGCTGCCGGTGATCGGAGCCGCAGTTGTCGAAACAGCACAGATGGTGTTGATTTCATTGGCAATCTCCGCTGTGCTTGGGATACCGTTAGGGATTTTGCTGGTATTGACGCGCCGCGGGCAAGCTTGGGAAAACAAATGGGTTTATCAAATCCTGAATCTGGTCGTCAATATTATCCGCTCAGTGCCATTCATTATTTTGCTGTTTTTCATCTTGCCATTTACCAAACTGATTGTCGGTACAACGATTGGCGTCCAAGGCGTCATCGTGCCACTCGTCATCTATACAGCACCATACATAGCCCGCTTAATGGAGTCTTCTCTATTGGAAGTGGACAGCGGGGTCCGGGAAGCTTATGAAGCCATGGGCATCAAAACAAGGCATATTATCTGGAATGTATTATTGCGCGAAGCACGCCCGTCGATTGTCCTTGGCTTGACGATTGCTACAGTCGGACTGATTGGCGCGACGGCGATGGCGGGGCTTGTGGGAGCAGGCGGCTTGGGCGACTTGGCTTACCGTTACGGCCATCTGCGCTATGAAGTCGATGTCATGTATGCCACTGTCTTCATCTTAATCATTCTGGTGCAAGGCGTTCAAAGTCTCGGGAATTATTTCTCGGCACGCTTAAAAAAAGATTAAAAAGAGGAGTTTATTTCAATGCAAAACGATTTGTATTTGGAGAAAGACGGGGCGATCGCGACACTCGTGATCAACCGCGCAGACCAGCGCAATGCATTTTCGCTGGATATGTTCAAGCTATTGCCTTCCTTGCTGGCTGAAGCAGCTGAAGATTCTTCTATCAAGGTTCTGATTCTTAAAGGCGTCGATAACAGAGCTTTTTCAGCAGGGGCGGATATCAAGGAATTCATGGACAATCGCTTGTCTCAGCAAAAAGCGAAAAACTATAACGACCATGCATTAGCAGCGATCGAGCAGCTATACCGTTTCCCGAAGCCGACCATTGCACTGATCCGCAAACTGGCCATCGGCGGCGGATTGGAATTGGCGATGTCCTGCGATTTCCGCATTGCGTCAACCGACAGCAAATTCGGCATCACAGCTGCGCGTCTCGGCATCATCTATAACCTGCGGAGCACGAAACGCCTGTTGAATGTTATCGGTCCGGTTAAAACCAAAGAGTTGTTGTATACCGGAAAATTGATCAAAGCGGAAGAAGCGAAGGAACTCGGAATCGTGCAGCAGCTGCACGAAGGAGATGCGGCTAACGAAGCTGCATGGAGTTTTGCACAGGAGCTGGCTGCTGTGTCATCAACGGCGATGCATGGCAATAAAAAAGTGATTCAAGCCATCATTGACGGGGCACAATCGGAAGATGAACAAATAGCTTCGCTAATTTTGGATTCTTTCGAATCTGATGATTATAAAGAAGGCATTCAAGCTTTCCTAGAGAAAAGACAACCGAATTTCACTTGATAAAGGAGCGAAAAGGATGAACAGCAGATTAGAAGGAGATGCGTTTTTAAAAAGCATCGTCTCTCAAAACGATTCTCCGCTGACGCATGAAGAGTGGGAACAAAGCGCAAGACAGAAAATGAAAGCACATGAGTTCGGGCATATCCGTTCAGGTGCTGGAGCAGAAGAAACGCTGCGGCGCAACCGCTCCGCGTTTTCAAAATGGGCCATCCTGCCTCGCATGCTGAATGACGTTTCTGCTATTGATACGTCCATCACTTTATTCGGGCATAAGTACGAACATCCTTTTCTGCTGGCTCCGATCGGCATGCAAAGACTTGCCCACGAAGACGGAGATTTGGCTTCTGTCCGTGCAGCTGCAAAATGGAATGTGCCTTTTATCGCCAGTACCGTTTCCAGTTATTCATTGGAAGATATTGCGGAAGCGGCAGGTGCTAACCCGAGATGGTTCCAGCTGTATTGGTCGAATAACGAAGCCATTTCATACAGTATGCTGAAACGTGCTGAACAAGCCGGATATGAAGCCATTGTAGTGACCGTAGACACGGTCATGCTCGGATGGCGGGAAGAAGATTTGCGAAACAGCTTTTCCCCGCTGCGTGCGGGTGTAGGAAAAGCGAATTACGTCAATGACCCAGTATTCATGGACTCTTTGGCTGATGCAAGTGAGGCAGGAATTATCCAAGGCATTTTGGAGAATATTCATCATCCATCATTTGATTGGAAGAAAATCGAAGAAATCAAACAAGCGACCAAGTTGCCTGTCTTGCTGAAAGGCATCCTCCATCCGGATGATGCGATTTTGGCTGTAGAAGCAGGGATTGATGGCATCATCGTCTCTAATCACGGCGGCCGCCAGTTGGACGGTGTGTCGGCATCACTCGATGCTTTGCCGCTGATTGCCGAAGCGGTTAATGGAAGAATCCCACTCTTGTTGGACAGTGGCATCCGAAGAGGGACGGATCTTGTAAAAGCATTGGCGCTTGGTGCAGATGCCGTGCTGCTCGGACGGCCTTATATTTATGGACTGGCTGCTGCTGGGCAGGCGGGCGTCGAACAAGTACTGGAAAACTTTATCGAAGAAACAAGAGTGTCGCTGGCATTAGCCGGCATTTCCGATATGTCCAAATTAGCTGCTGTGAAATTGATCAGGGAATAAGGAGAGGGTAACGGTGAAACAAGCTGTGCAAGGCTTGCGTGTAGTGGATTTAACTCAAGTATTGGCAGGACCTTATTGCACGATGGTGCTCGGTGATATGGGGGCCGATGTCATTAAAGTCGAAAAAGCGGCGGGCGGGGACGATACCCGTAAAATGGGCCCTTATATAAACGAAGAAAGCTATATGTACATGATGGTCAATCGCAATAAACGCGGCATGTGCCTGGATTTGAAAACGCCTGAAGGACTGGCTGTCTTTAAGGAATTGATCGGGACAGCTGATGTGGTGATTGAAAATTACCGGCCGGGAGTAGCGGACAAATTGGGAATCGGCTACGAGGCCTTGAAAGCTGTTAATCCTGCACTCATTTATTGTTCGATTTCCGGATATGGGCAGACCGGTCCCTATAGCCAAAAAGGCGGCTACGATATCATGGCCCAAGGACTCGGCGGCTTTATCGATATGACCGGCGAGAAACAAGGCAAGCCGGTGAAAGTGGGAATTGCCATCAACGATATCGCAGCTGCCCAAACAGCCATTCAATCGATACTGGCGGCCTATATCCATCAGCTTAAAACGGGAGAAGGGCAATACATCGATGTATCGCTGGTGGATTCCGGATTGGCATGGACGGTATGGGAAGCGGCTGCTTATTTTGGCAAAGGTGAAATTGCTTCCCGCAACGGCACGTCTCACCGGGTTTCTGCCCCTTACCAAGGATATGAAACCAAAGACGGTTCGATTCTGGTAGGTGCCGGCAACCAAAAACTATGGGAGAAATTCTGTCTCGAAGTTGTGGAGAAGCCCGAATGGCTTGAAGATCCGCGATATGAAACGAACAGCAAACGGAATGACCATTCGGAAGAGCTCGAACAAGAAATCGAAACCGTTTTTGCCGAGCAATCTTCTGAACACTGGCTTCGATTATTGGAGAAAAGCGGCATCCCTTGCGGTCCGATTTATTCTTATGATCAAACCTTGGCGGACCCGCATATCAACTTCCGCCAAATGATCCAGCAATTTGAGCATCCTGTTGCAGGGATTGTGAAGACTCTCGGCTTCCCAGCAAAATTCTCTGAAACGCCAGGCCAGATCAATAGGCCGGCGCCGACTCTTGGCCAGCATAACGAGGAAATCTTGCAGGAACTTGGATTTTCAGAAACGGACATTGAAGAGTTGAAAGGGAATAAAGTTTTTCTTTGATTTTGTTATATAGAAAGTGAAAGCCTCTCCGGTATTTTTCGGGGAGGTTTTTTAATTAAGGAAACCTGCTTTTATGCTTTGCCGCTGGATAGGCTTTCAAGAAGAAAAAAACTCATTAAGAACGCTTTTTGAGGTGCGCGAAAAGAAGTCAAGCCCTTTATCGTTATATTTCAATAATAAAGGAAGTCTTTATATTCTCCATAATCCCTCAACAATCTTTATGAATAGTTATTAGAGGCTCCATATTGGCTTAATGTTTGTTTACTATGATTATCACTGTAATCAAATGAAAACAAACAAAAACAAACAAACGGAGGTTCTAAAAATGGTCTTTAAACAGATTTTAAAACGAAGCATGTTGGGGATTATGGCTGTCAGTCTGCTGGCGGCATGTTCTGATAATAATGAAAATGTGAGTGCCCAAGTTGATGGCAACTCTTTGACAAAAAAGGAAGTAGTGGAAAAAGCGAAAGCGGAAGGCGAAGTGAATTCTGTAGGCATGCCTGACACTTGGGCAAACTGGGAAGAAACATGGGATGAAATTGAAACCGAATTTGGCATAGCCCATACCGATACCGATATGTCGAGTGCGGAAGAACTGGCAAAATTTGAAGCGGAAAAAGACAACGCCTCTGCGGACATTGGTGATGTCGGAATCGCTTTCGGACCTATTGCAGAAGAAAAAGGATTGACACAAGCTTATAAAACAAGTTATTGGGATGATATTCCGGAATGGGCGAAAGATGATGAAGGGCACTGGGTAGTCGGATATACAGGCACGATGGCTTTTCTGACAGACACGGGCAATGTTAAAAACCCGCCAAAATCATGGGAAGACATTAAAAACGGCGATTATGTCGTAAGCATCGGCGATGCCTTAACGGCGAACCAGGCACAATTTGCGATTTTAGGAGCAGCAATGGCTTTTGGCGGAGATGAAAATAACCTGCAGCCAGGCATCGACTTTTTCGCTGAATTGGCAGAACAGGGACGCTTGCAGGGAGATCCGACGGTGGCAAACCTTGAAAAAGGGGAAATCGATGTGGCCATCATGTGGGATTTCAATGCATTGGGCTACAGCAACCAAATTGATGAATCCCGATTTGATGTCGTCATTCCTGAAGAAGGATCGGTCACTTCCGGTTATGCCACTGTGATCAATAAATATGCCCAAAATCCGCATGCGGCCATGTTGGCAAGAGAGTATATCCTATCTGACGAAGGGCAAGAAAACTTGGCAAAAGGCTATGCACGGCCAATTCGCGAAAATGTGGAACTTGCACCGGAAGTGAAAGAGCTGCTCTTGCCGGATGAAATGTATGAAAATGCAAAACCGGTCGAAGATCAAGCTGCTTGGGAAGAAGCCACGAAGAAAATTCCACAAATGTGGCAGGAGCAGGTGTTGATCCATGGCAACTAATCGAGTCGTCTTAATCGTCGTAGATGCTCTCCGGTTTGATACAGCTTGCAGCCATATGGGCTATATGCAGCATTTAGTGGAAAGCGGTGTAGCGGCACGTTATAAAGTGCGCTCAGAAGTTCCATCCCTTTCCCGTCCATTATACGAAACCATTTTGACGGGTACGCCTCCAATCGTCCACGGCGTCAACAGCAATCGGACAGTAAGGTTATCGACTCAGCAAAGCTTGTTCCATTTGGCGAAAAGCAGCGGCAAAAAAACCGCTGCCGCCGCTTATCATTGGGTGAGTGAATTATATAATTCAGCTCCATTCAATGAAATGCAGGACCGGATCCAATTGGATACGGCATTGCCGATTGAAAACGGCTTGTTTTATTTTGAAGACCATTATCCGGATAGCCACCTTTTTGCAGAAGCTTCGTGGTTATTGGAACAGAAAGAACCTGATTTTCTCTATATCCATCCTATGAATGTGGATGATGATGGCCACAAGTTTACGGCGGATTCAAAAGAATACCGGAATCGTGTACTTTCTGTCGATGCCTTGCTTTCAGTCTTTCTGCCATTATGCAAGGAACGGGGATACGATGTCATCGTCACGGCTGACCACGGAATGACGGCAGACGGCAACCACGGCGGAAATACAGCCGAAGATCGCCATGTCCCGCTATTTGTGTTATCGGATAAAGTCGCAGCCGAGGTATCTGATGAGCTTGTTTCCCAGTTGGAGATTGCCCCGCTGGTCTGCCGGTTACTGGGAATTGAACCGTCAGAAGCCATGGTTTCTTTAACGCTCGAAGGGTGTCGCTAATCCTAGGAATCAGTATTTTCTTCGAAAACTAAGATATCTAAGTTGAACTAATAATCTTTCACTATCGATATTCCGCAAAACAGCTGCGAAGACATTGGCCGACGCCTGCGAGGGCAAGTCTTTGCGACGAAGTGCGCAGCACTGCAGGAGCAGCGAACTTTCATGTCTCGAAGCTAGCGAAGCGATGCAGGTGCAATGCAGAGACAGAAACAGTACGGTTTTCTCCGCTGTTTTGCTCCATATCTTAGTTAGCACTGCAGAAACGAATAGGGTTTCCTGTTCTCAATGAGTTAATCTAGCGCCGGCGCGTCCAGGGGCGAGGCGATGCTATGAGACGAGTGGTCTTCTCGGCTCATGGCGGGAGCCATGCCCAAAGCGGCCGAAGCGGTGTATGAAATGAGGATTCTTAAGTTCAACATATAAAAATTGATATACACCAGAAAGGCATTCGCCTTTCTCTATTCTTTAATGGAAGCAGTGATATTTTGACACCGAAAAAAAAGTCCTTGTTCTTGCTCATTCCGTTCATCGTTCTCATGCTTATGTTCTTTGCCTTGCCTTTAGTTAATATGTTCGTTTCAAGTTTTACTGACAGTGACGGCTTTACTTTGAATCAGTATAAAACGACTTTGACAAGCAGTTATATTTTACAAGGGTTTAAAAACAGCATTACATTGTCAGCCGTTTCCGCTTTGGTCGCGCTTGTCGTGACGCTGTTTGCGGTTTACGCAATGATGCGCTTCTCGGATCCGGTAAGAGAACGGATTTTGGTCATGATCAATTTAACTTCGAATTTTTCAGGAATTCCCTTGGCGTTTGCATTTATTGTTCTGCTGGGGAATAGTGGCCTGTTTACTTTAATGTTTGAAAAATGGGGAATTGATGCATTTTCTTCTTTTTCTTTGTATAGCTGGAGTGGTCTGTTGCTGATCTACATCTATTTCCAATTGCCGCTTTCACTCATGCTCCTTTATCCGATCTACTACGGAATCCAGCAACAGTGGAAAGATGCCGCTGCCTTGCTCGGAGCCAATACGATTCAGTTCTGGATGAAAATCGGAATTCCTGTCATGCTTCCTGGAATCGTCGGGACATTCAGCATATTGTTTGCCAATGCGATGGGTGCGTATGCGTCAGCTTATGCCCTCACCGGCAGCAGCTTCAATTTAGCAGCTATCCGAATCGGAACTTTACTTTCTGGAGATATTTTTGCCCAACCGGAACTTGCCAGTGCCATAGCCGTGCTGCTCGGGGCTACGATGATTTCAGCGATGATCCTGAGTGAATGGAGCATTAAGAAAACGAGGAGGAATCTATGATGAAGAAAAAGGGGCTACCTGATTTATTCTTGTTTTTTCTAATTCTTTACTTGGTATTGCCCATTATTGCCACGGCGCTTTATGCTTTTGCAACGAAATGGAACAGTACGGTATTACCTGAAGGACTAACCTTCAAATGGTTGAAAGTGCTGTTCCAGGATGCTGATTTCATTCAAGCATTCGGACGTTCGGTTTTGTTGTCTGGAGGCGCAGTGCTTCTTGCCTTCCTATTCATTGTTCCGGCGATATTCGTCGTTGTGCTGTATTTTCCGAAATATGAAAAATGGATGCAAACCATTGTGGTCCTGGTATATGCCTTTCCAGGCGTCATTTTAGCGGTTGGCTTGATCCGTACATACTCCCAATTTGGGGTCCCGATGATTCTGGCGGTGTTAGGCGCTTATGTTATCAGCATTTTTCCTTATATTTACCAAGGAACACGCAACAGCCTTAGAAATATTAACGCTAAACAATTATTGGATGCAGCGGAGCTATTAGGTGCATCAAAGCTGCAGGCTTTTTCGAAAGTCTTGCTGCCAGCAGTATATCCAGGGTTATTCGTCGGTGCCTTATTGTCGTTCTCGATCTTATTCGGGGAGTTCGTGCTGATCAACCTGGTCGTCGGCTCAAGATTTGAAACCGTTCAAATCTATTTGATGGAAAAATTGAGCACCAGTGGCCATGTTGCGAGTGCAGTTGTCTTCGTTTATCTTGTGTTGATGGGAATCCTGACTTTGGCGATCTCCTTATTGACAAAACAATCGAAAGGTCTGGTGAAATCATGAGCTATGTGCAAATAGAAAATCTTCAAAAATCCTATGGTGCATCCAACGTACTTTCTTCAATTGATATGTCGATTGAAAAAGGAGAATTCGTTACGCTTCTCGGTCCGAGTGGCTGCGGCAAAAGCACCATTTTGCGTATCATTGCCGGGTTAACGGAAGCCACATCAGGCAAAGTGAAAATCGAAAATAAAGACATGGAGAAAGTTCCGACCAAAAAACGGGAAATCGGCATGGTGTTCCAATCCTATGCATTGTTTCCCAATATGACAGTTTATGATAACGTGGCTTTTGGCTTGAAAATCAATAAAATGCCTGTCGGTGAAATAGAGGGTAAAGTTCGGGAAATCTTAGAGATTGTTCATCTGTCCGATAAAGGATCTGCTTACCCGCACGAATTATCCGGTGGCCAGCAGCAACGGGTAGCATTGGCACGGGCTTTGATCGTCAAACCGAAAGTGCTGCTTCTGGATGAGCCGCTCAGCGCGCTGGATGCCCAAATCCGAAAAAAACTGCAGATGGATCTGCGTTCCATCCAAATGAAAATGGGGATTACGATGATTCTCGTGACACATGATCAAGAAGAAGCAATGGCTGTATCTGATAAGATTTTTGTCATGAATAAAGGTGAGATTGCCCAATGGGGAACACC
Organism: Planococcus sp. VCh962; assembly: GCF_057748275.1. NCBI lineage: Bacteria > Bacillati > Bacillota > Bacilli > Caryophanales > Caryophanaceae > Planococcus > Planococcus sp. VCh962. The sequence goes on from NZ_JBYLHS010000006.1 coordinate 118,047, forward strand.
GACTGAAATTTATACCAAGCCCCAAACAGAGTTTATCGCAAACTTCATCGGCCATTACAATGTCTTCAGCAAAATGGAACTGGAAGGGCTGATAGGGGGAAAGTTAGCGAAAACAGGAGACAAACTGGCGATTCGTCCAGAAGCGATTTCGTTTGAAGGAAATGCTTCCGACTACCGCTTAAAAGCGGTAGCCCAAAAATCAGTGATGAGCGGAAATGTCATTCGCACGATATTCCAGTCAGGAAACCGGGAGTTCTCTGTTGAACAGCTGCATCACCGGGGACATTCGATTGAAGTTGGAAAGGCATACGAATGTTATGTCGCGCCGGAAGATGTGATTGATTTAACATGACTTTTTCTAAACTTGAAAGATTTCATCATATACTCAATCAGTTACAGGAAAAACAGAAAATATCTGTTGGAGACATTGCCGAACAACTGGAAGTCGCACCGGAAACCATTCGCAGAGACCTGGATGAATTAGAAGAAAAAAAATTATTGACCCGTGTCCATGGCGGTGCAATCCCGTTCATGACTATCCGGACAGAACCGCAATTCAAACGGAAAATGGACATGCAGAAAGAAGCCAAACGTCAAATTGCCAAAGCCGCTGCCAGCCGTATTTCTGATGGTGATACGATTGGCGTAGATGTTGGCACAACTACCTTATACCTGGCAGATTATTTGGAAGGCTTACATAATTTAACCGTTGTTACCAACTCACTTGCTGCAGCGGAACGCTTCAACTTGGCACTGGAAGAAGGGCGGATGACAGGGAAAGTTTTTCTGCTGGGAGGCATCACCAACCCGGCGCAATCCTCAGTGGCTGGCCCGATAACTGTCGAGTGGCTAAATAAAATGAATCTCGATAAAGCCTTTTTATCTTGCGGCGGCATAAAAGATGGCATCGTCTTTGACTTTGACATGGATGAGTCGTTGGTGTCATCAAAGATGCTGGAGCGAAGCGGTAGCCGGATTCTGCTAGCCGATGCTTCCAAAATCGGAAAGCAATCGTTTTACAGCATCTGCGGATTGGATGAACTAACCGAAGTTCTCTGTGATGGCCAATGCCCGGAAAATTGGCGCGAATACAAGCAGCTATGGACTGTAGTTGAAGGAGGAATAGAATGATGAAGATGGATTACCACGTTCATCTGGAAGAAGGGCCGTATACATTGAACTGGCTGGAACGCACTTCAAAGACCTTTGCTTCTTTCGAAACGCCAAATGATTTGAAGAAAGGCTCGAAGGAATTTATGGTCTGGCAAGTGAAGCAGCTGCAGGATCGCATGACCCACGGGTGTTTCAGCAGTTTCTGGCTGGATTTGTATTTGGAGAAAGCGAAGCAGCTAGGTTTGAAGGAAGTCGGCATCGTTGACCATTTGTACCGCTTTCAAGAAACCCGGAATTACTTTGAGAAAAATATGATTCTGGGTCATACTCATCCCATCGGAAAAGTTCAATCGGACTGGCTGGACCAAGTGATGACGGAGAAAATGGATGATTTTGTTGAAGTAATCGAAAAAGAAAAAGAAAAGTGGAAGCTGCACGGAATTGAATTGAAGCTTGGCATTGAAGCGGATTATTTTGAGGGTTGCGAAGCAGAGCTGGCTGAAATGCTGGGAGAATACCCTTGGGATTTCGTTATCGGTTCTGTTCACTTTATAGACGGATGGGGATTCGATAATCCTCAAACTGCTTATGCTTTCCAGAAGTTTGATTTAAAGGATTTATACAATCGATTTTATTCCACTGTGGAAAGCGCAATTCGGTCAGAACTATTTGACTTTGTGGCACATTTGGACAATTTAAAAGTCTTCAACTACCAAGTCGAAGATGCAGCTTTCAATCAAAAATGGCACGAGGCCATAGCGGATGCACTGGTCGAAACAAGAACTGCCACCGAAGTGAATGCTGGACTGTATTACCGGTATCCAGTAAAGGAAATGTGCCCAGGGCCGTCATTCTTAAAAACTTTGGTGGGACGTGGAGTCGAATTCACTCTGTCATCCGATAGCCATTATCCGGATGATCTTGGGAATTATACAGCGGAAAATGGAGGGAAGTTAAAAGAGTTAGGCGTGAAAAGCTTAGTGAGCTTTGATCGACGGATGAAAAAATATCATAATATATGATAAGGGCATTCTGCATAGAGCGGCAGCCCGATTTCAAATTGAGATTCCGTATGGGTATCACTATAGATATAGGATCAACACTAATAGCCACTCGTTCAATTCAATAAAATGATGTGACTTAAAAAAACCTCGGCTTCGCCGGGGTTTTTCTTCTGCAAAGTATGCTGGAATCCAGCATGCACGAGCCAATAAAAGGAAATGTACGTTTAAAAGCATTTTTTTATCAAGATACGGGTAGAGTCAGAGAAAGGAGGTTTTCTGATGTTAACTACAGAATTAATGGAAAAATTAGAAGCGAAAGAACAGCGCATTGTCGACATACGCCGGCATCTCCATGAGCATCCGGAGCTTTCATTCGAAGAGGAAAAGACATCCGCATATATTGAGGATTTCTATAAAGAGGTGCCAGTGGATGCAGTCGATACCAACGTGGGCGGACACCGGGGAATTGTCGTGACGATTAAAGGAGCCAAGCCAGGAAAGGTCATTGCCATCCGCGCCGATTTTGATGCCTTGCCGATCCAAGAAGAAACGGGGCTGCCGTTCGCTTCGAAAAACGAAGGGGTCATGCATGCCTGCGGCCATGATGGACATACCGCCTATATGCTGGTTTTGGCAGAGACTTTGGCAGAGATGAAAGAGCAATTGGCCGGGACAGTTAAAATCATTCACCAGCCGGCTGAGGAAATGCCGCCGGGCGGAGCCATTGGCATGGTCAAAGCGGGCGTTCTCGACGGAGTGGATGCGGTCTTTGGAATACATGTCATGTCAACGATGGACACGGGGCAAATCTTTTACAGAAGCGGCAATGCGCAGACGGGGAGAGCCCGATTTAAACTGCTTGTCCAAGGAAAAGGCGGCCATGGTTCCTCGCCGCATATGGCAAATGACGCCATTGTGGCAGCCAGCTCCTTTGTGATGAATTGCCAAACCATTATCAGCCGCCGGGTCAATCCATTTGATACCGCAGTTGTGACGATCGGTTCTTTTGATGGCAAAGGGCAATTCAATATTATTAAAGATGCCGTAGCTCTTGAAGGAGACGTCCGGACGATGTCACTGGAATCCCGTGAATTGGTGGAAGCGGAAGTTCGCCATTTTGCCAAAGGACTGGAAGAATCATTTGGAGTGGAAACCACCCTTGAATACGTAAATGACTATCCGGTGCTTTACAACGACCCGGAAATGACGGGACAGGTCCGGCAAGCGTTGGTGCAAGCAGCGATTCCGGAAGTCGATGCCGTGAAGGAAGTGGCGCCGCAGCCGCCATCCGAGGATTTCGCTTATTATCTTCAAGAAAAGCCGGGCTGCTTTTTCTATGTCGGCGCAAAACCTGAAGGCGAAGAGTGGTATCCGCATCATCATCCGAAATTCGAGATCAATGAAAAGAGCCTGTTGATCAGTGCGAAAGCTATGGCCGCTGTGGTTGCTTCTTTCTGTGGAACGGATGAATCTTGAGGAAATGTTATCAAGGGGATTAGTTTTGGATGCAATGGGTAAACTCTAAATAATTCTTTTAAACAGGAGGGATTGGCAATGGCGAGAAAAGGCACAGCAGGACGAATGCCCAAAAAGCAATTAGGCTCTACTGAATCCGGAATCGACGAGGCGATCAATAAAACAAAACAAGCATTTGACAAGGACAATGAAGCGACTGAATATGAAGGCGTCGAGGATGAAATGGAAGCAGCAAAAGAGTATTCAAAGAAAGCATCGGACAATCCGCCGCCAAGAGAGACCGATGGGAAATAACGAAGAAAAAAGCCCTCTCAAGGGCTTTTTTTTATGTAATGAAACCTTCTGAATCGTATTTTCTCCACTTCTGGTCGTATTTTCAGCGTAATGGATCGTATTTCCTCCGCTACTGGTCGTATTTCAAGCCTAATAGATCATATTTTCAAAAACACGATAAAAAACTAAAATCAGTTGAAGCCATAGAGACCACTATCTCTATGGCTTTTTTAATTGAAAAGCATCTTAGCAAATGAATAAACTTCGCTTCATATCATAAAAAAAGAAATTTTAATAGAACCAAAACAGTTTAAATTATTATTATTTTTAACATTTTTTGTTGTTGTTTCTAATATGATTGAAAATTAAGATAATTTAATAACAGGATTGTAAATTGCGTAGTAAATAGGGAGGAGAGAATACATTAGGCGATATGACTTTTTGCAAGGCTGAATCCAGTTGCATAAAATGTTTTCTAGAAAATAACGTATCGGAAAATGAAAGCGTTATCAAATTTGGAGGGATAGATAGTGCATTCAATACAAACGAAAAGCTGCTGTGCTGCAAAGAGAACTGCAATTGCTGAAGTTACGGAAAAAAATAAAGACGGTAATGCAATAATTCCAGTATCCGATAAGAATACATTAAAAGAAGAAATGGTTTATATTCCGGGGGGGCATTTCCTTATGGGAACGGACGATAAAGACGGATTTCCCGCCGACGGTGAAGGGCCGATTCATAAAGTAGCTGTAAAGCCGTTCTATATGGATAAATATGCCGTCACGAATAGGAATTTCCAAAGTTTCATTGAAGAAACTGGATATGTTACTGAAGCCGAACTATATGGCTGGTCGTTTGTTTTTCATTTATTTCTCAGTAAAGCGGTAATCAGAAAAGCGCCACAAAAAGTTCAACATACTCCGTGGTGGATCATGGTGGAAGGCGCGAATTGGAAATGCCCTGAAGGACCGGGAACTGGCTTGGATAGCCGTCTCGATCACCCAGTCATTCATATCTCTTGGACTGATGCGAAAGCCTATTGCAAGTGGGCCAATAAACGCCTGCCTACAGAAGCGGAATGGGAGTATGCGGCGAGAGGCGGATTGGAACAGAAGAAGTATGTCTGGGGCGATGAACTAATGCCGGACGGAAAGCATTATTGCAATATTTGGCAGGGGGAATTTCCGAAATCCAATACGAAAGAAGACGGCTATTCAGGGACTGCACCTGTAACTTCGTATCCCCCAAATGGTTATGGACTTTTTAATATGTCCGGGAATGTATGGGAATGGTGTTCAGATTGGTTTGTTAAAAATGTCAACAAACGGGGCGGCCGGTATAATCCGACTGGACCGGATAAAGGTGAGGAGAAGGTAATGCGCGGGGGATCTTATTTATGCCATGACTCTTATTGCAATCGCTACCGCGTAGCTGCCCGAACTTCCAATACACCAGACAGCTCATCTGGAAACATCGGATTCAGATGTGTAGCCGATGTTTAAAATAATCCATGCGCCAAACAAAAATTTAAGGAGGAATACAATGGCAGAAAAAAAGGTGATATCCCGTTATTTGAATAAACTTTCCGTATTTAGTACGGTCGCAGTCATGGCTTCTGCATTCACTCTTGCTGGGTGTACATCAGAAGTAAGCGTTCAGCCGGCTTCTGATGAAAAGGTAAAGTCGGTTTCAATGAGCAATACGGACACGAATGTAATTTATATTGTAATGGATGACACCGGTTTTTCTGATTTTGGAAGCTATGGCTCGGAAATAAGCACCCCCAATATTGATCGGTTGGCTGACAATGGATTAAGGTATAACAACTTTCATGCTACACCAGTCTGCTCTCCATCGAGAGCTTCGATGCTGACCGGACGCAACAATCATGCAGTTGGAATGGGACAAGTAGCCAATTTTGATTACGGGGAAGAATATCCGAATCGCAGAGGGGAAATTGTACCGGAAGCAGGAACGATTGCAGAAGTTCTCGGAGAAAATGGCTATGTCAATTACGCCCTTGGAAAATGGCATATTGCCCCGACACATGAAATAACCCCAGCCGGCCCGTTTCACAACTGGCCTCTTGGGAAAGGATTTCACCGTTATTATGGAAATTTAGAGGACTCTTCTGATCAATATCGGCCAGAGCTGACAAAAGACAATTCTTCAGTTCCGATGCCTGAAAAAGAAGATTATCATTACTCGGAAGACATAGTGGAGAAAGCGCAGCAATACGTTGTTGACCAAGTATCCATGAGACCGGATCAGCCATTTTTCATGAATCTGGCTTTTGGCGCACAGCATATGCCGCATCAAGTGCCAAAGGAATACATTGATGCGTATGATGGCGTGTATGACGAAGGCTGGGATGTAATTAGACAACAGCGATTTGAGAAGCAGAAAGAGTTAGGCGTCATTCCGAAAGATGCAAAACTTGCCCCTTCCAACCCTGGAATAATACCGTGGGATAAAATAAGTGAAGAAAAGAAAGCCGTATACACCCGGTTCCAGGAAACTTATGCCGGCTTTTTAACCCATACGGATGAACAAATTGGCAAATTGCTTGATACATTGGAAGAAACCGATGAGTTGGACAATACGATGATTGTGCTGATTTCCGATAATGGTGCCAGTTCGATCGGAGGAGAAAATGGGTCAACAAACCAAACAATCGCTTACAATACCTTGACAGAAACATTCGAAGACGTTGAAAAGAAAGCCGAACTCCTGGGCAGTGAGTCTGTTGCTCCTGACTATCCGGCCGGTTGGGCTCAAGTCAGCAACACGCCATTCCAAAAGTATAAAAACAGTATGTACGGCGGCGGAATCCGTACACCATTAATCGTACATTGGCCGGAGAAGATAACGGATAAAGGTGAAGTGCGAAATCAATTTGTGCATGTAAGTGACATTACAGCTACCGTCTATGACGTGCTTGGCATTTCCCCGCCTAAGACGATAAAAGGCGTTAAGCAAATGCCGATCACCGGAATCAGTTTTGCCGACACATTTGACGATGCTGGAGCAGTCACTAAAAAGAAAACGCAGTATTTCGAAATGAGCGGAAATCGAATGATTTATCATGATGGCTGGAAAGCTGTTTCCGTGCATACGAAAGGAAAACCATTTGAGGAGGACACGTGGGAACTTTATCACGCCGAAGATGATTTCACGGGGGTAAATAATTTGGCGAAAAAGCAGCCGCAAAAATTAAAACAGCTTGTTAAACTATGGGAGAAAGAAGCAAAAGCGAATAACGTTTATCCATTAACGGATAATTTCTTGAATGTCTTAGGGAACTTGCCGCCTGATAATCCAAGAGCGCGCAAAACCTTTGTGTATTATCCGGAAATGAGCCACTTGGGTGAATCAGCTACTCCACTCCTTTTAAATCGCTCATATGAGATTTCAATTCCTGTCAATCATTCTGCCGGGGATGAAGGCGTTCTTCTGGCTCTCGGCAATGATAAGAGCGGATATACTTTTTATATTCAAGATAACCGAATAGTTTATGAATACAACACAGGAGTTACGCGATATCAAATCGTTTCAGAGCAGGAACTTCCTGAAGGTGAATTAGCTGTTCAGTTTATTTTTGAAAAAACAGCAGCCAATAAAGGGATTGGTAACTTATTAATCAATGGCACGGAAATAGGCGAAGCCGAAATGAAAACCCTTCCGTTTAAGACTTCATTTGAAGGATTGGATATAGGGAGGGACTTGTTATATCCGGTGAGTCCGGCATATGCGGAGTTAGGGGAGTTTCCTTACACTGGAGATATTGGGAAAGTGGAATATGAATTTGAAGAAGCCAGTATAAGTACCTTGCAATAAAATAAGAAGTGAAAGCAGCTGGTTAACTATCAGCTGTTTTTTTACGAGATCATATAAACTGATTTTTCAGACAATATGTGTTGGTAGACACTCTTTTTCTCGACATCTCGTGTCATTGTTAGCGTTTACATTACGTTATATAGTTTTAACAAATGTATGGCCTACATTACGAATCATACGAAACGGAGTGATTTCATGTTAACAGGAGAACAGTATCTTGAGAGTTTGCGGGACGGGCGAGTGGTTTACCTTAATGGGGAAAAGATCGATGATGTAACGACTCATCCAGCTTATCGGAATTCCGCTTTGTCCTATGCACGAATGTACGATGCATTGCATGATCCAGCAAAACAGGATGTGCTGACAGCAATCAACGAGCATGGCGACCGCACGCATAAGTTCTTTAAGACTCCACGTACAGCAGAAGACCTGGTCGGAGCCCGTGACGCTATTGTTGAATGGTCGAAACTGAATTTCGGCTTTATGGGAAGAACGCCGGATTACAAAGCTTCTTTCCTAGGTCATCTTGAAGCCTATTCAGATTATTATGTAGGCTATGAGGAAAATGCCAAAGCTTGGTATAAAAAAGCTTCCAAGGAATTGCCGTTCGTCAATCATACCGTCATCAATCCGCAAATGGACCGCTCCAAATCACTCCATGAAAACAAAGAAGTGTTCGTACGTGCTGTAGAAGAACGCGACGATGGCATTATTGTAAGCGGTGCCAAAATGGTTGGGACGGCTGCTGCTTTAACCAACTACAACTTTGTCGCTAACTACGGACCTAAGGAATTAGGCGGCGGGGACATTAGCCACGCACTGATCTTCCTGGTACCGATGAATGCACCGGGATTGAAGATGATCAGCCGCCAATCCTATGAACTGCAGGCTAAAACGAATGGCACGCCGTTCGATTACCCATTATCCAGCCGTTTTGATGAAAACGACGCGGTAATCGTATTGGACAATGTCTTCGTTCCATGGGAAAACATACTGGCCTATAACAATGTGGAAGTATCGAATAACTTTGTAGCAGAAACTCATTTCGTCAACCGTTTCAGTTTCCACGGCTGTGCACGATTAGGGGTGAAACTGGATTTCATGGCCGGACTCCTGATGAAAGCAACGGAAGCTTCAGGAACACATCAGTTCCGCGGCGTACAGGCAAATATCGGAGAGGTCGTAGCGATGCGCAATATGATTTGGAGTCTATCGGATTCGATGGCGATGAACCCGGATATCGGACGCAACGGTGTCGCTATTCCAAACGGTGTAGCAGCCAATGCATATCGGGTGCTTGCTCCGGAAGTATGGACCAAGGTCAAAAAGATATTCGAACAGGTGGTTGCAGGTGGCTTGATTCAATTGCCATCAAGTGCTGCAGATTTCCTGAATCCTGAAATCCGTCCTTATTTGGATCAGTATTATAAAGGGACCAACACCACTGCCGAAGACCGCGTCAAACTTCTGAAAATGGTCTGGGATTCAATCGGCAGTGAATTTGGCGGCCGCCATGAATTATACGAAGTGAACTATGCCGGAAACCATGAAAATATCCGAGTGGAAGCGATGTATCATTCCATCGGTTCAGGAAATGCGGAATCGTTTAAAGCATTGGTGGATAGCGCAATGAGTGATTACGACTTGAATGGCTGGACGAATGTCGTGTGGAAAGAGAAAGTTCCTACAGTATAAGGAGGGTTCTGAATGGATAGCCGTGAATTCCGAAATGCAATGGGTAAATTCGCTACTGGAGTGACCGTAATTTCTACAGACGTCGAAGGAACCTATCACGGGATGACAGCCAATGGCTTCATGTCGATTTCCTTGGATCCGGCACTGGTGGCGATATCAATCGGTGAACGGGCACAAACACTTCAGTTAATCAAAGCAAGCGGCCGTTTTGGCGTAAGTGTGCTGGCAAAAGACCAAATCCATATTTCTAAGCAGTTTGCCGGACAAATTCCAAGTGATGAAGCCTTCCGGTTTGATGTATCTAATGGCTTTCCATTAATCAAAGAAGCACTTGTACAGATCATCTGTGAAGTAGAGCAAGAAATTGTGGCAGGGGACCATACCGTCTTTATTGGAAGAGTCGAGAAAATGACGGCAAAAAACGGAGAGCCTTTACTGTTCTCGTGTGGAAAATATGCAGAATTGGATTCGCAATACGCGATCCTTTAAACGAAAGGGAGGAAACAGATATGACTAGTGAATTGACGAACCAGCACGAAGAACCGATTTTTGATGTTGCCCAAATTGCCCATGTAGAGATCCTGTCACCGACACCGAAAGAAACAGTGGCATTTTATAAAGACATGCTCGGGATGGAAATCGTAGAACAAATTGAACACCAAACCTACATGCGTGCTTATGAAGACAATTATAAATATTCCCTGATAGTGACAGAAGCGGAAGAGGCAGGACTTGGCCATGTTGCCTGGCGGACTACTTCGCCGCAGGCATTGCACCGCCGGGTCAAAGCACTGGAAGAAAGCGGCCGGGGAACAGGCTGGGCAAACGAAGAATACGGCCATGGTCCGGCTTACCAGTTTACCACGCCGGACGGCCATAAGATGGAAATCTTATGGGAAGTGGAATATTATGACTGCCATACGGACAATCGTTCGAAACTATTGTCGAGAAGCCAGAAACGGCCGGCACACGGTGTGCCTGTCCGCCGCTTGGACCACATCAATTTAATGTCGAGCAATCCGGCTGTAGATACCGACTTCCTGGTGAAAACGCTGGGTTTTAAAGTTCGTGAGCAGATTGTAGACAACGATTACGTCGTTGGTACTTGGAATAGTGTTTCCAATTTGGTGCATGAAATCGCCTTTATGCAGGAACCGACCGGAGTTCAAGGGAAATTGCACCATGTCTGCTACTGGTACGGCGTTCCCCAGAATCTCTACGATGCAGCAGATTTGTTGAAAGACCACGGTTATTTCATAGAAATACCGCCGAATAAACATGGAGTGAGCCAAGCTTTTTGTATGTATGCATATGAGCCAGGCGGCAACCGAGTTGAATTGTTTGGAGATGCCGGCTATATGATTTTTGACCCGGATTGGAAAACACTCACATGGCAGATGGAAGACGTTCCTGGCAACGGAGATACCTGGATCGGAGCGGTATTCCCTGATTCGTTCTGGACATACGGCACACCAGCTCCTGCACCGGTTCCAATAAAAGCGATTGCTGAATAAAAGGAGGCACTCATGGAAAAAATCAAAGTAGCCATATTAGGATCCGGCAATATTGGGACAGATTTAATGTATAAAATCTTAAAGACGGACGGCTCGATGGAGTTGGTTTTAGTGGCCGGCATCGATCCTGAATCCGAAGGTTTGAAACGGGCGGGTGAACTTCAAATACCGACGACTTCAAAGGGCATTGACGGTATTTTGAAAAATAAGGACATCCGGATTGTTTTTGATGCGACAAGTGCCAAAGCGCATTTGGCCCATGCTCCTCGATTGAAAGAAGCTGGCATTATTGCTGTCGATTTGACGCCTGCAGCGGTTGGGCCATATGTGGTGCCGGCCATCAACCTCGGGGATCATTTGGAACTGGATAATGTCAATATGATTTCCTGCAGCGGACAGGCGACAACACCGCTCGTCTTTGCGGTAAACCGGATAGCTCCTGTGAAATACAGTGAAATCATCGCGACGATTTCCAGTGATTCGGTTGGTCCAGGAACTCGGCAAAACCTAGACGAATTTACGCTGACAACAGCGAATGCTTGCCAAAGAATCGGTGGAGCGGAAACGGCACGCGCCGTTCCCATCATCAACTCTGCAGAACCGCCGATTATCATGAACAATACGGTTTATGCTGTTTTAGAAGAACAAGCAGATGAAGCGGCCATACTGGAATCTATTAATGAAGTAGTGGTTGAAGTGCAGCGCTACGTGCCAGGCTACCGCTTGAAAAGCAAGCCGTATATCGATGTTCGCCATACCCCATGGGGCGATTTGCCGACTGTAATCATTCTGAATGAAGTGGAAGGGGCGGGAGATTTCTTTCCTGCTCACGCTGGCAATCTGGATATTATGACAGCAGCGGCTCAGCAGGTCGGCGAACAATTTGCCAGCCATTTATTAAACAAAGGAGGGGTGATTGCATGAAGCCGCCTATCGTAACAGACACCACATTGCGGGATGGATCCCATGCAGTCAGCCACTCTTTTACGCCGGAATACGTCGGGACCGTCGTAAGCCGGCTGGCGGAAGCGAAAGTGCCGGTCATTGAAGTCAGCCATGGTTCTGGCCTGGGGGCTTCGACTATCCAGCAAGGGTTTTCAACTCATAGTGAATGGCTGCTGATTGAACAAGCAGTAGCCAATAAGAAAGATTCCAAGATTGCATCCCTTTTCGTTCCAGGACTCGGTACGCGTCCGGAAATTCTGAAAGCGGCCGAGTATGGCGTCGAAGTATTGCGCATAGCCGTGCATTGCACTGAAGCGGATGTGTCCCTGCAATACTTTGAGCAGGCGAAAAAGAGCGGACTCGACACTGTCGGATTTCTGATGATGAGCCATACTCAGCCGGCTGAAGTGCTGGCGAAGCAGGCGAAGCTGATGGAAAGCTACGGGGCAGATTGTGTCTACGTCGTTGACTCGGCTGGAGCATTGGTTCCGGAAAGTGTCCGGGAACGCGTGGCGAGATTGAAAGACAGCTTGTCGATCAATGTCGGTTTTCATGCCCACAATAATTTGGGGCTTGCCATTGGCAATACGGTTGCGGCTTTGGAAGCAGGAGCGGATCAGATTGATGGCACCCTGCGCGGCCTAGGTGCAGGAGCCGGCAATGCGCAAACAGAAGTTCTGATAGCTGTCTTGAACAAAATGAAAATCGAAACAGGCATCAATTTGACGATTCTGATGGATACGGCGGAAGAAATTGTTGCCCCAATTTTTAAATATCCGAGCATCATCGACCGCGATAACCTCGCGACAGGATATGCGGGCGTCTATAATAGCTTCTTGCTCCATGTTCGGGAAGCTGCTGATAAATTCAATTTGAATCCCGTGGCCATCATCGAAGAATTAGGTCGCCGGCACGCAGTTGCCGGACAGGAAGACTGGATTCTGGATGTAGCCCTCGAATTGCAGCAGAAAGAACTGGCTCCAGAAGAATTGGTGAAATAAACAGGGATGCCGTTGATGAGTTTTCGTTGACGGCTTTTTTCCCTAGAAGAAAGGACTGCGAATATGGTTGTAATTCAACAGCTTGCCAACGAACTTATCGAAGCGGAACGGTCGAAAAATCCAATTGCGCCATTTACTGAACGCTTTCCAGGTATTACTTTGTCTGATGCTTATCATATTCAATTGCACTATGTAGAGCAGAAAAAAACAGGCGGGGCGCGCATCGTCGGCAAGAAGATCGGAGCAACGAGCAAAGCGATTCAAGCGATGTTTGAAGTTGATCAGCCGGATTACGGGCACTTGTTCGATACGATGATGTATGCAGACGGTGATACGGTGCCGCTTGAAAAACTAATCCAGCCGAAAGTGGAATGTGAAATCGCTTTTGTGCTGAAGAAAGAGTTGAAGGGACCGAATATCACAGTGCTGGATGTAATGGAAGCGACGGATTACATAGTGCCTGCCATTGAAATCATTGATAGCCGCATTGAAGACTGGAAAATCCGATTTGAAGATACCGTTTCGGATAACGGTTCATCTGCTTTGGTGATAATGGGAACAAAGCCGACGAAGCTGGATGGCTTGGATCTCAGTTGTTTGGGAATGAACGTTTTTCAAAATGGAAAATACCTTGAGTCGGCAACCGGTGCAGCCGTTTTAGGCAACCCGCTAAACGCCATTGCATGGCTGGCAAATGCCTTATCGGCTTATGGCGTTTCTCTTTTAGCAGGTGAAATTGTGTTGACGGGTGCTTTTACAGCAGCGCTTCCGGTGCAGGACGGCGATACATTTACAGCTGAATTTGCCCATCTTGGTTCTGTATCCGCCAGTTTTTCGAAAGGGGAGAAGTCTCAATGAAAACAGTATTACTTCGAAATATAGTAGAGGATTTATTTCAAGCCGAAAATAAAGTCCAGACCTTGCCGCAGTTTGCCCAGGATATGCCGGACTTCGATGAAGGCAAGGCATACGATGTGCAGGAACTGCTGATCGAAAAGAAATGCAGGGAAGAAGAAACCACGGTTTCCGGCTGGAAGCTCGGTTTGACCAGTAAAGCGAAACAGCAGATGATGGGCGTCCATGAACCTTCGTACGGAGTGCTGTTAAAAAACATGAGCCTGGAAGAAGGGCATTCTCACAGCATCGATGGCTTTATCCATGGCAAGTTGGAGCCGGAGCTGGCATTTGTATTCGCTGAAGATGTCAAAGGAGACCATATAACACCAGCACAAATCATGAAAGCAACGGCCTATGTGCTGCCGGCGTTTGAAGTAATCGACAGCCGCTTTGAAGCGTTTAAATTCACACTGCTTGATGCAGTGGCAGACAACTCGTCTTCCTGCCGCTATATTCTTGGCAACCAAATTCTGCCGCCGGAAGCAGTGGATATGCGCCTGACCGGCATTGTGTTCCGGAAAAACGGTGAAGTCGTCGCAACGAGTACATTGGCAGCGGTTATGGGCAATCCGGCTAGCGCCATTGCCTGGATGGCCAATAAAATTGCTAAGCGCGGGCAGTTTATCCAAAAAGGTCAGGTTGTTCTGAGTGGCGCTATTACACAGGCAATCCATATTGAACCCGGCGACCATTTCTCTGCATCGTTTGATGGGTTTGGAACTATAAATGCCAGTTTCAAGACAGGAGAGTGAATAAGATGCCATTCATCCAAATCACCATCGCTGAAGGACGTGAACCTGAAAAAATGGAACAGCTGATATCTGAAGTAACGTCCACTGTGTCAGAGGTGCTTGGTGCACCTAAGGAAAATGTCAGAGTGTTGATCACGGAAGTGCCGACGACTCACTGGGGAATTGCCGGCCAATCGATTTCAAAAAGAAAAGAGGAATCCAAATGACTACAGTCGAAACTAAGGTAAGACAAGTCCAGCATTTCATAAACGGAAATTATGAAGCTTCTTCTGATCAGCAAACATTCGAAGTTAAAAATCCAGCGACACAAGAAGTGATCGCCGTCGTTTCAGAAGCAACGGAACAAGATGTGGAAAGAGTATGCCAAGCCGCACGGGAAGCGTTTGAACACGGACCTTGGCGCACGATGCCCTTAGCGGAACGCTGCGCGAAAATTCGCCGGATGGCAGAAATTATTCTGGAGCGAAAAGAAGAAATTGCCCGCTTGGAAGCTCTGGATGTAGGGAAACCTTATAGCCACGCAATTGCAGCGGAAGTTCCGCGTGCCGCGCATAACTTGAAGTTCTTCGCTGATTTTATGGAACAAAAAGGCGGGGAAACTTATCCGATGGAAGACGCGTTCATCAACTATACACGCTATGAAGCGGTTGGTGTAGCAGGTCTGATCACTCCATGGAATGCGCCGTTCATGCTGACGACATGGAAACTTGGGCCTTGTTTGGCAGCTGGCAATACAGCAGTCATCAAGCCGGCGGAAATGACGCCGTTATCCGTTTCGTTGCTTGGTGAAATTGCGAAAGAAGCCGGAATTCCGGATGGAGTCGTCAATATCGTCCACGGTAAAGGCAGCGTAGTGGGAACTGCGATTACGAAAAACACCGATGTTGATCTGATTTCCTTCACCGGTTCAACTGCTACCGGAAAAGCGATTATGCGCAACGGTGCAGAGACGCTGAAAAAGTTCGCTTTTGAGCTTGGCGGCAAAGCCGCTAATATCATATTTGAAGACGCTGATTTGGACAAAGCCATTCCGGTCTCAATCCAAGCTGCTTTCTTGAATTCCGGGCAAGTCTGCTTGGCGGGTTCACGGATATTGGTACAGCGTTCCATTTTGGAAACATTCCTTAAAAAATACAAAGCAGCAGCAGAAGCGTTAGTTGTCGGTGATCCACAAGCCCCTGAAACAAAAATGGGTCCGCTCGTCAGTGAGGAACATTTCAATAAAGTGAAATCTTACTTGGAAATCGCCAAAGATGAAGGCGCTACTTTAATTACAGGAGGCAGCACGCCAGACTTGGCATCACATTTAAAAGACGGTTACTATCTTCAGCCGACGGTTTATTTGCATGAAAATCCGAAAGCACGAATTTGCCAGGAAGAAATTTTCGGGCCGTTGGTGACAATCATTCCTTTTGATACTGAAGAACAAGCCTTGCAAATTGCCAATGACACGGAATATGGTCTGAACGGCGTTATCTGGACAGAAAATCTGAAACGGGCTCATCGCATCTCACACGGGGTGAGAGCAGGCACCATCTGGGTCAATTGCTGGTTTGTCAGGGATTTGCGGGCACCATTCGGCGGTTTTAAGAAAAGTGGAATTGGCCGGGAAGGCGGCCACCATAGCTTGGAATTCTTCACTGAAGCGAAAAATATCTGTATTGCCTTGAACTGAAGGGTGGGAAAGCGTAATGGAACAGAAATTATCTTCGAATCGTGAAACTTGGGATGAAATGGCGAATAGACAATCCCAACAACTTCGAAAAGGCCGCTCAATCGAGTTTCCACGGGCGTCTTTTTCAGCATGGCAGCTGCAATTGATCAAAACGCTCGGCTTGGAAAAAGTGAAAAAGAATTTTTTTCAGTTTGGCTGGTCGCAGGGAGAAGATATGGCTCAAAGCGTCAAGCAGCAAGGAGATTTGGATTTAATTTCTCAAATGCTTCATGGAGCGGAAATCCATGAAGCATTTGGCCAAGCGCATGTCACCATAGATGTCAAAAAGATTGAAATCGCCGAAAACGAAGTGGTTTCTGTACTCTTCAAAGGCAGGTGGAACGAGTCCTTTGAGGCATCCAATTACATTAATGAAGGAATAACGGCTGTAAAACCGGTTTGCTACACTTTATGCGGCTTTGCCAGCGGTTATATTTCCACTTTGATCGGCAAGGAAGTGTTCTTTAAAGAACATGCTTGTGAAGCAAGTGGAGAGCTCTATTGCCAGTGGGAAGGAAAGCTGCTTGAACACTGGGATCCATGCGAGTATGAACGTTTTTTAGGGACAGATCCGGAAGAGAATCCGGTTCCATTTTCAAAAGTTGAAGAAGAACGAAACCGCCTTCAGATGGTCATTGATATCCACAATGAACTTACTGAAGAATTAATCCGTTCAAACCGCTTAAAGAACATTTTGGGCATTGTAAAAAGATATATTTCAGAACCGATCATCATTGAGAATCAGAAAGGCCAAATCACTGATTTTGAGAATATCAGCCTGGAAGCTGCAACTGATTTACAGGCTCCTTTTCATAAACGGCTGAAAGAATGGCCGATCCAGAAAACAGAATTTCTTCAATGCGGACATTATGGCCGATTAACGGCTCCCATCTATATACAGAATCAAATTCTGGGGTATTGCTCGTTTATTTACGAAAAAGATGAACAGACGCCAGAGGAAATCGATCGGATGATTCTTGGCCGGCTGACATCCATCAGTGCATTGGTATACTTGAACAATAAGAACATTATGGAAGCTAATGCCCGGACAAAAGGAATTTTGTTTGAGAAAATGCTGACGGATGGCTTTGAATCGAAAGAGCAGATTATCCGCGAATTGAATTTATTGAATATTGATGTGTCGGGCAAATACCATGTCGCTTATTTGGCACTTGGCTACAATGAATTTGATGAAGAAGACAATCTGTCGACTTTCACGAGTATTTACGAAGAAGTCGTCCAGTTCTTTCAGGAGCGCAGTTATGAAGTTCTGCAAGTTCAGCGGGCAAACGGAATCCTGTGCTTTATCCCGGAAGACGCTGAACATGAACTGATGCACAATGGACCGGCCATTTTTTATGAACGCATCCGGCGCTTTTATCCGAAAATCCATTGCCATGTAGGCGTCAGTTCAACTTGCCAGGATCTTAGCCAAGTAAATGATCGAATGAAAGAGGCAATGACAGCAGCCCGATTCACAACGGAACTTCAGCCGACGATTTCTTTCAACGAGTTGGGAATACTCGGGATCCTAGTCCATTCGCAGGAGGAAAAAGCAATCCGTAAAATAGCCGAAATGGAATTAGGTGCGCTGTACGGGACGACTGATCAACAAAAAGATTATATGCTCACACTGTATGAGTTTTTAATGAACGGCGGAAATCTTGAAGTCACTTCCTCTAATCTGAAGTTATCGGTAAGCGGACTGCGCTATCGCATCAACCGCATCAGCGAAATCGTGAAAGTCGATTTGCGTGATTCCGCGACGCAATTCGATTTGCTGCTGGCGCTGAAAGCACTGAAGGTCATTGGGGAATTTTAAAAAGAAGCCTGGAAGAGTTTTCTTCCAGGCTTCTTTATGTTGTATTACCCTTTTCGGACAATAGAATACTGTTTCAGCTTCCGGACAACAGAGGGCTGGCTGATGCCAAGGTACTCAGCCATTTCATATGTCGTTTTGCAGCGTTCCGCCGCTCTATAGAGCAAAGCTTTTTCGGTTTTTTCAATAGTGGTTTTCCAATCTGCTTCGTTAAGGATGCCGTATCCGACTTCCGAAACCGGACGAACTTCAGCGGGAAGAGGGGTACTTCTTAAATTGACGGGCAAATGCTCTGGATGGATGGTTTCTTCGTCAGCTGTCAGTATGACGCGTTCTATGACATTTTCTAATTCACGCACATTTCCCGGCCAATTGTATTGAGTCAGTATATCGTACGTCACAGCATGAAGTTTTTTGGACATGCTGTATTTTTCGTTGATTGTCTGCACATAATGCTGGACTAGAATAGGGATGTCTTCTCTTCTTTCCTTTAATGGCGGAATCTGAAGCGGGATGATATTGATGCGATAAAACAAGTCCAGCCGAAATGCCTCTTTGTCGACCATCTCTTCGATATTTTTGTTCGTTGCTGTGATTAACCGGAAATCGACCCTTCTTTCTTTTTTTCCTCCGATCCGCATCACCTTTTTTTCTTGCAGCACACGCAACAGTTTCGCTTGTACCGCTAAAGGCAGTTCTCCGATTTCATCTAAAAAGAGGGTTCCTTGCTCAGCCTGCTCGATCAATCCTTGCTTGCCTTGTTTATTGGCACCGGTAAACGAGCCGGATTCATAGCCGAACATTTCCGATTCAAATAATGTTTCAGGAATCGTGCTGCAGTCCACTTCTATGAAAGGTTCGTTTTTTCGGTTGCTTTGAGCATGCAGCATGCGGGCGAATGTGCTTTTTCCTACGCCTGAAGGTCCAAGCAATAGGACAGAGGCATCTGTTTTAGAGACCCTGTAAATCGTTCTCACAATTTGTTCAATAGAAGAACTTCGATACAAGATGCCGTGGTAGTCCGGTTCTTTTCCTCTCAGTTCCTCTACTTCGTTTTGATAGCTGACCAGCTTCTTTTCCAAGTCTTTGTATTGGTCCTGCAAATTGAATATTTCGGTTTGGTCTTGACTATAGCTGATGGCCCGAATGATTTCACCGCTGCGGCTGAAAACAGGGAACCCGGTGGCCATGACCGTTCTCCCTGTTTTGGTCTTCTGCAGGATTTGAACCGGTTTCTTGCTTTCAAGCACCATCGCGTGAATGGAAGGGGATAAAATTCCTTCTTCTTGCAATTGATAAACGGATTTTCCGATATACTGGTCCGGTTCAATGCCATAAATAGACCAGTGATTCGGATTGGAACGCAAAATAATGCCGTCGTGATCTGTAATGGTGATGTTGTTATTTGATGTTTCGATAATTTTATTCAGCTCTATTTGCAATAAATCGGTATCCATCCAATCTCTCCTCTGTACTACTTAAGAAATGATTCAAAAGTAAATCAAATCTAATGAATAATCTAAATGTAAATCAAATATAACATTTTAATTCAGATATGAATTAAAAATCTGGAAATATTGTGGTTGTTTCAATGAAAAAGGGTTGGCACGGGACTTGCTATATAAATAATAAGCACAAAAATTATTGATATCAAAGGGAGATGTTATTAATGAATAAAGAAAACACAATCCAGGAATTAATGGAATTAGATAAAAAACACTTTTTACACCCTACTTCGCCAATCGGGCAGCAGCAAGAAAAAGGGCCTTCTTTCATCTTTACAGAAGGGCAAGGCATTTACTTAACTGACATGAGCGGAAAGAAATTGATCGATGGCATGTCGTCACTTTGGAATGTCAATATTGGCCATGGTCGCGAAGAAATCAGTGAAGTCGCTGCTGCGCAAATGAAGAAGCTGGCGTTCAGCTCTTGCTTTGCTACATTCAGCAATGAACCGGCAATCCGTTTAGCGGCAAAACTTGCAGAAATTGCGCCTGGAAACTTATCAGCGACGTTTTTCACTTCAGGCGGATCTGAAGCGAACGATACGGCCTATAAACTCGCGCGCCATTACTGGATACTGAAAGGACAGCCGAATCGCCAAAAAATCATTTCGCGCACGAAGTCCTACCATGGCGTTTCGATGGGAGCAACAAGTGCGACGGGATTAAAACCGTTCCGGGATTTCAACACGTCAATCGCACCTGACTTCCACTATGCTGAAAACTTCTCAACTGATTCTTTGCTGGAAGTCATTGAACGTGAAGGCGCACATACCATTGCCGCTTTTATCGCTGAACCGGTACAAGGTGCAGGCGGCGTCCACATTGTTCCTGAAGGATACTTCAAAGAAGTTCGCAGAATCTGCGATGAGCATGGCATTTTGTTCATCACTGATGAAGTGATTACTGGATTTGGACGTACAGGAACTTACTTTGGCATCGAACATTACGATGTGGTTCCGGACATGATGTGTTTTGCAAAAGGCGTTACAAGCGGTTATGCACAATTAGGCGGCGTGATGATCTCTGAGACTCTTCACAAAGAATTTACTGAGCTTTCGACTGGAACACTTTTACACGGCTACACATATAGCGGCCATGCAATGGCTTGTGCAGTCGCTTTGAAGAATATCGAAATCATTGAACAGGAAAATTTAATCGCCAATTCCAAGCAAATGGGTGAAGCCATGCTTGCAGGATTCAAAGAGCTTCAACAACGCCATGACATTATCGGAGAAGTGAGAGCTCTTGGTTTGATAGGGGCAATCGAAGTAGTCAAAGACAAACAGACAAACGAAAGATTTGAATCACCATTAGTGCCGCAGCTCGTTGCCGAGGCCGCTAATAGAGGCCTGATTTTCCGTTCGGTCGTATTTGATGGGCAAGATACACTAGTGTTCGCTCCACCGTTAGTCATCAGCCAAACAGAAGTGGACGCGATGGTTAACATCCTTGACGAAGTATTTACAGTGGTTGGCAAGAATCTCGTGAAAGTATAAGGAGGCGGAATATATGGCACAGACAGAAACGATTGCAGCGAAAAAACAATTATTTATCAATGGGGAATGGGTCGGGACAGAAACGTATAAACCTCTTTATTCACCTTATAGCAATGAAGAAATCGCTCAAGTTCCTTCGGCAACAGCAGAAGACGTCGATCAGGCAATCGATGCAGCATTTCAGGCAAATGGCATCATGGCACAAATGGCGGCACATGAACGCGCAGCAATTTTAGAGAACGTAGCGAGAATCTTTGAGGAACGTGCAGATGAAGCGGCCGCCATTATCGCCAGTGAAGCAGCCAAGCCAATCAAAACAGCGCAGGCAGAAGTGAGCCGGACGATTGCCACTTATAAATTTGCAGCCGAAGAAGCAAAACGCATTCACGGAGAGACCATCCCGATGGATGCTGCTCCAGGAGGGGAAAACCGAATCGCTTATACAGTCCGTGAACCGCTTGGTGTCATTGGTGCGATCACACCTTTCAACTTCCCGATGAACTTGGTTGCCCATAAAGTGGGTCCAGCAATCGCGTCTGGAAATACAGTCGTACTGAAACCTGCCGGACAAACTCCTTTGTCTTCCCTGTTTTTAGCGGAAGTGTTCAAAGCAGCCGGCTTGCCGGCTGGCGCGTTGAATGTCGTTACAGGCAGCGGGGCAGTAATCGGTGAAGTGCTTGTCAAAGATGACCGGGTAAAGAAAATTTCGTTTACCGGAAGCCCGGCAGTCGGCATCGGCATTCGCAACAAAGCCGGATTAAAACGGGTAACCTTGGAACTTGGCTCTAATGCAGCTGTCATTATTGACAGCGGAATCGATCTGGATAAAATTATTGCCCGCTGTGTGGCCGGTGCTTTTGCTTTTCAAGGCCAAGTTTGTATTTCACTGCAGCGTGCTTATGTCCACGAAGACTTATATGAAGAGTTCGTCGAAAAAATGGTCGCTGCTACCAACAAGCTGAAACTTGGCGATCCGCAAGATCCATCAACCGATGTCTCTGCATTGATCAGCCCGAAAGATGTGGAACGTGCGCTTGCCTGGATTGATGAAGCGAAACAAGGTGGAGCGAACATTGCGGCAGGTGGTGTGGCAGAAGGAAATATGCTGCGCCCGACCATTTTGACCGGTGTCGATGCCGAGCTGAAAGTTTCCTGCCAGGAAGTATTTGCGCCAATCATTGTCATCAACAAAGTCGCGTCCGTGCAAGAAGCAATCGACCAAGTCAATGATTCCCGCTACGGCTTACAGGCAGGGATTTATACAGAAAACATCCATACAGCGCTGATGGCGACGAAAAAGCTGCATGTCGGCGGCGTGATGGTGAATGATATTCCGACGTTCCGTGTCGATCACATGCCTTATGGTGGTGTGAAGGAAAGCGGAGTCGGGCGTGAAGGCGTGAAATATGCCATTGAAGAAATGACCGAACTCAAGCTCGTCGTGTTCAATCAAAATTATTAAATAGGAGTGAAAAAGATGATTATTGGAGTGCCAAAAGAAATTAAAAACAACGAAAACCGGGTAGGAATGACACCGGCAGGAGTAACTGCTTTTAAAAATAATGGCCATGAAGTCTGGATTCAAACAAACGCCGGATCAGGAAGTGGTTTCACTGACGAAGAATATCAAAACGCAGGGGCAAAAATTGTAGAAACAGCACAAGAGGCATGGTCAGCGGAAATGGTGGTCAAAGTTAAAGAACCGGTAGCTGAGGAATATCAGAATTTCCGCGAAGGGCAAATCCTTTATACGTACCTGCATTTGGCTCCGGAACCAGAACTGACCAAAGCGCTTATCGATAAGAAAGTGACGGCGATTGCTTATGAGACAATCCAGCTTGATAGCGGGGCACTTCCACTGTTAACGCCAATGAGCGAAGTGGCCGGGCGGATGTCTGTTCAAATCGGCGCACAATTCCTTGAGAATCCTAAAGGAGGCAGAGGTGTCCTTTTAGGCGGCGTTCCGGGTGTAGCGCCAGGCAACGTAGTCATCATCGGCGGGGGAATCGTTGGCACCAATGCTGCGAAAATGGCTATTGGCCTAGGAGCGAATGTAACGATTCTTGATGTCAATATTGACCGCCTCCGCCAACTGGATGACCAGTTCGGTGGAAGGCTGAAGACCTTGGCTTCCAACCCTTTTAACATTGCCAATGCAGTCAAAGAAGCTGACCTGCTTGTCGGCGCAGTTTTAATCCCAGGTTCTCGAGCGCCAATGCTCGTCACGGAAGAAATGGTGAAAACCATGCAGCCAGGAGCCGTTATTGTGGACGTGGCAATCGATCAAGGCGGTTCGATTGAAACGGTTGACCATATCACAACGCACAGTAATCCGACATATATCAAACATGGCGTTGTCCATTATTCCGTAGCAAATATGCCAGGAGCGGTAGCCCGCACATCAACAATGGCGCTGACGAATGTCACTATTCCATATGGCGTGCAGATTGCCAATAAAGGCTATAAACAAGCTGCATTAGCCAACAAAGCACTCGCAAAAGGCATCAACGTTGTCGATGGGAAAGTCACTTATAAAGCAGTAGCTGAAGCGCATGGCTATGAATATGTAGCAATTGAAGAAAACCTGAACGAAGCGGTAGCTGCACTTTAAGAGTAAATGAACTTCCGTGAAGCAAGCGTTCATGGCTGAAGCGCAATCATCGCTATAACTTAATCCAGGCAAATAAAAACAGATAATCCCTTTGCGGATTATCTGTTTTTCGGTTTTTTTAGAAAGTTACTTGTACTTCTTTCATTTCGCTGCAGGGCGGACGCTTTCCGCGGGCACGGCTTCAGCCGCTTCCTTCGCTGAGCTCAGTCCAGGGTCTTCAGCTCGCGCTGATTCCGCAGGAGTCGCCGCCTTCCGCTGCATTCAACTTTGTTTTATCACCTTTTGTGATTCTCTAAAACCGGTGATTGGTTGAAAAAGCTCTCTACTGTTTGTTCCTGCTCTTCAGATATGGAGCCAACCAGCGGAGACGCCTGCGGGAAAGCGAGACAGCCGAGACCCTGCAACGCCCTTTCATGTCTCGAAGCTAGCGCAGCGATGCAGAGACAGGAGCGCAGCGACGAAGCGGCTTGGCGCTCGCCCGCGGAAAGCGCAGCTGGTTGGCGGAATATCGGTTAAGTAAATACAACGATTTAAAGTTATGAAATAAATAGGAATGCTGTCAATATAAAGGTCAGCAATCAAAAAATCTTCATAATTAAGGTTTCTTCATCACCTTAACTGTTATAACAGAATGGATTTAAAACATATTTTTAATAAAGTGCAGTAAAAGTTGCGGATGTATATTATTATACTATTAATAATGTTTTAAAAGGTGGTAATGTTCATGCAGCTCGAAGTTAATATCAAACAAAGTTTAGCGTTGAAAATGACGCAGGAAATGCAACAATCGCTGCAGGTTCTCCAAATGTCGGCAGTGGAACTGCAAGCAAGCCTAGCAGAGAGAGTGTCGGAAAATCCTTTACTCAATATTGAATATCAAGACCATCAAGTGGACTTTAAAAAAATAGAGAAGATGGCTCTTCTGAAGAATCATTCAGGTTCAGCCACTTCGGTCAAACATATAAATGAGGATTATCTACATACCAAGAGACCGGTAAGCCAGGAAGCAGAGGATATAGAGAAATTCTTAGTGGAACAGATTCCTTCTAATGCTGATTTGAGTGACAGCGAAAGAAGAATTCTCCTTTTTTACATTAAAAATTTAGATGAATCAGGGTACTTGGATGTTTCCTTGGAGACTGCAGCCGACAAGTTCGGTGTGACGACCGAGACGGCGGAAAAAATCCTGCGGCTGCTTCACACATTTGAACCGGCTGGCATTGGCGCAAGAAACCTGAAAGAATGCCTGTTGATCCAGCTGGCAGAAACCCATTCAGAAACTTGTTTGCCTTATCGAATTGCAGCCCATCATCTCGATGACCTGGCACAAGGGGCCTTAAAGAAAATTGCGGGTTTGTGTAAAAAGTCTAAAGAAGAGGTGCAAGCTGCTGTCGATTTCATCAGAGCCCTTAACCCGAAGCCATTGCAGGATGTGGCTTATGGCGCAGTTGAGTATGTTATTCCGGATATCATAGTGGATGAAGTGGGGGATGAATTGGTTGTAAGCGTGAATAGAAAGCATATCCCTACAATATCAATCAATGAATATTATGCACACATGATGAAAGAATGCGATGATGAGACAAAAAAGTATTTAAAAACGAATTTAAAAGATGCCAGCATCTTGATCCAGGGACTGGAGCAAAGAGATCAAACACTTTACCGGCTGGCGAGGCTGCTTATAGAAATGCAGGCGAGTTTTTTCGAAAAAGGATTAGCCGCTTTAAAGCCCATGCGTCTAAAAGATGTTGCGGAACTGCTGGAAGTCCATGAATCCACAATCAGCCGAGCGGTCAACAGCAAATACATCCAAACACCATTCGGAGTCTTCAAGCTGCAAACGCTTTTTGCCAAAGGATTCCTGAACACGGAAGGACAAACAGAATCCACTTCCCAAATCAAAATGAGAATCAAAGAGATTATTGATTCGGAAGATAGCAGGAAACCCTATTCCGATCAAAAACTGGCCGCTATATTGAAAGAGGAGAATGTTCATATTTCCCGAAGAACAGTGGCGAAATACAGAGAAGAACTGTTGATCAGCAATTCAGCGAAGCGGGTACGCTACAGTTAAGGCAATGGATTATAAAAATATACATGAAAAGAAGGTGAAAGATTGATGGGGATATGCCCTCAATGCTTTTACCTTCTTTTTTTCTGCACAAAACTTAAAGTGTGATATTCAATTGCTTGCTGAGCCGCTGCAATTCGCTGTTGACGTATTCTTCACTATAATCAAAGCCGACCATGGCAATGACTTGGCCGAATTCATCGTAAAGCGGAGCGGCGCTGCTCTTCCACACCCCGTACTCATCTTCATATAAAGGCGTGACACCGCTTTTTCCTTTAAAGGCTTCATAAATTACTTTCATCATTTCGGGCGGCCCAATATACTCTTCGCCGGGTTCAATGACAAAGTCATCAGAGGCCGCTATATGAAGCACTTTTCCGTCCGGCTGCATCTGGAAAACATAGACCCATTTGATTCCGCCTTCTTGTTGATGGATTGCTGTAAACTTTTGCGCCAGCGGGGCTCGAAGCGTGGCGTTCGCCGTGTCTTTCATTGCATTTCGCACTTCTTCAGGAGAAATGGCCACAGCTGTAACAACGGTAATGGAGCGCAGTTGTTTGTTTAACTGCTCTTCCAAAATTCTGCGCTTACTTAGCAGATTGCCTCCGTTATTTTGCATATCCCTGATTTTCTTGTATTTCCGGCTCATGGTGGGTTGGCTGATGCCCAGGATATTCGACGCCAATTTGACCGACTTGTATTGTTCCATTGCCATGGTAATCAACTCTTCTTCCACCATCTCCACAGCTTCTTGAAGCGGCATCAACTGGCTGATCATGGGGCTGGTGGTCCGGGATGGGAATCTTGGTGGAATGATTTGTTCGATCAATGAACTCGTAATAACGGATGTATTGGATAGAACAATCAGACGGTCCACCATGTTTTCCAGCTCTCGAATATTGCCAGGCCAAGGCTGCAAACATAAATAATCAAGTGCATCAGGAGAAAAACTGATTTGTTTTTGATAACGCGTATTGAATTTCTGGATGAAGTGCTGAATCAGGGAAGGGATTTCTTCCACTCGGTCACGCAAAGGGGGAATCATTACCGGTACTACATTTAATCGGTAATATAAATCTTCCCGGAATTCTCCTTTTGCCACAGCTTCTTCAAGCGGCCTGTTGGTAGCCGCAATGACCTGGATATCTACTGGATACGACTGGCTGCTGCCGATAGGCGTAATGACCCGTTCTTCAAGTGCCCGTAAAATTTTCACTTGCAGTGACAGAGATAATTCACCGACTTCATCCAAAAACAGGATTCCGGTATGCGCTTGGCGGAATTTCCCTTCGACACCGCCTCTTTTAGCTCCCGTAAAAGCCCCGTCTACAAACCCGAATAATTCACTTTCCAATAAGTTCTCAGGAATCGCTCCGCAGTTTATGGAAACAAATGGTTTGTCAGCACGACTTCCTATTTGGTGAATCGTTTTTGCCGCCATTTCTTTTCCGACACCTGATTCGCCGAGCAAGAGGACCGTCACTCCGACTGCAGCAACTTTCTGCAATTTAAAAGCGACTTCCTGCATTGCTTGGCTGTTCACGATAAAAGACGAAGATTTGAAATCGACCGGTTCGGCTTTTTCTTTCTCTATATAGGAAGGCACCCGGTGTGTATAAGCAAAGTAGAAATGATTTTGATCCTTAAAGACCGTGGTCAGCACATCGAGCCCCATCCAAGTGGTTTGCCGGAAAACCTGTTTTTCTATTCCTGCTTCTAGTTGAGAATAAACCCCTTCCGTGAATAATTTGATTTCCAATTCGTTTATTGTTTTATATGAAGAAATGTTATCCGGAAAGGCAGCACCTTCACCGTCTGCAGAGCATATAGTGCCGTCCTTGGTGGCCACAATCAAGTAATCATAAATTTGAAGTAAGACAGATTTCCATTCCATTTGCATTGCTCCTATTCGAAATTTCAGAATTGAATTTATATTTCATTAATGAATGAAGTTACGGAAAACCATTCTTGTAAAGTGATAATTAAAGCGCTTTCATAGTTGGCACGCTTATTGCTATATAAATTAATATACATTTAATTATTTTATAAAATGGGAGGTTAATTATGAAAGAGAAGAGCAAGTACGAGCAAAACCTTCAATCTGATGACCCATTTATCCGAGGCATGTACGAAGACTTGGAACAAAGAATCCAAGTTTATGAAAACAGCGAAAACGACAAGACGGAACATACTCAGTGGAAAGATGCCACAGGAGTTATAGCGGTCATGAGCCTGATCACGGTCTTTTTAGTTGCCACAGTCATATAGAGTCTAGAATACCATGCAGAAAACGTTTTACCAATACTAGAAAATGACAGTTAAGAAGGAGGGGTTTTATGCCAAAGCAAACATCAGCTGTAACAAATGACGTGGCTTTCGGATTTTTGCCCACAGACAAAAAAGGGCGCATTTTCAATTTCGGGGATTTACTGCTTGTCCAAGTGGTCATTGGTTTATCAGCATTCGGGCTTCTGACCGGTGCTTATACAGGAAGCATGTTGGGGTCATCCGAATCCTTGGCAGCCACACTTTTTGGTAATGCCTTTCCGATGTTTTTGATCGCCCCCATTATTCTGTTCTTCGCCAGGTATGGGATTGATACATTTGTCGGCTTCCGCAGTTCTCTGGGCTATAAAGGCGCCTATGGATTTTTCTTCATCTTTTTGGTTCTAACTCTCGGTTATATTGCGATTGCTTTGTTTATGGCAGGGGAGGCTTTGGTTGAAGTTGCTGTCTGGCTGGGGATGCCGTCTTTCTTTGCCAGCCCAGGGACCGGAACACCATTTTTTGCCATATTCCTGTTTGCAGTGACGTTTATGATTACGGTGCGCGGCCCTGCAGCCATTCGGAAATTTAATCTTTTTGCAGTCCCGGCTTTCATTATTTTCCTGGTGGGGCTGATCGCGCTTATCTTGTTTGGCCAACATATTCCGGCCTTGAACTCGCTGCTTCCTGCGGAACCTTTTGAAACCAGTTCACGTTCACTTGCCATCGCCCTTGAAATCAATATCGGTTTAGGATTCTCGTGGCTGCCTTATTTAGGCCAATACAGCAGGCTTGCTAAAAATGAAAAGCACGCTTTTAAAGCTGGTTTCTATAGCTATGGTGTCATCGTTTCGTTGGCATCGATTGTCGCTGCTTTTTCAACATTGATCGCAGGTTCACTGGCACCGGCAAGCTGGATGATGCCAATCGCAGGTCCATACGCCGGATTTATCGGTTTGGTAATGCTGACGGTAGCCAATGTAGGTGCAGCGATTTTCCTTATGTATTCGCAAGCTGTCAGCTTTAAAGCTTTGTTTCCGAAAAAGACATGGCTGTTTTCAATGGGCACGACGATTCCTGCGGTATTCCTATTATTAAGCGCTACTTTCTATAACGCTTTCGGGTCTTTCATAGCGGTCATTTCTTTTATCATGGCAAGCCTTGGCGGAATTATTATCGCCGACTACTTCTTTGTTAAAAAGCAAAAAATTTCTTTAAGGCATCTTTACGATACAGAAGGTGCGTATACGTATTGGAAAGGGGTAAACCCATCCGCACTTGTCGCGATTGCAGTCAGTGTCCTGGTTTACTGGGGATTATACAATCCGCTTACATTCAACTCGAGCAATTTGTTTTTATACATGTCAGCAGGGATTCCAACCTATTTTGCGGCATTGATTTCGTATTACGTGTCCGCTAAATATATTTTCAAATATGAAGTTGATCAAGTTAATAGTCCCGTCATTGTAAAACCTAAAGAAACAGCAAATACCTTAATCTCGAAAGGGGAAATTTAATATGTTTACACAAAGCATGGATTTTAAAACTACTGATTTATCGACGTTTCCGTTTCCTTTTACTTCAGGAAACTACCGCTATTCGAATGACCTGAAAAAACTGCAAAATATAAATTGCGTGGAAATCACCCCAGAGTATGAATTACAGATCCAAGCCAAAAGACGTCTTTTGGATGAACAGCCGGATGTTCGTTTCCAATCTTTCCCGCACACGCATGAAATGCAATGGGAAGTGCTGGAAATGCTTGTGGATATGGCAGTGAGCCGTTACCCGCAGCATTTCGAAGTGACGAAGGACGGCTCCAACTGGACGTTCAAAAACAATATCTTGGGAGAAGAAGAATCTTTTGTTTTTGGTGACTCCAGCACATTGGAGCTAGAGCCTTTGGATTATATCGGACGCCATTTCCATAACGATTTTGTTTTGATGGTGCATCGCGACGACAATTATTATTTGGAAGTTGGACAAGTGTCTTACGCCGCTTTGTTTTCAGCTCATTGGAACAAAGGGATGTCTTTCAATGAAATTCACGGTCCTGTTCCATTTGTGTCACGTAAAGGCGATCAACTGGCTGATCGGGTCCGCCAATTCTTGCATTCGATTGAAGCGGGAGAACCTTGGACACGCATCAACTGGAACTTAATGGCCAACCGCTGGGATGTTAACTACGAAACAATGGACGTTTGGGCACCGGAGAGAAGTCTGATCACGGCTGAAAATGCCGGAAAACTGGTCCGCCTTCGTGTAGAAGAGCAGAAGTTCTACCGGATGCCAAGAAGCAATGCGATTTTGTTTGTTTTGAATACGCAGTTCTTGCCGATGGAGGACTTGAAATTGCGTCAGGAATGGTTTGATCTAACTTATAGCGTCTTGCAGGATATTCCAGAACCAATGGCAGAGTACAAAGGAATTGCACCTTACTTGCCGCAAACGGTTGAATATTTGCGCAGAGAAGATGAAAAAATGAAAGCAAATCAAGAAAGCCGAGCATAAAGGAGAGGATTTTTATGTACAGCCGTCCGGTATTATTTGATCAATCCCCTACATTAGCCGATGAATTTTCATTGTTGCAAGGGCGAACAAAAATTGCGGTGTTGTTTGATGAAAGCGGCAAATGGCAAGCAGAAGCTTTGTTGGAAAAAGCGGGGAATGTTCCTGCAACCGCGCTTCTGGTTTCAGAAAGCACTTCCAGCCAGACGATCAGTGAATTCGTAGCATCTCAAAAAATGGGAACCCAATTATGCATTATCGCCAATTGGGATACGGCTTACCGGATTTTTTCTGCTGCTGTGGACGAAGGAGCCTCAGAACAGGAAATCCAAACACTCATTATCGGTCAAAAAAAGCGTTTTATATACTGCATGAAGTGTTTTAGCACTTCTGAAATTCCAAGCAACGAGTCAGCTGTGCAATGCCAGTGCAGCGCTCACTTGGAAGTCGGGCCATTCTTTTCCAAGCTAAGAAAAGGTTATATTGGTTATCCATTTATACCTGTTGAACAGCGACAAACAGTGGGGAGTTGATAGAGATGAGAGTCGCAGGGAATATTCAAGTGAAAGTTGTTCAAATCACACGAGAGACAGAGTTTGTAAAGCGGTTCCGCTTTGCTCCTACCGATAATTTACCGTTGCCGGCATTTGCAGGAGGAGCTCATATAAAAACGTTCCTGAAAAAAGGAGACGAGATTTTAGAGAGAGCCTATTCTCTTGTAAGCCATCCGCAAGAACGGAATTTCTACGAAATAGCCATCAGGCAAGATGATTATTCAACAGGGGGATCTCTTTATTGGCATACGGAAGTCGAGGTTGGTACAGAACTCGAAATCAGTTTCCCAAGAAATCATTTTGCATTGAGCTATCAAGCGAAGCACCATGTTTTCTATGCGGCAGGCATAGGCATCACGCCGTTTTTGACCATGGCGAAAGACTTGCAGGAGTGGCAGACGTTCGAGCTCCATTACACTGCCCGGACTGCAGAACAATGTGCTTTTTATGAGCGGTTAAAAGAAGAGTACGGCGATCGCTGCCATTTTTACTTTTCCCGCGGCGATGAACCGCAAAAGATGTCGCCGACTTCCATGCTGAACCATCGCATTGGTACGCATGTTTATTTCTGCGGACCGGTAAGCATGGTAAAAGAATACCGGGAGGCAGCAGCATCCTATGGATACCCGGCAAAAGCCATTCATTTCGAGTTATTCTCCAGCGGCCAGGATAATGGACCGAAAAATGCATTTATTGCCGAACTGATCGACAGCGAAACAACGCTGCATGTAGGCGAGAATGAGACATTGTTGGATGCATTGCTAAAAGCAGGAATTGACGCACCGTACGCTTGTAAAATAGGCGGCTGTGGAAGCTGCGAATTGGAAGTCGCAGAAGGCGAAGTTCTTCACCGTGATATTTTCTTGACGGATGATGACCGTCAAAAACGAAACTCTATTATAGCTTGCTGCTCACGCGCCAAATCCGGAAAAATTGCCATTAAAATTTAAGCATGAAAAAATAAGGGGGAAAATAAAATGACAGTATTGACAAGTGTATTGGAATTGAAAAATTACATCAACGGGGAATGGCGGTTGGCTGAATCTGGCGAAATTTCTAAGGTCATCAATCCGGCAAACCAGGAAGTGATTGCCCATGCGCCGCGCTCAAGCAAAGAAGAGACGGAAGAAGCAATCCGTGCAGCCCGCGACTCATTTGAAAGCGGAATTTGGTCGGGCAAAACGACTCATGAACGTGCGGCCATCTTAAATGCCATTGCTGACAAAATTGATGAACGTGCAGAAGAATTGACGGTTCTGGAAACAATGGATAACGGCAAACGCAAAGACGAAGCAGCAGCTGATGTCGCGGATGCAGCAACTTGCTTCCGTTATTATGCCGGCTTGATCCTGCATCCTGAAGGTGAAACGTATCAGGTGCCAGACAATGTACAGGCAATGGTAGTGAAAGAGCCAGTAGGCGTGGCAGGATTGATTGTTCCTTGGAACTTCCCGCTGCTCATGAGCGTTTGGAAAATCGCCCCTGCACTGGCAGCTGGAAACTCTATTGTGTACAAACCTGCTGAAGTAACACCGGTTACAGCAATGAAACTGTTTGAAATCCTGGAAGAAGTCGGAGTCCCTAAAGGGGTTGCAAATATGGTATTGGGCCGTGGTTCAATTATTGGCCAAACCATTTCTGAAAGCATGGACGTAGATGTTGTATCTTTCACTGGAAGCACAGAAGTGGGTCGCGAAATCATGCGGGCAGCAGCTGGCAACTTGAAGAAAATTTCGCTTGAACTGGGCGGCAAGTCGCCGAATATCGTTTTTGCAGATGCTGATTTTGAAACAGCTGTGGATTACGGTTTGTTTGGAATCTTCTTGGGTGCCGGACAGGTATGTTCGTCGGGAAGCCGCATTTTAGTGGAAGAAAGCATTTATGACAAATATGTTGAACGCTACGTGGAACGTGCCAATAAAATCAAAGTCGGCCCTGGATTAGAAGAAGGCAATGATGTAGGGGCGATCGTCAGCGAAGCACAAATGAACAGCATTTTAAACTACATCGAAATCGGCAAAGCGGAAGGTGCCACATTAGCGGCTGGCGGCTATCGCTTAACGGAAGATGGGCTTGATAAAGGATTCTTCATCAAACCGACTGTCTTCACTGATGTCACTAACGACATGCGCATTGTCCGTGAAGAAATCTTCGGTCCTGTTGTGACCATCCAGAAATTCAGCACAGAAGAAGAAGCGATCCGATTGGCGAATGATACAGACTATGGTCTTGCAGGCGGGGTATTCTCAAATGACGGAGCAAAAGCACTGCGGGTCATCAAGAAAATTCGTGCGGGCATTACATGGATCAACGATTACCACCCAACTTATGTTGAAGGCCCATGGGGTGGATATAAACAGAGTGGGATTGGCAGAAGCCTCGGGAAATACGGAATGGAAGATTTTCAGGAGATTAAGCAAATCAACACTAGATTGAATGTTGAACCGACTGGCTGGTTCCCTGGCTGATTCGGATATAAAATGATGGGAACTTTATTGGATCCTGATTCATTGCCTTAAAGATTGCGCATCAAATTCATCGCAAAGCCATAGCCACAAAACTGGACCGCTGTAGTTAGCTAGGACTAACTACGGTGAGGGAGTTTTCGGCTGTGGCTTTTTTGCGTTCTTAAATAACTTTTTAAATCTTTATCGGTGTTTCTGGAGACTTCTATCGACGTTTTCCGCGATCTTATCGACGTTACGGCAGTTTCTATCGGTGTTTTGAAGATTTTTATCGGTGTTTCCCGATTTTCTTCCTATAAAACAGAGAAACAACAGGCTTGTCCGGACAAGAGCGACAAAGTTAACTTTCCTTCTTATTGAATACGCTTCCATTCATCCTCTATGATTTAAGTAAGATCAAAAAGAGCTGCTGCTCTTTTTTAGAGAAAGGATGAATGTGATGAATCAATCAGCGATGAAAGTTTCCATACAAAAATTCGGTAACTTCCTGAGTTCGATGGTGCTGCCGAATATCGGTGCATTTATCGCCTGGGGATTAATAACGGCATTGTTCATTCCGACGGGCTTTTTCCCGAACGAAGAACTCGGCCAAATGGTCGGCCCGATGGTTACATACATGCTGCCGCTCTTAATCGGGTATACAGGAGGCCGGCTAATCTATGACCAGCGCGGTGGAGTAGTCGGTACGATTGCAACGATGGGGGTTATCATCGGAGCACCGGATACACCAATGTTCTTAGGGGCCATGATCATGGGGCCGCTCGGGGCATTTGTCATTAAGAAATTTGACCAATTGATTGAAGGGAAAATCCGGACCGGTTTTGAAATGTTGGTCAATAACTTCTCTGCCGGGATTCTAGGCGGCGGGCTTGCGATTCTCGCCTTCCTTGGAGTTGGGCCAGCTGTAAAAGCGTTTACGCAAGTTCTTGTATCAGGTGTCGATTGGTTATTGGAAGCAGGCTTATTGCCATTAACGAGTATTCTGATCGAACCGGCGAAAATTCTCTTCTTGAATAACGCCATCAACCATGGGGTCTTATCGCCAATCGGGTTGGAGCAAGTTCAGCAAGCCGGAAAATCAGTCCTGTTCCTATTGGAATCAAACCCTGGACCGGGTCTCGGTGTGCTGCTTGCGTTTATGCTATTCGGAAAAGGAATGGCGAAACAATCTGCCCCGGGAGCGGCCATCATTCATTTCTTCGGTGGGATTCATGAAATTTATTTCCCTTACGTTTTAATGAAACCGATGTTGCTGTTGTCTGTTATCCTAGGCGGGATGAGTGGCGTCTTTACACTTGTGTTGATGGGCGGAGGCTTGGTGGCGCCTGCATCACCGGGAAGCATCCTGGCGATTGCTGCTGTTACACCGCCTGAAGGAATGGCTTACTTGGCTAACTTTGCAGCGGTATTTGTTGCAACAGCCATATCCTTCCTGATTTCTGCTGTCATTCTAAAATCAAGCAAACAAACAGATGAAGACATTAATGAAGCGACAAAGAAAATGGAACAAATGAAAGGCAAGAAAAGTTCAATTGCTGGAGAGTTAGGCGCAACTGCAGCAACGGCTAAAGGCGTTTTCCCCGAAAACGTCGAAAAAATCATATTTGCCTGCGATGCCGGAATGGGATCGAGTGCCATGGGTGCTTCTCTTTTACGTAAGAAAGTAAAAGAAGCGGGTCTGGACGTCAAAGTGACGAATACAGCAATCAGCACGATTCCATCCGATTCTCAAATCGTCATTACCCAGGAAGAACTGACACCACGAGCGCAAAGTAAAGTGCCGAATGCCTATCACATTTCAGTTGATAACTTCTTATCGAGCCCGGAATACGACACATTGATCGATCGGCTGAAAAATGGTGTGACAGGTGAGCAAGTGGAGCTGGTTGAAGAAAGTGAAACAGCTGCGACAGAAGCTCCTAATGAAGCTCAAGAAGATCAGCTGCTGCTGGAAGAAAACATCTTTATCGGCCAAAGCTTCAACACTAAAGAAGAAGCGATCCGATTTGCCGGACAAGCACTTGTGAATGCCGGCTACGTAGAAGAATCCTATGTGGATGAAATGATGAAACGTGAAGAAATCACAACAACTTATATGGGCAACAACGTCGCAATTCCTCACGGCACCGAAGAAGCCAAAAAATCGGTCATCAAATCAGGCTTTACTGTTGTTCAAGTTCCAAATGGAGTAGACTTTAATGGAGAAAGTGCAAAATTGATCTTTGGAATCGCCGGCAAAGACGGCACGCACCTAGAAATCCTTTCAGGCATTGCAGTCATTTGTGCTGAACAGGACAATGTCGATCAGCTGGTGGAAGCAAAATCCGCTAAAGAATTATTAGAGATCATCAACCGCAAATAAACACTTTAAAGAGAAAGGCAGGATTTCCTGCCTTTTATTCTATTTTGCATTTCTCGCTCTTGAAGGAATCTTAAAAGTGAAATGAGTGAAATAGATGTTTATTACATTTAGGGAAAAGTCCATTATCGAGTTGATTGTCAGAACATCTGGAAAGCATACGGTACACTCCCTATCTACATACATGAATGTAAGTGCCAGGACGATACAGCGGGATTTGAAATCAATAGAAAAGCTGCTGAAGCAATTTGATCTGGAAGTAAAGCGCACAGCAAATGAAGGCCTCTTCATTGAAGGCAATAATGAACAAATCTATCGGCTGATCCAGCGTTTGATCAGTGTCAGCCCGACTGATGAAACGCCTGAAGAACGGAAGTTGAGTTTGTTGATCATATTGCTGCATGAGGGTCCTTCTTTCAAAAAGCAGATGCTGGCCAAACAACTGGGAATCAGCACCGCTACGCTGACCTCGTACTTGGACGATTTGACCGAGTGGCTCCATAAATTTTCGGTCACCTTGTCGAGAAGAAGAGGAGTCGGGATAGAAGTGGATGGCCAGGAAGCCAATAAACGGCATGCATTGGCCAGCTACTTCCTTGTCTATTTTTATGAAGAGCTCATTGAAAGTTTGTATTTTCTGCAGCAAGGGAAAAACCCGGAAGAGAAAGTTCTTGGTTATTTTTCACCGCATTATTTGGCATTGACCGATCAATTGGTGAACCAAAAAATCAATAAAGAACAAACACGGTTGGCAGACAGCGATTATATTGGGCTGGTCGTCCATATCTGCCTGACGCTGCAGCGGACAGAACAGCATTTCTTGTTGGAACCGGATGAGAAGGCAACCGAATCAACCAATGAACATCAATTGATGGAAACGATTTGCGAAGAATTAAGCGACAGGCTTGCGATCCCGCTGACTGCTGAAGATGTGCATTTTTTGTCAGTGATTTTAAAAGGGTCAAAAGTGCAGGCAGCTGACTTGGTTTATTACGATAGCGTGCTGCTTGGCAAGCTGATTAAAAACATGATCCGCAATGTATCATCCCAGCTGCATGTGGATCTGACTGATGATTTTTCATTGTACCAAGGCTTGCTCGCGCATATGGGGCCATCCATTTTCCGCTTGAAGCAAAACTTGGAACCCTTTAATCCATTGACCGATGAAATCAAGAAAAAGTATCCGGTATTGTTTATGGCGGTAAAGCAGAGTCTGGAAACGGAATTCAAGAACCTTGAATTTCCAGCTGATGAAATTGCCTTCATTGTCTTGCATTTCGGTTCGGCTTTGCTGGTGAACGAAGAAAGAGTCCGGATTGACGCAGTAGTCGTCTGCCCGACAGGCATCGGGACTTCCAAAATGCTGGCGAGCCGCATTCAAAAAGAGCTGGCGGAAATCAATTCGGTGGAGATTTTATCAATCAACGATTTTCAATCCGCTCATTTTCAGGAATATGATTTGGTGATATCCACCATTCGGCTTCCGATTACAGACGTCGATTACATTATGGTGAGTCCGCTGCTCAGTGACAAAGACATTGGATCCATCGAAAGCTATCTGCAGAATAATTTAGAGAAAATCACCAGGAAAAAGCAATACGTGAATTTTGGAAAACCGGACGAAACTGTAATTAAAAATAATCGGCCGAATGTGCAGAATCTCCTGCAGGACATAAAAGACGTGCAATCCAGCATGGACGCCATTTTAACGAATTTCCAGGTATTTAGAAAACAGCATGTTACGGATCACTGGAAGGTTTTAGATGAAGTACTCGGGCAGGCAGAACGGAACGGGCTTATCGCCAGTGCCAATGCTGCCATTCGCCAATTAGAGGAGCGGGAAGCAAAAGGCGGGCTCGGAATTCCGAACACCAATATGGCTCTTTTCCATTGCCGCGATGAATCTGTCCGGGAGTTGCTGTTTCAAGTGGTGCACTTGGACAACCCGAGTACCGTCAAAGGGATGGATGGCGGAACAGTGCAGATGAGAAATCTGCTGTTGATGCTGGCGCCGCTTGACATGAGCCACAGAGAGCAGGAAATACTGAGCCTCATCAGTTCAAGCTTGATCGAAAGCGATGCGGCAATGATGATTTTTTCATCTTCTAATGAAAGCATGATTCGAAACAAGCTCGAAGATTTATTCTTCGATTACCTACAAAATAATTTGATAAAGGAATGATCTTATTGAAACAAACCGTTCATTTTGGAGCAGGAAACATTGGCAGAGGGTTTATCGGGGCGTTATTTTCCGAATCCGGTTATCATGTGACATTTGTGGATGTGGCAGACCCGATCATCAATAAATTAAATGAAGAACAAAAATACAACGTAAAATTGGCGCAAGCGCAAGAAGAAACGATTACCATCGAGAATGTTTCAGGCGTCAACAATATGAAAGATGAAGACGGTGTAATAGAAGCGATTCAAAAAGCGACTTATTTGACCACCGCGATTGGCCCGAACATCTTGCCGCGTATCGCTCCGCTGATTGCCCGGGGCATTGCAGAACGCCTTCAGGCTACCGATGAGAAATTGTATGTCATTGCTTGTGAAAACCAAATTGGAGCAACCGATATCTTAAAAAAACATATTTTGGACAATCTCGACGAGGAAACGAAGGACAAGCTCGAAGGCAGCATTTATTTCTTCAACTCTGCAGTCGACCGGATCGTACCGATTCAAGACAGCAGTTCACTCGATGTGCTGGTGGAGCCCTATTACGAGTGGGTAGTCGAAACCAGCGAAACAATTCCGCCGGTAACAGGCATGACCCTTGTCGAGAACCTTGCACCTTTTATCGAACGGAAGCTTTTTACCGTTAATACAGGGCATGCCGTGATTGCATACCTTGGTTATCTTGCCGGCAAATCGACAATTGACCAAACCTTGGCAGATAAGCAAATTGAAGACCAAGTGCGGGAAACGCTGAAAGAAACAGGCGCATATCTCATAAAAGAGTACGGCCTTGATGAAGAAGAACACCTGGCTTATATCAATAAAAACATCGAGCGCTTCAAGAATTCGTTTTTAAATGACGGGGTTACAAGAGTAGGACGGGCACCTATACGTAAGCTCGGACCGGATGACCGCTTTATCCGGCCGACGACGCAAGCGCAAAAAGCTGGATTGTCTTATACCTATCTGGCCAAAGCGATTGCAGCTGCATTGGCGTTCGACCATCCAGAAGATGAAGAAGCAATGAAAATTCAAAGCATGATTCAGAAAAATGGACCAGCATCGGTGCTGAAAGAAGTAAGCGGACTGGATGAAAACAGCGAAATCACCCAAGAAGTGATTCGGCAGTATGAAGCTTTGAAAGCATAGTAATGGAATAGTGAGCTAAAACCCCTCTTAAGATGATTCTTAAGAGGGGTTTTTATATGCTGCTTTTTTAGAATTCTCTTGAATAAGTTAGGTGAATAAAGAGAGCTGTGCTTAAGAAGTCGAATAATTTCTTTACCGAACTTTTTCACCAAATCTTTATCGGTGTTCCATCAGCCTTCTATCTGCGTTTCTCGCCGTTGAATCGGTGTTTCAAGAATTTCTATCGACGTTTCAACAGTTTCTATCGGTGTTTCAGATGTTTCTATCGGTGTTCTTCAATTTCAATAGCACAAACCAAAAACAAAATGGAAAGCCTTCGCTCACCGCGAAGGTCCCTTGGTGAAGTGCCAGTCAAAGAAGTATTTTATTTCCTTCTCGATGTTTCCCCATTTTCAATCAGTGTCTCCGCCATCCCTAACGACGTACTGCAACTTACATATATTTATATATAGTACAAATTGAAAACTTTTCCTGGCTTAGAACGTATAGCAGGAGACAGCTATTTTAAATGGGCTGCCTTACCAACCAGTCTCATCAAGTTTTACACATGATTATTCACCGGTGGTTAAGGGTAATCTCTCCTTATAAGAGGTACTGCCCGACAGGACCGCCAAACTAGATGAAAAAGGAGAATGATGATGGAAATTCTAAAACGTTTCAGAGACATTATGGCAAGCAATATCCATGCAATGCTGGATCAAGCTGAAGACCCGGAGAAGATGATTGACCAGTACTTGCGCGATTTGAACAGCGATTTAGGAAAAGTGAAATCGGAAACAGCTGCCATCATGGCGGCTGAGAAGCGGGAGCGTCGGGAATTGGCGGAGCTGCAGAAAGAAATCGACGATATGCAGCGCTACGCAGTGAAAGCGCTGGAAGCACAAAACGAAGACGATGCCCGGAAGTTTCTTCAGCGAAAAGCGGAATTGGCAGAAAAGGAAAAAACGATGCAGACGGCTGTGGAGCTGGCAGCTGCCAACACCACACAGATGCGCCAGATGCATGACAAACTGGAGTCGGATATCGGTGAACTGGAGTCGCGCCGTGCCGAGCTGAAAGGGAAGGCCTCTGTCGCGAAGACGCAAAAACGCATGAATGAGTTGAATTCTTCTGTGAGCAGTACGGGCGAGCGGATTTCCGCATTCGATAAGATGGAAGAGAAAATCAACCAGGAGCTCGACGAAGCGATGGCCATGGCCGAACTGAATAAAAGTTCAGGTACTGACATCAAAGATTTGGCTGCGAAATACGAGACTGACACGAATGTGGACAGTGAACTGGAATTGCTTAAAGGCGAAATCAATGTGGATGATGAGTTGGAGGCGCTGAAATCTCAGCTTAGCAAAGGCGAATAATGGCTAAAGAGAGAAAATTGATTCCTGCAAGCAGAAGGGAGGGAGCGGGATTGGCCGTTCAATATAAATGCCCCAATTGCGGGTCGGATATGGCGTTTGACGCGGATTCGGGCACATTGTCCTGCCCCAGCTGCGGAAGGCAGGATAATATTGAAACGTTTCCGGAGGAAAACATTCAACAGAAGTTTGAAGCGGATGGAGCGAAAGAATATCATTGTGAAAACTGCGGTGCCATCATCCTGACAGAAGTCAGTACTACTGCTACTCATTGCAGCTTCTGCGGCGCACCGGTTGTGCTGTCGGACCGGCTGACGGGTGAATTTGCCCCGGCGAAAGTGATTCCTTTCACCATCACCAAAGAAGAAGCCGTTGCCGCTTTCAGGAAATGGACGCGGAACGGCCGGTTGACGCCGAGAGGTTTTATGAGCGGCGACCGGATTAAGAAAATGACGGGGATGTATGTGCCATTCTGGCTCTATGATATTGATGGGACCGCTGAAGTAGCAGCGATTGGAACACGTGTACACCAATATCAGCAGGGAGAAACCATCTATACGGAGACGGATTTTTATGACATTTATCGGGGAATCGACCTTAGTTATCTCAAAGTGCCGGCAGATGCATCGGAGAAAATGGACGATGAATTGATGGACAAGCTAGAGCCATACGATTACCAGGAACTGAAAGATTTCAGAATGCCTTATCTTGCCGGTTATTTGGCTGAAAAATATGATTACGACGATGAGGTTTTATTCTCAAGGGTGGAATCGAAGATCGTGCCATATATCGATGCCTATATCAATGGCACGATTTCGGGCTATTCGACCGTCAGCTATACCCAGAAGCAGATTCAGGCGAATAAGAAAAATGTCTACTACACCTTATTCCCTGTTTGGATGGTTTACTATGATTTTGAAAACAAAGAACATACCTTTGCGATGAATGGCCAGACTGGGAAAGTTGTCGGGAAGCCGCCAATCAGCGGAGGCAAAGTAGCTGCTTGGTTTACTGGCATCGCTGCAGGTGCATTTGCAGTCCTGAAAGCCATCTCATACGTTATCGGAGGTGTTCTTTGGTGAGACCAATCCATATAAAAGCACCGGTTCTGTTTATATTAATGCTTTTGATAATATTCACCGGCGGAATGGCGGTTTCTGCCCAGACCGACCAGCACATTTATGATAACGCAGGTCTGCTGAGTGAAGCCGAAGTGAGGGAACTTGAAGATCTTGCAGCAGAACATAGCCAAAAACACGGCGTTGATTTTTTGTTTTTGACCACTTCAAATATGAACGGATTGCCAATCACTACATATATGGGCGATTTTTTTGACCAGTGGGCAGAAGAAAACAACCAGGAAAATGCGGTCTTGCTGACAATCGATATTGGGACCCGCCAAGTTTATCTCGCCGGTTTCGGAGCTGCAGAAACGTCGCTCGACAACCAGCGGGTCGACATGGTGCTCGACCGCATCATGCCTTTTATGCGGAGCGGCGATTACGATGGTGCATTCCGTGAAACGGTGACGACCTCGAGCCGCTACATGGAATACCGGCCGGGCGTGAACCCGGAAAACATCTTCTTTAAAACCTGGTTCCAAGCGGCATTGTCCTTGCTGCTTGGCGGTGTTATTGTCGGCTCGATGGTCTTAAATGCAGGTGGACGAGTGACGACAACGGCGCGAACATATTTTGACGGCAACAACACGCGGGTGAGAAGCCAGCGCGACCAATTCCGGAATAAGACGGTATCGCGGCGAAGAATTCCGAAAAGCAATAGCGGAGGCGGTGGTTTCGGCGGAGGCGGCTCAACTGGCGGCGGTCGTTCCTTCAGCGGAGGCGGCCGGAATTTCTAAGCGCTAATTGACCCAAAGAAAGGGATGAACAATATGGCCTTTTTCGGCAATCAATTTTCAGATGTAGTGGAATGGGATGAATTCAGGGAAGACATGATTTTCTGGAAGTGGACCAATCAAGAAATCAAAAAAGGCAGTAAGCTGATTATCCGGCCCGGCCAGGATGCCGTGTTCCTGAATAATGGTAAAATCGAAGGGATTTTCGAAGACGACGGCGAGTATGACAT
This sequence comes from Planococcus sp. VCh962, assembly GCF_057748275.1. NCBI lineage: Bacteria > Bacillati > Bacillota > Bacilli > Caryophanales > Caryophanaceae > Planococcus > Planococcus sp. VCh962. The sequence goes on from NZ_JBYLHS010000006.1 coordinate 160,685, forward strand.
TGAATCCGAAATTGTGCCCTTCTTATCAACATTGAAAGGATTCCGTTTCGGTTTCAACTCCGGCATGCGAGTTGAAGTGCTGTTTGTAAATACCAAAGAGTTCGTCGTGAGATGGGGAACTAAAAACCCGATCAACATTCCAGCCCCTGAGCTGCCGGGCGGCATGCCAATCCGGGCGAATGGCACTTTCCAGTTTAAAGTGAATGATTATATGGCATTGATCGATAAAATCGCAGGTATCCGCGACAGTTATTTGGTAGATGAAGTAAAGATCCGGATTACTGCGATTCTCGACCAGCTCCTGATGAAATGGATTACCAAAGAAGGCAAGAATATGTTCAATCTGCAGGCCAACGCCCATGAAATTGGCGCTGGCATACAAGATGACTTGAACATGGAATTGATGGACGACGGCATGAAAATCACCGGCTTCCAGGTGATGAGCTTCAACTATCCGCAGGAAATCCAGGATATGATCAACAAAAGCGCTTCCCACGGCATGGTGGGCGACATTTCGAAATACCAGCAGATCTCCGTTGCCGATGCGATGGGAAAATTATCCGTATCCAATACCGCGTCCGATATGGCCGGCATGATGATGGGAATGAACATCGCCAAAGAAATGATGGAAAAACAAAAAGAATCTGCTTCTGAGAATCAGCCCGCTGCAGGCAATCAAAACTCGCAAGCAGCAGGCGGCAATGCAAAAGCACCGAATTTCTGTCCGAACTGCGGCCAAAAAAATGAAGGTGCGAAGTTCTGTCCGAATTGCGGGCAGAAGTTGGTTTAATCGAACAGCTTATCAAGCAGGTAGAAAGATCTCCTGCTTGGTGGGCTTTTTTTATTAACCCCACAAGATCTAATCCTGCGTCAATGTGCCATCATTTCGTGCGCAATCGTATGTCCATCCATAGTAGAAGGATAATAAGTCGGCCAGTTTACGACTTCATCAAGCAAAGCTTGGCGGTCATCGCCCCAATACAAGTGGTAATGAGATGCAGGAGTTGGAAAGATGCTATGGTCACTGAATTGGATAAACTTCGGAAGGCCAGCCGTTTCTTCCGCTAACTTAAAGACAAAGCGGACGCCTCGGTTGCCTGCTTCATATGTAAGGATTTCGTAGCCGTCGTAGACATACTTCCCTGAAAGTTCTTCGCCGGTTTTGACGAACGTGACAGTATCTTCTTTAATGACGACACGGTCAACGTCTGTCTTATAGCCTATTGTGTAATATTCTTTATACTCTTCAGCCGTTTTTTTATCTGAATGCAAAGCTTTATCGGCAAATACTTCATCGAGTTCACCGCTTTGCAAGTAGGGATAGACTGATTGCCAATACCCCTCCCAGTCGGACAGGGGACGGTCTTTTACTTCGCTGTCTTCAAAGAAGCCGTCATAGATTTTCTGAGTGGCTTCGTCCAGCTCATGGCTATGGTCAGAGGCATGGCCGTGATCATGATCATGGCTACTTTCCTCTGAATGGCTTTCCGTCGCTTGTTCCTGTGTTTCAACGGAATCACCAGAAACGCTTGAGGCAGAAGCGGTTTCTGGTTCAGCCTCGGATGGTTCTGCCGATTGGCAGCCTGCCGCCAGCAAAGAACTGATTGTCAGGATGGCGATGCCTTTACTTAATGAATGGTTCATTTTTAACACTCCTTTTTTCAAATCGTAATGATTACAATTTATGATTATACAGATAAACTGGTAATTCTTTAGAAATAAAAATATTCTGAATATAATCGCTAGCTTTCTAAGGGGGATGCGATTGTTTGTAAGGAAATAAAAACTTTAGAGAAGAAATGGCTGCGAAGAAGAAATAAGAGGCATTACAAAAATCACGCATACAAATGGTTCATTATGCATAATAAAAGCTATGCAAAACATGGCTTTATTATGATTCTTGTAAAACTTTTTGGAATCCAGTTTATAAATTATTAACAAGGGAATAAAGAAATACCGTTATACGAGTAATCAAAAGCCATTCTTTAAAGGTATTCTGAAATACTTAAAGCGTTCGAAAGCACACAGGTGGGAAACTCTTGGCGATTAATAAATAGAAAGGAGAACTGGAAAATTTTTTACTAGTTATAGAGAAAAATGATAGTGATACATCGTTCCGCCGTTTTGGATAATGGGAGGTGGAAATATATAATGCTGAGCACTGTTAATACATATGAAATATTAGGGTTCCGCTTTTTAAGCTGAACAACCAAACGTCAGCAGTATAGCTGGAGAGAGCAACGCTGGATAAGAGTGTGTGGAGACGAAGTCTTATTGGCATGATTTTAAATAGAGTATCACCGAAAAGCCGGTATACGAAGGAGGATACATGGAAAATTTTGTAGATTGGATGAATGGGATCGTTTGGAGTTCAGCATTAGTTTATCTTTTTTTGATAGTAGGACTGTTTTATACTATTGCAACACGTTTTTTGCAGGTAAGGCTGCTTAAGGATATGGTGAAACTGACGTTCAGCAGTGATAAGTCGCGAGCAGGAGTGTCTTCATTCCAGGCTTTCACCATGTCATTGGGTAGCAGAGTCGGAACGGGGAATATCGCTGGAGTAGCTACGGCCATTGCATTTGGCGGGCCGGGAGCTGTCTTTTGGATGTGGGTCATGGCAATTTTAGGCGGTGCTACTTCGTTTATCGAAATCACACTGTCCCAAGTTTATAAAAGTAAAGTGGACGGTGAATACCGCGGAGGAGCGCCTTATTACATAGAAAAAGGATTGAAAGCAAAATGGTTTGCTGTCGTGTTCGCCACTATAACACTTATCGTTATGGGGGTATTATGGCCAGGTCTGCAAGCTAACACGATTGCAGTTGCAATGAATAATGCATTCGGAATCGAACCATATATTACAGGCATCATGGTAGTTGCAGTTCTCGGAGTCATTATTTTTGGCGGCGTTAAGCGGATTGCAAAAGCTGCAGAAATCGTTGTACCTATTATGGCAGGCATCTATATTTTAATGGCTGTGATTATTCTGCTTTTCAACCTTACTGAGTTGCCTGGAATCATTTCACTGATTGTGTCAAGCGCTTTAGGTGCAAATGCGGCTTTCGGAGGAATTGTCGGTTCTGCCATCGCCTGGGGTGTGCAACGAGGAGCATTTTCAAATGCGGCGGGGATAGGCAGTGAAACGTTTGATGCAGGGGCTGCAGAAGTATCTCATCCTGCTAAGCAAGGGCTGGTTCAAGCATTTTCAGTTTATGTCGACACGATCCTCATATGTTCGGCTACGGCATTTATGATTCTGTTGACTGGCATGTATAATGTTCAACCGGAAGGAGGCGCTCCTATTGTCGACAATCTTGGGAATGCTGAACCTTCGGCTTATACACAGTTGGCAATAGAATCAGTATTGCCAGGCTTCGGTGCCGCTTTTCTAGCCATTGCGCTGTTCTTCTTTTGTTTCACTACTGCTATGTCTTATTACTATAAGGCAGAAACTTGCCTTGTCTTTATTAGCCGGAATCGTAAGGTAGATTTAACTTGGCCAACTAATATTTTGAAAGTCCTCTTATTAGCTACAATTTTCTATGGCAGTATCGCAAGTGCCAGCTTTGCTTGGGCACTTGGAGACCTGGGAATGGGAAGTATGGCTTGGCTGAACTTTATCGCGCTCATGTTCCTCACAAAGCCCGCTTTAAAAGTGCTGAAAGATTACGAAAAACAGAAAAAAGAAGGCAAAGATCCTGTCTTCGAGCCATTGAAATTAGGTTTTAAAGACGCAGACTTCTGGGTGAAAGAGTATGATGAATCTGAGATCTACGAGTCGGATAAAGGAAAAGTGGAGTCGGTTTAAAAAAAGCTGCAAACTGTCAATGAAAAAGCCGTCTTGGGCTCTTATCGGAAGCTGTATAAGAAAAGGCGTTTCCTCTGATCATAACAATCAGCGGAAACGCCTTTTGTCTTGTCTTAAGGTAGGAAGTGAAAAGCTGACAAATAGAATATTATCCTTCTATAAAAACAAGTGCTTTTCTTTGAAGGAATAAAACTTGCGTTCCAGCTGTTCCATCCCCTATAATTTGAACCATTATGCCAGAACTTTAATAGGCCGCTTCGGATAGTAGAAGGCCTTTTCAATGATAAAGAATTTACGGAAGAACGGAGACTGATATATGAAAAAACTTTATAGTTTGATAATTATTTTCGCAGGTTCGGTGCTGCTCGGTTTCGCATTTAATATGTTTCTCTTGCCGCATGAAATTTTGTCAGGAGGTGTCACAGGCCTGGCAATGATTTTTGGTTTATTAACACCGGTCAATACAGGAATCTGGCTGTTTGTCCTAAACATCCCGATTTTCATGCTGGGATGGTTCAAACTCGGCAAGGTGTTCATCTTTAATAGCATATTTTCAGTAGCTGTGACATCGATTTCCATGCAATATATTCCGGTCATGAAAGTGACGGAAGATGTACTGCTATCGTCCGTATTTGGGGGAGTTCTTGTCGGAGCCGGAGCAGGATTCATTATCCGGTTTTACGGTTCCGGAGGAGGTTTTGATATCATTGGCCTGCTTTTGACGATGAAGCGCGATATCCCGCTTGGCTTTTTGATCTTCGCTCTTAACAGCCTCGTTATTTTCGCATCAGGCTTCATCTTTTCGTGGGAACTCGCGATGTATACGATGGCCTCCATTTACATCACAGGGCTGGTCATTGACCGGATTCACACGCGCCACATCAAGTTGGCCTTGATGGTGGTGACAAGCAAAGGAGACGAAGTCAAAACGAAATTGCTTGAGAATCTATACCGCGGCATTACCGTGACGGACGGCGAAGGCGCGTATTCAGGCAACAAAGTCAAAGTGCTCTACAGCGTCATTTCGCGCTATGAACTTGCTTTTGTCCGGCCGTTAATCAAAGCAGTCGACCCAAATGCTTTTGTCAGCATCAGCGAGACGATGGAAGTTATGGGCAATTTCCGAAAAACGGATGACTTTAAGAAAACACCAGGAATGGACCGTCCATTATAATTTTGCGTGAACAGGCAGAGCGCTCTTCAGATTTAATCATCTGGAGGGCTTTTTTTATGCGAAACAACGCGCTTCAAACAAAATGCCTTGTCATTCTTAGGAAGTGTTGGGTTTACAAATCAACTGAAGGCCCTGTTATTTTGTCCGAAGCTGATGTTTAATCTGAGCACTTTGAATGTATGGCGAAAATAAAAACTCAGAAAATTGAGTCGCTGTTTATTCGTAAGGAAAACTTGCATTTCTGCTGCTCCAACCCCTATACTATGATAATTGTGCCACACCCCCGAAAGGTCGAAGCGGAATTTGCGCGGCCTTTTTTTGGTGGGGTTTGGCAAGAAGTATAAGGTAGAACGGAGAATTATACATGGATAAAGTTTACAGTTCATTGATCATTTTCGCAGGATCGTTGCTGCTTGGCTTTGCGTTTAATATGTTTTTATTGCCTCATGAGATTTTATCAGGCGGGATTACGGGAATTGCGATGATCTTCAGTTTGATGACACCAATCAATGCCGGGATTTGGCTGTTCGTTTTGAACATCCCGATTTTGATTTTAGGCTGGATGAAACTTGGAAAGATGTTCATCTTCAATAGCATTTACTCGGTGGTAGTGACTTCGGTTTCCATGCTGTATATTCCAGTGATGAAAGTGACAGAAGACCCGTTATTGTCGTCTGTATTTGGCGGAGTTCTGGTCGGAGTGGGCGTCGGATTTATCATCCGTTCCTATGGCTCGACAGGCGGCTTTGATGTTGTTGGCCTGCTTTTGACGATGAAGCGCGATATCCCGCTCGGCTTTTTGGTATTCGTCCTCAATAGCATGGTCGTTTTCGTATCGGGCTTTATCTTTACATGGGAACTTGCGATGTATACGATGGCTTCCATCTATATCACGGGTCTTGTTGTTGACCGGATCCACACGCGCCATCTCAAGCTTGGCTTGATGGTAGTGACAAGCAAGGGAGACGCTGTCAAAAAGCAATTGCTTGAAAATCTGTATCGTGGGATTACTGTGACGGACGGTGAAGGCGCTTATTCCGGAAACAAAGTCAAAGTGCTTTACAGCGTCATTTCGCGTTATGAACTTGCCTATGTGAGGCCGCTTATCAAAGCAGTCGACCCGAACGCTTTCGTCAGCATCAGCGAGACGATGGAAGTTATGGGGAATTTCCGCAAGGATGATAATTTCAAAAAAGTTCCGGGAATGGACAGCTCTTTCAAAGCATAAAACAATAATAAGACACAAAAAAACTTCCATGTTGGTGGAAGTTTTTTTGCGTCTTATTAAAAAATCTGAATAATTAAATTAATGTATTTTCATTTCAAAAGATAGGTATATAATGAAGGTAAAAGGAGGAGGAGTTGAAATGGAACCAACCTTTGGTCTTGTGCCCATTCTCGTCCTTGCCGCCATTGCAGTTGTGCTCATCATGACATATTTCATCTTCCATCATTGGGCAAAATGAAGAGCATGACCGAAAGAGCCGCATCTGTCATGCGGCTTTTTTGAATAGCTGGGATGAATTTAAACACAAGTTGATCATATTTCAAATAAGTTTACAATATTCCGAATACTCTATTGATTAATTTTGAAAGCGCTCTTATAATATGAATAAAATCATATGTGCTTATACGGAACAAATGTAAAAAAGTGTGGCAGCCGACAAAAAGGAGGGGCCCAATGATGGTTTGCTGCGGCATCAAGCACATGAACAAGGGGGAGTGGACAATGAAGCTGGATGAAGAATTGGTCATCATTGAAATGGAGGCCAATTCAAAAGAAGAAGTGTTGACGATATTGGGCAATCAGCTGATGAAGAAAGGATTCGTTAAAGAAAAGTTTGTCGAAAGCATCCTTCAACGGGAAAAAACCTTTCCTACGGGATTGCCCACTGTACCATTCGGAGTTGCGATTCCGCATACAGACGGAAACATGGTAAACGATTCGAAAATAGCTTTTGCTACTTTGAAAAAACCGGTGAAGTTCGTTGCGATGGGGCAAGGCGACCAATTGGTCGACGTAAAATTGATTTTTCTGCTCGCTTTAAAACATCCATCAGACCAATTAGAGATGCTGCAAAAATTGGTGGGGCTTTTTCAAAACCCGGATACGGTGTCGAGATTGGCGGCCATCAAAAGTGTAGACGAACTGAATAAACTGGTCGGTGACGAAGCATAAAAACGGCCATACCAGCCGAACCTTAAGCTTAAAACTTTTTACCACTCCGCCCCTGCTGCATCACCTTGGCATAACATAATGAATTGAGGAGGAGATTGGATGGAATTTCTACAATGGTTTGTGGATTTGGGTGCTACGGTCCTTCTGCCAATTTTGATTTTTATCTTTGCACTGGTGCTGGGAACTAAGCCAGGAAGAGCTCTCCGTGCAGGGATTATTGTCGGAATCGGGTTTGTGGGGATTAACTTGGTCATCGGTTTGCTGGTGGATAGTTTAGGGCCGGCCGCCCAAGCGATGGTTGACAATTTCGGTTTTAATTTAAATACGATTGATGTCGGCTGGCCGGCAGCTGCAGCCATTTCCTACGGGACTTCGTTAGGGAGTTTAGCGATCCCGCTTGGCGTCGGTGTAAATATCCTGTTATTGACTTTTGGGTTGACCAAAACACTGAACGTCGATATCTGGAATTTTTGGCATGTCGCTTTTACCGGCTCTTTGGTTTATGCCCTCACTTCAGACTTTTGGCTAGGGATACTCACCATTATCGTTCACTTGCTGTTGCTGTATTTAATGGCGGACGTCCTCGCAAAGTATATTGAAAGATTCTATGGATTTCAAAATATCACGTTTCCACACGGTACATCGGCACCATCTGCCTTTGTCGCATTGCCGATGAACTGGGTTTTTGACCGGATTCCCGGATTTAATAAACTGGAAGCTGACCCGGATTCCATTCAGAGAAGGCTCGGCATTCTGGGGGATTCAACGATTATTGGTGTGGTCATCGGGATCTTGATCGGGATTCTTGCAGGCTACGATGTGCCGGGGATTCTGCAGCTGGCAATCCAGACGGGGGCCGTTATGGTGCTTCTGCCGAGAATGGTGGCTTTATTGATGGAGGGTTTAATCCCGGTTTCGGAGGCAGCGGGAGCTTTCGTTAAAAAGCGTTTCCCGGGAAGAGATTTGTATATCGGCATGGACAGTGCGCTGGCCATTGGTCATCCAGCCGTATTGTCTTCAGCTTTGCTGCTCATCCCGATCACGATTTTCCTGGCGGTGCTGCTGCCTGGTAACTCTGTTCTGCCGTTTGCGGATTTGGCATCGATTCCGTTCTTGATCTGTTTGATGGTGCCGATATTCAGAGGGAATATTGTGCGGACCGTTATCGGCGGAACCATCTATATTGGAGTGGGTTTATATATTGCCACTTGGGTGGCGCCGCTGTTTACAGACGCCGCCATTGCTTCAAATTTTGACATGGGAGAGAACTCCAGCATTTCTTCATTGATTGATGGAGCAGTTTGGACAACGTTCCTATTCGTATGGATCCCGAAAATACTCAGCTGGTATGGAATGGGTGCCTTGGGGCTGTTGACACTTTTCGGATTGATTTACCAAAATAAAATTAAACCGAACCGGACAAGAGCAAGAGAAGAACGAGCTGATGAAACAGAAGAAGATGATAATTTAGAAGGGAAGGAAGCGTAAATGAAAAAATTATTGATCATGTGCGGGACAGGAATTGCCACTTCAACAGTGGTAAAAGGAAAAGTGGAAGAATGGCTGAAAGCAAATAATTTAAGCCAGGAAGTTAAGATATACCAGTCAAAAGTCAGCGATGAAATAAATCGAATCGATGAGTATGATGTTATTTTGTCCACTACATTGGTGCCGGACAAAATAAAAGACAAAGTGATTGACGGTGTGCCGCTTTTGACGGGCATTGGGATCGACAGTATGTACGAAAAGGTTTTAGCGGAGATCAAGCGGTAAAAATCCTTATCAATCAGACTGGGCCACCTGTGAAAATCGGGTGGCTCTTGTCATTTACAGACGTGGAAGAGGATGTAAAACAGTTGCTGCCCTTGAAATTAAAGCTTTCTATTAAAATTATCTCATAATGCTTAAACCTTTCAGCAGAGTGCTGTATAGTTAGTAGCGTATTCTAGTGAAAGGTGTTAAAACGATATGCTACATAATCCAACAGGAAAAAAACGATTAGGGCTTGCATTGCTTCTCAGTATGTTGGGAATACTGGCACCCTTGAACATTGATATGTATTTGCCGAGTTTCCCTTTGATCGCAGAAGAGTTAAATGCCCATGTGTCACTGGTCCAAATGAGTTTGACAGCTTGCTTGATCGGTTTGGCGGTAGGCCAGATCATCATTGGGCCATTGAGTGATTCACAGGGAAGGCGGAAACCGCTGATCATCTCCATTTTCTTATTTGCACTATCGTCCCTTCTTTGCGCCGTAGCACCGACGATTGAGCTGTTGATCATTGGCCGTTTTCTGCAGGGATTGACAGCAGCAGGAGGAGTTGCCCTTTCCAAAGCCGTGGTCAGTGATGTGTTCACCGGCAGGGAAATGACCAAGTTTTTTGCATTGTTGATGGTCATCAATGCGGTGGCACCAATGGCAGCACCGATTGCCGGCGGCGCCATATTGGCATTGCCATTTGCCGGATGGGAAACCATCTTTTACTTTTTAGGATTTCTTGGTTTGGTGATGGCAGTGATCATTATCTTCCGTCTTCCTGAAACGCTGCCTAAAGAAGAGCGAATTCCGAGTTCACTCGGTGCTTCTGTGCGTACGATGGGCAGTTTGCTGAAAACCCGGCCGTTTATCGGCTATGCGTTGGTTGCCGGGATGATCCACGGCGGCAGTTTTGCTTATGTAGCGGGAACGCCTTTTGTTTATCAGGAAATCTATGGGGTTTCCCCTCAAACCTTTGGCTTGCTGTTCGGCATCAACGGCATCGCCATGATTCTTGGAAGTTATATCATCGGCAAGTTCGGCGGCATTGTTTCTGAACACAGCCTGTTGCAGGGAGCTGTTTTTCTGGCTTCCGGAGCCACACTCCTGCTTTTGATCATGACTATTATTGAAGGGCCGCTCGCTTCCATCGTCACGCTGATTTTTATTTATATGATTGCAGTCGGGATGACATTTACGAGTTCTTTCACTTTAGCTATGCACGGCCAAGGGCATAGGGCGGGTAGTGCCAGTGCAGTGGTAGGGATGCTGCCATTGGTGATCGGCTCGCTCGTTTCGCCGCTTGTCGGCATCAATGAAACCTCTGCTGTCCCGATGGGGGCCATCCTGTTCGGCTCATCCGTTCTGGGGCTGATTGTTTTCTTCACATTGACGGGGAAGAAAAATGCAGTTTAAGCGAATGAATTAAATAAAAAACAGAAGCTGAAGGGGAGTCTTCAGCTTCTGTTTTTATATCAATCGCTCCACTTTTGTTTTAACTTGAAATTTGAAGGAAAAGAATCCACTCCCGAACCGAAAGTTCGAAGGAGTGGATTCTTTTTATACAAACATATGGCCGAACAAGACAAGAATCGGCAGGGTAATCACAGTGCGCAGTACAAAAATCACAGCAAGTTCCCAGAACTTAAGCGGGATATTCGAACGCAAGATCAACAAGCCGATTTCTGACATATAGATGATTTGCGTCAAAGATACACCGGCCAGAACGAAGCGGGTCAATTCACTTTCGATGCCGCTGCCAAGAACCGCGGGCAGGAACATATCGGCGAAACCGACAAGGAAGGTCGGTGCCGCTTCAGCTGCTTCCGGAAGTCCCAATAATGTCAGTACCGGAATCAGCGGATAGGAAATGATTTTGAATAGCGGTGTGTACTCCGCGATGATCAATGCCATTGTTCCAAGCGCCATGACCAGTGGAATCAATGCCAGCCAAATATCCAGTACCGTTTCAATGCCGATCACTGCAAGTTTTTTCGGGCCTGCAGCGCTGTCCGCTTTTCTGCGAGCTTCATTGAATCCCCATTTCACTAAAGACACACCTTCGGGAATCGTATCATCGACTTGTTTCCCGACTGGCGCAAAGTACTCATCTTTTTTACGGGATAATGGAGGAATGCGCGGCATGATAATTGCTGCTACTAAACAAGCGACGGATACGGCCAAGTAGAACGGCAGGAACAAATGGCCGATGCCGACGACATTGGCGACGACTAAACTGAAAGCGACAGATGCAATCGAAAACGTCGTGGCGATGACAGAAGCTTCTCGCTCTGTATAATAGCCTTCATCGTATTGCTTCATGGTTACCAATACGCCGACTGGTGCAGCACCCATCCAGGATGCCATGGCGTCAATCGACGAGCGGCCAGGCAAAGTGAACACTGGGCGCATGAATTTGTTGACCAATACACCGACAAATTCCATCAGTCCGAATTCCACAAGCAAAGGCAATAAAATACCAGCGAATAAGAACCAAGTAAGCAGGACTGGGGCCAGGTCGTAAAGGACAACTCCACCTGTATTGCGGGAAGCGATTGCTTCAGGGCCAATTTCATAAAAAGCCATGATGCCGAATGCGAAAGCGATCACCTTTACCGCAAGGCCGAACGGCCCATTGATGAATGTTGCACGCAGGAAAGGCGATTTTTTTACAAACTCAGGCTTTAAAGCCGTTGCTGCCAAACTGGCCATAGCTGAAAAGCCGAGCAGGAATAAAATGAATGCAGGAATAACCGCGCTGAAAGTGGACAATAGGAATGAGGCCAGAATGCCGACGCCGATTGTGACTTCGCCGTTATAGGAAATCGGGCATAAAAAAAGAAGTGCCCCAATTAGGGATGGAATAAGAAATTTCCAAGTTGAAGATGGTGAAACGGTCTTTTTATAACTTTGAAGCATGGCCATAACTTTTCCCCCTCGCTACTATTTTTCGATAATGTATATACTATACATTAATGAAGGGATTGGAAACAAGTGTATTTTCTTTTTATTTACAAATAAACCCTATACTTTTATAGTGTTTAATGAGTTTCTTCTTATGTTTTTACTCTAAAGAAAAAAGAGAAAGGAAACATTTTTAATATAATAGTTGAATAAAAATTCATCAGATGCCTATAATAAGGCATTCTCAGCAAAAGCTAAAGCGGCTGTAATCTATCCGCATGCAATAAAAAAGTTTTCAATCTGAAAAAATGGAGACAAATGATAAAAATGTGAAAATATTTAAACTTAATGTATTAAAAGTGCCTAATTCTCTTAATAGTAGTGCAAATTCTTACATAGCAATAAAAAAATCTGATAGTATAAATATTGATAGATCGATTTAAACTTTAAGTATGGCCCAGCTGCTGAAGGTCTTAAGCCTCGCTTTACAGAAAAGATACGAGTTTTAAATGGCGAGTAAATATACCGATTCTTTTATCAACCCCTTGTTGATGAGAGAATCATTCTTTTTTATTTTGCTGAAAAAGCAAAGCACCAGCCCCTCCAATAAAGAAAAAAATCCCCCAAACCTAGAGCAAATAGAGATTTAATGAGCAAAACAGGATTATCCGATAAACTTTCGTCCGGAAGTTACGCGGGCTAATTTTTATAAAACTCCTTGCTATTTTAAAATATTTAATTGATTATGGTTGAATCAGTTTGTATAATGATTAATAAACACTTAGTTTTTCGGATAATTATTCACCTTTACCCTTGTTTTTGAAGAAAGGAATGAATGCATTTGCAATTTACCGATAGAGAAGATAAAGTCATTCAACAATCAGCTCATGAATATATAAAAGCCACTCATAAAAAAATCAAAGAACGCAACCCCGGAGAATCCGAATTTTTGCAGGCGACATGGGAAGTTTTCGATTCACTGCAGCCTGTTTTTGAACAGCATCCCGAATATGTGCAAGAAGGCATTTTAGAACGCATTTCTGAGCCGGAACGCTTCATCACGTTTCGGGTGACTTGGGAAGACGATAATGGAAATGTCCATGTAAACCGGGGCTACCGTGTGCAGTTCAACAGCACATTAGGACCTTTTAAAGGCGGTCTCCGTTTTCATCCTTCTTTGACCGGGAGCGTTGTGAAATTTCTTGGTTTTGAACAGATCTTCAAGAATGCCTTGACCGGTTTGCCGATCGGTGGAGGCAAGGGCGGATCTGATTTCGATCCCAAAGGCCGTTCAGACCGGGAAATTATGCGTTTTTGCCAAAGCTTCATGACTGAACTCAGTCGCCATATTGGACCGGATATCGATGTCCCTGCAGGCGACATTGGCGTCGGTAAACGGGAAATCGGCTATCTGTTCGGACAATATAAGCGGATCCGCAATGCTTTTGAAGCGGGCGTTTTCACAGGCAAGAATCCGGACAATGGCGGCAGCTTGATCCGCAAAGAAGCGACAGGCTATGGCACCGTCTATTTTGTTGAAGAAATGCTGAAAGAACAAGGACTTTCTTTTGCCGGCAGCGATGTCATCGTGTCCGGTTCAGGAAATGTCTCAATATACGCCATGGAAAAAGCAATTGAATTCGGCGCGAAAGTTGTCGCATGCAGTGATTCGGAAGGGTATATTTACGATCCGGAAGGCATCAATGTGGAAACGGTTAAGCAATTGAAGGAAGTGGAAAGAAAAAGGATTTATCACTACCTTGAACATCATCCAGGTGCCCGTTTCGGCAATGACAAAACAGAAATCTGGACGCTTCCGTGCGACATCGCCCTTCCTTGTGCAACGCAAAATGAAATCGGCCGGGTCAGTGCAGAAGCATTAGTAGACAATGGCGTCAAAGCAGTAGGCGAAGGGGCCAATATGCCATGTGACGATGAAGCCGTTCGCGTACTGACGCATAATAAGGTTCTCTTTGCACCGGCAAAAGCTGCCAATGCAGGAGGAGTGGCAGTCTCAGCGATGGAAATGTCCCAAAACAGCATGCGTTATTCCTGGACTTCTGAAGAAGTTGATGCCAAATTGCATCAAGTCATGAAGACTATTTATAAAACTTGCATGGAAACTGCAGAAAAATACGGTTCTCCAGGCAATCTCATTGTCGGCGCCAATATTGCCGGCTTCAAAAAAGTGGCAGACGCCATGCTTGACCACGGATTAAACTAAAATTTGATTAGATAAAGTAAAACGGAAAAAGCTCAGGCAAAGAAATTTGCCTGAGCTTTTTTCGGTTTGAGGTAATCAATTCAAGATCCAAACACTTTGACTGGAAAAGCTCTTCGCCTGCCGCGAAGAGCTCCTTCAAAAGCAAAAAGCCTTCAAAGTCCAAGGAAATATTCTTTATCTACATTTTCAGCGGATGCTATCGATGTTTTTTCATTCCTTATCGGCGTTTCAGCTATTCCTATCGGTGTTGCTAAACTTTTTATCGGCGCTTCACAAATCTCTTCCAACATTCCTGCGAATCCCCTTTACGCAATCCTCATACTTCTTAACAGCTTCTCAACAATAACTTCACACTCAAGCTTTACACTTAATGATAATCAGCAAGAAAATCCAAGGGGGAATCGAGATGAACAAATTACTTACAAGTGCAGGCGTGCTTGCCATGACGGCGATGCTTACAGCATGCAGCGGGGAAGAAGCAGCGAATAATGCAGAAGCGGAAAGTGCGGACAGCGGATCTGCGGTTTCCGGTTCACTCGATTTTTATACATCACAGCCGGATGCGGATGCACAAGCGCTTGTAGATGCTTTTACTGAAAAGAATCCGGATGTAGAAGTCAGCATTTTCCGTTCGGGTACGGAAGAAGTGGTGTCGAAAATCCAGGCGGAAGACCAGGCGGGTGATATCCAAGCCGATGTTTTATTGGTAGCAGATTCTGTGACGTTTGAGAATTTCAAACAGGAAGAATTGCTGCTGTCTTACAAGTCGGCGGAAGCGGAAGCGATCGATGAAGCATTTGTCGACCCGGACGGAGCCTATACCGGGACGAAAGTGATGGCAACCGGACTGGTCATCAATACGAATGAAGTGAAAAATCTGCCCGACAGCTGGAATGTTTTGACGGAAGAAGCTTCAAAAGGCAAAGCGGTTATGCCGAGTCCTTTGTATTCAGGTGCAGCCGCATATAACTTAGGCGTCATCACGAAGCAGGACGGCATGGGCTGGGAATTCTATGATAACATGCGCACCAATGGCATCACCATCACGCAAGGGAACGGAGCTGTCCTCGAAGGAGTAGCCATGGGCGAACAGCATTACGGCATGATTGTGGACTATCTTGTCGCACAGGCAAAGAGCGATGGTTCTCCGGTTGAACTCGTATACCCGAAAGAAGGCGTACCGGTCATTACCGAACCGGTAGGCATCATGGCGAATACGGATAATGAAAAAGCCGCGCAGGCATTTGTCGACTTTGTGCTGTCGGAAGAAGGACAGGAATTGGCAGCTGAACAAGGCTATACGCCAATCCGTGAAGGCATTGAAGCACCGGAAGGCTTGAAAACACTGGATGAAATGAAGGTGCTGGAAGCCGACTCAGTAGAACTGCTGGAAACACGGGATGACGACAAAGCGAAATTCGGAGAGATCTTTGGTCAGTGACCGGTTTTTCCGAAGTAAGGAGCTGACGACATGATGGCAAAGCAGCAGACAATCGGAGAGAGAAAAAAGGGCATGCCTTCTTTCTCTCTTTTTTTTCAAAACAAAAACTTCTACAAAGGCATCGGCTTATTGTCAGTGTTTCTGCTTTTCCTGTTGCCGGTACTCCGGCTTGTCTGGCTCAGTTTTGTCAACGAGAGCGGCTTGACGCTGCATTATTACCAAGATGTACTGAATGAGCCGGCGACTTGGACAACTGTGCAAAACACCTTGGTGATCGTGCTGGGTTCAACGCTTTTGGCAGTAGTTCTAGGCGTCGTGTTTTCCTGGATTGTTGCGTATGTCGAAATTAGCGGGAAACGGGCGATGCAGCTGTTCATTTTCCTGCCATTTATCATACCTTCCTATATCACGACGCTCGCATGGACGCAGTTTTTCAGCGGCTCAGGACCTGTAGCGGCGATATTCTCCCGGCTTCCGGGAAATCTGGAAGTGCCAAACCTGTACAGCATCGGCGGCATCATTCTGCTCCTCGGGTTGTCGCATTATCCGCTCGTTTATCTTTTTACGGTCAACGTCTTTCGCAAAATCCCGCGTGACTTGGAAGAAGCGGCGGCGACGTCCGGCTTATCGAAAAAGCAGGCGTTCCGGAAAGTGGTTCTGCCATTGGCGTTGCCTGGGATTGTAAGCGGCGGGCTGATCGCCTTTTTATCTAATCTCGACAATTTCGGAATTCCTGCCTTTTTAGGAACGCCTTCGAATATCCGGGTGCTCAGCACATATATCTATGAACAAGTAGTAGGTTTTGGGCCAGAAGCGTTCTCGCGGGCGGCGGTTTTATCCGTCATACTCGGTGTAATCGCACTGGCGGGCACATTGCTGCAATGGTTTCTACTCAGGCGGAGCCGCGTTACTGAAACAGCACGCAGCGATTCACAGCCGCGTATTTTCCTGAAGCCGGTGAAAAGAAGATTGCTGACAATCGCTTTATGGACATTTTTGCTGGTGACAAGCGTCGTGCCGCTGATTGCGATGGGAGCTTTGTCACTGATTTCTGCTTATGGCGTACCGTTCACGTTAGAGAATCTGTCATTGAAGAATTACGAGCATGTGTTTTTAACTGATTCCAAACCGGCAGCGGCATTTATGAATAGCCTGAAACTTGCATTGGTTACGATGGCCATTTGCTTGTTCCTAGGCACATTGTTTGCCTATCTCCGATTTAAATATCCCGATTGGAGTACGAAAACAGCAGAATTGTTTATCACGATTCCATATGCGCTGCCGGGAACGGTATTTGCGCTTTGCATGATTTTCATGTGGATGGAGCCGGTGCCTGGATGGAATCCTGGAATATACGGGACTGTTTTTATTTTGTTCATCGCCTACACCACCCGATTCCTGGTGCTGCAGGTACGTGGCAGCTATACGGCATTCCTGCAGATCGACCCGTCGATGGAAGAGGCGGCAAGGACTTCAGGGGCAAAGGGCTGGGTGAAATGGCGTAAGATTTTATTGCCATTATTGTTTCCGGGAATCCTCGGAGGTGCGCTGCTGGTGTTTCTAATGGCGTTAACCGAACTTACCGTGTCGAGTTTGCTGTGGTCTTCCGGTTCTGAAACCATCGGAGTGGTGATTTTCGGATATGAACAGGCGGGTTACTCGACGTATTCGACTGCCTTTTCCACAGTGCTCGTGTTGGGCATTTTGCTTGGTGGCGCATTGTTTATAATGCTTGGCAAACTATGGGACAGAAAGGTGCTGAAAACAAAATGATTGAAGTTCAAGATATTTCAAAGAGATATGGAGAATTTACAGCCCTCCATTCGGTAGACTTGAAAATAAAAGCTGGTGAATTCATCGCGGTGCTTGGTCCTTCGGGCTGCGGCAAGACAACGCTTTTGAAACTGCTCGCAGGATTCATGGGTCCGACAGCAGGAAACATTATCATGGACGGCAATCTGGTAGCCACGGCGAAAAAGGTCATACCTCCTGAAAAACGGAATATCGGTATGGTGTTTCAATCATTTGCGCTGTGGCCGCATATGACGGTTGCAGATCATATCAAATTCCCGCTCAGTCACCATCCGAACCGGAAAAAAGAAAGCAAAGCCGAACTGCAGTCCAGAATCAATGATGTGCTCGGGCTTGTCGGGCTGGATGCTTTTGCAGCACGCTATCCATCGGAACTGTCCGGTGGGCAGAAGCAGCGGGTGGCATTGGCACGGGCGATTGCCCCGCTGCCGAATCTGCTTTTGATGGATGAGCCGTTCAGTGCCCTAGATGTGGAACTGCGGATGGAGATGCGGAAAGAAATTCAAAAGCTTCACCGGGAAACAGGTGCTTCCATTGTTTTTGTGACACATGACCAAAGCGAAGCTCTTGCCATCGCGGATAAGATTGTTGTGATGAATGAGGGACGGATTGAACAGGTAGCGCCGCCGGAAATCATTTATACACGTCCTGAAACCCAATTTGTTGCGACATTCGTCGGGAAATGCAATCTGGTCAAAGGAAAGTGGCAAAAGGTAGGGTTTGTGCCGGAAATGGAACATAACAGCATCTGGCCGGACTATGGCGTCGCACGCAGTTTTAAGATGGACGGCATCTATCCGGTGCGGCCGGAACAATTAAGATTAACTCCTGCGAAAAAAAATGGAGGGAATGGACGAGTCACCTTTGTCCAGTACCAAGGGCATGAAATCCATTATACGGTGGAAGTGGCAGAAGACATATGGACGGTTCATGAGTCGGTCTATTCGCCGCGTTTCCACGCTGGGGATGCAGTGGAAGTATCGTTGAAGGCAGGCGCAGGACACGGAAGAGAATTAATTTCTACTGTTAGATAAAATAAAAAAGCTTCCAGACAAATCGTTGTCTGGAAGCCTATTTTAGTTCTGTACTTGCGGCGCTGCTGCTAATTCTGTTTTCTTATCCTGTGATTCATGAAGCTTCACCATGGCGAAACGCGCAATCGGCTGGATCACCAGGCTTTCTGCAGCCAGCACGATGATGAAGTTGCGTGGCCAGTACTGCAGCCAGCTGCTGAAAAGTTCAGGGTGGAAACCGTTGCCGACAATATCGCCGATTAATGTCATAGCGGCGGACATTCCGAGTACGGTGAATAGAATGCGGAATAGGATTTTCGAGTTGAAGCTGTCAGTCGGTTTGGTAAATTTTGCCGTTAATGCCTCTGCAATACGGCCAAAAATAGCGGGTTCAATAATCATGACGATAATCCACATGATCGGCAATGTCTTTAAAATGGTGAAAGCAACCTCGCCATTAAATTCTCCCGCAAAGTAAACGATGCTGAATGAAGTCATAAATAAAACCGTTAAAGTAGAAATGATGGCTCCGTATAGAAGGCCTTCTTTCCCGTTTTGTGGCAGCCGTTTTTCTTGATGCATATTTTTCTTCCTTTCCAAAAGCTTTTACTGGACCTTGGCAATACGATAAATCATGTACAAATAAAGCGATGGTCGCGGCAATAAAGGTCAGCTTATGGAGAGCATCAATAATGGGTCTGCTATTGATTGTCTGCACGTAAATTTCCGTTATTCGTTTACTATCTCTGCTATTTCAAATATACATTTTGGATAACCGGTCGTTCACGGTTATGCTCAATTTAAAGTTGGTACTCCATACAGTCTGTTTTAAACCTTAACAAAATTAGCGGCGAAAAGGTAAGTGTCCATTTTGTGTCTTATGAAAAATGGTATCTGTATAAAAAAACTTTCAGAGAACATTTTATTGTCCGCAAGAAAAAAAGTCACTTAACTTTAAATACCCGTGCTTTTCTAGAAGAGTTTTGAGGTTTGGAGAAAAGGGGAAATACTATAAATATCAAGTTTTATGATTTTCTACTATCAGCAATTTTTTAGGAGGAGATAAACAATGTCGGATCCTACAGCATCAAACCAAGAAGCTATTGAAAAAGTCAAAGAAATGATTAAAGACATTGAAGTGGCGATGTTTACGACCATATCGAATGGCAAAGCGGTTTCACGTCCGATGCAAACACAGGAGACGGAATTTGATGGAGATTTGTGGTTTATGACGATGAAAGATACAGCGAAATATCAGGAAATTTTGCAAAACCCTTCGGTCAACTTGGCGTATTCAGGAAAGTCATATGTTTCAATTAGCGGAACTGCAGAAATCAGTGAAGACCTGGAGAAGAAAAAAGAATATTGGAATCCGGTACTTGGTAAATTGCTCGAAACGACTTACGATGATCCGAACGTAGTTTTGATCAAAGTGACTCCCGAAACGGCAGAATACTGGGAGTCAGGGAATCCATTAAAGAATGCTACCAAATTCGTTAAGAAGCTGGTAACCGATGAAAGAATTGATGAGGAAAATGAAACAAACCAAACAGTCGAATTTGACCGTCTTTATGGCAGTGACAATTGATTTTAAATAAATAGAGGTATTTGATATTTAGTGACAATCTTTTAAAAATCTATTTTTTTATTAATTGGTTCCTAAAGAGATAAAGCAATATAAAAAAAGAAGAACAAAGGCTGAGGATATTCCTTAAGCTTCTGTTCTTCTTTTTATATAGCCGATGATTGCGAGACGAGCGGCACGGTTATTATTTTATCTTTCAAATCAGACATTGTCTCCTTGCAGTAGGAAGGGGAGGCATAACAAGTAAAAACAACTATTGCATCAGAGAAGGGAGCCATAGAACTAATGGCGGCCAGTACGTAATTATAGCTAAAGCGAAAATTGAAATTGTCAGGAATGGCAGAATTGATTTTGTCAATTTCTCTAATTTCACTTCACCGAGAGAAGATGCAATATACAAACCTGCTCCGACTGGAGGAGTCAATAGACCAATAGTTAAGTTGATGCAAATGATTACACCGAAATGGACTGGATCGATTCCGTAAGTAATAAGCAAAGGAGCAAAAATCGGCACTAAAATAATGAGCGCGGCAATGCCATCGATCACCATACCTACTAGCAATAGGAAAATGTTAACAATCAGTAAGAAAAGCAATGGATTTTCTGTTAAAGTGGTCATCCAGGTTGCAATTCCTTGGGGTATTTGCTCGAAGCTGAGCATCCAGCCAAATAAATTAGCCATAGCAATTAACATCGTGATCGTTGCTGTTGTGATAGCTGTATTCACCATAATCTTCGGAAAATCTTTGATCTTAAGTTCACGATAAAGGAACAATCCAACCAGGATGGCAACGATACAAGCGACAGCTGCAGATTCAGTCGGTGTAAAGGCTCCGCTTAATATTCCGACAACAATGATGGCAGGCACCAAGAGAGCTGGAATTACATTAACGAAAGCTTTACACATATCTTTTAAAGTCGAGCGATCTTGCGTCGGCCATTTTTGTTTCATCCCGATTAGAGCAATCAGGAGGATAAAACATAAACCCAGCAGCAATCCCGGCAGTACGCCCCCCATGAACATAGAGCCGATTGAAGTGCCCGATGAAACTCCGTAAATGATAAACATCATACTTGGCGGAATTATCGGACCCAAGAGGCCCGCAGCTGCGGTTGTAGAAGATCCGAATTCCCGAGAATAGCCCTCTTTTTCCATAGAAGGAACCATAATGCGGCTCATCATGGCAATCTGGGCCGTCGCTGAACCGATAATCGAAGCCAACAGCATATTTGCTAAAACATTTACATAAGCAAGTCCGCCTCTAAAATGGCCGACCAAGGTTCTGGCAAAAGCAATGAGGCGTTGGGTGATGCCACCTGAATTCATTAATTCGCCTGCCAGCATGAATAATGGAATCGCCAGCAGACCATAACTTTCGAGACCGGAGTAAAGCCGTTGAGGAGCTGTTGCCATAAGGCCCATATTTTCCGAAATCATAATGTACAATATTGTTGTAATGCCGAGAACAAATGCAATTGGCACTTGGAGGAGCAGTAAGATAATAAAGGCGATAAGAGCAATTGCCAACTTAGAAGACCTCCTTTTTAGCTAAGAAGTTCTCAACCAATAGAGATAATGAATGGACAGCGATGAAGCAGAAACTGACAGGGATACTAAGGTATGCATAAATCATCGGCATTCTCATCGAACTTGAGCGCTGCACTAAAATATTGGGTGAAGTTAACCAAACAAAACATAAATAAAGAATGTAAATGACGAATAACAGAACTGCTAATATGCTCAAACCTATTAGAATTTTACGGGAAATCCCCGTAAATTGGTCTACAAACATCGTGATGGCGGCTGAACTTTTTAATTTGATGGCCATACTTCCGCCGATAAATGTGAGCCAGACAAGAGAGAAAATAGCTGTCTCGTCTGACCAGATTAAAGGGGAGTCAAAAACATAACGGTAAATGACACCGGCTGACAAGGAAATTAACATGGCAGAGACAAAAATAATTGCCAATACCTTTTCCGCTTTAAAAATTATGTCACTGAACCAATGGATAACTCGCATAACTTATTCCCCCAGTGTTATTTTGCTTCTTCTAAGAATGACTTGATGACTGGTGATTTTTCAGAGAATGAAGTTGTTACTTCTTGATTAATTTTCTCAAAAGAAGAAAGGTCATCTAAGGATTCCACTTTAACGCCTGCCTCTTTAAGTGTCGCTAAGTTGTTTTCTTCACGTTGAATGGCTTCTTTCACACCCCAGTCAACGGCTGATTTCATCGCTTTGCGAACAATTTCCTGATCACCAGGAGATAATCCGTCAAAAGATTTTTTTCCCATAACAACTACAGATGGGAAAGTAGCATGGTTCGTCAGTGTTAAGTTCTCAGCAGTTTCGTAATACTTCTCCGTTACCAAAGCATCCAAGTCGATATCGATACCATCGATGACTCCAGTTTGCAGAGATGTATAAACTTCTGAAAGCGGCATGGCTGTTGGACCGGCTCCAACTTTATCCCAGAACTCCTGGAATGCAGGGCTTCCGATAATTCTAATTTTCTTTCCTTTTAAATCTTCAGGTGAAGAAACATGTCCTTCTTTCATCAAAACATGGCGGTTTCCGGCAAAGGCAAAATCCAATCCGATCAATTGCTGGCTTTCAAGTTCACTCAGCATTTCTTTAGCAGCTTCAGATTCTCTTAATTCCACTGCTTGGTCCAAAGTCTTGAAAGTAAATGGCATGAACCAGGAATTCAATGATTCTTGACGGGTACTCATATAAGCATTCGTTAAAAATCCGAAGTCTAGTGAACCGGTTTCCAATTGTTGCACCATATCTTGTTCTTGGCCAAGCTGTGCAGCCGGATAAATTTCAAGATCCATACGGCCATTAGATAAACTCTCTAATTCTTCGCCGAATTTCAAAGCGGTCTGATGCCAAATGTGGTTTTCCTGTGTAACGTGAGAAACTTTAAATGTGTATGTATCAGTTCCTTCCGAAGTACTGCCACTTACTTCATTGCCACTTTCAACACAACCTGCTAAAAGCAGTGATAAAGCAGAGATTGTAGCGAGAATAGAAAATCCTTTTTTTGATTTCATATGAATTGCCCCCTTTTATAATTTGTGTTCAATTTAAAGAAGCGTTTTCACAACTATCGAAATTACTCATATTCATTTAGCTTCTGGTAAGCCAATTTAATTAAAAAGCCCTTTTTTAGTTAAATGGAAAGAAGAAGAGAATATACGAATTATCGATATAGTGAATAAGGTTCACTTTTATTATAAAATAGCAATGTCGGATGTCAATGAATTTTTAGAAAGTTTTATTTATTGTGGGAATTCGTTCGAATTTAAATAAGAAGATTTTATGGGAAAAGAAAAAGATGAGACAGAAAATAATGAATGGCTGACTACATGAGATAGGGTTTATAACGATAATTTTAACTTCCTTCATTTAATTGTTTATTTATACAAACTACTAGCTTAGAGTTAAAGGAAAGAAAACTAAAGGATGAGAATGATGAAAGTCTTTGCCTCACATGATGAACAGATTAAGATCCTTCAAGAGAGGGGGCTGCGCGTACCAGATAAAGCGGCCGCTAAACGGATCTTGTCGCGCGAAAATTACTACGCGCTCATCGATGGCTATAAAGAGCCATTTCTTGAACAGGATGAACGCTTGAATCCGTATCAAGTGGAACAATACATAGAAGGTACGGAGTTCAGCCATGTCTACGCGCTGTACCGCTTTGACCGCGAGCTGCGGATGCTGATGCTGAATGAGCTCCTGAAGTTCGAGAAAAACATCAAATCAAAAATCGCATACCGCTTCTCTGAAAAGTTCAAGGAGACCGACAGTTTTCTCGAGCCGGACCACTACAGCCCGGACAGCCGGCATCACCACGAACGGGACCGCATCATCTCGACGCTCGCGAATCTCATCAAAAGTCACAAAAAGCGGGACCGGGTAAGATATCCCGCCATCCGGGAATTTTTTGATAAGCACCGGAACGTGCCGCTATGGGTGCTCGTCAATTTCTTGTCGCTGGGCCAGATCACCAATTTTTATACGGTAATCGATGAAGAGCTGCGGGAACGGATTGCCCGGGATTTTGCGGAAGAATACAGCGATGAATACAGCCCGATCCGCTTGAAAGCATGTGAAATCGATGCCATCCTTCTGGTCGCTTTTCCTTACCGCAATAAATCCGCGCATGAAGAAGTGTTGTACCGCTTCAGCTTAGCTCATCCAGTGGAGCTTGGCCGGGTTGAAGAATTGATGGCGATGCCGAAAGGAAGCCTCAGCAAAGGAACGCTGTCTTCCATGGTGGCTTTGCTGAAGCTGGTCCTCGCAAGAGAGGAATATGAGGTGTTTTCGAAAGAGCTGGAACGGCTGGTGAATGAGCTTGAACGAGCAGTGATGCCTGCGGCTTTTGAAGTGATCATGGAAGATGCAGGATTTCCGATATGAAAATAAAAGCGCCATCTTCAAAATGGAAGATGGCGCTTTTGTTAAGTCTGTTCAAGTATATTCTTTCAGCCCTTTATAAATCTCGACAATATCCTCCAGCTTCATCCGAACCAGACCACTCGAAGAAGGAGCGACGTATTCCACTATTCCTGGAATCACCGGTTCTTGCTGGACACCCCACGGAATAGACCGTTTTTTGCTGTATTCCTGGTAGACGCCTTTGCCGACAAAGCAGACCGCTTTTGGCTTATACCTTCTAATTTTCTCTTGCAGCAATGCAGCACCTTCCGAATATTCGGCTTTGGAAATCTCCGCCGCTTCTTTTGTCGGGCGGGCGACGATGTTCGTCAGCCCATATCCGAGAGAAAGCAGTTGGCTATTTTCTTCAGGGGCAAACTTTCTTGGGGTCAAGCCAGCTTCGTAAAGAATTTTCCAGAACCGATTATTGGGGTTGGCATAATGAAAGCCGGTTTCAGAAGATCGGATACTTGGGTTGAAACCGACAAAAAGAATTTTTAAGTTTTCGTGCAGGTGGTCGGGAATGGGTTCTAAGTACAAAAGAAATAGCCTCCTTAACTGTTTCTATAAAAAAGGCAAACTTTCAAAAAGGATTTGCCCTGCTTTAATTATCACACAGGTGCCATCTTATATATTCCTTCCATCCAGAAAATTAAAACAACCAGCTCTTAGGCCACACTTGTTCGAATCAAAAAGTGTGCAAAATAATCCACTGATGATTTCTGGCCAACAACTGCAGCCGTCGATTTTCTATCGATGTTCTGGGAGTTTTCTATCGGCGTTTTTTGAATTCTAATCGATGTTTCAGAGTTTTCTATCAGTGTTTTAAAGGTTTTTATTTTAAATAAACAAAAACCCATATGGAAAAGCCCTTCGCTGTCCGCGAAGGTCTCCAAAAAATTCTGCAGCCGCGCTAATGCTTGTTGAATCTTATCTCAATGTTTCTCCATCAAACACTTGCCATTTCACAGATAATGGATAAAGTAGATTTTAATATGATTGCGATTTATCCGATGAATGACAGGGGGAATTATTATGCGGTATGTGGCGCTTCTTCGGGGCATCAATGTTGGTGGAAAGAACAAACTGGATATGAAGTCGCTCAAAGCAGTATTTGAGCAAGTGGGGATGGAGTCCGTTAAAACTTACATCAATTCCGGTAATATCATATTCAGCAGTGATGAGCTTTCAAGCACCTCGTTATCAGCGACTTTGGAGCAAGCCATTTACGAAAACTTCAATTTGCAGATCCGTGTGCTGGTCTATAATTTTGATGACTATGAAAAGATTGTCTTGGCTGTTCCGGCAACCTGGACAAATGATGATCAGATGAAAAGCGATGTGCTGTTTTTATGGGAGGAAATCAATGACGAAAGCGTGCTTGGCCAATTAGTGGCCAAGCCCGGAATCGATCATATTAGTTACGTTCCCGGTGCAATTTTATGGGCAGTCAACAGGCAAATGGTAACCAAAAGCGGCATGATGAAAGTGGCAGGTTCCGACCTCTATAAACATATGACTGTCCGGAATGTCAATACGGTCCGAAAGATTTACGAGTTAATGAAAGACGGCAAAGAGTGAGACTGCTTTATTTGGCTAATGATTGAGCCGTTCATGCTATTCCAGTCCCATTGCCTTGAGGCAATGGGATATTTGTTTCCTATCAGTGTTTCAAATGGCTTTAATCGACGTTATATGAGTTTCTGTCAGTGTTACGCCGGTTTCTATCGATGTTTTCACCAGTTTTATCGGTGTTTTGAAGATTCCTATCGATTTATTTCCAAAGAACGCACTGATGAGAGTCTGTTTAAGCAGCGCCTCCTACAGGAATAGAGTAGCAAGGAGGGAAAAGGCTATGATGATTTATACGATTGGGCATTCCAGCCATTCAAAAGAGTTTTTCGAGAAGATGTTGAAGGAAACCGGCATTGAATTATTGGCGGATGTCCGGGCATTTCCGGGCAGCCGGAAGTGGCCGCAGTTCTCGAAAGATGTCTTTCCTGCCTGGCTCGAAGCTGAAGGGATTACATATGAGCATTTTCCAAAACTCGGCGGCAGGCGCCGAAAGTCAAAAGAAGTGGATGACAAGATGAATGCCGGCTGGCGCAACCGCTCTTTTCAAAATTACGCAGATTACACTTTATCGGAAGAATTTCAGCAGGGGATAGAGGAACTTCTGCAAAAAGCGTCTCAAAAGAAAACGGCATACTGCTGCTCCGAACGCCATCCTTCCCGCTGCCACCGGCTGTTGATTTCAAATTGGCTCGTAGCAAACGGCCACCAGGTCCAGCACATCATTGACGGGAAAGACGGAGCCGTGGAACTGGTCGAGCACGAATTGGGGATGTGGGGAGCACCGCCAGAATTGAAAGATGACGGCATAGTGAGCTATCCACCAGAGGAGACGAATGACAAAGACAGTTAACGAACCAGAAAAATATACAGCACCGCCTCCATTTAAGCAGCACGCATGGAGGCGATGTTTTATTTTATTCAACATCGTCTAAATCCCGATTGCTTAGAGGGATTGGGGTTTTGATAGCGAATTCAATAAGCAACAAAATCACGGCAATTTGCAAAGGGGGGAGCATTTTGCAAAAGTATGTGAAGGATTTTCAAGAGATCGGAAAAGAGGATTTGCTGCTTGTCGGAGGAAAAGGCTTAAATCTTGGGGAGTTGGCAAAAGCAGCGGGCATCCAGGTGCCAGCTGGATTTTGTGTCACTACGGATGCATTTAGGCAGGTACTGAATGGAAACGCAAAGGCGCTTTCCTTGCTTGAACAGTTAACCGGTTTAACTGCAGCGGATCAGGAAGAAATCAAGAAACTAAGTGCAGAGTTGCGCGACACCATGGAACAGTCAAAAATGCCGCCTGAAATAGAACTGGAAATCGTTTCTTCTTTTCAGCGGTTGGGAGAAGAAATCGCTTATGCGGTCCGCTCAAGCGCGACGGCTGAAGATTTGCCGACGGCGTCATTCGCTGGCCAGCAGGATTCCTTTTTGAATATCCGGGGAAAGCAGGCACTCATAAGGTATATCATTAAATGCTGGGCTTCACTGTATACAGAACGCGCAGTGATGTATCGCATCCAAAACGGTTTTGATCACCGAAAAGTTTATTTATCGGTCGTTATTCAGCAAATGGTTTTCCCGCAAGCTTCGGGAATCATGTTCACCGCTGATCCGGTTACTTCAAACCGCAAAATCGTGTCGATTGATGCAAGTTTTGGACTCGGCGAGGCGCTGGTTTCCGGGATTGTGACAGCGGATAATTATAAAGTGCGGGAAGCGAAAATCATTGACCGGACAGTTTCGGCAAAGAAAATCGCTGTTTATCCGCTGACGGACGGCGGGACAGAGCCGCGGAAAGTGGCAATGGAGCGGCAAGGGCAACAAGCGCTGACAGATGCTCAGATTTTGGCGCTGGAAAAGATCGGCCGCCAAATAGAAGCGCATTTCGGCAATCCGCAGGATTTAGAATGGTGTTTGGCGGACGGAGATATTTTTATTGTACAAAGCCGTCCTATTACGACCTTGTATCCGCTGCCGGAAAAACATGACGAACAATATCGTCTTTACCTGTCATTTGGCCATCAGCAAATGATGACCGAGCCGATCAATCCACTCGGCATGTCATTTTTTAGATTCATTTCGGATGTTGAATTGATTCCGGCGGGCGGCCGGTTGTTTCTTGATTTGTCAGCTGATTTAGCTGCATGGAGCGGCCGGCAAATCTTCTTGATAACGATGAAGTCAAACGATCCATTATTGTATGATGCACTCGAGAAATTTCTTGAGCGAAAACAAGCGCTGCCAAAAGGACAGCGGATGTTCAAATTAGGATCTGAACAATTTTCTTTGGAATTCTTTCGAGAGATCATTAAAATTTATCGGAACAATGACCGCAGGCTGCCTGGGCAATTGATTAATCTCAGCGAAGCATTCATCAGGGAATTGGAGTGGCGGATCCAAACGGTTTCCGGTGATGAACTGTTTGAATTAATTGAAGAAGAACAAAATGAATTAAGGAGAGCCATTGCCAATCCGCAAAGTATGGCCGCAATTATGGTCGGAGTGTATGCAGCTTTTTGGCTCAATAAAAACTTGGAAAAATGGCTGGGAGAAAAGGATGTGGCGGACATTCTTAGCCAGTCAGTCACGAATAATGTCACTTCGAATATGGGACTTGAGTTATTGGATGTGTCGGATATAGCGCGGAATTACCCGGAAGTGTTGGCTTATTTTGAAAAGCCCAGCAAAACTGCATTTTTTGAAGACCTTGAAAAATTGGAGGGAGGTCCAGCGGTCAGCATTGCACTGCAGGATTATCTCGAAAAATACGGCATGCGCTGTTCCGGAGAAATCGATATCTCCAAAACCCGTTGGAGTGAAGACCCGACTATTTTGGTCCCTGTGATTTTAGGCAATATCAAAAATTTTGGCCCGAATGCGCGAAAGGCAAAAATGGAAGAAGGGAAACGGAAAGCCGAGCAAAAAAGCCAAGAAATTCTAAGCCGCTTGGAGCAATTGCCAAGAGGCAGGAAAAAAGCCAAAAAAACAAAGAAAATGATCAGCGTGCTCCATAATTTTATCGGATACCGTGAATATCCAAAATTTGCCTTTATCAAACGCTATTACTTCTATAAGAAAGCCTTGATGAAGGAAGCGGTCTCCTTACAAGAAAAGGGCGTTATCGAACGAGCTGAGGATGTCTATTATTTATCGTTTGAAGAATTCCGGGAGGCGGTGACCGGCAAAACTGTCGATCGCCAAGTAATTGAAGATAGAAAAGCGGCTTACCGGTATTATGAGAAACTGACTCCTCCGCGTCTTATGACATCAGAAGGCGAGCAGATTTTTGGCAGTTATCATTCCGACAAGCTGCCGGCGGGCGCTTTGGCAGGGGTGCCTGTTTCAGCAGGAGTGGTCGAAGGAAGGGCAAGAGTGGTGATGAAAATGGAGGATGCCCATATTGAAGCAGGGGACATTCTCATCACGGCTTTCACCGATCCGAGCTGGACGCCTTTGTTTGTTTCATTGGCTGGCTTGGTGACAGAAGTCGGCGGACTGATGACCCATGGCGCTGTGATTGCAAGGGAATACGGCTTACCGGCGGTTGTCGGAGTGGAACATGCTACCCGAACCATTAAAGATGGACAGAAAATCCGCATCAATGGTTCTGAAGGCTATGTGGAATTGTTGGAGTAGATGGACATTCGAACTGAGGGACTGAAGTAACCATGCCGAATTTTCACTTGCTGAAGCTGTAAAAATGAAAAGTGTGCTGGTGAAACAGCTTATGAATTAGAAGAAAAGCATTGGCATCAGCCTGTACTTGGTCACTGGTGAAATATCAATCCTCTTGCCCTTTAAGCAAGAGGATTTTTAGATGGTTGGGGCCCTTATCGTCATTTTAATAGGTTTCTATCGGTGTTTTAGCGTTTTCTATCGGTGTTTCGATGATTTCTATCGACGTTTCAGCCGCTTTTATCGGTGTTCCCATGATTTCTATCGGTGTTTTTCAAAGGCTTTAAATTTTAATGAAAAAGATTGAATAGCTGTTTAAGGTAATAAAGACAATAAATCAAACCAGATCGTAGCACCTAAAGCGCTAGCAAATATGGACATTTCGCTCATTGTTAAAATGGCCTGTTTCGGATTGTCTGAGTATCTCCACTGGAAAAAAGCCGTTACCGAACATTCTAGAATCAGGAGAATAAGCAAAGCAAACAGAAATAGATCAAACGAAAGCCCCTTATAAATGGTCAAATATATAAGAGCGATGTTTACAGCCAAAGAAACGGTTCTTAATGTCCAGTCGATTTTGCCATGCAGGCTGTTGACATGGTTATACGAAAAGAATTCCTTTTTTTCTTTCTTAATATGAAAGGTTTTTCTCAGCAATATTTTAACCAGCCAGCTAAAGGCAAATAAAAGCAGCACTGCTAAAAAGAATTCTCCCATGGCATAACCTCCCTTGATGATCTTCGGTAACCTTCTTCTATAATACTGATACGTTTCAGAAGATGGCAGGTTTCATTCAAATGGAAGTCGTTCATCTCTTTTAGAAGCTTAAGCTGTGGCAATGAAAAACCGAAATTACATATCCATAAAAAAATAAAACATAAAAATGCCCAAGGAACTTGCCAGAACCTTGGGCATTTTGAAATCTTAATATCCTCTTCCATGCTTTGCCTGAAACTTCTCTTCTGATGACAGTAAATAAGAAACTCCTTCAATAAAACCGATAATCGCAGGAATGGCTGTCCAACAGAAGGCAAGATACAAAAGACCGGTCTTGGTTTTGCCAAGATAAAATTTATGGGCTCCAAAATCACCTAAAAAGATTCCGAGCAGACCGGCAGCCAGTTTGTTTTTCATCAAGATCATCCTTTCTGCGTGATACTTGTGTTTTCCCTTCTATCGGGAAGTTAATCATAAATGCAACCTCAGACTACCAATTTCCTTTATAAAGACAAAATATTGATTTAAGAAACCATCCGTATAAATCAAATCCATGAAACAGATGGAAAAATAAAGAAGACAAAAAAAGCCGCTTTCCATTAGAAATGCGGCTTTTACTGTCTCAAATGCCAGTTTTAGATGGCGAACTTTCCAATCAATCTTCAGGAGTGGCGATACAGAAAGGACGGACTAATTTGCAGTACCGTATTTTTCATTATAAGCATCCATCAAATAATGATCACAGTTTCTTGGAGATCCAGTGTCATAGCCTGTAAAGAAGGCCGTGTAACGTTCTTCTGCAGTGCCATGTGTTTTGGAGCTTCCTAATTTAACATCTCCAATGTCTTCCAATGTTCTTATCGCTTCTTCGATATCACCTTCTTCTAACATGTCACGGTGATAAGTGGAGTTTGCCCAAACCCCTGCTAGACAGTCGGCATTATTTTCTATTGCAGTAGAATCTATTAATTCTTCATATTCTCCGCCTTCCGAAAGCTGTACGGGTTCAAGCCAGCCCAATTCCGCCTGTAAGGAATGGGCATATTCATGAGCTACTGCCAGTGCAACAGAAAAATCGCCTGCGGTATTTTCTTTTGAAGAATTGGAATTGCCTCCAAATTCACCTAACCATAATTTCTGGGCTGCTTCTTGAGTGATGACAATCAAATCATCTGATGGACAATAAAAAGCTTCTATCGGGTCTAGTTTTTCGACGCATGCTGAACTAACCTTGTCGAGCTCCTCAGGCGATGGAAAACTGAAACGGACATACGGCTCTCCATAACCGCCATGTATCATGCCGTCCTTCCAAAAGTTATGGACATCACGCAGTAGAAAATCGAGGTAATCGTACATGGTATAATCATCAGACCCTGTGATTAAATCTGATTTCAATGCTTCACCGGGAGCTGCGCTTTCTTCTTTCGGCAAATCAACTTCCTGAGGACCAGAAACCTGTGCTTCAGCAGAACCTTGGTTTTCCCCCTGATTTGGGTCAGGTCCAAGGAATCCGGAAGAAACAAAATCTTCGCCTGAATATTTTATTTGTGGCGGTTTTTGCTGGTTTCCACAGCCGATCAATAAAACAAGCAGTAAAAAAATGAATACAAACTTGAAGGATACTAACGCCATTTTGAGCATCTCCTTGCGGTTTTAGTAAATTCATTTTTTCTTCAGCGGCTTTGTTATTCTGTTTGGGCTGGCGGCTATCTTTTGAGTAGTAATAATCTCCTTTCTTCTGTAATTGATGATGAAACAGAAATATCTATATGTATTCATTCCTTTACATTATTGCTTGTATTCTAAATAAAGTAAGTTTGCTAAAAAATAATCTTTATTGGATTAATTATAGCATAAAATTAACAAAAAACATTGAATATTCTGATTATTTAAAGAGGAATTAGTTATTTAGCAATATTAGCAAGTTGATAAATGTCCTGTAAAAATTCTTTTGCGTTCGCTAAAAATAAATGCTCCAGTAAGTTACTGGAGCGGAAGTTCAAATAGCCGTGTGCTCAGCTATCGCTTCAATGATTTGGTCCCAGTCGCCGGCGGGGAGTTCGTGGCCGGTTCGTTCAAGGCGGACCAGCCTGGCATGAGGAATTTCTTCCATCAAAGCAAGCGCATGTTCATATGGCAGTATGGTATCCTCTGTTCCATGAATGATAAGTACGGGGACAGTCACTTGTTTGGAAGTCCCTTGGAAAGACTCGTCAGCTTCAAGCAAGGCATGATTGAACATGCTCAGCAAATTATCGGCGCGCGAAATTTCCTGTTGGACCAGCTTTGCTGCGCGCTCAGCATCAAATGCATGCTTTGAGCCGGACAAGAGGCGGGAACCTTTTGTCAAATAGTCGGCAACCGCAGCTTTGTCGCTCCAATCCAGCTCTGCGCCACTTGCATGATAGGCAAGAATCCGTTCG
This sequence comes from Planococcus sp. VCh962, assembly GCF_057748275.1. Lineage (NCBI taxonomy): Bacteria > Bacillati > Bacillota > Bacilli > Caryophanales > Caryophanaceae > Planococcus > Planococcus sp. VCh962. The sequence goes on from NZ_JBYLHS010000006.1 coordinate 193,418, forward strand.
TCCAGCGGAGGGAATTCACGTGATTCGTCGGTTTCAATGATGCCCGATGAAATTAATGTGATGCTTTGAATGCGTTCCGGGTATTTGATAGCGGCAATCTGTGCCAGCATGCCCCCAAGCGACATGCCGATAAGATGTGCTTTTCCAAGACCATAAGCATCCATGACCCGAAGGATATCGTCAGCCATATCCGAGACGGTGTAATTCAATTTTCCTGGCTCATAGCAAGTGGAACGGCCGACATCGCGATTATCATAGCGGATTACAAAGCGGCCGCAGTCCGCCAGTTTACGGCAAAAATCTTCATCCCAATACACCATTGAAGACATGGCCCCCATGATCAAAAGAAGGGGAGGGTCAGCAGGATTGCCAAAGCTTTCCGTGAACAAATCAATGCCATCGCTGTGGATCATCTTTTCTGCCATCAGGTATTCCTCCATTCAGTTAGGATCTGTTAAAGAAAGTATAATCGTGTAATCCGGTGAATTCAATGAAGCTTAAAGGATTGAACCGAGAGATGACAAAAAGCGTTTCCCTGCCCTTTAGAAGGCTGAGAAACGCTTTTCTTGATACAGGAAAAGACGGAATTCAATAAATTTCCGTGAGTTCCGTATCTGAGTAGACGGAAACTTGGACAACCGCTTTTCCCTCACCGATATTTTTAACAAAATGGGGCACACAGGCATTCCAGCTGAAAGAATCCCCTGCTTCGGCAATGATGGAATCTTCGCCTTGTCCAGCAAGGATTTTCCCTTCAAGAACTAAGTGGGATTCTACTCCTTCATGTGCATTGCTTTCTCCTGTAGACGTACCAGGAGGAAATTCGACGATCATCATCCGCAATCCGCCGATGGAAGATAAATGCTCCACTTTTAAATTATTGTACGTGGAGTAATTTCGCTCGTCTTTTCTCACGATCCGCATATGCTCTTGTTTTTCCAATAATAAATAAGGCAGTGGCACTCCCAAGTAATTAGAAATGGTCTGCAGTGTACTGATGGAAGGGGAACTATTGTTATTTTCTATATTGCTGACAAAGCCTTTTGACAAGCCTGTCTCTTCGCACATCTGTGCTATGGTGATTTGTTTCCGGTTTCTTATGCTCCGGATTTTTGACCCGATATCCATTTCTTTCACCTCAATAGTTGCTTCATATGAAACTTAGTTCTATTTTAGCAAACAAACAGTTGACATTCCAGTAAAAGCTTGTTATCTTAAAAGAAATAAAGATTCCTATTAGGAAACAAAAAGAGCCGAGAGGCTATTTTTTCTGCACAGTAGTTTTCTTATAAGAATAATTTATTCTTATAAGGTATTTTTATTTTCATTTAACAGGATAAAACACACAAGAAAGGATGAGCAGAATGAACGCGCCTTTATTTTATGAGCTGCAAAAGCCCCGCAACGCAGATCCTGACAAAACTTATCCGGCACTATTTGTGATGCATGGCATGGGCAGCAATGAAAAAGATATGCTGAATCTGGTCAGCGGACTGGAAGAACATTTCTACATTTTCAGTATTCGTGGGCCGCTCGAACGTCCTCCTGGATATGCCTTTTTTACAATTGAGCGATTGGGGAAACCCCATCAAGCGGTGTTTGAGGCAGCAGTTGATAAAGTCACAGATTTTATCGGCTGGGCCGAAGGGGAATACCCGCTAGATGCAAACCGTATTTACTTGCTTGGGTTTAGCCAAGGGGCCATTCTTTCGATGGCAATTGGCTTGTCTTTAGGAAATCGCATCAAAGGCATTGTTGCTTTAAGCGGCTATATCCCGGAATTCGTAAAAACCGAATTCCAGCAAAGCTCAATGGATGGACTGTCGCTGTTCATCTCGCACGGAGAACAAGACCAAGCCTTGCCTTTTGAATGGGGACAAGCAAGCCGGGATTATTTCGAGGGCTTGGGGGCGGATGTGACATTTAAGAATTATCCGGTGCCACATACGGTGTCACTGCAGAATTACAAGGATTTTGAGAAATGGCTGCTGGATTCACTGGCATGACCAAAAAATGAAAACAGATTTGAAGGAGGAAATTACAATGACAAATAAAGTAGAAGCAAGTACAGTATTGTTGCGTGTAGTATTGGGAATCAGTTTCTTTATCCACGGATTGGTGAAATTTCAGGGAGGCATCGGCAACACGGCGGGCTGGTTTGACAGCATCGGCATCCCGGGATCTTTAGCATATGTAGTGGCTCTAATTGAAATGGTAGGCGGATTCGCATTGATCATTGGACTGGGTACACGAATCGTATCGGCATTGTTGGCATTAGTAATGCTTGGTGCAATTTTCACTGCGAAATTACCTGCTGGCTTTTTAGGCGACGGTGTGGGAGCAGGGTATGAATTGGACATCGCTTTCATGGCAATCGCTATTTTCCTTGCAGTGAACGGCAGCAGAATGCTGGCGGTTGATGGCATCATTTCAAAATCACAGCAAAGTAAAAACGAATCCAGCCATACAGCTTAATAAAGAAAAAGAAAAAGGCGTTTCCCGTTACCTCAGAGGTGATTGGAAATGCCTTTTTTGCTTTTAACTCGAAACTATGATGATAAATTCTCTATTAAGAACTGCTTTATTATATAGAAGAAAATGAAATAACAAGGCCGTTTTTTATTTGGAGAGAAGGGTATAGAAAAGAATAAGGATACAAATCGAGTGAGATCGGCATAAGCGAAAGAGCGCTACCTTGACAGGGTAGAGGTCTCTGGTTTATTTATACTCACAATGGAGGGATTTCACTATGAACTCGAATTCTGCAGAAGGAAACACTTCAAACAATAAATCCACAATGGACAAAATTACCGAGAAAGCAAAAGAAGCTTTAGGGAAAGACGACAGCAAGAAAGTCGATTTGGAAGGCCCTTTTCAAAATGCTCCTGACGAAGGAAGGGAAGACGTTCCGCAAAGTGATAAAATCATCAAAGACCGTAAGACCGGCGAAGAAACTTATATAGAGAATACAGGCGACAACTATTAAAAAAACGAAACCGGCAACCCGAAAGGTTGCCGGTTTCGCTTTTTCTTATGCTCTTCGCAATAACACCTTTTGCAAAAACTTCTGCGTGCGTTCTTCCGTCGGATAGGTAAAGATGTCTTCGGGTTTTCCTTGCTCGACGATATGGCCATCCGCAATGAATACCACACGATCTGACACCTCGCGGGCAAAGTCCATTTCGTGCGTGACAATCACCATTGTTTGCCCCTCAATTGCCAGTTCTTTAATAACCATCAGCACTTCTCCGACGAGTTCAGGGTCCAGTGCGGAAGTAGGTTCATCGAACAAAAGCAGATCAGGTTTTAAGGCAAGGATTCGTGCGATGGCTGCCCGCTGCTTTTGGCCGCCAGACAATTGTTCGGGGTACTGGTTTTTATGATCCAATAAGCCGACTTTCTGCAGCAGTTCCTCCGCTTCGCGCACAAGTTCCTGCTTGTTTCTTTTTTGTACGACAAGAGGTGCTTCGATGATATTTTCGATTACCGTTTTATGCGGAAATAAGTGAAAGTGCTGAAACACCATACCGGAATACTGGCGGATATCGATTTTTTGCTTTTTTGTCGGAGTCTTTCCCGTGAACGACACATGGACATTGTTGATTTGCAGCGATCCCGAAGTAGGGGTTTCCAGTAAATTGAGGCAGCGCAGCAATGTGGTCTTGCCGGAACCGGAAGGGCCGATAATACTGACGACTTCCCCTTTTTCAATTTCAAGTGAGATGGACTTCAATACTTCCACATCTTTAAATTTTTTACTTAGGTTTTCCACTTTAATCATATTGGTACCTCCAATCAAGCTGCCACATAGCGGTTGGCTTTCTTCTCCAGATAATCTTGCAGCAAGGTGACAAGTGCGCAAATCGCCCAATAAATGAGTGCTACCAGAATATACAAAGTCAAGCTTTCATAGGTTTGGCCAACCACCACTTTTGCCCGGTAAAACATTTCTGAAACCGTGATGACCATAGCAAGGGAAGTTCCTTTGATGATATCCATAAAAGTGCTGGATAACGGCGGCAAGGCAATACGTGTCGCTTGCGGCAAGATGATGCGGGTCATCGTCTGCCAATAGCTCATTCGAAGTGTTTCCGCAGCTTCCCATTGTCCTTTTGCTACAGAGGAAATGGCGGAACGGATAATTTCAGCTGTGTAGGCGGAAAAATGGATGCTGATGCCAATGATGGCTGCAGTCAATGGCGCCATCTCGATGCCAACCATCGGAAAGCCGAAATACAAGATAAACAAAATGACCAGCAGCGGTGTACCACGCATAAAGGAAATAAACAGACGGGCAGGCACTGAAATCAGTTTAAACCGGTTCATGCGAGCGAGGGCGACAAACAAACCGAGAACTAAGGCGAAAAACATACTGACTAGAGCGATTAAAATGGTTTGCCAGGCACCCTCTAAAATGAAGGGGAGGGAGTCGAGCGCAATTTCTACATTGAACAGATATTCCCATTTAAAGTCGGTCATCGGAAGACTCCTTTACTCATTATGTATAGATGAGGAACCCGGGGGTTCCTCAAGATATTTATTCTTTCTCAAGAGGCTGTGTTACATCAGCACCAAGGAATTGGTGTGAAATATCTTTAATTGTGCCATCGGCCAGCAATTCTTCAAGAGCTGCATCGATTTTTTCTTTCAGCTCCGGGCTGTCTTTTGGCAATACGATCGCGCTGCTGCTGAATGAGAACTTAACTCCCTCGGCAAGCTTTAAACCAGGTTTGTCGTATTGCTCAAGAGAACGCATCAATACGAGGTAATCATTCAGCGTGGCATCAACACGACCATTGACGATTTCCGGAAGGACCGTATCAGAGCCAGTATAGACAATTACTTCGGCTCCTTGTTCCTGTGCAAACTTCGAGTAATTGCTTGTCGCAGAACCGCCTACTTTTTTCCCTTTCAAATCTTCGACAGATTCAATGCCTGAATTATCGCTTTCACGCACAATGGCAGAACCATAAGAATGTTTGATCGGGATGGTGAAATCAAATTTCTCTTTGCGCTCATCTGTGATAGAGAAATCGTTTGCTGCTATATCGATTTGGCCATTGCGGAGTGCCGGAAGCAAGCCATCAAATTCCATTTCTTTAAACTCGACTTCCAGCCCAAGTTTTTCACCTAAAGCACGGGCTACTTCCACATCATAGCCAGTCAATTCTTTCGTTGTTTCATCGTGGTATGTAATTGGATAATAAAGACCTTCTGTTCCGACTATAATTTTTCCGGATTCTTGGATGCGCTCCCATGCGTTTTGTTCTTTGCCTTCTGTTGAAGCGGTTGCTTCGCTGGTGGATTCTTTGCTTCCGCATGCCGCCAATAACAAAGCGATCACGGTTACAACAAATAATAATAAAAAGCTTTTCGGGTTTTTCATTCTGATACACCTTCCTTTTCTATAGGTTTACTTGGTTTAATGTTAATAGAATTGCCTTAACATGAAAGCAAGCAAAAAGCCTCTTCAATAAGAAGAGGCTGACATGCGACATCGCATTAAATATCCGGCTCTTCTTATCTCTCAAGCCAATGCTTGTTGGATTTGGCACAGTGCTCAATTGTGAGCCCGCTGCCGAGGTTTCGCAGGGCCAATCCCTCCACCTCTCATGATAAGAACGAATTACTATTAAACTATGTAGAAAACTTTAACACCATTGCATTTAATCGTCAACATAATATTCTGACAGAATAATTCTTCTAACTTTTAATCCTCTCCTGGCTTAATAAGTCCATTTCACTCTTTACTATGCAGCCTTTAAACAGTGCTCAACAAGCATTTATCAAGCTGTTAAAAAATAAAAAACACTTGGGAAAATAGCGGTTTAAAGGTAGAAGAAAGACTGGAAAACCAGTCATATCAAGGGTTTTGGACGATGTGAATCTGTTGACAGCCGAACAGTTTTGAATATAATTTTAAGTAGAAAGACCACAATGAAAAGAAAGGGGTAAGATGAAAGTGTGGGCATTGAAAGTCATTTCATGGCAAGCCCAAGTTCTAAAAGGGTGGCCATAGGAAAACCGGTTGCTTCTAAAAAAGTGATTAGGATCTTGTGACTTTTGAAAAGCTGGCATTTACCAAAAATACTTTAAAAAGGAGAAGATTACAATGAGCACTTTGTTTCCAAGAAAACAAACTGACCTATTCCCAAGCCTCTTTGGAAGCGGATTGGAATCTGACTTCTTCAATAAGTTTTTTGGGGAAAACACCTACCCTCAAGTTGATATAAGAGAAAAGAAAGACGGCTATGAATTTATGGTCGATCTTCCTGGATTCTCAAAAGAAGAAGTTGAAGTCGAGTACAAAGACGGCTATTTGGAAATTCGCGGTCATAGAGAACAAAACTGGGAATCCAATGAAACAGAAGGACGCTTTGTACGCAAAGAACGTTCTTACGGGGCCTTCAAACGCAGCTTCTATATTGGTGAAATCGATGAAAAACAAATTGCAGGCTCATTTGAAAAAGGGGTATTGATGCTTCAAGTGCCAAAATCCAATGAGCAGGCACGAAAAGATAAAGGATACCGAATTCCAATCGAGTAAGGCATCGCCTCATATTCCCTTAATTTATTGGGAAGAATAAGCAATCGGAGTGCAGCTGAAATTTAGCTGTACTCCGGTTTTTTGTTTTATGCATGATAATCAGTTACAACAAAAGTTCCCGTCGTAGCAAAGTTAGACATGTCTTCAAAAATGCCTTCAACTTCAGTTAATCCAATTTCTCGCGTCACCATTTTGCCAGGCTGCAATTTCCCAAGTGCGACTTGCTCTAAAAGGGAAGTGAACCGGAATGCTGGAATCCCGAGAGTCGTGATAAATGATTTCTCAGTAAGGACCATATGATCGACTGGAATGGAGATAAATCCGGCTTCTTTTTTCGAAGTAACACCAATTTGCAGATGACGCCCGCCTTTTTTTAAGCTATTGATGGCAGGCACGCAAGTTTCCGTGATTCCAAGGGCATCCACAGAAACATCTGCACCACCTTTAGTGATTTCTTGCACTGCCTCTACAGGATTGTTGTCTTTGCTGTTGATGACAAAGTCAGCACCTAATTTCTTAGCCAAAGCCAGATTGGAGTCATTGATATCGACTCCGATAACAAACGCTCCCATAGAAGAAGCGATATGGATGGCAGATAAGCCAATACCGCCACAGCCATAAACCACAACTTTTTCTCCAGGCATAACATTCACACGATCTACAACGCCGTGGTAAGCAGTCATAAAGCGGCAGCCTAATGCAGCCGCATCAGAGAAACTCAAATTGTCTGGCAGAGAAATGGCATTGCGGTCGCCTTTTGGCACGGCTACGTATTCCCCGTAACCACCTTGATAAGCTGTGCCTGGAACGATAAACGAGTCACATAGCTGTGTGTTTCCCGCTATACAATGTGGACAGGTGCCGTCACTTCCTGAAAATGGAACGATGACGCGGTCGCCGCGTTTGAAGTTTTTAATATCGCTTCCCACTTCTTCGACAATGCCGCAAAACTCATGGCCGATAACAGGCTGGACGATTCCGTGATCTCCGACCCATACATGCCAGTCGCTTCGGCAAACTCCATTGGCCATTGTTTTAATGATGAGGCCATCTTTTTCAATCACAGGAACCGGCACTTCTTGGACTACTGCCTTTTGGACGTCTTCGATTACTAATGCTTTCATCGTTTCTCTCCTTTTTATTAAAAATTTATTTGTGAGCAGTTAGATGCAGCATATAAGAACTAAAAAAATAAGCGCTTACATAATTTAATGTTATAATATTCATAGTATTTAGTATATTCCCTATTAAGTATGAACTACCTACCGTAAAAGGAAGTGAAATTCGATGCAGATGCCTACCATTTATGAACGGTTAGAAACAATGAAAAGAACACCTTCCCATGAGAAACTGATTATTGAAATACTGGAGGCCTTCTCTGACACTTTTCCTGTTCTGGACGTCTATCTTTGCCGCTATTCACCAATCGGCTTTTTAGGGGAAGGGGTTATTTCACTTAAACGAAATGAAATCAAATACATACATGATCTGCGGTATGATATTAGAACTTTGCCGACAATAGAGTCGGCTATCAATGAAAAAAAAGCAAAGTATTACAAAGACAGGGAACTTTTCGAGAAAACCAGCAGCAACTACGTCATTGATTCGAATGTCAATTCTTTTTTGGTTGTCCCGCTTTTTAGCGGCCATGCAGTTATGGGGTTTATTTATAGTTTGAGTATTAAAGAGGATGCGGATTTTCCTGTGGAGTTACTAGAAGAAATTACCTGGTTTGGTGAAGAAGTTGGAACAATCCTCCAGTCTTCTCTACGTGAAGGAAAACAGCAAGTATTGAGCAACCGGGAACTGGAAGTGATGAGAGAAATCTCGTTGGGAGGCACCACCAACGAGATTGCAGATCAAATGGGAATTAGTGAACAGACCGTAAAGCAATACGTAAAGTTGGCTATAAAAAAGATGGCTGCTACGAACCGGACCCATGCAATTGCAATGTTATTCAGAAAAGGGATTTTGTCTTAAAGATGTAGAAGAATTTTAATGGCGGGCAGCTTTTCAGAAAATCGGCTAATGAATTAACAATAATTAATGATAAATTAGTGAACTGATGAAAATCCTGCTAGCACAACATCGATAGCATAAAATCAGCTAAGGAGGAAGCAAATTGACAAGCATGAAAAATACGATTGGGTTAACAGTGCAAATAGTAGGAATAGGAGTTATTGCCATTAACTTTTTTCGCTCCATTGCGAGTATTGACTTAATCGGCGGTAGCTTGGCGTTTGATATTTTCATCCAAGGCGTCCTATATGGAGTATTATTGCTAGGATTCGGTGAAGTGATTAATCTGCTGCAAGGCATTTTTAATCAACGAGAACTTGAAGGCGGCCATATCCGACAGAAAAGCACTGCGCATACGAATCATAATAAAAAATTGATTTCTTCAGATGTAAGACAGCAAATTAAAGAAATGTACATAAAGAAAAAAGTGGAAATTGAAGGCATTGAAGAAACCCCTTATGAAGGATATGCAATTGTGCATTATCAAGGGAAACGGGATATTGTAGATTTGAATGGCTTTCATCCAAGAATCTTGGCGGATCAAGAAGTGAAGAATCATAGTGGGTTGAAGGAGCTTATGGAAAGAGAACAATAACAATAAAAAGAACTGCCTTCTTTAAAATAAAAGGGCAGTTCTTTTGGTTATTTCTAGCAGCTATCAAAGCATCCCTTCCAAATAGCCATATCCCTTCGCTTCCATCTCAGCTTGAGGGATAAACAAGATCGAAGCACTATTGATGCAATAGCGCAGGCCGCCTTTGTCTTTTGGTCCATCATTGAAGACATGCCCAAGATGGCTGTCACCGGAGCGGCTGCGGACTTCAATGCGTGTCATATTAAAGCTGGTGTCTTTATGTTCGGTTACGACATCCGGTTCAATGGGTCGAGTGAAGCTTGGCCAGCCGCATTTGGAATCATATTTATCCCGGGATGAGAAAAGCGGTTCACCGGTTGCTACATCCACATAGATTCCAGGCTCGTAGTTATCCCAGTATTCATTGGAATAAGCGGTTTCGGTGTCGTTTTCCTGCGTCACTTTATACTGGGCGTCTGTCAGCTTGGCTTTCAGTTCGTCGTCGCTCGGTTTCGGGTAAAGGGTCGGATCAATCAATGCCGGCACCTCCTGATCTTCAAGTGAGTCAAATTCAACGTGGCAATAGCCGTTCGGATTTTTCTCCAAGTAATCCTGATGGTATTCTTCGGCAAGGTAATAATGTTCGAGCGGTTCGATTTCGGTTACAATCGGATCATCGTATTTCGGAGCTTCGTTTGCCATTACTTTTTCAATGACGGCACGGTCCCTTTCATCTTCATAATAGACGCCGGTGCGGTATTGTTCGCCGCGGTCATTGCCTTGCTGATTCACCAGCGTCGGGTCGATGATCATAAAATAATGGGACAGCAGTTTTTCAAGGTCTACGCGTTCCGGGTCATAGCGGACGTGGACAGTTTCTGCATGGCCGGTGTTTTTTCGTGTCACTTCTTCATAAGTGGGATTTTCAGTGTTGCCGTTGGCATAGCCGGAAGTGACGTCATAAACGCCGAAGACGCGGGCCATATAAGCTTCAACTCCCCAGAAGCAGCCGCCGGCTAGCCAGATATCCTTCAGATTATTGGTATCGAACGTTAAACCTTCATTCGGATTGTCAGGAAAGCGGGATTCGGATCCGGCGGCGGTTGTTTCACTGGCAGTATTAAAGTTTGGAATAGAACAGCCGGCTAACAGCAGCATCAATAGCAGGATGAATGCTTTTTTGAGATTCATTGTTTAGTGGCCGCCTTTCATTATTGGATGCTTTCAAAGCTCTCATAAATTTGCGCGTTGCTGAAATGCCCTGGCGAGCTTTTTACCAGTACACCATCAGAACCGATATAGACGGAAGTCGGGTAGGCGAGTACACCATATTCTTCAAAAACAGTGCCACCTTCATCCAGTAAAACGGTGATATTCGAAGCATTATCAACCCCGCTAAACCATTTGGCGAAAGACTCGCTGTCTTTTTCAGCATTAGAACTCGGTGATACGATGGTTAACACTTCAAAGTCCGTGTCTTCACCGGCTAATGTATTCAGTTCTTCCATGCCGGCCAGGCAGATAGAACACCAAGAAGCCCAAAACTTTACATACACTTTTTTACCGGCGTATTCTGAAAGGTCGTGCTGGTTGCCTTCCAAATCGACTAAATCAAAAACGGGTGCTTGTTTGCCAGCATTCATAGGTTGTGCAGTGGTTGTAGATGCGGCCTGATTGCTGGAGCAGCTGGCTAAGACAAAAGCAAGAACAGCGGCGAAGAAAATTTTAATCGGTACATTCATCTTGATCATCCTTTACTGGATATCTTTGTGGCCGTTCCGGGAGCAATTGCAGTATGGGAAATCAATTACTTCTATTTACGCTTATCATATAGCGGATTGCCATTTAAAGACATTGAATGCACTCGGCAAACGTCTAAAGTAATCATCGGATGTCCATATTTCTGACACTACAATAAAACCGGCAGCCCTAGTTCCATGGACTGCCGGTTTTATTCATAAATTTTTTCGATAGCAGGTGTTAACCTGAAAAGTCGAATTCTACACCTGTCAATTTTTCGGAGACTTCCCAAAGCCTTTTGGATACAGCTGCATCCAAAGCGACAGCATGAGGGATTTCCAAGGTCGGGTAACCTTTCCGGTAGCCTTTGCCATCAGGGCCGATGTATTCGCCGCCAACTAACGAAGGTTCAATTGCCGCATATACAGTCGCAAGTGCACCAATTTCGGGTGGCTGAAGATAGAAATTAGCCAGCCTCCTCAAGGATTTTGGCGCGTCCCGTTTTCCAAGTTTAAAGATATTGGTAGCCGAAATGCCGGGATGGCAAGCGACACTGATGGTGTGATGGCCGTGCTGTTTCAGTTTTTTATCGAGTTCCAGTGCAAACATCAGATTTGCCAGCTTGCTTTGGTTATAAAATTTCTTTGCTTTATAGCCTTTTGAACCATCCAGATTGTCAAAGTCGATGTTCCCGCGATTATGGGCTAAAGAAGCAATGGTCACGATACGTGAACCGGCTGTTTTTGTAAGCAGCGGCAATAGAAGTCCAGTCAATGCAAAATGGCCAAGATGATTGCCTCCGAATTGCAGTTCAAAACCGTCTTTGGTTTTCGTATAGGGAGGCATCATGACACCTGCATTATTGATCAATAAATCGAGTGAATCATTTTCACTTTGGAACCGTTCAGTAAAAAAACGTATATTGTTAAGCTCGGTCAAATCCAGTGGCATCAATTCGATCTGTGCCTCAGGAAAAGCATGGATGATTTCCTGCCGAGCGGCTTTGCCTTTTTCCATATTGCGGATAGCCATGACAATCCGGGCTCCTTGACCGGCGAGAACTTTTGCTGCTTCTAAACCAATTCCGCTATTAGCACCCGTAATGACGGCTGTTTTTCCTGACAATGATTTTCTTTCCACAACATCACCTCCTGTTTCTCTATCTTGTGATTACTTTTTTTAGTCCTTTTCAACTTATCATGAGAGTGGAATCCGAGCAAACAAGATCAAATAAGAGATTTATTTCTCAGGCTGAATGAGGTAAGATGAAGATGTTAATATTCTGATTATTTAAATAACTTTACATAGCCGCTCCTTGTATCACTAATTTTGTTTTTGAAAGGAATGAAACAGCGTGGAGAACAAAATTCAAAAAATCACTGCTAATTTTTGGTTTGATGGACAAGCGGAAGAGGCAGCGAATTTCTATGTTTCTGTTTTTAAAAATTCGAGCATCGGACGCGTCACGCATTATGTAAAAGAAGGCCAGGAAATTCACGGCAAGCCGGTAGGTTCGGTCATGACAATTGAATTCCAGATTGAAGGGCAGGAGTTTGTCGCCTTGAATGGCGGACCGGAATTCAAATTTTCAGAAGCTGTCTCGTTTATCATCAATTGCGAGTCCCAGGAAGAAATTGATTATTACTGGGACAAACTGACCGAAGGAGGAGATGAAAAAGCGCAAATTTGCGGCTGGTTAAAAGACAAGTTTGGCGTCTCATGGCAAGTCGTACCAATTGCCCTAAATGACATGATAACGGATTCGGATACCGCAAGAGTTGAAAGAGTGATGAAATCGTTGATGCAAATGAAGAAATTAGAACTTCCGGAGCTGCAAAAAGCGTACGAGGGTTGAACAATTCCGGGGAGTGGCTTGCCTGAGTTTTAAAAATTAAACTTTTTAAATAAACGCGACAAACTATTTTCTGAACAAAAAAATCAAGCTCCTCTAGAAAGAGGAGCTTGATCTGGCGTTCTTAATGTTTGTATCAGTCGCAATCGTCATCATGTTTATGATGCTTTTTGTAATGTTTGCCGTGTTTATGGTGTTTATGGTGTTTATGATGTTTATGGTGTTTGTGATGTTTATGGTATTTATGGTGTTTATGGTATTTGCGATCGTATTTGTCATCTCTGTCGTATTTGTCGCGGTCTTTGTACTTGTCATGCTTATCATAGTCATGGTCGTAGTCTTTATCATGATCATAGTCTTTGTACTTATGATGATAACCATTTTTGTCGTGTCCGTTGTCATCGCCACCTGCAAATGCAGCAGTTGATGAGAATCCGAACACTAAAAAGAATGCCATTAAGATCGTGAGGTATTTTTTCATGTTGTGTCTCTCCATTTCATAATTAGATTTTGTTTATCCTCTGGACAAAGCGTCTTGGAGTTATAAACTTGCCTATTTATGTACTTTTAGAGAGTATGACCTCCTTCTTAGATGGATTGTAAAGCAGCTACAAAATATTTCTATAAATGTTTATTTAATAGAAATATCTTGTCCTTGAACACATTGTACAACATAAATCAAAAATTTACTACAATTATTCGAAAATTTTTAAAAATTAATTTAATTTAATTTTTTAAATCCGTGTAAACGGCTTTATATCAGCAAAAAGTCCAGCTACAAGAAATGTTCGCCTGCTTTTAAAATTTCTTGCCGATGCCATATTGGGCATGTGGATTTCTAACTTGCTGCAATAAAGGTAAGCGATGAATTAAATGATTTGATTTGGCGAGGGGAGATTCCAGAATCTCTTATAGATCAGTTTAGCGAATACACTTGAACTCATGGAATATGGACAAAGAAATTTTTCTGTTCGCTGGAATGCCCCTTTATGGAGGTGCAATCAGTATAAATTAATAAAGAATTCCACAGTTGAACGGCAAGCAGAAAAAAACGTCATGAAATAAAAAAACAGGCTCCCCTATAAGCAGGAGCCTATGGCTATACGTTAGTCACGGTTTTTGCCTTTGCCTTTATCTTTGCCTTTATCTTTGTCTTTATCTTTTCCATTGTCTTTCCCGTATTTCTCCCATTTACCATGAGTTACTTCTACGTTAACGACTTTTTTATCATAATGAGTTTGTACGTTCTTTTTGAAGGTTTCTTTTTCTTTTTTCACTTCTACTGTAGTTTTGCCATATTCTTTATCCACGAACGTTTCAGTGTTCTTGCTGATGATTTTGCCATTGCTTCCCGGTTTGCCTCTATGTTTAATAGTAGTGACTGTAGTTTTAATAATTTTAACCGGTGTAGTGAATGTTTTAATGGTGTGAATAGCTGTTACTTGATCCCAAGTGGTTGTTTTGGTTATTTCATAAGTGGTTTTAATATAGACATCTCGATACCAATTGTGCTTTGGATGTTTTTCACGTTTCTTTTCCACTTTTGTTTCATGATACGTGTCTTTTTTAGATTTTTTAACGGTTTTATAGTCGGTGTCTTTTTCGACTTTGACAATCTTGTCATAGCTGACTTCTTTTGTCGTTTTTACAATGGTCGTGACCCCTTTATGGAAAGTCACTTTTTCAGTTGTATTGCTATCTCCTTTGCCGTCATCGTAGCCAGCAAACGTCATGGAGGAAAAACCGAATACCAAAATGAAAGTCAATAAAAGCAGAGCAAACTTTTTCATGTTCTATTCTCCCTTATTTAAAATTTGATTTTTGTGTTAGTCTCCTTATAAAATGGCTTCAGAGATTAAAACGAACATCAGCATTTTAAGGTATTTTTTGAGAGAAATTTGGCCCCCTTTTTATATGGCTCGCAACTGAAATGAAACCGCTTTCGCGATAATTATACTACGAAAGTCAAAAAAATCATATAATTTATAGGGGAAAATTTTAATTTTTTTACTTATATCAAGGAAGTACTTAATAGGCTGAATGTAGTGTTTTTTATCGAGGCATGAAATTAGTATAGATAAAAAGGAGAAGTCTGAGCAGGCATAAAAGAAACCCTGTTCAATCTGAATGAACAAGGTTTTGTCATACATATTTTTACACGGGCGCCTTGGCTGAGGTTTTCCAGCGTTTCTTAAGCGCCTGATTCATAAATTCAAAGTTATTGGCATATAACCGAATAACGTCTTTAATTTCTTCTGCCCGGTAGGCCGTATTCCGATTATTGGCGAGAGAAGGGTAACCAGACCCGCGCTGCAGATAATCTGAACTTGCGACTGTGTACCAGCGATCATCCAGCAGCGGTTGGCGATGGACAAGGATTTCTTGTATTTCTTTGCCATCATGAATTATTTCTGCGCCTGATATATGCAGCCGGCCAACGAATTTCCCTCTGAAACCAGGACCCCTTCCGTCTGCTAAACAGATTTGGGCATCCAGCGATTGTTCGATAGCTGTCCGAATATCCCTGCCTTGAATTTCAAATGAAGTCGGATTTAAAGGAGAAGGGCAAACTTCAATCAATTTCTTGGATGACAAGTCATGGAATAATCCTGCATTGACGACTCCGCTGTTGATCAGTCCAATGTCACATTTCAGCATATCCTGCAAGCCGTCTGCTATCAAATTGGTAAGAGGGTTCTCCTCGAGGACATCATGCCAAAGTGGCTGCTGCAGTTTATAAAGCGGTTCGCTTAATACTTCAATGGCTTTTTCTTTGTTTGTTTTTAAGATAGTGACTATTTGCGGATCCATGGGTTCATCTTTTGTCGGCAAGGTTTCTGAGTGGATCAAATCCACTTTCCCTAGAGCTACCTCCAATTCGATTACTCCTACGTATTCTCCAAAATTTCCAGCACTGTTCATAATAACCCCGTTTACAATTTTCGCTTCCGGATACAGTTTGTGGTCATGCGCTGAAACGATGACATCAATTTCTGGAATCATGCTGGCCAACGGCTCATCAGCAAAGGTGCCGAGATGGCTGAGCAGGATGCAAAGGTCGTATTGGCCATCATTTTTCTTGATTTCCTCTGCGACCATCTCCTGATAATCATAGACATGGATGCCCAATCCGTCGTTGAAGACACCTAGATTTGGGGAAGAACCGGTAATGAGGATCCGCAAGCCATTCTTATGGAGAATGGTGCTTTTTACAACTCCCTTGAGGCTGTTTCGGTCTTTCTTTACTAGATTATTGCTGATAAAGGGCAGGGGACTATGCATCGCCATATGTTCAAGGGTTTCCATGCCATTAAACATTTCGTTATTGCCGATTGTCAAAGCGTCATATCCTGCTGATTCCAGCAGTTCAATCGTAGCGATTCCGCGTGTTCCTTGCAGTTCGATGCTTTTGAAGTCCGCAAAATCTCCGCCGTCGAGAACAATGGTATTGCCATCTTTTAATTGCCTGATTACAGAAACGGCTTTTGCAAAATTGTCATAATTGCTGTGGACGTCATTTGTATGTAAAATTTTCAATTTCACGTGGGTTCCTCCGATTGTCAAATTCATTCATAACTTCTCCTTTCATTTTACAAATAAATTTTACAGAATGCTTTAAATATTTATTTTATGTAGAATAGGGAGTAAGAGGAAGCTTTACAGCCATCAGAAAGGGGCCTTTACATAATGAAACATGATTTTCCTTTTTCAAAAGACATAAAATTGGCATTCCAAAATGAACCGCCAGGGCAATGGATGTCTGTAGTTCCAAAAAATTGCATTCGCCTGAATTCCGGTTATCCGGAACCAGAACTTGTCCCTTCTAAAGAGATAAAGGAGGCGGTGGGCCGGTTGCTTGATGAAGAGCGTGACTTGCCGCTTCATTATATCGGCAGCCCAAGAATTCCGGAGCTTAAGAAATTTATCCAACAGCGTATGCTGAAACGCAATGTCCAAATCCGAGAAGAAGAGCTTTTGGTCACATCAGGAGCATGCCAGGCAATCGACTTGATTTCCCGCATTCTGCTTGATGACGAATCCGTCGTTGCGATTGAGTCGCCGACTTATATGGAGGCTTTGGAAGTGTTCCGGAATTACACGGAACATTTCATGAGTGTGCCAACTGATGCACAAGGGCTTGATACGGACCGTTTTGCAAAAATGCTGGCGGACAGAAAAAAGAATGGTCAA
Source organism: Planococcus sp. VCh962 (assembly GCF_057748275.1). Lineage (NCBI taxonomy): Bacteria > Bacillati > Bacillota > Bacilli > Caryophanales > Caryophanaceae > Planococcus > Planococcus sp. VCh962. The sequence continues at coordinate 210,341 of NZ_JBYLHS010000006.1, forward strand.
ATTTTGCCGCGTATACTTTATACAATCCCAACTTTCCAAAATCCCACGGGTACGACGATGACACCGGAACGGAGAGCGCATGCATTGGAGTTGGCGGAACAATACGATTTTCTTATTTTAGAAGATGATGCTTACGGTGAACTGGGATTCGAAGAAAAGCCAAGGTTATTGAAAGCGATGGATCCGCATAACCGAGTATTATATGTAGGTTCATTGTCCAAAGTCGTGGCACCTGGCATGCGGATCGGCTGGGTAGCAGGAGCAGAAAAGCTGATCAAGACATTGAGCTGGTTCAAAAAGGATTTGGATCATCCATTTGCCCAGGCAACTATGGCTGCTTATTTAGAAAGCATTGATTTTGACTGCCACGTCAAGGATTTGGCGAATGCCTATCAAAGAAAAAGCAGCATAATGATTGCCTCTTTGAAGAAATTTCTGCCGCCGACAATTTCTTGGTATACACCCGAAGGAGGTTATTTTGTCTGGGTCAATGTTCCAGGAACTGATACAGCCAAAATGCTGCCTCAAGCTCATGCAGCAGGTGTGGCTTATGTGCCCGGCAGGTACTTTTTCTTGGATCAGGAAGAAGGCACTGAATTTCTGCGTTTGTCGTTCAGCTATGCAAATGAAGAACAGATTGTAAAAGGGATTGAGTTGCTCGGTCAAGTTATTGCGTCGAATATCCGCTGTCCAAGCGAATGAAACCCTTCCGGACAGAAAAAATGACCGGAAGGGTTTCGGGGAAAGTCTTAAGTTGACAGCTATGGAGCGCCAAGCCGCTTCGTCGCTGCGCTAGCTTCGAGACATGATAGGGCGTTGCAGGGTCTCGGCTGTCTCGTCGCTTACGCTGCCCCGCAGGCAAGACATTGGCCGACGCCTGCGAGGGCAAGTCTTTGCGACGAAGTGCGCAGCACTGCAGGAGCAGTACGGTTTTCTCCGCTGTTTGGCTCCATATCTAGAGAGCAGGAACAAACATTGGAGAGCTTTCCAAAGCAGTCACATGTTTAGAGAGTCTCTAAAGGGGACAAAAGAATGCAGAATGCAGCGGAAGGCGGCGACTTCTGCGGGAATAGGGCGAGTCCTGAGACCCCGCAGGGAGCGCCAGCGAGCGAGGAGGCTTAGGCCGCACCCCGCGAAAAGCGTCCGTCCTGGAGCGAAATGATAGAAGAACATACGAGTTTCTCGATAGTCTGAAAGGAACGGTCTGTTAAGACCGCTCCTTCTGCATCAGTTTTCATTCCACAATATATTCAGTTTCGGTGTGAAACGCCGGCCCTTGTTCCGGCGTCAGCCAGGCTTCGAGTGTGTAGGTGCCAGGTTCAAGATCAAGTGGTGGAACTTCTAGCTGATAGCTTAATTCTTCCGCTTGAGCAATGGTTTCTTCGCCCAAGGCCTGGGCATACATACTGACAGAAGACTGCAGGAAAACCTGTTCGCCTGATTCATTCAATAAGGCAAAATCAAAGCGCTGGCTGCTGGTGAAATCAAAAGTCAGCGGCTTTTCTGTCTGGTTTTTAACAGTATACAAATAGGTTTGTTCATTCAGCTGCTTAATTGCCGGTTCGGGCGCGCCAGCTGCAATCCCTCCGGAAGTGCCTTCGCTCGTTTCAGGTTTTTCGGGCGGGTCTTCAGCCGGATTTTCATTAGCGCCGCACGCAGCCAGCGAGAATATGGATAAAAGCAGTATCACTAACACCCACATTGGTTTTTGCATACTTGTTCCTCCTTAAGATTAAATGTTTGGCGTCATGTTTTATATATTGCTGAAAAAATAGGAAACCAATTTATTATAAGACCGTTATTAGAACCAAAAAGTTACACGTAAAAAAGGCGTCTCCAGCAACCTTGCAAAAGGAAGCCGGAGACGCCTTTATTTTAAGTGCCTTACGTAATTGACGCTTCGTAAATTGTCTGAATCGAATCAGCGATCGCTTCGTTAAACTCGTCATCACTCTGATCAGCGCTGACTCCTTCGGACAGCCCGCGGGAGAAGCTTGCAATCAGCCCATTATTCGCTGCCAGTTTTTCATTGGCTTCCTGACGTGTATAACCGCCGGAAAGAGCGACTACCCGCACCACGCGCGGATGTTCAATCAATTCTTTGTAGAAGTTATCGACCGTTGGAATCGTCAGTTTCAGCATCACCGGCTGCTCTTCGCTTAAATCATCCAAATGATTCAGGATTTCTTCTTTTAGCAAAGCTTCGATTTTTTCTTTTTCAGCACTGTGAATATCCACTTCCGGTTCAATGATTGGAACGAGCCCGGCGGCGATGATTTGATTTGCCACTTCAAACTGCTGGTCGACCACACGCTTGATCCCTTCAGGATTCGGTTCTTTGATAACAGATCGCATCTTTGTGCCGAAAACATTTCGTTCATTTGCTCTTTTTAAAAGTTCATCTAAATTGGGAATCGGTTTCATCAACTGAACGCCATTTTCTTCATCGGCTAACCCTTTATCGACTTTCAGGAAAGGGACTACGCCTTTTTCTTCCCACAAATAATCCGGAGTGTATTTGCCTTCAACTTCACGGTCCATCGTTTGTTCGAAAAGAATAGCACCGAGAATTGAATCGGAATTGAATGCAGGAGCGGTCATGACGCGCGTCCGCATTTCGTGGATCAAATCGTACATTTCCTCTTCGGTGGAGTAGGCATCTTCTGAAATACCATACAGTTTCAATGCCTTCGGTGTACTGCCGCCGCTTTGGTCGAGTGCTGCAATAAAGCCTTTTCCGTTTTTCACCAGATCAAATTGCTCTTTGTTCATCTTCCCAGCTCCTTAAACAATTTTTTACACCTTTACTTATACCCTTTTATCAGCGTATAAATCATCAGCCCGTGCCAGGCTTGTTTTCCTAATGAAAGTATCTCATACAATTCAGAAAAGTAGTCAAAGAATTGACGAAATTTTTTATCAATAATGCACTTCTTTATGTTAGAGTAATGAAATAACTAAATTTAAAAGGGTGATACAGATGACGAGAAGCAACACCACAGAGCTGGAAAGAACATCAGAAGCAGCAAAAGTGACAGTGGAGGAAATCATGGTGGCGAACCAGGCGTTAAAAGACGTCGTAGTGAAAACGCCGCTTCAGCGGAATGAAATTCTGTCCGCCCGCTATAACTGCAACGTCTTTTTAAAGCGGGAAGACCAGCAGATTGTCCGTTCCTTCAAATTGCGAGGCGCGTATAACTTCATCCGCAGCATGACGATGGAAGAACGCAACAAAGGAGTTGTATGTGCAAGCGCCGGCAATCATGCCCAGGGAGTGGCATATTCCTGCAAAGCGCTCGGAATTGAAGGCAAGATTTTTATGCCCCTCACGACACCAAGCCAGAAAGTTTCCCAGGTCAAGCGATTTGGTGGCGATCAGGTATCGGTCGTGTTGATAGGCGATTCCTTTGATGACGCGTTTGCAGCTGCGATGGATACATGTACAGCTGAAGGCAAAACATTTGTGCATCCTTTTAACAGCAGCCATGTCATTGCCGGACAAGGCACGGTTGCCGTAGAAGTGTTAAATGATATGCAGGAACCGGTGGATTATCTGTTCTGTGGGATTGGCGGAGGGGGATTGGCTTCCGGTGTCGGTTCTTATTTGAAAGGAATCAGTCCTTCCACTAAATTGGTCGGTGTGGAACCGGCGGGAGCGGCCAGCATGAAAGCTTCGCTTAAGAACGGGGAAGTGACCCGTTTGGATGAAATCGATACATTTGTCGATGGTGCAGCAGTGAAGCAAGTAGGAGATTTGACGATGTCGATCTGCCAGGAAGTGATAGATGACATCATCCTGGTGCCGGAAGGCAAAGTATGTACGACCATTTTGGAATTGTACAATGAAAATGCCATTGTCGCAGAGCCGGCTGGCGCATTATCAGTGGCGGCGCTGGATTTCTATAAAGACGAAATCAAAGGGAAAAATGTGGTCTGCGTTATCTCGGGCGGCAATAACGACATCGAGCGGATGCAAGAAATCAAAGAAAAATCCTTGATTTATGAGGGATTGAAGCATTATTTCATCGTCACCTTCCCGCAGCGGGCAGGGGCGCTTCGCAAGTTCATGGAACAGGTGCTAGGCGAAGAAGATGACATCACCCATTTTGAATACACAAAGCGGACGAACCGCGAGCAAGGGCCGGTACTTGTCGGCATCGAACTGAAGCGCCGCGAAGACTACGAGCCGCTAGTGAAACGAATGGCAGAAAATGGCTTTCCTTATAAAGACATCAATAATGATTCGTTGTTGTTCAATTTATTGATCTAGCTATAAAACCCCTTTTGAAAAAAGGGGTTTTGTTCTGGCTTTTGGCGTTTTTGTGATCATTTGGTGTTTTTTTTAAAATTGCTCTTTTCTTTCAACCGGTTTCAAATGATAATATAGAAGGACCAAATCCAATCAAGATGTACTTGATAGAATAGAAGGCCAAAGGGACGAATCTAATTGCATAAACTGATCATACGAAAAACTTTATTGGTGCTGCTGATGGCACTTTTTGCTTTTACTGTGTTTGCCGCTTATGGCATTTGGACATACGCGGCGGAAACAGAAAATATAAAAACCGATGCGGCAATTGTGCTCGGTACAAAAGTGATAGGCGATCAGCCATCACCGATGCTGCAGGAACGCATCAACCATTCAGTATGGCTTTACGAAAATGGTTTTGTTGATAAGATCATTTTCACTGGCGGCATAACGGACGGCGCCGATATGGCAGAGTCGGAAGTGTCACGCAATTACGCATTGCAAATGGGCGTGCCACTAGAAGACATCTTTATCGAAACGGAGTCAATGATTACGGAAGAGAACTTTTTATATGCCAACGAAATTGCAGAAGAGCAGGGGCTGGACAGCTTTCTTGTTGTGAGCGATCCTCTACATATGAAACGGGCATTATTGATGGCGCAAGTTGCGGGCATCGATGCGTATTCTTCACCGACACAAAGTTCGATTTTCCAAACATTCAGCAGCCAGGTGCCTTTTTTTATCCGGGAAACAGTTTGCTATGTCGGTTATGTGCTGACCTTAGCATTTCTTAAGTAATACATAAAAAGAAGAGCGCCTCTGCAAACCAGAGACGCTCTTCTTTTTCATTGTTATACGATTCTTCGGCCGCTTTTTCCTAAGGCATAATAGATGCCGTGCTGAAGTGATTGCAGGCACTCGAATTTTTTTAGGCTGGTCAGTGTCTGTGTAATCAATAATGCCAGTTCAGGAGAGACGCCGACTAATATCACTTCTGTTCCCAGAAGTTTAGCAGAGGCTCCCAGCTTATCAATCAATTCGGCAGTATGAGCAGAGATGTTTTTGTTCAAGCCGGTCAAATCCAGCAGCAGGAAACTGGCTTGATGCTTAGGCAGATGGCTGAGTGTTTTATAAATCAAATCATCGGCCCGTTCTTCATCATAAGTGCCAATCATTGGAACGACGATGATGCCTTCAAGGACAGGAATAATTGGAGACGAAAGTTCCTTTATCAAGCTTTGCAGGGTTTTTGTATTCTCGTTGACTAACTGCTCGAGCCGTCTAATCTGGTCTGCTTCCTGGCGTCTAGAAAGCTCATGGATATTCCGCTGCACGGTCACATCAGAAGGAAAGTACTCGACGACGCTGTACGGATTTTCAGCGTTTTGGTATTGAATGGTCTTGTACCAGAAGTTGATGCCGAATATTCCGGTCAATACACCAGCGTAGTGAGAAGGTACAAAAATTCCATCCGTATGTGTGTGATCAAGCTGATTCAGCTTGTATTCCCAGTCATTCTGAATATGCAAGGTAAAGGTATTGTTTTTTGCATCCATCTTTGTAATTTCAACTTTCCCCCAGCCAGCTGGCGCATAAGTCTCAGAAATCCATTCCACTATATTAGAGGTATCAATATGCTTCATTTCCCCGAATCCTTCACCAACAATTACGCCTTGGCGAAAGCCGGTAGTTTCAAGTGCCAAATTGGTTGCTTCAACGCCGGATATTTCCTTGATGGTATCGAAAAAGGTCTTCATCGCCGTAATCCAAAAAAATACGACATCGCCGCCTTCAAATAGAACTTCCCCTGTCCCAAGATCCCATTTCAATTCTACTCCGCCAACCCTTATGTCTTTCTTCTCCATAAATACCCTTCCTCCGATTTGATGCAAGATAGATTCATTATATAAGCTCAGTTCTATCTTGTCTCTTTTAACAGTAAGAAGAAGGAAGTACGCTTTTTTTATAGAATAAAATAACTGAATAAAAAGAAAATAAGCTGTTCTTTTTATTGATTTTGGTATATAATATAATAAAAAGGAACACTTGTTCTGTATATTGCCATCCAATAAAAAAGCAATTTACACTATGAGAAAAACTTCGGAATGACCGATTTTATTTTGGAATTGCGTGCCTTCGTTAAAAGGGAACATCTTTTAAACGAGGTACGGAAAATATAAAATAAGGATCAAACGAAGGGAGCGGTCAAAGTGCCAGTGCATGCGTACATGGTGTTTAACGGGAATTGCGAAGAAGCGGTCGGGTATTATGCAGAGGTTTTTGGAGCAGCGAAGCCGGAAATTATGCGTTTTGGGGATATGCCTCCGGAGGAAGGCTTTGAAATGGCTGAAGACATGAAAAGGCTGGTCATGCATACGAACTTGAATTTAATGGGCAGCGAAGTGATGTTTTCAGATGCCATGCCAAATTCGCCTGTAACTTTCGGGCAAAATATCAATTTGACCGTCGTTTCGGACAATGTGGATGAATTGAAATCTCAGTTCATCCGTTTGGCACAGGATGGAAAAGTCACGATGGAGATGCAGGAAACTTTTTGGAGCCCTGCGTACGGAGCGCTGGAAGATAAGTTCGGAGTCGCTTGGCAATTCAGTTGTGATGATGGCTCTTACAGACAGCAAGAATAAAAGCATAGACCGGGGGGAATCGGGGGAAATGGAAAGCACATGCTCGCAAATGAGCGTGTGCTTTTTTATGCATTTGGTTAATCCCGTGATGGAATGTTAATAGATAAAGCTTGAATTTGCTCAGGCGCAAAAGGATGCCTGCTTTGGAGCGCGGGCGTTTTGAGTTGTCTGCAGTTCGGGTAACTAAAAAGAAAAAACTTAAACTGCGTACAATTTGCGCTTTTGTTATAGGAGTGGACCCTTTTATGCCGCATGTCACTATCGATCAATCAGTGTCACTTTACTATCATTTAAAAGGCCAAGGGATGCCGATTGTCTTTATCCATCCTTTTGTCATGGCCCATAATGTATTCAAACACCAGGAACCGCTCGCCGAGCATTATCAGCTTATTTATTATGATATCGCCGGCCATGGGCATAGCTCAAAAGGAGACAGGCCTTTGACCATCGATCTTCTGGCGGAGCACTTGAAGAAGCTGCTTGATGAAATAGGAATTGAAAAAGCCGTGCTTTGCGGTTATTCGCACGGCGGATTGATTGCGCAGGAATTTGCATTGAGGTATCCGGAACGGACCATCGCTTTGATTCTGTCCGGCGGCTATTCGGAATTGAACAACTTCACACCCATATTCTTTATCAAGTCGGTGATGTATATGGCCAAATTCGGACAACTGCCGATGGCTGCCAAATTGCAGGCTAAGCTGAACCGAAAGCTTCCCGGGGATGAACAAGCCATCTATAAGTTGGCCCGGAAATCGGATGCACGGGCTGCCTATGAATTTTGCAAAACAGGACTTGATTATGTTTCCACGCATTCTCTCCACCGCTTGAAAATGCCGATACTGCTTATCTATGGAACGCTTGAAAAACCGATGCACCATTACCGGATTCCATTTTTAAAGGCTGCCCCCCAAACTCAAGTGGCTTATATTGATAAGGGGACACATCAATTGCCGCCTCGTTCTTTCCTGGAATTCAACGCATTGGTGAACCAGTACTTGCAGCCGATCAGTAGACAATACAGGCAGGAAGCAGCCGATCAGAATTCAGGAAAGCCGCTATGAAGAATTTTATGCGTTTGATTGGGCCGACAATCATGATTTTTATCGGGCTGCAATTGCTGGAAAGCGTCGCTATCACGTTTTTGCTGTTCTATAGCTGGCTGCTGTTTGTGCCGCTGGTTGATAAGGCGTTTCCGAAAGAGCGGCTGAAGTTGGACAAGCAGGGAGTGGTTTTGGGGATTGGCAGCGGCTTGCTTTTTTCCGTTTTTATCTTTGGCGGATTGAGCTGGCTGCATATCTATCTTTTGGACATCGAATATCTCCGGGCACTTTTGCTGGATTGGGGGTTTTCGGGTCCAGGAGAAGTGGGGTTGGTCCTTGTCCTGCTATTGGCGAATCCGGTGCTTGAGGAATTGTACTGGAGAGGTTATATGTACGACAGGTTGAGGGCGAAAGGGAAAGCCTTTTATGCCATCGGAATGTCTGCCGCTTTTTATACGCTGTATCATTTGCTGTCGATTATTCCGATTTTCGAAACAGGGTTTAGTTTGGTGGCGGTGATTCCTGTGTTCATTGCTGGATTATTTTGGGGATATATCCGGGAAAAATCCGATTCCATATCAGCGACAATTATCAGCCACGCGCTGTCGGACTTTGGGATTGTTTGCGTTTACTGGTTTATCGTCAGATAAAGGAAGCCTTTTTGGAAATCATTTGATTTCCAAAAAGGCTTTTTTGCGGGCTTATTCTGGTTCGCAGCTTGTGAATTGATTCCAAAAATGAGATAGTCAGCAATGATGTGGCTGAACAATACAATTCTGTGCAGAACCTGACACAAGAATGGGGCTTGTAAACAGTATTTTTCGACTATTAGATGCGGTATCGTATAAGAAGGGAGAGGATAAAAGATGTTATTGGATGAGAGAAGCGCAGCTTTACTGATACTTCTTCAACATTCACCTATATCTAAAATGAGTGACTTGGAAATTCAGACAGGGCTTACCAGAAGGCAGATTCAATATGCCATCGGGAAAGCCAATGATTGGCTTGAATTTAATAGCTACTCTGTAATTCAATTCGATCGGCAAAAAGGTTATTTCTTGACCGAACCGATCAATGAAGAAGCTTTGAATGTCAAGATGACCAAGAATACATATACTTTTTCCGAAAAAGAAAGGGAGAATTTATTCTACCTGATGATTTTATTAGGGCGGGAAGAATTATCCGTCTATCATTTTCAATCCATAACCGGCCTGTCCCGCAATACAGTGTTGACGGATCTGCGGCGGCTTAAGAAAAAAACACAGCAACTCGACTTGAAACTTGAGTATTCGAAGCAAAAAGGCTATGTGATTTCAGGAAATAGCCGGGCAAAGAGGTACGCAGCTGAATACCTGGTCAGTGAAGTGTTTAGCAATCCGAATAGCCGGGCCATCGTGGAAGGTGTTTGGAAAGATGATAAGCAACAAATCAAAGCCATCAAGGTTCAGCTCGAGCAAATGGAACAAAAACTAGGTGTGACGTTTACTGATGAACGGCTTAATGAGTTAAGTTACTTGTTTCTCTGCGCCGATTTGCTGATCCAAAGAGGCGAGGGCTTGCAGAATGATGAAAGCTGGAATCAGTTGGTGGCTACAGGCGAATACCGGCTGGTAGAACAAATGATTGAAACGTCGGCTTTTCAAGCTCAATGGAGCCAGACGGAAAAACAGTATGCGACGCTGCATTTGCTGAGCATGAACCGGACAAAGGATTTGTCTCCTTTAAAAGAGGATGAAACGATTCAAGTTCTGCTGCAGCAAGTAGTGGAAGAATTTGAGCGGCTGGCTTTTGTCCACTTGCAGGATAAGGAATTATTGTACGAGCAGCTTTATATCCATTTCAAGCCGGCTTACCACCGGCTAAAATACGGCCTTCCACAAGTGAATCCTATTACCAGCCGGGTGCAAAAAGTCTATCCGGAACTGCATCATCTGGTCAGAAAAACTTTGCAAGTGCTGGAACGGAAACTTGGCCAAGTGGTGCCGGAAGATGAAGTGGCCTATTTCACCATCCATTTTGGCGGCTGGCTGCGGCGGCAAGGGACGGCACTCGATGACCGAAAACGGGCAATCGTCGTTTGCCCAAATGGAGTAGGAATCAGCAACATCCTTATCTATACCTTAAGGGAATTGTTTCCGGATATCTTGTTTTTGGATGTGCTGTCTGTCCGTTCGGCAGCAAATTACCAGCTGCCCTATGATTTGGTTTTCTCGACCGTCCATATGAGAACTGAAGCTCTTCTTTTTGTGGTGCCGCCTATTTTGGAGGTGCAGGAAAAGCATTTGCTGCGCCAGCAAGTGATGCAGGAACTTTACGGTTATACAACCGGGAATGTCGATGTCGGTTCTTTGTTAAAAACCATTTCCAAGTATGCCACCATCCATAATGCACCAGAACTTGAAAAGGCCTTGCAGTCCAATTTGTACAGCCCTTCACAAAAAACAATTAAATATTCATTAAAGGAGGCCGAAAAACCAGTGTTAGGAGAATTACTCACTTTGCAGACGATTCAATTGAAGCCTTCTGCCGAAACGTGGCAGCGAGCCATTCAATCTGCAGCGCAGCCGCTTGTTGAATCGGGAACAGTTGAAGAACAGTATGTGGAAGCAATGATTGACAGCATTTCAGCGAATGGACCCTATGTCGTCATCACGCCAGGCGTGGCCATTCCACATGCAAGACCGGAACAAGGCGTCAATTCTTTGTCGATGAGCCTATTGAAATTGGATGAGCCTGTGGAATTCGCAGCCGATAAGCCGGTTCGTCTGATTATCGTTTTGGCCGCCTCCGACAGCGACTCGCATTTGCGTGCATTGATTCAATTGACGCAATTATTAAATGATCCGGCTAATATTGACCGGATGCTGGAAATCTCAGATAAAACAGAGCTTATGGAATTTATTCACGAAAATTCAAAGGAGGAAACACAATGAAGAAAATCATGGTAGTATGCGGAAACGGCTTAGGAAGCAGCTTTATTATGGAATTGAATGTCAAGAAAGCTTTAAAAGAAATGGAACATACGGCAGAAGTGGACCACACGGATCTGGCTTCGGCTAAATCGGAGCAGGCCGATATTTTTATCGGAGCAGGGGACATCATCGGCCAGCTTGACGATGGAAAACGGACGCTTGTTTCTCTCGAGAATATGATGAGCATTCCGGAGATTAAATCTAAATTAGAACCGCATTTCCAATAAAATTCATTTCAAAGGATGAGAACCGATGCTTGATCTAATTATGACAGATATTTTAGGGACGCCTTCCATACTCGTCGGCCTGTTTGCACTCGTCGGGTTGTTGTTACAGAAGAAGTCCAGTGCAGATGTAGTATCCGGAACGCTGAAAACGGTAATGGGTTTTATCATCATTGGCGCAGGGGCAGCGGTATTAATCGGAGCTCTTGATATATTCGGCCAAATGTTCGACCATGCTTTTAATGTACAGGGCGTCATTCCAAATAACGAAGCCATCGTAGCGACAGCCCAGGGCAGCTATGGAACATCGACTGCCATGATCATGGTTTTCGGAATGGTCTTCAATATCATTCTGGCCCGCATCACGCCATTCAAGTATATTTTCTTGACTGGGCACCATACGCTGTTCATGGCTTGCTTATTGGCTGTTACTTTATCAATTGGTGGATTATCGGGCGTACCGCTTATTGCAGTCGGATCCATTTTGCTAGGTGCATGTATGGTTCTGTTCCCAGCAATGCTGCAACCTTTTGTTCGTCAAATCACAGGAAGCGATGATTTTGCCATCGGCCATTTTGGATCCATTGGCTATTTCATTTCTGCGACAGTCGGAAAATGGGCGGGCAACAAGGAAAAAACGACCGAACAAATCAAAGTGCCTAAATCACTCGGGTTTCTGCGTGATACATCAGTTGCGGTCTCTTTGACCATGACATTGTTCTTTGTCATCGTGGCATTATTTGCTGGACAGGAATACATTGAAACCAATCTTTCCGGCGGTTCCAATTTTATCGTATTTTCTTTCATCCAAGCTATTACATTTGCTGCAGGTGTATACATAATTCTTGCGGGAGTGCGGATGCTGATTGCTGAAATCGTTCCGGCATTCCAGGGAATTGCCGATAAACTAGTGCCGAACACAAAGCCGGCATTGGATTGCCCGACAATTTTCCCGTTTGCCCCAAATGCTGTAATCATTGGATTCCTATTCAGTTTCTTAGCCGGTCTTTTGGCGATGTTCGTTCTTCCTGCTCTTAGTCTGAGCGTAATCGTTCCGGGACTCGTTCCACATTTCTTCACGGGTGCTGCTGCAGGCGTGTTTGGAAACATCACGGGCGGGCGCCGAGGCGCTATGGCCGGTGCATTCGCGAATGGGCTTCTGATCAGTTTTATCCCGGCAATCCTGCTGGTATTGATGGGGGACATCGGTTTCGAAGGAACCACATTCGGCGATTCTGATTTCGGTGTTATCGGGATCATGATCCTCAGCATTATGAAATTCTTTGGCATGTCTTAATTTCTTAACCGTTCAAAGGGAATTTTCAATACAAAAAGGCCTTTCCTAGTGAAGGGCCTGAGCTTATAGACAAAAGAAGATACATTCAATCAAGTGAGTAACGATCAAAAAAAGCTTCTCCCCTCGGTTCCTGCGCTTCCACCGGACGCTTTCCGCGGGCTCGCGCCGAACTAACTCGGGACGGACGCCCGAGTGGATTTCGGCACTTCGCTATCCCGCAGGAGACGCCGGTTTTCGCTGCGGAACCTGGCGTGAAGTGAACACCGGATACCGCTTCTCCTCACTTATCTGAAAAGCGACATCCCCAACCGGTCCGGCCACGAGACTCCTGTGGGAGCAGCGAAGCGACGCGAGCCGAAGACCCTGGAGCGAACGCAGGGAGTGAAGCGGCTGAGGCCGTCATAGCTGTCAACTTAAGAAAAAAGTGTAACCCCTCTCGAAAGATGGTATGGATGACTATCCATGAACGAGAGGGG
>NZ_JBYLHS010000007.1:0-213253 GCF_057748275.1 Planococcus sp. VCh962
TGGTTCCGCTCGACTTGCATGTATTAGGCACGCCGCCAGCGTTCGTCCTGAGCCAGGATCAAACTCTCCATTATAGAGATTTGACTTGCTCAAATCTTGACTGGCGTCTCGCCATCCCGGAGGATGCGCGAGTCGCTTTGATCTGGTAACCCTGATCAGTAATGTGTTTGCTCGGATCGCTTTGCGACGATCCTCGCAGACAATTCGTTGTCGCGCCAAGGCGCTCCAACCATTGTTGTTGACGTTTTGCTGTTCAGTTTTCAAGGTTCATGTTTTTCATTTTGTAACGCCGCACTCATTGGCGACTTTATTAATATATCCTACTTCCGAAACGTTGTCAATACTATTTTAAAATATTTTTTTCGCTCGTCTTAAGGACATGTATAAATATAAACCGCCTGGCGGATAAAATCAACCCTTTTTCTTAAAAAAGATTGATTTTATTTTTTCGTAATCAGAAACAAATAGAATGATCCCCGCCAATACAACACTTCCGCCCACAATCTGACTTAAAGTTAATACCTCTCCCAATATGAAATAAGCTAATATAGCAGCTCCTACTGGCTCAAAAAGAATGGCAATTGAAATCACATTTGTACTCACCCACTTAAGCGCCCAATTAAATAATGAATGCCCCAACAAGTTTGGAATAATTGCTAGCAATAAAAACCACATCCACTCAGACGCCGGATAAGGACCGAATGATTCCCCTTTCAATATGATATAGAAGAATAATGTTAATGTGCTAAAACTATAAACCACAAAAGTATAAGTAATTAACGATAGCCTTTTCCTTACATCCTGTCCAAATAGAAGATAACCGGTTATTAAAGCACAGGCAATCAAAGCCAATATATCTCCATACAATGCTGATCCACTGATTTTGAAATCTCCGTATCCAATTAAAACACTTCCTAATACCGCTATCATTCCCGACAAAAGAGTCTTCAGTGAAATTCGCTCTTTGAAAAAGAAATAGGTACCGGCAAAAGCAAACAACGGCTGCAAAGTAACGAGTACAGTAGAACTTGCCACAGATGTATAGTTCAATGATTCAAACCATAAGATAAAATGAAAAGCTAAGAAAACACCTGCAACCGAAGTGAAAATCCAATCTCTTTTGCTTAGCTTAGTGATTTCATGGGTATATTTCATAAAGAAGATTGGGCTCATGATAAGAATTGAAAATAACATCCGGTAAAATGCTGTAACGCCAGAGTCTGCAGATGTCATTTTCACAAAAATCGCTGAGAGAGCAACTGAAAAAACACCGATGATAATAGGGATAAAGGGATGAATCGCTGGTCTTTCCATATAAACGCCTCTTTTCTATAATAACTTCTTTCGGAAAATACATATTGTATTTCACACTTTAAATAGTGTGACACGTCCAATCTTCTTTATCAATACTGGAAACGAAAGGAGGCTAAAGATGTGGATCTTTTTTCCGCTCTTGAAGTTTTATCCCTTGAAACTTTTCTGAAATTATTCTTAGCCGCTTTATTAAGTTTAATTATCGGCTTAGAAAGGGAATTAAAAAGAAAGCCCGTCGGTTTAAAAACGAGCATTGTCATCGCTACCTTCAGTTGCCTGTTAACCATCATTTCTATTGAGTCTGCATATATAGCAGAAGGGAGCGAACATGCAAACGTAAATATTACGATGGATCCACTTCGCTTAGCAGCTCAAATAGTTTCAGGTATCGGTTTTCTTGGAGCTGGCGTCATTTTGAAGCGCGGCAATGATTCAATCTCAGGGTTAACAACCGCAGCGATGATTTGGGGAGCTGGCGGAATCGGAATTGCGGTAGCAGCGGGTTTCTATATCGAGGCTGTTGTATCTGTGCTAATTATTCTGATTGGGATTGAACTCCTCCCTCCCTTGCTTTTCAAATACGGCCCGAAACGCCTGCAGATGGTTGAAGCTAACATCAAGCTTATTGTTACTGAAAAAAGCGCAATCTCTTCAATAGTAGAAGAAATTAAAAATGTTGGCGTAGTGATCGAGGCTCTTTCTATTGCTGATCACTGGGAAAAGGACGAATCGCCGAGGCATGAACTGATTATGCGGACTTCCTTTTCCCAAGACAAACAAACACTTTTTCTTTATCAAACGATCGGATCGATCCACTACGTTGACCAAGTGACGATCGAGTTAATTAACTAAGGAGGAAATGGAATGACAGAATTTCTCGGATTACTTAAGAACGGAAACAAACCATCGCTGTACGCAGCCATCACCAATACGTTTATCGCAATTATGAAAGGTGTTGCTTTCTTTTTCACAGGGAACGTAGCAATGTTTGCAGAAACAATGCACTCTATCGGAGATGCAGCAAACCAATATTTTGTCTTCATCGGATCAGCTTTATCAAAAAAAGCGCCTACCAAACGATTTCCTAATGGATTCGGCCGGTTACTGAACATTGTTCTTCTTGGTGCAGTCCTGATAGTCGGGATTATGGCTTATGAAACTATCGTTGAAGGCTGGCATCAATTGACTCACCCGGTTGAAGCGGAAGGATTTATCATCAGCGTTGTTGTTCTATCAATTGCAATTGCATTAGAATCTTTCGTTCTTTATAAAGCCGGAAAAGAAATTCTTCATGAAGCCGGCGTTAAAGGAGGAGCCTTAGCTCCATTGACTACAAGCTTTGCTCATTTAAATAGAGCAAAGCCTGCAACGAAACTTGTGTTTCTGGAAGACCTAGTCGCAACTGCTGGCGGCGTTCTCGCTTTGGTCGCTGTATTGATCGCCCATTACACAGGCTTCCTTGCAGTTGAAGGTGCTGCATCGATTGCGATCGGGTTAATGATGTTTTACGTGGTAATGAAAGTGTTTCTTGAGAATGCACGAGGTGCTATTGGGGAAACCGATGAACAAATGGTCAACCATATCGCCCACTTGCTGAGTGAGCATCCGGATGTAAGGGATATCCGCAAGCTGGAAGTTATAAAAGAAGGTGAATTTCTTCATGTAGAAACGAAAGTTGAAGTTAATCCTTCCTTAAGTGTCGTAGAAGCAGACCAACTTCAAGATCGTATAGCCGAAGTGCTGCTAAGTCAGCCAAGTGTCAATGACGTTGTCGTGTCATTAGATGCAGATGACGGAGTAAAACACTGGACGCATGTAAGTAAACGCCCTGAATCCATGCCTCCTGTAACAGAATATTAAAAAAAGCTTGAGCGCTATTTTATGCGCTCAAGCTTTTTTTATAGAGATGCCTGAAGTATTTCTTTTACATCATTATCTTTTAGCTTGGTGAAGTTTCCAAATTCTCCATAAACCATTGCTTTTTCAACCATTAAATCGATTTTAGAATCATCGATTTCATAATCAATCAAACGTGTTGGTGCTCCTAGGGATGTCCAGAAATCCCTTAAACGATCAATTCCTTCATATGCCGTTTCTTCTTCTGTCTTCCCTTCCGGATTCACATCAAAGACACGGACGGCCAATTGAGCAAATCTGGAAGGATTAACTTTCACGTTATGCCGCATCCACTGCGGGAAAAGAATCGCAAGTCCGCCAGCATGCGGAATATCATAGACTGCGGACACTGCATGTTCGATATTATGCGTAGCCCAGTCTCCGTTATAGCCCATCTGCAAGAAATTATTCAACCCCATCGTACCGGCGAACAAAATCGTTTCCCGGTGTTCGTAGCTTTGAAGATCTTCCATTAATTTTGGAGCAGTTTCAATTACTGCCTTTAAAACACCTTCACACATACGATCTTGGACCGGTGTATTGGTGGCATTATTAAAATATTGTTCAAAAATATGCGACATCATATCAACAATTCCATAAACCGTATGATTTTCCGGCACTGACATAGTATATGTCGGATCTAAAATTGAAAATTTCGGGAAAGAGAACGGGCTGCCCCAACCATATTTTTCTTGTGTTTCTTCGTTGGTAATTACAGAGCCAGCATTCATTTCAGAACCTGTCGCTGCAAGTGTCAACACCGTTCCGAATGGCAAAGCACTTTTCGGCTGTGCTTTCCGCGAAACAAAGTCCCAAGCGTCGCCTTCATATGTAGCGCCACATGCTATCAGTTTAGTGCAATCGATAACTGAACCGCCGCCAACTGCCAGCAGCATGTCGATTCCTTCTTTTTTACAGATTTCGATTCCTCTTCGTGCTGTTGAAATACGGGGATTCGGCTCAACTCCTGATAATTCGAAAATTTCAAGCCCTGCTTCACCGAGAGTTTGCATCACTTCATCGTAAATACCGTTTTTCTTGATGCTCCCTCCACCGTATACGACTAAAACTTTTTTTCCGTATTTAGGCAATTCCTTCTTTACTGCTGCCAATTGCCCTTTACCAAAAATTAACTTAACAGGATTATAAAACGAAAATGCATTCATTTTTCAACCTCCTTTTCAAATTCTATTATGTCCATTTAATGAAAAAAACGCAAAAATTTAGATTAAAAAAACCGTTTGGGAAAATCCCAAACGGTTCATCTTCAGTATTACACCCAGCCACGGAAGCGAGCGGCTTCTGCAGTTCTGCGGGCACCGACCATATAGGCAGCTAAACGCATATCAATATTGCGTGTAGTGGCTACATTGTATATATTTTCAAATGCATCAACTAATTTTTTAGTCAACTTTTCGTCAACTTCTTCTTGTGTCCAGTAATAACCTTGGTTGTTCTGTACCCATTCAAAGTAAGAAACGGTTACTCCACCAGCACTTGCCAATACATCAGGAACCAGCAGGATTCCACGATCAGACAAGATTTTTGTTGCTTCTGCTGTAGTAGGGCCGTTTGCCGCTTCTACAACGATCGAAGCTTTAATGTTTGGCGCGTTTTCTGCAGTGATTTGGTTAGAAATCGCAGCAGGAACAATGATGTCACAATCCAATTCAAACAACTCTTTATTGGTGATTGTATTCTCGAACAATGTAGTCACTGTACCAAAACTATCGCGGCGATCAAGCAAATATTCGATATCCAAACCATCTGGATCATGAAGAGCGCCGTAAGCGTCGGAAATACCAACAATTTTCGCCCCTTGATCATGCAAGAATTTCGCTAAGAAACTGCCTGCGTTCCCGAAACCTTGAATAACGACTCTTGCGCCTTTCATTTCCAAACCGCGTTTTTTAGCAGCTTCATTAAGAACAATCGTTACGCCTTGAGCTGTTGCTTTGTCCCGGCCTTGAGAACCACCAAGAACAATCGGCTTTCCGGTAATAAACCCTGGAGAGTTGAATTCATCAATTTTGCTGTACTCATCAAACATCCAAGCCATAATTTGAGAGTTTGTAAAAACGTCCGGTGCTGGGATGTCTTTGTTCGGTCCTACGATTTGGCTAATAGCCCGAACATACCCACGGCTCAATTTCTCAATTTCATGCATAGACATTTCACGAGGATCGCAAATGATTCCGCCCTTACCACCACCGTAAGGCAAATCAACGATACCGCATTTAAGCGTCATCCACATTGATAAGGCCATAACTTCTTCACGGTTTACTTCAGGGTGGAAACGAACTCCCCCTTTTGTCGGTCCTACTGCGTCATTGTGCTGTGCACGGAATCCAGTAAACACTTTTGTTTTTCCATCATCCATACGTACTGGAATCCGGACTTCCATAATTCGCATCGGTTCTTTCAGAAGTTCATACATCGCTTCTTCATATCCAAGTTTATCCAATGCAGTTTTAATAACGTTCTGCGTTGAAGTCAACAAATTCAAGTTTTCAGCCATTGTTTTAATTCGCCTCTTTATATTTATAGTTATAACTCCGCAACTAGTGTAACATAATTAACTTTACATTTGTCAGTCAGTTCTTATTTTGAGAAGACTTTTTGAATACGCTCAATTGCCCAGTCCAGATCTTCTTTCGAAATAATAAGTGGAGGAGCAAAGCGGATAACTGTGTCATGAGTTTCTTTGCACAATAAACCAAGTTCTTTTAACTGTTCGCAATAAGGACGAGCCGCTTCTGTCAGTTCCATTCCGATGAATAAACCGCGTCCACGCACTTCTTTAATAGAAGAATGATCAATTTCACGCAATTTACTCATGAAATATTCTCCTAACTCAAGCGAACGATCTGCTAATTTCTCATCTTGAAGCACTTCCATAGAAGCAATGGAAACAGCACATGCTAGCGGGTTTCCACCAAAAGTTGAACCGTGTGAACCTGGGTTGAAGACACCTAGGATTTCATGGTCAGCTACTACGCAAGAAATTGGGAATACTCCGCCACCCAATGCTTTTCCTAGTATGTACATATCCGGATTTACATCTTCCCATTCACATGCAAACATTTTACCTGTCCGTGCAAGACCGCATTGAATTTCATCAGCAATGAATAATACATTGTTTTCACGGCAAAGTTCTCTTGCTGCTTTTAGGAAGCCTTCTTCTGGCATGATGATTCCAGCTTCGCCTTGGATTGGTTCGATCAAAAATGCTGCAGTGTTCGGAGTGATGGCATTTTTCAACGCTTCTAAATCTCCGAATGGAATCAAGTTGATGCCTGGTAGCATTGGCCCAAAACCTCTGCGGTATTCAGGATCTGATGATAATGAAACGGCGGTCATTGTACGGCCATGGAAGTTCCCGTTGCAGGCAATAATTTCTGCTTGGTTTTCTTCAACGCCTTTTACATCATAAGCCCAACGGCGAGCTGCTTTGAAAGCGGTTTCCACAGCTTCCGCACCCGTGTTCATTGGCAATGCCATTTCCTTGCCTGAAATTTTGCAGATCATTTCATACCATGGAGCAAGCATATCGTTATGGAATGCACGAGAAGTTAAAGTAACACGGTCTGCTTGATCTTTTAATGCCTGAATAATTTTAGGGTGACGATGGCCTTGGTTCACTGCAGAGTATGCTGAAAGCATATCCATGAATTTGTTGCCTTCTGGATCTTTTACCCAAACGCCTTCTGCTTCAGTAATAACGATTGGTAGTGGATGGTAGTTATTAGCACCGTACTTTTCTGTTGTTTCAATAATTTCCTGTGTTTTTGTCATGTTATTTCCTCCTTTTTTTAAAAAAGGCAGACGAATCGTCTGCCTTATTTTGAATTATTATAACATTTACCGAATAATTATAACATCTCTGAAGTTGTTTTTGCTTGCATATGAAGAGTTAAGTAATCCGGGCCGCCTGCTTTTGAATCGGTACCAGACATATTGAATCCGCCAAATGGCTGGTATCCAACGATTGCGCCTGTGCATCCACGGTTAAAGTAAAGGTTACCCACATGGAAATCTTCACGTGCTTGCTCTAGGTGTTCGCGGTTGTTCGTGATAACTGCTCCAGTTAAACCGTATTCCGTGTTGTTAGCAATTTCAATCGCTTCATTGAAATCTTTTGCTTTAGAAATGCCGATTACCGGACCAAAAATTTCTTCTTGCATGATGCGTGATTTTGGATCTAGGTCAGCAATAACAGTCGGGTTAACAAAGTAACCTTTAGAGTCATCGCCAGTTCCGCCTACTACTAGACGGCCTTCGCCTTTTCCAATTTCAACATAGTCCATGATTTTCTTGTATGCTGCTGCATCAATTACTGGTCCCATAAAGTTGCTTTGGTCAACCGGGTTTCCGATTGTCAATTCTTTTGCCAATTCGATAACGCGATCCAACACTTGGTCGTACACATCTTCAACAATAACTGCACGTGATGCTGCAGAACATTTTTGTCCGCTGAATCCGAATGCAGATTTAACGATGGTTTGAGCTGCAAGTTCAAGGTCAGCTTCTTTATCCACGACCATAGTATCTTTCCCGCCCATTTCAGCGATTAAACGTTTCATCCAGATTTGCCCTTCATTTACTTTAGAAGAACGTTCTGCGATGCGAAGACCAACTGCACGTGAACCTGTGAATGAGATAAAGCGAGTTTGTGGGTGATCAACAAGGTAATCCCCTACTTCAGCTCCTGGTCCTGGGATGAAGTTGACAACGCCTGCTGGCATTCCCGCTTCTTCTAGAACTTCAATGAATTTGTAAGCAACAACCGGAGTTGTAGAAGCCGGCTTCAATAGAACTGTGTTTCCAGTTACCATTGCCGCTACCGTTGTACCAGCCATGATAGCGAAAGCGAAGTTCCATGGAGAAATAACTACGCCCACTCCCAAAGGAATGTAGTCGTAACGGTTATATTCACCTGGACGGCTCATAACAGGCATGCCGTCTTTTAAACGAAGCATTTGGCGCGCATAATATTCAAGGAAATCGATTGCTTCAGCTGTATCCGCATCCGCTTCGTTCCATGGCTTACCTGCTTCTTTTGTTAAAAGAGCTGAGAATTCATGTTTGCGGCGGCGAATAATAGCTGCTGCTTTGAATAGTACATCTGCACGTACTTCAGGCTTTACTTTTTTCCAAGTTTTGAATGCTTCAAGAGCTGATTGCATCGCTTTTTCAGCTAGTTCTTTATTAGATTTAGAAACGCGGCCAACAATTTCTTCTTTGTCTGCCGGGTTGAATGATACGATTTTGTCTTCGGTCATTACACGCTCTCCACCGATGATCAATGGGTAGTCTTGGCCTAAATAAGCTTCAACTGTCTTCAAGCCTGCTAAAAAGGCATTGCGGTTTTCTTCGATCGAAAAATCTGTAAATGGTTCATGTTTGTAGGGAATCATGTGAATCCTCCTTGAGTTTGATAGTTGCGCAAAAAAAATTTGCACTTCTAATATCTTTACATATATAATAATGCAAAAGATTGTTGCATTAATCAAGTATTTTCTATCAAAAAGCTAAAATAATTTTGAGGTGATAAAATTGACCAATGAAGAAATGGACATGACGCCTTTTTTGAAATTTGCTGCTGAGCATGTGGCAGTAGGCATTCATGCAGTCGATCTGAAAGGCAAGACCATTTTATATAATAATAAAATGAAGGAAATTGAAGGATTCGACTTTGAAGAATTAATGGACCGCTCCCTTTTGGAGATGTTCCGTTTTGAACAGCATGAAAGTACGCTTCTTCAAGTGCTGCAAACAGGTGAAGCCGTTTTTAACGCAAAACAAACTTACTGGAATCGTAAGGGGCAGCAAATCACCACCCTCAACGATACTTATCCGGTTTACTCGAAAGGGAAGTTAATTGGAGCAATTGAAATGTCCCGTGACGTCACGACGCTTGAGAAAGTTGTATATCAGCCATTGAAAAAATATGAAGAACCTATTACATTCAACAGCATTACTGCTGTCTCGGACAGCATGAGAAAAGTGCTTGAAACTGCTGAAAAAGCAGCGATGACCAAGTTGCCAGTATTGCTGATCGGTGAATCCGGCACTGGAAAAGAATTGATTGCTGAAGCCATCCACTGGGCCTCTTCGTCAAAAGGACAGTTGTATACCCTTTACTGCCATGGCACAAATGGAAAATTGATCGATCAATTAAATAAGGATTTGACCGGAAAATCCGGTGGCACAATTTATTGTGAACGCATCGATTTACTGTCACGGCCTTTGCAAATTCAGCTACTAAGAATGGCTCAGGAACAAATGAATGGCGACACGTATTTTATTGCGAGTGTTGGCGAAGACCCGGTTGAACTGATTTCTTCTAAAAAATTAGTAAAAGAGCTTTATTACTTCTTTTCAGCGATGACCATTAAACTGGAGCCACTGCGAAACCGCAAAGAAGATATATTGCCATTCATCGAAGATTATTTGTCGCGCCACCGCATGAATTTTGGAACTATGATCAGTGGCATTGATGACGAAGTAAAAAACCTTTTTATGGCGTATGACTGGCCTGGGAACCTGAAAGAACTTGAACTTCTTTTGGATGAAACCACTTCGCTGATCACAACCCAGGAATATATCAGCTTAAATTTGCTCCCGCAACATTTCAAGTCTAAAACTATGAATAAGACCACTTTAACCCCTGAAGATTTCATTATCCGTTCTGGCAAGGAATTATTGCCGCTGGAAGACTATTTATTTGAAGCGGAAATGTATTATTTGCAAAAAGCGATGGATCTTCATGGGGGTAATGTGACAAAAGCGGCAGCGGCTCTCGGTATGAGCCGACAGAATCTGCAGTATCGTTTAAGAAAAATCAAAAAAAACGAAGCACAGACATAAAGTCTGTGCTTCGTTTTACGTTGGCGACCTAAACGGCCGTTTCCGCTTTTCTTATTGCCCTGAACGTTTGATCCATTCTTGCATTTTGTCTTTCAATGAGTTGAATCCTTCAGAATCGTTTTCGTTCACGTGTGATTGAAGTGATTGTTTTGGTTTTTCAGTGCGTTGAGCTGCTGGTGGCTGCTCTTGAAGTGCACGGATTGATAGGCTGATTTTTTTTGATTTTTCATCAACTTCCAATACTTTTACGTTTACTTCTTGGCCTACTGCCAAATATTCGCTAACTTCTTTTACGTAGCCGTGAGTGATTTCTGAGATGTGGACCAATCCTTGAGTTTGATCGTCCAATGCTACAAACGCTCCGTATGGCTGAATTCCTGTTACTTTACCTGTTACTGTGTCGCCTGCTTGATATGTTTTTGTCATGTTCTACCCGCTCCTATACTTATCTAATTATCCTGTACACCTATTGGCATCTGTATATTATAGCACAGTAATAGCCATGTAGTAAAATCAGTACATATTTATATCGCCAATTTTCCAGCCATCCTCAGTTTTCACCATGGTCAACTGATTGCTGATTTGTGAGGTCCCGGTAATGGACTCGAAATTAAGCTGCCCCATCTCCCGCGGGCTATCATAACCGTAATAGGCTGATTCTGTAAAGAAATTTAAGTAATTGACCTCGAATAAAGGAAGTACTCCTCTTTGCGAAAGCTGGCTTTCAAACAATTCCGGCTGTTGATTTTGAATCGATTCTTCAGATAAAGCCAACATCGTTTTCACGTCCCCTTTTTCTCTCGCCAGCAAAAAAACTCCGCCAATTTCACCTGGCGACGCTTTGCGCAGAACACTTTCATCATGCCCTGCAGAAAATGACGCATAAAGCAGTTCTACAGTCTTCAAAAAAGCGTTTTCTTTGTCGGTCAGATCATACGCTTCATACAAATGGTATTGCAGCAGCCATGTTTGTTTGCCAGCAGTAACAAGTGTCGGGTTATTTTGCATCATCAACTGCTCTTCCTTGTAGCTCAAATAAGGCTGCAGGTATAAATTCCCGCCTATCCTGTATACGCTGTTTTCAGGTACTTCCAAAGCCCATAATTTTTCTTCAAAGCTCGGCTGCTGTCTCCAAGTCAAAAGAAATTCATCCAAAGCAGGTTTGGTTTCAGTATCAGCCGTTAAATGCCAAATGGTTACAGCATCTCCAAGCTGATTGGCATAATCAAAAAGAAATAAAATATCCAAAGGCGGTACTCCCTCAAGCAACTTCCGGTCATGATTTTTGGCAAATGCTTCGTAAAGATGAATGATCGGAGCGGAATCGAATTGCTCCATTTTCACCTGTGCCGGCTCTGCTGTCATATCACTGTTCGGCAATCTCTTGGCCAGCTCCCCTTCTTTTTCCAATTCAATAGCTTTCATCAAATCTTCATAAGCCAATGCATCATAACTTTCTGAATGCTTCCAACCGCTTGCTTCCATTTCATTCAAAATCGGCAACATGATATAAATCATCGGATTTTTGGTATGCATCGTCAATTCTTTCCAGACCCGCTGGTATTCTGATTTAACAACCCCTTCTTTATTAAATACTTGTTGATTCTCACTGCCTTTTAAGATCATCCAAAATGCTTGCATGAAAATCGAGGCGTAATCCTCAAAAATTTTGCTCGAGCGCTGTTCCATAATCAGCGCTTCTTCCATCATCATGAGTGAATAAGCCATCCCTTCCACAGGCATAAGCAAGCCTTTATCATCAAAATAAGGTTCATTCATCATTAAATTAAGATGACTGTTGGAATGTATATAATTGCTTAAAATATCATTGGAGTAAAAAGTTTCCATTACCCTTCTTGTGATAAATCGATTTTCTGTCGGATGTTTTGTTATTGTCAGACCTTGCTCCCATAACCCCTCTACTAGATGCTCGATTTCTTCCGGAAAATCTTCATTATTAGCCACTAGCTTCTCAGCAGACATTTCCCCATTGACCGTGACATTCGACATCTCGGAAGCATATAACTCCAGAACCTTTTCGTTTGCCGCTATTAACTCTTTTGTTTTAACTCCATAATTATAAAGAAACGCTTCTACTTCTTCTCCTGTCAAATAAGCATTCGTTAATCCCAGCTCCATGCCTTTTGGGGTTTCAATCTTCAAGAGCAGCTTGTTTACTTCGTGCTGCATTTTCTTCGGTTCGTCTTTCATTTTCTTTATATTTTCTTTCCCTAAGATTCTTTTCATTGCCGCATCCGCTTCTTTAACATAAGCAAATTGCTCGAAAATTTCCTCATCCACCCCAAGACGCTCCGGAGAAGATGCACGGATAGCACTATATTCTGCACGCCAGTCTTTCACCATCTGATCAGTGACAATTTCTGCTGCATCATTCGAAGTTGAAGCGTTGATATTCGGATTCGGGTCATTCAATAGAAAAGATGCCCCAACAACACCCGAGATGAACAATCCTGCGGAAGCAAGCAAAACCATTGTCCGTTTGTTGCCACGCCTTTTCGTGCCAGTGTTTATGATGGTATCCTCGTTAAAGTTTTGTTGATCCTTTGCAAATAAATTTTTTTCACTAAATGAAACAGGTATTCTAGCATAGGATTTGCCAACAAATTCTAACCTCTTCTCAACCACTGCTTCATCCATTAATCCTAATCGATGGCTTAGGAAAGTCCGGGCTGCAAGCACTTTTTCGTTAATCTGCTGCTCTTCCCCTACGATCTCACTAACTTCCCGCAAGCTTTTCCCATTAAAATAAATCAAAGTAAAGGGAATGCGGTGCTGCTCATCCAACTGTATGATTGCCTCATGGGTTTCTCTGTCTTCTTCAAATCGAAGCGCTTCCGTCTCCAAAACCTCGACAGTCTTTTGCCGGTATTCAACAAGCAATCCAATGGCTGCCTGCCATAATCTTTTATCTGCTTCTTCATTTCGGATGGCATCCAATAAAGAATAGATTTCTCGGAAGACCGCCACCTGATAAGCTTCAACTGCAGCTAATGGAACACCATTTTGAAATCCGAATCTGCCGATCAGAATCTGATTGGCCCAACACCATTCGCTAAAGGCTTTACGGTCACCGGCTTTTGCGCGTACCAACAATTCATTTGTTTCCACTAACGCCCCTCCCTTTTTATTGAACTATTCTAACATTTCCTTTTTTTGTTTATTATACACGAATAAAAACCTAGCAAATTATTTAACGCTATTTTTTTTATTATTCCTCGTGTAGAATAATAAAATGTTTGATTATTAGGAGTGAAGAAATGCATAAACGAGAACAATGGACTTCCAAAATCGGTTTTATCCTTGCGGCCGCAGGGAGCGCTATCGGATTAGGCGCAATTTGGAAGTTTCCTTACGAAACCGGTTCAAACGGCGGCAGTGTTTTTATATTAATGTTCATTGTCAGCACGATCGCCATCGGCTTGCCCATACTGATTGCCGAGTTTGTTATTGGCCGGCGTGGCCAGGCTGATGCTGTTACCGGATTGAAAAAACAAGCACCAGGAAAGAAATGGTTTTTGATCGGCTGGTCCGGTTTCTTCTTTTCTTTTATGATTTTGTCTTTTTACAGTGTCGTCGGTGGATGGATTTTATCTTATTTAGGACGTTCCGTCCTGCTGCAGCTTTCTAATTTAGGCGACAATGATTTTGCAAATCTGTTTAATGGGATTATTGGTAACCCAGTAGAAGTTTTGATTGCACAAGGTTTGTTTATGTTTTTAACAATTTGGATTGTCCAAGGTGGGGTTCAGGCAGGGATTGAACGCGCCAGCAAAATTATGATGCCGGCATTGCTGCTGTTCTTCCTGGTGTTGATGATCCGTTCATTGACACTTGATGGTGCTTTAGAAGGCGTTAAGTTTATGTTCGTGCCGGATTGGTCATTCTTTACATTTGAAACTGCCTTAACTGCTCTAGGCCAGGCCTTTTTCTCGCTGAGTGTTGGGGTCGCAGGTATGATCACATACGCTTCTTACTTATCAAAAGAAGAAAACTTGACACGTTCTGCTCTCAGTGTCGTTTCGTTGAATATTATCATCTCTATAATGGCTGGCCTTATTATTTTCCCGGCGGTCTTTGCCCTCGGCTATTCGCCTGACCAAGGACCCGGACTGGTCTTCATCATTCTCCCAGCGATTTTCGATCAGCTGTTTATGGGTGAATTTTTGCTGATCATTTTCTTTGGACTTATGCTGTTTGCAACCTTAACCTCTTCTATCGCCATGCTGGAAATTGTCGTATCGATTGGCGTAAAAAACAAATACGAACGCCGCCGCAAATTAGCATGGATATACGGCTTGATGATTTTCCTTGTTGGTATTCCAAGTGCCTTGTCGTTCGGCGTCATGTCAGAACCGTTTTTATTCGGTTATATATTCTTTGATTTCATCGATATCCTGACCAGTAAAATCGGTTTGCCGCTGGGAGCTCTTTTCACTTCCATTTTTGCCGGCTATGTATTAACGAAAAAAGACAGCGCGCTGGAATTGGAAGGCGAATCTACCTGGTTTTCCATTTGGCGCTTCCTGGTCCGATATGTTGCACCAGTTGCCATCATCGTTGTCTTTATCCAAGGCATTCTGGATGTATTCTCAAAATAAATACCTTAATATGCCTTAATTTGATTTATCGAAATGGTGAGATTATGGTATGATTTCAATTAGCAATTGAGATATTATGCAAAGGAGTGTATGAATTTGAGAGAAGATTTGCACGCCCAATTAAAATTCCTTCGGGAAGAGCGCCGTTTGTCTTTGGATGAATTGGCATTAAAAGCACGCGTTGGCGTCGCTCGCATCCAAGCTTATGAATCAGGGGAAGAAACACCATCCGTCCAAACCATTCTAAAGCTATCAAATGCATTAGAGGTTCCAGCTTCTAATTTGCTGGATTCTTTGGAAACATCCAAATAAAAAAGCTTTCGGCTGTATTAGCCGAAAGCTTTTTCTTTTTAAATAATGCTTTTTGCTTCGAATTTCAAAGCAATTAATTTATAAGAAATTTCGACGCATCTCTCAAGCGGAATCCACTTTTCAAAAGAAAATTCATAAATTCGTTGAATCTGCTTTCCTAAGTCGGATGGGTGATCCAATAAGTGCAATTGAGCTACCACATCGACAATTTCTGTCCCGTATAGCTCCTCGCCTAGCGAAAAAGGGTCCCATTCCTTAAGGATTCTGGCTGCGCGTCGATTCATTTCACTGGTTTCCATTTAGTTTCACCTGACATTTCTGTATTGTTAAGAGCTATGATATCATAGAAAACAAAAAAGAAAAGAGCGTTATTCCCGGGTAATGTTGAAGTGGTCCTGGAATGCCGGCGTTTTATAGGGCCTAGTCTTAAAATCCCTCCTAGTTTATATGCTTATTTCAGTATGATGAAGGCAAATAGGCCATAACGATAATTTTCTGAACAACAAGAGAAACGTTTGAACATCTATTTCCGAGGAGCGATAGCGCTACTAACTTAATAAAGTAAAAAAAGAGGGAATCTCCTTTTGGAAGATTCCTCTTTTTTTATTGCTGTAGAATTTCGATCGATTCAATGACAATGTCTTCGACGGGTCTATCTTGCTGCGTTTCTGCAGCAGCGATTGCATCGACTACATCCATTCCTTCTATTACTTGGCCGAATACTGTATGGGCACCGTCAAGCCAAGGTGTTCCACCCATTTCGCTATAAGCTTTTTTCACTTCTTCGGGATGATCAGCAGGAATATTGCCTTCCGGAACTTGACTTGCCTGTACGATGAAGAACTGGCTGCCATTTGTTCCTGGGCCAGCATTCGCCATTGACAGCGCTCCCCGGAAGTTATACAAATGATCGCTGAACTCATCTTCAAAAGGTTCACCGTAGATGCTTTCTCCCCCGCCTCCTGTACCGGTCGGATCACCGCCTTGCAGCATGAAATCTTCAATTACCCGATGGAATATGAGTCCGTCATAATAACCTTCTTCAGCATGTGTAAGAAAGTTTTCCACTGCTTTTGGAGCCAATTCAGGGAACAGCTTGATTTGGATGGCACCTTTTGATGTATTCATTTGTACCAAGGCTTCGTTTGGTGCCACTTCTTCAGATAACTGAGGAAAACCTTCTACCGTTTTCGTTTCTGAAGCAGTTTCTGAAGATGTTTCTGTTTCTGTCGATGTTTCTTTTTTTGGTGTTTCGTTTTCTGCATTGCAGGCAACTAAAAAAGCAGCTGCTAATACGGTTAGCCATAATTTTTTTATCATCTCATTCACCCCGCTTTATTTTAGCATAAAGTTTTTTGAAAACATATGTAATTCACCTTACTTTTTTCGTGTGACGAAATACATTATAATAGAACCAGATTCACGGTTCAGAAAGAAGGGGTTCCGGATGAATGCACAAAAAAAGAATTTCTTTATTATTATGTTCTCCAATTTCCTGGTAGCCGGCAGCACAACGATGATCATGCCTTTTTTATCTCTTTATATTGAAACACTTGGCAATTATTCAGAGGCGTATGTTCAGCGATGGGCGGGACTTGTTTTCGGGGTTACGTTCGTTGCAGCATTATTCATGTCCCCTGTTTGGGGAAGAATTGCCGATAAATATGGCTATAAACCGATATTGATCATAAACGGATTCGGGATTGCCATCAGTATTTTCCTGATGGGGACTGCTGATTCAGTTCATGAACTATTCTTCATCCGTCTGTTTATGGGTGTGGTGACTGGATTTATCCCTACATCACTCGCATTTGTCAGTTCACAAACACCTAAAGAGGAAGCCGGCAAGACACTTGGCACCCTTCAAATGGGCAGTGTTTCGGGCACATTATTCGGTCCGGTGATCGGTGGATTGATGGCCGATACGTTCGGTTTTATCTACACATTCATCATTACGTCTGTTGTTATTGGCATTGCCGCGTTGCTGGTGGTAGTTGGCCTGAACGAAATCAAACGCGTCCAGAAAAAAGATGCCCATGTGTATGCACGAAAAACGATTATCCAAGGTATTCTAAATCATCGGTTATTATTTAATGTCATGATTATTACTTCATTGATCCAAATCGGCAACTTTAGTATTCAGCCGCTATTGTCATTGTATGTCGCACATTTAACGGACGGTTCACAAGTTGCTCTTTTAGCAGGTATAACTTTCAGTGCGACTGGTGTTGGCAATTTGCTGTTCGCTCGCCGATGGGGACGACTTGGTGACCAGATCGGTTATGAAAAAGTTTTGACTTTTTTACTGATCCTCGCGTTTGTCTTTATCGTGCCGCAAGCATTTGTTACGGAGCTTTGGCAGTTAATAATTTTGCGTTTGCTATTTGGTATTGCAGTCGGCGGAATGATTCCAACCACGACCGCGCTCATGAGAAGAGAAGCACCTATTGAAATCCAAGGAGAAATCATGGGGTACAATACAAGTTTCCGTTTCTTAGGAAATATTATTGGCCCGATGTTCGGAGGAATTGTCAGTGGATTTATCGGCATTCCTTCAGTCTTTATCGTAACGGGCTCATTATTCTTAGTTTCATTTCTATTTTTAAAATACACCACTTCAAAGCCCGAACAGGATTTTGAGGATGTCTTGCTCGAACAAGAACTGAAATCCATGTAAAAAAGCCGATTTTCTGTTGAAAATCGGCTTTTTTTATTATTTTTTTCAAAGTCACAAATTTTTCTTAATTGAGTTTCTTCCTATTTCAAATAAAGTGAAAAATACAGAGCCAATAGAGGGTGTTCCGATTCTTACGGTGCAAATTCTCTCCATGTACGTTATAATTTCTCTAGAAAGTCATCACGTATCCACTTGAAAGGAGGATTCATTTGTCACTTGTGTTTTTGATTTTCTTACCAATAGTTGCAGCCCTTTTTGTTCCGCTGCTGTTTAAAAAAATCGGCCAAATTCATACCGGCTGGTTTGTTTTAATTGTTCCAGTGATTTTATTTATTTATTACGCTTCGCTTCTTCCTGCTACAATGGATGGCGGCACGCGAGTTTCGGAATTCCAGTGGATTCCATCACTCGGCCTTTCATTCATTGCCTATCTAGATGGATTGAGCCTCTTGTTTTCGATGCTGATTACAGGCATCGGATCTCTCGTCGTATTGTATTCAGTATTTTATCTGGATAAAAATCGCGAACAACTACATAATTTCTACGTCTACTTACTGATGTTCATGACTGCCATGCTGGGCGTAGTCCAATCAGATCACTTGATTTCCCTTTATCTTTTCTGGGAACTTACGTCAATATCTTCATTCTTATTGATTGGCTACTGGTATACGCGCGATCGTTCACGGTTCGGGGCACTAAAGTCGATGATGATCACAGTTTTTGGCGGACTTATGATGCTCGGTGGATTTGTGCTACTCAGTATCATGGGCAATACTTATTCAATCCGGGAACTTGTTTCCCAGGCGCCTGAACTTGTTAACCATGAGTTCTTCATTTGGGCTTTGGTATTAATCTTGCTTGGTGCATTCACAAAATCCGCCCAGTTCCCATTCTATATCTGGCTGCCGGATGCGATGGAAGCGCCGACTCCTGTAAGCGCTTATTTGCACTCCGCTACCATGGTAAAAGCGGGTCTTTACCTGGTCGCCAGATTTACGCCTATTTTCGCTGCTTCGGGCACTTGGATTTGGCTCGTTACCGGAGTTGGGTTGTTTACCATGTTCTGGGGTTCGTTTTTTGCATTAAAGCAAAAAGATTTAAAAGCGATCCTCGCTTTTTCTACAGTTTCTCAGCTGGGATTGATCATGAGTTTACTGGGTGCTTCCGCACTCGGCTTCCATGTGGAAGATGCAGCAGGAACGGTCTTTAAATATGCCGCGTTCGCAGCAATTTTCCATTTGGTCAATCACGCAGTATTTAAAGGCAGCCTGTTCATGGTAGCTGGAATTATCGATCATGAAACCGGCACACGTGACATTCGCAAACTGGGCGGTTTGATGAGCATCATGCCAATCAGTTTTACACTGGCCATGATCGGATCGTTTTCGATGGCTGGCATTCCCCTTTTTGGCGGATTCTTAAGCAAAGAGATGTTCTTGACGGCAATGCTTGCCATCACTGAATTCAATTTATTCTCTCTGGATGTATGGGGTGTACTGTTTCCTGTACTGGCATGGATCGGAAGTGTCTTTACGTTTGTTTACAGCTTCTATTTCGTGTTCTATACTTTTGCCGGCAAGCACAAACCGGACGAATTGCCGAAACACGCACACGAGGCGCCGATCGGCATGCTGATATCCCCTGCTATTTTAGCAGCGCTTGTCATCACCATATTCTTTATCCCGAATTTGGTTGGTGATTGGATTGTCAAACCCGCAGTATTGGCCATTCAACCATTTATGTATAGTTCTCCGGAAGAAATTGATATCCATGTCTCAGCTTGGCATGGTGCCAATACCGAATTCTTCATGACACTTGGAATTTTTGCTGTGGGTGGCTTGTTGTTCTGGTCATTCCGCAAATGGAAACGGGCATATGACGCATTTCCGGATACCGTTTCACTCAATCGCTTATACGATACCTTTATGTACTTAAGCGACGGTGGGGCAAACCGCTTTTCCGCTGTTTACATGACCGGATTTATCCGCTCATACCTTGTTTATATGTTCGGTTTCCTGGTGCTTATCATCTTAAGCACATTGGTTCTTACAGAAGCCTTTGTTCTTGATTTGACCAATTCGGCACCGATCGGGATTTATGAGATTGTTATCGTCGCTGCCCTTGTTGGCGGCACCATGACGATCCTTGCCGCGAAATCGAGATTAACAGCCATTATCGCACTTGGGGCTGTCGGCTATTCAGTTGCATTGTTCTTCGTCATTTTCCGTGCTCCGGATTTGGCATTGACCCAATTGGTGATTGAGACTATTTCAGTAGCATTGTTCCTTTTGGCTTTCTATCATTTGCCAAGAGTCAGCAAAAAAGAAGAACGGATGGGCTTTAAACTCGGCAATGCAGTAATTGCCCTGGGAGTGGGTGTAACAATGACGCTCGTCGCCCTGGCTTCCCATTCGCAAAAAATCCTGCCTTCGATTTCAGAATACTACAAGGAAACCGTTTATTCTGAAGCAGGCGGCGGAAATATCGTCAACGTTATTTTAGTCGATTACCGTGGATTTGATACACTTTTTGAGATTACTGTTCTTGGAATCGCTGGGATTGCGATTATCACCATGATCAAACTCCGTTTAAGCAAAAAGGAGGGGCAGCATGAAAACAAATGACGTGATGCTTCAAACCGCTACCAAAGTCGTGATTTTTATTATTTTGATGTTTGCTGTCCACATTTTCTTCGCCGGCCATTACACGCCTGGCGGAGGGTTTGTCGGCGGACTCCTGACTGCAAGTGCCATTGTGTTGTTGATGTTGGCCTATGATATCGAAACAGTGAAAAAGATCATACCATTCAACTACGTGATGATGACGTCAATTGGATTATTGATAGCACTGGCTACTGCAGGTGCTTCAATCTTGTTCGATGTTCCGTTCTTCACTCATGCTTATGACTACTTTGATTTGCCATTACTTGGTGAGACATCTTTGCATTCTGCTGCTTTGTTTGATTTAGGTGTATATTTGGTTGTTGTTGGTGTTACGATGACCATTATTCAAACGATTGGAGAGGATGAATAATGGAAATTATTATGTCAGTTGTCATCGGCTTCTTGTTTATGGCAGCTGTATACTTAATGCTTTCGAAAAGTTTGATCCGCATTATTATCGGTACCGGTTTGCTTAGCCACGGCGCCCATTTGCTGCTTTTGACGATGGGCGGGCTTGACGGGACGGCTCCTCCTGTAGTTGCTGAAGGAGTCAGCACTGCAGATTACGCCGACCCCCTTCCGCAAGCGCTTATTTTGACAGCGATTGTTATTTCTTTTGCAGTAACGTCGTTCTTCCTGGTCCTTGCTTACCGCTCCTATCAGGAGCTTGGCACCGATAACGTGAATTTAATGAGAGGAACTGAAGACTATGAGTAACTTACTTCTATTTCCTGTCTTAATTCCGTTGCTATTTGCTGCAATTTTGCTGTTTTTCCCTAAAAAGATCCGCATGCAGCGCGTTATCGCTGCTGTAGGTGCCGGATTGGCATTAATCGCAGTTTTGTTCTTAATAGCTAAAGTAGAGACAGATGGCATCCAAGCTGTAACACTAGGCAGCTGGGCTGCACCTTTTGGCATCACCATGGTATCTGACCTGTTTTCTGCACTGCTTGTACTTAGTGCAACGGTCATTACCTTGTTCATCATTTTTTACAGCTTTCCGACAATCGGGGCTGCAAGAGAGCAATCTTATTATTATCCGGCTGTTCTCTTTCTGTTGACAGGGGTCAACGGTGCTTTTACAACTGGTGATATTTTCAACTTATTCGTATTCTTTGAAGTTTTGTTGATGTCCTCTTATATGCTGATTGTCCACGGCGGAGAAAAGCCTCAATTACGGGAAAGCATCAAATATTTGCTGGTTAATATTATTTCTTCCGCTTTCTTTGTAGCCGCTGTTGCTTATTTGTATTCTGTTACAGGTACATTGAATATGGCTGATTTAGCTGTAAAAATTCCGCAGATTGAAGCTACAGGAATCTTAACGGTCATTGCCGTCATGTTTCTTGTCGTATTTGGCTTCAAGGCAGCCATTTTCCCATTGTATTTCTGGCTGCCAGGTGCTTATTATGCACCGCCAATCGCTATTCTAGCGTTATTCGGCGCTTTGCTGACTAAAGTTGGGGTTTATGCGATCATGCGTACCTATACGTTGTTTTTCACCATGAATACCGAATTTACCCATGAATTATTAGGGATTATTGCCATTTTGACAATCTTGGCCGGCTGCGTCGGCGCGCTTGCCTATTTTGATGTAAAGAAAATTATTATTTACAACATCATTATTGCAGTTGGCGTCATTTTGTTCGGCGTTTCGCAATTGAATGAAGCTGGGGTCGAAGGGGCCATCTTCTATTTGATTCACGATATGTTGATCAAAGCAGCTTTATTTTTCCTGGTAGGTATTATAGCGGTCATTTTTGGAACTTCAAACTTGCGCCAAATGGGAGGATTAATGAAAACATATCCTGCTCTTGGGTGGATATTTTTGATTACCGCTTTCGGATTGGCCGGTATTCCCCCACTTAGCGGATTCCCTGGTAAATTACTGATTGTCCAGGGCGGTTTTGAAGGTCCCCAGTTCTGGGGCAGTATTGTTATTCTTGCGACGAGCTTACTGGTGCTTTTAAGCGTCATCCGGATTTTCGTTTACGCTTTCTGGGGAGAACCGGTTGAAACCGTATCCCTTAAAAAGTCGACTTACCATAAAATGCTGATTCCTTCAGTGATTTTGGTTGCGCTCACTGTATTGCTAGGTGTCGGTGCTGAATTGTTCATGCCTTATATCAGCGGTGCAAGCGAAGTTCTATTAAATCCATCCATCTATATAGATGCGGTATTAAAGGAGTAGATGAAGATGGCATTGCAAATTTTACTTAATTTCTTTTTAGCCGGAGTTTGGATGTTCATGACTAACGCATTTACTCCCACAGGTTTTATAGTTGGATTTATCGTGGGCTTGCTGCTCCTTATCATGATGCGCCGATTCTTTTCCCACCGGCTTTACACGGCACGGGTCTGGGCAGTCATTTCTCTGTTCTTCCTGTTCCTGAAAGAGTTAATCCTTTCAAGCTTTTCAGTATTTAAGCTTGTTATTCAGCCTCGTTTAAATATTCATCCAGCAATATTTGAGCTGGAGACCGAGTTGAAACATGACTGGGAAGTGACTTTGCTTTCCGCTTTGATTACATTAACGCCTGGAACTTTGGTTGTCGGTATTTCAGATGACCAAAAACGGCTTTACATTCATGCCATTGATTTTGAAGATATTGATGATGCGGTCTCCTCAATTAAAAACACGTTCGAACGTGCTATATTGGAGGTGAGCCGGCCATGATGATGTTTTATTGGGTTTCTCTTATGATTATCAGTTTTGCTTTTGCCGGCTTGCTGTACCGCTTAGTAAAAGGACCTACCGTTGCAGACCGGGTCGTTGCACTTGATGCGCTAGGGGTGGCCCTAGTTTCAATTGTGGCTTTGTTATCGCTCATTACTGGAACAGAGTTTTTTATTGAAATTATTCTGTTATTGAGCATATTGTCTTTCATAGGGACAACTGCTTTTGCGAAGTTTATAGAGAGAGGAGAGATTTTCGATCGAAACAACAATCGTTAATATCCTCATTATTGTTTTAATCAGCACAGGAGTCATTTTCAGTGCCGTTACAGCACTTGGGCTGGTTCGGCTTCCTGATGTCTATACACGGACGCATGCAGCTTCTAAGAGCTCTACACTTGGGGTGATGTGTATTCTGGCTGGAACGTTCATTCATTTCTGGCTGATTGAAGATCACTTTAATCCACAGCTGATCATCGCAATTGCTTTTCTGTTCATCACTTCTCCTGTAGCGGGACACTTGATCGGCCGGGCCTCGTATATGTCCGGCATTCCATTGGCTAAAGAAACCGTACGGGATGATATGAAAGCTGCTGTCGAAAAAAAGTTAGACGAAAAGAAATAAAACGAGCCGTCAAGCAAACTCTGCTTGACGGCTCGTTTTTCATTGCTCTTCTGCCATTCTTTCAACCATCATGGCCAGCGTCCGGACCATCGCTCCAGTACCGCCTTGTGGCCCTAAATCGTGGCTGGATGCTGCATGGGAAGTTCCCGCTATGTCCAGATGGATCCACGGAGTATTGTCAACGAACTCCCCGACAAAACCGCCGCCGAAAATCATATGGCCATCGCGGCCAGGAGAATTATTCAAATCCGCAACATCGCTTTTGCGGATGCGTTTTTTGTCGCGTTCCGTAAGCGGCATTCTCCAGACAAACTCTCCAGTTTCCAGTGCCGCTTCCATAAACGTTTCAAAAAAGGCTTCATCGTTTGTCAATGCACCCGTTTTGTCATTTCCTAGCGCAATGATTACGCCGCCGGTCAATGTAGCGACATCAATAATATGCGTTGCTCCCAACTGTTTGGCGTACGTTACAGAATCAGCCAATACCAAACGGCCCTCGGCATCTGTATTCAAAATTTCAATCGTCTTGCCGCTCAGCGAAGTGATGACATCATCCGGCTTGAATGCATTGCCTGACACCATGTTGTCCGTAGACGCGATGACGGCCACGACATTTTTCTCCGGCTTCAATTCACCGATTACTTTCATTGCCCCGAGAACCGCAGCAGCGCCGCCCATATCGCCTTTCATCCCGACAATGCCGTCTTTCGGCTTTAACGAATAGCCGCCTGTATCAAAGGTAATCCCTTTTCCGACGAGTGCAAGTGGATGTTCAAAACCTTCGGTCGCTTTGTATTTCAAGACAATCAAACGCGGTTCTTCGACAGAACCTTGATTGACTGCAAGGATTGCACCCATGCCCAGCTCTTCAAGTTCTGCTTTACCGAGAATATCCGTTTCAAAACCATACGTTTCTCCCAGTTCTTTAGCATAATCAGCAAGAGCCGTGGCAGTCAAAAGATTGCCGGGCATATTTACGAGGGTTCGAGCTTCATTTACCGATTGGCCGAATACTTGTCCGATAAATGCAGAAGCCTGCATCTCTTCAGCGTCTTCAGCGGTCAAAATACTCAAGGACTCGAGTGAAACTTCAGCTTCATTGGATGAGGTTTTATAATCATCAAAACGGTACGTCCCCATCGTGATTCCCTCAGCAGCCAAGTATGCTGCGTCTTCTGCAGCAATGCTGTCATTCTGGAAAGAATCCAAATAAATGGCTGCGTGTTTGATTTTCTTCTTTAACAATTCTTTGCCCACATGTCCAAAAGAAATGCGCAAATCGTCTTCCGTCAGTTTTTTCCGGTCATTCAGCCCGACAAATAACACACGTGGAATAGAGCCTGATAGGGTTGGATAGATAACCAACGAATTGGAGTCGAAAGACAAATCTTTTTTGGTCCATTCCTCCAACTTGCCGTTAAAGCGTTCTGAAAACTCGCTCCATCCTTTGCTGTTTTCCGGATGGCGGCTCAATCCGACCACTAAGATTTCTGCGTCAACCTTCACTGCATCATTCTGTATTCTAAGTTCCATTAATATCCCCCTCTTTTCGGCTTTCTTTCTAAGTTTAGCATGTAATACGATTAGCGAGTAGTTCGGAATGCGAAATGAATCGTCCAAAAGCCCAGCTGCCTATTATGTTATACTTACCAAATATACCGTTTTGAAAGGTTGTGAAGTTTTGGAGATTTTCTCTAACTTGCCTCTTATGATTGCGTTATTTGCTATCTTGTTTGCTCAGCTGGTAAAAATTCCAATACAGTACATCGTTTTCCGCAGATTGGAATGGAAATTGTTCACTTCAACAGGAGGCATGCCAAGTTCCCATTCTGCGGCCGTCACTTCCCTGACCACTGCTGTTGCTTTCGAACATGGTGTTGATTCCACTATTTTTGCTGTATCTACCGTCTTTGCTGTCATAACCATGTATGACGCAACGGGTGTCCGTTTCCAAGCAGGCCAACAAGCCTTGACGATCAATAAAATGCGGAATGATTTCTACATATTCATGGATGAAACAAGAAAATGGCCACAGAAAAAAGAAGAGGAAAAAATAGAAGAATTAAAGACCTTGCTTGGACATAAACCAAGTGAAGTCCTAGTAGGTGCTATCACCGGGATTGCTATATCCTTTGTCTTTTATGGACTGCTAACATAAAAAATCCGCCAAACCGGAAAAACGGTTTGGCGGATTTTTTAAACCTATTAAAACATTTGATAACCCATTTTGCGTAAAACCTTCATCACAATCCCCGATGTAATTGCACCAGCAAAACCAGCCAATAACACCGCAATATCGCTGCCAGTCAAAGAAGTCAGCGTATTGCCCAGCATTGAAAAAGATTCACCTGGATTAATGAAATAGTCAAAAAAGCTGACGTCATCAATAATCAATAACACAACAATCGGATAAACAATTGCCATGAGCCATGTCATGCGCAACAGCATATTCAGCAAAAAACCGATGCCGAAAAACATGACGAAAAATAAAAGGACCGAAATTATTAATTGAACAATACTGAATGATGTATTCATGAATTCTAACCTCCGATATTCCTTTCATCAGTTTACCCGAAATACCACAGGCTTTCAACGAAGCAAACCAGAATTCATCGCTTTGTCAAATGTTGAACGAAAAGCGGAGACGCCTGTCTAGTCCCGACTGGCGCTGGAGGGCTTGCCGGTAATGGCGTAACTTTGCCATTGCCGGCAAGACCGAAGCGACCCGAGGGACTAGGCGACGGAGCTGGACAGCAAGAAAAGCGGAAATGGCCGGTAAGGTTCGACAGGCATAAGATGGACCGGCGAAGCGGCGTTCTTTGCCGCATAGCTGGGACAGCTTATGACTCGAGAACCTGGCCATTGCAGCTGAACACTAAGAAAAGCGGAAGCGTCTGTTCAGCTCCGACGGGCGTAAGACGGTTTGGCGAAGCGGCATATCTTCAGCCGCACACTCTTGAAAAGTAGAAGTGCCTGTTCAGCTCTGACAGGCATAAGACAGACCAGTGAAGTGGCGCATTTGCCACACAGCTGGGATGGCTTATGACCCGAAGAGCTAGGCACTGAACTAGACACCGAAGCGGCTTACGACCCAAGGAGCTAGTCGCTGCAGCTGGACATTAAGAAAAGCGAAGTGCCTGTCCACTAAAACAAAAAAAGGCACCTATGGAGTTTTCTCCACAGGTACCTTTAAGAAAGTCATTTTTTACCGGATCCTGAACAGCGGGAGCACGTTTCTGAACCGCCCAAACGCAATTGGAAATAACCTAGGCCTGCACAATACGGGCATTTGTTAGCAGGTATTGCTTTTTTGAAAAATGTCATTCGAAACACCTCCCCCTGTTATTGTTTGTAATATTCTGATAATATAACACGTGAAATATCATTATGCAACTATAGAAAAAGGCGATGTAAACGGATACATCGTCTTTTTTCTTTCTTATACATCTTATATCTTTGTTATACTCTATTTCTTAAAAAATAACTTATATGTAGAATAGCCAAAAACGTCTCCAGGATTGACGTCCTCAATTGCTTGAAAGCCTTCCTCTAGAACATAATTCACCATTTCCTGCAGCATAACGGATACTGAATCATCTTTTGCCAACTCATCTGGCGACAGCCACGCCGCTTCGTACAATTCCGATAATTGGGCTTTGATCGGTTGATTTTCATCGATCGCTTTTAATAGAAAAATAGCCATATTATCGCTAATTTCTTCTCTTATCACACCCGTACGGAATCCGATCATTCCTAGCAAACCGCAATCGATGCCTGTTTCTTCTTTGACTTCCCGTAATGCCGCTTGATCAATCGTTTCATTAGCCATTACAAAACCCGCTGGCAGAGACCACTTGCCATGCAAGCCACCATACCTCTTTTTCACTACCAGCCACTGTTTCTTAGAATTGACCACCAACCCTGCAGCTCCCAGCCATATATTGCCCCGTCTATGTTTTGTCATCAGCTATTCTCCTTTAACAAAAAAAGCCCCCGCAAGCGGGAGCTGTTGATTTTGATTACAGAACGTTAAACTTACCTTTTTTCATGACTAGACCAGCGCCGCCTACTAAGAATAAAGCGCGGTTGTCGATCATTTTCTTCATGAATGAAGCACGTTTTCCTGTGACTTTTTTGCCGAATACAACACCGATAGCATCGTCTTCGCCTAAAGAACATACAGTTCCTTTTAAGTCAGGAACAAATGGATGTGTGTCTTCGCCTTTAATCAAGGCGTTGATGTTTTTCGCTACTGTTTCACCTTGCTGCATAGCAATCTGTGCAGTTGGCGGATAAGGGCGGTTTGTTTCTTCGTTGATCATCAATGCGCAATCTCCTAAGATGAAAACATCAGAAAGTCCAGGAGCACGAAGATCTTTGTCCACTTTTACGCGGGCACGCATGTTTTCAATTCCTGATTCTTCAATCAGTCTGTTTCCGCGTACACCTGCAGCCCAAACGACAGTGCCAGCTTTGATGAACTCGAAGTTATCATCGCCTTTTTTGATGTTAACGCCTTCTGGAGTCGCTTCAACAACCGGAGTTCCGATCGAGAATTCAATTCCTTTAGATTCCAGTTTGCCAACTGCGTAGCTGACAAGCTCCGGATCAAAGCCAGGCAAGACCATTGGTGCTGCTTCAACACATACCACACGAACTTTTTCACGCGGTACGTCGAACTCTTTGCAAAGTTCCGGTACACGATTAGCAAGTTCCCCTAAGAACTCGATTCCTGTAAATCCTGCTCCGCCAACAACGATTGTCAAGCGGCTATCGTCTTTCTCTTCTTCTGCAGACCAGTTAGCGAATTGGAATTCGATATGCTCACGAATATAACGCGCTGCTTTTACGTTTGCGATTGAAAGAGCGTATTTGTCAAGACCAGGAATTCCGAAGGTTTCTCCTTCGAATCCTAAAGCGATTACAAGATAGTCATATGTAAATACGCCGTTATCAGTTGTCACTTTTTTGCCATTTACATCAATCGCTTCAACTGTTGCTTGAACGAACTTTGTTTTGACGCTGTCGATTACATCTTTGATATCGTAACGGACTTGCTCAGGAAGCAAGGTACCAGCAGCCGCTTCATGAAGCCAAGTGCTCTCGTAATGGTATTCGTTTTTGTTGATCAATGTAATGTCTGCGGCATCTGTGCCCAGAACTTTCTGCAAGTTTACTACAGTAGTTAAACCACCATAACCTGCTCCTAATACTAAAATTGACGGTCTTTTCACCACAATCGCAACCACCTTCAAATTTTTTTTAACCGGTATACAATAAATACGAGTCGTTTTTTAATCCTTAAAACTCCTACACTCTATATTAGCCCTTTTACATATTGTTTTCAACTGACAAATCACTGCCAATAAGGTTTATACATAAAGTGTGAAGGATTTATTACAGAAAGCCACAAGTGAAGCAAAAATCTTTGGCATTCTACGGATTTTAGGCAAAACCATTAAGATGTTCCACTGAAAAATCCTAAACGCCTTTTCTGTTGCCAAATAAAAAAGCCTCTCAATCAAAAGAGAAGGCTTTGTTATTAAAACTATTAAATGCCGATCAGCAATTTTCAGGTGTCCCTGCTTTTTGAGCAGTCCGGAATGAAGTTCCGCACCCACATGAAGCAATGGCATTTGGATTTTCAATCGTGAACCCGCCGCCCATCAAAGATTGCTTGTAATCAACAACCGTCCCCTTTAGGACAGGGGCATCTTCTTTTGCAACCAATATCCGGATGCCGAATTGCTCTAATAAATCATCACCGGGTCCTTGTTCTTTCTCAAAACCCATTCCATAAGTCAATCCGCTACAGCCTCCGCCTTTTACAGCTACACGAAGGAAAGAATCTTCTTCTTCGTTGTGGCGCATCATTTCTTTAACCTGAAATGAAGCTGCTTCAGTGATCTCAACTACTTGTGTCATACGTATCACTCCTCTTTTGTCATCATAGCAATAAACCTTTGCTCGCTTCAAGTGAACAAGCTTGGTCGGAATCCTATCTATATGAACCAAAAAAGGGACCAGTAATGGGCCCCTTGGCATTAAAATACTTGTTCTACTTCCACAACGCCAGGAATTTCTTCCATTAACGCGCGCTCAATTCCCGCTTTTAATGTGATGGTCGAACTTGGGCAGCTTCCGCAAGCCCCAAGAAGACGAAGTTTTACAATTCCATCCTCTATATCAACGAGTTCACAGTCTCCTCCGTCACGCAAAAGGAATGGACGCAATTTATCTAGGACTTCCATTACTTGGCTTTCCATCATAGCTTCAGTCATTTATATCGACTCCTTTCATTATAATCATTATAATGTGATTGAGAGGAAAAAGCCACTAATGAATTCACAGGAGGTTCACCCAAATGCCAAAAGAAATATCGATTGAAGTTTACGGAACCGAAGTTATTTGTGCCAGCTGTGTCAATGCCCCTTCATCCATTGATACGTATGAATGGCTGGAAGCTGCTATTTCACGCAAATACAAAGACCAGCCATTTTCAATTACCTATATCGACATTGAGAAACCACAAACCGAAGAGCATAAGAAAGACTATGCACAGCGCATCCTGGACGACGAATTTTTCTACCCGCTTGTACTGGTTGAAGGAGAAGTTGTCGGGGAAGGTTACGTCCAGTTAAAACCTGTATACAAAGAACTTGAAAAACACGGCTTTAAAGCAGAAGCATAAAAAAGCGCTCATTTGAGCGCTTTTTTATTTTCCCCCTCGATTATGCCATTTGTTCAGTTTATGTTCACTCTCTATTCTTTCTCCCCATCCATAGAAATAGAAAAGCATCCGACCGATTCGATTGGATGCCTTTGCATCTACGTTAACGCTCACAGGTATAACTACGTTTACGCCGAACTTCACTAAGACATCGCCATATTCAGTTTGATCAAGTTCAACTCTTTCTATCTTTTCCACTCTTTTTAAACGATTCGCTCTTTTAAAATCGCGATGAAACTCAATTTGAAGCCTCAGCAGCTTGCTCTGCTAGTAGTCCACTCTGACGATTCTTCTCTAGTTTCAATGTGAAAAGTGTGATTAGACTGACAAGCATGAAGCCAGCAATTACGAACATGCCTTCTCTTAACTCTACAACCCCCAGCAACATCGGTCCTATGAAACCGCCCATTGCAGAAAGTGAACTTACTAAAGCGATGCCTGCTGGTGCTGTTGATTGCGTAAAGAAGAACGTTAAATACGCATAGAAAGAACCCGATATTCCATACAATCCTGCAGAGGTGATTGATAGCATTAAGACCATTAATGGTGCAGTCGGTACTAGCGCACAACCAATGAGCCCGACCATGGCAATTGACATACACCCAATTAAGTGCTTTTTATAGGAATTTGTTCGGTCTGCGTTCCATCCAACAAACAGAATTGCCGGAATGGCGATGAGGGATGGAATCATGGCCAGCCAGCCAATTTCTATGTTCGTCGTTGATGATGAAGATAAGGATTTAAGAATTGTCGGCATCCAATAGGACAATCCGTTAACCGCGACAAAGCCCGCCATATTAACGAGTGACAACTTCCAAACCTTCGAATCTTTCAACATGGCAAGGTGTGAAGTTTTATTGACCAATGAACTCAGTTTTCTCTCCTGTTCTAATTCGCCTTCAAGCCATGTTTTCTCTTCGGTCGTTAACCACTTGGCATCAGCCGGTTTATTTGTCATGTAAAAAAGAACGACAATTCCCAATAAAACAGCAGGTATGCCTTCTAAAATGAACATCCATCTCCAACCGGCTAAACCACCCCATGAAATGGTGTCGATAATCCAAGTTGACAGCGGCGCACCTATCAATGCACT
The DNA here is from genome assembly GCF_057748275.1 of Planococcus sp. VCh962. Lineage (NCBI taxonomy): Bacteria > Bacillati > Bacillota > Bacilli > Caryophanales > Caryophanaceae > Planococcus > Planococcus sp. VCh962. The sequence continues at coordinate 31,476 of NZ_JBYLHS010000007.1, forward strand.
CAATGGCAAAGCAATAAAAAAGACAGCGGTTGCTTTCCCTCTTTCACGTGCTCTAAACCAATAGGTTAAGTAAAGAATAATACCCGGTGTGAAACCTGCTTCAGCCACTCCAAGTAAAAAGCGTAATATATATAAATGGGTAGCAGATTGTGCAAATCCAGTTAATACGACGATAATCCCCCAAGTAATCATAATCCGGGAAATCCATAGTTTTGCACCAAACTTTTTTAACATCAAATTGCTTGGAACTTCAAACAGGAAATAACCGATAAAGAACAAACCTGATAACAAACCGAATACTTCAGCCGTTAAAGCTAAATCTGCATTCATCTCCAAGGCCGCAAATCCAAGATTGATCCTATCCAAAAAAGCAACCGCATATAAAAGTAAAATAAACGGCAAAATCCTTCTCATCGTTTTCTGAACCGTTCTTTTTTCAATCGCAGTAATTGAGTGTGTTTGATCCATTTCTTCCCCTCCACTTCAAATCAACTATTGGCATATGCATGTGCTTTTTCAAATATATCCCTATTGGCCAGCAAAGATTTTTGTTAGAAACCTTAGATTTACTTGGAGTTTCACCCTTTTTCTACATGTTGCATCGAGAAGTAGCCAAAGCCTCACTCGGCAAAGGGAAACAACATCCCTCTCAGATATGTATCCGCTTTCAATTCTCTCTTCGCAAGCTTTTTCATGCTAAAATAAAAGGATTTCGTATTAATATTCACCTCTTATTAAGAATGAATACATGGATTAAAATGAAAAACCTATAACATCTCCGCCCCTTTCCCTTTTTCTTCGTTTCCTCCACGCCGCCACAAGCAAACTTTCCAAAAAATTCAAGCTATACTGCTACTTTACGATTTTAACCACTTTAGTTCTAGAGTGTTAATTGTTAGTTTTTCATCGAAAACTCCACAACAATTTTATAGTTTTTTCCAAGAAGGCATTTAAAAGCCTAAAATCCCATAGAGTTTTTTAATTAAATAAAAAAAAAAACCTTAAACACTTATGTGTTTTAAGATCTTTTACGAAAATCATGCTGTTTTGGTATTTTGGAAGAGCAATTCTTGAAGATGCCCGAAGCTGATGTGGATTTTGATACGAATTGAAAAAAATTGAGACATAAGGATACCCAGGCGCCCAAAACAACTATACCCACATTACGATAAAAATGAAAAAAGAAGCCACCTAACAAGTTTTCACTCGCTTCGGCAGCCTCTTCCCTATCAAAAATCTATAGATTGTATGCGGCTTTTGTGTAAAGCGCCGAGAAATCCGAAAGGGATTCCCTATTGTCCCTCAATAAAACTAGGTTTAGGCAACTTCTCAGCCATTATGCCATTTATACATCCAAAGCACTCCGGATTTCATCAAACGGGCAATCCGGCCGGTTACCGTCCGGTCTGCCAAATAAGCGAAACCTTGTTTTTTCCCAAGTGATCCAAGGAATCCTTTAAGCTGGATTTCCGGCATTTTCTCAGGCAATGGTTCATTTCTCCAAACTGATTTCAGCACTTTAACGATTTGTTCTGCTTGTTCCTCAGCTAGCTGAGCGGACGGCGCCATTGGCAAAGCCGCACAATCTCCGACTACATATACATTCTCATAATTCGGCACTTGATGGTATTGATTCAGGACAATGCGACCGCCGCTGTCACTTTCAACGCCTAATTCACGCACAACTTTTACCGGCTGAATTCCTGCCGTCCATACAACTGCGTCCACCGGGATGGTTTCTTCATGGTTGTAGAGTAGATTCGGTTCCACTTTTGTAATGTTGGAACTCGGAACTACTTCCACATTGTTTTTGTCAAACCATTTCTTGACGAAGTTACTCAAGCGCTCCGGGAAATCCCGCAGAATCCGAGGGCTTCGGTCAAACAGTTTGATTTGAAGATCCTGTCTGCTTTCACGCAATTCACTGGCTAATTCGATGCCGCTAAGACCTGCTCCGACCACACCAACAACAGCTCCGGATGGAAGCCCCAATAAGGTTTTAAAAGTTTCACGAGTTTTGCCGATCGTCTGGATGCTGTACGTAAATTTGTCCGCACCTGGCACGTTGTGGTATTTGTCTTCACAGCCCAATCCGATCACCAGATCATCGTATTCGATGCGCTCATCATTCTCCAAAACGACGCATTTCCCGTCCAGATCAATCTTCTCGATTTCCCCATGAACCAATTTCAAGCGGTCGCTTTCCGGGAAAGGCACACGCACTTCATGATCAGATGCCGTTCCTGCAGCGAGTGCATAAAACTCTGTTTTCATACTATGGAATGGTGTGCGATCGATTAAAATAATTTCAGTATCCAATGGAAGGTTATTTGGCAACAAGCGAAGCAGTATTCGCATATTCCCATATCCTCCGCCAAGTAAAACCAATTTTCGCATAAAAATCTCCCTTTTCATCCGTCTGTCTGCACAATTTCTCAATTATGAGTATAGCGGATTGTGATAACTTTCACAAGCCATTATATCGAAATCAATTAATTGACTATCGCTATAAAAAAAGGTAGGATTTCGTAGTAGTGAGGTGACCAAAATGAAACCGATTGTGGAATTTTGCATCAGCAATATCGCAAATGGATCACAAGAGACTTTTGAAAAACTAGAACGCGATCCTAACTTGGATGTATTGGAATATGGCTGTTTAAGCTACTGCACAAAATGTTCAGAATCCCTATACGCACTTGTAAACGGTGAAATTGTAGAAGCCGATTCTCCTGAAGAATTGACTCAAAAAGTCTATGAATTTATAGAAGAAAACCCTTTATTTTAAGCCGTTGAAAAACGGCTTTTTTATATGTTCCAAAACCCGAGATTTTCAAGCAAATGAGTTGGCTGAACGTCTTTTTTTATGACGTCTTCCATCGGAGTGACTCCTGTATTGACATGGACGGTGTCGATTTCAAAATGGACACCCGCCAAAATATCCGTATCATAATTATCCCCGATCATGACCATATCGCTTTTATCAAAAGCATGTTCATACAGGATGGCATCAAGCATATGCCCTTCCGGCTTGCCGATGTAGATAGGTTCAATTCCCGTAGAGGCAGAAACAAGCGTCGTAAATGCCCCGTTCCCCGGCACCAGTCCTCTTTCTGATGGAAAAGCCAAATCACGGTTTGTGGAAATAAATACCGCCCCTTTCCGGATTTCAAGACAGGCTGTTGCCAGCTTGTCATAATTTACACCAGGATCGATTCCCATTACTACTATGTCTGCATCCTGCTCTACACGTGTGATGCCTTCTTGTTCCAATGCCTGACTGAGTCCATCAGAACCGATCATATAGACAGTTCTATTTGGATACCAGCGCTTGATGTATTTGGCAGCGGCGATAGCGGAAGACATGATTTGGGATTCAGCTGTCTCAATGCCGAATCTTGCAAGCTTCTGATTGAGCTGCTGTTGTGTCATCGATGCATTGTTCGTCACAAAAAACGGTTCAATTCCTTTGAGCTGCAGCCGGTGGACGAACGCAACCGCTTCTGAAATCGGCTCGGTCCCCCGGTAAACCGTGCCGTCCAAATCAAGGCAATAAGCTTTATAATTTTTCATTTGTAGACTCCGGCAGAAATGCTGAAACTGGGCCCAGTTCATGTTCTAAATAATATTCAACTTTCGGTCCGAAATTCTTCAGTGGTTCGAGATGGCCACCAATTACAGTCACCAGTTTTTGATGGTCCACTTTCATGAATTCACGCACCAGCATTTTCCGCAATTCAATAACTTCTTTCAGTGGTTCATCCATTTCTGCAGTAATCACTTTTTCATCAACTAATATGTCTATAATGTCTTCATAACTTCCAGGATCCCGCATAATAAAACCATCAATCATTGAATTCCCTACATCAATGATTGATTCGATTATATTGTTTGCAAGGCGTTCCAAGGCAAGCTGGTCGACAAAAGAAGCCCATTCTTTCTTTTCTTCATATAATTCCACCAGTGAAGACATATAACCCACTGTCTCAGTAATTTTATTTCTATCTATAAAATACATCTAAAACCCTCCATTAAACAAATGCTCAATTCTTATTTTTCTCTTCTTTATCATATCATATGGACATGGAAAAACCCTCGCCAGATTATGAATCTGTTTCGAGGGTTTCCATTTGCTGTTCTTCGACCGGCGCTTGAGCCTTGCCTATTTTTTTAATGACAAAATAAGCGCAGCCAAAATTGCAATATTCATATAAATAATCCTGCAAGGTGCTGATTTTGGTGTCATAAGTCGCTTTGTGGTTGGAATCTTCAAAAAAACCTTTCAAGCGCAGCTGGCCATATCCCCAGTCGCCTAATATATAATCGTATTTCGCCAGGATTTCACTGTAGCGGTTTGTCAACGCTTCCAGCTGAAATCCGTCTCGATAATCGATTATGATATCATATTCCCATTGATCTAATGTAATCATTTTCGTCACCACCCATTAGCTGTTTGAAACAGCTGCTTGTATATCTCCAAGACGTTGGCGCTCTTTTGCTGCTGCATTGACCTGTTCATCGGCGTGGTAGCTGCTCCGTACCAGCGGTCCTGCCTGGCAGTGCGAGAACCCTTTATCCATCGCAATTTCCCACAATTCCTTAAACTCTTTCGGTGAATAGTATTTCTGCACCGGCAAATGCTTTTTAGAAGGCTGCAAATACTGTCCAATGGTCATAATGTCAACATTGTTCGCGCGCAAATCGTCCATCACTTCGATGATTTCCTCTTTTGTTTCACCCAATCCAAGCATCAATGATGACTTTGTCGGAATTTCCGGACGAATTTCTTTAGCACGCTTCAATAATTCAAGAGAACGATCATAAGTGGCACGGGCTCTAACTCTTGGAGTCAGCCGGCGCACCGTTTCAATATTATGGTTCAAAATATCAGGTTCTGCAAGCATTAAGCGTTCCAGGTTTTCATACACACCGCCCATATCAGAAGGCAGAACTTCCACTGTTGTAAATGGATTCAAGCGTTTAATGGCACGCACAGTTTCAGCGAACACTTCCGATCCGCCGTCTTTCAAATCATCCCGGGCCACTGCTGTAATTACCGTATGCTTCAAGTTCATCAATTGCACAGACTTTGCTACACGTTCCGGCTCTTGCAAGTCCAGTTCATTCGGCAATCCTGTCTTAACTGCGCAGAAACGGCAGGCACGGGTGCATATCGCCCCTAAGATCATAAACGTCGCTGTTCTTCGGGTGCCCCAGCATTCATGGATATTCGGGCATCTGGCTTCTTCACAAACGGTATTCAGATTATTTTCCCGCATCATTTTCTTCAAATCTGTGTAGTTTTCATTCGTGTTGAGCTTAATCTTTAACCAATCGGGCTTTCTTAGATGTTCCTGTTTACCTGACACGCGCATCGTCCCCATTCTATTTGGCTTTATGTATGATTATTGTTCCCTTCCAAATGTACCATAAAGAATCAATGCTCACAACATAGCAAAATCTTCCATATCTTACTTAAAGTAAAAAACCCGGAAGCGTTTATGCTTCCGGATTTCTGTGTTTTTATGCGTTTTCATTTGCTCTGCTTGCTTTGAGTGCTCTGCTTGTGCTGACGGCATGCATGATACTTGCAGCTAAACCGCCCCAAATAATGATCATACCGATAATCATGACTACAATTGCACTAGTTGACATACTTTGTGCCCCCTTATTATTTGTCTTCTTCAAATTGTGCATGATCTTTATGCCATTTGCCAATTGAGAAGAGAATTCCGAGTACGATAGCCGCCAGTGCTACCGTTGTGCCGCCAAACATGATGAATGTATCTGAATAGCCCTCGTAGTTCCCCGTCTCGGTATCAAACTCTTTAAGAAGGTTCGTTTTCAGCAAGCCGAACATCATATAGCCCAAAACGATTGGGGTTACGATGCCCAAGCAGAATTTCCACCAAGCACCGAGACGAATATCCGAGATAGCGTTTGCATGCCCTTTAAGCAAATCAGCTTTGCGGAACACCCAAACAATCAAGATCACTTCCACTAAGCCGATAGCCGCCACACCGAATTGGTTGATAAAGTAATCGGCAACATCGAGGAAGAACAATCCGCCTTGTGTAGCGAATAGAATCGAAATAATAGCTGCTAATCCACCACCAAATGCAACCGCTTTATTTCGCGAAATTCCAAACTTCTCAGAAAATCCTGCTACATACGTCTCCGTAATCGAAATCAATGAAGTTAATCCGGCAAGCGTCAGTGAAAGGAAGAACAATGCTCCAAACAGCCCGTTAAAGCCTGGGAATTCATTGATGATTTGCGGGAACACAACAAATGCCAGCCCTACACCCGCTGCAGCAACATCCGCAACTGCAACTCCCTGCTGGTTTGCCATAAAACCTAATGCAGCAAACACACCGATACCAGCTAGTAATTCAAAAGCTGAGTTCGCAAATCCGGTAATGAATGCATTATTCGTGATATCTGATTTCTTCGGCAAATAACTTGCATAAGTGATCATAATCGCGAAAGCAATTGAAAGACTAAAGAAAATATGCCCATAAGCCGCTACCCAGACGGTCGGATCCAATATGGCATCGAAATTAGGCTTAAAGAATGCATCAAGTCCAAGAGATGCTCCGTCAAGAGTGACAGCCCGTATTACTACAATAAGGAAAATGACCACTAAGGTCGGAATGAAAATCCGGTTCGCAAGCTCAATTCCTTTTTTAACTCCAGCAAATAGAATGCCAAGTGTTATCACCCAGACAATTGCCAGTGGAATAAGTACTCCCCATACAATTCCGCCGGTCTGGCCAGGTGTAACAGTTAATTGAAGAAAGTTATTAAATAAGAAACCTTCTGTATCTTCTCCCCATGCCTGGTTGAATGAGAAAATTGTGTAACGCATAGCCCAGGCGATAATAACCGCGTAATAGGTGGAAATGACAAATGAGACAAAGATTGCCCACCATCCCATCCATTCCAGTTTTTTTCCGCTCATTCTAAAGAATGATAGTGGAGCCGATCCACGGTATTTGTGGCCGATGGTGAATTCCATGATTAAAATAGGTATCCCTGCCGTCAGCAGAGCGAATAAGTACGGTATAAAGAATGCTCCTCCACCATTTTCATAGGCCACATACGGAAAACGCCAAATATTTCCCAGACCTACAGCCGATCCCACAGCCGCCATAATAAAACCGGCGCGCGTACCCCATTGCGAACGTTCCATTTTCCTTCCTCCTTGTTTTCTTCCATTCTCTTTCCAGAAAAATAGGAAGTTTGTATATTTTCAGATTATTTACTAATCTAAAAATAGTATAACGAGGGGGCAGTTCAAAGTAAAGATAATTTCTTAAAGTTTTTATAAAAAACTATTTCTACAATAATAAAAAAGCAGAGAACTAGTTCTCTGCTTTTTTTATCATAGCATTTTAGCGCGTTTTTCTAGTATGGTGGTTCTTCGAGACCATACAGTGAATAATATCAAGAGAATAACGATTACTGTACCTAAGGAGAAAATCAGCGATCCAGTAAAGCCTATGATGATATACCCGATAGAAGCAATGAAAGCCGCTGTCAAAGCATAAGGAAGCTGTGTCAGTACATGATCCATATGATTGCTCCCTGCCCCTGTTGAAGAGAGGATGGTTGTATCTGAAATCGGTGAACAATGGTCACCAAATACCGCACCGGCCAGAACCGCAGACAATGCCGGCAATAAGAGTTCAGGTGCAGCTTGGGCCATGATATTCCCAGCAATCGGTAAAAGAATGCCAAATGAACCCCATGAAGTGCCTGTTGAGAACGCCATAATCCCTGCCAGCACAAACAATAGAACCGGCAGAATTTCTATTGGAACATTGTTCTCAGTAACAATTTCAGAAAGGAAAATCCCTGTTTCGAGCGCTCCAATCAGATAACTTAATGACCATGCAAAAATCAGGATGAAGACGGCTCCTGCCATGGATTTAACTCCGGCAACAATCCCTTTTCCAATCCAAGTCGCACTCGCTGTTTCATTACGTTTCATTTGAAGTACATAAAGAATAATTGAAGTAAGGGCTCCTAGTAGCCCACCTATCATCAGTGAGGCTGGTACATCTGTGTTTTCAAAAATCAGCCAAATATCAGCGACCTGGCCGGCATTTTGGTATCCTGTCCAAACCATCGCACCGATTGTTCCAGCAACTAATAATAGAATCGGCAAAAGCAGATCACGGACACGTCCATGTGAATGTGACGGAAATTCTTCTTTCATTTCACCAGGTATCACTTTGTTTGGATTAAACAATTGACCGTCAACGATTGCCAGGGTCTCATGTTTTTTCATGGCTCCAAAGTCCACATCCCGTATCGCCACAAAAAAGACGATAGCCAAAGTGGCAATGGCGTAGAAGTTCATCGGCGCCATCCAGACAAAGGCTTCCAAAGCTGAGGACTGGACATAGGTCTGTTCAGCCAAAATAGTTGCTATGATACCGATAATCGCTGCTCCCCAGCTGGATACCGGTGAAATTACACAAACTGGAGCAGCAGTCGAATCGATGAAATATGCAAGTTTCGCGCGTGAAATTTTGTAGCGATCGGTAATCGGTTTAGCCACTTGTCCAACAGCCAAAGCGTTAAAATAATCATCGATAAAAATGACCATTCCGAGAATCACCGTAAGGACTTTTGCGCCTCTTCTCGATTTGATACGCTTGGATGCCCATTCAGCGAAAGCAAGGCTCCCTCCTGATAAGCTGACAAATGCAGTAATAATGCCCAATAAGAATAGGAACAAAATAATGAAAACATTATAGGCATTAAAGCCTTCGTCCCAAAAAGTGATGGCAAATGAGTTAAACAATTCCCGCAGAGCTTCCAGTGGGGCGAACGAAGTCAAGATGAGCGCTCCTGCAACGATTCCTGCCCCAAGTGACAGCAGTACACGGCGGGTCAGCAACACCATGACAATCGCAATGATTGGCGGTAAAATCGAAAAAATTGTATTTTCCATGGAAAAGATCCCTCCTGTTTTTATTAGGATGGAAGAGAAAGAAAGAAAAAAAGCTGACCGCGTCCAAATGGATACAGTCAGCTTTCTACAATTCGTCTGTGCTTCAAAACATCAAACAACCCTGTAGCTCTTCGTCTATGATTCAACACAAACGACAGTGGCATTCTTATTCAGAATACCCCCAGCTCTTTTTTCAGTGACAGCAAAAAAAGAACTTCGGCAAAACTTCCTTTTGGATGTGTTCAACGTTGTCACACTCGCACATCGGACTTATAAGTTTTGCAGCCTCTACCCATCAATTTTTAATTCTTAGTAAGCATAGCCCAATCTTATTACAAAATCAAATGTATGTTAACTTTGAATTTTCTTTCATTTCAAGGCTTTGCTGCGAAAATATTGGCTAAAGACATCCCGCAGAAATTCAGGCATAAAGTACTTTTTCGGAGCTCGTTTCAAGGAAGGGAAAAAGTAGCCGAAAGTGAACATATCCAAAGTAACCAGCTGGAAAACTTCTTCATGCCCTGCAATCTTTCCGCCAACAAGCAATTGGTGGTTTTTCATTTCCAAATTGATGCGGATGATATTGCCGAAGACCGCACCGCGAAATCCCATGCCTTTCAATTCGATATTGGGCCATTCCGCATTTAGCGACTGCTGGTAGATTTCTTTCAGTTCAGCGCCTGTCAGACTGATGAGACAAGGATTAATTGGATGAGGAAGCATTTTATGAAAATCATATCGGGTCGTTTCCCCTACAGGCATATCTTCCATAAATAATCCGGCATTGAATAAGGCACAATCAGCTCCTGAGAATTCGAGCAATGCTTCTCCGAACAATTTAGCCAGCTGGGAATCTTTGAACCATTCCGCTTTCAGTTCATCTTCATTAAAAAAGACCAACTCATTCAATTGCTCTTTCCCTTGCTCAATCAACGCATCATTAAAGTCTTCGTCCGATCCGCGAAGTGAGGCCGTTTCAATTAACTCAGCTTTTTTCTCTTGTATGGCCGGTTCAATTGTTACATGGCCGATATACATGCCGAATTTGCCGGCAGCACCGAGCAATGTGTCGCCAATCAGTTTTCCTTCGTGGAAAATATGGTGGGTATGGGCTCCCAGAATCACATCGATTTCCGGGCATAATTCCGCCAAATACTCGTCTTCTTTCACACCTAGATGAGAAAGGCAGACGATAAGGTCCGCTTCATCTTTAATGGCTTCAACGGCCTCTATAATGGCATCTTTGGCATCGGTGATTACCCATCCGAGCCGTTTGTAGAAAGGTGTAAACTCAGCCGTTGCACCGACCAGCCCAATTGTCAATCCAGCCTTGGTTTTCAGCAGCCGGTAAGGTTTTGCCCAGTCCGGTCGTTGGCCATCCGGTTCGTATAGATTGGCCACAATCACATCGAAATCCGCCTGCACATACAATTCTTCCAATTCTTCTTTTGACAGGGTTATACCTTCATTATTGCCTATGGTGACGGCATCGTACTCAGCATCGTTCAATAATTCTACGTTGCCTTTTCCGGAAGTCCCTTCAGTGTATGGATGAGACCGGTCCACATGGTCTCCGATATCAAGGATTAAACAAACATCCCCTTCTTCCTCATGCCACTGTTTTCGTTCACTCAATAAATTTTTGATGCGAGGCCAATTGGAAAAATGGCTGTGCAAATCGTTTGTATGATAAATATGAATGGTTTCACCCATAACTTACACCTCTTTAAGAACTGAATAATCCTTCGTAAATCGATCGCAGCCCCAATAATAATAAAGCAATCCGCAAAATAGCCACGAGCGTTTCTGATTTAAGTTTTTTGTTTAACGCCGCTCCTACCTTTGCACCTACATAAGCTCCCGGTACAACGGCCAAAGTGTATATCCATGGAATATTGCCTAAAGACATATGGGTTATAGAGTTTACAATCGACGACAAAAAGACCATAAACATAGATGTTCCGACAGCAACATGAGGCGGAAACAAAAACAATAAAATCATAGCAGGCACCATAATCGATCCTCCGCCAATTCCAAACAATCCAGAAGCAAATCCTACTGCAAAAGTTAGCAGCAGAGCCGCCCACACTGGATATCCATAAATATATTCTTGGTTCATGGAATCTTTAAACCTGATTTTCCTGCCATTATTAACAAACCAATGCACTTTTTTTAACTTATTGCGCACCAAAAGCAAGATAGAAAGAAAGACCAGTAAGATGCCAAAATATAAGTTAAAGGAAGGCAAATCCAATCCTTTATTTACAAATGCTCCAATAATGGTTCCAGGAACGCTCCCTGCAAAAAAGATGAAGGCGCTCCTATAATCGACCGTTTTTACTTTCATATATGAGAGCGTCGAAGACAATCCGGTAAAAATCATCATAACTACAGAAAGCCCGACAATTTTCTGCGGGGTCAATTCCGGGAAAAAAGTAAAAGCTGTCCCAAGAAAAAGCATAGACGGCACTAAAATCACTCCTCCGCCTAAGCCGATCAAGGCACCGACGATTCCTGACATTAAGCCAACAATCGCGATTAATATAAATTCCATTAAAATTCTCCTTCAAATAAGTCCAATTGCTTTTCGCTTAGCCCTTTAAATTGCAAATCATTCATTTGCTGAAATTCTTTTGCATCTCCTGCGGCATGGCCTCCGGAGTTATTATTGAAAATCACATAAACATGATCTGTCGTTTTTTCCAACTCTGCTACCGCTTGGCTGATTTCTTGAAGTTCCTGTTGGTTGTAGTCGTATAAATAGCGGACTTCCCGCCATTTTTTAGCATTGCCGGTGTTCAGCCAGCCGTGTACATTTCGGCCATGCAGACGCAGCAATACTTTATCTTCACGTGTTGATATAGGCACTAAAGGGATAGAGCCATCTCCAGCCTGCGGCTCATCACATACTGAATGAATCAAGTTGTTTTCTTTTAAAAATTCTATCGTTTTATCCCGCAATTCCGGCGCATACCAAGATTGATGGCGAAACTCGATGGCTAAGTCAAACTCTGCAAGGCGCGCGGTAATTTCACGAATTTGCTCTACATTGTCCCGCCGGCAATCAAACCAAGGTGGAAACTGAAGAAGCACCATCCCTAATTTCCCTGCCTCTTGTAATGGCCGGATTGATAAGCGAAACGCTTCAAACATTTCATCCCGGCTGGCAAACGGATTTTCCCCACGCTGATGGCCGGTCATGCCTTGATATGCCTTCACGACGAACTGGAATCCTTCCGGTGTCTCATTGATCCATTTACGGATATTGCGTTCCGGCTGGACTGCATAGAACGATGAATCCAATTCAACAATTGGAAAATGTGCGCTATAATCAATCAATCTCTCTGTTTTCTTTGATCCTGGGCTATAGACATCCGGATGATCGCCCCAACCCGTCAAACCTACATAAATCATCGTCCCGCCTCCATTCTTCGTTGTTATTTTATGATAGCATAGAAAAAAAAGAACGTCTTTTTTTAGGACTGCTCTCCTATTGAATAAAAGAATTCTATTCCAGAATTTTCCCGTTAATTTTTCCCAACGACTGTGCTACACTTTTTAAAAAGCACATGCCGATCTTAAAATTCCTGAAAGTTTGTAACAGCTGAAATCTTCAGTACAAAGTATATAAATATTAGGAGCTTAAATAACGATGGAAAAAGAATGGGACCATAAAGGAATCATTGAGAAATTTGAAGCCAGCCGCAACGAGGAATTGGCTGTACCGATGGCTGCCTATATGAGAAATCAATTCCCTTTTCTGGGCATTAAAACACCTTTGCGAAATGCATTGCTGAAGGAGCAGTTTTTGGAATACCAATTGCCAGACCCAGCGCGATTAGCGGAAGAAGTATTAAAAATCTACAATCTGCCGGAACGCGAATATCAGTATGCCGCCATCGCTTTGCTTGAAAAAATGAAAAAGCACCTATCGGTGAGTGATTTGCCTTTTCTGCGTCAAATGATTGAAAGCAAGTCCTGGTGGGACAGTGTCGATTCCATCGCTCCTCGAACTCTCGGCCATGTGATTCAGACAGAAAGGTCTGCCGGAACTCCCAGCATGCTTGTATGGTCCGAAGCTGAAAATATGTGGACGAACCGGGCTGCAATCCTTCATCAATTGAAATTCAAACAACATACAGATATAGACGTACTAAGCCGCATTATATTGAAGCATGCCGCTTCTCCTGAATTCTTTATCCAAAAATCCATTGGATGGGCGCTGCGAGAATATGCAAAAACCGATGCGGACTGGGTGCGCTCTTTTGTCTTAGAACACGAATTGATGCCCCTCAGCAAACGAGAAGCGCTGAAAAACATCCACCAGTAAAAGCCCGGCGCATAAGCGCCGGGCTTTATTAGCTTTTGCATTTCAATTGTGAAGCATACTGCTCCACTCATTCTGTTAGAAGAGTCCACCCAGGCCTTTTTCGCCAATGATAGATTTTGCAGATTCGAACAGTTCTTTCTTTTCATTTTCGTCAATTTTTCCATCTTCATGCGCTTGTTTGGCTTGCTCCATCACTTCTTTTGCTTGCCCCAAGTCTGCGTGGCTAAGTTTTTCTTTCAATGCATCGAATGTTTGGCTCATGTCCAGCATTCCTCCTTGAAATTTACTTACTTAGCCTGTTTACCCCTTAACTAAATTATAAAACTGTAACGATTTTTTCGGGATACACCTAAAAATGTTCACTTCTTTGTCATAAAATGGCAAACTCCATAAAAACAACCCTTGGCATGAACGAAGTCATACCAAGGGTTGTTATCAAATTCATTAACCGATAGAGCCTTCCATTTCGAACTTGATCAAACGGTTCATTTCTACCGCATATTCCATTGGAAGTTCTTTTGTAAATGGTTCGATAAAGCCCATTACGATCATTTCTGTCGCTTCTTGCTCAGAAACACCACGGCTCATCAAGTAGAACAATTGCTCTTCAGATACTTTCGAAACTTTCGCTTCGTGCTCCAGAGATACGTTATCGTTCAGGATTTCATTGTATGGGATTGTATCAGAAGTTGACTGATTGTCCATGATCAATGTATCACACTCGATGTTTGAACGAGCGCCGTCCGCTTTGCGGCCGAAGTGAACGATACCACGGTACGATACTTTACCGCCTTGTTTCGAAATGGATTTCGAAACGATTGAAGATGAAGTATTTGGAGCCAAGTGAATCATTTTCGCTCCAGCATCCTGGTGCTGTCCTTTACCAGCGATAGCAATCGACAAAGTCATGCCGCGTGCGCCTTCACCTTTCAAGTAAACAGCTGGATATTTCATTGTCAATTTAGAACCGATGTTGCCATCAATCCATTCCATTGTACCGTTGGCATCAACAAATGCACGTTTCGTTACAAGGTTGTAAACGTTGTTAGCCCAGTTCTGGATGGTTGTGTAGCGGCAATAAGCATCTTTTTTCACAATGATTTCAACTACTGCAGAGTGCAGGGAGTTCGTCGTGTAAACCGGTGCTGTACAGCCTTCAACGTAATGAACGCTTGCGCCTTCATCAACGATGATCAGTGTACGTTCGAATTGACCCATATTTTCCGAGTTGATGCGGAAATATGCTTGCAGCGGTGATTCCACTTTAATGCCTTTTGGTACATAGATGAACGATCCACCCGACCATACTGCAGTGTTTAGAGCAGCGAACTTATTGTCTGCAGCTGGAATAACAGTCTGCCAGTATTCGCGGAATAAGTCCTCGTTTTCACGAAGAGCAGCATCTGTATCTTTAAAGACGATACCCATATCTTCCAATTCCACTTTCATGTTGTGGTATACCACTTCTGATTCGTACTGTGCAGAAACACCCGCAAGGTATTTTTGTTCAGCTTCAGGAATACCTAGTTTATCGAATGTTGCTTTGATTTCTTCTGGAACTTCATCCCAAGAAGTCTGGCTGGCTTCAGATGGTTTTACGTAATACGTAATTTCATCGAAGTTCAATGAATTCAAATCGCCGCCCCATTGTGGCATTGGCATTGAATAGAATAATTTAAGAGCTTTTAAACGGGATTTTAACATCCATTCAGGTTCGCTCTTGATACTTGAAATTTCTCTGACTATGTCTTCTGTCAGTCCACGTTTAGATCGGAACACTGAAACATCTTTATCGTGGAACCCATATTTATAATCACCGATTTCCGGCATTTTTTTCGCCATCATCGTTCCTCCGTTCTGTGTTACGATTTTTCTTCGCTCTGCACGCCTTTTTCCATGGCTTTCCATGCAAGAGTAGCACATTTAATACGAGCTGGGAACTGGGAAACACCTTGCAATGCCTCAATATCCCCTAAGTCGATTGAATCATCGTACTCTTTTCCAAGCATCATATCCGAAAAGATATGTGAAAGTTTTAATGCGGTATCTACATCTTTCCCTTTAACTGCTTGAGTCATCATGGAAGCAGATGCCATTGAGATTGAACAGCCTTCACCGTCAAACTTCGCATCTTTGACAATATTGTCTTCGACTTGAAGGGTCAGCTGTATACGATCTCCGCAAGTAGGGTTATTCATTTCGATATTGACACTGTTTGATTCGAGTGCGCCTTTATTGCGTGGCGTCTTGTAATGGTCCATTATGACCTGGCGGTAAAGTTGGTCCAAATTATTAAAAGACATTATTGAAATACTCCTTTGCTGTACGCAGCCCTTCTACCAAACGATCGACATCCGATTCGTTATTGTATACATAGAAGCTAGCGCGTGCTGTAGCTGTCACATTAAGCCATTTCATCAGCGGCTGCGCACAGTGATGACCCGCGCGGACAGCAATGCCACTCATATCAAGAACTGTCGCGACATCGTGGGGATGCACATCATTCAAATTGAACGTTACAATGCCGGCACGTTTTTGAGGATCTCGGGGGCCGTAAATTTCAAGCCCTTCAATACCGCTCATTTTATCCATTGCATAAGCAGCCATCGCATGCTCATGCTGTTCAATATTATGCAACCCAATTTCATTCAGGAAATCAATTGCTGCACCAAGCCCTACTGCTCCTGCGATAATTGGCGTGCCGCCTTCAAATTTCCAAGGCAGCTCTTTCCATGTTGAATCATACAGGCCGACAAAATCAATCATTTCTCCGCCAAATTCAACAGGCTCCATTTCATTCAATAAAGCTTTTTTGCCATACAATACGCCGATTCCTGTTGGACCGACCATTTTATGCCCTGAAAAAGCAAAGAAATCACAATCGAGCTGTTGGACATCAATCTTCAAATGAGGTGCTGCCTGCGCCCCGTCCACTACAAGAACCGCTCCATTTTCATGGGCAATCTGTGCAACTTCTTTTACCGGGTTCATGGTGCCAAGCACATTGGAGACATACACCATTGAAACGATTTTCGTGCGCTCAGTTATTGCTGCCCGCACCTGCTCCAAGGAAATTGTTCCATCGTCCTCAAGTTCAATATATTTAAGAATGGCTCCGCGTTCTTTAGCCAATTGCTGCCACGGAATGATATTGGAATGGTGCTCCATATAAGTGATTACAATTTCATCGCCTTCATCGACGTTCGCTCTGCCATAGCTTTGCGCTACTGTGTTGATGGCAGTCGTTGTACCACGAACGAAAATGATCTCTTCAGTGGAACTGGCATTGATGAATTTCCGGACTTTTTCACGGGCGCCTTCATACTTTTCCGTCGCCCGGTTACCGAGCGTATGAACGCCTCGGTGAACATTGGAGTTGTCAAACTCATAATAGTTTTTCAATGCCTCAATGACTTGTACCGGTTTTTGGGAAGTAGCTGCACTGTCCAGATAAACAAGTGGATGGCCATTGATTTCTTGGTTCAGTATTGGAAAATAGCTTTTTATCTCTTGGTTGATCATTAGCGGACTTTCCTTTCGATAACCTCCGTCAATTGCTTTTTAACGCCTTCGATTGGCAACACATTTACCACTGGTGCCAAGAAGCCGTGAATAACAAGACGTTCAGCTTCCTGTTTTGTAATACCGCGGCTCATCAAATAGTACAATTGAAGCGGATCTACTCGGCCAACCGAAGCAGCATGGCCTGCAGTTACATCGTCTTCATCGATCAAAAGAATCGGGTTTGCATCTCCACGGGCTTTCGGGCTCAGCATCAGTACACGAGATTCTTGTTCCGCATTCGCTTTAGTGGCACCATGTTCGATTTTGCCGATGCCATTGAAAATAGCTGAAGCAGCATCTTTCATAACGCCATGAGTCAAGATCTGGCCGTCTGAGTTTTTACCCCAATGCGTTACTGTTGTGGTAAAGTTCTGTTTCTGTGAACCTCTTCCAACCACCACTGTCTTTGTATCGCCGACTGAATTATCGCCAATCAAATATGTTGTGTTTTCAGAGATTGTATCACTGTCATTCATCATGCCGAGTGCCCATTCGATGCTTGCATCACGTTTCGCAACTCCGCGTCGGTTGATATAAGCCGTAAATCCTTCAGCTAATACATCAACTGCTCCATAAGTGATTTTCGCATTATCTTCCGCAATTACTTCAGAAATAATATTCGCCAAACCGTTCGCTTTCGGAACCGTTGAAATATATGTTTCAACATAAGTCACTTGGCTGCTTGTATCTGCTACCACTAAAACGTGGTTGAACAGCGAAGCATCTTCCTTGTCATGTATAAATACGACTTGGACCGGCTCTTCAACTACGACATTTTTCGGAACGTAAAGGAATACTCCTCCGTTCAAAAGTGCCGCATGCAAAGACGTCAATTTATGCTCTTCCGCTTTAACCGCATCGTTCATGAAATACTTCCCTACAAGGTCCGCATGATCGCGGATAGCCGTGAAGATATCCGTTAAAATGACACCTTGAGATTTCAGCTCATCTGATAAAGATAAGTAAGCTGGTGTATTATTATGCTGGATATAAAGATTTTTCTGTTTCAGGTCCACTAGAGATCTAACTTCTTCAGGCAGCTCTGAAAGAGATGCATAAGCAGCACTATCTGTAGAATGAACCGGGAATTCAGTAAAGTTCCAGCCTGTGATTTTCGTTTTGTCCGGTTTTGGCAACGGCAATACTTCCGCTGCTGCCAGCGCTTGTACACGCAAGTTTGTAAACTCTTCAGGTTCTGACTTCGAAGCCGAGAAGGAACGCACGTCCTGCTCGGTTATTTTTAAATTTGTTTCAACCGTCACGTTAGTTTCCCCTTCCAATTAAGCTTCTTGTCCTACAGTCTCATCTTCAATTCCAAGTTCAGTTTTAATCCAGTCGTAGCCTTCTGCTTCCAATTTATGAGCAAGCTCTTTTCCGCCTGATTTCACTACGCGGCCTTGCATCATTACGTGCACATGGTCAGGAGTGATGTAATTCAATAAACGCTGATAGTGAGTAATGATTAAGCAGCCGAATTCTTCGCTTCTCATCTGATTGATGCCTTCTGCAACAACTTTCAAAGCATCAATATCCAAACCGGAGTCAATTTCATCTAGAACCGCAATTTTCGGTTTGATCATCATCAATTGAAGAATTTCATTGCGTTTCTTTTCGCCGCCTGAGAAACCTTCGTTCAAATAGCGTTGAGCCATTTCCTGGTCCATATCAAGAACTTCCATTTTTTTATCAAGCTCACGGATAAATTTCATCAATGAAATTTCATCGCCTTCTTCGCGGCGGGCATTCATTGCCGAACGCATAAAGTCAGCATTGGTAACGCCTGAGATTTCACTCGGGTATTGCATGCCTAGGAAAAGACCAGCGCGGGCACGTTCGTCAACTTCCATCTCCAATACATCTTCGCCGTCTAGAGTGATTGTTCCTGATGTTACTTCATATTTTGGATGCCCCATGATAGCAGAAGCCAAAGTTGACTTTCCTGTTCCGTTAGGACCCATGATGGCATGAATTTCACCTGTATTAATTGTTAAATTTACACCTTTTAAAATCTCTTTTCCTTCGATTTCAACGTGTAAATCTTTAATGACCAAAGTTGACATGTAAATACCTCCATAAAGTTGATGTTGAATGGCAAACCATTCTTAATTAGTATCATTCTAATCTTACCCGAAAACAACCATAGTAGCAAATCATTAAACCGGACAGTAAATTTAGAAATAAGCTTTTAAAAATACTGCATTTTCCTTCTGCCCTAAACATGATACACATTAAAAAATGAATATTTTTATTTTCAATGGAAAGCTTCTAAATGAGAATATATATCAATAAAAAAACCAGCGCCTTTTGGCACTGGATCTTTCCTTACTATATCAATGACGGTGTACCAGACGTTCTAAACGCGCAGCTACTTGCTGGCCTTGCTGATAATCCTGTTCTCTCCGCTGCTCTACTACTACAATTTTGTCCGTGTCGTTTTGGTATTCATCAATACCAAATCCGTGTACATCTCGAAATGCCTGCTCCATTTTCTCCGTATGCTCTATGCCATTTGAATCGATAGTGAACCATTCCTTTCGAATTTTAAAGTCAATACCATTATACCCTGATCTTTCTAGATAAAACGCCGACATCTTAATTTGTCAGAAAATAGCACTATTGTCATGTATACTGGCAAACAATATAAAAAGGCCCAGCATCTCTTTGCTGGGCCTCTAACTATTTATTTTGCTACTTCTGTGTAGATGCTCGAAGGATTAAGTTCTTGCGCTACCAGCAGTTCGTTGAGTTTTTCATCCGCTTCAGCAAATTTTGCATTTGCCGCTTCGAAATTCGCTTCTTTTGTAAGTTCATCTGCCTTCATACTATACGATTCTTTAATAGAACCTAGAGCCATCTCGATATCCTCTTTTTGATCAGCCAAAGTTTCAGGAATCGCGATTCCTTCTACCGCTGCTGCTGTTTTTTCAGCAGAAGCTTTCGCTGCATCTTTCATTGTTTGCAAGTCAGCGCCTTCTGGAAGAGTGCCTTCCGCCTGGTTTACTTCAAACGTATTCAAATCGGCATCTGTTTCATTGATCGTTTTAGAGACAGACATATAGAAACGCATAAATTCCTGTTTTGCATTGCCTGTTTCTTTAGCTGTTTCTTCGGTTCCTGTTTGTTCTTTAGGTGTTTCTTCCGTAGCAGCTTCTTCACTGCACGCCCCTAAGAAAAGAACCGCTGAAAATCCGAGCGTTAATAATTTCTTCATCCTATTTTCCCCCTTGAATATAAAATCCTTAGCTATAATAGCATAGCTTCTAGAAATCGTATACAGAAGGTGGAATTGCCAAAATTCATTGAATCCTTAAATTATTGCAACGCTTTTTTACCGTTTGCGAAACGATCAACAATCATGGATAAAGCCCCATCACCTGTTACGTTGGTAGCAGTGCCAAAGCTATCCTGAGCCAGATAAAGAGCGATCATCAACGCAACCATTGTGGAATCGAAGCCAAGCATGGCTTCCAACAGGCCGATTGCCGCCATTACAGCTCCACCCGGTACACCTGGAGCAGCAATCATCGTTACGCCCAACATGAAAATAAATGGCAAGAAGCTTGCAATTGTCGGCACATCACCAGTCAAAAGCATAACCCCGATTGCACAAGAAACGATGGTGATGGTGCTTCCTGAGAGATGAATCGTTGCGAACAACGGTACAGCAAAATCCACTACTTTTTCATTAGCACCTGTTTTACGTGCTTGCTGCACGGTCACCGGGATAGTTGCTGCTGACGATTGTGTGCCAAGCGCAGTAAAATATGCAGGCAGCATTGTCTTCAATAAACGAAGCGGATTTTTTTGATTTAACGTCCCCGCTGTAGTGTATTGAATCAATAACATGACCCAATGGAGAATAATAATCATAACGAAAACCACTGCAAAAAGTGTTAAAATTTTAGCGACCGCGCCGCCATACGCCATATTTGCGAAAATACCGAAAATGTGGAATGGCAATAACGGAATGATGACATATTTGATAGTTTTTTCAATAATCGCCTGGAATTCTTCAAAAAACGAAATCATTGTTTTGCTTCCAGTTGAAGCCATCCCGATTCCCAGTAGAAATGCCAGAATAAGTGCTGACATTACGCCGAATACAGGCGGCATTTCTAAAACGATAAATGATGTGGCTAAAGCATTTTCCGGATCATCGATCCCACTCATCGAACCGGCTTTCATAAAGTTCGGAAGTATGCTAGTTGCAGCGAAAAACGCCAGAATCCCTGCTACGATTGTAGATGCATAGGCAAAGAATGTAGCAAGGCCGAGCAATTTTCCTGATCCTTTACCAAGCTGGGCAATACCAGGAGCGATAAACCCGAGGATGATTAAAGGTACGATGAAATTAAGAAAATTACCAAAAAGCGATGTAAATGTGGCAAATATCCGAGCCATCCACTCTGGCGCAAATGATCCAACCAATACTCCTAAAGCGATAGCTACGATAATCCTCGGTAAAAGACCGAATTTAATCTTCATGATGTGTCCTCCCTAGATGAACAACTGTTTTTTTAATATTATATAAAACTATCACATTGGTCCAGTAATTAGAATAGATTCATTAATACGCGGAATTTTTTTATTATTTCGACAAAATAATAATTAATTATTTTGCTTGCGCCGACCGTGTTGGATATAATCAAGCGGTTTCTCCTCTGCAACAGATTCACTACTAAACTTAGCAAAGAAGCCCAAAATAAAAAACTGCAGCCCTTCTCGATCAGTTCGAGTCGGCCTGCAGTTTCATAATATGCTTTTTTACATTTAAGAAATTAGTCGACAGGTACTACTGACCCGCCCCACTCTTCTAAGATGAAGTCTTGGATTTCCTGTGATTTCAGGGTTTCGACTAATGCTTTGATATTTTCGCTGTCTTCATCGCCTTTATTAACTGCGATGATATTGACGTAAGGAGATTCTGAACTTTCAAGTGCAATGGAATCTTCCAACGGGTTCAAACCGGCATCGATTGCATAGTTCGAGTTGATCAACAACGCATCGCCTTCGCCAGCTTCATATAATTGAACCATCAATGCTGCTTCATAGTTCGCATCAAACTCAAGATTTTTAGGGTTTTCCACAATATCCTTCACTTCAGCAGCTGTTTTGTCTATGCCATCTGCCAGTTTGATCAAGCCTTGAGCTTCCAACATTGATAAAATACGGCCATGGTCGGCCACCGAGTTGCTCATTAGGATTGTTGCGCCTTCAGGAAGCTCTTCCAATGAAGCATATTTCTGAGAATAAACACCGATCGGTTCGATGTGGATTCCGCCTGCATTTTCAAAATCGTAGCCAAATTCTTTCTTTTGTGACTCCAAGTAAGGAACGTGCTGGAAATAGTTCGCATCGATTTCCCCTGCTTCTAAATCCTGGTTTGGCAAAATGTAATCTTGGTATGTTTCAATTTCCAATTCAATTCCTTGTTCTTCAAGCAGCGGCTGTGCCTGTTCCAAAATAATCGCGTGAGGTACGTTTGAAGCACCCACTTTTAATGTGCTTGACTCTTCTTCACTTGCTCCGCCGTTGCCGCTTCCGCAGCCAGCAAGTACAAGCGCTGTCAATAATGACCCAGTTAATAATTTTTTCATCTAACTAATCCCCTTTTTCTATATTTTTATAGTTGAGCTGCTAGCGTTTATCTGATTTAGTAGTCAATCGGTCACCAATAAATTGGATTGCGAAGACGATGATCAAAATCAAGATAGTCGCCATCAGCGTAACATCTTCCCGGCTTCTCTGGAAGCCATCAAGGAACGCGAGTGTTCCTAAGCCGCCGGCACCAATAATTCCGGCCATGGCAGTGTATCCAACCAATGCAATCGCTGTAACTGTAATACCCGAAATCAACGCCGGTTTGGATTCCGGCAACAGCACTTTGCGGATAATCGTCCATGTTGTCGCTCCCATTGAACGCGCAGCTTCGATGACCCCTTTGTCAATTTCCTTCAATGCAATCAATACCATACGCGCATAAAATGGAGCTGCTCCAATGATCAAAGCAGGCAAGGCTGCATTCGGCCCACGGATTGTGCCGATAAGAAATTTCGTAAAAGGAATTAGCAAAATAATTAAAATGATGAATGGAATGGAACGGAAAATGTTGACGAATGCCCCTGTCAGCCAATTGACAACACTGTTAGCCCATAATTGCTTTGGTGCCGTCAAAAATAGGACAATTCCCAAAACCAATCCGATGACAAATGTGAAAAATGTCGACATAGCAGTCATGTACAATGTTTCGAGCGTGGCTTCCCACATGCTGTCCCAGTCGACGTTCGGGAATAATGACTCAATCATTTGCCATCACCTCCGTCTGGACATTCTCTGCATTTAAGAAAGCGAGCGCTTCCGATATCTCTTGTTGTGAACCTTTCATTTGTAAAACCAATGTTCCGTAAGCTCCTCGCTGCGTGTGCGATATATTTCCTTGCACAATATTGATATCAACAGGGAACTTCCGGATTAGCTTAGTCAAAATAGGCTGTTCGGTTTGTTCACCGACAAAAATCAATTTTACTAGTTCGCCAGTTGGATAGAGTTCCCGCAGATGTTTGATCGTTTCGTTCGAATCTTCCGTATCGGTTACTTGAGCGACAAAACGCTTTGTAATTTGCTGTTTCGGTGCCTGGAAGACATTCAAGACATCCCCCAGTTCGACGACGCGTCCGCCTTCCATAACCGCCACACGATGGCAAATTTTACGGATAACATGCATTTCATGTGTAATAAGGACAATAGTAAGTCCTAAACGCTTATTGATATCGACCAATAGCTCTAAAATTGAATCCGTCGTCTGTGGATCGAGTGCTGAAGTTGCTTCATCACAAAGCAGCACTTCAGGTTCATTAGCCAGCGCCCGGGCAATGCCGACACGCTGTTTCTGACCACCCGACAGCTGGGACGGATAGGCATGTTCTCTTCCTGTAAGGCCTACCAGCTCTACTAATTCCTGGACGCGTGCATCGCGCTTGTTTTTTGGAACCCCTGCAATTTCAAGCGGAAATTCAATGTTTTCTTTTATGGTGCGTGACCACAAAAGGTTGAAATGCTGGAAAATCATACTGACTTTCTGGCGTGCCTTCCGCAGCTCTTTTCCTGTGCTTGCCGAGATATCTTGGCCATTAATCGTTACAGTTCCTGAACTAGGCTTTTCCAATCCATTCAACAAACGGATCAATGTACTTTTGCCTGCCCCACTATAGCCGATAATGCCAAAAATTTCACCGGATGAAATCGACAGGTCGACATGGTCGACAGCTGTTAAAGTGCCTTTTCCCGTGTCGAAAACCTTCGACAGTTCTTTTAATTCAATCATCCTTTTACAACTCCTAATCCAAAATAAAAACCCTTCTGCGCAGAACTGAGCAGAAGGGTGACCGTGAAAACACGAAAACCGCTCTCTCATCTCCCAGAACCTTCGTTCCGTGTGATTTGGCACCATTTCATTTTCATGACGGTTGCCGGGCTTCATAGGGCACTTCCCTCCACCACTCTAAATAAGAGTTACGATATGAAATTATTGTTCAGAGATTCAATTTACCATGCTCGACATTTTTCGTCAATACATATGTTGAATTAATCATCTTTGCCTTATTCCCAGCGGCTGAAGCGGTGTATCAAAGAGCCTTTCTTTTGTCCAACTTACAGAGACCTTAATTTCTCGTATATATAAGGGACCGACTGGAAGGCGTATATCTTTTCCTTCAGCTGGCCATTTTCTGTAATGAGCAGGCACGGCACACTTTCTACCTTGTATAATTCGGCAATTTCTTGAACATAATTCAAATTTGCTTTGCCCATCGGCATACCTGGAAGGAGCTCTTTTACGACATCCATCATTTTAGAAGCAACTTGGCATGTTCCGCACATCGGTGTATATAAATAATAAGCGGCAATTGACTTTGTATTTTTTTCTTTCAGCCATTCTTTATGTGTCCATTCTTTCATCTATTTCATCCCTCGGTTAATAACTTATTGACTTGAATATTTGCTGAAATCAGCACATCCAGTAAAATCCGGATCGGTGTCGCTGCAACTTCCTTGTAACTGCGGTTGATATAAAAATGCCGGGCTTCAGGAAATTCGCGTTTGACCAGTTTTCGCAACTGTTCACCTGATTTGTCCGCATCTACCAATATGATGATATCTAAGCCTTCATAAGGCAGCAATATCTCTTCAAGCCTCGATGCACTAACTGTACCATTTGTGCAAAGAATCGTCACGGGTTCTGCAATAAGCGGCGCTATTCGGGTTTTATCACTGAGCCCTTCAACAACGATTACTTTATCCATAAGTCAACACCTCGCTGATATATGATGAAAGATAAGGGGGAACGGCTGCTTTCCACTGATTCAGCCGGTAACTTCAGATTTTATAAACTCACCCGGCTAGCAAAAAAAGCGCCAAGTAATAGGCGCTTTTAAAATATTACTCGTTGATCATTTCCTGATATTGTTCAGCTGTCATCAAATCACTGATTTCAGCTTCTTCTGGAGATTCGATTACCACCATCCAAGCATTTTCGTAAGGAGATTCGTTTACGAATTCCGGACTGTCTTCAAGCTCAGCATTGACTTCAATCACGCGTCCGCTAATAGGCGCATAAAGTTCTGAAACAGTTTTAACTGATTCAACGCTGCCAAAAGGCTCATTTCTTTTCAGTTCATCTCCAACTTGCGGCAATTCTACGAAAACGATATCGCCAAGTTCAGCTTGTGCAAAATGCGTAATACCAATACGGGCTGTGCCGCCTTCAACTTTAACCCATTCATGCTCTTTAGAATAACGAAGTTCTTGTGGTGTGCTCATCGAAAACCCTCCAAATTATGTAGTGTACTCAATTTCAGTTTGACATAATACCCATAGAATTACAAGATTTCACTGTTATCACTTCCAAGTATTTTCAAACTCTTCCTCTTTAAAGCCCAGTGTTACTTTTTTCCCGTCCCAAGCTAACGGACGTTTGACAAGCATTCCATCTGATGACAGCAGTGCTAGCTGCTGATCTTCAGGCATTTCCTTCAATTTATCTTTTAGTCCCAGTTCCCGGTACTTCATGCCGCTTGTATTAAAAAACTTCTTTAATTCAAGTCCGCTTTTTTCATAAATTTCGCGAAGTTCAATGGGGGATGGCGGTTTTTCAGCAATATTAACTTCATTATATTCGATCTCATTTTGATCGAGCCATTTTTTTGCTTTTCGGCAAGTTGTGCATTTCGGATATGCATAATATGTAATCATTTAAAAACCTCCTTTTAACCAAGCTTACCAAAATTAGTACCCTTGGTCGATGTAAAAAACGCAGCCCGAAGACTGCGTTTTTGAAGAAGGCATCAAACTACATATTTCTCTGCTTCCACTAATTTAACAGCTGCTTCTCGTTTTTTAGCTATCACGTTATATGGGGTAGAACGCGTCAGTTTCCGCAGTGCCGAAAGCATCATGCGCTGATTGTCGCCTTCCACAGCTGCAAGCAAAGTTTCTTTTGCATCTTTTTCAATCTTATCGAAGGCTTCCTGGCAGTAAATCTGCGTATACAGCAATTTTTGCTGCGCTTTTTCTTCGCCGGATGCTGCAATCGCTTTTTCTGTGCGGAGCACTGCGGATTCCATCGCAAAGACGTTGCTGACGATATCAGCGATGTTTACAAGCACTTCCTGTTCTTGTTCAATCTTTGCACCATAAGTCTGTGCCGCCAGTCCAGCTGCAAGCAAAGCAATTTTCTTGGAGTTTCTCACCAAGTATTTTTCCTGTGCCAACGCTTCTGTTCCAATTTCTTCCGGCATCATCATGAGCAATTCCTCTTGCAATTGCTGGGCATGCTGCAATAACGGAAGTTCACCTTTCATTGCTTTGCGCAGCAAGGTGCCAGGAACCAGCAAACGGTTGATTTCATTTGTTCCTTCAAAAATCCGGTTGATGCGGGAATCCCGGTAAGCGCGCTCAATCTCGTACTCCTGCATGAATCCGTATCCGCCATGCAGCTGAACGCCTTCGTCAACAATATAATCCAGTGTTTCGGTGCCAAAGAATTTATTCATCGAACATTCCACTGCAAATTCTGCAATCGAATCTGCCACCAATTTCCCGTTGGCATGCTCTTCTTCTGTAAAGCCGCTCATGCGGTCTTCAAAAAGGCCGACTGTGCGGTAGACCGAACTTTCAAGAGCATACAATTGAGAAGCCATTGTACCCAATTTTTCACGGGTTAAGTTGAATGAGGAAATTGGCGTTTTAAACTGTTGCCGTTGATTCGTGTAAGGAATCGTAATTTCCAGTGCACGTTTTGAACCTCCGATTGTGCCTACTCCCAATTTGTAGCGGCCGATGTTCAAGATATTAAAAGCAATAATATGGCCGCGCCCTGCTTCACCCAATAAGTTTTCGACAGGTACTTGAGCATCCTGCAAGACTAATGTACGAGTAGAAGATGACTTGATCCCCATTTTCTTTTCTTCCGGTCCAACAGAAACTCCATCATATGCTCGTTCCACGATAAATGCCGAGAATTTCTCGCCGTCTATTTTTGCATAAACGATGAATACATCAGCGAAGCCAGCGTTTGTAATCCATTGTTTTTCGCCGTTTAAGACATAATGAGTGCCTGCTTCATTTAACTTAGCTACAGTTTTGGCTCCCAAAGCATCTGACCCTGAGCTTGGCTCTGTAAGGGCATAGGCAGCGATCAATTCGCCTGTCGCTAGACGCGGCAAGTATTTTTGTTTTTGTTCTTCATTTCCAAAAAGAACGATCGGCAATGATCCAATGCCCACATGGGCTCCGTGAGTAATCGAGAACCCTCCCGCCTTTGACATCTTTTCCGCAATCAAAGCGGAAGCGATTTTATCAAGGCCAAGGCCACC
Source organism: Planococcus sp. VCh962 (assembly GCF_057748275.1). Lineage (NCBI taxonomy): Bacteria > Bacillati > Bacillota > Bacilli > Caryophanales > Caryophanaceae > Planococcus > Planococcus sp. VCh962. Next base: position 59,200 of record NZ_JBYLHS010000007.1, read on the forward strand.
GTACTGCTCCGGTACATCAGCACCGAGTAGCCCGATTTCTCCAGCTGTTTTCAATAAACGCACCGAATGCTCAAATTCGTGGTTTTCTAATTTTTCAACCACAGGCAATACTTCCGTATTCACAAAATCCTCCGTCGTTTTAGCGATCATTTTTTGTTCTTCGGTAAAGTCCTCCGGTGTGAATACGCGGGATAAATCTGCGTCTTCGATTAAGAAACTGCCGCCTTTGATTAACGTCTTAGATTCTGCCATTTTTTATTCCTCCTGGTTTATGGTTAGGTTATATTGAAATGCATAAATTTTTTAATCGATATTCCGCAAAACAGCTTCGCTTGCCGCGGGCGTGACATTAGCCGAAGCCTGCGAGGCTAAGTCTTTACGACGAGCTTGCGCAGGCGCGTCCACGGGCTAGGCGAAGCAAGAAGACAGGCGTTCTTTGCCTGGCTACTTGCGAAAGCCATGCCCAAAGCGGCCTAAGCGGCCTAAGCGGTATACAAAAAGCCATTTCTTCAATTCGACTTACTCAATAATTTACAGCATTTCAAACACGCCTGCTGCGCCCATGCCACCGCCGATGCACATGGTCACCACGCCGAATTGTTTTCCTTGGCGCTTTAATTCACTCATCATCTTCAGCGTCAGAATAGATCCTGTTGCTCCAAGCGGATGGCCTAAAGCGATGGCCCCGCCGTTTAAGTTCACTTTATCGATATCCAGGTTGAGGTGGCGGATAACGCCCAATGATTGGGAAGCAAAGGCTTCATTTAATTCCCACACGTCGATATCTTCAACTGTAAGGCCTGCCAGTTTCAATGCTTTTGGAATGGCAACAATCGGTCCGATGCCCATTACTTCCGGCGGTACGCCGCCAGTTGCAAATGAACGGAATTTGGCAAGCGGCTTTAATCCGAGTGATTCGGCTTTTTCACGGTCCATTACCAAGACCGCTCCTGCGCCGTCTGATGTTTGTGAAGAGTTTCCGGCAGTTACTGTTCCACGGGCTGAGAATGCAGCACGAAGCTTGTTCAAGGTTTGAATGCTCGTGCCGTGGCGGACACCTTCATCCATTTCAAACATGAATGTTTTTTCCTGGTATTTATTGTTGTCATCGACAAAACGCTTGGTGACTTCGACCGGCACGATTTCTTCATCGAATTTCCCTGCCGCAATCGCTGCAGCTGCTTTTTCATGTGACCGGACCGCAAACGCATCCTGGTCTTCCCGGCTAACGCCGTATTGAGTGGCGACCTGTTCTGCAGTGTGGCCCATACTCATATAGTACTGAGGAGCAGTTTCTGCCAGCTTTGAATTTGGCCGGATGACATTGCCCATCATTGGCACCATGCTCATCGATTCAACGCCGCCTGCAATGATGGCTTCTGCGCTGCCAACCATGATCCGTTCAGCCGCATAAGCGATCGACTGCAGACCTGACGAACAGAATCGGTTGACTGTCACTGCTGATACCGTATCCGGCAATCCTGCCAATGCTCCTATATTGCGTGCGATGTTCATGCCTTGTTCAGCTTCCGGCATGGCACATCCCATGATCAAATCATCTATTGGGCCATCATATCCGCCTGCCCGGTTTAATGCTTCCCGGACTACCAATGCGCCGAAATCATCCGGGCGCACAGTAGCAAGTGAGCCTTTTTTCGCTTTGCCGACCGGGGTTCTGGCCCCAGCGACGATTACTGCTTCGCGCATGTGTTTCTCCTCCTTCAATATCTATCGATTAGTTGCGGAGCGGCTTGCCTTTGACCAGCATATGCTGCATCCGCTGCTGTGTTTTCGGTTTTGCAACCAAACTTAAAAATGCCTCGCGTTCTAAATCCAGCAAATATTGTTCATCCACTTTCATGCCATATGGAAGTTTCCCACCGGACAAAACAAAAGCAAGTTTTTTGGCGATTTTCAAATCGTACTCTGTAATAAATCCGGATATGAACATGCCTTCTGCTCCAAGTAAAAGAGTGGCATATCCTGGTTCTCCGGTAACTGGCACTTTTTCGCGAATCGGTGCCTGGTAGCCACTTTCGTACAAAGCAAGTGCTGCCTGTTTTGCATCATAGATCAGATGATCGCTGTTGACGCTGATGCCGTCGTTGAAATTCAGGAAGTTATTTTCACGCGCTTCTTCTGCTGAAGTGGATACTTTTGCCATCGCAATCGTTTCAAATACATTGCTTGCGATATTCTGGTAATCGACCGTTACGCCGTTCGGCAGGCCTTTCAAGTGTTTGATATAAAGTTCCTTGTTTCCGCCGCCGCCAGGAATCAAACCGACGCCCGCTTCCACTAAGCCCATATATGTCTCCATCGAAGCCTGGATATGTGCTGCATGAAGCGCCACTTCCGCTCCTCCGCCAAGCGTCATGCCAAACGGTGCAACCACTACTGGCTTTGAACTGTATTTAATTTTCATTAACGAATTCTGGAAGGTCCGGATGGTAAAATCCAGTTCAAAGATATTGTCATCTTGGGCTTCCATCAAGATCATGCCCAGGTTTGCCCCGACACAGAAGTTCTTGCCCTGGTTACCGATGACCAAGCCTTTATAATTTTTTTCTGTTTCATCTATCGCATAATTGATCATTTGCATAATGTCCAAGCCAATGGCATTGGAGCGCGAATGGAATTCAAGCAGCAGAATCCCATCTCCGAGATCAATCAGGCTGGCCCCTGCATTCGACTTCAAGACCCCATTCTTTTTCTTATAGCGTTTTAAGTCAATCGCTTTTTCGTTGACCGGCACCGGTTGGTAATCGGTTCCGTCGAAGAAATAAAGATCGCCGTTTTCTTCTTTATAGAAGCTTTCATTGCCGCTATCCAGCAAACTTTGGAGAAATGCAGGAATCTCTAAACCTTCCTGCTGCATCTTCTCGGCTGACTTCTGGACACCGATAGCGTCCCATGTTTCAAACGGTCCTTGTTCCCAGCCGAATCCCCATTTCATGGCATTGTCAATGGCCACAATGTCATCTGCAATTTCACCAGTCAACTTGGCTGAATAAAGGAGTGTCGGTGACAGAATGCTCCATAGCAGTTCTCCTGTGCGGTCATTTGCATAAACAAGCGTTTTGACTTTCGCTGCAAGGCCTTTCTGCTGTTTGGCCATCTCTTGTGAAGGCGTTTTCAAATTACCGGCTGGGCGGTACTCCAACGTCTCCGGATCCAGTTCCAGAATGTCTTTGTCTTTTTTAAGGAAGAAACCTTGCCCTGACTTGGCGCCAATCCATCCTTTTTCAAGCATTTTCTTTAGCAATTCAGGCGCTTCAAATACTTTCTGTTCTTCACCGGAAGTTTGGTCATAAACATTTTTCGCTACATGCATGAATGTATCAAGACCCACTACATCCAATGTACGGAATGTCGCTGATTTCGGCCGGCCAATCAATGGCCCTGTAACAGAATCCACTTCCCCGATGGAATATCCGCGGTTCTGCATCTCGCGCAATGTCACCAACAAGCCGTATGTACCGATGCGGTTTGCTATGAAGTTCGGCGTGTCTTTCGCAATAACTACGCCTTTTCCTAAACGGTCTTCACCAAATGCTGTCATAAACTCGAGCACTTCCGGAGCCGTCGTGTTTGCCGGAATCACTTCCAATAGCTTCAGATAGCGTGGCGGATTGAAAAAATGCGTACCTAGAAAATGTTTGCCGAAATCTTCCGAGCGGCCTTCCGCCATGGCATTTATACTGATGCCCGAAGTATTGGAGGACACAATCGTGCCCGGAGTTCTGACAGCATCGATTTTTTCATAAAGCGATTTTTTGACCTCTAAATTTTCCACGATGACTTCGATGATCCAGTCCACGTCTTTCAATTTCTCCAAGTCATCTTCCAGGTTTCCTGGTGTAATCAGCTGCAAATTCTTTTTAGCGGTCAATGGTGCCGGTTTCTGTTTCAAGAGTTTTTGCATAGAAGTCGCAGCAATTCGATTTCTTACCTGAGGATGTTCTAATGACAATCCTTTTGCCTGTTCTTCTTCCGATAGTTCACGAGGAACGATATCCAGCAGTAAAACCGGAATTCCTATATTTGCAAGGTGTGCTGCAATTCCTGAACCCATTACACCTGAACCAAGCACCGCTGCTTTTTTAATTTGGTAAGCCAATGAAAAACCCTCCTCGATTTTTGAATGAACCCTCATTCATTTTTAACTTAAAAAAATAGAACGTTCTCTATATCCATAGTGTAAGTTATTTTCATTGTTTTCGCAATATTTAATCGTTAAAAATTTTAATCTCTCAAGCTCAATCTCTTCCCGAAAAATGAAAGGCATTGTAAACTGATTGAGAGACATTTAGGAGGAGATTTTATGAAACCCATTACATCAACCGAACAATTCAATGAAATTATCGAAGGATCTGAACCTGTAATCGTTAAATTCCAAGCTGGCTGGTGCCCTGATTGCACACGCATGGATATGTTCATCGATCCGATTATCGAAGAATACAAGGATTACAAATGGTTTGACGTGAACCGTGATGAATTGCCTGAGCTAGCTGAAAAATACGAAGTTATGGGCATTCCAAGCTTATTGATTTTCAAAAACGGCGAGAAAACAGCTCACCTTCACAGCGCCCATGCAAAAACACCTGAATCAGTTACCGAATTTTTAGCAAACCAAAAGAAATAGACAACTGTCTATTTCTTTTTTTGCGCTATAATAGAAATTAATAACTGAGATAGAGGTGTCTTGATGGATCCAACGCAAGAAATTAAAGAATTAAAAGAATTAGTTATACATTATGAAAAAGTGATTCAAAATATGTCGGCTCCAATCATTCCTTCGATTTTACCTAATACGATTCTCGTTCCAATTGCCGGTTTTATTTTCCGGAACCGCTTTGAAACGATTCGCACGAAAGTGCTCCAATATGCGGCTGAACACCGGGACATTGAATGTGTAGTTTTTGATTTTACCGGAGTACGAATCGAAGACGTAGAGAAATTTGATTACAACGAATTAGCCTGCGAGCTGACCCAACTGAACAATGCCATTAAATTAATGGGCCTCCGCCCGATTTATGTTGGATTTAATCCCCGTTTTGTCCGGGAGATTGTTTATGCCGGCATTCAAGTGGAATTGGAAGTTTTCAAAACTTTCAGGGCCGCGTTAAAAAAACTTCTTGCGGAAAATGAAAGATCCTTATATTCCATTTAATAGCATCAGAGAATTTCTTTTGGGAGGTATTGAGGCTGAAAATTTTACTTCCATTCGAAGGCAAATCACAATACGATACAGCAATCGATGCAAAAAAGCAGCGGTCTGCCTGTGGGCCCACTACCATTGCAGTTATTCTCAAGCATCATGAAAAAATCGATTATGAAATTGACCAGCTTTATGGTTTGCTTGGCACTACGCCAATCGGCCTCTTCACTTGGCGGCTGTTAAAGAAATTCAAGAAAGTTGCAGGCAGGCGCTATCAGATTGACAAGATCCGCTCATTGGAAACAGTTAAAGACGAACTGCTCGCTGGCCGGCCGCTCGCTTTAAAATTTGACCGTTATTTTTCATTTCATTGGTTCGCCAAACCGGTTTATAAATACCATTGGGTTCCGCTTATCGGTTTTGAGGAAAAGGATGACGATCTAATCTTGTATATTCACGATAACGGAAAAAGAAACCGCCCGAGCAGAATACGGACAGTTTCTTATAATGAAAATAAAAAAGTTTTAACGTTCGTAAGGATCTGCCCGGTCAAAAGGGGATAATTCCGGAATCAGGCTTTTCTCCAATTGGCGCGCCAGCAGTTTCAATTCCTGGCCGTCAAACAGTTCTACCATATCGTTTGTATAATTCGGCACCACAATTTCATCCAGTGTCACGTCGAGCGGGATATCGCATTTGATGACGGCCAATTCTTTAGATAGCAGCAGCATATCCTTATGCTCTTCTATCTTTTTCTTTTGGGCCGGTTTCAATTCCTCAATTGCTGCAAGCACACCGTCGGTCGAACCGTATTTTTGAATAAGCTGCAAAGCGGTTTTCGGTCCGATTCCTTTAACACCCGGATAGCCGTCGCTCGCATCGCCCATAAACGCTTTAACATCCGCAAATTGGTTCGGCTCAATGCCATATTCCTCTTTGAACCGCATTTCAGTATATACATCATATATGTGAAAGCCTTTTTTCATGAAAGCGATTTTCACTGAAGGATTCAGCAATTGCAGCATGTCTTTATCGCCTGTCATGATGGTGAAATCTGCTTTTCCTTGCCATTGTTTAGTAAACGAGCCGATAAAGTCGTCGGCTTCAATGCCTGTCTCTCCGTAATTCTTCCAGCCGAGCTGCTCCGATACTTTCTTCGCCAAATCAAATTGATGCAGCATATCTTCCGGCGGAGCAGGCCGGTTTGCCTTGTAGCCATTGAACATTTCAGTGCGAAACGTCTGAGCTCCCATATCCCAGCACACAGCCAAATGTGTCGGCTTCATCATGGTTTTAGCAGCCAGGACATGCCGTGCAAATCCCTGTACTCCGTTTGTCGCCAACCCTTCAGTCGTACGGAAATACTGTCCGACTGCAGAAGTTGCAAAAAAAGAGCGGAACAACAAAGCCATTCCATCTACTAATAAAACATGCGGTCTTTCAATCATTTTAAATCCTCCATCCTTCATCAAACACTCTCCTCATTATACCTCTTATGCTAGTTTAAGGGTTATTAAAACTCCCCTTCTTCAAGCTGCAGTTCCACGCCCTGTTGAGCCACTGACAATCAATAGAGCTGCTTCTATTAACTGAAGCTTCTTTATTCCCGACAAAAAAACCGCCGAAGCGGCGGTTTTAACGTTTACGTTTGAATACTTTATACTCTGAGCTGAGTGATTTGTAAAACGATCCCATCATTAAGAGCATGATAAATGAGAACGGGAATGCGGCTATGATCAATGCCGTTTGAAGCGCATCCAGCCCTCCTGCCGATAAAAGAATAACCGCAACCAATGATTGGGAAATTCCCCAAGCTAACTTTACTGTATTTGCCGGGTGCAATGAACCGTTTGTCGATTGCATTCCCAATACGAATGTCGCCGAGTCGGCCGATGTGATAAAGAACGTTGAAACCAATAAAATGGCGATAATTGATAAAATGATGCCCATTGGCATTTCATTGAATACACCAAACAAAATCTCAGAAGTCAGTAAGCCTGTTAAATCCACCCCATTGTTTTGCACATTCATAGCAGTCGTACCGAATGTCGCAAACCAGATGAAGGAAATCACGGTTGGCACTACCAACACACCGAAAAGGAACTGGCGGATTGTCCGTCCTCTTGAAATCCGTGCAATAAATATACCGACGAATGGAGCCCAAGAAATCCACCATGCCCAGTAGAAGATAGTCCAACCATCTATCCATGCCCGGTTCTCACCGTCAATCGGCGCTGCACGGAAACTCATGCGGACTAAGTTCTGGAAGTAAGTGCCGAGTGTATCGGTAAACATATTGAGAATTAATAATGTCGGTCCAAGTACAAGGACCAGTACAAACAAAGCAATCGCCAGTACCATATTGGTATTGGATAAATACTTGATCCCTTTGCTGAGTCCACTCCAAGCTGAAGCAAGGAATAAGACGGTCACTACTGCAATGATGATAACCTGCACAGTGAAATTGTCAGCCGGTACTCCATCAAACAGGAAGGCCAATCCTTCATTGATTTGAATGGTTCCGAATCCAAGTGTTGTCGCAACTCCCACAGCAGTAGCGAAAACAGCTATAACGTCTACCAGAACTCCCCAAGGCCCGTTCATCTTATCACCGAATAATGGTTTAAGAGTCGCTGAAATCAGCCCTGGCTCTCCTTTGCGGAACTGGAAATAGGCCAACGCCATAGCAACTACTCCGTAAATTGCCCAAGCATGGATTCCCCAGTGGAAAAAGGTGTAGCGCATGGATTCCCGGAATGCTTCTGCTGACCCAGGCTCAGCAGTCGCCGGATCAATGGCAAAATGGGACAGCGGTTCAGCCGCTCCCCAAAACACAAGACCGATTCCCATACCTGCTGAAAACAGCATCGCTATCCATGTACCAAAGGAAAACTCCGGTTTATCAGTATCTTTCCCCAGTTTGATTTGCCCCATCGGACTGATGAGGAAAAACAGGCAGAACAGAACCATAACCGTTACGATCAATAAATAATACCAGCCGAACGTTGTAGTCAGGAATCCTTCTATATTCCCGGTAACTTCTGCGAAATTTTCTGGTGCTAGCGCTCCGTACCCGACAGCTAATAAAACAAGTACAAGCGAAATCCAGAAAACATTGGTTACTTTCTTCATATAGTATCCTCCTTATCTCTTAACACATTTGTTAATGTTAAAGAACATTGGAATTTAAGTCAAATCACCTTTGTATTTAAAAATGATTTAGAATCCTTAGTTTTTAAGTCACCGTATGATTTAATACTATTTTTTAGAAGTGGTTTAAAAATCGCTTCTGGCATAGCATTATCAGAAAGAAGGTAATGCTATGCCAGAAGATAGGATTCTCCAACAATTACACAACTAGGTCCATCAACTAAACACAATAATTATATTCCCCTTTCGCTTTAAAACTATCCCTTTAATCATCTCCTTCAGAAAATAAAAAACATCGCCATTCAATCGATGGCGATGTTTTTAAACTCTGAATATTGTTGGTTTAGAAAGTGAGAACTCCAAGGGCAAGTGCTGCAAAAATCATAACAAAACACGAGCCTAATGCCCATTTAAAAATGAACTTTTGATGATCCCCGAACTCCACGCCAGCCATCCCAACAAGCAAGTAAGCTGATGCTATTAATGGGCTCATGGCATGGACCGGTTGGCCAAGCAGTGAAGCCCGTGCAATTTCTACCGGGTCTACGCCATAAACTGCTGCAGTTTCAGCTAGAATCGGCAATACGCCAAAATAATAAGGATCGTTTGCCATAAAATAAGTGAATGGAATACTTGTGACAGCTGTAATGATAGCAAAATACGGACCAGCCGATTCTGGTATCACAGCAACCAGACTGTTTGCCATCGCATCAACCATTTCGGTTCCTGATAAGATTCCTGTAAAGATCCCGGAAGCAAACACCAATCCGACTACTGCCAAAACATTTCCTGCATGATTGGATATTCTTTCTTTCTGATCATCCAATTTCGGATAGTTGATCATCAGCGCTATGACAAAAGCAATCATGAACAAAGTCGATAACGGCAGTACCGAAGCCACTAAACAAACGATCAATGTAACGGTTAAAAGAAAATTGATCCAGATTAATTTCGGCCGCTTTGTGTTTTCCATAGCGGCAGTTGCACTTACTTCACTGATAACCAGATTTTCTTCTTTTGAATATTGGATCTCAGCAATCCCTAAACGTTTGCGCTCTTTTTTCCCGAGAACAAATGCTGTAAATAAAGTCCATAAAATTCCGGCCGCCATAACAGGGATCAACGGAGTAAATACATCTGCTACATCAAGCTGAAGTGCAGCAACCGCTCTGGCAGTCGGCCCGCCCCAAGGCGTCATGTTCATGACACCGAATGACAGCATGGCCACACATGTCAGGATGAGCGGGTTCATGCCAATGCGCTTATAAAGCGGCAGCATTGCTGTTACAGTGATCATATAAGTGGTCGTTCCGTCGCCGTCAAGTGCTACAGCCATGGCAAGAACAGCTGTACCGATGACGATTTTCAGTGGGTCGCCTTTAACAATCGCCAGTATTTTCGACACCAGCGGATCAAACAAGCCCGCATCGATCATAATGCCGAAATACAGAATAGCGAACATCAGCATGACTCCCGTCGGTGCGACTTGCTTAATCCCTTCCAGCATCATATCACCGAGGCCTGTCCAAAATCCTCCCAGCAATGCAAATATAATCGGTATCGTGACTAATGCGACCATCGCGGACATCCGCTTGGTGATGACCAAAAACATGAATACAGCGATCATTGAAAATCCTAAAAGTGCTAACATATTTATTCCCCCTCTATTGCTTATTCACTCGTGTCCGGTGCTAAATGAAGTAATAATGCAACAATTTAGATATTGTTTATTAATATAGAATAGCGAGGGGGGAATGTAAACGTTTACAAAATATTGTCATTTAAATACTTTAAAGCTATTTCGTACATTAAAACCATTGTCGGAAAGTTTCATCTTTTATCCAATGAAAACGTATTGAGAATCATAGCTCATTACGGCTATTTTAAAATTAGGTTATGAACCGGAAAACAATAAAACGAGGCTGCCTCAGAATGTGTCTCAGCACTCCGCCAGCCTGCACCAACCGGCGGAAATGCAACACAATTATCTCTGAGTCAACCTCGTAAAAAATCATTACGATATTTTGCAGCCTCTATAAACAAGCTGTAGGGGCCGTAAAAATTTATTTCATTAAATCCGTTTAAACTATTTATTGCCTTTGATGTTATTCATCTTCCCTATGCACTTTCATCAAGTCCTCGTACATTTTACTTTGCTGTTCCAAAAATTTAGCCGTTTCGCCGCTATCCATATAAAAATCTTTCCACATATACTTCTCGAGCGTCTGCTGCCATTGTTCTGTTTTTACCATTTTTTCAAGCACCTGATCCCAAAACTGGATCTCGTCTTCTGTCATATCAGGCGGCCCCATAACGCCGCGCCAATGCTCGAATACCATTTCAATTCCCTCTTCTGACCAGGTAGGGATTTCAGGCAGTTCTTTTAATCTTTCATCAGATGAAATCACGAGTAATTTGACTTGATCGAGATCATAATATTTTTTTGCTTCCGCTAGCGTCATGGTTGCCACGTCTATTTGCTTTTTCAATAACGCATCCACTACGTCTGCACTGTTTTCGTAAATCAGGAAGTCCAGTTCTTCAGGCTGTACTCCAGCTTGTCTGCTTGCCAGTACAAATGACAGCTGGTCGTCATTTCCCAGTCTTGGCGAAACGCCGATTTTATAATCATGGGGTGCAGCTTTCAGGTTTTCCATCAATCTTTTAGCACTGTCCACGCTCGAATCTTTCGAAACCACTACCACTTCCCATTCTGTCGCCAAAATGGCCAGTGGAGTAAAGTCTTTATAAGTCAATTGGCTTTGGCCCAGTAAATGATTAGTGATCAGCAAGCTGGAATTGACGGCTAATACCGGGTCTTTTTGCTGCTGCGTATATTTCCAGCCCAGTTCTCCGCCAGCTCCGACTTTATTCAGTACATGAATATCCGCGTCAACCAAGTTGTCACTTTCCAAACTTTCCTTCATTGCCCGTGCCGTGATGTCCCAGCCGCCACCGATCGACCCGGCAACAATCGTTACTTCATCTGTTGCCAGCTCCTGAGTTTCTTCCGGAGAACACCCTATTAAAAGAATGGCCAAAAATATGGAAATAATCATTATCTTTTTTCTCATTAGCGATCCCTCGTTAACTTCACCAAATTAGCTATGGCGTATTTGATGCCGATTCTCAATTTTCTATTCGAAAAGTACATCCATCAATCATTCTACAAAATAATATTTTCTTTGAGGCCTTCCGACAATCCCGTACTCATGTTTGGCGACACAGACATTCACTGAAACCAGGTATTCCAGATATCTTCTGGCAGTCGTTCGGGAAATGCCCATTTCTTCACTCATTTCATCAATGGAAACGCCTTTCAGCTTTTTCCCTACCTCTTTCACTTTGTCTAAAGTATGGCGGTCTACGCCTGTAGGCAGATCATTTTGCGAGGCTGTTGACTGTTTAGCGGACCCGAAAAATCGGTCGATCATCGTTTGGTCTACTTCTTCCGTGGTGCCAAGCAGCTTTTTCTTTTTTTTATATTCTTCGATGGTTTCCACAAATTTATCCATGGTTACCGGCTTTAATAAATAATTGAAAACACCATATCTGACAGCCTTTTCAAGCATGATTCTTTCGGTTGCAGCAGTCACCATAATCACATCAATCGCCGGATAATTTTCCCGGATTTTCGGCAATAATTCCGTTCCCAGCTCATCCGGCATGTAAATGTCGAGCAACAGCAAATCCACTTCATTCTCACTTAAAAGATCCAGGGTTTCTTTTGCATTTAATGCTTTCCCTACCAATTTTACATCTTTTACTTTTTGCAAAAACTGCTCTTGCACTTGAGCAATCCGGAAATCATCCTCTGCTATAACCACTTTAATCACGGTATTTCCTCCTTGCTTTATCCCATCATCTTTTTAGGGAGGTAGACGGTAAAAATAGATCTTCCCTTTTGTTCATTGTCCACTTCAATCGTTCCGCCCAAGGATTCAACAATGCGCTTCACATTGAACAGGCCATACCCTCTATTTTCGCCTTTAGATGAATATCCCAGCGTAAACAGCGACGCTAGTTTTTCATCTGGAATCCCTTTTCCATTGTCTGTTACTTCTATTATAATATCATTGCCAAGACCCATAATTGAAAACACCACTTTTTTCTCATCCTGATGCTCTACTGCATCAAAGGCATTATCAATCAAATTGCCAATAATGACTACGATATCTGCAGCCTTTATATGGCTCGGCAACGGATCAATATAACTATCGGCATCTACTTCAAAGAGGATTTTCTTTTCCGAAGCTTTTCCGATTTTGCCCAATAAAATAGCCTGGACATTCCCGTCATGAATTTGGTTGAACAAAATCTGGTTTTGGTGCTGGTGCGTGACTGACTCTTTCTGGATAAATTCAAATGCATCTTGATACCTTTCAAGTTGCAGTAAGCCGGATAACAAAAATAACTTATTGGCGTATTCATGTGTTTGTGCACGGAGCCCCTCCGAATACTCACGAACCTCTGTTATGGTATTCATCAGTTTCTTTAATTCCGTTTTATCCCGGAAACTGGAAACTGCTCCTGCCACTTGGCCATTTTCAATAATCGGGATACTATTGAAGATGAAAATCTTTTCGTTAATCAAGACCTCTTCATTGTTGACCGGCTTCCCTGTCCGCAGCACATCCTCTATGTTTATATTTTGAGGAAATTGGTCGATGGGCTGACCTATAAGGTGATTTTCATCTAGATCTAACATGGACTTCGCTGAATGATTGATCAACGTGATCAATCCGTTTTCATCAATCGCTATAATTCCTTCTTTGACCGATAAAAGAATGGCATTTCTTTCCCTATATAAAGCTGCTATTTCATGCGGCTCCAGCCCCAATGTATCTTTTCTAATGCTACTTGCCAGGAAGATGCCTCCGATGATTCCTACTGCCATAACAATTAGAGAAGCAATTATAATAATTCTGATGCGTTCATAGATACTTTGGTATATATCCCTTTCCGAAAACTCGACAGAAACAGTCCCAATGATTTGCGTGTATTCACCGAAATCCGCAATGATTGGCACTTTGCCGATTATCACCGTACCTTGTTCCCGTTCAACTTCAAAATTATTCGAACCCCCAAAAATCAGTGACTGGTAACTGGCAGGGTCATTGCTCTCCTGACCAACCCTTTCCGGATTTACATGTGAATAAATAATTTTGTCACGATCTTCGATCACAATATCCGCCGCATCCACTTGGTCTTTCACTTGTTCTGCAATTGGCCGGAAACGGCCGTCTACATCGTTTTCTCCAATGCCTTCAGTAAGCTCCGGCAAGAGCGAAATCGTCTTAGCCGATTGCAAAGCCAATTGTTCCACTTGGTTTCTGGTATCCACAGACTCCATATAAGCAAAGATACTGGCGAGAAGAATCACGATCAAAAGGATCAGTGCACTGATCAGCCCTAATATTTTTGTTTGCAATGGAATGTTTTTGATTTTGTTCATCAGCATAACTCTTTTCTTAAAATAATGGTTATTTATCCTTGCATTTCTCATCACTCATTATAGCTTATGAGGCTCTAATTAGGGGGGGGGATTTCCTCTTTAAAAATTAAACAACTAAAAAACGCACCGCATCCAGAACTGGTTTAGAATTCTGGTTTTGGTGCGTTTCTTTTTAATAACATGCTTTTTTACTCATCAATTCCCATCGACTGCTTGTATCCTTTCAGATAGGAGATTTCGGATGGGCTTCCCATCTCCGCCGCATTCATGGCACGATGCCACAGTGGATAGATTGGTGCGGGTCTGGCCACCGACTCAATCCGGTCATGCTCGTCCTGCGAAAGCTGAATATCGAAAGAAGCAATGTTTTCCTTCAACTGTTTTTCATTGCGTGCAGCAATGACGATCGGACCGACATTCGGTCGGTCCCTCACCCAGGAATAAGCGATTTGCGGCACGGAAGCGCTATGATTCGCCGCCACTTCCTCCAAAGCATCAATTACCTGGAAAAGACGCTCCTGATCCTGTACCCATGGCTCTGACCATCCACCGCCTTGGCGCGTGTTTTCAGGTGCTTGTTTATTGCGCCCGATTTTCCCGTTCAACAGCCCCTCGCCAAGTGGGCTCCAGATCATCGAACTGATGCCAAGCTCCGCTCCTGCAGGAAGAAGCTCATATTCCGCTTCCCGGGCTTCCGGGGTGTAGTAGATTTGCTGAGTGACGGGCGGAATATAACCCGGCTGCTGTGCGATTGAATACGTTCTCGCCAATGCCCAGCCACTGTAATTCGACACGCCCCAATGGCGGATTTTCCCGGATTTCACCAAGCTCGTCATCGTTTCCACCGTTTCTTCAATCGGTGTCTGTCCGTCCCAGAGATGCGTAAAATACAAATCGATGTAATCCGTCCCAAGCCGCTCTAAAGTTTGGTCAATGGAACTTAAGATATTGTTCCGTGAAGCACCGCGATTATTCGGATTATCACTTAACGGAAATCCCGTTTTCGACGTCAGCAGCACTTCATCCCGGCGCCCTTTGATCGCTGATCCAAGCACGCGTTCCGCATCGCCTTTTGAGTAGAGGTTCGCCGTATCGAACATATTGATCCCGGCTTCCAAAGACACATCAACCATCCTACGGGCTTCATCTTCTTGAACATCGCCAGCTGCTTCAAAACCATTTGTTCCACTGAACGGGATAGTTCCCAGTATGTACTTAGGGACACGCAAGCCGGAATTTCCTAAATAAATGTATTCCATAAAAATCCTCCTATTGAATGAGTATTAGTTTAATTAATGTGGGATATCAGTGGATTACCCTACTATTTTGCTTGTAAAACTGCTTGTAATACAAAATAGATAATTCTTTAACGTTAGAACTGTTTGATATTAAAGACAATTACCACAGAAACAAAAAAAACGCCAAAACCTCATAAAAAGGTTTTGGCGTTTTCTTAAAATCCACTTTCTCCAAATGGAGACGGCGGGAATCGAACACGCTCCTGTTAAAAGTACAGCTATATCAATGTTTTAAAGGGTTTCTACGTACTGTTTTAAAACACTGACCACCGTTTTGACTAGGTTTTAAATAAATCGCTTACGGAGATAAGTTATATTGATTCATATTATAACTTTTATTATAGTAGAAACTCGGCTCATTGATTAGAAATACTGGTAATACTATTATTGCACACCATGCATTATACTCGTTATTTTCAGTTTCCATTGTGGCTGTCTAGTTCTTTTCTACCTCTATTCACCTGATCAATGTTAATTTCCAACATTTCCGCTATGCTTTCCGAAGACATTTCCGGTCTATTTTTTTAATCGTTTTTAGTACACTTTCTTTACCCTCTCTAAATCCTTCTTTTCTTGAACCCGATAAATTCTTTTGAAGGTCAGAAAAGTATTTGTTCTTCAACTCAATTTGACGTTTGGCTTCTTGGCCTTCGCTATCCATGGCACTCCTCTGGCAATCTATAATAAAAGGAATCAGTCAACACGCATGCTTCAATTTTGCTCGATAAATAACTTCAAAAGTGGAGCGGTAATGTTATCGAACTTTGTTTGCTCATCTATCGAAACCCAAGCAACATCGATAATATCGCTGTTGGCGACATGAGTAGAATCCAAGTAGAACTTACCACCTGTTATCTCAGCAATAAAAGTATATTTATTGGCTTTCTCAAATAGCAGTTTCTTAACTACTACGTCATATCCTGTTTCTTCTTTTACCTCTCTAATACATGCCTGTTCTGGTGTTTCACCTTCTTCTATCCCTCCGCCTGGATAATTCCAAACAACGTCTCCCCTTTGCACATATTGTTTAACCATTAAGATATCGTTGTTTTTTAAAATAATAGCCTGTGAAATCATGAGTTCATCTCCATTAAAATGCGGAATAAAGTACCTGTATTAATTAAAATTCATTATTTAATACATCCTATATTTTTGTTATCAGTGAAATGTTAAATACTGTGGTATACAATTTCTTATGTTTGCTCTATTAACTTCGAGCTTTTTCTTTCATCTTCTGAAAAACCCCGGTCAGCAAAACTATTAAACCGAACAGAAAAATGACAGGAAATAAAATAGCCGATAAAGCTACAGCTGCCCAACCACTTTCTTCATATATACCATATAGTTGAGAAACCAACCAGCTAAATAAAGGAGCTACTACAATCATTAATGTAACTCCCCAAATTATCATTTTTGTTTTCTTCATCTTATTTTTACTGATAAAAAATGCAGCCGCTACTCCTAAAGTTAAACCAATCAATATCAACGTAAAAGTGAGTTCATAATTCATTCCGTCTTTACCTCCCTTTATCGTACCATTTCAGTTCTAACCTACTTTAATTTACCATATTATTACAATATCATAATTTTCATATTATATCTTCCCAGTTAAATGATATAGAAACCAACAACTCCAGCGAGAGCAGCGCAGCAAAGAGAGACGAAGATCCTAAACTGAACAAAATGCAGAAAAAGGTTGAAGCCGTATCCTCAGAAAGCGTCCAGGTGCAGCGCAGATCAACAACCTTTAGTAATAAGTCCACAAAAAACGCCAAAACCTCATAAAAAGGTTTTGGCGTTTTCTTAAAATCCACTTTCTCCAAATGGAGACGGCGGGAGTCGAACCCGCGTCCAGAAACTCCGCTACTTGAGCGTCTACGCGTGTAGCTTACTGGTATATCAAGGTTTTATCAGTTAGGGGGTATTACAATATTAAGAACTCAGTCCAATAACATCCTACAACCATTTTACACTTCTATAGTAAAGACCTGCAAATTAGAAATAAAAATAATGATCAATAACAAATACATTTCTCATGAGTTACTATCTTTTCAAGAAGGAACTATATTCAAGTATTGCCTGTCTAGTTCTCGAAAGAAGCATTTTTGAAGAAATTGTTTTTAGAATATCTTCCTGATAACTTGAGTCCCTCTTGAAATAGTTGCTTACACTAGTCACTTCATTAGCAGCTAGAAGAACTCCATATCTTTCTTCAATTATTACAGTCAATTCTACTAGTAGTTCTTTTATCTTCGTATCTAGATCATCTTCTTTATAATTCGAGATAAACTTTCCATATTCAAAAGTTGCTTCACTAAGTACGCTAGGATCATCAACAGCGTCCCTAATGTTATTAATATCCTGATTTTGAACTCGATATAAAATTCCCAGCAAAGCTATTAAAACAAAATTACCATTCTTTAAAATGTCTTTCGCTGTACCTTCTAATATCCCTTCTTCTTTCTTCATTTCATCCGTAATTCTTTTAAAACGACTATAGAGGTCAATCAAGTCTATGATGAAATTTAACTTATCTGGTGAACGTGTATAGTTCTTTTTGAAAATCGAGGCATATACATTACCGCTTTCAAACAATACTTTTTTGTTAGAACGTGCAGTTCCCGGTCTCTGCATTACAAATGCAAGAATTAATTGACCAAACTCTTCATTCTTTATTCTAATCTTGTTGCTTTTTGGTCTCTCTCCACGCTTTACTTGAAAATCGATACCATGAGTACTCAAATCTCTTCTTAAAGTAAGCATTTCGGGTGTATTAGATTTCAAATCACTAGCTTTAATTGGTTTTTGAGAATTAGTCGTCTCGGCAATTTTAGTAAAGAATTGGTTAACATCAGAAGGCTTAGCTTCCTTTTGATAAACCACTTTACAAGGGACGAAGAATTCTTGACTATTTGAGCCTTTGTATTCCCCAAGACGATTTGTGGTTTGTCCACCATTTACAATTGAAAAGTCATAGAAAGTAATTGTATTTCCATCAATCGCAAAATCTTCGGCAGCTACAATTAACCCATTATTGTAAAACCAAAAGTTCTCTCTATCTTTATCTAAAGTTTCATTTATCCCTTTATCGACCAATCTATGCGATATGTATTTTCTAATATTCATGTCAAATAAACCTTTATCTTTGAATAGTTCATACATTTCAATAAGTGACTTAGAACTTAAGTTTACCATCACGCCGTAATTTTCTTGAGATTCGTATTCTAAAAAATTCTTACTCTTATCAAGAGCTGCTTTAAATTCTCTAACTTTTGTCGTAGTATCTTGAATATTTGCAATCTGTGTATTTATTAAAGGCGTGTCCGTAACTTTTATCAAGTCTTCTAAATCGCTTATTGGCGAATTTTTTAGTTTTCTTTCGAAATTCTTTACATCAAAATCACCTAAGTAAAAAACATGATATTCAATTTGGCCATTTTCAGGAAGCCGGTCTAGATTTTCTCTGAGAATCCTTTTTAATTTGCTGCTATAAGCTCCAGTATTATGGTTTTTAAAAGCTTCTACTGTTGTATTCATTTTTCTGATTTCATCGAGAATATCATCCGATGAAAGACTTGAAGTTTTACATTGAACCAGTGATAAAATTTCATCTTCATCGTCATAATACACTAGATCAATCCCACCATCATTCGTTCCATTTGTAAGATGGTCATCAATATTACTAGAAATAGCAGTAAGTTCTTTTTCTTTGTAAAAAATATACTGTAAAGCGAGTATTTCAAAAGCTTCTTCATTTTTAAGTTTCTTGTTTTGAAGCTCAAAGTGTTTAATAATTCGACTTATCTCATTTTGATAATTCCCCATTATTTTCCCTCCATAATTGAAATATTCTTGTCTGGCCTATTTAGCCTACAAAATAAGTATATTGTACTTTTTAGATTTAAAAACGAAAAACTCAAAAAAAAATTGAAAAACCATTAAAATGATCATCTCAGCTAACACATTGCCGGAACTCTTGATTTAAACTTAAATTAAGAAAGAGGTGAAGGTAATGGAAGGTATACAAGATGAATTTGGGAGAAATTTAAGAAATGCCAGAACAGCACTGGCACTGAAAAAAGACCAGAAAGTAACCCAATTCGAAATTTCAGCCGCTACCGGTCTTTCTAGACCAACAATTTCTAGGTTCGAAAATGGAAATGGGAATCCAACTTTGAAACAAATCGCGAAATTGGCTGAAGCACTAGAGGTACATCCATCAAAACTATTTGAAACCGATTAAGGAGGAATTAATAATGAATATTTTTCGCAAACCAGAACATATCGAAGATGTTTTTTGTAAGGCTTTATCGACCAATGACGACAGCGGAAGACACGGGGTTTTGATTCCCGTGTTTGCATATCATCTATTCCCTTCATTCGCCGCTTTCGATCCTGCTCTCCAAGTTAATTATGAAGAGCCAATAACCACTATCTGGCCTCAAATGAATGAGGGAGACACCAAGGCTAGTAAATGGAAGCATTACCACCGGTATCCAGAAAGAAGGATGACTTCTTTGCAACCAGAACTATTGAACAACAAACCTGTTGGAAGCTTGCTTGTAGTGGGGAAATACAAGGACCACTCTGAATATGAATGCCTAGTTATCACGCCAGATAACCCACATTATTTGGAAATCGGATCAAAGTTTTTGCTTGATAATGATAATGAGGACCAGTACTTCACTGGAGCAGCTATTATTCCGATCGAAGAATTTTTGAAGGAAGAAAAAGAAATTTCTCCATTAGACGAGCTGATGGAACTTTTTGAAAATGTGAGTTCTCAAGGCTTTATTGAAACCGAAAAAGATGGGGATACCGGCATTGGATTTACCTTTGAAACACTTCTTGGTATCAAGTCCAACTCTAGTAAGAATCCAGATTACAAAGGCATTGAGATTAAATGTTCCCGATCGAAGAAGCCTAAAGAAAAAAGGACTACCCCTACTGGCAAACAGACTTTATTCTCACTTATTCCAAATTGGGGAACTGTCGGCAACCGACGAGGACTCGTTGAACAGTACGGGAAAGATGATCCACTAAAAGACCGCACTGGTATTTATTGCACTATAAAAGTTCTTCCGAATTCTTATGGATGGAATTTGGAAATCGATGAAGAAAACCAAATTATCCATGTCTGCCACAATGGACAGCGCGTTGTCTATTACACAATGGATGATTTGCGCAAAGCCCTTGAAAGCAAACACGGAGAAAGTGTTTTCATTACAGCTGAAACCAGATTGAATGAAAATAATAAAGAAGAGTTTTACTATGACTCTCTTACCCATTGCAGAGAAGTCCTATTTTCCGAATATCTTGCGTTGATTAAGGAAAACTTGGCTGGCCTCGATTTTGCAATCCATATGAAAGATGGAAAAGTTCGAGACCATGGATTTTTGTGGAGAATGGAAAGCAAGAAGTACTTGCTTCGTTTATTCAAATACGTACAGGAAATCAAATAGCTTTACTTCAAACCAGAGTACTAGCCACAGTATTCTGGTTTTCTTGTCTTAAAGCCATTAGCACTTGTTGGGCAACCGCTTTCGCTAGCAATGGTGGAACTGCGTTTCCTACTTGTGTATACTGAGGAACTTCTACCCTTCTTCTCGGTCCGCCCGTCGTTCTTTTCCCCCTGAAAAGTAAGCTATCATCAAAAGATTGTAATCTTGCCAACTCTCTCACTGTAGGTATGCGATTTTCAAACGGTACAATAAAGTCATCAGGTAAAGTAAGTACTGTTGATGCCGGTGAATTTCTATCATACCGGTATCTATTCCCTTTTTTAGATGTAAAAAGCTTTACGATACTTGCACTAGCTGTTGCGCTTTGTAATGCCTCTGCTAAGCTAGCTAAATCCCTATACTCTTCTTGTGCATTGAAGCATTCCATAAGTAAATCTGGATAATTAAATAGAACATCTTCAATTCCTTCATTTAATATTCTTTGAGTCAAAGCCATGGTATTCTCGCCTTCACGATACAAACTGAAGCGTTGAGTTACAGCTGGGCTGTGTCTTGATACTTCATGGTTCTGAGGAGGTCCTACATGTCCTATTGGCTCTCCAAATTCAATGCCGTTTCTATCAGCCCTTAATACTCTAGGCGTTCTTCCAGCAATCGAATTTAATTGATACTCTGTCAAATCAAAATCTTGGTTTTGAGAAAGAATTAGATCTGATATTGCTTCTTGCACATTTACTATTTCTCTTGATGAATCCGTAAAATCAGGATATTGAATAGGAGTCTGGTCATTTCTATATGCCATAAAAATAGCTCTCCTACGTCTCTGAGGCACTCCAAAATCGCTAGCATCTAGAACTTGGACTGGTAAAACATTGTAACCTATAGCAGTTAATTCATTTTCTAAGATGGTAGTTACCAGTGTTCCATCTGGGTAAGTTGATTCTCTTACCCCAACAAATCCATCTAATGAAGTATTGAGGAATCCTGTTACGTTTTCCATAATCACATACTTAGGTTGTACTTCATCAATTACTCGAATATACTCCCTAAACAACATATTTCGAGGGTCATTTTTAGCCCTCCTACCTGCTAAGCTAAAACCTTGGCATGGTGGACCACCAAAAATCGCATCAATCTCCGGAAGCTCATGACCTTGAAAAATTTGAAGGTTTTGTATTGCATTGAATATAAATTCGCCATCCAAATGTGAAATATCTGTTCTATGGAAGAAAGTATTTTCTCCTTGGCGTAACCCTAGTTGCTCGTGTCTGTGTCTATAAGTGATTTCAACATCTTCACTTATATCACTTGAAAATAATATATGAAATCCAGCTTGGATTAATCCTTCGCTCATCCCACCTGCGCCACAAAATAAATCTATTGCATATGGCATTCAGATCTCCTCCTTGATATTTGTTACTACTTCTCATTATATAGAAAAACCCATGAAAGTCCAGGGCTTCTTTAAGATAAATTTATATTATACACTAGTTTATGGACAAAAGCGGAAAAGCGAACTTAACCTTTTCTCACATCAGCATTCTTAGATTTTTCAATAAATAGTATTAAATCTTCTATCACTTGTTCAAAATCTTCTTTTATCTCATGTTCCCATACCCTTTTAATATTCCAACCTAAATTCTCATAATGCTCATTAACAAGCTGGTCTCTTTTCCTGTTCCGTAATAGTTTTTCTTCCCAAAATTCAGGATTGGTTTTCGGAAGATGACCGTGCAAATCACAAAAATGCCAAAAGCATGAATCAATAAAAATCACAACTTTGTATTTTTTGATAGCAATATCCGGTTTTCCCAATAATGTCTTTTCATTTTTCCTAAAACGGATACCTGCTTTCCAAAGTTCTTTTGAAACTAAATTTTCAAGTTTTGACTGTGATTTTACTGATTTCATTATATTCCTTCTGCCTTCTTCAGAAAATTTCATAAGCCACCTCTTAAGACGTTTTATTACAGTTTACCCGCCCTTTATTAATTTTAACTCGGATGCTTAAGATCAAGTACTTTAAGAGAAGAGTAATACGTCCAACAACATTATAGAACATATGTTCCAATAAGTGCAAATGTCAAACGTGCCTTATTAACCCTTGCTTGATAAGTCTCTCTAGTAAAAGCGTATTTGAAGGAATCGTTTTTTCATTTGTTATCTTGACTCTGGTTAGTTGTAATTGTACAATAACAACAACAACTTGGTGAAGGAGAGAAATCATCAATGAAGACTGTGCGATTTAGTTTATCTGATAAAGAGTATACCTTTGCTTATGATCTTGCTTTAGAGAGCGGATGCGCCAGTATTCCAGAATATTTGAGGCTTATATTATTCAAAGAAAAGCCACAAACAAATGATATTCTCGAAGAGCTACTAGGACAGTTCGAAAAATCAGTAAGAGAAAGAAAAGACGATAAAGAATTTAAAGTCCGCGATTGTTTTGATAAACAAGTCTGGTCAAACATCAGCATTACAGATAGAAGAACATTAGGTAGAATTATTATTCGAAAAGTAGAAAAAGGTGGATGGCTGCCTATTATCGCTACCTCCAAAGAGTCTGGAAATGCTCAATGGTACAAGAAAAGGAGTGAAGAAATTTGAAAAACAAATACATCAACCAACTTCCTGAAGAAATTAAGGCAAATATTTATTCTGAGGTTCGTGGCGCGCTTTATGAAGAAGGTCTAAGAGGAGTAGAGCTACAAGAATCAATTGAGGCTGCCATGGAAAGTAAACTCTATGACTTGGAAGATACGATAGACATTTCAAAATATATTTCAGATGAAATTTGATCTTAGAGAGGTTATACCAAACAACTAATTTACTGAAATTTAATTCCAAGTAATAAAAGATGGGTTTTATTAAAGAACACTAAGGAGGTCTCTTTTCAAAAGCATTTTGATGATTTTACGATCTCTTCAATTTTGCAGTGATTGAAAATTACTATTCAATCACTGCTTTGCTTTGAAGACGAAAAGAAAGATAGATCTCACATATGCAATTTTATTCTTCTGATACTCCTTCTCTTCCACCTTTGAACTTTTCCCTACCAGTTTTAAACTGATGCTCTGCTTCTGAAAGTCCCCATTCAGCAGTATGTTCTTTGTGAATCCACCTTGTACAATAGTTCTTTACAGTGGTGTTATTGATTTCAAAATGCACAAAATGCAGTACCTTCGCTTCATGCAATACTTTGAGGTATTCTATTACCGACCTTCGATTTATTCCGGTATTCTTTACTACTGTATTGATAGATACATAGGATAATGGTCTATTGCTTACGGTATAAAAAATATAGCCAACCATATTAAGATATACAGCAAATATTTTAGGCTTGTAATCACTTTTTAGTGTTACTATTTTATGAATATCATGATAATGGATTTTAGCAAAGTTGAATTCTTCATCTTTGCCAGTTGGTTTGATGAAATAGTTGTTACCATGTTTCAATTCTTCAACCATTTCCCCATTTGTATTTTCATAGATTTCAATATGTCCCATCTGCTGCAATCTTAATAAGGAGGCCTTTGTTCTTGATTTTGTTGAACTCTGTCCAGTACTCATGCCAATAAATTTCATTAGATGATTAACCCCTGTATATGCAACTCCAAGGAAATTATTAGCCATAGACTTGATAACAGCTAAATAATAAACGTCTAGTTCACCATTTTTCCCCAGTTGTTTGGATTCTATAAGTGACTTGGAGATTTTGATAAACGATTCTCCCTTTTCTTGCTGTATTGATGTTTTTGCTTCAGTTACCATTATTGTATTCTCCTTCTTTTTCTTTTCATTTTATTTCATATAATTTCAGAATATGCGTGGCAGTCAAAAGGAAGGCTGCGCCGACCTTTTGGCTGTTACATTTCATCTACTATATTTCTTTTATCTTTTGTTCTTCTATCTATTCCCTGTATGAAACTGCTAGAATAACCAGCAAAATACTATAAGTTCCCAACTTAAGGGGTCACTTATTTTTAGGGTGTAGTATTATTTGAAGACACCAAAATTTCAGGTGTAGTTTATATATCAATCACTAAACTACACCTGTTTTTTAGTGGTCTATTTGCGTAGACACTTTAATAGATGGTGGATCAGTCACTTTAGTTTTACTTCCGTGAAATTAATGCTCCCAATAGTGGTGGTTACCTTATCAAAAAGACCGTCTTTTATCTGTGAAGTGTACTCTTCTAAAAGCATTGGTCCTAAAACTTTTCTGGGCATACCTTTTATAACCTCTATTAGGATTTTAATCCCTTTAGCAACATTACAAGTCTTGCATAATATCCATGCATTGTCTTCGACACTAGCAGTATCAGGACGACAGATATATTGTGGCAACTTATGATCCACTTGCAAGTTAGCAGTACTTTTACAGATTTGGCAGAAGTGTCCGTCCCTGAGAAACGTTGCTTGCTTTTGCTCTTTGGTAAACTCACCGCCGTTAGCACGCCGTCTCTTTTCTCGGTTATTATTACACTCCCTGCAAGCACTTGTTAACCCATCGGTTTTACTTCTGTCCTTACTGAATCCATCTGCTGTTTTACTTTCTTTGCATTTACTGCACGTTTTAATCATATTTCTCGAGCAGGGATTAGACCCTCTCTCTCTCACTTAAATAATCTTGCTACTCTTTCCTCTCTTTCTACATTTAAATTATTTGTTACTACCAGAATGTTAATCAACGCAAAAAAAGGAGCGAATTAAACACTCCCCCCGTTTGAAAACACACTTGTCCCTCTACAAAAAAACAGGCAGATTTATCCCGTTAACTAACATTGTAGAAATATAGAACAAGCATGCCTCCAAATGAGGCGGTAGCATTTAATTCTCTCCTTACATAATTTTCTCGATCATATTATTAATCACTTACTCCATCATAACAGCATGTAGCCTTCGATACAATAGCATTTTTAAATTCCGAATTTTTACTTTTTATATAGTAGAAACTTATACTCTATTGCATAAGAATTCCCCCGCCATAGTCTAAGAGCTTCGTAAACTTATTTGTCTCGTAGATAGTTAGAGAAAACTACACATTATCATTTTTTCAATTGAAGAAAATGCCGTTTTTATCCTTCTCGTATCGGAAAAACATCGTTTAATAGAGTGTGAACGGACGTACCTACCCACTTTCATATAGTAAAGCATCTATAAAATGTGGTATTCACCCCCCTCCTTAATTCTATAAAGAAGTTAATCGCATAAAATTGTTTACGAATAAAAGGTTCAGGTTCAGCCTCATCATATTAACAGAAGGTTCGCAGACTGTTTACAACTTCATCAATATCTAAATGCAAATATTTCGTTGTTACGGCTAAATCAGAATGTCCCAACGCCTTACTTATAAGTGCTATGTTCGCACCCTTGTCTAATAAGTTTTTAGCATATCCCCTACGGATTGCATGTGCATTAATATTTTCAAGTCCGAATCTTTTGGAGTACTTATTGAGTTGTTTAGAAATTGCACAGTTTGACGACTTACTTGTATTCATTGGAAAACCATTCTGAGTGATAAAAATGTTTTTATTTTCTTGGCCATAGTACTGTCTGATGTTCTCATTCAAATGGATTAAATCATTAAACATCTTTGCTAGCTCTTGGGAAATTGGCAACTTAAGAAATTGATGGTTTTTGAGAGTAGATCCGTCCAAGTTAAGAGTCAAATTATCAAAATCAACATGACTTTCTTTTAATTCTCCAAGCGTTCGAATGCGGATACCTGTACTATACATGGTAAGGATCGCAACACTATCCCTAAAACCTACAAAATTCGTCTGGTCAATCAAACTTAGCAAGGTATCAACATCAACTTCATTAATGCCTTTCTTTACTTGCTTATCGATCTTAATATGGATAGAACTCCAAAACTTTTGTTTGAACCATCCATTATTGTAAAACTTACTCAACATAGCCTTGATAGACTTTAACCTTATTAGTTTTGTTTGCTGGGTTACTTGTAACGAACTCAAATAATCATATATCGTATCTATACCAATATCTTCTACAAACTCTAATTTATTGTATTCTACATATTGTTTGAAAATATAACGATAGCTTTCAATAGTTCGTTGCCGATTTCCTGCTACCTGCATTTGTTGGAAAACTATCTCAAGTGCATCGATAATTAACAAACCTTCCTTGTTTTCCTCACTATTTTTCGTCGATCTTCTTACAGTTTCCTTATTTACCGCAAACATGCCGTGCTTTCTTCCTTTAGTCATAATAAAGCCTCCTAATTCAATTTGTATTAGAAGTTATCGAACTGAGTTCGCCAATTATGTAGGAATGAAAAAAGGGATATTGCACAAGAGTCCAACTCCTGTCCAATATCCCTAACTTCCTTAAAACCTTGATACCACTGCATTTAGCAGCAATCTCCAAATGGAGACGGCGGGAGTCGAACCCGCGTCCAGAAACTCCGCTACTTGAGCGTCTACGCGTGTAGCTTACTTATTAGGGTTTCATGCGCCATTCTGCCAGTAAGCAGGCGTCCTGGGCACTAATTTGAGAATCTCTTGCCGGCAGCTCAAATGGCACTGCAAGCCGTATCCCACTAAAGTTGAGCTTTACCCAGCCACATGGGCGATGGATAGATAAAGCAGATCCGAGCTTACGCTGCGAATGCTAGGTTTTGGTTTGTTTTGCCAGTTACTATAGTTACGTTGATGACGGAGCCGATCCTCCGACGCGCGACCCAAGCCCAGATCATCCCTGTCGAATCCGTAACGTCCCCTCATTATAAAGGAACACGGAAAGGCGATTAGCCTTGTGTGCTATATAAATATTATAAGACAATAATGGTCAGACTTCAAGTCTTAACGGTTACGGTCTTTCAAAGCCCGGTCAATTTCACGTTTCGCGTCTTTTTTCTTCAAGTCCTGGCGCTTATCGTAGTTTTTCTTACCTTTACCGATGCCCAGCAGCACTTTGGCATAACCGTCTTTCAAGTACATCTTCAACGGTATGATTGCCGCTCCCTGCACTTTCGATACCCCTACAAGTTCATTGATCTGCTTTTTATGCAGCAACAGTTTCCGGACCCTTGTCGGATCGTGGTTAAAAATATTGCCTTGTTCGTATGGAGCGATGTGCATATTGGAGATCCACGCTTCGCCGTTCCGGATCCGCACAAACGCATCCACCAGCTGCACTTTGCCGTTGCGGGCAGATTTGATTTCTGTCCCTTGCAGTACAATCCCAGCTTCAATCGTTTCTTCAATGAAATAATCAAAGCTGGCTTTTTTGTTTTGTGCGATAACTTTTCCTTCGCCTTTTGCCATGCTGTTTTCACCTCATATGGATTCAAAAAGGGCGGCAGCTAAGCCGCTCCTTTATTATTTCTTTTTGCGTCCTGGACCTTTGCCCTTAGCAACGCCTTCATAAAACTTTTTCTTTTTGTTTTTCGGCTTGCGGGTCGGACCGCCGCTTGCCGGTTTCCCGTCGCGGCCAGGTTTCCGGTCTCCATCTTTTTTCGTTGCACGGATCACTTTAGGCGCGTCTTTTCGTGTACGGCGAACATTTTGTGTCATGCCGACGATTTCGAAGTCAATTGACGATTCTTCCGGTTTCACTCCGATAACACGGATGGCAATTTCATCTCCGATCCGGAACTGGCGGTTGCTGCGCTCGCCAATCATCATCATCTGGCGATCATCGAAACGGTAAAAATCATCTGTCATATTGGAAACATGGACTAGCCCTTCAATCGTATTCGGCAATTCAATGAACAAACCGAAGTTGGTAACAGAAGACACAATGCCTTCAAATTCCTCACCGATTTTATCCGCCATGAACTGAGATTTCTTCAAGGCATCTGTATCGCGTTCCGCTTCGACTGCTCGACGCTCACGTTCAGACGTATGCTCCGCGATTTCGTCCATATTGGCATCCCAGTGCATGATGGTCGCTTTCGACAAATCTTTGTTGATCAGATATGTCCGAATCAACCGGTGCACGACCAAATCCGGGTAACGGCGGATTGGTGAAGTGAAGTGGGTATAGAATTCAGTCGATAAACCGAAATGCCCCAGGCTTTCCGCTGAATATTTTGCCTGCTGCATCGAACGCAGCATCATTGTAGAGATGACCGGTTCTTCCGGTGTGCCTGCGATTGACTCAATGATTTCCTGCAAAGCACGTGGGTGTATCTGGTTGCCTGTTCCTTTGACTACAATCCCGAAATTCGTCACGAACTCGAAGAAGCGCTGCAGTTTTTCCGGCTTCGGATCTTCATGGATACGGTAAAGAGCCGGTACGTCCATATGATGGAAATGCTCGGCAACGGTTTCGTTGGCGGCTAACATGAACTCTTCGATCAAGCGTTCAGATACCGTCCGTTCCCGCACGACTACATCAATCGGATAACCGTCTTCATCAACCAGAACTTTCGATTCTTTAAAATCAAAATCAACCGCTCCGCGGCGCATCCGTTTTCCTCTTAAAATTGCCGCAAGGTCTCTCATCAATTCAAACATCGGAACCAGTTCTGCATATTTTTCTTTCAGTTCCTGATTGTCCTGCTCCAGGATTTCATATACATCCGTATACGTCATACGGGCTGATGTTCTAATGACACTTTGGAAAATATCATGCGACAGCAATTCCCCTTGATCATTGAAAATCATTTCACATGACAGCGTTAAGCGGTCAACTTGCGGGTTAAGGGAACAAATACCGTTTGATAAACGGTGCGGAATCATCGGAATTACCCGGTCCGTTAAATAGATGCTTGTAGCACGGTCATAAGCTTCCCGGTCAATTGCAGAACCATCTGTTACATAATGGCTGACATCAGCAATATGGACACCGAGTTTGTAAGTGCCATCTTCCAGTTTCACCACTTGGACAGCATCATCCAAGTCTTTGGCGTCAGCGCCATCAATTGTCACGATTTTTTCTTCTCTTAAATCGCGGCGGTCTGTTATGTCTGACGGATCGATCTCTTCAGGTACACTGTTTGCCTCTTCAAGTACATCCGGCGGAAACTCCGTTTCAATGCCGTGCTTATGGATGATTGACAGGATATCAACGCCCGGGTCATTTTTATGCCCCAAAATTTGCGTCACCATGCCAGTGGCAGACATGCGCCCTTCAGGCCAGCCGGTAATCTCCACTACCACTTTATGGCCATCAACAGCCCCCAATGTATCTTCTTTGGCAATAAAGATATCCATATTCATTTTCTTATCGTCAGGCACCACGAATCCAAAGCCGCGGTTGTCCTGGAAGGTTCCGACTACTTTAGTCGTTCCGCGTTCCAAAATGCGGATAATCGCGCCTTCCCGGCGGTCGCCTGAAGAAGCTTCAGAAATTCTCACCAGCACTTTGTCGCCGTTGACTGCGCCATTTACTTCTGTTGGCGGGATGAAAATATCGTCCATTCCCGCTTCTTCAGAAGCCACAAAACCAAAACCGCGCTGATGGCCGATAAATTTGCCGCGCATCAGATTCATTCGCTCCGGTACGCCGTAGCGGTTTGCCCGCGAGCGCACAAGCAACCCTTTTTCTTCAAGCTTCACTAAGGTTTTCACTAATTCCTTAAACTCATTTGCATCTTCAAAACCGAATTGCTCTTCTATTTCTTGAACAGTCAAGGGTTTATAGGCGTCTTCACGCATAAACTCCAGTAACCGCTGGTCCAGTGTCATTTCCTTATTTGCCATACTAAATTCCTCCTCTAAGACGGTCTCACACGCTCCAATCGAGCGATTCGAGAAATGCTAAAATGTCTTCATGCAATTGTTGTTTTTCTTTATCGAGCGTTATAACATGCCCGGATTTCTCGTACCATTTGATATTTTTTTGGAAAGATTCTGCTTCATTATAAATGATATTGGCAGAATCGGTGTCAATCACATCATCCAATGATCCCTGGACGACAAAAAGCGGGGCATATACATGATCCACCTGTCCTCTGACATGGCCGATCAATTTCCGCAAATCAGCAAGTGACTCCATTGGAGTTTCTTGAAACTTCTTCATCTCTTCTTCGATAACTTGTTCTTCTTTTCCTTCATACTTCTTGTATTCACGGGCATATTTTAACACGCCTTGATACATCAACTCGGTTGTTTTCATGTGCATAGGCGCACACATCGTGATGAGTCCCTTTACAGGGAATGTATACCCTATCTTTAAGGTAAATACGCCGCCAAGCGACAATCCGGCAACGGCAATTTCCTCGTAGCCTTCTTCTTTTAATTGGTTATAAGCTTTCTCTACATCTTTCCACCAGTCTGACGGTCCTGTAGGGAGCAGTTTTTCCGGCTCGACTCCATGACCCGCATAATGTGGAGCGATGGACGTATAGCCTTGTTTTTCCAGGAAACGCCCGAGCATCCGGACATCCGCTGAATTTCCTGTAAATCCGTGCAGCAATAGCACGGCTCTTGGTCCTGCTTTAAAGAAAAATGGTTTTGGCTGCGATACTCGCATAAAAATCCTCCATTCTTATATACATAAATCAACTTCATTATTTTTTCGGATAATATCTTCTATCGATATTACACAAAATAACTTCACTTTCTAGTGAAAATCTTTATCTTTTCACTTTATAAAATGAGTAACACTTAGTATTTCAAAACATTTATGACCGCAATCTTTTAAGAAGAAAAAGCGGAAGGCGGCGAGGGCAAATATTGTGCTCCTGCATCGCTGCGCTAGCTTCGTCGCAAACGATTCGCGCTAACGCAAATCGTTTCCTGCGGGATAGCGCGTCCAAGTGGGACCCCGCAGGAGCTTGCGACGAGGAGGCTCACGGACCGCCTGCGGAAAGCGTCCGCCTGTCTCTGCATCGCTTCGCTAGCTTCGAGACATGAAAGTGCGCTGCAGCGATTTCTTCACTCTTCATAAAATTATAGCTCTAAAAGAAAACGCCTAACCAGTTATTGGTCAGGCGATTTAATCATCTACATTAAACTTTTGTGACGGCGATAGCCAGAATAAAGAATAAGGCAGCAAGTACAATCGTTACGCGTTGAAGGACTAGGTCCAACCCGCGGGCTTTTTGCTTGCCGAAAAGTTGCTCTGCTCCACCGGAGATGGCTCCTGAAAGGCCTGCACTTTTTCCTGATTGCAATAATACCACAACGATTAAAGCGAGCGATACGATGACGAGTAAGGTCATTAACAACGTATGCATAAATTCCACCTCCTGAAAAGAACTTCCACAACAAGAATAAGTTTACCAAAAACTTCGAACTATGACAATAGCAACAGAAGTAATGGGTCTCTTATACCTTATTTCTTCAAGTTGTAGAAAGTTTTAACGCCAAGATATTTAGCAGTTTCATTCAGCTGGTCTTCGATGCGCAGCAATTGGTTGTACTTCGCAACGCGGTCCGTACGTGAAGGAGCTCCTGTTTTGATCTGCCCTGCATTTGTTGCCACTGCGATATCGGCAATCGTTACATCTTCCGATTCTCCTGAACGGTGGCTGATAACAGCTGTGTAGCCAGCACGTTTCGCCATTTCAATCGCATCAAAAGTCTCTGTCAATGTACCGATTTGGTTTACTTTGATCAAAATCGAGTTTCCAACGCCTTGCTCAATTCCTTGCGCTAATTTTTTCGTATTCGTTACGAATAAATCATCACCTACTAATTGAACACGATCGCCAATGCGTTCTGTCAGCAATTTATGGCCATCCCAGTCATTTTCATCCAGACCGTCTTCAATTGAGACGATTGGGTATTTATTGGAAAGCTCTTCGTACCAGTCAACCATTTCAGCTGAAGTTTTCACTGTATTGTCTCCTGGCAAGTTATATACGCCTTTTTCTTTGTCGTAAAGTTCAGAAGAAGCGACATCCATTGCAAGCAATACATCTTCGCCTGGTTTGTAGCCAGCTTTTTCAATAGCTTCCATAATCGTTTGAAGTGCTTCTTCGTTTGATCCAAGGTTAGGAGCAAATCCGCCCTCATCTCCTACAGAAGTGTTATAGCCTTTTTCTTTCAAGACGCTTTTCAGGTTATGGAAGATTTCTGCTCCCATGCGAACTGCGTGACGGAAAGTTTCTGCGCCGACCGGCATAACCATGAATTCCTGAATGTCCACATTGTTATCAGCATGCTCGCCGCCGTTTAGAATGTTCATCATCGGCACTGGCAATTGTTTAGCATTGAAACCGCCTAAGTATTGATATAACGGAACATCTAAGTAATCAGCAGCTGCGTGTGCTACTGCCATGGAAACACCTAAAATAGCGTTTGCGCCTAAACGGCCTTTGTTTTCTGTACCGTCAAGTGCGATCAACGCCTGATCGATGGAAACTTGGTCAAGAGCTGAGAAGTTGCCTTCGATTTCTGCAGCGATTTCATTGTTAACATGGTCAACTGCCTTCAATACGCCTTTTCCAAGGTAACGGCCTTTGTCGCCGTCACGAAGTTCAACTGCTTCGTGTTCTCCCGTAGAAGCTCCAGATGGTACGATTGCGCGTCCAAATGCGCCGCTTTCTGTGAATACTTCCACTTCGATTGTTGGGTTTCCTCGTGAATCTAATACTTCGCGTGCTAAAACGTCTGTGATAATTGGCAATGAAAACATCTCCCTTTTAATATAATGGTTTTCCGGTCATTTCTTCCGGCTGTTCAACATTCAGTAATTTCAACACGGTCGGAGCCAAATCGGCTAAAATTCCGCCTTTTCTCAACTCCACACCTTTTTTAGTCACAATGACTGGCACTTGATTTGTCGTATGCGCCGTCATTGGCATGCCTTCAAGTGTTACCACTTCATCGGCATTGCCGTGGTCGGCTGTCACAATCGCATATCCGCCTTTGGCATGCAGCGCCTCAACGATTTTGCCTAAACATTCATCAACCACTTCAATGGCGCGGATTGTCGGCTCAAGCATTCCACTATGGCCTACCATATCCGGGTTTGCAAAATTCAAAATGATGGCATCATGTGCGTCATTTTGAATTTGTTCAACCAGTTTGCCCGTCACTTCAAATGCGCTCATTTCCGGCTGCAAATCGTATGTCGCCACTTTCGGGGAATCAACCAATATCCGGTCTTCCCCTGGGAAAACATCTTCTCTTCCTCCGCTCATAAAGAACGTCACATGCGGATACTTCTCGGTTTCCGCAATCCGTAATTGGGTCAGCCCTTTATCGGACAGAACTTCACCTATGGTATTTTCCAAATTCAGCGTCTCATAGGCAACATGCGTCGGCAAATCGTCACTATAGGAAGTAAATGTGATAAATGACAGCTCTGTCGGATGTTTCACACTAAGCTGTAACTCCTCAAACCCTTCACGCACAAAGACGGATGTCAGCTGAATAGCCCGGTCAGGACGGAAATTGAAGAATACGACCGAATCGCCTGTTTCAATTGTAGCAACCGGCTGGCCTTCTTCAACGATGGCAAAAGGCACGACGAATTCATCATGGATGCCTAAGTCATAAGAATGTGTAATTCCTGCGTTAGCCGAGGGAGCCGTCTGGCCTTCGCCATCCACTAAAACACGGTAAGCCTTTTCTACCCGCTCCCAGCGTTTATCGCGGTCCATTGCATAATAGCGCCCGCTGATGGAAGCGAATTTACCGACACCGATTTCTTGCATTTTCTGCTCGGCTTCTTCCACATACTTAAGCGCTGTCTGCGGTCCAACATCACGGCCGTCCAAGAATCCATGCACATAAACACGAGTTAATCCATGAAGTTTTGCCAATTCCAGTAAAGCGAACAAATGCTCATAATGGCTATGCACACCGCCGTCTGACAGCAAGCCCATCAAGTGGAGCGCTTTGCCGTTTGCTTTGGCATGTTCAACCGCTTCTACAAAAGCCGTATTTTGAAAAAAGTCGCCATCGCGGATGGATTTATGAATCCGGGTCAAGTTCTGATAAACGATTCTTCCGGCCCCGATGTTCAAGTGGCCAACTTCCGAGTTGCCCATTTGGCCTTCCGGTAGCCCCACTGCTTCACCTGAAGCTGTCAAAAGGCTATGAGGGTAGCTGTCCCATAATCGATCAAAATTCGGTTTGTTCGCTTGAGAAACAGCATTGCCGAAAGTCTCTTTCCGGCAGCCGAAACCGTCCAAAATAATCAAAGCTACTGGATAGTCTGTATTACGCATGCAATCCCGCCTCTAGTAGTTTTACAAATGATTCTGTTTCAAGGCTAGCGCCTCCAACAAGCGCGCCATCAATATGTTCCATGCCCAACAATTCTTCGATATTGGCAGGTTTCACGCTGCCTCCGTATTGAATGCGGACTTGCTGAGCAATATCTTCATTAAATAATGATGCAACTTTATTTCGGATAATGCCGCACACTTCATTGGCATCTTGTGCAGTAGCTGTTTTGCCTGTTCCAATCGCCCAGATCGGTTCATAAGCAATCACCAATTGCCCGGCTTGCTGTTCAGATAATCCTGCGAGTCCAGCCTCTACTTGTGATTCAACAACTGAGCCGGTTTCACCGCTTTCACGCTGCTCCAAGGTCTCTCCCACACACATAATTGGTGTTAACCCATTATCAAATGCTGCAAGTACTTTTTTGTTTACTGATTGGTCTGTTTCATTAAAATACTGCCGGCGTTCAGAATGTCCGATAATCACGTAGTTCACGTTGATGCCTGCTAATTGGGCAGCACTGATTTCCCCGGTGAATGCACCTTCTTTTTCTTCATGCATAGTTTGGGCGCCTATTTGAAGAGGGCTTGATTCCGTTGAAGCGACGAGCTGCTGCAGATAAAGAGCAGGCGCACAAATGACCGAATCGACTTTGTCTGCGTCCGGCACGAGACCTTTTACTTCTTCTACAAATTCCTTTGCTTCAGAAAAAGTCTTATACATTTTCCAGTTTCCAGCAATAATCGGTTTTCTCAACAATACCACTCCTTCTATTTGTCGGTTAATGCAGTAACACCTGGCAATTCTTTGCCTTCCATAAATTCAAGAGAAGCTCCGCCGCCGGTAGAAATATGATCCATTTGATCAGCAACATTGAATTGTTCCACTGCTGCGGCTGAATCGCCTCCACCAATAACTGTATAGGCTTCTGTTTTTGCCATAGCCTGTGCAACTGACTTTGTACCATTTTCAAAAGAACTCATTTCGAAAACACCCATCGGTCCGTTCCAAATGATCAATTTAGAGTTCATGATGACATCTGAATACAGTTCGACTGTTTTTGGCCCGATATCGAGTCCCATCCAGTCTGAAGGGATCTCATCAATATTGACCACTTTTGTTTCAGCGTCATTGGAGAATTCCTTTGTCACGACAACATCTACCGGCAGATAAAGCTTCACGCCTTTTTCTTGCGCTTTTTTGATAAACGATTGTGCCAATTCGATTTTGTCTTCTTCCAGTAAAGACGTGCCGATTTCATGGCCTTGAGCTTTTGTAAAAGTATAAGAAAGTCCGCCGCCAATAAGCAGATTGTCGACTTTGTCCAGCAAATGGTCAATCACGCCGATTTTATCCTTTACTTTCGCTCCACCGATAATGGCGGTAAATGGCCGCTCTGGTTCAGACAAGGCTTTTCCTAGCACATCCAGTTCCTTTTCCAATAATAGGCCGGAAACGGCAGTCAAGTGCTTGGCTATGCCAGCCGTTGAAGCGTGCGCTCTATGGGCAGCTCCGAAAGCGTCGTTGACGAATAGATCTGCCAGTGCGGCAAACGCTTTAGCCAATTCTTCATCGTTCTTTTCTTCGCCAGGATGGAACCTAACGTTCTCCAATAGGACAATATCTCCCTCGTTCATCGAAGCAATTTCCTGTTCAACTTTTGGCCCTATGGATTCATCCAGGCTCTTCACTTCTTTATGTAATAATTCGCTTAGTTTGGCGCCTGCTGCTGCAAGCCTCATGTCTTCGTTGACTTCACCTTTTGGGCGTCCTAAGTGGCTAGCCAAAATCACTTTCGCTCCGTTGTCAACCAAATACTCGATTGTTGGAATGGCAGCGCGGATCCGTGTATCATCAGTCACTTTTCCTTCCGACATCGGTACGTTAAAATCCACTCGGCAAAATACGCGTTTCCCTTTTAAGTCCACGTCTTTCATAGTCATTTTCTTCAACATGACACTACCTCCCCGTTCGTCTAAAAAAAATAAGGGGCGGGGTAAAACCCCACCCCTTTACCCTCTTCCATTATAGAGGTTCATCGGAAATTAAGCTATAAATTTGGGATTACAATCCTGTTTTATACATGTGAAGAGCAAGGTCGATACAACGTGCAGAGTAACCTGATTCGTTGTCATACCATGAAAGAACTTTCACCATGTTTCCGCCAAGTGCCATTGTGGATGCACCGTCGATTGTAGATGAAGCCGGGTTGCCGTTATAGTCGCTTGATACCAGCGGAAGATCCGTGTAAGCCAAGTAACCTTTCAATTCGTTTTCAGTTGCTTCTTTCAACGCATTGTTGACATCTTCAACAGTAGCTTCTGTTTCAAGTTCTGCCACTAAGTCGATCAATGATACGTTTGGTGTAGGAACGCGGATAGCCATTCCGTCCAATTTGCCTTTTAGTTCCGGCAAAACTTTTGTTACTGCTACTGCAGCTCCAGTAGTTGTCGGAATCATCGACTCTGCTGCTGCACGTGCACGGCGATAATCTTTATGAGGTGAATCCAACAGGATTTGGTCGTTTGTATAAGAGTGAATTGTAGTCATCATGGCATGTTTGATGCCAAAACGCTCATTCAATACTTTAGAAATGCCTGCAAGGCCGTTAGTCGTACATGAAGCATTTGACACTACGTTGTCCGTTTCTGGGTCGTAGCTGTCATGGTTTACGCCCATAACCAATGTTTTCATGTCTTTGCCCGGTGCAGAAACGATAACTTTCTTAGCGCCAGCCTCGATATGTTTAGAAGCCGCATCGGCATCTGTGAATCGGCCTGTTGATTCAAGGACGATGTCAACCCCTAATTCTCCCCATGGAAGAGCTGCAGGATCTTTTTCAGCGAATACACGCATTCTTTTGCCGTTCACGATAAGATCTTCGCCTTCAGCAGAAATCTCTGCATCTGAAATGCCGTGCACTGAATCATATTTCAAAAGATGTGCAAGCATTTTTGCGTCAGTCAAATCGTTTACTGCTACTACTTCCACTTCCGGGTTTTCCATTACCTGGCGATATACAATACGTCCGATACGTCCAAATCCGTTAATTGCTAATTTTAAAGTCATTTAAAATTCCTCCTGTTTTTGAGTTAACTCGATTATTTTTCGTGCCGCACCTTCATCTGTTATCAAAACCGTTTGCTCTGGTGCAATCTTGAAGTAAGAAAGAATTGCTTTAGCTTTCGAACGCCCTCCCGCAACTGCTAAGATAAATGGCGCTTTTTGAACCTGTTCAATCTGAATTCCCGCTGTGCGGATGCGATAAACTACATTTCCATCTTTGTCAAAGTAATACCCGAAAGCTTCACTGACTGCTTCGCCAGCCCGGATCTTTTCAACTTCTTCAAATGACGACTTTCGCTGCAGCGCAATTTCTTCAGCGTTGCCAATGCCATGTACAACGACTTGTGTCTGATCGTACAGCTCCATCATTTCTTTGATCACCGGTTCCCGCATCATCATCTCATATGCCTCAGCACTTAAATGGTCAGGCAGATAAAGTGTTTTTACGGCTCCGCCGGTTTTCTCAGCGAACAAAGAGGCAATCGTATTGGCTTGATGAAGGACATCTTCCCCTAAACCGCCTCTTGCTGCAATAAATTGCAATGAGCTGTCTTTCTTATCGGAAGCTATTTCTTTTGAAATAGCAGCCATTGTACTGCCGCCTGTTACCGCGATTTTTTTATACAGTGGGAACTTCGCTTCCAATAAGCGGGCAGCTTCTTTACCTATATTAGACTTGACTGCTGGAATATCGTCGCTGTTTTGAGGAACGATCAGCACTCTTGATATTCCTAAAATGGACTTCAGCTCTTTTTCCATGTTGGATAAACCAGACACTTCGCGCATAAACTCCTTTAAAGCATTAAGCACTTCAAGTCCCTGTGCAGTAACAACCATTCCAGCAGTTCTTGCTTCAATCAATTGCTGGTTTCGCAAAAGATCTGTTTCTTTTCGGATATCCCGTTCAGTCATTCCGGCAAGTTCACTTAAGGTTCGTCTGCCAATGGGTTGTTCCATTTGAATGGTCTGGAGGATCTGATAACGCTTTTTCAGGAGCTCGGTCATTTCCGGCATCAGCTTTTTCTTCGCTTCCGTTAATGGATCCATTCGTTCACTCCATTTCAAGCTGGACGTTTTTTGTCCCACTTTTAATTTTATTGTCCCACTAGTTTTATTCTAACGAAGGACTAACTAAAATGCAAATAAAAAGAAGCGTTAGAATTCTAACGCTTCCAATAATTCGATATACCCAATGTTTCCATAAATTGCGACTTCCCCGTCTTTTTCAATAACCGGAACCATCAGCATGTATTTTTGATGAATGGCATCATCGCTCTCAATATCCACTTCTTCATACTCGAAAGGGAAATCTTCCCGGACAAGCTCGAGCATCAGTTTTGCTTCATCGCATAAAGGGCAATTTGGACGTGTGTAAAAGGTAATCATTTTAGTTCCTACTTTCTATTCAGATTTCATTTGTAGTTTAAGTTAAACACATTCATTTAAAAGGATTCAAAAAAGCCGACTCCTGTTTCCGCAGGTGCGGAAAAGGAATCGGCTTTTAAAAGTATGCCCTCGGAGAGAATCGAACTCCCATCTTAAGAACCGGAATCTTACGTGTGATCCATTACACTACGAGGGCGTTTTCGCTCTTAACGACTTTTCTATTATAACCATAACAAAAAAACTTTTCAAGCCTATTTTTTTAATTCGTTAGATTTGACCTTCATTGACCAAAATGTGTATGATATTAGTACAGCTGGAAGAACTTTCAGCATGCTTTGCCTATTAACTATTATTAAGGAGGAACTATCTTATGAATTTAATTCCTACAGTAATTGAACAGACTAGCAGAGGCGAACGCGCTTATGATATTTACTCGCGCTTGTTGAAAGACCGCGTTATCATGCTCGGCAGCGGAATCGACGATAATGTTGCTAACTCAATTGTAGCGCAGCTTCTATTCCTTGAAGCTGAAGATCCAGATAAAGATATTTCCATTTACATCAACAGCCCAGGGGGTAGCATCACTGCCGGTATGGCGATTTACGATGTGATGCAGTTTATCCGTCCGGATGTTCAGACAGTCTGCATTGGTATGGCTGCATCAATGGGAGCTTTCCTTCTTGCAGCAGGAACAAAAGGAAAACGCTATGCGCTTCCAAATGCTGAAGTCATGATTCACCAACCACTTGGCGGAGCACAAGGGCAAGCGACAGAAATTGAAATTGCGGCGAAACGCATTTTGCATCTCCGTGAAAAATTGAACGAAATCTTGTCAGAACGCACTGGCCAGCCGTTAGAGGTCATTTCAAAAGATACTGACCGCGATAACTTCATGACTGCTGAACGCGCAGTTGAATACGGTTTGGTTGACCAAATCATCACTCGCAACAAATTGCTGGAAGAAAAAAAATAAGACGAGCCAAGAGGATTCGGGATGAGTTATTCCGAATCCTCTTTTTCTGTTTAATTTTTTGAGAATAGAAAGAGTCCACAGCTGGTTGCTGTGGACTCTTTTTTATGCATCTTTTTCAATAATGGCAGCCAATGCTTCTACTGCCGTTTCTTCATCTCTGCCATCTGCAGAAATTTTGACGATCGTCCCTTTACTGATTGCCAGACTCATAATGCCCATTATGCTTTTGGCGTTTACTTTTTTATCGTCTTTTTCTAAGTAAACATCCGAATTATAACGGTTTGCTTCTTGAACGAACAAAGCCGCTTGCCTTGCTTGTAAACCTGACTTCAATTGAACTTCCACTTGTTTATCAACCATGCTGATCCTCCTCTGAAACTTGACTAAACACTTTAACTTATATGAAAGAAAGGCCGACAATCATTGGCCAATCATTTCTCCTTTTCTCAAGGTTTCGGCAATTTCATCAATTTTTCGCAACCGGTGATTCACTCCGGATTTGCTGACGTTCCCGGTTGATACCATCTCTCCCAGTTCTTTTAAGGTGACATCTTGGTATTCTACACGCAGCCGTGCAATTTCCCGAAGCCGCTCCGGCAGTTGGTCAATTCCAATCATCTGATCGATAAAGCGAATATTCTCCACTTGGCGCAAAGCCGCATCGATGGTTTTATTCAAATTGGCAGTTTCGCAATTCACCAAACGATTGACGCTATTGCGCATATCGCGAATGATGCGCACGTCTTCAAATTTCAATAAAGCAGAATGGGCGCCGGCAATACTGAGAAAGTCAGAAATTTTTTCTGCTTCTTTCAAATAAGTGACAAACCCTTTTTTCCGTTCAATGGTCTTGCCATTTAAGTGGAATTCATTCATTAAATTCACCAAGGAATCTGCATGGTCTTTATAAAGCGAGTAAATTTCCAAGTGATAGGATGATGTTTCCGGGTTGTTAACCGAACCTCCTGCCAAAAAAGCACCACGCAAGTATGCGCGTTTGCAGCAGTTTTTTTCAATTAAGGCCTTATTGATTTCATGTTCAAATTGAAAGCCTTCCGATATAATTGCCAGGTCTTCCAATACATGTTTAGAACCTTCCCTGATTCTGCAAATATAAACGTTGTTCTTTTTCAGGCGCATTTTTTTGCGGACTAGCAATTCTACCGGATAAGCCCGGTAAAAGCGTTTTAATAATGTATAAATCCTACGGGCTATTGCCGCATTTTCGGTTTGTATATCAAGGCTCAATTGCCGATTTGAAAATGATATGGTGCCGTTCATGCGAATTAAAGCAGATAATTCCGCTTTCCCACAACAATCGTCCACTTCGACTTGTGTCATTTCTTTTTTTGTTTCCGAAGCAAAAGACATATCATATTCCCCCTTCCAAGCATCAAAAGTATAAATGCTTTGGATCTTCCTTAATAAGGCCTCCAGTATATTCAAATAGCCATTCTGCTACTTTCATAGGTTCGTGACGGACTGCTTCGCCAAAAATATTCGCGATATCCTGTTTGAAGATTTCAAGACCCATGTTTTGCAGACGCTCTTCATCATATTCGACCGGCCATGCTTTTTGTTTTTTATAGCGTTCCGCAACTCCTTTAGGAACTTGTTCCTTATTGAGCAGAATAGCATCCAGGAATGGTTCACCTACATGATCATAAATCGCCTGGACATGGTCGCAGGCTGTATATTTGTAGGTTTCCCCTGCTTGCGTCATCAAATTGCAGATATATATTTTTTTAGCTCCAGCTGCTACCACTGCTTTTTTGATATCTTTCACAAGCAAATTTGGCAATATACTGGTATACAGCGATCCTGGCCCAACTACTAGGACGTCCGCTTTCATTATAGCCTCTATCGTATCAGGCAAAGTTTTTACATCCTGCGGTTCTAAAAACACTCTCTTTATTGGCTGCAAATACGCCGGAATCTTAGATTCTCCACTGACAATAGTGCCATCTTCAAACTCGGCATGGAGCGTGACCAATTGATTTGCTGCTGGCAGTACTGTCCCGTTGACATTCAACACACGGCTCATTTCCTTTACAGCATGAGAAAAATCCCCTGTGATGTTTGTCAAAGCGGCAAGCATGAGATTGCCTAGAGAATGACCTTCTAAGTCTGGGGAGTGTTTAAATCGGTATTGAAACATTTCTGCCACCAATGGTTCAGCATCTGATAAAGCAGCCATGACGTTTCGAATGTCTCCAGGAGGAGGTATATCTAAATCGTTTCGAAGTCGGCCTGAGCTTCCTCCGTCGTCAGCTACGGTAACGACCGCAGTTAAATCAAGCGGAAACTTTTTTAAACCTCTTAAAAGCGTAGATAGTCCCGTGCCTCCACCGATTATAACAACCCGTTTCCGGCGCAAAGTACTTTCCATGCACTCAGCCCTTTCTTGTTTTGACGTCCCGATGGGTTATGATTGTTTTATTTTGGTTGGCCAATAGTTTTCCATAATACTCAGCAAGCGTTACTGATCGGTGCTGGCCGCCTGTGCAGCCAAAAGCGATCACAAGTTGCGCTTTGCCTTCGTTTTTATACTGGGGAATCATGAAGTCAAAAAGGTCCGTCAGTTTACTGATTAATGTTTGGGTCTCACTCCATTGAAGAACATAGTTGGAAACCGGTTCATCCAGTCCGGATAAAGGATTCAATTCTTCAATATAATAAGGATTCGGTAAAAAACGGACATCAAAAACCAAATCGGCATCAATTGGCATGCCGTGTTTGAATCCGAAAGACATCACGTTCACAGTAAATTTATTGCTTGTTTGCGTAGCAAAATCCGTTACAATTTTTTCTCTTAGCTGTCTAGGCGTCATGGTTGACGTATTATAAATGTATTTCGCCCGTCCTTGCAGGTCCATCAGCATATCACGCTCTTTTTTTATGCCGCCTAGCACTAGGCCACCTGGAGATAACGGGTGTGACCGGCGTGATTCCTTGTACCGGCTGACAAGTGTTTGATTGTCGGCATCAAGAAATAGGATTGTCGTTGATACTTTCGGCTCTTTTGAGATATTGTCAATGGCATCTACCAGGCTGTCGAAAAAGTCTCCTCCTCGTAAATCCATTACTGCGGCAACCCGCTTCATTGATTTGCCGGAATCTCTCATCAACTTGATGAAAGTCAATAATAAGGTCGGTGGCAAGT
The DNA here is from genome assembly GCF_057748275.1 of Planococcus sp. VCh962. Lineage (NCBI taxonomy): Bacteria > Bacillati > Bacillota > Bacilli > Caryophanales > Caryophanaceae > Planococcus > Planococcus sp. VCh962. The sequence continues at coordinate 102,404 of NZ_JBYLHS010000007.1, forward strand.
TATCAATTGTAAAAAAACCCAAGTCTTCGAAACTTTGGATTGCGACTGTTTTTCCGGCTCCCGACATGCCGGTGATTATGATCAATTCAGTTTCATCAGTGTGCTTATCCATTATGCTGGATCCCCTCTTCAGTAGACATTTGAATGCTTTCTTTAATTAATTGGAATTCCGGGGAATAATGAAAAGTCCCGTACTGCATACCCGTTTGGCTAACAGCAAACTGCAGATTTGTGCGGTCTCCTTCTGCCATCGGCAAAAATGCCAAACTTTCAACAGGGTGCCATTCAAGCAATCCCTCTCTCGTTTCTTCAAAAGGTTTGCCGATCAAGCCGGTTGCCAGAAAAGTAAAGAGCATCCACTCATCTACAATCTGTTCTTCTTCTTGAATCATCATGGTATAAATTCCTTTTAAATGCGTTCCAAGCGGCTGGACGCCTGTTTCTTCTGTGAATTCCCTGATCGCCGCTTCGTAAATCGATTCTCCTGATTCCATTTTACCGCCCGGTGCAACGTACCAATCACGCCGGGGTTTTTTTAATAGCAATACTTGTCCATCATGGACCACTAATAAATTTGCGATTCGCTGCACTGTCGACACTCCGTATCTATTGTAAACTCTCTCCATTATACATCTATCCAGGCGTGTCATGCAAAAAAAGAAAAGCGGAAGCGCCCGGTAAGCTCCGACAAGCGCTGGAAGATCGGTTAGTGATGGCGCACTTTGCCATCGCAGACCGGTCTGAAGCGACTCGAGGAGCTGGGCGCTGCAGCTAGATCCAGAAAAGCGGAAAGAGCCGTTTAGCTTCGACAGGCATAAGACGAACTGGCGGAGTGGCGTTTTTTGCCACACAGCCAGGTTGGCTTGTGACCCGAGAAGCTGGCTCTTGCAGCTAGACACTAAGAAAAGCGCAGGTGCCTATACAGCCCCGACAAGCGCTGGAGGGCTTACAGTGAATGGTGCTTTTGCCATTCGCAGTAAGACCGAAGCGACCTCGAGGGGCCAGGCACCGGAGCTGGACAAAGAAAAGCGGAAGCGCCTGAACAGATCCGAAAAGCCTATTTGAAAACGAGCTTTAAATTTTATGCATAAAAAAAGAGGCCGCTCTCCGATTAACTCGAAAAACGGCCTGTCAAAATATCTTTATAAAAAGGGGGTCAATTTACTATTCCTACTTTACCACCCTCTCATGACAAGGGTGTTACAAGCACATTAAAATAGCATTAAATTAGGCTTTAATCCCAATCTTCTCGACCAATTCCTCAATATAATGCTGAACAGCTTGAGCAGCAATGCTTCCATCACCTGTTGCGGTAACAACTTGACGCAGCATTTTTTCACGCACATCTCCTGCAGCATATATTCCTGGAACTGTTGTTTCCATTTTCTCATTGGTCACAACATAACCTTCGTCATTTAAGATTCCTAAATCAGCAAACGGTTTCGTCAACGGCAGCATACCGATATAGATAAATACGCCATCCGCTTTAAATTCCTGTTCTTTGCCGTCTTTTGTAGAAACCAGCGTGACACTTCCCACTTTGCCATTTTCATCATTAATTTCTTTAACCGTATGACTCCAGATAAAATCAATTTTATCGTTTGCAAAAGCCCGATCCTGAAGGATTTTTTGTGCGCGAAGCTCATCGCGTCTGTGGACGATTGTCACTTTATCTGCAAAACGCGTTAAATAAACGCCTTCCTCAACTGCAGAATCTCCGCCTCCGACGACAACAAGATTTTTCTGTTTAAAGAATGCTCCATCACATACCGCACAATAGCTGACACCACGGCCACCTAATTCGCTTTCTCCAGGAATGCCCATTTTTTTATATTCCGCACCTGTTGTAATAATAATAGCGCGCGCTTTGTATTCTTTTGAACCAGCAATGATGGTCTTGTATTCTTCCCCATCAATGATTTCTTTCACATCGCCATAAGCATATTCAGCACCAAACTTTTTCGCGTGCTCGAACATTTTATTCGAAAGGTCTGGCCCTAAAATATGTTCAAAACCCGGATAGTTTTCAATTTCTTCCGTGTTGGCCATTTGGCCGCCAGGAATTCCGCGTTCCAGCATTAATGTTGATAAATTCGCTCTTGATGTGTAAACAGCGGCTGTCATGCCTGCTGGTCCTGCTCCAATAATGATCACGTCATAAGTATTATTTGTCTCAGTCATAATAGGCCCTCCTAAATCTCAGTAGCTAAATCGTATAAGATTACCAGCATTGCAGCAACTTTTTTGCTTATGATTCGAAAAGCGGCAAATACTGGATCAATTCATTGACGTATTTTGTCAATGTAGCTGTCGATATGCCAAAATGCGCGGCAACCGCTTTTTTTGTGACAGAACGGTCTCTTGAAGATCTGACCATATAAGCAACCGAAGCGGCTAAGGCTCTTGGGTTTTTAAATCCATAACGACGCTCAAACGCTTTTTCAACCAGCATAAACCACATTTGGAAAGCGTAGGAGCCTTGTTCCGTTATCATATTTTCCTCTTGATAGAGGATTTCAGTCGCTTCCATTGCTCGCATGAAAGCTCGCTCTTCCGGTATTGCTTCTTTAAATGGATGGCCAAGCGCATACCCAAGCAAATACGTTTCAAGTACAGAAGGCTGGTCAGCTTTCAGCCAATTCGGGTGCGAGACAATTTCCTGTTTATGGACAGACTTTCCTAATAGAAACAGGCCGAATAAACGCTCGCTCTTGTGCGGATGATCCAGTTTTTCCACCAAGTAATCCCGGTTGTGTTCAAGCGCCTCCGGATGTGGCATAGCTGCCTGTTCTGCCCATGGTTCATAGCCATCTTTGCCAGGATCTATTTTCGTCAAATGCTTCCATGCTTGTTTGGCTACATCTTCATGGCCGGAATGATAAGCGGCATGGGACAACCAGAAATAGAACGCCGGGTCACCATCAAACCCGCGTTTTTGAAGGCTCCGCAACCAGCGGTATGCTTCTTTATACTTACCGACCAGCGCAAAAGTGGCACCTAATTTATAGCGGTGCTCAAAAATATAAGGCTGAATTTTCTTCAGCAAATCCAGCACATCTTCAAGTTCATCATTTTTTTCATAATAATGAAAGACCGCCAAATTGCAAAGCGCATGCAGATTTCCTGTATTTCTTCTTAACACATCATGCAATAACGCTTTTGCCATTTCCGTTTCGCCGATATAAAAGTAAGCCAGCGCCAGATTGTTATGTGCTCCCCAGAAGTCCGGCTTTTCTTCAATCAGCGATTCCAGCAACTTGATGGCTTCCAGAAAGTTTCCTTCCTCCATCAAGCGCCGAGCCTTTTCTTGCTGATAAAAATACTCACTGTCTTGAGCTTCTCCATCATCATCTAAAAGCTGCCAGTCTTCCTGCTCTGCAAAATCGATGATTTCCAAAGCTTCTGCCGCATACTGGCCTTGGACATCGCTTTCCACGTATTTCTTCGCAAAATTGCGTGCTTCTAAGAACATCCCCATATGAGCATGCACTTCTGCCAAGAAAAACAAGTTCTCCGTCTTATATGGATCGAGGTCATACGCCGTGCGCAATGCTTCCATTGCTTGCCCGAATTCCTGCATTTCCATGAGCACGATTCCAAATTGAACCCAGATATCCGGGTCTTTAGGGCTCAGTTCTGTAGCACGCTGCAAATACTTATGAGCTTTTGGATACTGTTCCCGCTGCAACTCTTTTAATGCCTTTTTGTAATAATATTCCCCTGATGGAATGAATGATAGGACATTTTCATAGTTTTTCTTCTTTTTATTCTCCAAAATATGCCTCCGAAAAAGTAAAAGGAACGATTGCCATCGCTCCTCTACTTAAATGTGTTGTAATTATAGCATATTTCCTTATTGTTTACCCGCAGTTTTTGTTGCATGACGCTCTTTTAACACATCAATCACTTCGTTAAATCCAACTTTCTGTTCTTGCAGCAGCACCAGGACATGATAAAACAAGTCCGCCGTTTCCATCGCTAATTCTTTCGGATCTCTGTTTTTCGCCGCAATAATTACTTCAGCCGCTTCTTCCCCGACTTTTTTGCAGATTTTATCGACGCCTTCTTCAAATAAATAAGTTGTATAAGCACCTGCTGGCATTTCCTGCTCTCTTTTTTGGATCAATCCTGTCAGCTCGCTGAACATATCTACTTTCGACTCGTTTGCCGTACCGGCAATCGTATTATGGAAACAGCTTTCTTCGCCTGTATGGCAGGCCGGTCCATTCGGAATCACTTCATAGATTAATGAATCTCCATCACAGTCAAGCCGCACTGCCGTCACTTGCTGAGTATTGCCGCTGGTTGCACCTTTGTTCCATAATTCGTTGCGGCTTCTCGAATATAACCAAGTTTCGTTTGTTTCAAGCGTTTTTTGCACAGCCTCTTCGTTTGCATAAGCCAAGGTCAGCACTGCTTTCGTGTCGGCATTTTGAATAATAACAGGAACCAGCCCGTTGCCATCATACTTTATATCATTCATCGGACATTCACTCCTTCTTTCCTTAAATACTCTTTCACTTCAGCAACGCTGGTCTCTTTATAATGGAAAATCGATGCAGCAAGAGCAGCATCTGCATCCACTTCTTTAAATACTTCGGCGAAATGTTCCCGATTCCCTGCCCCGCCACTTGCAATCACCGGCACTTCTACAGCTTCTCGCACCGCTTTTGTCAGTTCCAGATCAAAACCATCTTTTGAGCCGTCTTTATCCATTGAAGTCAAAAGCAGTTCTCCTGCTCCGAGTTCAACACTTTTCTTCGCCCATTCCACGGCATCCCAGCCGGTTTTATTGCGCCCGCCGTGCGTATAGACATCCCAGCCTGCACCATTGCTTTTGGCATCAATTGCCACGACAATGCATTGTGAACCGAAATAATCCGCGCCTTCTTTGATCAGCTCTGGCCGGTCCAGTGCCGAAGTATTCAAGGAAACTTTATCGGCTCCTGCACGCAGCATGCGTTTCATGTCTTCGAGAGAACGGATGCCGCCTCCAACCGTAAACGGGATGGATAATTCCGTGGCCACTATTTTCACTACTTCAATCATCGTTTCTTTGCCTTCGTGGGAAGCGGAAATATCCAAGAAGACCAATTCATCCGCTCCTTGCTTGTCGTAAAAACGGGCAAGCTCTACTGGGTCCCCAGCATCACGAAGCGACACAAAGCTAACGCCTTTGACGACGCGCCCTTCTTTGACATCGAGGCATGGGATAATCCGTTTGGTCAACATGACAGCGCCTCCTCCAGCGTAAAGCGGTTTTCATACAGCGCTTTACCGATAATGACTCCAGCAATCGGGCTCTCGCCGGCTGCCTGTTTGACGTTTTGAATGTCTTCTAAAGAACCGATTCCACCGGATACGATTACTTCTGCTCCTTCTGAATCGACGAGTGTTTTATTGGCATCAATATTCGGTCCTTGCAATGTCCCATCGGTCGCGATATCTGTGTAGATAAAATGCTTGGCACCTTTGGAAACAAAAAAACTGGCAACGTCTTTAGCTGATTGCCCTGAAGTTTCAATCCATCCTTCGGTTGCAGCCATGCCGTTCTTGGCATCAATGCCAATGACGATGCGTTCCGCCCCGAATTCCTCAATGAACGATACGACCAGTTCCGGATTGCGGATTGCCAGGCTTCCGATGATGACGCGGCTAATGCCATTTGATAAATAATGTTCTATATCTTCACGCGTCCGGATGCCGCCGCCGATTTGGATATTGACCGGAAGCTTTGCCGCTTCAATCACCACTTTGTCATTGATCCGGACGCCATCTTTGGCTCCGTCCAAATCGACCATATGGATCCATTCTGTCCCGGCATCCACAAATTGCTTGGCCATCTCAACCGGCGAATCGCCGTAGACGGTTTCCTGTGCATAATCTCCCTGGAAAAGCCGCACGCATTTCCCGCCGCGCAAATCAATTGCGGGATAGATTTGAAACTTGCTCATCTTGATTCCTCCTGACATTTGCAATCCATTGCTCAAGTAGATAATGGCCGAAATCACCGGATTTTTCCGGGTGGAACTGCATTCCTGTAATCAATCCTGAACCTACGACGCCAGGCACATCGATGTTGCCGTAGCTGGCAGTAGCCCATACCTGTTCCGGATCCGTGTTTACCGCTAAAAACGAGTGGACGAAATAGACATGGGTATCCACTTGCAGATCATCCAGCCAATACGGCATGCGGGAAAATTCAAGCCGGTTCCAGCCCATGTGAGGAATGCGGTACGCGCCTTTTTCAAACCGGCGAATCTGCCCTTTCAACAAGCTGAGCCCTTTTGTCGGTTTCACTTCTGAACTGTCTTCATACAGCAGCTGCATGCCCAGGCAAATTCCAAGGAGCGGAATCCCTTTTTGCGGCAATGATTGAATAAAAGAAGACAGCCCTTTGCGGTCCAGCAATTCCATGGCATCCGGAAAGGCGCCGACTCCTGGCAGCAATATTGCTTCTGCTTCAAGCAGCGTCTCCGGATCGTCAGAAAGAATCACTGTGCAATCCAGTTTCTTCAATGCTTGTTCAACGCTGAACAGATTGCCCATGCCGTAATCGATAATTCCGATAATCATGTTAACAGCCCCTTTGTTGACGGTACACCTTTCACGCGGGAATCAATGATTGTCGCTTCATCAAGCGCACGAGCGAGTGCCTTGAAGACCGCTTCGATAATGTGGTGTGTATTGTGGCCGTAGTGAATAATAACGTGGACATTCATACGCGACTCAAGTGCAAATTTCCAAAGAAACTCGCGGACCAGTTCTGTATCGAACGTCCCTACTTTTTCGTTTGGGATAATGCCCCGCATTTCCAAGTGGGGGCGATTCGAACAGTCAACGACCACTTGAGCAAGAGCGTCATCCATTGGAACAAATGCATTGCCATAGCGGCGGATGCCTTTTTTGTCACCCAATGCTTCCTTCACTGCATGCCCAAGGACAATGCCAATGTCTTCTGTAGTATGGTGGTCATCAATATGGGTATCGCCGTCCGCTTTGATTTCCCCGTCAAACAAACCGTGCTTGATGAACAAGTCAAGCATATGGTCCATAAATGGCACGCCAGTGTTGATATCCGCTTTTCCATCTCCATCCAGCGAAAAAGAAATGGCTACTTTGGTTTCATTTGTATTGCGCTTGATTTCAGCTTTTCTCATCATTTATTCTCCTTTTTTCCAGGCACGGGATTCTACTGCACGTGCATGTCCTTCGAGTCCTTCAAGACGTGCGAGGCGGGCAATTTTCGCTTCATTTTGCTGCCAGGCCTGTTCACTGTAATAAACCACACTTGTCCGTTTGACAAAATCGTAGACTGACAAGGCACTTGAAAAACGTGCCGTGCTGTTGGTTGGCAAGACATGGTTCGTGCCTGCAAAATAATCGCCAATCGGTTCCGACGAATAACGGCCGATAAAGATGGCCCCGGCATGCTGGATTCTTTCTGATAAGGCTTCTGCATTTGCCGTCATAATTTCCAAGTGTTCTGGTGCGAGTTCATTCGCAGCCGCAATCAATTCATCCATCGTTTCCCCGACATAAATCATGCCGTGATCATTGATCGCTTTACCTGCAATAGACTGCCGCGGCAGGGTCTCCAGCTGGCGCTCCACTTCAAGCGAGACAGCATCTGCCAGCTGCTGGCTGGTTGTCAGCAGCACGGCACTTGCCATCGGATCGTGTTCCGCCTGCGACAATAGATCTGCCGCCACTTCATCGGCAAAAGCTGTTTCGTCCGCAATGATGGCAATTTCACTTGGCCCTGCAATCATGTCGATCGCGACGTCGCCAAAAACTTGCCGTTTTGCAAGAGCCACAAACACATTGCCTGGCCCTGTGATTTTATCCACTGCTTCGATTGATTCTGTTCCGTATGCAAGCGCGGCAATCGCTTGGGCGCCGCCCGCTTTGTAAATTTCATCAATTCCAAGAATATGTGCTGCAACCAACACTCCATCAGATAATCTGCCGTCTTTTCCTGGCGGAGAAGTCAGTACCACCCGGCCGACACCCGCTACTTGGGCTGGAATGACATTCATCAACACGGAAGACGGATAAGCCGCCGTCCCGCCTGGAACATACAATCCCGCTGAACTGATCGCCGTAACGCGCTGAGCTACATAAGAACCGTCGTTTCTGGTGTTTTTATAGCCCTCTTGCTTCTGGTTTTCGTGGTACTCCCGGACATTGTCCGCTGCTTCCGTCAAATCCTGAAGCAGTTGGGCATCAAAGCGGCCGACCGCCTCCATGATTTCGTCATGGCTGACCCGGATGCTCTCCAATTTGACCCCATCCCATTTTTCGGTGTATGCGAGCAATGCCGAATCGCCGTTTTGCTTCACGTTCTGGATAATTTCTTTGACGGCTGCCAGTTGCTCGGCATTAGCTTCAGCAATCGTTCTCCTGATGGAAATACTGAAAGATAATTGCGTCTGTTTCATGCCTTCGCCTGCTTTCGTAAGTTTTCAACAAGTTCACGGATTCGCTTCTGCTTCAAGCGGTAACTTACAGGATTAGCAATCAGCCGTGACGTAATTTCAACAATCTGCTCATACTCCACAAGGCCATTTTCTTTCAAGGTTTTGCCTGTTGAAACGATATCAACGATGCGGTCCGCAAGACCAATCATCGGAGCCAGTTCAATCGAACCGTTCAATTGAATGATTTCCACTTGTTCCCCTTTGCCTCGGTAAAAACGGGAAGCGATTTTAGGGTATTTAGTAGCAATGCGCGGCGTCACCGGATTCATCTCGGTATTCGGCAATCCTGCAGTCGCGATATAGCATCGGCTAATGCCAAGGTCCAGCAGTTCATGTACGGAACGATCAAGCTCCAGCATGACGTCTTTTCCTGCAATTCCGATGTCCGCTACTCCGTGTTCCACATATACCGGGACGTCCATCGGCTTTGCCAAAATAAAGCGGAAACGTTCATTCGGCGCTTCCACGATTAGTTTGCGCGAGTCATCCAGTTCTTTTGGCAAATCATAGCCCGCTTTAACAAGCAATTCATAGGCTTCTTCAAAAATCCGCCCTTTTGGCATGGCAATCGTCAGTTCATCCATTATTAGCACCTTCCAATCGTCTTACTTCGCTGAACAAGGCACTGAACTCTTCGATTGCGTGTACAGCCGGTGTATATTGAAGCGTTACCCTTGTTCCGGAATCGCGCAGTCCTTGCGCTTGCTCATGCGCCTGTTCTTCAGTGGTTTCATCAAATAATATGAGGATATGCTGTTCTTCCTCTTGATCCGGCGCCATCACTTCCAGCAGCCGGTCAACACGCAAACCAAATCCCGTTGCTCCGACCTGCAGGCCAAACTGTTTCATCAAGCCGTCATAGCGTCCCCCATTGCCTAATGGAAATCCGCTGCCTGCTCCATAGAATTCAAACACCAAACCGGTGTAATAAGTCATGTGGCTGGTAAAAGATAAGTCATAGGTGATGGCTTCCGCCAGCCCGTTCCTTTGGATAATCGTTTGCAGTTTCAGCATTTCTTCATAAAGTCCAGCCTGTTCACCATTAGAAAAATCAATATATGGCTTCCAATGTTCTAATGTAGAGGTGATGACTAATTGTTTAAAAGAAGCCGCTTTTTCTGCATCTTTCATCAGTTCATTGGCCAGTTGTTCGAAACGGACGCTGTTTTTTGAAACGAGCGCAGCCCTGACTACTTCTATCTGATCGTTGTCCAAACCGAAATCCTTTAATATCAATTGCAGCAATTGCGTGTGGCCAATGACGACACGGCCGGATTCGACATTCAATTGGTTTAAGATATTCGATGCCAGAATAATCACTTCTGCATCTGCATATAACGAATCGTCGCCAATCAGTTCGACACCCATTTGCTCAAATTCTGCCGGCCGGCCGCCTTCCCGCTTTTGTGCGCGGAAAACGTTCGAGTAATAACCGAGCCGGACCGGCATTTTTTCTTTCAGCAGTTTTGAAGCTGCCACCCGTGCAATCGGTGATGTCATGTCCGGGCGAAGGACCAGTGTTTCGCCTTGGCTGTCCAATAATTTAAAAAGCGCTTTATCTGGAATAGCAGAAATTTTGCCGATAGTTTCGTAATACTCAAGCGTCGGAGTTTGAAGCAAATCATATCCAGCGCCTTGCATAATCGATGTTCCTTTAGCACGCAGTTCAGCTTTCTTTTTAGCAATAAACGGAAAATCGTCACGCATACCCAGTGGTTTCTCGAACATTTGAATGGTCATTGGAGTCACTTCCTAAAATTGGTTATTTTACTTTAGTTAGTTAGAGTGGTGAAGTAATTTTTATTTTAGCGCATCTTTCTATGGACCGTCAAGGAATAGTGTAAAGTTGAGCAGAAAAAACACTTTTGTGCATGGCTTCGACTGCTTGGGCTTACATCTTCCTATGCGGTGGACTTACGTGCCTTTGCTGGAGAAATTCATGAAAATATTGATTTTTATGCCTCTTTGATTATCAACAGCTGAAAATTCCCTATTCTTTGTAGTAAAAAAACCTGAAAGCACACCGCTTTCAGGTTTTTAGTTGGCGTTCGGCCATTTGTTCAGCTGTATAGATAATCATCATCGGATTTCCACCGACAAAGGCTCCGGCCGGTACGTCTTTATTGACCAGCGTGGCTGCTGAAACAATGGCACCGTCTCCTATTGTCACTCCAGGCAAAATAGTCGTATTCGCGCCGATCAGAACTTCGTCTCCTATTATGACTTCCCCTAACCGGTATTCATTAATCAAATATTCGTGGGCAAGTATGGTCGTATTATAACCGATGACTGAATTTTTTCCGACAGTAATTTTCTCCGGGAACATGACATCCGGCATGACCATTAAAGCAAAAGAAGAATGCTCGCCCACTTTCATATGCAAAAATGTTTTGTAGAGCCAATTTTTCATGGGCAAGAAAGGTGTATAACGGGCGGTTTGGATGATGATGAAATTTTTGACGACTTTCCAAAACGGCACCGTTTTATAGACATGCCAAAGCGAGTTTTGACCGGTAACAAAATGACGCTCTGTGTTTCTCATTGGACTTCTTCTTTCATTAACTGCAGTAAATCACTGATATGCTGCAGCATAAAGTCGGGATTAAAACCGGCTAAAAATTCTTCGCCTTTGACTGACCAAGCAACACCGGCTGTACGGACCCCAGCATTCTGTCCGCCTTCAATGTCATGTGAATTGTCGCCAATCATCAATGCTTCACCCGGTGACGCATTTAATTGTTCCAATGCCAGCAAAATCGGTTCTGGATCCGGCTTCGGTTCTTTTACTTCATCCAGGCTGATGATGACGTCAAAAACGTTTCCGACACCCATCAATTCCAGCCCATGCCTGATTGAAGCTCCTCTTTTAGTGGAAACAATCGCCATTTTCAAGCCGCGGTTTTTCAGCAGCCTTAAGGTTTCAGCAACGCCGTCATATTCAGTCACCAATTCATCATGCAAAGTTTTGTTGATGGCCCGGTATTGCTCAGTCAGTTCTGCTGCGTTATCCGGAGCAATTGCGTTAAACGTCTGTTCAAGTGAAGGCCCGATAAAATGGAGCACATCCTGTCTTTCGAAACGTCCGGGAAAATGCTCATCCAATACCGATTGAAATGTTTGGATGATCAGCTCATTAGTGTCGAGCAGCGTTCCGTCAAAGTCGAATAATAAGGTGTTGATTTCTTTGGTCATGAAGAAAGCACTTCCTTCCGGTTTTCTTCTGTCTTCCGCCATATGTAAGAAACAAAGATCGTTAGGACAAGTGCTGTAACAAGCCTAATGACAAACAATGGCCATATCGGAATACCGAGTGGAACGAAAATGAGTGTATCTTCTACAATGGCATGGCATGCCACCAAAAAGATAAATGCCAGTGTCGCATCTTTTTTGCTGACCCCATCTTCCTGGACTGCCTGAATCATAACGCCCGCTCCCATTGCTAGCCCGAAAACTAAGCCTGATGCCAATGTCAGCGAAGCATTTTTCTGAATACCCAATAACCGAGTCAACGGCCCCATAGAATTGGAGATGCGTTGTAAGTAGCCTTTATCTTTCAAAATCTGAATCATCAGCATCAGCGGAATGACGATCATCGCCAGCTGCAATACTCCGAAAGAAGCTTTTTCAAGTCCGAGCAGGAAAATGCCCATCCAGCTTTCCGGGGCAGCCGCAGCTGCCGGCGCGAAACCATATTGGGCAATTTCACCGCCGCCTTTCCAAACGAGGTTGATGACAATCCCCGATAAAGCGGCCAATCCAAACCGGACTACTAGAACCACCCACAGCTTAACCCCAACTTTTAACGCAACCCCGGTTTCGATAAAAATATTATGTGAAAAAGAAAGCATGACTGCCAGGATAAATACTTCCTTGACTGTGAGTTCCAGGGACAGGATCGCCCCGATGCCCGCGTATAAATTCAAGGCGTTTCCTAGGACCAGTGGAATGGCAGCATCTCCGCTAAGCCCGAAAAGTCCCATGATAGGAGCTACTAACTCTACAATAAACGGCAGAACCGGCGTGAATTGGAGCATTGTAAGCAATAACGTGATCGGGAAAATGATTTTCCCTAATGTCCAAGTCGTACGCAAACCTGCTTTCAATCCATTTTTCAACGTAGACATTCCATTCCTTCTTTCTATTTATCCAAGTAACGTGGAGGATTTTTTAGTTTTACACGACGGTAAATTACGAAAACGACTGCAATAATGATCGCGACTACAGATACCAACTGAGCAGCCCGCAGTTCTCCGATTACATACAAGCTGTCCGTCCGCATTCCTTCAATAAAGAAGCGGCCGACAGAATACCAGATTACGTAGAAAAAGAACATTTCACCGCGCACCAGATTCACCCGGCGCAGCAGCAGCAATATAATGATGCCGACAAAACTCCATAACGACTCATATAAAAACGTCGGATGATAATAAGCACCATCTATGTACATTTGATTGATGATCCAATCCGGAATGAATAGATTTTCCAGAAATGCACGGCTCACTTCCCCGCCATGTGCTTCCTGGTTGATAAAATTTCCCCATCGGCCAATGGCCTGGCCGATTAAAATGCTGGGGGCAAGAATATCTGCCACTTTCAGGAATGGCGTATTGCGGCGCTTTGTAAAAATATACGCCACGATCACTGAAGCGATAAGCGCTCCGTGAATTGCAATTCCGCCATTCCATATGGCAATGATTTCCCCGGGATTGTCTTTATAATGATCCCATTGGAAAATCACATAATAAATGCGGGCCCCGACAATAGCCAGCGGCACCGCCCAAATCAGCAGATCCGTCAGAAAATCGGGATGAAGCCCCCGTTTAACCATTTCACGCTGGCCAACCAAAAATGCGATGATGATGCCGACAGCAATAATGACACCATACCAGCGGACATCGATTGGCCCGAGCGAGAAAGCGATCGGATCAATTGCAGCTAAAATCGAATACATGCCATGCACCTTCCCATTCCCTTAATTTGTATCTTGAGCAATAACTTCATCCAGCCGTTTTGAAAATTCTTCTGCTGCGTTGACGCCCATACGCTTCAAGCGATAATTCATGGCAGCAACTTCAATAATAACGGCTAAGTTTCGCCCAGGGCGAACAGGAATCGTCAGCTTCGTTAAATCCGTATCAATGATCCGCATCTTCTCTTCTTCCAACCCGAGGCGGTCATATGTTTTATCCTGATCCCATAATTCCAGGTCAATGACCAAAGAAATGCGTTTGAAAGTCCGGACAGCACTTGCACCGAACAGCGTCATGATATCGATGATGCCAACCCCTCTGATTTCAAGCAAATGCTCTATCAGTTTCGGAGGATGGCCGACCAATGTATTTTCGCCTTCCTGATGGATTTCCACGCAGTCATCCGCAACGAGGCGATGCCCTTTTTTCACAAGTTCCAATGCAGTTTCACTTTTACCCACACCGCTTTTCCCTGTAATCAAAACACCGACTCCATATATATCCACCAATACGCCATGTACTGCAGTTGTAGGAGCTAGCTGGCTTTCCAAATAGTTTGTCAGCAAACTGGAGAAGCGGGTCGTCGGCATTTTAGTGCAGAATACCGGCACATGCCTTTGATTTGAAGCATCCACCAGCTCCGGTGGCACTTCCATATCATGAGCTACAATAATAGCCGGTGTATCATCGGTACAGAGCTTCAGCATCCGCTCCGTCCGTTCTCTTGCTTCCAATAACGCAAAAAATGACAACTCCGTCTTACCAAGCATTTGCACCCGATTCGCTGGGTAATGCGTAAAATATCCTGCCATTTCAAGCCCAGGCCGTGAAATATCACTGATAGGAATATGCCGGCCAAGACCATCTTCGCCACTGACCAATTTCAAATCAAAAGTATCCATTACTTGCCTTACTGTTACCTGTCCCATTTTTCCCCTCATTCCTTTTACAATCAAAATGCAAAGAGCTTTTTACGAAGTTCTTCCATCATTCTGACGGTTTGCTCCTATTTTAACACGGAAAGCTTTAATTTGAAGATTTTCCTGTCTCCTTTCTGCCAGCTTCCATCTATATGGACAGTAAAGGAGGAATTTGACAATGAAAATAATGATTGATGCAGGACATGGACCCCATACTCCCGGCAAGCGCTCTCCCGATGGACGCATCCGGGAATTCCATTTTAATGCGGCAGTGGCAGATGAAGTCAAGAAGCGTTTGATACTGGATGGCCATAGCGTTTTTTTCAGCCATCATCCGGATCAGGACGTGCCTCTCCATGAACGGACGGCGCTGGCCAACCGGTTAAAAGCAGAGTTATTCGTCTCCATCCATGCCAACGCTTTTGGCTCGGTCTTTAATGACACCCAAGGAATTGAAACGTTTACCTACACCAAATCAAGCCCGGACAGCATAAAATTCGCGGGTTCAATCCAGCAGGCCTTAATCTTGTCGACGCACCGGAAAAATCGGGGTGTTAAAAAAGCTGATTTTGCTGTACTCCGTGATACTAAAATGCCAGCTGTTTTGATTGAATGCGGCTTTATGACAAACCGCGAAGAAGCCGAATTATTAAAATTGGATGCCTACCGGAAACGCTGTGCCAGCGCTATCGCATTCGGCATCGGTTGCGCCTTTTAACATTCATTAGCCCCTTGAAAGCTGAATCTGCTTTCAAGGATTTTTTATTTTGTCCCGCTTTAACGGACAGCGGAGGAAAGAATCCACTGATTGAGTTTCTCTTTATCCCGCTTTAACGTCCACTAAGGCCTCGCTTTTCAAGCGGAACCTACTGGCCGTAAAAGCCCGATTGAGGCCGACAGGATGTCGGTCACATAGGCGTTGCCGCAGGACGCGGCGTTCTTAGCCTATGTTCCGCTTTTAATCAGCGGAGGAAAGAACCCCACTGATTGAGTTTCTCTTTATCCCATTGCCTCTAGTTCTGCTACACTTATTCCATAGCAAACATAATGAAGAGGTGGATTATGAACAAAACAATCGGCATTCTTGCACATGTTGATGCAGGAAAAACGACGTTTTCCGAGCAATTGCTGTTTCACACAAAAAGCATCCGGCAGCGTGGCCGTGTCGATCATCAAGATGCTTTTCTCGACAGCCATGAAATTGAAAAAAATAGAGGCATCACCATTTTCGCGGACCAAGCGATGTTCTCCTACAACGACTCTACTTATTTCTTAATTGATACACCGGGGCATGTTGATTTTTCGGCAGAAATGGAGCGTGCCGTTCAGGTTATGGATTTTGCTATCCTGATCGTCAGCGGTGTTGATGGTGTCGAAGGCCATACGGAAACGGTTTGGCAACTTTTGAAAAAACACCAGGTGCCAACTTTCTTCTTCATCAATAAAATCGACCGAGAAGGCGCCGATGCGCATCGGGTTTTAGCGGAGATCCGCAGCAGCCTTACACCGGATGTCTTTGATGTCACCACTTCTTTTCAGAATAGCGAGATGAACGATGAGCTGATCGAGTTTCTGGCTGAACGCAATGAAACGTTATTGGAATACTATTTGGATTCCGGGTACGTTCCCGAACTTTGGCTGCAAACCTTGAAAACAATGATTCAAAATCAGCAGTTGTTCGTTGCTGCTTGCGGTTCTGCTTTGAAAGACGCCGGGGTTATAGAGTTCTTCGATCAAATTGATCAACTGACGGACACTGCATATGCAGATGAAGGAGAATTTGCGGCTCAAGTGTATAAAATCCGTCATGAAGCGAACGGCAACCGCCTTACTTTTATGAAAGTGCTGAGCGGCTGTTTGCGCGTCCGGGACGAAATAGCATATGGAGATTCGGAAAATCGTCTTCAGGAAAAAGCGACTCAGCTTCGTGCCTACAACGGCCATAAATTTCTGTCGGTAGAGCAAGCGAGAGCCGGCGAACTGATTGCTGTAGCAGGGCTTTCAGAAACACGCATCGGAGACGGTTTGGGGAGATTGACCACACGGACATCTTTTGGCATGGTGCCGGCATTAAAATCAAAAGTATCAATAGATCCTGCCGCCAATATCAAGGAAGTCCTGAAAGCCTTTATGCTGCTTGATGCTGAAGATCCTTCGCTGCATGTGGTATGGGATGAGCATTTCCAGGAAATCCAGATCCATGTGATGGGCGTAATTCAACTCGAAATTCTTGAACAAATTGTCAAAGAGCGGTTCGGTTTTCAAGTTTCATTCGGAGACCCCGAAATTCTTTATAAGGAAACAATAGAACATACCGTTACAGGATACGGCCATTTCGAACCGCTGCGCCATTATGCAGAAGTCCATCTCCAAATCGAACCGGCACCTCGAGGCAGCGGCGTTACGTTGGCAAACACATGCCATGCCGATGCTTTATCTGTCGGCAACCAGAACTTGGTGCTGCACCATTTAAAAGAGCGTGATCACCACGGCCTGCTCACCGGTTCGGCATTGACCGATGTGAAAATCACCTTATTGACAGGCCGTGGCCATAACCAGCATACTTCCGGCGGTGATTTTCGCGAAGCCGCTTACCGGGCACTTCGCCAAGGGCTTGAAAAAGCCCGAAACCGCTTGCTGGAACCCGTCTACCATTTCAAAATCAAAGTGGAAATAGACCATATGGGAAAAGTGCTATCCGATGTCCAGCAAGCCCACGGAAGCTTTCATGCACCTGAAATGTCAGATGGCAGAGCGATTATCGAAGGAACAGTACCGGTTGCCACTTTTATGAAATACAGTACCGAATTCGCTTCCTTTACCCATGGAAAAGGGTCGCTCACGCTATTGCCCGGTGGTTATGATTTTTGCCATAATGAAGAAGAAATCATCGAAAAACGGGGCTACAATAAAGATGCAGACCCGGAATACACATCAACATCCATCTTTTGCGCCAAAGGGCAAGGCTATAAAGTACCTTGGGAGGAAGCAGAAGCCGCTATGCATTGCCTTTAAAATCCATTGGAAATGAGGAATCCGCATGTATGAGCCAAAGACGAAAGAAACAGATTCAGATGTTATCCAATTTATCGAAGAGACGGTGGAAAATCCAAAGAAAAAACAAGATGCGTACCGGTTGCTTGAGATTTTTGAAGAAACCAGCGGATACCCGCCGAAAATGTGGGGGCCGAGCATCATTGGATTTGGTTCCTATCATTATGTATACGCCTCCGGCCATTCAGGCGATGCTCCGCTTGCCGGCTTTTCTCCCCGAAAAGCAAAAATCAGTTTGTATGTTGCAACCGGTGATCCGGATTGTGACCAGCTGCTTGCTAAGTTGGGCAAGCATACAAGTGGAAAATCTTGCGTTTACATCAACAAACTTGAAGATATTGATACCGAAGTATTGAAAGAATTAATTACCCATTCCATTGTTTTTACTCAAAAACTATATGCAGAATACAATTAAAAAAGCCAGAAAAGCGGTTAGCTGCTTTTCTGGCTTTTGCTATTCTTGCAATAAAGATTTGCAAACACCCTTTACCCCTACCATTCCTAAAATCGTCAAGAAACTTTTTTGGATGCCCAAATGGCCATTTTGAGGATTGTGCCATTCTTCCAATGTATGAGCTCCGCCAAAGTCGCCCCCGAGCCCAATTGTTATCGAAGGAATACCGAGGCTCATTGGATAATTTGAATCCGTACTGCTCGGCTCTCCAAGCCTTGGCTGGCCACCGATCGATTTAACTGCGGCACAGGCAATTTGGACAATTGGTGCTTCTGGCGATTGGCTGGCCGGTGCCCGGTTGCCGAAACGGACAA
This sequence comes from Planococcus sp. VCh962, assembly GCF_057748275.1. Classification (NCBI taxonomy): domain Bacteria; kingdom Bacillati; phylum Bacillota; class Bacilli; order Caryophanales; family Caryophanaceae; genus Planococcus; species Planococcus sp. VCh962. The sequence continues at coordinate 120,596 of NZ_JBYLHS010000007.1, forward strand.
CTTCCACTTTTAAGCGGTCATCGCCCCAGCGGCGGTTTTCGTCTTCAGCCGCTTTTTGGACAATTTCCAAAAAGCGCTCATCCAATTTTCTGAGCTCTTCTTCATCATTGGAGCGCAAATCGACAGCCATGCTCGCTTCTTGGGCAATGGCGTTAACCGAAGTGCCGCCTGATACCTCTCCAACTGAAAACGTTGTTTTCGGCTGGGAAGGTGTTTTCAGCTCCGCAATTGCCGCAATTGCTCGGCCAAGGGCATGCGTCGCACTCGGAGTCCCGAAAGCACCAAAGCTATGGCCGCCCGGCCCTTTATATGTAATGGCATAGCGAAAACTGCCAGTCGCAAGATAAGTGATGTGGTTATAGCCTTCCCCATCCATTGATACGAATGCATCAATGTCTGAACGCGCATCAAAAAACGCTTTGACTCCGCGCAAATCTCCGGCTCCTTCTTCGCCGACAGTTCCACCGAATATGATGTCTCCGCTGGTTTTTACTTTCGCTTCGTTAATCGCCCGCACGACTGCGAGCAATTCTGCCAGCCCCCGTGTATCGTCTCCAATACCCGGCGCGTATAATATGCCGTCTTTCTGATACACTGTTGTATCTGTGCCTTCTGGAAATACGGTATCCAAATGGGCTGAAACAAAGATTCTCGGTCCACCGCCAGTTCCTCTGCGTATGCCGAAAACATTGCCTTCTGCATCCATTTGGACTTCTTCAAGCCCAAGCTCCTGCAACCGGCGCTTAAAGTCTTCAGCCCGCTGCTGTTCTTTAAACGGCGGTGCGGGAATTTCCGTTAAAGCAATCTGATCTGCAATGGTCTGGACATGGTCATTTTCAATAAACAATAGGCCCTTTTTTACTGCTTCATATTCTTTCAATTGATTAAATGCTTCTGCCATCCGAGCTGGAATTGCCGCGTCTGCCACCTGTCATCCCCCTTGTCCTTTTCAGCCTTCGTCTGTTGTTGCTCTCGCTGTTCTGCTTAAACAGTACCGCATATTCCATCAGAGCTCAAGAAATGAAAAGAAGCCGGCATAGAACATGCCGGCTTCTTGCTATAAGTTATTCAACTGTCAAGTAACGCACCAGTACGGAACCGGTTTTGGTTTCGCCATATACCAAAAGCGGCGCTGCAACAGCTTCTCCGCTTTCTTTTGAAAAACGGATGGACTTTTGCATAAATTGCCCTTGTTCATGGGTATGTTCAACATCTGAAAGCAATACATCCATCTTGCCAAGGTTGGAAGATACTTCCCCTCTCAATGGCAAGTGGGATGGGATATAAATCTCTACGTTTCCTGCTAGTGTTTTCGCTTCCACTTTGCGGGCTTCTTTGCATCTTGACGTCACTACGACATTGCCGTTCAACGATTTCGCTTCTGTAGTCTGGATGTCACCGTCAATATAAATACGGCCGTTCAAAGTTTCAGTTTCCATCACTTTTCCTTGTACATCCTGTACTTGGATTGGGCCATTTGCTGTTTCTAATTCAGCATCATCAAATTCGACGTTTTTCAATTCGATTTTGCCGTTTGCGGTTTTTACTTTGATTAACGCTGAATCGATACGCTTCATTGAGAAGCCCCCATTAAATAAACGGGCAGCAATATGGGTATACTTTTTGGCTGGTACATACAGCACCACATTTACTTGCGTGGTTTTCATATCACTGATGATGCGGAGTTTCTGATCATCGGCAATAAAAACAAATTTATCAAGAAAATCTTCTTTTGCCTGCTCTTCTGATTCAGACCGGTACGCTTTCACGCTGCACTCGGCACGGATGGTTTCATCTTGTGACGGGAAAATCTCCAGCTGCCCATTGGCGATATCTGTAATGATGTTGCTGATGTCCATATTTTCCTGTCTAAAGGTATGGCTGAACTGTACCGCTTCCCCGAATGGAGAATCGAATTCCATCGTCTTCAATTTTCCAACCGAGCTTTGCATAAATTGCATCATGCGGTCGCTCAACTGATTAAAGTCCTTGGAAAGGTTTTTTGAGAAGTCCTTCGAAAAATCACGCGAAAAATCTTTTGAGAACTTTTTCACCATGTCTTCCGGACGGAACAATCCCCGTCTGCCGCGCTTTTCCCGATAATCATTGCGGCCGTAATCACGCGATGACTGTTCCCGCTCTCCGCCGCCGTCTATTGCTCTCAATAGCTCCACTGCTTCTCTTGCCGTAATGGTGCCATTTTCCACCATGTCCAATATGCGTTCTTTTTCACTTTGCATGTATTGCGGCCTCCTCTTCGTCGGTTTAATGAAAAGCGGAAGCTAGACAAAAACCGAACTTGATAGTCTATTAATTGATACGTTTTGAATCAAAAAAAGTTTCACTTCGCTACTTTTTTCTTGCGTGTAGCTTTTTTGACCATGGTTTCCATACGGGCACGATCACGTTCTAAAATCGGTCCCAGGTATTTTCCGGTATAAGACTCCTCGACGGCTGCTATGTCTTCCGGTGTTCCAGTTGCAATAATTGTGCCGCCTTTGTCTCCGCCTTCCGGTCCAAGATCGATGATGTAATCCGCGGTTTTTATGACATCGAGATTATGCTCGATTGTCAAAACCGTATCGCCATTATCAACCAAGCGCTGCAGCACAAGAAGCAAGCGTGAAATGTCATCCGCATGGAGCCCTGTCGTCGGCTCATCCAATATATAGAAAGATTTGCCATTGGAACGTTTATGAAGTTCCGAAGCAAGTTTAACCCGTTGCGCTTCCCCACCCGATAAAGTGGTTGCCGGCTGTCCTAACGTCACATAGCCTAAACCGACATCGACAATCGTCTTTAATTTACGGTGGATTTTCGGATGATTCTCAAAGAATTGCGAAGCTGCTTCCACCGTCATTTCCAATACATCTGCTATGCTCTTGTTTTTGTACTTCACTTCCAGCGTTTCCCGGTTGTACCGTTTGCCGTGGCAGACTTCGCATGGAACGTAAACATCCGGCAGGAAGTGCATTTCTATTTTTATAATACCATCTCCACGGCATGCTTCACAGCGTCCGCCCTTGACGTTGAAACTGAAACGCCCTTTTTTATAGCCCCGCACTTTCGCTTCATTCGTTGAAGCGTAGACATCGCGGATATCATCGAATACCCCGGTATAAGTGGCAGGATTGGACCGTGGCGTACGGCCAATCGGCGATTGGTCAATATCAATCACTTTTTCCAGTTCGTCGATGCCCTCTAAAGACTCATGCTTGCCCGGTTTTGTTCGAGCCCGGTTCAATCTGCTCGCCAGTGATTTGTACAAGATTTCGTTGACCAATGTACTTTTTCCGGATCCCGATACACCCGTGACGGCAACAAACATGCCAAGCGGAATATCGACATCCACTTTTTTCAGATTGTTTTCATTTGCTCCGCGGATAGAAATTGCGCGGCCATCAGACTCTCGGCGCTCTAAAGGCAATGGAATAAATTTCGATCCATTCAAATATTGGCCGGTCAATGATTTCTTATTCTTCATCACTTTTTCAGGTGTGCCTGCGGCGATGATTTCGCCTCCATGTACACCTGCCCCTGGTCCGATATCAATCAAATAATCAGCCGCGAGCATGGTATCTTCATCGTGTTCTACAACGATTAATGTATTGCCGAGATCCCGCATTTCTTTTAAAGCGCCGATCAAGCGGTCGTTGTCTCTTTGGTGCAGTCCGATTGACGGCTCGTCCAGGATATACAGCACGCCTGTCAGCCGGGAACCAATTTGCGTTGCAAGCCGGATGCGCTGTGCTTCTCCGCCAGATAAAGTGCCCGATGCCCGGTTTAAAGTCAAATAATCGAGGCCGACATTAATCAGGAAGCTGACCCGTTCACGGATTTCACGGACAATCGCACTGGCAATCTGTGCGTCTTTTTCCGATAAAACAAGGTTCGCAAAAAATTCATCCGCTTCCACAATTGAAAACTCGGAAACCGCCCCAATATGCAGATCGTTCACTTTTACTGCGAGCGTTTCCGGTTTTAAACGAAACCCTTGGCAGGCTGGGCAAGGCTGCTCACCCATGTATTTTTCCATTTGCTCCCGGGTCCAATCTGAAGAAGTTTCCCGGAAGCGGCGATCTACATTGGTTACGACGCCTTCGAAATGAATATGGTTATCCCGGATTTGTCCGTAGTCATTTTCATAACGGAAACGGATTTTGTCATTGCCGGAACCGTAAAGTAAAATCTGGACATGCTCTTCGGGCAGCTCACTGACCGGAGCCGTCATATCAATTTTATAATGTTTGCAGACAGCCTTGAGCATTTGAGGGTAATATTGCGAGCTTGTCGGCTTCCATGGAGCTATTGCATCATTTTCCAGCGATAGACTCCAATCGGGGATGACCAATTCCGGATCCACTTCCAGTTTATGGCCAATTCCATCGCATTCCGCACAAGCGCCGAACGGTGAGTTGAATGAAAACATGCGCGGTTCCAGTTCGCCGATGGAAAAGCCGCAAATCGGACAAGCATGGTGTTCACTGAACAGCAATTCTTCCTGTTCCATGACATCCACCAGAACCCGGCCATCCGCAATTCTCAACGCTGATTCCAAGGAATCGCTGAGCCGCGGGGCAATGCCTTCTTTCATGATGATCCGGTCGATGACCACTTCAATGGAATGTTTCTTGTTTTTATCCAGGTCGATATTATCATCAAGATCAATCAAATCGCCATTGACACGAACACGGACATAGCCTTGTTTTTTGATGTCCTCCAACAATTTCGCATGCGTTCCTTTTCTGCCCGCTACCACCGGGGCTAAAATCTGCATTTTTGTCCGTTCAGGATACTCCAGCAAACGGTCCACCATTTGCTCAATCGTCTGAGAGGAAATTTCAATGCCGTGATTCGGACAGACTGGTTTGCCGATCCGGGCATACATGAGCCTCATGTAATCATAGATTTCCGTGACCGTTGCTACAGTGGAACGCGGGTTTTTGCTTGTCGTCTTTTGGTCGATTGATATCGCCGGCGACAACCCTTCAATCAAGTCGACATCCGGTTTATCCATTTGCCCGAGAAATTGGCGGGCATAAGAAGACAGCGATTCGACGTACCTGCGCTGGCCTTCTGCATAAATCGTATCAAATGCCAAAGAAGACTTGCCCGAACCGGAAAGGCCTGTCATGACCACCAGCTGATCCCGTGGTATAACGACGTCTATATTTTTTAAATTATGCGCACGCGCACCTTGTATACGTATTTCCTGATTTTTCAAGTTTTATCACCCTTCCGCTTTCAATTCGAGCACAGTGTCCCGAAGTTCGGCTGCCCGTTCGAAATCGAGCGCTTTTGCCGCTTCTTTCATTTCTTTCTCCAGCAGTGTAATCAGTTTCATGCGGTCTTCTTTTTTGAGTTTCTTCCCTGCTGCCGCTTTTGAAACATATTCTTCCGTCTCTTCCGCTGCTGTAGTAGCCCGGATGACGTCCCGGATTTTCTTTTGTATGGTAATCGGTGTAATGCCGTGTTTTTCATTGTAAGCAGCCTGTATGGTGCGCCGGCGAGTCGTTTCATCGATGGCTTTTCGCATTGAATCGGTCATTTTATCGGCGTACATAATTACATGGCCATTGGCATTCCGCGCTGCGCGCCCCATTGTCTGAATAAGCGAACGCTCTGAGCGCAGGAAGCCTTCTTTGTCTGCATCAAGAATGGTCACCAAGGAGACTTCCGGAATATCGAGCCCTTCCCGGAGCAGGTTAATGCCGACCAGGACGTCATACACACCCATCCGCAATTCCCGGATGATCTCAATCCGCTCTAATGTCTTAATCTCTGAATGCAGGTAATTGACTTTTATGCCTGCTTCTTTTAAATATGCGGTCAAATCTTCGGACATTTTTTTCGTCAATGTCGTTACAAGCACCCGTTCATTGCGCTCGGTGCGCTGACGGATCTCATCCATCAAGTCATCAATCTGCCCTTCTATCGGGCGAACTTCAATTGTCGGGTCCAACAGTCCGGTTGGCCGGATAATTTGTTCCACCATTTCCGGTGTATGTTCAAGCTCATATGGCCCTGGCGTCGCTGACACAAAAACGGCCTGGTGGATATGCTTCTCGAATTCATCAAATGTCAGCGGCCGGTTGTCCATAGCAGAAGGCAAACGGAATCCGTGATCCACCAACACTTTTTTGCGTGCCTGGTCACCATTGAACATACCACGGACCTGTGGCAGGGTTACATGGCTTTCATCCACTACCAGAAGGAAATCATCCGGGAAATAATCAATGAGCGTATAAGGCTGGGCACCTGGCGGCCGCAGCGTCAAATGGCGGGAGTAGTTCTCGATGCCCGAACAAAAGCCCATTTCACGCATCATTTCCAAATCATAACGCGTGCGCTGTTCGAGGCGCTGAGCTTCTAACAGTTTATCTTCTGCCCGCATTTCCTTTAATCGCTCTTCAAGTTCCGCTTCAATGTTTTCAATGGCTTTGACCATTTTTTCTTCCCGCGTAACAAAGTGAGATGCAGGGAAAATGGCAACATGTTCCCGTTCGCCGATAATTTCGCCCGTTAAAGCATCCACTTCACGGATCCGGTCAATCTCATCTCCGAAAAATTCAACGCGCAAGCAGCGTTCATCGCGGGATGCCGGAAAGATTTCCACTACATCTCCCCGCACCCGGAAAGTTCCGCGGATAAAATTGATATCGTTCCGCTCATATTGGACATCGACCAATTTTCGCAAAAGCTGGTTGCGCTCGATTTCCATCCCTTTTCTAAGAGATACCACAAGCTCCCGGTATTCCTTCGGTGAACCAAGTCCGTAAATGCACGATACGGAAGCAATGACAATGACATCATCCCGTTCAAACAGCGAACTTGTCGCTGAGTGCCGCAATTTGTCGATTTCATCGTTGATGCTGGCATCTTTTTCTATATAAGTATCTGATTGCGGCACATAAGCTTCCGGCTGATAATAATCATAATAGCTGACGAAGTATTCAACCGCATTATCCGGAAAGAATTCCTTGAATTCGCTGTAAAGTTGTCCAGCTAAAGTTTTGTTATGGGCCATGACCAATGTGGGTTTTTTTACTTGCTGAATCACATTTGACATGGTGTACGTTTTCCCCGTACCTGTTGCTCCAAGTAAGGTTTGGCAACGCTTGCCGTTTATGATTCCCTGAGTCAGCTCAGCAATCGCTTGAGGCTGATCGCCTGCAGGTTCATAAGGCGCCTGGAGTTTGAATTCCTGTTTCATAATCGATGTCCTCCTGTTTGTTTCACTCTCTCTATTTTATCATATGCCCTAAAAATCCCCTAACAAAAAGCGAACGTATGTTTTTTAGCTTGTCTATTTTGAGGCAAAATAAAAAAACCGCTCATTGAGAGCGGTTTTTCGTTATTCTTCATCGCATTTTAAAGCCTGCAATTGGGCTGAATATTTGGCAAATGATTCACGGTCGTTAGTGTCCAGGGCTTGGTCGATAAGCGTCATTAGCTGCTCTTCTTGCTGCGAGCGGTGAACATGCTTTAAAAATAAATCCAAATAGATATCATTAAGCAGTTTTTCCGCTTCTGTAATTTTCTTTGTTTGAGCCATCGCTTTCATGAAGTCAGCATAAGAATAATAGTTTTCCATTCTTCATCACCCCGAATGCTTTTCATTAGTATACATTAAAAGCATATCAATAATCAATCGTTTTTTGAAAATTCCAATGAAATAGAAAATATTTTATTTTTAGATTAAAGCCATTGCTAATCTTCCATTTATTGTTACAATATTGAGGTATAGTAAATTTAGGGTGTATAAGTAAATGGGCAAAATGAATCATCACTCTTCCTCATATACGGTATGCAGCAACACCTATGCACTTTTGCCGTATGTAGAGGGACATCGGACGTGGACGCGTGTAATTGAAGATCGAAGTGAATTCATTGTGGAAGAATCGGTTTATAAAATCGTGAGCTCTTCTTGTACTTTTTACAGAGGATCAATAGAAAGCGCTACCCTTTATTCTCAAAAAGCAGTTCGCGTCAAACATAAACCGCCCATCATCATTGGTGAGTATTATGGCAATCCACTCCTATTCTTCCCTACGCATTCTCCGAAAAACAAAGAATCGGTTTGGTTTAATTTTGATGCTGTGGAGTTGGTGGAAAGCGATGACACTGGAAAAGGCAGCATTGTTTATTTAAGCAATGGCGTGACGGTCCCGCTTGATGTGTCCCCTGTGGCTCTAAGAAACCAGCATTCTTTTGCCGGTTCTTTGCGCAGGTTTTTTAAAAATGCTCAGCAAGTCCATCAGCATCAAATGGTATATTTGACTAAACGCAGATATCCCCCTAGAAGACAACATCCTCTTGATTGAGTTTTCCAATTGAAATGGCAAAGAGGCAGGCAGAAACTGCTGCTTTTAAGGTATCAAGCTCATATATGTATAGCTCTGCCTCTTTGCACTTTCCCCCTGCATCCGGACCTCAATTAAAAAGCGAGTTAAATTTCCTGATAAGACATCGCCAAATAAACGCGCAGCAATTCTTCCACCCGGTTGCGCAGGCGCACATTCAAATAGCGCCGGTGGTCCTCATAGCCTCCATGATAAAATACATATTCGGTAAAAGTATCGTCTCCAGTGCCTTTAATCATTTTCATATGGTGCTTGCGCATATGAATCTTCGTTTCTTGCAGCTCTTTATGAACCTGCTTGATGGCACCATCCACTAATTCAATATACGGCCTCTTCAGTTTAAAAGCCCCTTTTTCGAATAAAGCGCGGTCACGTTCCAAAATGATCAATACCATCGGCAAATAGATAGCTTTTTCAAAATGGACAATTTCCTCTTGTGAGATTAACGGCATTTTTACACCTCCTCAAAAAGGGAACGTTTGTTCTCTTTTCAATTTTACTCTGAATTGATTAAATTGCAAGACGTGAACGAAAAAAAATCTGTGCCATTGCTGGCACAGATTTTTTATATTCCGATGTGGCAAAACTATTTAATGGAACGGTAAACCCATAGCGAACCGACAAAGAAAATTGATGACACCCACATAAAGGCTTCATGAGAAAACCAGACAGCTGTCGATATGCCCATAAACGATAGAATCGTGAAAATTCCTGCGAACATCCGGCTTTGCAGATCCCGCTGATGTTCCCGTTGCCGCCCATCCCGGTTTTCCAAGTAATGGCGCATCCGTTCCGGCTCTTCGAGATAATTGATGATTTTTTGCGGCAAAACACGGAGTGGCCCTGTGGCATTGATTGCCCAGCGCAGCACGTCTTCTTTGCCGATAATTCTTTTGCCTTCTTTTTGAGATGCCGCCCATTCCAATATGCGCGGCCGGGCGAGCGCCAATAAATCAATAGCGGGGTCCAGCACATGGAGGACGCCTACAAAGATTGATGTAGCCCGGCCGAAAAATGCAAATTCGGCAGGCAGCTGTACAGGCTGCGTCCGGACAATGTCTTGTATATCGCGGAGCAATCGCTCTACCACAAAACTGTCCATCTGCATCAATTCATTAGACTGATACGCCGCAACCAGCCGCGCAATGGTGTCCGCTAAAAGATCCCGATCCGCATGCGGCAGGAGGAAACGCAATTCTTCGAGTGCATCCAGCACTTGGTCGTAATTTTGGAAAACGATGCCTTCAGCTATCCGCAACACTGCTTGTGCATCTGATTTGGAAATAGTTCCTGTCATACCGAAATCAATCAGCACAATGGTACCGTCCGGTTTTAACAAAATATTGCCGCCATGCGGATCGGCATGGAATTGGCCGCCATTAAGGACCTGTTCCAAAAACAAAATGAATAACCGTTCTGCGATGGCATGGCGGTCAAGATGATGTTTCTCAATAAAAGCGAGGTCGGTGATGCGCGCGCCTTCAATCCACTCCATTACCAGTACGCGGCGCGTTGAAAGATCGTCAAAATAAACCGGAAAACGAATGCCTTCCATCTCTTTAAAACGGTCGGCAAACGAACGGCCGCTTTGAAGTTCCTGCAAAAAGTTCAGCTCTGCTCCGATTGTTTCGGTCATTTCCCGGTACAATTGCCGGAAGTCGATTTGTTTGGACAGCGGCGTGAACGTTTTCATCATCCAGACAACAATTCGCATCGCTTGAAAATCTGCACGCAGAATACGGTCTGTACCCGGCCGTTGGACTTTTACAGCCACTTCCGTTCCGTCTTTTAGCACGCCTTTGTAAACTTCCCCGATGGAGGCTGATGCCACGGCAGTATCCGATAAATCGGTTAAAAAACTGGAGTATGGGGAGTTCCAGTCTTTTTCAAGAACCGAAACGATTTTTTTGCGCTCTACCGAAGGTACCCGGTCTGTCAAACCTTCAAGTTCCTGAAGAAAGGTAGGGGGCATAATATCCGCCCGTGTCGATAAAAACTGCCCCAGTTTAATCATAAGCCCGCCAAGCTTCAAGGCAAGAATCTTATAGTTTTTCGCTTGCTTCGTAACAAGCTTTTCCCACTTCTCCTCAACAAGCGGATTCCAATTCCCGCGGTGACGGCGCTGGAAAAGCATCGCTTGCGTGTAAAATTTAATGGCCATATAAACAATCCGATAAATGCGGATTAAAGCGATACGGTTCATAAAAAAAGACCCCTCTCTGCGCTTAATTATAGAGTCTGATGGCGGAATAGTCCAAAAAGTGGTATGTTTTTAACGGATGGAACGATTAAAAGGGGGATGGAAATGGACACAATTCATTATGAACAGCATGGAAATTTGGCCTTTATCACATTGAACCGGCCGGATTCCATGAATGCCTTCAACTACGATATGCTGGCTGAACTGGGCCAAGTGGTCGAAGCGATCCGGATTAACCCGGATATCCGGGTAGTCATCTTTACAGGCGCTGGAGAAAAGGCATTTAGTGTCGGAGCGGACTTGAAAGAGCGCAAGACATTGACTGAACAGCATGTGAAACGCAATATCTTTAAAATCGGGGAAGTTTTTACTACAATTGAAAACTTGCCGCAGCCGACCATCGCCATGATTAATGGTTTTGCCTTCGGCGGTGGAATGGAGTTGGCACTTGCTTGTGATTTCCGTATCATCGCGGACGATACACTGCTCGGTTTGACTGAAACCAGCCTTGCTATTATTCCAGGAGCCGGAGGCACACAACGGCTGCCGCGTTTGATCGGCGAGTCAAAAGCGATGGAACTGATTTTGACGGCACGCCGATTAAAACCGGCTGAAGCGCTGGACTACGGCCTCGTCACCAAAGTAGCGCCGCGCAACGAGCTGGTCGACGTCACCGCCCAGTTTGCTGATATGATGCTGGCTAACGGCCCAATTGCCTTGCAGCAAGCGAAATTTGCCATTAAAAATGGCATGAACGCCGATTTACAGACCGGCCTGAACATCGAACGAAAAGCTTACGAGCTGACCATTCCGACAGAGGACCGGGTTGAGGCATTGATGGCATTCAGCGAAAAACGAAAACCCATGTTTAAAGGAAAATAATCTCGGATTAAAAAAGCCGTGCAGCTGCACGGCTTTTTTTGATTGGCTTTGTTTCCCACCAAGAGATCATTTCGATTTTTTCAAACCACTCCAAGAAAGAAGCAGCAATTCTTTACAGCGCTCTTTCTTTTTCTATCCACCAGAAATTTTCTGATCATTGAAGCTCTTATGCAAAAAAACTTTTTACGAATTAAAAGGCTTTAATTATGTTTATAATACCTTTACGGAATAGCAGGATATATTGACTAAGCAAAAAACATTTTCGCATCCGAAAAAAAATTAATAGTTCGTTTGTATGTATAAATGGTAAAGCAAATGGGTATTTCTATATTAATCATCGCTAAAAGACAAAAAAGAATTAAGGCTATGCTGGTTTCAAAATCGCAGGAGGTGAAAGATGGCAATGGCAAAGTCAGACACTCCTTTAAAAACCCCTATTTGGACCTTGGGCATTTTGAATATTCTTGATGGAATCCTTACTTTTTTCGGCATCAAGTTTGGTTATATAACAGAAGGCAACCCTTTATTAAGCTCTTTTTCTCCTTTCTTCATTTTAACAATCAAGATTCTATTATCCCTTTGCCTTTTCAGTTTGCTTTTTACGCCATTCGTCTCAAATCGCTCCCGCCACTGGCTCTACCTGCTAATTTCCGCTAATGTTTTATACTCCCTGGTTTTATTTCTTCATGCAGGCTGGGTTGCCTTTGTTGTCGTAGCCTATAACTTCATGTTTATCGTTCAGATGAATAGCGTCCTATAAAAGCAGAACGCCCAACAGAAGTTGGGCGTTAGCTTGTAGAAAAAAGAATATACGTTCAATCAAGTGAATAACGATCAAAAACAAGGTTCCTCCCTCGGTTCCTGCGCTTCAACCGGACGCTTTCCGCGGGCTCGCGCCGAACTAACTCGGGACTCTCGCCCGAGTGGATTTCGGCACTTCGTCGCTACGCTGCCCCGCAGGAAGCGAATGGTGCAAAAGTAATTTTGCACGATTCGTTTGCGACGAAGCTAGCGCAGCGATGCAGGAGCACATCTTTGCCTTTCGCCGGTTTCCGCTGCGGAACTTGGCGTGAAGTGAACAGCGGATGCCGCTTTTCCTCACTAATCGGAAAAGCGGCATTCTGAAGGTATTCCTTGAAGCGACGCGACACCCCCAACCGGTCTGGCCACGAGACTCCTGTGGGACCAGCTCGAGCTGAAGACCCTGGAGCGAACGCAGGGAGTGAAGCGGCTGAGGCCGTATCCACGGAAAGCGAAGTGGCCGGACCGGTTGGGGTTTAGACCTTCTTATTCATTTTAAGTACACTTTGTCTACAGTCTACGCCCAACAAAAGTTGGGCGTTCTTGAGATTTTAATTCTTATAAGTACTTCTCCATCCAACCGGTAATCTGTTCGAGGCGCGCAAAGCGCAGATTCGGTTTTCCCGTACGCGACAAGTTGTGGTCGGCTTCTGGGAAACGCACGAACTCGGTTTCTTTGCCCATGCTCTTCAATGTCACGTAAAGCTGTTCGGATTGCTCGATCGGGCAACGGTAATCGTTTTCCGAATGTAAAATCAGTAAAGGCGTTTTCACATTTCCCGCGTATTTCAACGGCGAATGCTGCCAAAGCTTATTGACATCGGTCATATCAGCGCCCAGTTGCCAGTCGCTAAAATAATAGCCGATGTCTGATACTCCGAAAAACGACACCCAGTTGGAAATTGAACGCTGTGTGGCAGCCGCTTTGAAACGATCCGTATGCCCGACAATCCAATTCGTCATAAAGCCGCCATAACTGCCGCCCGTAACGCCAAGTCGCTCTGCATCAATCCAGCTATGCTCTTCAATCATACCTTCAAGCGACTTGATGATGTCCTGGTAATCGGATCCGCCGTAGTCCCCGCGCACCGCATCGACAAATTCCTGGCTATAGCCATGGCTGCCGCGAGGGTTGACGTACAACACACCGAAACCGCGTGCAGCAAGCAATTGCATCTCATGGAAAAACGTATTGGCATACATGGCATGCGGCCCTCCATGGATATTGACCACAAGCGGGTATTTCTCCCCTTCTTCAAAGCCGCGCGGTTTCATGAGCCAGCCATGTACATCCCAGCCCTTATCTCCTTTTGCAATGATTGAAGCAGGCTCGATCAATTCAGTTTCTTCTATATAACCCTTATTGAACTCCGTCAATGCTTGGCGTTCACCTGTGGCAATGGTCAATTTATACAACTCTCCCGGACTCACCGGAGTGCTGATTGCCGCTATAGCGAATACACCGTCTTTTGAAATGTCGTAGCCATAAACATGCTCCATCTCCGGAGATGCAGGGTAAACGGCGCCGTCAAGCGACGCAAAGTATAGACGCACATCTCCCATGGCGGAAACTTGAAAATACAAATGATCATCTTTTGTCCACACCACTGCCGGAGCATTTGCCCCTTGCTGGAAATCTGCCACGACGTAATCACCTACAGGAGCATCCAGGCCTTCTGTCAAGCAGGAAAGAGATTCTTGTGCGACATCGTAGATATAAATGTTCGAATGTGTCGCATTTTCAAATTGGCGCGTGCTTCCCATAAAAGCAATTTTCGAATCATCATGGGAAAAAGCAGCACCACCAAAATAGCCTTCTTCTTCCACTATAGGAGTTTCGTTTTTTGTTTCAATTTCGTACAGATAAAGCGGCTGGCGAAAAATGAAATCCAGATTTTCTTCACGCGTTACACCGTAAACCAGTTTATCCCCGTAGTGTGAAATTGCTTCCAGTCCATAATGATAACTGCCTTCTGTAATTTGTTCGACCTCGTTCGAATCAATATCAATTACACCGATATGGCGATGAAAGTCCATCGGCAATAATCCTGTGCCATCCATTTTATACTTCAGCTTCGTTACAAAGACCGGTTCCGGCTTTTTCTTTTCATCTTTCTCTTCTTTGTCTGCAAAAGTCTTCCCTTCTTTAACAAGCGCATTAAACCAGATTTTTTTGCCGCATGGTGCCCACAGGAAAGCATCGACTCCCTTTTCAAAATCGGTCATTGCCCGCGCTTCCCCGCCCGTTGACGGCATTACGTACAGTTGATTTTTGTCGTCGCGTGTAGATAAAAATGCTACATAATTGCCATCGGCTGACCACGCTGGAGCAGAAACCCGCTCTTTGCCATATGTCCATTGCGTCACCGTCCCACTTTCCAAATGAAGATGATATAGATGGGCAATGTATGTATTTTCTTCTTCATCCATATGAGTCCGGATAAATAATGCTCTCGTGCCATCCGGTGAGATATGAGGATCGGTCACCGATACTAATTTTGTTAAGTCTTTTATTTCTACTGCTTTTTTGCCCAATGAAAGTCCTCCTAGTGAAATTTATTTCGAAACTCGCAATACTTGTTTCTTTAGTATAAGGATAAATATCAGTTTTTTCAATCAAATAAAAAAGCTTCAGCATTTGTCGCTGAAGCCATTCTATCATTTATTTAACGCCTGTTCTTTCAAAGAGCGGCGAAGAATTTTGCCGGTTGTGTTTTTCGGCAAATCTTCCAAAATTTCAAAATGCCTTGGCACTTTGTATTTGGCCAAATGTTTCAGGCAATACGCTTTCAGATCTTCGATCGTCACTGAAGCATCTTTTAACACCACATAAGCATGCACTGCTTCCCCAAAGTTCGGGTCAGGCAAACCAACGACGGCAGCTTCCAGGACTCCTGGATGTGCAAACAGCACTTCCTCGACTTCACGCGGGTACACATTATAGCCGCCAACAATAATCATGTCTTTCTTGCGGTCTACGATATAGAAATATCCTTCTTCATCAATTCGGGCCAAGTCTCCTGTGTAGAGCCAGCCATCACGAAGAGCAGCATTGGTTTCTTCCGGCATTTTGTAATAGCCTTTCATCACGTTCGGACCGCGGACAATCAATTCACCGACTTCGCCAACAGCTACTTCTTCCCCGAGTTCATTGACGACTTTATTCTCAACATTGAGAATGGACGTCCCGATCGAGCCTGCTTTGCGCTCACGGTCAATTGGATTAAAGCAAGTGACCGGTGAAGCTTCGGATAAACCATACCCTTCTGAAACACGGACTGCAAACTTTTCTTCAAAACTGTGAAGCAGAGCAACCGGCATTGCAGAGCCTCCTGAAATGGCTAAGCGCACCGATTCAAAATCAGCTGTTTGAGCTTCCGGGAACTGATGCATGAAATTGAACATCGTCGGCACACCTGCAAAAATCGTTGCCTTTTGTGATTTAATTGCCTCAAAAACTTCCTTCGGATTGAAGCGCGGCACCAAAATAATGGCAGCACCTTGCAAGAGAGGAGCGTTTACTACGACTGTTAAAGCAAAAACATGGAACACCGGCAATGTGGCAACCACTCGGTCATCAGGCGTCATACCCAGATAGGCACCTACGTCACGAGCATTTGAATAAAGATTTTCATGTGTCAGCATGGCACCTTTCGGTTTTCCAGTCGTGCCGGATGTATATAATATGACTGCATTGTCATCCGCCTGCACATCGGCAGGTTGATTAAACGAACCCGGTTGGCGGATAAGTTCTGAAAATGCATGTACTTTGGCTTTTACATCTGCCGGCAATTCAGCTAATTTGGCTGCTGTTTCCGGAACAGTCTCACAGATGACAAAAGAAGAAACCGCCGGCAATGCCAGATGAGCTTTCTCTATGAGCGGCAAGAGCGCATCAAGTGCAATGACCGCTTTTGCATCACTGTCTTTCAATATGTAAGCGATTTCATCAGGTGCATAAATTGGGTTAATCGGAACAGCTGTTGCTCCTAACCGCATCGTGGCATACAACGAAATCAGGAAATGTGGTGTATTGCCTAATAGAAATGCGACATGGTCCCCTTTTTCGATGCCCAGTGATTTCATTGCTTCTGCAAATTTAGCAACTGATTGATCAAACTCCTCATACGATGTATCTTTCCCCATAAAATGATAAGCGGTTTTGCTTGGATGATGCTGTGAAATTTCATGAACACGTTTCCCCAAATTCATTTTCCATCCCTCTTTCGTGTTGAATGAATACTCATTCATAATTTACTTTGTATTCATTATAAAATAAATGTTCAGACAATACAACAACGTTCATGATATTACACCGTTTGTGAGAAGAAGGCCGGATACCGACTTTCCCAACAACATAAAAAGCATCGTAAAATTACGATGCTTGCAGATGGGCGATGTAACGCCAGCGTATTAAAAAGAAATACAAGATTTGGGCCACTGTAAAACCACTCAAGACGAGCACCATTTCGCCCAAAATCGATAGTTCGGCAAACTCATCCCACACCACTTGAAGCGAGATGAAAGCGAATGTGCTATGGAGCAGCGCTACTGCCCAAGGCAGAAAGAATTGAGGGATCAGTTGCCGGTTGACAATTTTCCCAAGTTCCTTTTCTGTCATGCCAAGACGGACCAGCAGCAAGTATTGTTTCCGGTCACGTTCAAGCCCTGTATAGAGCTTGAAGTAAATAAAACTGCCCGCTGCCAGCAAAAATACTGCCGCGACCATCACGCCGATAAACAACAGAATCGCAAACGATGATTTGAACCATCGATAATCTTCTCCAGGGTTTTCAAAGAAAAAATTCACATTGCTGAAATCCGCAGTCGCTATTGCTTGCTGCATCAACGCAGTCAACTCTTGACCGACCGTTACTGTTTCTTCCCATTCGGGAACAGCGAAAGCATAATAGGTAAAAGTCGATTCCCCCGGCGCATAGCCGGCCAACGGTTCATCTATCGCATCATAGTCCTGATCATTAACGACAATGCTATTTACATTCATCGTATGGTTCGGAAACATAATTCGCTGGTAAACTTCATCGATTGAAAGCGAGATGCCACTTTCCACCAAAGTAGTCTGGGAAGTGAGGTTCTCCAGCTCTTTTAATGATTCTCTGGAGTATGGGATAAACAGCCCTTTTCCTCTTTCCGGGTAAACCGGCTCAAAATCGAGCGCAAAAGCCAAGCGGTTAAATTGTGAGGCTGGTACAATGTCCACGTCATTCCCGGTCAGTGCTGAAGTTTGCCGTTTTATAGGGATGGGCACTAAATCATATGCCAATTGCTTTTCTTCTAATTGTGAAGTCAATCCTGCTATATGCTCCTGCTCTGCTTCATTACCCTGGAATGATATGTAAACCAGCCCTAATGGATTGGATTCACGAAAATCTCCTGTATAAGACATAAATGAAGCCAATGTCCCCACCGTCAAGAAAGCGACTGTTGAAACAATCGTCACAATAAAAAACATTTGGGCACTATCTTTTAATTTCACCGAAGCTTCAGCAAGAGAAACCAGGCGAGTCTTATGCCAGTAAACCCCTTTTTTCCGCTTGTATATATTCAGCATCGAATGAATGGAATGGGTAAAAAACAAGTAAGTTCCAAGTGTAGCAAGCGGCGGTATGATCACCGCTAGTTGATAAACCGTTTTATCAGTAACTATGGAAGCTAAAAAATACGTACAGATAAGAAGGACGATCCCAAGTACCGACAATGCTTTTGACACAGTTGTTACTTCTTCCGTTTTCCAATAACCCTGCAGCAAATCCAAGATTCCTTTGGTCCGGATAAACGCCACACTGATAAAAGAAATGATGATGAACAAACTGGCAAAAGCTCCAATAGTCAAAGCAAAAGGCTTCCATGACAGATAAAGCGGCAATGACTCCAGCTCCATGATTTCACGGCCAATCATAAAGAAGAACTTGGAAAAGGCAAAACCAAGAGCAATTCCTGCTATGGTCGAGACAGCGCCGAGAATGATCGTCTCAAAGAAAATCAATTTGTTCAATTGTTTTTTGGTCATCCCCAAATGCATTAGAATGCCAAATTCCTTAGAACGTGCCTGTAAAAAGGCGCTCATGGAATACAGCAAGAAAAACAGCGTAAATACGTATAACACAATTTCCGCGATGAACATGCCGCGAACGGCTAATTCCTGTAGTCCGTCTTCTTTAAAAAGCGGATGAAAAATAAACATAGAATAAACAAAAAACACCATAACGGAAAAAACACTGGCCAGAAAAAAAGCGGCATAGCTCCGCCGGTTTCGAAGGACGTTATGGTAAGCGAGTTGCCGAAAGGTCATTCACATTTCCTCCAAGCAAGGATAGAACATTCAAGATTCTTTGATAGAACGTCTGGCGGCGCTCATCACCGTATATTTCATTGAAAAATTCGCCATCTTTAATGAACAATACCCGATCACAATAACTGGCAGCGATAGGGTCGTGTGTAACCATAACGATGGTCGCCCCTTCGTTGGCACTGACTTTTGATAACAAGTCCAGCACGTCACGGGAAGCTTTCGAATCCAGGTTGCCGGTTGGTTCATCTGCCAAAATAATAGCAGGTTTGTGGATCAGGGCGCGTCCGATTGCCGTGCGCTGTGCTTCTCCACCTGAAATTTCGTTGGGGCGTTTATGCAGAATTGAAGTCAAATCGAGCCGTTTGGCAAGCTCCAGCACCCGCAACGCCATCTCATTGGTTGGCACATAATCGAGTGTCAGCGGTAGAACAAGATTTTCTTCAACTGTCAGCATTTGCAGCAAATTGAAATCCTGGAAAACAAAACCGAGTTTGCGCCTTCTGAATAACGCCAAGTCATTCTTATCCAGACGATGCGGATTAACTCCGTCAATCAGAATTTCTCCTGCAGTCAGCGAATCGATGGTTGAAATCAAATTCAGCAAGGTCGTTTTTCCACTTCCGGAAGGTCCCATAACAGCGAGAAACTCACCTTTTTCCACTTCGAAGCTCAACTGATTCAGCGCCCGGTGC
This sequence comes from Planococcus sp. VCh962, assembly GCF_057748275.1. Lineage (NCBI taxonomy): Bacteria > Bacillati > Bacillota > Bacilli > Caryophanales > Caryophanaceae > Planococcus > Planococcus sp. VCh962. The sequence continues at coordinate 139,847 of NZ_JBYLHS010000007.1, forward strand.
GTGACTTTCCCCTCGTACACTTTCGTCACTTCGTCGATTTTCAATAACGACATCGTCTTTTCCTCCTGTTGGTATGTCTTGGTTGTAGAACGACACCGATACCGTCGTGCCCTGTCCATGGACTGAGGAAATGGTCAATTTATGCCCAAGCTTTTCACACACTTCTTTTGCCAAATATAAGCCCATACCGGTGGATTCCCCTGTCTTGCGCCCATTCTCTCCGGTAAAAAAAGCTTTTGTGATACGGGGCAAATCGGATGATGGAATGCCGATGCCTTCATCTCGAATAGTTAAAACAGCATGGCCATCCGTACATTCTGTATGGATATAAACTTTTTTATTCGGTTCAAATGTGTATTTTAAAGCATTTGTCAGAAGCTGGCCGAAAATAAACTTCATCCACTTTTGATCAGTGGCCACTGTACAGTCCTCAGCCATATCGGTTTCAGGATAAACACGCTTTGATATGAACAAGCGCTTATTCTCAGTTATGATTTCTGACACCATATTGCGCAAGGAAATCTGTTCAATCTGCATATCTTCTTCAAATGTATCAAGACGTGCATTCATCAATACGGTATCAAGCCCCGACTTCAACCGGTCGACTTCTTCCCGGACGCTGTTTTTATCGAGTTCCCCTTCTTCCTGCAGCAATAATTGCATCACGGATAAAGGTGTTTTCATCTGGTGCACCCATTGATTCATAAATTGCAAATGGCGTTTTTGAGTAGCGTAAAGCGCCTGCGCTTCATTTTGGTAAAGGCGGTACAGCTCCTGTAAGTATTTCTCACTTTGAAGCTGTTCAGGAGATCTTCCTTCCCGCTGTATCGCATGTTCCATATTTTCCGGGATGGCCAGAATTTTCCGGTAGAAATGATACCTCTTAACAAAACGGGCAGCCAAAAAAGTGCTGACCAATAGCGTACTAATTACAAAAGAATAGATGGCTGTATCCAGATTCCGAAAGCCATCCAGCCAGTATAGCGCCATGATAAAAGCTACTAAGACGACTTGAAAGACAATAAACGCTGCATGCTCTTTAAAGAATAACCGGAACATTACAGTTCCTCCTCATGGATCAGCAAACGATATCCGGATCCGCGCACTGTTTCAATTGACGACAGTACTTCATAATCAGCCAATTTTTTTCGAACGCGTGTCATATTTACATTCAATGTATTTTCGTCAACAAAAGCCTGATCATCCCATAATTCTTCGAGCAACTGCTCTCGTGTCACCACTTTCGGAAATTGGGACAACAACAATTCCATGATGGTGCATTCTTTTTTTTGCAATGGAATAATAATGGATTTGACGTGAAGCTCCATTCGCTCAAGAAATAAAGAGATGCGCCCCGCTTTTACAGAACGTTCTTCTTGTTTTGGTGCATATTCCCCGTAGGCCCTGCGCAGATGGCTTCTTATTTTTGCAAGGACGATTTCATAATGGAAAGGTTTCGTGATGAAATCATCTCCGCCATTTTCCAAAGCAAATACCTGATCCATTTCACCAGATCTGGCTGATATGAATAATATAGGGCAAGTGGATATCTGGCGCAGCTGGCGGCACCAATAATACCCATCATAAGAAGGCAAGTTTATATCGAGCAGAACCATATGGGGATCAAATACTTCAAACTCATCGAGGATGCGGTCAAAATCTTTCGCAGTTTCCACTTCGTAATGGTATTTGCGCAAAGTTTCAGCCAGCAATGCCGCAATTTTCAAATCATCTTCCACTATGAAAATCCGTTGAGCTGCCACATCGATTCCCCCTTTCCTGTTTCTTTCCATTTTAACAAAAGAGCCTGCTCAATAGCAGGCTCTTCATGAATTCTTAATAAATTAATTTTAAAAACTCTTCTTTTGTAATGCCGCCCAGATATTTTGGAATGTCGAAATTGCTGATGGCTTCGTCCAGCGACGCCCGTTCGTATTTCACGCCTGTAATGGCTTGTTCAATTTCAGATACATCGCCGACGCCGAAAAAGTCGCCGTAGATATTGGCATCCTGCACGACCCCGTTTTCAACTTGAAGGCGAACATCTATGCCGCCAACCGGGAAACGATGAGAATGCTTCACATTGAATTTAGGCGATTTGCCGTAGTTCCAATCCCAGTTGCCATAACGCTCTTTCGAAAGCTGGCGGATATTTTCCCAATCCTGGTCTGTAAGCTCCCAGTACTTGATGTTATCTTCGCCTTCAAACAATGATGCCAGAATGGCAGAACGGAATTCCGTAACAGTCATCGGCTCTTTCAAAAACTCTGAAATGTTGGCCACACGGCTGCGGATAGACTTGATGCCTTTTGATTCGATTTTTTCTTTGCTGACTTTTAATGCCGATACCACTGCATCAATTTCTGTATCAAACATTAGCGTTCCATGGCTAAACATTCGGCCCCGGGTTGAGAACTGGGCATTTCCTGAAATCTTGCGTCCTTCCACGATTAAATCGTTGCGCCCTGAAAGTTCTGCGTTAACGCCCAAACTATGCAAAGCATTTACTACCGGTTCCGTGAATTTCCGGAAATTCCGGAAGCTGTTGCCGTCGTCGACCGTGATAAAGCTGTAATTCAAATTGCCAAGGTCGTGGTAAACCGCACCGCCGCCTGACAAGCGCCGAACTACATGAATACCGTTTGAATCAACATAATCGGTATTGATTTCTTCAGCGGTGTTCTGGTTTTTTCCAATGATGATGGAAGGTTCATTTATGTAAAACAGTAAAAACGGATCTTTTTCAACATCCATCGTTTTCAATAAGTACTCTTCTATTGCCAAGTTGATGCGCGGATCAGTAATGCCCTTATTATCTACAAAATACATAGTTTCTCTCCTTTGAAATATATACTCTCTATAGTTTAACGGATTATTTAAAAAAATTCACGATTTAGGGTTGACGAATCTGAACTGTTATAATACAATTCAATAAACCATCACAGTACTATAACAAAGGAGCTGGAGAGAATGATTGAAAACGTAGTAGAATTTTTCAAGAATCTGCCCCCGAAACAATGCTCGAATTGTGGAGAAAAAGTCGAAGAACAGCATGAATGTTATGGTAGCCAATGTGAATCGTGCAATAATCTATAAGAATCCATAAAGAAGCGGACGCTGACTGACAGCGTCCGCTTCTTTTATTTTTGTTTGGAGACGGTCTTTGCTGTATTAATTTCTGTACTATTTTAAATGCATCAAAGAATGATTCATTACCACACTGCTTCCCCCGTTTTGGATGTGGCAAAGGCTTGGATTTCTGCATTGCACCTGTCTACTGCATCGCTTCGCAAATAAGATACCCAAACTGTAGAGCACCTTATGCCCCCCGAAATGTGCCGAGAAAACCATATTAATTCATAGTTCATCTAAAATAACAAAAGCTGGTTGCATTATGCAGCCGATTTTCCAGGCTTTCGAGAAACTCGTATGTTCTTCTGTCATTTCGCTCCAGGGCGGACGCTTTTCGCGGGGTGCGGCCCTAAGCCTCCTCAGTCGCTATGCTCCCTGCGGGGTCTCAGGACTCGCACTGTTCCCGCAGAAGTCGCCGCCTTCCGCTGCATTCAGCATTCTTTTGTCACCTTTAGAGACTCTCTAAAAGTGTGACTGTTTTGGAAAGCTTTCGAATGTTTGTACTTGCTCTCCAGATATGGAGCCAACCAGCGGAGAAAATCGTACTGCTCCTGCAGTGCTGCGCACTTCGTCGCAAAGGCTTGCCCTCGCAGGCGTCGGCCAATGTCTTGCCTGCGGGATAGCGAGACAGCCGAGACCCTGCAACGCTTTTTCATGTCTCGAAGCTAGCGCAGCGATGCAGAGACAGGAGCGCAGCGACGAAGCGGCTTGGCGCTCGCCCGCGGCAAGCGCAGCTGGTTGGCGGAATATCGGTTAAGGGATGATCACCAATAGAATTTTTATCTTTCTCAAGAAGCTGAAAAGCCGGCTGCATAATGCAGCCGGCTCTCTATTTACTTCAATGTCCAGAATGGTCTTCCATTTTGTCCATGCCTTCTGAATCTTCGCTGTCATCAGGCACAATGGAAGCCGGATCTGGATCACCTACTGTGATTTCCTGCTTCGGCATCACATGCAAGCGGCGTGCGCTGGTATGGGCCTGCATGAAATACAAGCCTTCTTCTTCAAAAACCGTCTCGGCTTCATATACGCCATTTCCTGTATGTTCAGCTTCAATCATTTCTCCGCTGTCACGGTGACCGGATTGCCATACTTCATAAACGACTTCATCAGCATCTTCTACCGTTTCATCGCCTTGTGTCACTGAAGCAGACAACACCACTTCCTCTGCCACTTCCGCAGTTTCAGACGTATTGATTTCTACTACAATTTCTTCAAGCGAATTGCCTGCGCCTGCAGAATCGGCTTTATCACTGCCACATGCTGCGAGCAGCAAGATAGGCAATGCTAGCCAAATTAATTTCTTCATATCGTACCTCCACTTTATTGTTCCAAATGGCATCGTTCAATAACTTTGTGCGCCGCGGCTAGGCCTTGATCTACACATCCCGGGAGTCCATAACCTTCAAATGAACTTCCGATCATTTGAATCATGGGAAAAGTTGTTTCCAATTCTTTTCTCATTTTTTCAATACGTTCATGATGCCCTACCAAGTACTGCGGCATGGCTTCATTCCATCGGGAAACGATTGTGAATTCGGGATCCGTTTCAATGGCCATTGATTTTCTCAAATCCGCCATAACTGTTTTTTCAATTTCCTTGTCTGATAATTCCACAACAGCTTCATCGCCGACCCGGCCGATAAACGCCTTAAACAGCATTTTGCCGTCCGGAGTTTGCGACGGCCATTTGCAATGAGAGGCAATACACGCCGTAATTGCAAAATCGCTGTTCCGCGCGACCACAAAACCGATGGCGTTATCTGTATACTGTTTGACCGCTTCAGCTGGAAAAGCCATAGATACAGTGGCAACCGATGTCGCCGGCATTTCCTTCAACTCTTTCAATAAGCCATGCGGTTCAAATAATGATTGAACTTTTGCATGAGGAAGTGCAAAAATTACGTCATCTGCAATTAAGTTTGAATCATTATTTAATGTCAGCACGGCTTTATTGTTATCATTTTTAATGCTTTCCACTTTCACGCCTTTTAACACAGTGCTATTGGAAAGTTCTTTTTCCAGTGCTGCTACTAGTGTTTCCAAACCATTCTTAAACGTTTGAAAAACACCATGTTTATCTGTCGTAAATTTTTCCGGCAGAATATCCCCGTTTTTTTTCATTCCAAAGATCAAGCTGCGGTGCTGCTGTTCAATTTCATAGAATGCCGGAAATGTGGCATTTATGCTCAATCGATCAATATCTCCTGAAAAAAATCCTGAAAACAGCGGTTCGATCAGGTTTTCAACAACTTCTGTACCAAAACGGCGCCGGACGAATGGCCCAACCGGCTGATCCGCTGCGGCAGGAGATTTAGGCAATACCAAATCACCCACTGCACGGAGTTTGCCGCTCCAGGAATATAAACTGGAAGTTAGGAACGGGCCAAGTTCAGTCGGCACTCCCATAATGGACCCTTCCGGTACGGGATGCAGTTTATCTTCAACCATGACATAGGTTTTCCCTGCTACGCTTTCGATCAATTGGTCTTCAATCCCCAATTCCTCAGCTAACAGATTGATGCTATTTGTCCGGGAGAGAAACGAATCTGGTCCACGCTCTATCACAAAGCCGTCTTTTCGAAGCGTCTGAATTTTACCGCCTAAACGATGTGTTGCTTCAATCAACGTAATTTCCAGCGAAATATTTTGTTCTTTCGCTTGTTTTTGTAAATAGTAAGCAGCAGACAGACCAGTGATTCCTCCGCCCACGACTGCTACTTTTCGCGTTCGTTCCGTCACGTTTCGCCTCTCTTTCGCTAATTAAGTTCTAGTTTTTTTCAGCTAGTTTCTTTAATACTACATCCGCCAAACCATCGATAAATAAAGGTTGTACGTTTGGCATTTCCGGGCGTCTGTATGTCGCTCCGATTTCGTCGCATACCACTTTGCACTCATAGTCATTATCAAATAACACTTCCAAGTGGTCAGCCACGAAGCCGACTGGTGTGTAAACAAAAGAAGTATATCCTTTTTGAACGAATAATTCACGCGTCAAATCCTGGACATCCGGACCAATCCAAGGTTCTGGAGTTTGTCCGGCACTTTGCCAGCCGACTTCCACATTTGCAATACCTGCAGCTTCTGAGATCAATGCTGCTGTTTCTTTTAACTGCTCTGGATATGGATCGCCATTTGCAATAATTTTTTCAGGCAAAGAATGCGCAGAAACGATCAAGCATGCTTTTTCCCGCTCTTCTTCAGCCATTTCAGTGAAAGCCTCACTCACTTTCTCGCTCCAGTACTGGATGAACTTCGGCTCTTTGTACCAGCTTTCCACTGATGTTAATGAAATGCCCGCTTTTTCCGCTGCTTCTGCAGCCCGGCCATTATATGATTTCACAGAAAATGTAGAGAAATGAGGCGCCAATACAATGGAAACCGCTTCAGTAATGCCGTCACGCTGCATTGCTTCAACTCCGTCTTCTACAAACGGTTCAATGTGCTTCAAGCCAAGATAGACTTTAAATTCAATGTCATCCTGAACTTCATTTAAACGGCTGCAAAGTGCTTCCGCCTGATCTTGCGTAATTTTTGCAAGCGGCGAAAGGCCACCAATTGCTTTATAGCGGCTGCGCAAATCTTCCAGGCTTTCTTCGCTTGGTTTGCGGCCATGCCGGATGTGCGTGTAATAGCGTTCGATATCCGCTTCTTCATAAGGCGTACCATACGCCATTACCAATAATCCCATTGTCTTTTTCAATCTGATCACCTCAAAGGAAATTTGTCATTCAATTAGATGCGTGCTTTATGGGCAGCGCTGTATTCATGTACAAATGAAGTTAAACGCTTTAATGTATCAGGCTGTACTTCCGGGAATACCCCGTGTCCAAGATTAAAAATATAGCCATCTTGCTGCAGACCCATATCCAAAATCGCTTTTGCCCGTTTTTCGATGATTGGCCAATCCGCCAGCAAGTAAGAAGGATCAAAGTTCCCTTGCAGGGTTTTTGTCAATCCCATAGCACGTGCCTCAGAGATCGGCAGACGCCAATCCAAGCCCACTACATCCACTGGAAGGTCGTGCCACTCTTTTGCCAAATGGCTTGCGCCAACGCCGAAAATGATGAGCGGTACGCCTTCTGTGCGAAGTTCTGCGAAAATGCGTTCCATTACCGGCTTGATGAATATGCGATAATCTTCCACATTCAAAGCGCCTACCCATGAATCAAAAATCTGGATGATTTTCGCGCCCGCTTTGATTTGTGCTTTTACGTAAGGGATGATCGTATCAGCAAGCTTATCCATCAATAAAAACCACATTTCCGGCTGAGACACCATCATAGCTTTGGTTTTGTTATAGCTTTTCGATGGTCCTCCTTCGATCATATAGCTCGCAAGCGTAAACGGCGCTCCTGAAAAGCCGATAAGCGGAACATTCAATTGTTCCTTCGTCAAAATGCGGATTGTTTCAAGTACAAAATCCACATCTTTTTCAGGATTGATTTCACCCAACCGTTCAATGTCAGCCATTGTCCGGATTGGATTGTCGATAACTGGGCCAATACCCGATTTGATTTTCACATCTACGCCAATCGCCGGCAATGGAGTTACGATGTCTTTATACAGAACAGCGGCATCCACGTTGTATTGGTCGACAGGAAGCTTTGTCACATAAGCGCAAAGTTCCGGTTGATGTGTAATTTCTTCTAACGAGTATTTTTCTTTGATTTTTCGGTACTCCGGCTGAGAGCGGCCAGCTTGCCTCATAAACCATACAGGTGTGTGATCGGCTTTCTCTCCACGCGCCGCCTTCAAAAAAGTATCATTAAATGCTGTCATTTTAATATTCATCCCTTCAGATCGTTTCATCTTATGCTGTCTATATCCGTATATACTATAGACGCTACGCTTTCTATTGTATAGTTTCCTTAAACAAATGTCATAAATTAGACTCTTATGCCTTCACCGGTTCGCCATTTTGTGTTTCAGCTATTGTTTTGAGGGAATCGTATATAGTAAAGACTTGTTCAAGGAGGAATTTTGATGAATTTATATATGACAACTGGAACTTACGACTATATGAAGAAAATGCGTGAAAAACACCCAAATGAAACCATGGTTTTGATGCAGGGGGAAAACACCACTTTGCTGCTCCACGAAACAGAAGGCAAGACCATCTTCCAAACACCTCGCCGTTACGAAGTCGTAGATGGCACTGGAACTTTTAAAGAAAAAGGTTTTTTTGTCTTTAATAATATCCCGGTAACGGATGAAGGCCGTCCAATTTTCGAACACCGCTTTAAAAATCGGGCAGGAGCCATTGAGAATGAACCCGGCTATATCGCTTTTCGTGTCTTGCGTCCACGCGATTCGGATACGTATGTAGTATTAACGGAATGGGAATCACCGGCATTCTTTGAGAAATGGAAAGAATCACAAGCCTTTTCTAAAGCACATGCCAAACCGGCGGATAACGCTGGAGAAAAACGGCCGAATATATTCTCCGGCGCTTCTTACATCACTACCTACAAAGCAAAACCGGAAGACGAATGATTCATGCCAAGTCTCTTTTCAGGGGACTTGATACATATATTAACGGGAGGAAAAAATTTGGCTTTTGTTTATTTTTTCTTGGCTGCAATTGTTACAGTTTTGGCAGCCGTCAAACTATCGCAATATGCTGATGTCATAAGCGAAAAAACATCCATGGGAGGCATGATGGTCGGTACATTGCTGCTCGCTGGCGCCACTTCCCTACCAGAAATTTCAACCAGTTTCTCAGCAGCAGCCATAGGCAACGCAGATATCGCGGTCGGCAATATGATCGGCTCTAACCTGTTTAATCTATTTATCTTAGCCGCATTTGATTTTTTGCTGCGCCGGCGGCGGATATTGGAAAGAGCAGAAAGGGACCATATCTATACCGCGATGCTCGGTCTCCTGTTGACCGTTCTCGTCATTTTGGCACTTTGGCTGCGGCTTGATATTTCTTTTCTAGGAATTGGTTTGGACGCCTGGGTCATTGCAATCGCGTATATCTTGGGGATGTTGGCAATCAATAAATTGCCAAAACCTGAACCTGCCGACAAATCCGGTCTACCACAAACAGAACCTGCTAATCCGAGTGCTTCCCTTTCAGCCAATGCGGCAATTATCCGTTTTATCGTGTCGGCTGCTATTATCCTCGGCGCCGGTACTGCTTTATCCGTGACAGGCGATCAAATTGCGGTTATCACCGGAATCGGTTCTAGCTTTATTGGCAGTTTCCTGATTGCTGCGACCACCTCCCTTCCGGAAGCCATTTCTATATTTATTGCACTGCGCCTGGGCAATGTAAATATGGCAGTAGGTGCTGCATTAGGAAGCAATGTTTTTAATATGATCATCCTAGCGCTTTCAGATCCAGTCTATACAGACGGACCCATTATGTCTGCCGTTTCAAATTCACATTTGATCATTGCAGTTGGGGTATTCTTTATGACCTTGCTGGTGCTTTATTCACTAAGGCAGAAGAAAACACTTTCTAATTTTAAATATGGACTGCCGTCACTGTTAGTAATCCTCATCTATTTCATTGCTTCTTATCTGAATTTCACTTATTAAAAAAGGCTAAACGCCTTTTTTTTGTGCTATCATTTAAACAAAATAATTCTGATTATTGAAAGGGGTATTATGAAATGATAGAAAAAATTTATGAAGAACTGGATTCAAGCTATGAAGAAATGGTAGATATCCGAAGACATCTTCACATGCATCCGGAACCATCTTTCAAGGAAACAAAGACAGCTTATTATATCCGCCATTTTTATGAGCAGCTTGGCGTTGAAGTAAAACACGGTGTTGGTGGAAATGGAGTGGTCGCCACAATCCGGGGCAGCAAACCAGGAAAGACTGTCGCTTTGCGCGCCGACTTTGATGCCCTCTCTATACAAGACCAAAAAGATGTCCCTTACAAATCCACTGTGCCAGGCGTCATGCATGCCTGTGGACACGATGGCCACACTGCCACACTGCTTATACTTGGCAAAGTTCTGCATACTTTCCGTAAAGAACTTAGCGGCACTTATGTTCTGATTCATCAACATGCGGAGGAATTGGCTCCAGGCGGTGCTAAATCGATGATTGAAGCGGGTGCGCTTGACGGCGTAGACCTTATTTTTGGCACCCACCTCTGGTCGACCACCCCTTTTGGCAGAATCGATTGCCGCATCGGACCGATTATGGCTGCAGCGGATTCATTTGAAATAAAAATTCAAGGCCGCGGCGGACATGGCGCCAACCCGCATGAAACAAAAGATGCTGTCGTTATTGGTTCTCAGCTCGTCACTAACTTACAGCAATTGGTTTCCCGCCGTGTAGATCCATTGGAGTCAGCTGTTTTATCCGTCACTTCCTTTGCCGCCCAAAACCCTTACAATATTATTGCCGACAATGCCGTTCTTGGCGGCACTGTCCGTACTTTCACTGAACATAACCGGGTTTTAATGGAGAAGGAAATGCAACGGGTTATCGAAGGTACAAGCATTGCAACAGACAGCTTGTACGAATTTAACTTCATGCGCGGTTATCCGGCAGTCGTTAACCATGAAAAAGAAACGATGTATCTGAAAGAAGTGGCAGCAAACGTTCCAGGTGTAACGGAAGTTTTCAATTGTGCCCCAAGCATGGGTGGAGAAGATTTCGCTTATTATTTGCAACATGTACCAGGCACGTTCTTCTTCACAGGCGCTATGCTGGACGGCGATGTTTACCCTCACCACCATCCTAAATTCGATTTTAAAGAAGAGGCGATGCTTGTAGCCGCTAAAACCTTGGCAGCTGCTGCATTAAATGCCCATGAATAAGAAAAGCCCCCGCAATTCAATTTGCGGGGGCTTTTCATTATTTCTTATTCTTAGATAAAGTCAGCGTTACAGCTGAAACAAGCAATACTGCTGCTGATGCAGCGAGAGCCACTAGCGGAGCTCCAGCTGCCAAAAGCACTGCGGCTACTAAAACAGCCTGCAGCACTTGCATCACAATGACAAGTTTTCTGACTGCCCGTTCCCTGCTGAAGTTTTTAAGCGGGAACAAATTATCCATCCTGAAATGCTGGGTCTGGTTCAGCCCCTGCCAAATTTGGATGGCTGATGCGAAAGCGAGCGCAGCCGAAAAAATCACGACTGCGATTGGAAACGGAATGAGCCAAGACCCTGCCATTGCAATAACCGTCAGCCGCACCCATAAATAAAACAATTCGTCTGAGCGGATGAACGTCCGCCATATTAAATAATAATGCGCATTTTCCGGTCCTCTTTTGACAAACCGGTAAACCCAATTCAGCCAGTTTCGTTCTTTGATTTTCCCTTTAATATGCGGGACATCGGTAAAATAATTGGCGAACTGGTAAAAACGCAGCATGCGATTTTCTTCCAAAGCGATAAAATGCTCGTAAGCAAACGGCTTCCCTGCCGCTCGCTGCTGAATCCATCTGCCATAAATGATGATCGCAAACAGGACCAGTACGGCAAACAGCATCTGTCCGCTGACATAGAGATAAACAAAAATCAATACAAGCGCAAAACGGACGAGACGATCCGTCCAGGCTTTATGCCCTGCGTGCGCTTTTCGGAAAGCGAATTCCGTTTGAAGGTTCCACCATTTCAAAAGCAATATTAAAATCGGAAAACCGATGAGCAGCGACGAAGGCAAGCCGTACAAAGCATTTACCATAGGCAATGAAACGACAAAAGCAATTACCGGCAAGTATAGCTGGGAAAAGAACGACCACTTTAATGCCGGCTTTAAAAATTGGTCCAGTTTGCTTTCTAGCGGCAGAAAATAAACCATATCCGCTTCTTTCAATAATGTAGTCGGCGGGCTGTAAGCCAAAAGCAAGCCGAAAACAACCGCGAGCAGCCAAGCGCCTGGAAAATCAGGCGGCACATTCTGCACCCACTCACTATACGCATAGCCAGCTGCACCAATAGCAAAAAGCAAGACGACGGCGATATGTCCGGTGAATATATACTTTAAATAATTCTGGACTTCAATGGTATATTTTTGAAGCCGTATTGACCATACTTCATGCAAGTTCTTCATTGACAGCATCCTCAGTCATCGCAATATATAAATCATCCAATGAAGCATCCGGCATATTGAACGCCTTTCGCAAATCTTTCATTGTGCCCATCGCCCGGATGCGCCCATTATGCAGCAGGATGATGCGGTCGCAATAGCGTTCCGCTGTCGACAGGATATGAGTCGACATCAGGACCGATGCCCCTTTTTTCTTTTGCTGTTCCATTTGATCGAGCAGCGACTTGATCCCGAGCGGGTCCAGTCCGACAAACGGTTCGTCGATGATGTAAAGAGCCGGATTTACCAGAAACGCGCTCATGATCATCACTTTTTGCCGCATGCCTTTTGAAAAATGCGACGGGAACCATCTCAGCCGTTTTTCCATGCGGAATTCCTTGAGCAATTCTGCTGATCGCTTCTCAAAAGCAGCCGAATCGATATTGTACGCCATAGCGGTCAGTTCCAAATGTTCACGCAATGTCAATTCTTCATATAGGACTGGTGTTTCAGGGATGTATGTAAACAGCGACCGGTAAGCATCCATGTCTTCTTCGAACGTTTTGCCGTTTAAGCGGATTTCTCCGGACTGTGGCTGCATTAAACCAATGATATGCTTGATGGTCGTACTCTTCCCTGCCCCATTTAATCCGATCAATCCGACCAGTTCTCCTTTATTGATCGAAAACGTCACGTCTTGCAGTACAGGTTTTCTTGTATACCCGCCTGTCAATGACTGGACTTCTAATATAGCCAATCTCAACACCTCTTTCTTTCAAACTATTGTATCAAAACTGGCCGATGATTTCTTTTACCAACAAGAAAATATGATAAACTGGAAAAAATGGAAAGGATGATGACAATGACCGATTGTATTTTCTGCAAAATAATTGCCGGCGATATCCCGAGCGTGAAAGTCTATGAAGACGAGCATGTTTATGCTTTTATGGATATTATGCCGCTTTCTAAGGGACATACCCTGCTCATCCCAAAAAACCACCGGGCATATATTTATGATTTGGCTCCCGAAGAAGCCGCTAACCTGTTTTCCGTAGCTCCTAAAATAGCCAGTGCTTTAAAAGAAACATTCGGACTGGAAGGCATGAATCTTTTAAACAACAATGGCGCCAAGGCGGGACAAAGTGTGCATCATTTCCATCTGCATTTTATTCCCCGCTACGATGCCACCGACGGCTTTGGTGCGAAATGGATGACAAAAGAAAAAGAATATACCTCCGAACGCATCCAGGAATTAGCCGAGCAAGTAAAAGGCAAATTGGTTTCGAATACTTGATTTAATGTATCATACAGGATAAAATCAGAATAAGTTTTTTCGCCGACGGCCATGAGGGCACGTACGGGAAAAACAAAATAGCGTAGAGCTGAGGAGAGATGAGAAAATGAATACGAAGAATTTGGTTTTAATGGCGCTGCTGGTCAGTGTCGGGGCTGCACTTTATGTGGTGATTCCTGGTTTTAGCGGCGGGATGAAACCCGACTTTATGTTAACGATGATGTTTATTGGAATCCTGCTTTTCCCGAATGTAAAGTCCGTGTTCTTACTGGCTGTTACAACTGGAGTGCTATCTGGATTATTTTCAACTTTTCCAGGAGGTTTTTTACCGAACATCATTGATAAATTTATCACAGCATTCGTCTTTTTAGCTTTGGTCCTTATTTTGAAAAAGTTTGTTGCAAAACTTCCAGTTGCCGTCTTCTTATGCGGACTTGGAACAGTATTATCTGGCTCGATTTTCCTGTCAGCGGCGATTTTTGTCATCGGTGCAGAAATTCCTTTTGGTGCATTATTCGTCACCGTTGTATTGCCGGCAATTGTACTAAACGGCGTTGCCTTTGCGATCATTTATCCGATCGTCATCAAACTGGTAAAACGCTCAAAGTTTGAAACAGCAGCTACACAAGGAGTATAAAATAGAAGCTTTTCGGCAGTAATATCGCCGAAAAGCTTTTTTTCGTTGAATCATCGTTCATCTTTATGTTTTAATTAAGTGAAATAAAGGAAAAGAACGATATAGGACGAAAGGGGCGTTTGGCTAATGAAAGCATCGACATTTTTTATGGGACTTGCTACAGGGCTTGCAGCAGGAGCTGCAGCTACATTGTTTTCAACTCCTCAATCCGGGAAAGAGCTTAGAAGCTCAGTGAAAACCGCATCCACGGATTGGAAAGAGAAATTAACAGATGTAAAAGAAAAAGTGAATGGATTGAAAGAATCCGTAGCGAAATTATCAGATGAAGCTAAAACTACTATTCCTGAGGCAACAGATGGATTAAAAGCGTCCATGCAGGAATGGCAAGAAAGTACAGCTCCCGCAAAAGAGCATCTTCAACTTGAAATCTTAGCAATACAAAATGCAATTGAAGCCTTGCAAAACTCGATTAGCAAAGATAAAAACGATAAAAAAGATAGAAAAGATGACCGCGATAACGGATAAGCTGCCTTGTGCAGCTTTTTTGTTTTTCCATTATTACTACAATGTTTGGTTTTGATAGCAAAAAAAGTTGAATTGTGCCATCAATTGAATAGATATTTATATTTTTAAATTTTTTTATTATTCACACTTCAATAAGTTTTGCTTTATTGCTATAATAAAGAAAATCATTTTGGGGGAAAGTTGGTGCTTTAATGAATGAACGCAATTATACCTATAAAGAAGCCATGTTGTTTAGCCAGCGCATTGGCCAGTTGTCAAAAGCATTATGGAAAGCTGTCGAAAAAGATTGGCAGCTATGGATAAAACCTTATGATTTAAATATTAATGAACATCATATTTTATGGATTTCCTATCATTTAAAAGGTGCCTCCATTTCCGATGTAGCAAAATTCGGGGTTATGCATGTATCGACTGCGTTTAATTTTTCGAAAAAGCTAGAGGAACGTGAATTATTGGCCTTTTCGAAACGGGACACAGACAAACGCAATACATATGTAGAATTGACCCCACAAGGAGAAGCGCTGATGCAGGAAATGATTGAGAAGTATCACGATACGCCTCATGCTGTCATTGATGGCTCTATGCCTTTAAGAGATTTATACGGTAAATTCCCTGAATTTTTGGATGTCATGGCTGTCATCCGCAACATTTACGGCGATGATTTTATGGAGATTTTTGAAGCTTCATTTAAAAATATCGAATCCAAATTCAGCGAAGAAAACCACATCATTGAAGTGATCGATAAATGATGAAAACGTTGTCTAAAATTTAATGTTATTTTTATTGCATTTCCTGGCAATTCGTTGTATTGTATGTATCGAATCAAAAGAGAAATCCACTTTTAGGAGATGCAAAACATGCATTGCTGGAAAACCATTAATGTAAAAAAACAATACGGACTCGATCGTTTATATATGATGTCTGCGTTAATCGCATTGGGAGTTTTTATGAGCTTCTATATTGTGCTGAACATCCTTTATTCCGATCCTTTGTCCGACCAAAACTTCCTGTTATTCCTTGGTGCCATTCTTGCCATCTATCCATTGCATAAACTATGTCATTTCCTGCCGCTCATCGGCTGTCGGAAGTGCATAAAATTGATTGTAAAAAAACAGCTTAAAGTATTCCCGATGATCTCATTGCACATCAATGAGCCTGTACCAAAAATCCGATTTATCTTGACTCTTGCATCACCTTTCCTACTTATCAATACATCAATTATCATCATGAGCTTGCTCATGCCCGTTTACAGCCATTATTTTGCGATGTTGCTTGCTTACCACTGCGGCTTATGTTTGACAGATTTAGTTTATATGCGGAACTTGGCTCATTCTCCTAAAGACGCATTAATTGAAGAAACAGACACAGGTTTTGAAATTCTTGTACCTGAACCGGTAGCCTAATCCTGTTTTTTCTTCCCGTCTTTGTTATACTAGAACCTAAAGTCAGAGGGGAGGAAACTCATGATTATCGCATTTATAGTGATGTTCTCTGTATTTTACTTGTTCCAAATTAACCGAATGACATTGGCGCTTGTAACTTCACGGGAAATTCCTGAAGAAAACCACCAGAAAATTTTTCGTACAATCAATATATTGATCACAATTTTATTGGTATCATTGTACGTAGGCGTAGAATTTACTCCTTAAGTTCAATTGCCCCGGGCATTTGAACTTTTTTTATCCCGCTTAAACGGTCAGTAATGGGTGCCTACTTCTATAAGGTAAAGTTTCTCTTTTAAGGAAACTTTTTGATTTTTTAAACGTTTGTGTTATAGTAACAACTGCATTTAGATAGAAAGTTGGGAGCGAAAAAAATGAAAAAATCAATACTTACCCTGTCTTTGGCCGCGTCAGTTCTTGCATTGTCAGCATGCAGCGACAGTGGTTCAGGTGATGAAGTCATCGTAGAATCAAAAGTTGGGGATATTACACATCAAGACCTGTATGAAGAAATGAAAACTTCTGTCGGGGATCAAGCACTTCAAATCCTAATGATTGAAAAAGTACTTGCCGATAAATATGAAGTGACTGATGAAGAAATAGAGGCTGAATACAAAAGCAATGAAGAGCAAATGGGTGAGAGCTTCGAACAATTCCTAGCTCAAAATAACCAAACCGAAGAAAGTTATAAAAAAGTGATCCGATTGAATTTATTGCAAGAAAAAGCTTTGACGGATGGCGTTGAAGTAACGGATGAAGAAATCCAAGCGCAATATGACCGCCAAGGCACTGAATTGAATGCCCGCCACATCCTGGTGGCTGATGAAGAAACAGCGAACAAAGTGAAAGAAGAACTGGACGCTGGTGGAGATTTTGCAGCACTTGCTGAAGAATACTCAACAGATACCGGTTCAGCAGCAAACGGCGGCAGCCTTGACTGGTTCGGTACAGGAGCAATGGTACCTGAGTTTGAAGAAGCTGCATACGCTTTAGAAGTGGACGAAATCAGTGAACCGGTCCAATCACAGCACGGCTTCCACATTATCCAGGTAACGGATAAACGTGAAGTTAAAGATCAGCCGGCTTTGGAAGACCAGAAAGAACAAATTCGTTCGGACCTGGCTATGAAAAAAGCCGATCAAACCACTTTAGTTCCTAAAATCGCTGAAATGATGAAAGAAGCGGATATCGAAATCAAGGACGAAGATTTAAAAGGCGCCCTTGATGAAATTATCAACGCTGAAGCTGCACCAGCTGAATAAGCAATAGCCAGCCCCCCGTTCTTTGGAACGAGGGGTTTTTTAGATCTTTGAGAAAAGCCCCTTTTTATTCATTTCGTTTCAGAACGGGCGGTCCACGAGCTTTAGCGCAAATAAAATGTGCAAAATACTATTGCCTAATTCATTCCTTTCGGAGTCTCACCTGGACTCGTACTTGGCCTTAACGCTCGCTTTTTTAAAAAAGAGATAACGCAGGCGAAATCTGAAGGCAATTGGTCTTTCTGGCTTCAAGCGAGAGTCTTACCAAAAGCGGCCATAACGGTCTGCTTACTTCAAACAACATAAAAAAAGACCATAGACAGCCCGAATCTCTCGAGTTTGTCTACAGTCCGAAACTTCGTTCTTTGCAGCGGGAGTTTTTTTATTCAATAGTAGGTTTATAAAATGACCGGTTATCCAATGGGAATAAGCGCTCGGTGAATTCCCCCGGTTTGGCTTTGGCCAGTGCCCGGTCGAGCATCATCATTTTCGCATCGATATTGTCTATATAATGGAGTATTTCCGCTTCTTTGATCATCGGCTTTTTCGGACTTCCCCACTCTTCTTTTCCGTGGTGAGACAAAACCATATGCTGAAGCAAGAGTACTTCTTCTCCGTCTATTTCCAATTCCTCAGCTGTTTTAGAAATTTCCGTCACCATAATAGAGATGTGTCCAAGTAAATTCCCTTCAAGCGTGTAGGTCGTGGCAATCGGACCTGACAATTCAAATACTTTTCCAACATCATGAAGGATGATGCCTGCATACAGCAAATCTTTGTTCAAAGTCGGATAAATCTCGTATAGAGCTTTGCCGATTTTCAACATGGAAACCACGTGGTCTGCGAGGCCGGAGACATAATCATGGTGGTTTCTGGTTGCTGCCGGGAATGTTAAAAATTGCTGTTGGTATTTTTTCAGAATATGGCGTGTGATCCGTTGAATATGCGGATTTTCCATTTGGAATAAATATTGCATAATTTCTTCAAATAATTGGTCCGTTGTTTTATCTGAAGAAGGCAGCAAGTCGGCAATCGATTGGTTTTCTTCCGGTTTTGCCGGGCGGATGCTTTTGATGCGCAATTGATTCTTCCCGCGGTAGTTATGGATTTCTCCTCCTACCCGCACAATTGTTTCAGCAGCAAATAATTTTTCATGTTCGTCTTTGGTATCCCATAATTTTGCTTCAATATCCCCGCTCTTATCTTGAAGAACAAGCGACATAAACGGATTTCCGGTTGTTGTGACCCCTTTTACTGACTGCTTAATCAGCAAAAATTCATCAACCGTTTCTCCGACTGCGCGCTGGGTAATTCCTTTTGTCATATTTGAACACTCCTCTCGATAGTAGCCACGTCAATTATTGAAGCATTTGGCCAAGCTTCCGGCATCGCTTCATGACAAGTAAAATAGATGAATTGGTGATTCCCTTGCAGCTCTGTTATTAAGTTTATCATTTGCTGCAGCCGGCTGCGATCAAAATGAACAAAGGCGTCATCCATGACAAAAGGGAAAGGATGGCTCGACTGCATCGATACGGCCAATGACAGCCGGAGCGATATATAGGCCTGCTCTTTTGTCGCCTGGCTCAGTTCAGCAATATGAAAACGCATGCCATCATTTCGGACGGCTTCAAAAAATCCTTGCGGGTTCATTTCCAGTCCGCTATACGCATCTGAGGTTAGCTTCTTGAAATAGGATTGTGCTGATGCAATCACCGCCGGCAGTTTCTTTTCTTTCAGTTCTTCCATCGTTTGTTTAATTGCAGCGATAATTGCTTTATCTATTGACCAGCGTCTTGCAAGATCAGCCAGCTCTTCTTTTTTCTCTTCAAATTGCTGCAATTTATCTTCATACGTTTCATCTTCTAAAAGAGATTTTGTCGTTTGCCGTTTTTCCGCCTGTTCTGCCAAAAGAGTGTTGCGCTCATCTTTTAATTTCTGTAAAGCTGTTTCATACGCTGACAGATGGTTTTCTGCGTTTTCCTGGTTCAAATCATCCAGAACCTCAAAGTCACCAATAGCTTTTAGCTGGGACTCGATCGGCGCTAGCTCTTTTTCCAATTCTGCTTTTCTTCCCCATTCATCACATAAACGATAAAACTCTTCAACCGTTTGGGCATTGGCTTCTGTGAGCAAATGTTGCTGCTCTTTTTGAATTTGTTCTATCAATGCAAATGATTGCTCAAGTTCCGCTTGCAGGGCGTCACCTTTTTCCTGCTGTTTCAATTGTTCTTCCAGTTTTTGTTTGCGGAGGTTCAATTCTGACCGTAAGGCGGCGTATAGGTCATCCGCTGCCAGTGGCTTGCCATATACTTCTGAAGCTTGCTCTAGCCATGCGTGAACCTGTTGTGAAAGCACGGTAAGCTCTTCGTTTATCCGCTCTGCTCTTGAGTGGAGAGCATGGGTCTGGCGCAGATTTTCAAACAAAGTTAAAACTGTGCTTCGGCTGGTACTTGGATTGAGGCCGAGTTGCTGCAAAAAATTCCCGTACGCTTCTTTCGCGGGCTGAGTCGTTGCTTCCCCGGACAAATCGGCCACTCTCCTTTTAGCCGTATCCACGGTTTCGAGTAAATTGTCCAGGTTCCGGTCAAAACGATCCAATTTTTGCATCAACGCTTCCAGTTCGGCTTCTTTTCCTCCGTAGCGATCCAATAATTTCAAGTGTTCAACAGACAGGTTTTCAGGTTTGCTGTTCAGGAAACGGCCCCAGATCCCTCCTCCAGCCGCCAGCAAGCCAAGGCCTGCCATGAGAAAGTTCGTCTGTATTATACCTGCTGTTAACCCAAGGATTCCAAGTGCCATCAGCAAATAAAACAAGGCCGGTGAATGACGGGATTGCTGTAATTGCTGGGCCGCTTTAGCTTGTGCAAATTTTGGCTGTGCAGCCATCCATCCTTCTGCCAGTTCCCGCTCTTTTTCCGTGGGTTCTGCGCTCAGGAAATATTTTAGTTCTTTTTCCGCTTCTGCCAATTTGTTCTTTTCTTCCAGCAATTTTCTCTCACGATATCGCTTTTCTTCTTCTTCTAAGTCTGCTTTTTTAATATGTTCGAGAAGCAGTTCTTCCTGGCTTAATGAAACATTCGCCTGAAGAGCATCTTCCTCTCTCATTCCTATTAAAGCTAGAATTCTTTGCTTTTCGTCCAGCAATTTTATGGCCTCTTCTTTTTTCTGCCGCAATGCCGAGCATAGCTGAAGCCATTCTGATTCTATGGACAGCATTTGCTCGAGTGCTTCAATATCCATTGGGCCTTCAGCCTTGTACGTAATCGCTGCCTTTTCTTTTTCCGTATACTCCACTTTTGCTTTCACTTCAGACAGCCTATCTGCCAAACGATCCATCCGCCGTCTGCCGTCTGATGGAAAATCAGAAATATTAATTTCATTGATTGCGCTTTCTAAACGGTTTTTCTTATTCATTAACGGTGCCGCCTGCTGCCATTTTTCCATTGATTTCATTTGCTGGCTTAGCCGCTTTTCTTCATCGTTCATTTCTTGCAAGCGTTGTTCAATGGTTTGAATCCGGCTCAAATAAGGTCCGTAAAGTTCTGTGCGGGATCTGTGCTCTTTTAATTCACTTTCAATCTTCTTCAATTCTTCAATGATTTGATTGATTTCGGGATTGCGTCCAGACTTTTTAAAAACTGCTGCCATTTCTTTTTCTAAACGGCTTTCCAGTTTTGTAATAGCATCCACGCCCGTTGTTCCCGAAGCCAGCAAAGTCCGGCTCAGCTCATCTTCGGTCATGCGCTCAAGCCCCTGCAATTCATGGATGGAAAATGAAAAAATGGATTCAAATGAAGTTCTGTCATAATCACGCAGAATCATTTTTAATTCCGCGTCGGCTCCGCGGGTGCCATCTTCAAAGTAAACGGTCACGTCGCCGGCCGACTTGCCTTTGACCCGTTCTATAATGACCCGGCCGAAAACCTCATCACGGATATGTAGCTGTCCTCCATATTTGCCGCCGGATTTAGGCTCATAGCGCAGCATATTCTGATTGCGGGAAGGATAACCAAATAAGGTCTGGATGATAAACTGCTGGATTGTTGTTTTCCCCGCTTCGTTGGCACCATAGAAGATGGACATTTCGGGATCAAGAGCGATTGTCCGGTCCTGGTGTTTGCCAAATCCGTAGATAACTAATTTTTCGATTTTCATCGGCTCACTCCTCCATATGCATGCCGCGACGGATTTTTTGCGCTGCTGCTGCACGGATTTCTGCCGTTGCTGAAGAATTCAACGGCTCTAAAAACCGGCTGCCTTTAGGATGCCGGTATAAATCTTTCAGCACATCTTTCCAGTCATTGAGCTGCCAGCCTTCCATTGCATTCATGATTTCTTCGCCAAGCGGAGTCAATTCAGCATCAGCGGCCGTATCGTCAAAAGAAATGGCCTGCACCCACACGAACTCATCCAGCATTGCGAAAGATTCCCGGATCGTCTCCACCAGTTCTTCTACGGACGTTTCTTTTAACATTTCCGCTGCTTCCCGGTCCATATTGCTGAACTCCAACTCCACTATGCCTGGGCCATAACCTTCAGCAAAGCTTTGGGCCCCTGATATACAGGCATCAAGCAATTCGTTCATATGCATCAAGCCGCTGCAGTCGATACGGATGCTATCAAACTGAATAACAGAGGATGGAATGAAGGACAATTGCGAAGTGCCTTCTGAAATGCGCACATCGTAAAATCCTTTTTTTCCGTTTTCGTTTCGGTGTCTGCCTTGCAGATTTCCCGGGTAAACGATGGCGGGATCCGAATGCAATTTTTGCCGGACATGGATATGGCCAAGCGCCCAATAATCATAATTCTTGCTGAGCAATTGCTGTTTGGTAAACGGAGCATATACCGCATGCGAGGTCTCCCCTTCCATGCTGCCATGAAGCATCCCGATATACACTGCATCTTTTTCTTCAGCTGGAGGATAATAATGGATCACCGGTTCTTTTATATGGCGTTGTCCATAACTGAATCCGGTGATGACCACATCTCCATTCCGGGTAGCTAAGCGGAGCTGAGAAACGGTTTCGCCAAAGATATGCACATTTTCCGGCAGTTCAAAGCGCATCCATCTGCCGCTCAAGTGGTCGTGGTTGCCATGGCTTAGAACTACCGGGATATTGGCATCAAAAAGCCGCTGCATCCCTTGCTGAAAGCGGTGCTGGGCCCGGATGCTGCGGTCTTCCCCATCATAAATATCGCCGGCTATCAATAAGAAGTCCGGCTGCTCCTCTACCGCATAATCGATCAGCCGGTCAAATGCATCCAATGTACTGTCTTTCAATTTTTTCCACTGGTCTTTCTGCAAACCTCTCATGCCGGAAAATGGGCTGCCTAAATGCAAATCTGCTGTATGAAAAAAACGTATCTCCCGCATAATTTAACTCCTTCGGAAACCGAATATTTGTTCTTATTTTAACACGATAGTGAATGAAAAAAAACTGTTTGCAGGAAAACTTCCTGCAAACAGTAAAGATGGTTATTTATTTTCTCCTAAACGAATAGCTTTGCGGATATCTCTCAGAGATTGCGAAGAGCCATACATCAGCACGCCGCCACGGTATACCCGTGCTCCGAACCAGCCTAGAATAGCGATTGTCACCAGCATAATAGCTATTGACAAAAGCGGTTCCCATAGCGGAATATCCAGCATTCCGACGCGTAAAAACATTACGAGAGGTGCAAAAAAAGGAATATAGGAGGATATCGTGACAAACTTCGCTTCCGGAACTGAAATTCCTGAGAACGCAATAAATGAAGCGATAATGATTAAAAACATCATTGGCAGCATTAATTGTTGGACATCTTCAGTCCGGCTGACCAAAGAACCGAGCAATGCCGCAAGAACGGCGTATAAGAAATATCCCAGCAGGAAAAACAGGACCGCGAATAAGAACGTACTGATTTTCACATCCGAAAATCCAAAAACACTGAACGCGCCTTCCGAAAGATTGGTTCCCGCCGTTTTAATAGCGGTAAAGCCCGCCAGTCCAAATACCATCATCTGTAAGATTCCCAGTGTCCCGATGCCAGCAATCTTTGCAAACATATGCTTGACCGGTGAAACGCTTGAAATCAAGATTTCCATGACACGCGAAGATTTTTCGGTGGCGACTTCCATCGCAATCATATTTGGATAGTAAATGACAGCTACATAAATTAGCATGATCAAAATATATACCAGTCCTCTTGCCTGGCTCAATTCTTCTTGTGATTTTGATGTTTCAGAAATAGCTTCCCGTTCAAACGAAGCCGGCAGGAATAATTGACTGACTTCATTGTGATTAAGGCCCATGGTTTCAGCCGCCACAGCGGTTTGAAGCGACTGGACCGCTTGTTCAATATCAGCGCCGCTGCCCATTTCATTTGCAGATTCCGACACATAGCGTGCTGATAGCTGGCCATTATGTTCCAGTATCAAGTATGCCTCAATCGTACCTTCACTTATGCCTTCTTTCAATTGCTGTTCCGTCAAATCCGTCGGCATGGCCTGAGTATCACTATCGGCCATCTCGAGTTGCTGCTGCAAGGCCGGCACGAGTCCACCAGAATGATCAATCACATGAAGAACATTCGCCTCTTCATCATTGCCTTGAAAGACTTCAATAATATTTGATAAATTTGCCAGCAAAAAAAACGCCGCGCATACAACAACCGTTGTAATAATGAAGGATTTTGTTTTTGCCTTTGTCAAGAATGCCTGTTTAAAGATAATCCAAAAACTATGCATAAGCTTTACCCACCTTCGCGATAAATATTTCTTCTAAAGAAGGCTCTTCAATAGCGAAGTGGCGTAGTGCACCAAGCTTCATCGCTTCTTTTAGAAGCTGCTGGGCTGTGGCTTCATCCGTAATCTGGAATAAAGCACCGTCATGGGTTTTAGTGAAGTTTTCAACCCCTGCTATGCTGCTTAAGCCTGAAAGATCCTGATCCATTTTAATCCGGACATTCTGTTTTCCGAACGATCTCTTTACTTGACGAATAGAGCCGCCGACAACGATTTTCCCTCTGTCCAGAATGCTCATGTCATCACATAGCTCTTCGACATGGTCCATGCGATGACTTGAAAATACGATTGTCGCCCCTTGTTTTTGGAAATCCAAAATCGCACTTTTCAGCATTTCCACATTTACAGGGTCGAGTCCGGAAAAAGGTTCATCCAATATCAGCAAAGACGGTTTATGTAATAAAGAAGCGATCAACTGGATTTTCTGCTGATTTCCTTTTGATAGTTCCTCCACTTTTTTGGAAGCATAATGTGGAACTTCAAAACGCTCCAGCCATTTATGGGCTTCCTGTTTTGCTTCTGCACTTGGCATCTTGCGCAATTGAGCCAAATAAATCAATTGGTCTTCCACTTTCATTTTCGGATAAAGTCCCCGCTCTTCCGGCAAATAGCCAATTTCCGGGCTTTCAGCATATGTAATAGGTTTTCCATTCCATCGGATTGTTCCTGCTGTCGGATTTAGCAATCCAAGAATCATCCGAAAAGTAGTGGTTTTTCCGGCGCCATTTGCACCTAAGAACCCATGCATCTGCCCTTGCTCAATCGATAATGACAAATCATCGACAGCAGTAAATTCGCCGAATTTCTTCGTTGCATGTTCAACTATCAATGCCATTTCTATTCCTCCTTTTGATAGATATTATACGGGTCAACTGTCAAAATGTTTCAAAATCGGAGGACTTTTTAGAAGAAAACCGATATACTTAAACTGAATAAGCATTCAGAAGGAGTTGTTCCCCATGAGAACCTATAAACTGACCGCATACGAGCAGACTGGCAAGTTAATAATAGAAGAAACATTCACAGCTGAAAACGACGAACAGGCAAGAGACAAAGGGCGGGCCATCCTCGAAGAAAAGGATCTCGTCAACCAGACTCACCGCCTCGCTTCACCTGCAGGCAAACTGTTGTTGTTCCATTCATAAGAAAAAAGCATGGCAAAGCGCCATGCTTTTTCCAGGCTGTCGAGAAACTCCGGATAGCCTTTTCTCATTTCGCTCCAGGGCGGACGCTTTTCGCGGGGTGCGGCCTAAGCCTCCTCGCTCGCTGGCGCTCCCTGCGGGGTCTCAGGACTCGCCCTATTCCCGCAGAAGTCGCCGCCTTCCGCTGCATTCAGCTTTGTTTGGTCACCTTTTGTGATTCTCTAAAAGAATGACTTGTTTGAGCATATTCTCTTTTATTGCTTCCTGCTCTCCAGATATGGAGCCAACCAGCGGGAAAGCGAGACAGCCGAGACCCTGCAACGCTTTTTCATGTCTCGAAGCCAGCGAAGCGATGCAGAGACAGGAGCGCAGCGACGAAGCGGCTTGGCGCTCGCCCGCGGCAAGCGCAGCTGGTTGGCGGAATATCGGTTAAGGAAAGATCACTAATAGAAACTTTAACTTCCTCAACAAGCTGAAAAAAAGCATGGCAAAGCGCCATGCTTTTTTCATTTCCCTTGAAACTCGGGTTTGCGCTTCTCGACAAAAGCTTGTATGCCTTCCAGATGATCGGTGCTTTTGCGCATCTCGGATTGGGCAGCCGCTTCCATTTCCAGCACCAGCTCCAGTTCTTTAACTTTCAATTGATGCAGGATGTGCTTAGAAGCAAGCCGCGCTCTAACAGGAGACTGCAGCACTTGTTCCGCATAATTTTCAGCGTGCTCCAATGCCAAGCCTTCAGCCGTCACTTCATCAATCAATCCTTTTGCCAGTGAATCATGCGCTTTCAAGATCTGTCCAGACCAAATCAGCTGTTTCGCTTTGGGCACACCGATGCGCTCTTTCATAAAGAAATGGCCGCCTCCGTCTGGTACAAGCCCGATACCGATAAAGTTCATCGCCAATTTGCTGTTTTCCTCCGCAATGATGTAGTCGCAGGCAAGAGCCATGCTAAAACCAAGTCCTGCAGATGCACCATGAATCGCTGCCACAGTAATTTGCGGCAATGTATAAAGCGATTTAGCCAACCGTGTCACTTCTTTCATGACCACGTCAATATCCATTGGCTGTTCAGGATCCATCATTTCCTTGATGTCTCCCCCTGCTGAAAATGCTCTTCCTTCCCCGTGGATGATCAGCACTTGCAGCGTGCTGTCCTCGAGCAGCGATTCAAAGCATTCCGCCAGTTCCGCCATCATTTTCCCGTTCATTGCGTTCATCGATTGTGGCCGATTCAGCTTTAAATAACCAATGCGTCCTTGTTTCGTCAATTCAATCGTTTCAAACATACAAAAAGACACCCTTTCGCAAAATGAATTGTCATTCATCTTACGTATTCGGTGCCTTCTTGTTAAAATCCTTTATTTAGCTGAAATTACATTGATTCGTAAAGTGACTGTACCGGCTTGATCAAGACGCGGTTGACTTCATCGATAATTTGGCTTAAACCCATTTCGGCTTCAAGCATTGCCAGGATTTTCGGATCTCCTTGTGCTGCTTGTGCAGTTGCTTGAGCGTTTACCATTTCTTCTTCTGTGATTTCTTCGCCTTGGGCTTGTTTTTGCTGAAGCGTAATTTGAAGATCACGGAAGTTTTTGAACAACTGGCTTGATTCACTGTCAGCTGTTACAGCTTCCACGGCTTGCTTCAATTTGCTGAATTCCTCGGTGTTGCGGAACGTGTTTTCTAGTTTGTTGATATCATCGTAAATATTGACTGTCATCATCATTCTCCTCTACATTGTATTTAACGTTATGCTGATAATGCCTTGGAAAACTCCGATGAATCCTCCAAGAAGAAAGCCCAGTGCTGTAATCATCTTCAGCTCTCTTTGGGAAATCCCGAGAACCAGTTCTTCCAGGCGGCTTAATGGCAAAGAATCTACCTGCTCTTTTACCATGCTTTGGATATCAATCTTCTGCAAGGCATCTTCCAATTTCACTTCCCCTTGCTCGAAAACAAAGTCCGTCAGAAGCGGGATAAAGTTGGCACTTGTCCATTCTAACCCTGTCGGCCAAGTCTCTGCAAGTGTCCGGTCCATTCGCCCGTTCACATTGGCAATCTCGTGCACATATTGTTTAACGGCAATAAGCGCCGGATCGAAGTCAAATTCCTTTAATAATTCATCTGCTCTTCGATCCTGAAGCTTTTCCCATTCGCCGTAAGCCAAAGTGATCACTAATTCAAACGTTTTTGGCGAGTTAAGAAATTTAATGATTTCCGGCTGAATCCGGTCGACAATCGGCTTCGATTCTCCTAATAACGAATGCAGCATATGTCCGAAACGGCCGCGTGATTCCAAAAATTCATCAAAAAACGTTTTAACGGTTTGGCGCCCTTCAATGGAAGCGAAATAATCCGATCCTTGGTCGATGCCGTACTTCACTCCGTGAATCATTTTTTGCTCTGTTTCTTCCTTCCAGTTTTCCGGAAGCAATTCTCCAATTGTCTTGCCTTCAATATAATCACGTAATCCCATTGCCTGACGATCAACTAATTCGTCCAGTTTCAATCCAATCCGGTCACCAATGTTCTGTTGGCCAGCAATTGCTAACCAGTCATTTATTGTTCGTGGCGATTCGAAAACATGGGTTTTCAGTTGTTTATAAATCCATGTTTCCACTCTCTGTCGCATGTCCTCATTAAAAAAGCGCTTTTTAAAGGTTTCCGGCGTCAGCAAATGCTGAACAATGGTCCGGCCTAATTGTGTCGAAAGTTCATCACGCCGCTTTGGAATCAAGCCAGGTGTGAATGGCAGCCGCCAGCTGCCGATGTAGATGGCTTTATAAGGACGGAAAAGCATTTTGATGGCGATGAAATTTGTGACGCCCCCAATCAATGCGCCAATGACTGCCATTAAAACGATTGTCAGTATACTGTTCACTATCTTCACTCATTTCTTTTTCATCTTTGTCAATCACATAAAATCCGCTTATAATGAAGGTGAATGATAAGGAGGATTTGTATGCTGCAGCATTTTAAGTTTAAACCGATGTTTGAAAATTCCCAGCTGCCGGGCTGGAACATATCCTTTTTTTATAAAAATGAACGGATAACCGGGGAATACCATCCTGACGGCAGCATTGTCTGGCTGTCCAAACAACCAGAGGACGAAGAGACTGTAAAAAAAATGATACATGAGCTGATGCTCTTTCATGTATACGATTGAAGCGCTGGAAAGTTCCGGCGCTTTTTGTTTACCGCTTTATTATTATATGTAAGGTACAAAGATTTTAACAGTATTTGCATTTAGTTATGGAATGGGATCGTTCTTTTAAAACGTTTCCTGTTTCCTTTCTATTTGAAATGCAGCAGCCTTCCTCTAGTTTGGTGCAAATGCCCACTCTGAACCTAATTATTTCTCTTTCCTTCGAAAATCCGAGAGAAGAACTTTAGAACTCCAGCCTACAAAAAAGGGAATGCCCCTTTACCCAACGTGCTGGGTATGGGACATTCCGGATTGAATTTGATACATCTGATAATATTGGCCGCCAAGTTTCATCAACTCATCATGGGAGCCGGCTTCTGCAATTTCCCCGCGGTCGAGCACTAGAATACGGTCCGCGTTCTTGATGGTCGACAAACGATGGGCGATGATGAAAGTGGTACGTCCTTTTTTCAGCACTTCCATCGCATGCTGAATGATTTCTTCCGTTTCAGTATCGATATTCGAGGTCGCTTCATCCAAAATCAGGATGGCCGGATCAAATGCCAAAGCTCGGGCAAAAGAGACCAGTTGGCGCTGGCCTGAAGACAAGGTACTGCCTTTTTCCACTACAGGTTCATCAATGCCTTCGGGCAAATGCTTCAGCACACGATCACCGCCTACAGCAGCAAGCGCATCTTCCACCATTTTGCGGGTAATCCGCTGGTCGCCAAGCGAGATATTCGACTCGATAGTCCCGGTGAATAAATACGGATCTTGCAATACAATGCCCATATGTTCACGGACAGCTTGGCGTGACATGTCCGCAATGTCAATTCCATCAATGGTAATCCGGCCTTTTGTAGCATCATAAAAACGGAATAGCAAATTCATGATGGAACTTTTTCCGGAGCCTGTGTGGCCGACTAAGGCGACTGTTTCGCCTTGTTTTGCTTCAAAAGAAATATCCTTCAAGACATACTCTTCTTTTTCGTATGCAAACCAGACATTTTCAAAACGGACATTTCCTTGATAACGCGCAACTTTTTCGTCCTTCACCGGTTCGCCGCTTCGGTCAAGCAAGCGGAAAACCCGTTCCGCTGCAACGAGTGCCTGCTCCAGCTTTGCAAACTGATTAACAATTCCACTGATCGGATTGAATAAGCGGATAATGTAATCCACAAAGGCATAAAGCACACCCACTGTTACAGCTGAATCTGTCGAAATGGCATTTGTTCCGAAATACCAGATGAACACAACAAAGACCAATGAGCGGAGCACGCCAACCATATTATAAGAAGCCGTTGCTTCCAACAAGAGCAGCTTT
The DNA here is from genome assembly GCF_057748275.1 of Planococcus sp. VCh962. Lineage (NCBI taxonomy): Bacteria > Bacillati > Bacillota > Bacilli > Caryophanales > Caryophanaceae > Planococcus > Planococcus sp. VCh962. Next base: position 169,537 of record NZ_JBYLHS010000007.1, read on the forward strand.
TGCTGGAATTTGTAATGTTTATTATTCATTTCCTCAAATTCCGCTTCCATCTGCTTCTCCCGGCGGAAAGCTTGAATGATGGTCATCCCTTGTATCGATTCGTTGATCATGGCATTCATATCGCTCAGTTTTTCCCGGACAACGTGATTGTATCTGGCTGCAAACTTCCGGTATACAAGCATCCAGCCATATAATAGCGGAACCAGCACCAGCATCATTGCCGCCAGTTGCCAGTTCAGATAAAACATCGCTACATAAATGCCGGCCATATACATAAAGCTTGTAGCAAACTGCGACAATACCGTAACGAATAGTTCACGTATCGCTTCTGTATCATTGGTAATGCGGGAAACGACCTTTCCTGCAGGCAAACTATCAAAATAGCGGATCGGCAATGTTTGGACATGTTTATACACATCATTGCGCATTTTTTTAATAATGCTGTTTGCGCCCTTTTGCAAGTATAAATACTGCAAAAAGCGAAATACCGCTGCCAAAATACCCAGTCCCAGATAAATGGCCAATAAATAAGCGATCGGCTCAAAATTCAACGTGCCGCCTACTGGTGCGATATGGTTATCGATGATTTCTTTCGCAACGAGCGGTGCCGCTAAGTCAGCTGCTACCGTTACAGCCAATAGCACTAACCCCCATATTAATACCCCTTTAAAATGCATGGCATACTGGACTAATCGTTTTCCTGTCCCCATACTTACACCTCCTCAATCTGCTGGCGGAGGAATTGTTCATTGTACCAACCTTTTGTTTTCAGCAAATCTGCATGTGTTCCTTCTTCAATGACTTTGCCATCATCGAGTACCACAATCCAATCGGCATGCTGAACTGCTGACAGCCGATGTGTCGTGATGATGGTTGTTTTCCCGGAACGTTCCGCCTGTATATTTTCGATAATTTTCGCTTCTGTTTTCGCATCTACGGCAGATAAAGAATCATCGAGAATGAGGATTTCCGGATTTTTAATCAACGCTCGAGCGATTGAAATCCGTTGTTTTTGGCCACCGGATAAAGCGACTCCTTTTTCCCCTACCAATGTGTCTAACCCATTGGGCAGCATTTCTAAATCTTTTTCAAAATGCGATAGCCGAATCGCTTCTTGAATATTCTCTTCCGATGCATCCGATTTCCCAAACAGAATATTGGCTCGGATGGTACGGGAAAACAGTACATGGTCCTGTGGCACATAACCGATCCAGCTGCGCAGCTGATCTTTCGTCAAGTCGCTCAACTCAACGCCATTCAACATGATTGATCCTTCGCCCACTGGATATTCTCTCAATAATTGCTTGACGAAAGTCGTTTTTCCGCTGCCCGTCTTCCCGACAATACCAAGTGTCTGGCCGCTGTTCATCGATAAATTGATGCCTTGCAGATTGATTGAACTCGATTGCGGATAAGTAAAACTGAAATCATGGAATCCGATATGGCTCGGCTTTTCAATAAATTCAGGTTTCGCCGGATCTGTAATATCCTCTGCATAATCGAGTGTTTCGTTTACCCGGTCCACCGAAGCATTGCCTCGCTGCAGGATATTGATCATTTCACCAATTGCAAACATCGGCCAGACAATCATTCCGAGATAGACGTTAAAGGCTACCAGGTCACCGAGCGACATGGTGCCTTCCGCGACCAGGAATGCACCATACCCCAAACCAATCATGTAACTGACAGTAGTCAGGATTTTTGTGACCGGCATGAATAAGGCATCGATGCGTTCAACCGCCATGTTTTTCTCATATACGTCATTCGTCATATTTGCAAAATCTTTTTCAGACGCCCGCTCCTGTACGTAGGCCCGGATCACCCGGACACCGCCCACAGATTCCAATACGCTGTCGTTCATTTCCCCGAAAGCATCTTGGGCAGCTGTATAGCGTACATGAATTTTTTTCCCGAGTATTTGAACGATAATCGCAAGGATTGGCAGAGGGATAAGCGCAAAGAACGTCAATTCCCATGACACGAGAAAGCCCATTGCGACAATGATCGTTGCCATATACAAGGTGGAATCGACCATAGTCAGAATTCCAAATCCCGCTGTTTCCGAAATCGCCCGCAAATCATTTGTCGCCCGCGCCATTAGATCTCCGGTCCGATTTTTCTCGTAAAAAGTCGGCGTCATTCTTAAAAACTGGGCCATCAAACTCGAGCGGAGCTGGCGTTCGATCACGTATGCCCCTCCAAAAAGTTGATATTGCCATACGAAGTTTATAAGATAAGCCAATACCAGTGATGCCACTAGCACGAGAATATATTGCCATAGTAATTGGCTTGTCAGCTCTTGTTGAGCGATTGAATCGATTGCAACCCCAATAAGCCAAGGTGGAACAATCTCTATGACATTCGCTACCATCAATAAACTAACCGCAATGGTATAGCGAAGCCAATTTTCTATGAAAAACCATCTTAATTTCCATAACACACTAAACATCAGTTACTCCTTCTTTCTTCTCCGATTTCTGCTAATCGCCTTCCAGCGATTCCTTGATCATAATTTTCCGTTGCTGGGGTCTTTTCATTTTTATTCTCTCCTTTAATTTTTTTATATTTGAACAGCCTTCGGCTGGACAAAACGCTTTAATCGTTCGAACAACAAAAAACACGCACCTATTTTCTAGGCGCGTGCGCATGAAAAAAGGACTGGTTTCAGACCAGTCCCTTTTTATTTCCACTTCCGAAATAAATTCAAAGGCAAAAAAACGGATGGTCTGACAATAGTATAGAGTTAGGCAAAAATGCAATCATTGTTTTTTTCATTGTCAAAACCTCCTTTTCCTTTGATTTGGTAATTCAAGAGTACCACCCGCATTTTCTGATTGTCAAGATTTTTCGAAATAAATTGAAATTTACTGGCCATCTGATAGTTTTATCACTTTTCATCAGCTCTGCCCTTCCACTTCAAAAAAATTCAGAACAAACATTCCTATGGCAAAAGGCAAAATGTTTCATTTTCTAGGTCTAGGGTAATTTATTAATAAGAAATATTGAATCGGAGTTGAATAGTATGTACCGAAATATTGCTGTTGCCTATGACGGTTCGGATGGAAGCCGCTTAGCCTTTGATAAAGCGATTGAGTTTAAGAAATTGCTTCCTGATATCAAAATGACCATTATCTACGTCAATGAGCAATTTCATGAAAGCATGGGTTTGATGGAATCCGGCGGTGCTGCTCCTCGAGTAGTTTCAGCAAATGTCGACAGCACATACGCACAATTTATGCCACCCGATATGGAAAGCGGCAATACACGCCGAACAAATGACTACGTTGATACATCGATCGAGTTTTCTAAGCATATGCATAATTCCATTCATCAGCAGCTCGACTCAAAAGGTGTAGAAGCAGATGTATTGGCTTTAGAGGGAAGCGCCGGCAAAACAATTCCGGCTTTTATCGAAGAGCAAAATGTAGATTTATTGATTATTGGAAACAGCGGGAAATCTGGTCTGCAAAAATTTTTTGTGGGATCCGTCAGTCGTAAACTTATTAAAGAATCCCCTTGCTCTGTTTTAGTGGTAAAATAGCTTCAAGTCTACCCTATGAGTAGTAGGTCTTTAAATCTGCAGGGGTAGACTTCTTTTTATGATAATTTATTGATTTAATACTATAAAATGGCACGATTTTATTAGTTTAGAAGTGACGGTGGTGGGTATAGAATACTAAATAGAAAAGTTACTAAAGAGGAAGAAGGGAATCAGCCATGACAAAACATACCGTATATTTTCTTTCTCCTCACCAGCACCGCGGTCTCATGGCTGAAATTTGGGCAAACCGCCTGGAGCTTACCGATTGGGATATCAGGAGTGCAGCGTGGGGTGGCCAGCCTTCTTTTACTGATACTCCATTTGAGATTATGAAAGAAATCGTATTGGACTTGCCGGAAGTCCAACCGCGTATTTATAACCCGAAAGAAGTAAGTGAAGCGGATTTGATTATTGCCTTGCACGATGAGGAATTTGATATTGCTGACATTCCAGCAGATTTGCCAGTACAGAAACTAGTGCGATGGGATATCAGAAATCCCGAACTGCGGACATCTGACAAATCTGAGCAATGGGCACTTTATCAGGAAATCTGTGATGAAATTGCGGTGAACATTAAAAAGTTGGAACCCTATTTCCGTTCCGTATACATGTAAACCCCCTTCACTTTATAAAGTGAAGGGGGTTTTTTATGTGTAAAGGATGGCACGGACCGGACTTCCTTCGGCACCTTTTATTTTAAGCGGCAATGCCACAAGCTGATAAATGCCTTCTGGGACATTGCTTAATACAATTCCTTCAAGGATATATCGATCATTGCGGTTCATTGCCATATGCATCGGCAACTCTTTGCTTGTTTTGGCGTCTACTGAAGGCACATCAACACCGAGAAGCTTAACGCCGCCCTCCGCCATCCATTCTGCGATTGATGGATCAAATAGTGGCCAAGTTTCCGGAAAGTTTGTCCGGTCTTCCCAGGAATCCGTCTTCAGCAAGATTGCCGTTACTTCAGATTCCACATTCGGCAAATCTGTCCGGGTAATCCGGTTTATCCCTCTTACATCAATCACTTGTGCTGTCGTCAAATAATATTTGAGTGGCAATTCATCAATTTTTATGCCGCCTTCGTCATAATGGAATGGGGCGTCGACATGAGTCCCGATATGTGTACTGGTGACGACTTTACCAACATTGACCGAACCGCTTTGTTCAATCGTTGCCGCCAGCTCATATTGGAACGGGATGTCCCCTGGCCATTCCGGCGTCTGCCCGTTTAGTTCCATTGAAATGTCGTAAATTTTTTTATTCGCCATCTACGCCACCACATTTCGTTCATTGGTATAATTCTTGTACAATTCCTCGTCCACAATCGTTTTCAGACGGCTGACCATTTCTTCCACATCTTCAAAAGAAGTATATAAAGCTACTGGCGCAAGCCGAATGATATTCGGTGCCCGGAAATCAGGAACGACACCCGCTTCTTTTAAAGCTTTGCAGATCCGTGCAGCTTCTTTATGGGCCAGTGCGATATGCCCTCCCCGTTCTTCGTCTCTTTCAGGCGTCACATCTTCCAATTCCGGAATCTGTTTGGCTACCAATTCCCGCAATAACCGGGTTAATTGCAGTGACTTTTTACGGATATTCTCAATGCCTGCTTCTTCGAATATTTCAATGCTGCCAAGAAGTGGGGCCATACTGAAGATATTCGGGGTTCCTACTTGATAGGCCCCCGCCCCTTCAGCTTTCGCAAATGAATGATCCATATCAAATTGCCGGGTTTTATCGGAGCCAAACCATCCCGCCATTCCTGGCAGCAAATGGTGGTGGCGCTCATGGAGATACAAACCGCCTGTGCCGCCTGGACCAGAATTCATGTATTTATAATGGCACCAGACAGCAAAATCTACTCCATCATCATGTAGCTTGTGTGAAACCGCGCCGATAGAATGGGCCAAATCGAAACCGACAAGAATCCCTTTCTGATGTGCAGCTTCCGTGATCTCTCGAACCGGCAGCAGCTGTCCGCTTCGGTACAAAACGGAAGGCAGCAATAATACGGCCACCTCTTCCGTTAATTGTTTTATAATGTCATCCAAAGACAAGGTATAGCCATCCCGGCTCTCGATTTTTCCCATAGCCGTTTCAGGATTTAAGCCTCGCAGCCGCAGGTGGCTTTCCACCGCGTATATATCTGACGGGAAATTCAATTCGTCTACTACGATGACGGACCGGTTTTCCGAAGGCTGGAAAACTGTCGACAGCATTTGATGGATATTCGAAGTGATGGATCCGGTGACCATCACTTCATGCGGCAATGCTCCGACGAGTGGTGCAATTCGTGCGCTCAAATCTTCTGCAAGCGTAAACCATGGATGGCTGCCTTCTGTCCAGCCGTCTATGCCATGTTTTTTCCAGCTTTCCGCCAATTCCAACAGCTTGGTTTCCGCTCTTTTTGACATCAGCCCAAGTGAATTTCCATCCATGTAAATTTGCTTTTCCCTTTGATAAAACTCCTCTTTGAAACGGTTCAGCGGGTCAATCCGTTCTCCTTTGTCTACGTTTGCCACCATACATCCCCCTTATTATAGAAATGCGTATGCTCCTGCTCCGAGAATTGCCGTAATCAATACGACAATCCAAGGCGCCAGTTTAAAATAGACTAACATTGCGAAGGCAGTAATCGCAATTGCGAAGTCAACCGGTCCGCGGATTCCAGAAGTGAAAACCGGATCATATAGGGCTGCAAGCAAAATGCCGACAACTCCGGCATTCACCCCTTTTAAGGCAGCCTGCACACCTGATTTTGTACGGATGGTGCTCCAAAACGGCAATGTGCCGATGACCAATAAAAATGACGGCAAAAACATGGCAACTACAGCAAGTAACACCCCGAGGCCGCCGCCCATTAATTGTCCCAGATAACCGGATAACGTGAACAATGGACCGGGAACGGCTTGTGCAGCCCCATAACCGGAAATAAAGAGGTCAGCTGACATCCAATCCGGCACCACTTCCCGCTCAAGCATTGGCAGTACGACATGGCCGCCACCAAAAACAATCGATCCCACACGGTAGAAAATATCAAATATAGCATAATAACTCGATTCAATGACTGGGCGAAGCAAAGGCAGGCCTATCAGCAGACCCGCAAAAATCGCCCAGGCTGCCAGTCCGGTCTTTTTACCAAAAGTCAAAGCCAGCTTTACCGCTTCCGGCGCTTCAACACCTCTATAAAGAAAATAACCGATAATTCCAGTCAATACGATTACTCCGATCTGCGCCCAGGCAGTGGGCATCAGTAAAATCGCTACGGTAGACCCTACAGCGATAGCAATCCTCGGTTTATCAGGCGCGAGCGATTTGCCCATTCCCATTAATGCATGCGCCACCACTGCCACTGCCACTATTTTCAAGCCTTGAATCCAGCCGCTGTCGAAAGACCCGTTGGTTACGAGCATTGCAAACAACACCAGCAGGATTACCGACGGCATCGTAAAGCCGAACCATGACAAGAAACCACCAAATATTCCGCCTCTTAGCATGCCCACTGATATTCCTACCTGCGAGCTCGCAGGACCCGGAAGGAATTGGCACAATGCCACTAAATCGGCGTATGCCTTATCATCCAGCCACTTCCGTTTTACTACATACTCTTCCCGGAAATAACCCAGATGTGCAGTTGGGCCTCCAAAAGATGTCAGTCCTAATTTCGTAGATGCTTTTAAAATTTCCATGTAATTCTTTTGAGCCATAATTCTCTCCTTTAAAGTTTTATTTCTTTGGCCAAGCAGATTCCTCTTTTGCTGTTATACTTAACCTTCTCTTAAGCATAACTGAATGCTTATATGAATGACTATTACAACTTTGTAAATTTAATTTCAGCATAATTTCTTTTCACTATCCTTTTGTCATGATTATAATCAGTTAGTCCAGTAAACCAAGACTTTGAAAAGGAACGAGAAATATTGATACTTTCTAAGGATAGCTTATCCTAAATAGTTTTGTTATAATAAACAATGCAAAAAAACATAAGCAAAAGTGATTGAGTTTCTTCAATCCTTTTTTGATAGTAGAAAAGCGATAATCATAACAAATGATGAAATTACAAGAAACGGCTCTCATTCGAGGGTCGTTTCCCTTTGTTTAAGAGACTTGGAGGCGGGAAACATTATGGAGCTCTATACAAATTTGCGCAAAGGGGAAAAAGGGGCCTGGATAAGTATCGGGGCATATGTCTTTTTAAGCGCAATAAAGCTCTCATTCGGCTTTGCCGGATCTTCCGAAGCATTAAAAGCAGACGGTTTAAATAACTTGACCGACATTATTGCTTCAATAGCTGTTTTGGTCGGCTTACGGATTTCCCAGAAGCCGCCGGATGAAAATCATCATTATGGGCATTTGCGGGCAGAAACCATCGCTTCTTTGCTCGCTTCGTTTATTATGGCGGTCATTGGGCTGCAAGTGCTATTTGGCGCTATTCGCAACTTTTTTGATCCTGCGGAAGCGGCTCCATCGTTGTATACAGCAGGCATTGCCTTTTTCAGTGCCTTGGTCATGTACCTCGTGTACTGCTATAACTTGAATCTCAGCCGGCAAATCAAAAGTTCCGCTGTCAGAGCAGCGGCTTATGACAACCGCTCCGATGCTCTTGTCAGTATCGGTGCAGGTATTGGTATCATTGGTGCCGTTTTTGGCGCTCCGATCCTTGACGTCATTACGGCATTTATCGTTGGTTTGATCATCCTTAAAACAGCTTTGGATATTTTTAAAGAGTCGGTTTTAACCTTAACCGATGGATTCAACGAAGATGAAGTGGAAACAATGTCCGTGCTGGTCAGAAAAGTGCCGGGAGTCAGCATTTTGCGGGACTTCAAAGGCCGCAACCACGGCAACGTCATGTTTATCGATTTGACGATTGCTGTTAATCCTTCGTTGAATGTAATAGAAAGCCATTGGATAACGGAAGAAATTGAGCGAAAAATCCAGAAAGTGAAACCGAATTGCGTCATACTCGTACATATAGAACCGGACTATGAAAATCCAGAATGGTCCGATTAAGGAGATATGGCTTATGTATGACTTTGTCGATCAAAAAAGAATTGTCTACATTGCGTTCGCTATTATTTTATTGATTTCTTCAGTCGTGGCACCTATTGCTATTTTCTATCCGTTAAAAGTAATTCTTATCACTCCTGCAGCAACGGCGGTCGGAACTTCTTTTGTCTCGCTAATCACTGGAGGACTGGGCCTCGCATTGATTGCTGGCGGACTATTCGCACTGGCGCTGCTTGAAAACCGCATGAAGAAGTATTTAGCTGCAGGCCTTTTGTTTGCAGCCGGGGGAATCGGAGTTCTGCTGTCGCTAAATGATTATTATTATGTGACAGCGGATGGCTTCACTTATAACGGACCCTTCTCTATCTCTTCACAAAGTTATCACTGGGAAGATTTCGAGAAGATCGAAGAACGGATCGGAATTGAAAATAATACCCGCTCGGTGCAGTCCATCGCCATGTTTTTGAAAAATGGTGATGTGATTGAACTATCGTCGGGCAAGATTTTTGAAATGAGCGGCACCCTGATCGTCAATATCGAAGAAGCCGGCGGAAACTATGAGCGGGTTGATTTAGAACAATAAAGCCAAAAAAAGACTCCTTTTCAGGAGTCTTTTTTCTTATCTATCTTGCTGCGGTTCTCGTGTTGTCATGTTTTTCAGGGAATACGCTGCGGTCAAGATATTTGTGGAAGAACCATTCCCCGCCACCGATAACCAAGGCGGAAATGATCGCTGGTGTAATAATGTCTACATTATTGCCCACCAGTGCATCTCCCATTAGCCAGATAACCAAAAAGGCAACTACAATATCCGATACGGTAGCTATTGCATTTCGCTTATTTTGGTCTGAGCGTGCGCCAGCTCTCCGGAAAATCATTAAATCGCCCATCACGTAAGCGACTAATGTCAACACTAAGCTAATCCATAGTGTATCAGCGAAAGGCACATTAAACATCAAAGTAAGAATAATTAGTAAGACTGCTGCAATCATGACAAACTTCATAACTAAGGCTTTGACGTGATTCATTTTTCTTTCCTCCTTTACTTGTTGTTATTAATTTTTTACCCATTTACTAATTTTTTAATCATTTTTTAAAATTTTTCTTGACTTTTCTTTAATTTTATTTTCCGTTCATCTGTTAGCCTTTAAGGCAACGGAATGCTGACCGGTAATTTCGGCTAGTTCATCAACTTTCTTTTGAAGAAACTCACGGTCCAAGGTTTTCAATTCGCCATCATCGATGGCTTCCAGCAGATAAAGTTGGATTTTCCAGATGGTATCATACCTAAGTGCTGGAGCAAGGGCTGCTGTGACAATCAAAGCATCCGTCATGGAAGAATGCACAGAAACGTCTTTCTTGCTGTGATAAGCTATCTGGTAAAATGTTTTATAAAGAATATCGCTGTAGGATTCAAAGCGGTAAAGAAGCCGGTTATTGCCTGGTTCATCGGTCAAGACAAGGCCATCTGTCTTCAAATGGCTCATATCCCCCAGCAAATGTCCCAGGCGGATCAAGATGTCTTTGGCAGTATTTGGGTCTTGCCGGCCAGGAGAAGTCGCCCGTATCGCCACTTCAACAATTTTTTGGATTGCATAGCCAAGATCCTGGTCGGCTGTCCGCTCATCTCCGATTGTTATAAATTTGTTTAAAAAGAGCCCCTTTTTCCTTTCAGAATAAAGATAAAACAGTGGTTTTCCTTCATAAACATAATCCCCGATTTTAATGGCTACTTCAATTGCACAATCATTTTCTGTAGCCAACTCCACCAAATTTGACAGATTGATAAATTGAACATATCCAGCCCTTGCTGCAGTGATGGTTTCCTTTGGTTTTTGAGGTCTCCAGTTCTCCAGTGATACGTATTTCTTTTCGTAAAGCCCCAAATACTGAGCAATGACTTGTTCCGCATCAGCCGTCAATTTGTTGGTCAAGGTACTGACCTGAACATTTGAAGCCACAAAATGGATATAATAAGCAAATGTAGCAATACAGAAAAAGACGATCAGAATGCCGGCAGTAGTTGACAGAACTTCGTGGTCAAATACATCTTCCTGCATATAAAGGAGCGACAGCATATTGAAGATAAAACCCCCGACAAAAATGCCGAGGACATGCCGGGTCGTCGCACTCCGTATGAAATTTTCCGGTGCGCGGGGAGAGAATTGGGATGTATACATCGTTAGAACGACGAGCACTGTCGAAAACGTGAATGTCGTCATCGTCAGCATTGCAGCTGTCAAAATTCCGAGTATCGTTTGCCCTTCAGCAACTTTAGTCAAAAAGATAGAAGGGATATGGTCGATGAACCGTTCAACAATATACAAATCCGCATAAAAAGTTACCAAAGACAATAGGATGGCAACTACACTGTAAACTGCCGGTATAATCCAGATCTTTTCTTTCAAGATATATGAAATGGGCTTCAAATTAATCCCCTGCTTTCTTTTTGATCAGCGTCTGTTCCCTCTTTTTTCTTTTCAACAGAAGAGGCTAAAAAAGCCGGCTTAGCCAGCCGGCTTTTTGTCTACTCAGTCGATAACGGTATCTCTTTGACGCCGCGGACAATCATTCCTGGCCGCCATACCAGTTCGCTTTCATCGATTGCCAGTTTCAATTTTGGAAAACGCTTAAGTAAACTGGAAATGGCAATCTCTCCTTCCAGCCTTGCAAGAGGTGCCCCAAGACAAAAATGGATGCCCATGCCAAAAGCAAGATGCGGGCTTTTTTCCCGATCAATATCATAAAGCTGAGGGTCCTTGAACTTTTCGGGGGCATGATTAGCGGCATTCAACGACACAACCACCAAATCCCCTCTTTGAATCCGTTTACCTCTAAACTCCATATCTTCGCTTGCCCAACGGGAAGTACTAAACTCAACCGGTCCATTAAAGCGAAGCGATTCTTCGATTGCTTGGGAAACCAATTCCGGTTGTTCTCTCAATTTCTGCTGCTGCTCTGGAAATGCTAACAATGCCAGCACCGTATTGCCGATCAAATTCACTGTTGTCTCATGCCCTGCAATGATGAGGAGGGTAACAACGCCGTACAATTCCTTTTCTGTCAGCCGGTCTCCTGCTTCTTCAGCAATAATCAACTGGCTGATCAAGTCATTCCCCGGGTGTTCATGCACTTTTGCAAACCATTGACCCAAATATTGAATAAACTGATTCATATGTTCATATACAGTGACGCCAATTTCTCCGCTCGTCCCTTCGATCAATGAATTAGACCAAAGCCGGAATTTATCCTGATCTTCTACCGGTACTCCTAATATTTCACAAATGACACTGATAGGCAGCGGAAAAGCAAAATCGTCGATTAAGTTGATCTGCTGCTTCTTCTCCATTTCATCCAGTAAGCCATCAGTGATTTCCTGGATACGGTCCCGCATCCCCGAAATCATTTTTGGAGTAAACGCTTGTTGGGCAAGGCCACGCAACCGTTTATGGTCTGGCGGATCGGAAAACAGCATGTTCTGGGTAAAAACTGACAATTGATCCATAGAGCCACCAAATAATTTCGACATATCTTTTATGAATCGCTGATCCTTCAATACGGCAACTGCATCTTCGTAATCGGTCACTAGCCAGCCCAACTGGCCATCCGGAAAGCGCACCCGGTGGATTGGATCTTCTTTGCGAAGCTTTTCATATGTCGGATATGGGTTTTGGATAAAACCTTCTGTGAATAACCCTGCTTCACCTGAATTGTGCATATTCATCGTTTCCCCTCCTTTTTCATACATATACCCGCACTTCCAAATTTCCGTCTCGTTCTATATGCTTAAATTTCCATTTTTAGAAACAAAAAAGGCTGGAAATCCAGCCTTTTTCGATTAGCCGACAACCGATTCTGCGGCAAACAGTTTTCTTGAATTTTCCGTAAACATTTTGTTTACCTGCTCTTCTGACACTCCGGCTTTTTTAAGTTCCGGAATCACGTTTTCAAACAAATGTGTCGGATGCCAATTGGCAACTGCCGCTTGTACAGGCTCTGGAATCACAGGTGGACGGCCTAGCCATTCGCTGATTGAGTCATGCGAAAGCATGATGCGGTCTTCAAATCCTGCGTCCAGAAGCTCCAGCAAAGTGGCAATCCGCTGCTGATCAAACGGTGTTCCTGCAATTCCCTGTAAGCCAAACCGGTCAAATGAAATATACACACCTGTTTCAAGCGTTCTCTTATGGTAAGCAGCATCTGTATTGCCGCACATATGTCCAATGACGATCCCAGCCGGGTCTGCACCAAGTTCCAGCAGAAACTGCGCTTGTTCCGGCCCCATCGTTCCTTCTTGTGTATGGGTCAATAACGTGATCCCCGTCTCTCGTTGTGCTTTTGCAGCAGCTCTGAAAAACATTTTTTCATAATCTGTGATGACATTTTTACTGGAAGCCAGTTTAATAATTCCAGGCTTGATACTTGTCCCACCGATGCCGTCTTTTATTTCCGCCAAAAACATTTCATGGATTTCCTGTTCGGCATTGCCCAGAGATGCACGGAATTTAAAATACGGAGTTGCCCCTTCTCCTTCGTAGTAATAGCCTGTGGCGCAAATGATTTGCAGCCCGCTTTGCCGGGATATTTCTTCCAGGATTTCAGGGTCGCGGCCACACTCATTCGGAGTCGGATCTACGACAGTCTGCACACCATGGGCCATCATTTTTCTTGCAGCTTCCACGCCAGCTGCTATCGCCCTTTCCCTGTTGAAGGGTCCAAGCGTAATGTCCCCTTGAAACCCTGGATAACCGAAAATGAAATGTTCATGAATCAATGTTTTCCCCATTGCATCTGGAACGATCGGCCCTGTTACCGTTTCCACTTTTTTGGCCATCTACAAAACCTCCTCGAAATTTTTCTGTTCTTCCTGAGTTTGAGCAATTACATGATCGGCAACGGTTCTGAAACTAGATTTTAGCGGCTGTTATGCTGTCTAGCGCTTTATCAGGCTGGCTGTATTTTTTTAATTCCAGACTGGCAATTTGATTGCGGTGAACTTCGTCCGGCCCATCCGCCAGCCGTAGTGTCCGTGCGTTCGCCCATTGCGCAGCTAGCGTAAAGTCTTCACTTACTCCTGCTGCCCCGAATGCCTGAATGGCCCGGTCAATTACACGCAATGCCATATTCGGAGCTGTTACTTTAATCATGGCTATTTCCGCTTTCGCTTCTTTATTGCCAACTGTATCCATCATATAAGCGGCTTTCAATGTCAGCAAGCGGGCTTGTTCAATTTCAATTCTTGAATCAGCAATCCATTCGCGCACTACACCTTGGCTGGCGAGCGGCTTGCCAAAAGGCTGACGGTTTTGCACGCGTCTGCACATTTCCTCAAGCGCGCGTTCTGCCGCACCGATCAGGCGCATGCAATGGTGGATGCGCCCCGGTCCCAAACGTCCCTGCGCGATGGCGAACCCTTTTCCTTCCGCCCAAATCATATTGGCTGCCGGTACTCGTACATTGTCAAACGTGATTTCCGCATGGCCATGCGGAGCATGATCATAGCCGAAAACTGACAACAGCCGTTCAATTTTCACGCCCGGTGTATCGAGCGGCACCAAAATCATGGATTGCTGTTCATATTTTGGCCCACCGGGATTGGTTTTCCCCATCACGATGGAAATTTTGCAGCGCGGGTCTCCTGCTCCTGATGACCACCATTTCCGCCCATTAATGACATACTCGTCGCCTTCCCGGACTATCGAAGCTTCGATATTCGTCGCATCGCTTGATGCTACGTCGGGTTCAGTCATGGAAAAACACGACCGGATTTCTCCGGCAAGAAGCGGTTTCAGCCATTTTTCTTTTTGTTCGTCTGTGCCGTAGCGGACTAGTACTTCCATATTGCCGGTATCCGGAGCATTGCAGTTAAAGACTTCCGGACCAATCAAAGACCTTCCCATTATTTCGCATAACGGCGCGTATTCTTGATTGGACAGTCCTGCCCCATACTCGCTTTCCGGCAGGAACAAATTCCACAAGCCTGCTTCTTTTGCTTTGCGTTTTAGTTCTTCCATGACTGGAGGAATTTGGCTCCAGCGGTTTTGCTGCACCTTCAATTGCTCTTCAAAAATCTTTTCATTAGGATAGACATGTTCTTCCATGAAAAAAGTCATTCGTTCCTGAAGCTTAGCTGTTTTATCTGAATACGAAAAATCCATTTAATCCTCCACCCTTCTACAACTAACCAGTTGGTATGTTCAGAATATTAACTTTATGTTAGCGCTTCCATTTTATAAAAGCAATAGAGTTTCAAAAGGTGTCCGTTATTTCCATCTCTTTCTTGATCAACAAATAAAAAGGCCACATAGCTGTGGCCTTCGTTCAGAAATCACGGAGCATCCCCGTCTTTTTTCTCTTCATTTCTATTATCTTCTAATTCTTCATCTGTATCTTTGCCGCTATCGTCGTCTTGATCGTTTTCATCACGTGCCGGATCTTCTACTTCAATATTATCGTCGTCTCCGTCTCCATCGCCGCAAGCACTGAGCATGCTAATCGAAAGAGCGGCAGCGGCGCCTAATTTAAGCCATTTAGCTTCAATCATGCAATCTCCTCCTTTCACAGGTTATCAATTTCTCTTTTATGTCCTTTTTCTTTTATTCCCGTTTGAGTAAAGAAAATAACAAAAATCCTGAATGATTGGATAAATTTATATTTTCAATCAAAAAAGCCTTGACCCTCGTATCGGCTTGCAGTATCTTTAAGGTAACTTGAAGAAAGAGGTGAGGCATTATGGCTATTTTATTTTTGAATACGCAAATCCAATCCATAATGTCCCGCTCTGTGTATCGCTGACGATACGCTTCTTCCATTATGCCCGGGAACCATGGATTGCGATTTGCGCGCATCCATGGTTTTTTATTATGCATAATAGGAGGAAACAACATTGAATTTAATTGAGCAATTTGGCTGGAACAATTCATGGCAAGAAAAAATCGGTGCTGCTGGTATACCAGGGCGCGTTACATTAGAACATAAAAATATTTATCGGGTAGTTACGAATAACGGAGAATGGCTCAGCACCCTTTCTGGAAAATACCGTCATGAGCATTTGCACAGCGAATTTCCTGCGGTCGGCGATTGGGTCATGGTTGAACAGATGCCTGGTGAAGAAAAAGGGATCATCCATCAAGTCCTTCCCCGCTCTTCTCAGTTTTCACGAAAAGCTGCAGGCGATACATCGACTATCCAATTGATTGCAGTAAACGTGGACTATGTCTTTTTGGTGATGTCTTTGAACCATGACTTCAATGTCCGCCGCTTGGAGCGATATTTACTGGCAGCATGGGATTCAGGGGCAAACCCTATCGTCGTCCTGACTAAAAAAGATCAATGTGCCGACTTAGAGCCTTATTTGCACGAAGTGGAATCGGTGGCTTTCGGTGTTCCGGTTCATGCGGTGTCCAGCGTAACCGGCGAAGGAATTGAAAATCTCCAAAATCTCCTTGCTCCAAATAAAACCGGTGCATTGCTCGGTTCATCCGGAGTCGGAAAATCCTCGTTGATCAATGCCTTGTCCGGCACTGAGTTGATGGCTGTCCAAGACATCCGTGAAGACGACAGCAAAGGCCGGCACACCACGACACACCGTGAATTGGTCCGTCTGCCTGGCGGAGGGTTATTGATCGATACACCGGGAATGCGTGAATTCCAGCTCGGTGATTACGAGGAAGGCATTGAAAGCGGCTTTTCTGATGTCGAACAATTGGCAGATGAGTGCAGATTCCGTGATTGCCAGCATGGCAACGAGCCAGGATGCCGCGTGCAGGAAGCCTTGTTAACTGGAGAATTGCAGCATGACCGTTTTAGAAGCTATGTCAAGCTGAAGCGGGAACTGGCGCATATGGAACGAAAAAGCGATGCAGCCGCCCAGAAAGCGGAACGCAATAAATGGAAACAAATTACGAAAGACAACAGAAAACGTCCTGTCCAAAAACGATAAGGCAAAACTTAGTTGGTGACAGGGGCTTACCCGAATCACGTTGCAGCAAAACAAAAAAAGAAGCAGACACCATACAGTTTTCCGTATGGATCTGCTTCTTTTATTTTGGCGCTTCTGTCAACCCGTGCTTGACCGCATAAAGGGCCGCCTGCGTCCGGTCCTGGACTTCCAGTTTGGTAAAGATATTGGATATATGGGTTTTAACAGTCTTTTCTGTTACATATAAAGCCGATGCAATTTCCCGGTTGCTTTTGCCTTTTGTCAATTCCGCCAACACGTCTTTTTCCCGTGGCGTCAATAAATTGACGGTATGCGGCGCAGCTTCGGCTGGCTCTTTCATCAACTCTGAAGTTGCTTTCGGGTGCAGAATATTTTCACCTTGCATCAAACTGCGAAGCGATGCCACCAGTTCATCCGGTTCAATATCTTTAAGCTGATAGCCCGCAGCTCCTGCTTCAATGGCCGGCACCACATGATCACGGTCGGAAAAACTTGTCAGCATCAATACAATGATATGGGGATGATGTTCCTTGATTTCCCGGGTCGCTTCAATGCCGTCCATTTCCGGCATAACCAAATCCATCAGCACAATATCCGGCTGCAATTGCCCTGCCATTGCCACCGCTTCTTTCCCATTTACCGCTTCACCGACGACTTCGATGTCTTTCTGCGTCTTTAAAAAAAATAACAATCCGCGTCTAACTACGTGATGATCATCAGCAATCAGTACTCTCACCTTGCCACTCACCCCTTATTTAATACGGAATCCGAACAAGAATTTCTGTTCCTTTTCCCATCTCACTCGACCAGTCAACTGTTCCGCCTTCAGCTCTTGCACGGTCACGCATGCTTTGAATGCCAATTGACGGAATGTACAGCCGCTCGTCTATCAGAAATCCACGGCCTTCATCTTTAATGACCAGCAAAACGTCTGAAGAAGTGACGGACATGTACAGTTGAACATCGTTGACTCCTGCGTGTTTCCGGATATTATTCAATGCTTCCTGCGAAATCCGGAAAAGCGTCTCTTCTGTACGAGAAGGCAGCTGGATGACTCCCGTTACTTTCAGCTCTATGGACAGCCCGAGCATTTCAGCATACCCTTTAATCGCTTCAAGCAACCCGCTTTCTAAGCCTTTTGGCCGCAATTGCCAAATCAGGGCCCGCATTTCATTCAATGCTTCCTGCGTCAAATGCTGAATGTCTCTGAACGTCCCTTGAACTTCCTGGTCTTCAGACATTTCAATGCCGCCTCTGGCTGTTAATGTGACAGAAAACAACAGCTGGTTTACCGAATCATGCAAATCCCGTGCCAGCCTGTTGCGTTCTTTTACAAGAGCCAGCTCTTGCTCTTGTTTAGTTAAGCCGATGCGCTTGATTGCCGAACCGATTTGAAAAGCCACCGATTCCAGAAGTGCCAATTCATCTTTTGAAAAACCGGCCCTTTCGGAGGCAGCGATATTGAGAAGGCCAAACTTTTCAGAACCCGACTGCAGCGGCACTGTAGCATGATGTGTGATGCCTCCGGAATCTCCAGAATTCGACACAATGGAATTTTCAATGCGTTGGCAAGCAATGATATTGGATGCTTTTTCAAGTTCTCCATCGCGGAATCGCTTGACGCACCAGCAGCCGCCTTTTTGCAGATGGCGGCAGCCATTGTTTTTTAAAGCCGGAGGCAAGTTTGCCTCTGCCACTAATCGATGCTTGCCTTGTCCATCGATGAAAAAAATCCACGCCGTTTCAAAATTGGAACCGTTCAACAATTTCCAAACCGCCCCTTTAAGCATGCGGTCCATGTCGGTCTCCTCATTCAATAGCTCTGCAATTTCCTTTAATAATGTCACGTTGGAATGCTCATCCAATACCATTTTTCCCACCTCATCCCCATTAGTTCTACCATACACGTTTTCCAAAGGTCATTGCCTCGTACTTTTGAATGAAAAAGCTCCCTTCAAGAGGGAGCTTTCCAGTTATCCTGCTTACTCCTTATTGAGTAAAGCATCTCTTTACCTGCTATTCACTTCATCAAGAAACGATTCTTTAAGAAGTTCCAGTTTCTGGTCACTTTCCTGTTCCGTATCGGCAAAAACACCAAAATAATATTTCACTTTCGGTTCGGTGCCGCTCGGCCGCAGGCAAACCCAGGAACCGTCTTTCAAGAAATACTTGATGACGTTCGCTTGCGGCAACTCGATTTTTTCATCCGTGTTCAAGTCCACAAAAATGCGGTTTTGGGTTTCGTAATCTTCTATAGAAACTACCGGAATTCCAGCAATGGCCTGAAGCGGTTTTTCACGCATGCCCGCCAGCAAGTTCTGAATTTCACGCGCGCCTTCAACGCCTTTTTTCGTTACTGAAACAAGTGCTTCGCGGTACCAGCCAAAACGGCCGTATAACTCGATTAGCACATCATGCAGGCTTTGGCCTTGCGTTTTGTAATAAGCGGCCGCTTCTACGAGCAATAAAACGGCTTGGATGGCATCTTTGTCACGCGCAAAATCGCGGATCAGATAACCATAACTTTCTTCATAGCCGAATAAAAATTCAAATTCTTTCTTAGTGTCATTTTCTTTCAGCTTTTCTCCGATAAACTTAAAGCCTGTCAAAACATCCACACAATCAACACCATAAGAATCGGCAATGACGCGGCCGAATTCAGAAGTGACAATGGTTTTAAAGATGCGGCCGTTTTCTGGCAATGTAGCTTTTTTCTGTTTTTGCCGCAATACGTATTCAATCAAAATGGCACCTGTTTGATTGCCTGACAGCAATTCGTAATGACTGCCGCTCCAAACTGCGATTCCTACACGGTCACCGTCCGGATCTACTGCAATCAATAAATCCGCTCCATTTTCTTTGCCGTAAACTTGCGCCATCTCAAAAGCCGACGCTTCCTCCGGGTTTGGTGATTTCACAGTCGGAAATTCCCCGTCCGGTTCCATCTGTTCTTTCACATAGGTGATGCCATTGTACCCCGCGGCTTCAAGCACCCGTTTGACAGTTGCACCCGATGCTCCGTGAAGCGGAGTGAAAACCGCAGAAATCGGCGAAGCAGAATGCTCCTGAACCGTTAAAACATTTGCGACGTAAGCTTGGTCAAGTTTCTCATCAATTGTCACAAGAAGATCTTGTCCATATGTTTCATTGACGATGTTCAGCTCATCTTCCACTTTGCTGACGTATTCAATGACCCGGTCCGCATCTTCCAAATTGAGTTGTGCACCGTCTTCACCATAGACTTTATAGCCATTGTATTCCGGCGGATTGTGGCTCGCTGTAATGACAATTCCCATAAAGGCATTCAAATACCGGACACTGAATGAAAGCTGAGGCGTTGTCCGCGGTCCGCTGTATAAATAAGTATGAATACCATTTGCCGCAAACGTGCGGGCCGCTTCCTGCGCAAACTCCGGCGACATCCGCCGGCTGTCATAGGCAATGACCATCCCGCGCGCCATGGCTTGTTCTCCGTTTTCTTTAATGTAATTCGCTATGCCTTGAGATGCTTTCCGAACTGTATAGACATTCATTCGATTCGTACCCGGACCAATTTCGCCTCGCATACCACCTGTACCAAACACCAAATCCTGATAAAACGCGTCTTCTGCCAATTTCTCATCATCTTTCAGCAGCGTCAGACTCTCTCTAGTCTGTTCATCGAGCTTGTCATGTGCCAGCCATCGTTTGATACGTTCTTGCCATGTCATATGCATCCCTCCATACTATATAGTTTACCAAAATATCCAAAGAAAAACCGCTCCCTTTTTTGGAAGCGGCTTGGCAATCAATCTTTTTTGTAATTAATGCTGTAAACGTCATGGCGACGGTCTTTCAGCTGCTTAACGGTACCGTTTTGGCGCTGGCGGCGAAGGATTTCAAGATCGACATCCCCGATCAGCACCATTTCCAGGTTCGCATTGGTTTCTCCAACAATGCCGTCACGGGCAAATTCAAAATCAGATGGTGCAAAGATTCCGGACTGGGCGTATTGGATATCCATATTTTCCGTTTGCGGCAAGTTGCCGACTGTTCCGGAAATGACTGTATAAATCTGATTTTCCACGGCACGGGCTTGTGCACAATAACGAACACGCAAATAGCCTTGGCGGTCTTCTGTACAGAAAGGCGAGAAGATGATATTCGCACCCATGTCTGTCGCAATACGTGCAAGTTCAGGGAATTCGATATCATAGCAAATCTGGATAGCGATTTTTCCGCAGTCCGTATCAAAAACACGCACCGAGTCTCCTGCAGAAATTCCCCACCATTTCCGTTCATTTGGCGTGATGTGGATTTTGTATTGTTTGTCGATAGAACCGTCTCGGCGGAACAAGTAAGCGATATTGTAAATTTCATCGTCTTCTTCTTTCACGAAATGCGATCCACCGATGATGTTGATATTGTAGCGTACAGCAAGATCCGTAAACAGTTCAATATACTGAGGAGTATACTCTGTCAATTTGCGAACGGCTTGGCTTGGTGACGGTTCATTCAGGAATGACATCAATTGCGTTGTGAAAATTTCCGGGAATACCACGAAATCAGAATGGGCGTCTGACGCTACATCGACGAAATATTCCACCTGGTTGGCAAGATCGTCAAATGATTCAATAGCACGCATCAAGTATTGGACCACACAAATCCGTACCGGCAAGCTTGTTTTAAAATGGCGCTTGGAAATCGGTTTGTAGTCGACATTGTTCCATTCCATTAATGTCGCATACTTCCCGGATGCCAAATCATCCTGTAAATAGTTCGGATTGATGCGCATCAATTGGAAACCGTTCATCAATTGGAAAGTTAAAACCGGATCATAAATCTTATGGCGCGATACCGCATCCACATATTCCCGCGGTGACATTTCATGTGCATGTTTATGGTAATTCGGAATGCGCCCGCCCAGAATGATCGATTTTAAATTCAATTCACGTGCCAGTTCTTTTCTTGCTTCATAGAGCCGCTGCCCTACTTGCATCCGGCGAAAATCGGGATGCACCATTACTTCAATTCCATACATATTGTAACCGTCCGGGTTATGGTTCGTAATATAACCGCCGTCTGTCACATCGTCCCATGTATGGCGATCGTCGTACTCATCAAAGTTGATCAATAAGCTTGAACAGGAACCAATGACTTTGCCATCCAATTCTGCAACAAGCTGCCCTTGAGGAAACACGCCTAAATGGCTTCGTAATTGTTCTTCTTTCCATGGGTCCATTCCAGGAAAACACAAACGCTGCATTTCCAGGATGGCATTGATATCAGAATAAGTCATCTCCCGGATGACCATGCTTTTTTCGAAATCGGATAAATCGAATTGTTCTGGCACTGCAGACACTCCTTCACAAAAGTTTCAAACTTTATTATATAGGATACTAGCGCAAGATAATATTAATTTACTTGCCTCACTTAAAGATTTATACTTTTAAGGAAGTAAAATTTGAAAAGAGGTACCTACCGATGTCGAAGCGCCAAGAGAATATTTTGCTTTCCATGTGGGGTGTGGCTCTCGTCGCCACAATGGGTTCATTGTACTTTTCCGAAATTCGGGGTTATGAACCATGCGAGCTGTGCTGGATCCAGCGGATTTTTATGTACCCGCTCGTAATTATCATCGGAATCGCCTATATTCAAAAAAATACTAGAATCGCACTTACCACCCTTGTCTTTTCAGTGATTGGCGGATGCATCTCGCTTTATCATTATGGAATTCAAAAACTGGACTTTTTATCCGAGACCGCTCCGGCATGTGGACGTGTGCCTTGCACTGGCCAGTACATCAATTATTTCGGATTCATCACCATTCCATTTTTAGCGCTGATCGCCTTTATTTTGATTGCCGGGATGAGCTTTTATTTATGGAAGTCTTTGAAGGAGGAAAAATAATAATGAAAAAAATGTTAATCATCGGTGCGGCTGTTGTCGTGATTTTCGGGTTAATCATCTTTTTGACGAACCAATCGAACAATCAAAAATTGGCCAACAATCCATATGATACAGAAGATTTAAATCAAGCGACAATCGACCAGCTGGATGATGAGAATTACCAGAACATCATTTTGCCGGATGCATTAGAGGAGCAGATTGCCAGCGGCGAACCGACTACGGTTTATTTCTTCAGCCCGACTTGCCCGCATTGCCAGGCTACTACACCGGTGTTAATGCCAGTCGCTGAAGATATGGGTGTAGACGTCAAGCAGTATAATCTGTTAGAGTATGATCAAGGATGGCAGCAATATTTCATCGAAGCAACGCCAACACTCGTTCATTATGAAGATGGCAAGGAAGTCGCTCGCTGGGTTGGAGCCCAACCAAAAGAAAACATTGAAGAATTCTTTAATCAAGTGGTCTTAAAATAATAGACATAAGGGTCATGTGCTGTGGCGCATGGCTCTTTTATATGGAGGAATAAAGATGACATGGAGTTATGAAGTGCAAGACGACGGCATGACCGTTGAAGAGTTGTTGAGAAAAGAATGGGGCCTCGGCAAGAAAGTGGTCCACGAAATGCGGATGGCGAAAAGCGTGAAAAACGATAAATTCCAGGAAGTCATTTGGAAAGAACCGTTGCCAAAAGGGACTGTGCTGCATTTTGACTTGCCGCCTGCGGATTCTCCTTATGAACCGAATCACGATGTGGAACTTCCGATTTTATTTGAAGATGACCATTTTATCATTGCCAGAAAACCGAAAGGCATGGCGACGCATCCGAACGAAATAGGCCAGACTGATACATTCATCAATGCCATTCTCGGCCACATCATTCGAAGCGGAGGAACATATGGTGAGCATGTACACCGCCTTGACCAAGGAACATCGGGTCTTCTGATGGTAGCGAAACATCCGGTCGCCAAAAACGTACTCGATCGCATGCTGGAACAAAAACAGCTGGTCCGGGACTACGAGGCAGTGGTAAAAGGCAAAGTCCATAATAAATCGGGCACTATCGACTTTCCACTTGGCCGTGACCGCCATCATCCGACGCGCCGCCGGGTTTCCCCTACCGGACAAAGTGCGGTGACGCATTACAAGCTTTTGAAGCAGATGGAAGGCAAATCGTTGCTTCATCTGACTTTGGAAACCGGGCGCACACACCAGATCCGGGCCCACTTGTCCCATATAGGACATCCAATCATTGGAGATGAATTGTACGAAGGACCTTCGACACAGGATGGTTCCTATCACCTTCATGCATTCCGCATGTCTTTCATCCATCCGTTCACCAATGAAAAAATCGTTGTTGAAGATACAGCACGCTGATAAGATAAAATGCACCGGGAATTTTCCCGGTGCATTTTTATTTCTTTAATACCAGTCTTCTTCAATTGTCCAAGTGCCTTGTATTTTGCGGATATAAATAATTTGTCCAATATGATAGGCGTTGTGGGTACATAGATTGGATAGCGCTTCCCACCAGGCAGCTTCTTCAGGAAAACCCGGGATGCTGCTATGGAGCTTTTCCTCACTTGTCTGCATGATTGCTTGCTGCCACTTTTCCAAGCTTTGATCAAGGCTCGCTGTCAGTTCTCTCCAGCTTTGTTCTGTGGGGTTGATCAATTCTTTAAAGGTAGAAGCATTGGTTTCTGGATATTCGTCAATGATTCCGCCTTCGAAGCGCTGAAACCACCGCTCGTTATAAAAAAGCAAATGGCTCGCAATTTGAATGACTGAATGTGAGTTTCCATTTGGTCTCCAGCTAGCCTGCTCCGCGGTCAGCCCTTCTATTGCTTTGCTTAATGGTTTAAACCAACTGTCCGTATTGCGGCATACCGCAAGCTGATCCAAGATAAATTCTTTTTTGCTCATATAAGCCCCCTTATGAGAATAGATTACTAAATATTCAGACTTATAATAACATAGTTTCGCCTTTTTTTATCTTTCAATATAAAAAAGCCGCCAAAAATGCTGGCGGCTTTAAACTATTTTAGACACTGATTTGATCGGGATGCGTACCGCTACGCCAGTCCTGGTTCAAACCATCAATCATTTTCATCTCTTCCTCGGACAACATAAAGTCATAAACATCCGCATTTTCCAGGATGCGTGACGGAGTTACAGATTTCGGAATGACAATCAAATCACTTTGCAGATGCCAGCGGATTACGACTTGAGCAATCGTCTTGCCATGTGCTTCGCCTATTTTTGCAAGTGCCGGCTCGCCCAATAAGCGGCCTCGGGCAAGCGGTGACCAAGAAGTCACCGCGATGTCATTGTCTGCACAGAATTGGCGCAGTGGTTCCTGTGTCAGCTGCGGATGCAATTCAATTTGGTTGACCATCGGTTTCGTATTTGCTTTGGCCAATATCTTTTCCAAGTGATGCTGCTGGTGATTGGATACCCCAATTGACCGCACCAGCTTTTCATCATACAAACGCTGGATAGCACGGTAAGTCTCTTCATATGTCTCTGGAATTGCCCAATGGGTCAAATACAAATCGAGATAATCAAAACCAAGCCGCTTAAGCGATGCTTCAAAAGCACGCAGCGTATTGTCATAACCTTGATCGGTGTTCCAGACTTTAGAAGTGATGAACAAGTCTTCACGTTTAACGCGGGATGCACGGACAGCCTCCCCAACTTCTTCTTCGTTTTGATAAATCGCTGCAGTATCAATTGCTGGATAACCAGCTTCTATTGCCGCCAGCATGGCTTCCACTGCCGCTTCTTTGTCGGTCATCTTGTAAACGCCAAGGCCAAAGCGCGGCATTTCCACACCATTATGTAATGTTTTTGTTGATTTGATCGTTAAGTCCATCTTCATCATCCTTTCTTTTCCTATTGTACAAATATCCTCAACATATTTCGACTTTCGGGATTATTTTGATTAAAACCCTTGCTTTCTCACCCAAAAGCGAATATTATATTAAATGTTGTTTAAAACGTTCGTGTTTTGAAAGGAGTTTGTCACATGTTTCATTTAAAAGAAAATGGCACTACTGTTAAAACTGAAGTTCTTGCCGGCATGACGACTTTTTTGACGATGGCCTATATTGTAATTGTCAATCCAGTTATTTTAAGTTCTGCAGGCGTTCCTTTTGATCAGGTTTTTATGGCGACCATTATTGCTGCCGCAATCGGCACATTATGGATGGCATTATTCGCTAATTACCCAATTGCTATCGCTCCAGGAATGGGCTTGAATGCATATTTCACTTCATTGGTGCTTGCCTCTGATGGGGCAATTGATTACGTCACTGCTTTCTCAGCTGTGTTCGTTGCCGGTCTTATATTTGTTGTATTATCAATGACTCGTTTGCGAAAAATATTGATTCAGGCAATTCCTGAAAATTTGAAGCATGCCATCACCGCTGGCATCGGGCTGTTCATCGCTTTTATCGGCATGCGGCTCAGTGGCTTCATTGTAGCCAATGAAGCAAACTTGGTAGGTTTGGGGGATTTGACCTCGCCTCCGGTTGCGCTGACTTTGATCGGATTGCTGATCACATTAATTTTTATGTCACTGAACATCCATGGTGGAATTTTCTTCGGTATGATTGTAACGGGAATCATTGCTTTCTTTACGGGGCAATTGAAATTCGAAGGTGCACTGGTTCAGCTTCCTTCACTTCCGGAAGGCATTATCGTCTGGAATCCGGTTGAAGCATTCCAGATGGTCATTGAATTCGGTTTATACGGAGTCGTCTTCTCATTCTTATTGGTTACTCTTTTTGACACGACGGGTACGATGATTGGCGTTGCTAAACAAGCAGGGTTGATGAAAAACAATGATATGCCACGCATGCGCCAAGCTTTACTGGCCGATTCTGTCGCAGCGACAGCCGGTGCGATGGTCGGAACCAGTCCGACAACCGCTTATGTGGAATCCTCTGCAGGTGTCGCCGCTGGCGGCCGGACAGGTTTGACTTCTTTAACTGTCGCTGTATTGTTTATCCTGGCTGCCTTTTTCGGGCCGCTCGTCTCCGCATTGTCAGGTGTTGCAGCGATTACCGCTCCTGCTTTAATCATCGTCGGAAGTTTGATGATCGGTGCAGTAAAACATATTGAATGGGATGAATTCGACGAAGCTTTCCCGGCGTTTCTGATTGTCCTGGCAATGCCGCTTACTTCAAGTATCGCTACGGGAATCGCCCTTGGTTTCATCTCATATCCGCTGATGAAAATCTTTAAAGGAAAAGGAAAAACCGTTCATCCGATTTTATACGTATTTGCTGTATTATTCGCTATCCAAATTCTTATTGCACCTCATTAAACAAAAAAAACCGCCATCAAGGCGGTTTTTTATTTATTAGATTCTAGCTCTGGGTCTGGAAACAGCAGCTGAAATGATTAACACAAGTGCGGTAAGCAAGTGCATTGCCCAGCCAATCAGCGGAATCCATGCAAGTAAGCTGGTAATAATTCCGAGAATCGAACCGCTTTTCGGTGAGTATTCACGGAAACAGAAGAACAAGGTGATTGCGTGTAGAACGAACATCACACCAAGCGCTGTATACCCTGTCGAAATGACAAAACTTCCGCCTATAAACGGAATAGCTAGTGCCGCTTCCGCTAAACCGGTAATCCATAACAAAGCGATTGAAATTTTCATTTTCATCCTTTTCACCTCTTTTAAAAACTTATTTATCTTATATACGGCTAAAATCCGCTTTGGTTTCATTTTTTTAATAAAAACCCCGGATAGTTACGGGCCATTGGACAGAAATTCTCCACATTTCAATTAGCAGTTATATTTCATTTTTCCCGCCATTACGTTATACTAAACACAGATGCAAATTTCAAGGAGGTCGTTACAAATGAACTTAATCCTTATTCTAGGTGTTTGTGTAGCGTTCTTGTCAGCTACCCTTACTGCTGGCTACGATGACAAACCAGGTACTTTCGAAAAGAAATAATGCAAAAGCAAAAGGACAGCCCAACGGCTGTCCTTTTTTCATGCGTTCCTTTAAGTTAATGCCGGAAAATCTTGTTGGCGCAATGCCTCGTACATCAGGATCGCAGCCGTATTGGATAAATTCAGTGAACGGATATGCTCGTTCATTGGAATGCGAAGGCAATGGTCCAGGTTTTGTTCGATCAATTCTTTTGGCAATCCTTTTGTTTCCTGTCCAAATACAAAGAAATGATCCTTTTCGCGATCCGAGAAATCAAATGTCGAATACGTTTTCTTTCCAAACTTCGTTATATAATAGAATTCCCCTTCAGGATAGCGATCGAATAGTTCTTGCAGGGAGTCATGATACATTAAATCAACATGTTCCCAGTAATCCAGTCCTGCCCGTTTCAACATTTTGTCATCGGTTGAAAATCCAAGCGGACGGACCAAATGAAGCTTTACCCCTGTCCCTGCACATGAACGCGCAATATTACCTGTATTTGCTGGAATCAGCGGTTGATACAAAACAATGTGTATAGCCAAATCTTTCACTTATCCTTTCATCTCTTCGGCGAAAAAAGCCAACCCTTTTTGAATTTCTGCTAGTGCTTCTTCATCTTTTTCTATGTGCTGCGCTTGCTTCAGCGCCTCCAGCCCTTCCACGGTACCAATCTTGCCAAGCGCCCAAGCCGCTGTTCCGCGAATTACCGGCCGGTCGTCTCCCTCGAGAAGTTCAATCAACGCCGGTACTGCACTTTCTTCTTTAAAATGGGCAAGCGCTAAAATGGCATTTCGCTGAATCGGCTTTTTGCCTCTCCACGAACCGGAAACATAACCGAACTTCGCTTTGAATTCCCGGTTTGAAATGGCCAGCAACGGTTCCAATAGAGGTTTCGCAATTTCAGGATCCGGTTCGAACTCGGGATGAATTTGATTGGCTTTGCGTTTGTTTTTCGGACAAACCGTCTGGCATGTATCACAGCCATATAACCGGTTGCCAATAATGCTGCGGAACTCATCCGGCAAAAAGCCTTTGGTCTGCGTTAAAAAAGAAACGCAGCGCTGGGCATTCAGCTGGCCGCCTTCAACAATTGCCCCTGTCGGACAAGCATCGATGCACAAGCGGCAGTCGCCGCATTGGTCTTCCATCGGCGCATCAAAACGGAACGGGATATTGGTGATCATTTCTCCTAAATAAACATAGGAGCCGAACTCCGGTGTAATTATAGAAGTGTTTTTGGCACTCCAGCCGATTCCTGCGCGCTCCGCTACCGCTCGGTCTGACAGCTCACCGGTGTCCACCATCGAGCGCATACGGGCGTCCGGGTAATGGGCGGCAATAAAAGCCTCAAGCAGCATTAGACGCTCACGCAATGCAGCATGGTAGTCTTTTCCCCATGACGACCGGGAAAAAATTCCACGCCGCGCTCCCTTTACGCCTTTTGGCGCATCATTCATCTTGGACGGATACGCAATGGCAATGGCAATGATGCTGACCGCTTCATCCAATAAGAGAGCTGGCTTCGTCCGCTTATCAATATCCGGTTCTTCAAAGCCCGACTGGTAGTTCAGTTGCTGCTGGCGAATCAGCCGGTGCCTTAAATTATAAAAAGGTTCCGCCGAAGCAAAACCGATTTTATCAATTCCGATTTCCGAGGCATACGCAACAAGCTCTTTTTGAAATTGATCAAGATTCATGTTGTAACCTCTCATTCTTAATATATGATACGATATCCCTAAACCATCATCTGAAAGGAAGATTGCAATGGAACTGACAATCAATCCTAATATTATTGAAATCCTTCCTGACTTTAAAATAGGAACTATTCATTATAACAATATCACCGTTTCCGATTCACCTCAAATGTTAAAAGGCCGGCTTCAGCTTTTCCAGGAACAATTGTTTTTCGATTTGGATGACAAAGAACTGACCGATTTTCCCGGCCTCTTGGAATGGCAGCTGATCTGGAAAGCTTTTGGCGCTGATCCAAGCCGCTACCGCCCTTCAGCAGAAGCTCTATACCGCCGTATCAAAAAACAAAACTACTTAAAACCGATTCATTCTGCCGTTGATATGAACAGTTTTCTGTCACTGCAATATGAAATTCCGCTCGGCTTATATGATGCCGACAAAATTGAAGGCAATGTTGAAATCGCACTCGGCACTTCTCACGATCAATTTGAAGGATTGAATAACCGAATCAATACCTTAACGAATATTCTCGTTTCGAAAGATTCACAAGGCCCTTTTGGCAGCCCCTATGTCGATTCTAAGCGGACGGCTGTGACGGAAGCCACTCGAAACGCATTACATATCTTTTACTTGCGGCCATCGATGGATAAAGATGTGGCACTGCAGCTGTTGACCGCTGCTTCTAATATGTTTACAGGAATCAATGGAGGAGAAGCGGAAATTCAAGTGGTCTGACTTCCTAGGCATATTCTTTTCTATTTTACGCAGGATGCAGTAAACTCTTGTTAATCTGAGAGAAAAGAAGGTCTTCAAGTGAAACGAGTGCATAGTGATATTATTCAATTCCGGGGAAGCCATTATGATTTTGGTTATATGCAAGGGCAACGGCTGAAAGATTCGATTCTTTTGCCGAACCGCCGCAAACAAAGGAATTCAACTAGCAAAAGCTTACTGATAAACGAACAGCAAGCCATAGAGATGCTATTGGATTATGCTCCAAGAATTTGGGAAGAAATTAACGGCTTGGCCGACAGCCTCGAATGGGATATGCATGATGCCATCCGGGAATTCGGCGGCTATTATTTGGAATACGTGCGCAGCGGCTGTTCCATTTTCACCGGCTCCGATTTTATGGTCCGCAATTACGACAGCGCACCGCAAGGCTATGAAGGCCGTTTTGCCTTATATCAGCCAACAGACGGCGGCTACGCGACAATCGGCCCAACGATGCAAATCACCGGCCGGACCGATGGGTTGAATGAAAAAGGCTTGGCGATGGGATATAACTTCATCAACCGCAGAAACTCTGAAGACGGCTTTATCTGCAATATGATTGGCCGGCTGATTTTGGAGAATTGTGCTTCAATTGAGGAAGCCATCGATTTGCTGAAAGAAATTCCCCACCGACGCTCATTCAGCTACGTTCTTCTTGACCGCAGCGGAAAATCGGTTGTTGTGGAAGCTTCACCACGATCAGTGCTTATCCGTGAATCTGCGGTTTCCACCAATCATTTTGAATTGCTGACGGAAGAAAACCGCTATCAGACAGATGATTCCCGCCGACGGGAACAAACCATGCTCGCTTACCAGAATCTGGCGGATGCCTATAGTGCTTTCCGCTTGCTCAATGATTCCGATAAAGGTGTCTTTTCCAAAAAGTACACCACCGCTTCCGGCACCTTGCATACGGCTTCTTATTTTCCGCATAGCCTCGAAGTCGGATTCGCGATTGGCCCCGATCGCCTCCCACTGATGTTCGATTTTGAACGCTGGCTTCAGGGTGAGCGTCTATATGCTAAAAAAGTCAATGGAAAAATAGATACTCACTTGCCATTTGTCCATATGGCTGAAATGTAACACAGCACCCACTGTTAAAGTAGGTGCTGTTTTTCATTTGTATACGTAGTTTTTGTCCATATGGGCAAAGCCAATGTCGGTATCGATCTCCCCGTATATTTTTTCCATTGTGAGCTTCGTTCCTTGCAGCCAATCGCCAAAATCAAAAACAACCGGCTCCTGATTGCCTCCGATTGAAAACCACATCTGCTTATTCTTAGGCAAATAAACCGATGTATGGATTGTGCCAGCCCAGCTCTTATAATCCAATGAAAACACACCTTTACCCGGATCAGTAAAGAGCTTATATGCTTTATAAGCGTCTGTTGTCTGATCAGGCTGTGTCTCGATTGCACTCAACCGCTGATAGGAATCTTTTAAGTAATTGCGGTTTTCAACAGTCTGGATTTCGAAATGGTTGGTGCAAACATTCGTTTGCCGTACGTCAACCGCTCTTGGACTTGCTTCAATGACAAAGGTCCCGCCGCTAGTATCCGTGACTACATAACTAAAAGAGCCCCGGTGCGGAATTTCTTTCACTAACTCCACTGCTTCCTGTATCGTCGCACATGTCTCCAGTATGATGCGGCCAATCATATAACAAACAAAACCGTCGCCAGGCTTTTTGCGGTGGGTGAAGTTATAGCCCATTGCCAGACCTTTTTCGTTCATGCCGTCCATACGCCCGATAATCCGTGATGTCGGCCCAATGACCGCATATCCGCCATCTGTTGGCTGGAACAGACTGAAACGCCCTTCGTAGGTTTGCGGATGAAAATCATAATTCCGTACCATGAAACCATCTCCGGTAACAATGGAGCAGCCTGAAGGCATGGCATCGATCCGATAGCCTCCAAAATCACGCAGGATCTCTTCCAGCGGCAATTCCAGGCTGTCACGCAAACCATTCAATTCTTGCCATATACCTGGTGCAAAACGTTTAAAAGCATCATGGGTTTCCTCCACATCGATTTTAAATCTCGGGCGTTTCACTTTCCACTGTTTTCTTCGGTTTTCAAGCGTAATCGAATCTTTCAAAAGCTGCCCTTGCATCCAGCCAAAATCATAATGCGTCCCTCTAAATTGCAGGATGTCGCTATGTATTTGTTTCATATGTGCCCTCCTCAGTCCATTTCACTGTAATCACTTTATGATATTCAGTTATTATAACAAGTAAGGAGAGTGTTCTAACAGAAATACGGTTTGAGAGGAGTGAGAACATGCCCCACTTTAAAATGCTGATTGGCCTTCCAGGCAGCGGGAAATCAACTTATGCAAGAAGAATGGTAGAAATCGAATCAGGCTGGGTCCATCTGTCGTCAGATCGCATCGCCCAAAGCAAATTTGAAATCGGGCAACCCGTCAATCATCGCGAAGTGTTTGAAGAAATGTACCAACAGACCGTTTCTTCTCTTGGGGCCGGCCACCACGTCATTTACGATGCCACCAACTTGGCTTCTTCAAAAAGGAAAAGCTTCCTGAATCGGATCCAAAAATTTGAAGCCGAAACAGAGGCAGTTGTATTCTTTACTCCTTATGAAATGCTGAAACAACGAAATCGGAAGAGAAATGAACGAGAACATGTGCCGGAAGCAATTCTCGAACGCTATATCCGGTCTTTCCATTTCCCAAGAAAAGATGAGAAGTTTAATAAAGTCAGCATCATATCCGATTTCCAGCCTTCTTTGGCGCCCATCGATATCCAAACAATCCGGCAGCTTATCCAAAAAGAAACCGTGTCTTTTCAAGAAATTTTGACATTATATGCATCATTTGAAGAAACCAAAGCGCTCATCAACCAGGAAGAAATGAACGAAATCGTTGATCGCATGTATAAATTGTTCAAACAAGTCCAGCTCGAAATCCAAGACCCCCAAGAACGGGAAATTTTGTCTTGGGTTGCACTGCTTCATGATATCGGTAAGCCTTATGTCCGAAAACGATTGCCAATTGAAAAGGATAATTTTTACGGCCACGGCCATGTCTCGATGTACCTGTCCTATCCCATTCTTTCTTCCCTCCAATACGCAGAACCGTTCATTTTTGATGTACTTCTGCTAATTGATGAACATAGAGAAGCATCAGCGATGAAGCGCGGGAAAATAAAGCGCAGAATCGGGAAAGAAAATTTCGGACGGCTCCAGTTTCTACTGGAAAAGATGAAAGATCCAGTAGAATAAAACCGCAATACAGGATAATAGTATACATTCTATTGGCTTAACTTCTTTGCTTGCAGGTGTATTGAATGCATTTCTAAAATACGGCTGATGAAAAAGGATCAATTCCTGGGTGGTTTATTAATTGAAAATCTTTTAATAGCGAAAGGGCTAATATCGAGTGTAGATTGACGTTTTTCTGTTGCCAACTCACTTAGAATTTCCCCAACGGCACTGCTGAATTTAAATCCATGGCCCGAAAATCCACAGGCAAGAACGATATGTTCATAATCAGGATGTTGATCAATAATGAAATCCTGATCTGGAGTGTTTGTATAAGTACACGGCTTACCGGAATGATGTTGGCCAACCTTAGGCATATACCGCTTTGCAAAACGGCTGACATCCTCTTTGTCTTGTTTATAAGTTCCAAATGCTTCCGGAGGTTTGCGCATATCTCGTGGACGTCCACCATCATGCCTGCCGATTTTAACACCTGTTCTGTTAATGCTTGGAAAACCGTAATACATCTCTGAAGGCAGTTCAACAGTAAAAGCAGGAAAACGATTGGCAGGATAAATGTTTTCATCTGTTTCAAACCAGGAAAAAGTAGTTCTTAGCTCTTGCAAAGGCAATTCTAAACCAATCAATGAAAGCAGCTTTCTGGCTGCAGCACCTGGTGTGACAATTAGTGAATCTGCTGTAAAACTTTCATCTGCTGCTGCCACCTGGACATGGTCATCAAAAATGGAAATGGAAGTGACAGGGGTATTAACTTTTAGGACAGCACCGTGTTTTAATGCCCCTGTTTTAAATGCTCTAATGCAGTTTTCACTCATCAATACACCTGAATCCAATTCATGGCAGCCTATATAGCCTTCAGGTATTTGGAAGCCTTCCCACTTTTGGTTGATTTCCTCTGCTGTTAATTGCTCAACATTCAATGAATATCTTTCTGCACTCTTGAGAACGTTTTGAATAAAAATGGAATTTGGTTGTGCAATATTAATGACTCCCGTTTTTATAAATAGTTCTTCATCTGACAGTTCTTGAAGCTCATTCCACAAGGTCTGTGCCCGCAGAGCCATCTCCACATAGCTTTCTCCTTCCCCATAAGCATGTCGAATGATACGAGTGCTTCCATGATGAGAGCCTTCTGTATGTGGCGGATCATACGAATCGAGCAATAATACCCACTTTCCCTTTTTTGCTAAATAATAGCCCGCTGCCATGCCCATTGAGCCAGCGCCTACAATAATTACGTCATAATTCATACAATGACCTCCTGCAATTAATTTCTTCTATAATATAAGACATACGAATAAAGAGATATCCTTTCAAAATGAATCCCAGTGAATACTTAATTATAATTAGAAATTTCGATAAGATTTCCGTCAGGATCTCTAAGGTAGACGGATGAAATCGAAGCCGTTGCTCCCGTCCTTTTAACTGGGCCTTCTTCGATTTTGACGTGGCAATCTTTTAAATGCTGAATAACTTTGGGGAGAGGAATATCCGTTATAAAACAAAGATCGGCACTTCCAGGCAAAGGAGTCTTAGCTTTCGGCTCAAATTCATTTCCAGCTTCATGCAAATTGATTTTCTGATTTCCAAACTTCAATGCCTTTCTATTATCCCCGAATGCATTGATTTCCATTCCCAAAACCCGATGGTAAAACTTACATGTATCTTCAATGCTCGTTACAGTTAAGACCAAATGATCGAGCCGGTTGATTTTCATGTCCCGTATCCCCTTTCGCTTGTTCTTCACCAGTTATTATTACTTTAATTTACGTCGTTCAGATACTTCAGTTCTTATGATGATGCCGTAAAAAATTTGCGGACTACCCATTTTTCCAGTTCTACAATAACAAACACACTACTACCAATAATCAGAGGCCATGTCCAATGTTCTACTGTAAGTGTTGCGGTTCCCAATAAAACATTCATAAAAGGAACGTAAGTGACTGCTAACTGCACAGCGATTAAAATGCCGGATACCAAAAAAGCGGCTTTATTCGAAAAGAAATCCCGGTTTAATGCAAACCCTTTTTCGTTTCTACAATTAAATAAATACAGCAACTGAGAAATCACCAATGCTTGCAGCGCCATTGTATGCAGGATGGCTGTATCATAGTTCTCATCCCTTACTTCCGCCAGCATAAATAATATCCCTCCGCAGATCACGACAGAAACAAAGGCGATACGAAAAAGGTAATAACGGCTCAATAGCTTCGTGTCCGGCTTTCGGGGCGGCCTTTTCATAGCACCGGGCTCCAGTTTTTCAAAAGCGAGCGCCATGGAAATCGTGACAGCTGAAATCATATTGACCCATAAGATCTGCACGGGAGTCAATGGCATCACTGTTCCGAACAAGATACTGACAAAAATTAAAAAGCCTTCCGCCATATTGGTCGGCAAGATAAACAAAATCGTCTTTTTCAAGTTATCGTAAACACGCCTGCCTTCTTTGACCGCTTTGACAATCGTATTAAAATTATCATCCACCAGAACCATCTCTGCTGCCTCTTTTGATACTTCCGTCCCTTTGATGCCCATCGCCACACCAATATCGGCCCTTTTTAAAGCCGGTGCATCGTTTACTCCATCTCCAGTCATCGCACAAATACGCCCAGCAGCTTGAAGGGCTCGAACCAATTGAAATTTGTTGTCCGGGCTGGTCCGAGCAAAAATATCGTATTTCAATGCAGCCTCAGCCAATTCCTCTTCCCCCATCCGGTCCAAGTCTTTGCCTTCTAATGCAAGGCCATTTCCGCCGATGCCCATTTTAGCGCCTATTGCCATTGCTGTATCTTTATGGTCGCCCGTAATCATTTTGACCCGGATCCCCGCTTTTTTACATTGCTGGATAGAGTCGATGACTTCTTCGCGCGGCGGATCAATAATTCCTGCCAGGCCGATTATTTCAAATCCGGTATCCATGTCGGCGTGGCTAATGCTCTTGACAGAAAAATCAACCGGTTTTACAGCAGCTGCTATTAACCGTTCTCCTTTTTTCGCATGTTCCTGTATTTTCTTTTGCCAGCTCATCCATCGTTCAGTTCCTGCTTCTAATTCTGCCATGTTAAAGATTTGTTCAGGAGCTCCTTTCGCAAAAATGATTTTCCCCCCATTCACCTCTACGAGTGAAGCCATGTACTTATACGACGAATCAAATGGAACTTTAGATAAACTTTTCAGTTTATCGACCCTTTCATCCGCTTTTTCTGCCAAAGTGATGAGACAACCTTCCGTAGCATCCCCACTGATAACCCAGTGGCCTTGCTCATTGCATGTTAAATCTGCTTCATTGACTGTTTTAACGCAAGCTAAGAACTGCTTTAATGCTGGAAACTCTGCAAGACGAGCTTCTTGATGATTCATTAAAATGGTGCCTTCCGGAGAATAACCTGTGCCCGTCACTACAAATTCTTCGTCCTCCAGTAAAATCGATGTGACGGTCATTTCATTTTTAGTCAGCGTGCCGGTTTTATCAGAACAAATAACCGAGACGGCACCTAAGGTTTCGACGGAAGGCAAACTGCGGACTATCGCATTCTCTCCCGCCATCCTTTGTACACCAATTGCCAGTATGATCGACAGGACTGCTGGCAGCCCTTCGGGAATCGCTGCCACTGTTAAACCGATAATTGACAGCAGCAATTCTGCTGTTCCATAATTATGAAAAATATAACCGATAAAGAACATCACAACTGCACTTATCAAGATAATAGCGGAAATAACTTTACCAAATTCAGAAATCTGTCTAAGTAATGGTGTTTGCAACTGATCCACATCGGAAATAGAGGCATTGATTTTCCCCAATTCCGTGTTATTGCCAATTTCAACTACCATTCCAAGACCTGAACCTGAAGAAATGGAAGTGCCAGCATATATCATGTTTCGCCGGTCAGCCAGAACTGTCTCTTTTGGCAAAGCTTTGCTAATTTTTTCTATCGATTCTGATTCTCCTGTTAAAGACGATTCTTCTACATTCAAGTTGACTGCTTCGAAAATACGAATATCTGCAGGGATTTTATCTCCTGCACTTAAAACAACGATATCCCCTGATACAAGATCAGCAGAACGAATGACCACTCTTGTACCGTTCCGCACCACTGTTGCTTTTAAGGACAGCATTTCCCGTATGCCTTCCAATGCCTTTTCCGCTTTTCTTTCTTGGATAAACCCGATGGTTGCATTGATTACAATGACCAGCAAAATGACTAATGTATCAAGATAATGCCCCAGTAGAATGGTGATAATCGCCGCGCCCATTAAAACGTAAATCAATACATCTTTAAAATGTTTGATAAAGCGCAAAATAGCTGGTTCTTTTTTCGGTTCCGGAAGCACATTCAATCCTGATTCCCTGCTCCTCATTGCAGCTTCTTCTTCTGTCAAACCTTTGTTTTCATCTGTCTGCAACGTTTCGATAACTTCATTCAACGTAAGTTGATGCCAGTTTATTGTTGGCATGGAACCGCCCCTTTCAGCCTTTCCATTTTCTCTAAATGAATTAATTTCCAATCTCTCAAAATTCATCCTGGAACTTATTAAGGTATTCAATACTTTTTACCGCTAACACCTCAGTGATCCAATCAATTAATCTTCATTTTTCATCTCCCTACTGCCTTTTTTTCATCTCTTGATTATTACTTCAACTTCTGCTCATTGCATTCCTTTCAATCCTGTAGATATAACAAGACAATATTCTGTAATTCCTGTTTGCCTTCTTCGTCTTTTTCTTTTATCAGTTCCTTATTTTCGTTTTGACGAAAATAGCAGATCAATAAAAAACATTGCAAAAAGAATAGTCTAAAATATTCTGATTATTCGCAAAATTATATTGCATTTTTAGTTATCAGGTATATAATGAAGGTGAAAAAATAACATTAATTTATTGATACATATATCAAATATTTATCAAGGAGGAAGTACAATGAAAAGGCTTCTTGTCGCCCTCATGGTCGCTTTTCTCAGCCTGTCTGCCATGTCAACGGTCAGTGCACATCCACACCACCACGATGACGATGACGGCGATTACAAGTACAGCGTTCGGAAGGAGTTAGCCATCAGCAAGAGAGCACTTAAGAAGTATCGGGACATTGAAGTCGCACTCGATGAAGGTTTCACTGGATTAAAACCTGGGCACTGTGTACCTAATATGGGCATTCACTTGATGAAACCGAGCCGAGCAGATGATGCAAAACTTCATATCAGAAAACCTGAAATCTTGGTGTATGAACCATTGAAAGACGGAAGCTATAAGCTAGTCGCCGCTGAATGGTATGTACCGGCAGAAGAAACTGATGAAACACCAGTATTATTCAACCAGAAATTCCAAGGGCCAATGGATAACCATGATGGCTCTAAAGGCCAGCACTACGACTTACACGCATGGCTCTTCAAAGAGAATCCAGACGGAATGTTTAAACCGGAGAACAAACGCGTAAGCTGTAAATATGCTAAATAACAGGGTAAGATCCATCACGAAAAAAGCCAGTGCAGAAGTGTAATTTTTCTGCACCGGCTTTTCTGAATGAAGAACTAAAAAATAGTAAATACAGTTTCCATATATCGTCCTTCAGCTATACTTATTCCTATACCCAAAACCATTAAAAGAAGCTTCATTTAGAAACAACACAGGCATAAACAGCTAACTTCTTTTATAAACACAAAAAAGCCCCTGTTCTGAGTATTTCAGAACAGGGGCTTTCTAAAGTCCATCACTTGGCAATGCGATGGAATAGATACCGGCGGTCGGGGTCGAACCGACACTCCCGTGAAGGAACGGGATTTTGAGTCCCGCGCGTCTGCCAATTCCGCCACGCCGGCATGTCAAAAAGGACATTAATAAATATAACATACATGAGTTAAAACGCCAATAGTTTTTCACGATAATATTAATAAAAAGAACTTTGAAATTCAAAGTTCTTTTTATTGTCTTATAGGAAAGGATTAAGAAGGAAGTAAAAAGCAGCAGCCAACAATGCAGAAATCGGCATTGTGATAACCCATGTGATCAGCATCGTTTGTGCCGTTCCCCATTTAACACCTTTAAGCCGGTGGGCAGCTCCTACACCCATAATAGATGAAGAAATGACATGTGTAGTACTGACTGGCAAATGGATGAACGTCGCACCGAAGATAACCGCAGCACCGGTAATATCCGCTGCTACGCCATTAACCGGACGTATTTTCATAATCTTGCCGCCAACTGTTTTAATGATTCTCCAGCCGCCTACTGATGTCCCTAGAGCCATCGCAAGCGCACACACGAACTGTACCCAGAATTGAATGTCATCAGAAGACTGATAACCATTTACAATCAAAGCCATTGTTATGATCCCCATTGCTTTTTGGGCATCATTTGTACCGTGTGAAAAAGATTGCAAAGCCGCAGTCGCGATTTGGACAAAGCGGAAATTCCGATTAGTTCTGGTGAGATTGTGGTTTCTAAACACCACTTTAAAAATGCTGTAGACGATATAACCGGCAACAAACGCTAAAATTGGTGAAAAAATCAATGCTTGAAGAATTTTTAAGAACCCTGCATAATTCAGTGCTGTAAAGCCAGCTGCTGCAATGGCTGCTCCCGCAATAGAGCCAATTAATGCATGGGAAGAACTACTTGGTATGCCATAATACCAAGTAATCAGGTTCCAGACAATTGCAGCCAGCAAGGCTGCAAGAATAATGACTGTCCCGTTATTCAAAGTGAACGGATCCACAATGTCTTTCGTGATTGTTTTAGCAACGCCAGTAAATGCCATAGCTCCTACGAAGTTCATGATAGCAGCCAGTAAAATGGCATGGCGCGGTTTCAGTGCTTTTGTTGAAACCGAAGTAGCGATTGAATTGGCTGTATCATGAAATCCGTTAATGAAGTCAAAGACTACAGCAAAAACGACAATTAATACCGTTAAAAGCAGAACCATATCCATGAGTCATCTTGCTCCTTAAGCGTTTTTCATTATTATTGATTCGAATGTATTAGCTACCTTTTGGCAATGGTCTGCAATTTCTTCTAATTCTTCATATATTTCTTTGTATTGCATGATGCGAATCGGATCTTTTTCCGTTTGGAATAAATGCTTGATGGCGTGGCGTCTAGTGACATCACATTTCGATTCGTAGTCTTTAATTTTTATTGCATGCTCTCTCATTGCAGGCAATTTTTTAGAAGACATCAAATCTACTGCAGTTTCGATTTCGATTGTGCTTAAACGAATCGCTTCAACAAATTCCAGCATAAATTCATCGGCATTAACAATGGAATACATTTCAAACATGGAAGCTGTGTGATCCAAGCCGTCCAAAACATCATCCATATTCATTGCAAGCGACAAGATATCCTCCCGCTCAATCGGTGTAATGAAAGCTTGGTTCAAATCCTGGATAACTGTATGAACGTAATTGTCACCTTTGGTTTCATAATCCTTCATCGTGTTAGAGAAAATTTTCAAGTCGCTGATTTCTCTTAGCTTATAATCTGCAAAATAAGCAGCACTTTCTTTTAAATTCAATGCGATTTCACTTAACAAAACTGCAAACTTATCTTTCTTTTTGAAAGCCATCTTCTTACCTCCGCTATATTCATAAATTAAATTCTGAGCTTTTTTATAATATACTATTTTACATTAATTTCATACTATATTAATATAAATTTACATTGCTGTAACAATACGAAATTATTCGACAACTGAAAAGCTGCTCTGCGATTCCTTAAAAATTTGGCGAGTGAAATTTTTATGGATTTATGTCCTTTTCAATTACTCCATCTTTAATCACGACCACAATATTTTCTGTATTTTCGAGAGATCGAATATCCTCAAGGGGATTGGCTTTTG
Organism: Planococcus sp. VCh962; assembly: GCF_057748275.1. Lineage (NCBI taxonomy): Bacteria > Bacillati > Bacillota > Bacilli > Caryophanales > Caryophanaceae > Planococcus > Planococcus sp. VCh962. The sequence continues at coordinate 210,408 of NZ_JBYLHS010000007.1, forward strand.
TAATGATTAAATCCGCTAACTTTCCTGCTTCGACTGTTCCAATTTGATCGTCCCATCCCAGGCATTCCGCTGCCACTTTAGTACTTGCAACAATGGCCTCTATCGGAGACATTCCAATATCACACATTAGGCCAAGCTCTCGCAAATTGGTTCCATGAGCCATTACCCCTGCATCAGTCCCCATTGCAATTTTCACTCCTGCTTTATAGGCTTTTGCTATACTTTCTTTATGGACCTCCACAATATCACGGGCTTTCTCCACCGCGTATTCCGGCATACTTTCATTTAATTTGCTAGCTTCGACAACTGATACTGGAGCCAGTAAAGTCGGCACTAAATATGTTCCTTTATCAAGCATTAGCTGTATTGCTTCATCGTCTAAAAAAATGCCATGTTCAATAGAATGGATGCCTGCACGTACAGCATTCTTTATGCCTTCAGCTCCTTGAGCATGTGCCATCACTTTTATGCCTCGCCGGAATGTCGCTTCTTCTACAATGACTGACAACTCTTCTTGGGAATACTGCGTGTATTCAGGATGATCTGTCGGACTCATCACTCCTCCTGTCGCATGGACTTTAATCACTTCAGCGCCAGCACGGAGCATTTCTCTGACTCTTTGTCTAACTTGTTCAGGACCATCGCAAATTCCATCTGGCATTCCTGGATAGCTTTTAGGGGTAATGTTCAACCCAGACCTCATCCATGAGTCTCCATGTCCTCCAGTAATCGTTAAAGGATTAATGCTTAGCTGCATCCGGGGACCGGCGACCAAACCTTTTTCTACTGCTTGCTTAATCCCGAAATCCGCAAACCCTGCATCACGCACTGTGGTCACACCGGCATTAAGAGTATTTTTCATATAGCCAATTGCCTCATAAAACTTTAAGGCAAACGGGGTATTTAACGTCTCACGTATATCTTTTATCTGCATGGCGATATGCACATGTGTATCAATTATTCCTGGAAGAATAAAACCGCCCCGGGCATCAATTTCCTCTACTGCCGCTTCAGGTACTTCCATTTCTGAAAGTTTCCCTACCGCTTCTATACGGTTGCCTTTTAATAATACTGCTGCTTCAGCAAGCACTGCACTTCCTGTGCCATCTATTAAATACCCGTTTTTAATCAACTTATAAGCCATGATATTCCCTCCACTCAATAAAATTATCTGAATATTAATAACAATAGCATTAATATTAGAAGATTCAAAGTTCTGAGCGGCTTCATTTTTTATTAAAAGAAGGAACAAAAAAACCACCAATTTTGAAATTAATCAAAATTGGTGGTTCATAAAGGACAGGCAGGTCCTTTTAATAGATACCGGCGGTCGGGGTCGAACCGACACTCCCGTGAAGGAACGGGATTTTGAGTCCCGCGCGTCTGCCAATTCCGCCACGCCGGCAAATCATTATGGAGGCGGCAACCGGACTCGAACCGGTGATAAGGGTGTTGCAGACCCATGCCTTACCACTTGGCTATGCCGCCAAACATACTTGGAGCGGAAGACGGGGGTCGAACCCGCGACCTCCACCTTGGCAAGGTGGCGTTCTACCACTGAACTACTTCCGCAAAAGCTGGGGTACCTGGATTCGAACCAGGGCATGACGGGATCAAAACCCGTTGCCTTACCGCTTGGCTATACCCCAATAACATGATGGGGCGGACGAGGGGAATTGAACCCCCGAATGCCGGAATCACAATCCGGTGCGTTAACCACTTCGCCACGACCGCCACATTATTATAAATATATATGTTATTGATGAAAATGAAAACATGGGGCGGACGAGGGGAATTGAACCCCCGAGTGCCGGAATCACAATCCGGTGCGTTAACCACTTCGCCACGACCGCCATAATATAAATTTAAAAAATTGGCAGGGGCAGTAGGAATCGAACCCACATCGGAGGTTTTGGAGACCTCTGTTCTACCGTTAAACTATGCCCCTATAAAACTGGTGGTGGGGGGCAGATTCGAACTGCCGAACCCGAAGGAGCGGATTTACAGTCCGCCGCGTTTAGCCACTTCGCTACCCCACCATGGTGCCGGAGAAAGGACTTGAACCCTCAACCTACTGATTACAAGTCAGTTGCTCTACCAGTTGAGCTACTCCGGCATGGAGTTTTATTAAAAAAATGGTGGGTCAGGACGGAATCGAACCGCCGACACTTAGAGCTTCAATCTAATGCTCTACCAACTGAGCTACTGACCCACTTTGTTATGTAAAAATGGCGGTCCCGACCGGGATCGAACCGGCGATCTCCTGCGTGACAGGCAGGCATGTTAACCGCTACACCACGGGACCATTTTGGTTGCGGGGGCAGGATTTGAACCTGCGACCTCCGGGTTATGAGCCCGACGAGCTACCGAACTGCTCTACCCCGCGACAATACTAACTATAATTTTTCCTTAACGCTTTCTTCAATAGTCATTATATTATATAGTAGAAACTTTTTAAATGCCTTATTGAAATTATGTATTTAGGAAATGGTGGAGGATGACGGGATCGAACCGCCGACCCTCTGCTTGTAAGGCAGATGCTCTCCCAGCTGAGCTAATCCTCCACATGAAATTTAAAGAATGGTGACCCCTACGGGATTCGAACCCGTGTTACCGCCGTGAAAGGGCGGTGTCTTAACCGCTTGACCAAGGGGCCATAATTGAAGATATCTACTGGCGGAGAGCAAGGGATTCGAACCCTTGAGACGGTTGCCCGCCTACATGATTTCCAATCATGCTCCTTCGGCCACTCGGACAGCTCTCCAAAAGAATGGCTCCGAAGGTAGGATTCGAACCTACGACCATCGCATTAACAGTGCGGTGCTCTACCACTGAGCTACTTCGGA
>NZ_JBYLHS010000008.1:0-115931 GCF_057748275.1 Planococcus sp. VCh962
AAACCTTCACTATATTTTGCCATATAAAAAACACCCCAAAAGTTAGATTTGGACTCTAACTTTTGGGGTGCACTACCAAGCTCAATAGCTTTTGGGCTTTTCTCCTTAAAACAAACCGATCGCTTCGCCGTTTGCTCCCACGTCCATCTTCAAAGCAGCTGGCTGCTTCGGCAAACCAGGCATCGTCATGATATCACCGGTTAAGCAAACCAGAAAACCTGCGCCAAGTTTCGGAATAATTTCACGTATCCTAATCGTAAACCCTTCCGGACGGCCCAGAAGTTTCGGCTGGTCCGACAGCGAATACTGGGTTTTTGCCATGCAAATCGGCAAAGCATCCCAGCCATACTTCTTCAACTCCGCCAATTGTTTTTGGGCACTGTCCGTTAGCTGAATATCCGCACCGCCGTATACTTTCTGCACAATAGTCCGGAGCTTTTCTTCTACAGAATCGACTTCATCGTAGAGGCGAACAAAGTCCATCGGCCGCTCCAGTTCTTGCTTTACAAGTTTTGCCAAAGCGAGGCCGCCTTTGCCGCCTTGTTCCCAAACATTGGTTAAAGCAATTTTTACGCCTTCTGTTTCAGCCCAATTAAAGATTTCTGCCAGTTCTTCCTCGGTATCTGTTATAAACCGGTTTAATGCCACGACTGGCTCAATGCCAAATTGGCGAATAGTATCTACATGTTTTGCCAAGTTGACCATGCCGCGCCTCACTGCGTCATGGTTTGCTCCTGCCAATGCGCTCTTTTCAATGCCGCCATGCATCTTCAAAGCACGAACAGTCGCTACGATGACGACAGCATCAGGATGGAATCCGCCTTTCCGGGATTTGATGTGCATGAATTTTTCAGCACCCAAATCCGCGCCAAAGCCGGCTTCAGTCACGACCACATCAGCCAGCTTTCTCGCTGTCTGTGTGGCCATCAGGGAATTGCAGCCATGGGCTATATTAGCAAATGGACCGCCGTGGATGATTGCCGGCGTCCCTTCAATCGTTTGCACAAGATTCGGTTTGAATGCATCTTTCAGCAATAAGGCCAAAGCCCCTTCTACGCCCAGTTCACGTACAGTCACAGGCTCTTTTTGATACGTATAGCCAATGACCATGCGGGCAAGGCGCTCTTTCAAGTCTGCCATCGAAGTTGCCAGGCATAATACGGCCATAATTTCAGAAGCTACAGTAATGTCAAAACCGTCTTGACGGGGAACGCCTTGTGCAGGTCCGCCGAGACCGATTGTCACTTGGCGGAGCGCCCGGTCATTGATATCAAGCGCCCGCTTCCATGTGATGCGGCGAGGATCGATGCTCAATGAGTTGCCTTGATGCAGGTGGTTATCAATGAATGCGGCTAACGCGTTGTTTGCCGACGTGATTGCGTGGATGTCTCCTGTGAAATGGAGGTTGATGTCTTCCATCGGCAGTACTTGGGCATACCCTCCGCCTGTGGCCCCTCCTTTTACGCCCATCACGGGCCCTAAAGAAGGCTCACGCAAAGCGACAACGACGGATTCGTTCAGTTGTTTTAAAGCATCAGCAAGCCCTACTGTTACGGTTGACTTCCCTTCTCCCGCTGGAGTCGGGCTGATGGCTGTCACCAATACCACTTTGCCAAGCGAGCCTGCAGGCGGCAATAAATCGACATTAATTTTTGCTTTATAATTTCCGTATAGTTCAAGAGCTTCGCCTGGAATCCCCGCGCGCTCTGCAATCTGCTGTATCGGTAAAATTTTTGCATCCGTAGCTATCGATAAATCCGTCAATGCCATTCATTTCCCAACTTTCAATTTTTCTTTTATTATAACCCGCTGGGTGTAAAAATAAAAAAATAACCGTCCCTCGCATCAGCAAGGAACGGTTCATTAAAATTATTATTGTTTTTTTGTTAATTCTACTTGGTTTTCTTTGTTAGGCTCTTCGACCACTTTAGTCTCTTCTGGTGTGTCATCTATGATGCCTTTTGTCGAGTTTTTGAACTCTCTCAAAGTTTGTCCGGCAGCACGGCCCAACTGTGGCAATTTAGCTGGTCCAAAAATGATCAAAGCAATGATAAGGATTAAAATTAATCCTGGTACGCCGATATTTGGCATTAGGTTCCCCTCCTGTCCGTAAGTAATATTATTCTTTTAAAGCCATTTCTGCAAGTCTTTTGTTTGAACGTTTCAACGTCCAGCTCGAAATGACAATGCTGACTTCAAATAAAATGAAAAGCGGGACGATAATCAGGATATCCGAAATGAAATCCGGTGGCGATATGAGTACCCCGATTACAACAAGCGCAAAATACGCAACTTTCCGCATTTTTCTTAACGATGTTGGTGTCACAATCCCCAATTTCGTCAAGAACATAATGACGATCGGCATTTCAAAAACGATGCCCACCGGTATCACCAGATTAAACAAAAAGCTGAAATACTGGTTCATCCCATATGTTTCAGTAGCTCCGATCGATTGGTTGATTTCCGATAAGAAACTCAACATCATCGGAAACATAACGAAATAACTAAAGCTCACACCTGCCAGGAATAAAAAGAAAGACGCCGGAATGAACCACACCGTGCCTTTCGCTTCCGCTTCTGATAATCCCGGTTTTACAAAAAGCCATATTTGATGCAATGCGATTGGCAATGTGATTAAAATCGCCAATAGCAGCGCACACTTAAAGTAAATCATGATGCCATCCGTAAAGCCGAAAACGTTCCATTCTACATTTACGGCAGTAGGCTGCATTTTGATGAAATTCAACATTTTCGTCGCCGTCGCAAATCCAATTCCGAGAGAAACAATCAAGGCTATTGCGATAATGACCAGGCGCTTTCTTAACTCGGCTAAATGCTCAACAACGGTATATTCTTGCTCCATATTTGTTAACCACCTATTTTGCTAAATATAAAATTCAGTCACTGGGCATCTACAAAACAGCTGTATTTAACAAAACTGATCTATCGTCGTCCGTGCCTTACTAAAATTTTGATTTACTCTTTAATTCAATTGTTATTATACTCCACATAGGCCATTTGTAAATCATCTAACCTGCATTTCATCTGATAAGCGACTCGATGTGTGAACAAAATGACAAAATATAACAACGAATGCCATGATAGAACGAAGTGAAAGTTTTTCTGTTTCCACTTATGATAATCGCCGTGCACTTTCTTTCCCTATAATCCGTGCTTATTGAACAAAAAAACCGCTGTGCTATTTCCACAGACGGTTATTTTAACGTTCAATTGTTTTTTGTTTATTTTTCTTGTTCTGCTTTTTCTTCAACCTTAAACTCTTCTTTCACATCTCCCATAATTCCTTTAGTGGAGTTCTTGAACTCTCTCAGCGTTTCTCCAGCAGCACGGCCCAGCTGCGGCAACTTGGCTGGCCCAAAAATAATTAAAGCAATGACAAGGATTATAATCCATTCAGTAGCACCGATATTGGCCATAAGGTTTCCTCCTTAAGAAAGAAATACGTTTATTCCGGCAAGCTTTTTCGTTATTCCTGGATAAGAGAATAGCAACTGCGCATTTGAAAAATCCGCTTTATTTCTAACATAAAATTCCCTTGCTCCAACGACCAAGAAAAGTTCCTCATAGATAAGTTATACCACGATTCGAAAGATTATTAAAACTTTTCTGTGAATTAATTGTCAGAACCGAAAATCCCTGTTTATTCTTAATTCCGGAAAGTCCTTCTCTATCACATTTCCTAAATCGTTTTCTTCCAGATGCTCGTATAATTCTTCTTCATCTGCTAGATGAATGCTGGGATTTACTGAATATTCATTGATATGGTATTTCAAGATGTATTTTTTTCGCCCATTTTTTCTGATGATATATACATCAAACGGTTCGTATTTTTTTACATTTCGGAGGTTCTGGTTTTCGATTACAGAAGCGGCATCCATTTTTTCCAAATGGGTATAAAGAAAAGCTTCCGAGCGCTTGCGTTCGGCTGAGATAAAACTCATTTTGGTGTGGTGCCGGTTGATAAAACGCTCCGACAAATCCTGATGGAAAGATATTGTTCCCCACTCTACCCGGGTTCGGTGTTTTTCGATAAACCGTTCCGAAAGCACCTGCATTCTTGTCACCGTATTCCAATCCACCTTTTCAGCGTGTCTATCAATCAATGACATGGGCAAGGTCTGGCACAGTGACAAGCAGCTCCACGACAATTCCGCTTGATGCTTTTCCATAAAGGCCGGAGATAATCCTTTTGAATTTGACAGCTCTCGCTTCATCGAAACAATCGTCCAATACGCCGCTTCATCAAATTCCCGGTTTTCTCTTTCCCATGTTTTCAGTTGGCGTTTGCTTAACTTCTCTTTAGCTGGCTCCCATTTCTCTTTTGCCGCAAACTCTTCGATAAACCGCTCCGATACTTTTTGCTCCACCATAACCGGCTCCCAAAATAGCCGATCACTATATTTCCGGATAAAGTCTTCTGACAGCGTTTGATATTCCGAGATCGCCTTCCAATTAACTTGATTCTCGTTTTCCGTAATAAACGATTCAGACAGCTTTTCCTCCCGACAGATTTCATTCCATCGGACAGCCCGTTTGTCCTTATAGCCTTTCGCTTCCATTAGTTCTGCCATAGAATTGAACATCGCATCCACTCTACTTTCCGCATATAGATTGTGTACATTTTATCATCTTGCTAAACCTTTTCAATAAAAAGCCCTGCACACCGGAGACCCGGCACACAGGGTTAATGAAAGATATCATTTTTCTTCTTTGTCATTATCCAATTCGTTCTGTTCCCGCCGCTCGTCAGGAAAACGTGTCTGTTCTTTTACTTCTTGTATTTCTTCCCTGAATTCCTGTTTCCGTACACTGTCTTTCAGTTCTTCTAAGTTTTTATCTCTAGCCATGTAATCCCTCCTCTTATTTTTATTATTCCCCATTCAGATTGAATAAAACTGTATATTTTTTATTCAGCAGTTTCGTTATCTTGCTATTTCATCATTAAAAGGTTATTTATACGGCGTTAAAGTATATACTAGTAGTAGAGGTGAACGGCTTATGGCAAAACAAAAATCCGCTGCTATTCCTGCTGCCTACTGGAAAGCCATTACGGAAAACGATGCCTCATTTGATGACAAATTCTTTTACGGAGTCCAAACGACTAAAATCTTTTGCCGCCCGTCCTGCAGCTCCCGTGTTCCAAACAAAGAAAATGTGCTTATTTTTAACAATGCCTATGCCGCATTGGATAAGAATTTCAGGCCCTGCAAGCGATGCAAACCGGATGGACTGAATCTGCCAGCAGAAGAATGGATTGGCCAAATAACCGAATGGATCGATGAACATTTTACAGAACCTATCACCTTGGAACGGCTCGCGGAAATTTCGCATGGCAGCCCCTATCATCTGCAGCGGCTGTTCAAGCGCCTCAAAGGCTGCTCTCCATTGGAATATACGCAGCAGCTTCGCCTTGAAAAAGCATCAAGGCTGCTCGTAGAAACGGATTATCCAATTGGAGAAGTCGGTTGTCTAGCAGGATTTCCGAATGCACCTTACTTTATTACATTATTTAAGAAGAAAAACGGACAAACACCGGCAAGTTTCCGGCAAGCACGGAAGGACAAGAAAGGAGAGAACAAGCATGGATCCCTTAATTGAATGGTCGGTTTTAGAACACAGCCAATGGAAATTATATATCGCTAAAACTTCAAAAGGCTTATGTTATATAGGTTCCCCTGGGCAATCGTTCGAGGACTTTCAAAAGTACATCATTAAACGGTTTCCATCAGCCGGACTGCAAGAAAACCGAGATGCGCTGTCTCCTTATATCCAGGAACTGAGTGACTATTTTGATGGCATCCGAACTGCTTTCTCCTTGCCGATTGATGTTAAAGGAACACCTTTCCAACAAGAGATTTGGCAGGCTCTTCAAGAGATCCCATACGGCCAGACTGTTTCCTACTCGGAAATTGCTGCACGCATCCAGCGTCCGACAGCTGTTCGAGCAGTCGGAACTGCGATTGGTGCCAATCCGGTTCTAATTACTGTACCTTGTCATCGAGTCATTGGAAAAAAAGGTGCCATCTCCGGGTATCGGGGCGGTTTAGAACTTAAGAGCTTTTTGCTTCAATTGGAAACTGCCGATAAAACTTTGCATTAGATTAAAGACCTCCATCCACCTTTTAATGAGAGCTGGTTTGGAGGTTTTTTATCGACCTGGAAAGAGCTAGACAGACGGTATGTAGATAGAAAAAGTATCTTCTTCACTGCGGACTGCAAAAGAGCAGCACGCTAAATTTTGCATTCAAACCCGTCTGCCTTTTATCTACCGGCTTTTTTTAACAATTGCTACCGTACATCTTGATACGCAAATCAGCTTTTCTTCTTCATCTACGATTTTTATGTCCCATATCATGGTCGTGCGGCCTTTATGGAGAGGCGTTCCGATAGCCGTCACAACACCTTCTTGTTTACCGCGAATATGGTTAGCGTTTATTTCCAATCCGACCGCAATTTCATTTTCCTGGTCAATTAAATTCCATGTTCCGAAACTCGCTACAGTCTCTGCTAAAACGACCGATGCTCCTCCATGCAAAAGGCCAATTGGCTGGTGTGTTGCATCATGCACCGGCATCGTTGCTGTAACACGATCAGCCGTCGTCTCCCCAATTTCAATGCCCAGTACTCCCATAATCGTTTTGTCATAAGGTTTCTGTTTCATAAAGCCCCGCCTCTCTTTTTCTTAATATTCCAAACATAGCATATTGAGCAGCAATTGCCCATTATTTTTCAAAAGCGGCTGCTAAAGCAAGTCTCAAGTCTTGCAGCGGCTCATTACTGATCTAAAAGAACTATTGCGCACATCTTTAGACTCCCTCATATTCCGCAATTTAAAATTTGATGAGTGCTTTTATCCTTTTGCTAAATACAAGATAATTACAATTGTCTTATTTTTTTGAAAATATAGTTTTTAATGTTTACCTCATATTTTTTATCACTTATGATGGGCATAACATCGAGTAAGATGCTGCTACATAAAAGGATTAATAAAATTTAGGAGGGATTAAAGCATGAAGAAAATTTCCAAAGTAATTATTCCAACAACTCTTGCACTCACCATGGCATTGTCATCAACGGCTTTTGCTGATCCACAATCTCGGCCAAACGGACCGTACATTGAAAATGAACAGAACATTTCCCTGGCTAGTTACCTTTCAAATGAAGACCTGTATAAAAAACTGGAAAAATTCGCTGCCACTTCTAAAGGAAAAATGAAATTGGAAATTGCCGGATACTCCAATTTGTCAGCAGACGGCTATCAAACAGAAGCTGATAAAGGGGAACCATTATATGTCGTGAAGTTCGGTGATGCCTCCCCTGACAAGAAAAGGGTTTTGATTACCACGCAAATTCATGGGAATGAGCAAATTGGAACAGAAGCAGCTGTGGATATGATCCAGAAACTTTCATCCGGTGGAAAAGATGTAGAGAAAATCCTGGATAAGGTTTCGATTTGGATTATGCCGCGCATCAATCCGGAAGGCTCTGATAACCTTTATGAAGGAAAATGGTACCCGACGCGTTATACTCATCAAACCTGGCTGCCTGAAAACATCGGTTTGCCGGCAGATACCAAAGCACCTTGGTATTACAACAGCGATGGCAGCGAACGGGCACAGAACAATAACGGCCGGGTCGTTTACGGCATTCCTGGCTATGACCAAAACCGTGATTACAATCCCAATTTAGATTTCCGGATCACGGAAGAAAATGCTGGCGAAGTGACCGCTTTCTTGAATGACCGCACCACGAACAACAGCAATTATGGCGGATTCAGTGTTACAGCCGAATCCCGCATCGTTACGGATGTTTTCCAGGACATGAAGCCGGATGTCTTTGTAGATATCCACCACAGAGGCTTTAACACCGTCTCTGACGAAGACAACCGATCTGTGCCAATCCAGCTGGCCGCAGTTGTAGCGGAACCTTATACAGACCCTTTTAGCGGTAAGACCTATAAAGTGGATGAAGATGTCTTGAAATTAGGGAAACAAATTAATGCATTATCAAGCGAGGCATTGCAAAGAGGATTCTCTCATTTCGGAGCAACGCAAAAATATCCGGATGTCAATCTTCCAGGGACAGCTCTTGGTGCTTTTGCATTAAACGACGCGGCAATCATGTTGATGGAGTTAAAAGGGCAAAGCCAGACTCTCGGCCAAAAGCAAGCGGGCATGCTGAAAGAAACGATAAAAGTACCCTTATATGAAGTGTTCAAAGCATTAGCAGACGGCTCTATCCATGACGTGGACCCGGCTATCTACGATGCAATTCCTGAATCGACCAACCGGATTACCGATCCGACCACCAGAGATACTGAAATAGATTTTTAATGAAACTTTACGAAACAACTGCAATGATGCAGAAGAGAAACCAGACGGAGCTTATGCCGTCCGGATTCTCTTCTTTTGTTTGTACTGATTCCCTCTGAATACTTTAATTTGCTCATATTTAGAAGAAAGAAATTAATGCCAATCATGTAATCGATGATTTTAAACAGATTCACCACTACTTAGACTTCGCACCCTACTAAGAATGTTACTAAAAGCTTCAGAATGCCCAGCATTTCAAAACTTCCCTTTTACCCCCTAGTACTTGGTTTTAAACTATGACCACCCTCTTTGTAACACAATTGTAATATTAAAACTTATTGCCTATTCTTTTGATAAAATATACAATTAACTACACATAAAGGATTCAGTATTTTTTTACTATATTCAGACAAATAATGTATCAAGAGGAGATAAAAATGAAGAAAATTGCTTTCTCGCTACTCGCCACCGGTTCTTTAGCCCTATTTGTCGGAGTTTCAGATGTAGATGCAAGTTCATATACAATTAAACCTGGAGATACACTTTGGAAAATTGCTTCCGTCAATAATGTTTCAGTAGCCGATATTAAAAAATGGAACAACTTAACATCTGATAATGTGCATCCAAACCAGACGTTGAAATTAACAGCCTCAGCGCCAGCAAAAAATGCTTCTTCTAAAAAAACCAGCTCTTCATCACCAGCAAGTGCAACAACTTCTTACATAGTGAAAGCCGGCGACACCCTTTCCCGAATTGCCACTTTACATAAGACCACTGTGAAAGAAATTCAAAAACTAAATGGCCTTACCACTCACTCCATTTTCTCAGGCCAAAAATTGAAAGTAAGCGGAGCAGCTCCTGCTGTTGTAAAAGCTCCTGCTCCTGTAACCGCTCCTGTTGCTTCTGGCGGCACTTACAAAGTAACAACCGGCGATACGCTGACTAACATTGCCCATCGCCATGGCATCTCAGTTACTCAAATTATGAACTGGAACAACCTGACTTCAAGCTCGATCCGTGTCGGACAAGTACTGAAAGTTAATAATTCTTTAGTAGCGACACAACCACAAACGACTCCTGTTTCTAAACCGACCGTAACGGCAACAGGAGAAGCAGGCAAAGTAATTTCTACTGCCACTTCGCTAATTGACATTCCATACGTATGGGGCGGTGCTTCTACTAGCGGATTCGACTGCAGCGGATTCATCTATTATGTATATAACAAAGCAGGCATCAGCCTTCCGCGCACTAATACAACGGGCTATGATGCGCGTTCGTACGATGTAAGCAATCCGAAAGCCGGCGACTTGGTCTTCTTTAGCAATACTTATCGTGCTGGCATCTCCCACATGGGAATTTACCTGGGGGACAACAAATTCATCCATGCCGGAGGAGACCGGGTGCAAATTACAAGCTTGAATGACAAGTATTGGGGCAAGCATTTCGACGGCTTCAAACGCTTGTACGCAATGGACTAAAAGCTCTCCTGCAATTCTCTTGAATTGCGGGGTCTTTTTATGGTTTTTTGATTCCTTAAACGCAAAAAACAACACCGGAAATTAATCAGGTGTTGTTTTTTGCGTTTTATTGGTCTTAAATGCTTTTTTAATTATTTCTTACAAAGGCGGCCAATGCTTCCTCATACTCCGCTATTAAAGTTCCAACAATTTCTTGGGTGGTTTCTCTTTTCGAAATCGTTGTGACGCCATGCCCTGCTGACCAGATATCCCGCCATGCTTTGGCATCCACCAAATGGGATAAATCGATATCTTCTCTTGGCTTAAGCGTTTTTGGATCAATCCCTTCCTTTACCAAGCTTGGAATCAATACATTCACCGGGACACCACTAAACGAATCTGTATACAGCACATCTTCAATCGTAGAATCGATGACCATTTGCTTGTATTCTTCCGGCGCACTGCTTTCTTCTGCGGCCAAAAACCGTGTTCCCATATAGGCATAATCGGCACCCATCAATTTTGCCGCTGCAACATCCGCTCCTGTCGAAAGTGCTCCTGACAGGATAATAGTCCCGTTGTAGAATTTTTTCACCGCAGCGATAAATGCAAATGGATTTAATGTACCGCCGTGTCCGCCGGCTCCGGCACTCACCAATACAAGGCCGTCAACGCCGCTGGCCGCAGCTTTTTTCGCATGGCGCACATTTGCCACATCTGAATAAACAAGGCCGCCATAGGCATGTACCATGTCGATGACATCCGCCGGAGACCCTAAAGAAGTAATAACAATCGGAGGTTCGTATCGGCGAATCATTTCCAAGTCTTCGCTGTATCGTTTATTGGAACCTCTGTGACAGATAAAATTTACTGCCCATGGTTTATCTGCAAGAGCCGTTTTCACTTCAAGCAGCCATTCTGCACAAGTTTCAATCGGCCGGGCATTTAATAAGGGAAATGAACCGATGACTCCAGCATTTCCCGCTTCAATCATCATTTTCGGTGTGGATACTAAGAACATGGGAGAAATAATGACTGGCAATTTAAGCATGCGGAATTTCCTCCCTTATTTTTTTGCCCATCGGCTTACAACTTTTGTTTAACGGACTGACATTGCTCATTCCCTATGATTCCCCTCTCTTTTTAACTTCTTGAATTTTCCGATACCCGCAGCGTATGTTTCAACACTTTGCCAGAAGCATTGCGCGGCAATTCTTCCATAAACTCCACTTCCAGCGGCACTTTGTATTTCGCCAGTTTTGTGGCACAGTACGCTTGAATCTGTTCTTCTGAAACATCCTGCCCCGGCTTTTTGACGGCATATGCTTTCGGCACTTCTCCATAAACTTCATGGGGTACACCGACAACAGCCGCTTCAAGCAATTCCGGGATTTGATACAGCACTTCTTCCACTTCCACCGGATAGACATTTTCTCCGCCGCGAATAATCATGTCTTTTTTCCGGTCCACGATATACAACAAGCCGTCTTTGTCGAACTTTCCAAGGTCTCCGCTGTATAACCAGCCATTTTTAATGGCTTGGCGTGTTGCTTCTTCGTTTCTCAAATAGCCTTTCATCACTTGCGGGCCTTTAACGGCGATTTCGCCGACTTGACCGGTTGGTAGCGGCTCTCCGAATTCATTCACTACCCGGATTTCTGTCTGAGGCAGCACTTCGCCGACTGAACCGATTTTATCAAGCGCAAAACGATCTTTTAGCGACGAAGCAGCAGGCGCATTTTCAGTTTGCCCATAGCAGTTTTGGACACTTACATTTGGAAATGTCTCTTTTAATTTCTTCACAAGCTCATAAGGCATCGGCGCTGCACCATAACAGAACAGGCGCAGGGAAGGCAATCGGAATTTCTGGATATCTGGAAGGTTCAGAATAATGCTGTACATCGCGGGTACTCCAAAAAACATTGTAGGCTTGGCAGACTCGAGCATCTTCAGCGTCTTATCAGGCGAAAAAGCTTCTTCGATAACCAAAGAACCCCCTTTATGCGTAACCGGCACTACGAATACATGAGCAGCAGCACAATGGAATAAAGGAGTGGATATCAGCATGCGATCTTGTTCCGTAATAGCCATCGCTTCGGACCAAATTTCTGCACACGCTTGGACATTGGAATGGGTCAGCATAACTCCTTTCGGCTTACCCGTAGTTCCGGAAGTATACATGACAACAGCAGTTTCTTCTCCTTTTAACGAAACCGGCGCAAATTCCAATGATTCATCGGCAATTATCTGGCCAACTGCATCTTCTCCGCCAATCGTTAAAACATCCCGAAACTCATGAGAAGTGCCGTTGATCACTTTTTCAATTCTCACATCATAAATCAAGGCTTTCGCTTGTGAATTCGAGAAAATATATTCTACTTCAGGCGCCGCCAATTTGGTATTGACCGGCATCGCCGTAAAACCGCCCAATTGAATGCCGAAATAAGACACAAGGAACGTATCAGAGTTCAAGGCATATAATGCGATGATATCGCCTTTCCGATAACCTTTCTGCTGAAAATAAGCGGCAATCCGCTTGGCTTTTTCATAGAATCCACTGTATGTCCAGTCTCTTCCATGGTAAGAGGTATACATTTTTCCGGGGTGTTTCTTCGCATACTCGGCTATACTTTCTGTTATGAACATTGTCTCTATCCCCTTTTCAATAGTTTGCTTTTTCCCCAGCACCTAAACTGAAAACACTTAAAAACCATGTATACTTATTTAAGTTAAAGCCTCCTTTTAAAAGTTGAAGTTTTCAGAAAATTATACTTGAATTTTATATTAGCCATTTTTATTTTCATTTGCAATCTCTTTTTATAGTAGGTTTAAAATTTAAACAAGAGTTTAAAAATGAACTTTTCCTTCTTTTCCTTCAAAATGGAAAGAAAGATTTTTTGTTTCTTCTTTCCAATTGAGAAAGTTTAATAAATACAAAAATTTCGCAAGCTTACTCTCTCCTGTAATTTTTATTATTTATAATGATTATCATTAAGTATTGATTTTAATTTGAATAATGATATCATGGTTAATATAGTCTTTTAAATAAATAACGAGAATGAGGTGTTCGATTAATGAGTACAGACAAAAGAACTCTGACAACAAATTGGGGGGCCCCAGTAAGCGACAATCAGAACTCACAAACAGCTGGACAACGCGGACCTGTATTGCTTCAAGATGTCCATCTTCTTGAAAAATTAGCACATTTTAACCGTGAACGTATTCCTGAACGTGTTGTTCATGCTAAAGGTGCCGGCGCTCACGGATACTTTGAAGTTACACAAGACCTTACTAAATATACAAAAGCGGCTTTCTTATCAGAAGTCGGCAAACGTACAGATATGTTCGCTCGTTTTTCTACAGTAGCCGGTGAACTTGGATCTGCTGATACGGTTCGTGACCCACGCGGCTTTTCTTTGAAATTCTATACCGAAGAAGGAAACTATGATTTAGTCGGAAACAATACACCCATTTTCTTCATTCGCGATGCAATTAAATTCCCTGATTTCATCCATACACAAAAACGTGACCCAAGAACGCACTTAAAAAACCCTAACGCTGTGTGGGACTTCTGGTCACTATCACCTGAATCGCTGCACCAAGTTACATACTTAATGGGCGACCGCGGAATCCCTGCTACATTGCGCCATATGCATGGGTTCGGAAGCCATACATTCAAATGGACAAACGCCGCTGGCGAATCTGTTTGGGTGAAGTACCATATGTTGACTGAACAAGGCATCAAAAACATCACCCAGGACGTAGCTGACAAAATTGCCGGCGAAAACCCTGATTTCCATACAGAAGACTTGTTCAACGCAATTGAGGAAGGCGACTTCCCTGCTTGGAAAATGTACGTTCAAATCATGCCGTTGGAAGATGCGAACACGTATCGCTTCGACCCGTTCGATGTCACGAAAACCTGGTCTCACAAAGACTATCCATTGATTGAAGTTGGACGCATGGTGCTTAACCGCAATCCTGAAAACTATTTTGCAGAAGTTGAGCAAGCTACCTTCTCACCTGGCACATTGGTTCCGGGCATCGACGTATCTCCGGACAAAATGCTTCAAGGCCGTTTGTTCGCTTATCACGATGCTCACCGTTACCGCGTTGGCGCTAACCACCAGATGCTGCCGATCAACGCAGCGAAAAACCAAGTTAACAACTACCAGCGCGACGGCCAAATGAACTTTGGCGCTAACGGCGGCGGTTCTGTTTACTACGAACCGAACAGTTACGGCGGTCCAGTGGAAACTCCTGCTGCGAAACCAGCACCACTTGCAGTTGAAGGCTTCACTGATGCTGTGCCTTACCGTGACGAAGACTTCTACACACAGCCAGGCGACCTTTACCGTCTGCAATCTGCGGAAGAACAAGAACGCCTTGTGGCCACGTTCGTTGGCGGCTTGAGCGCAGTTACGAAAGAAGACATCAAACTTCGCCAAATCGCTCATTTGTATAAAGCGGATCCTGAATTCGGAACACGTGTTGCAGATGGCCTTGGCCTTCCAGTTCCAGGCCTTACCGAAGTTTAATCAACATCTTTGAACAGCTGTCCCTTTAGGGACGGCTGTTTTATTGTTAATCTTGGGAGTTGGGCATATTCGAAGTAAAGTTGGGCATAAATGAATCCGAGTTGGGCATAAATAAAGAAAACTTAGGCAAGTTGCTCGTAAACCTAAGCGAGTCGATCGTATCCACTACAAAGTTGCTCGAAAACAAAAAAACAGGGGAGCGGCTCCACCAGCCGCTCCCCTGTTTTTATTTACTTTTTCGCTAATAGTTGATCTGCAATCTTTTCCGCTAAATTTTTGCCGTTCTGGATGCAGGCACCGATTCCAACGCCATAATAAGAAGCACCGGCCAATTCGATACCCGGAACAAGCTCCGCCATTTTCTTTTCTAACGCATCAACTGCTGATTTATGCTGCATCGTGTAATTCGGCATCAGGTTTTTCCAGTTTGTCACTTCAACTAACGTAGGGTCAGCCTTAATCCCAAGGCTCTTCTCGATATCATTCAAAGCGACCTTCGCCAGTTCCGCTTCCGATAAATCCTTCAGTTGTGCATATGATGGATTCGAACTCTTATAGAATAGACGGACCAACAAATTGCCGTTTTGTGAAGTATGGCTCCACTTTCGGCTTGTCCATGTGCAAGCGTTGCACAATAAATCACTTTCCTGGGACACGATAAAGCCCGTGCCATCAGCTGGCAATTGGACATCCGGCAACTCAAAACCGATATAGACGCTGATTAATGAAGAATTCAGCAGCCGTTCAAATTCCCGGTCAAGTTCTTTCTCATTCAACAATTTCTGCGCCGCATCATGCGGGGTTGCCAATATGACCGAATCTGCCAGCACGGTTTGTCCATTTGCTAATTCCACTTCGTACTGGCTTTCTTTTTTCCGGAGCTCCACTGTTCCCACTCCTTTTAAGATGGTTGCTTCGTCCAGCTCTTCTTCCAAGCGATCGATCAGCACCGACATGCCTTCATCGAAAGAAATGAATTTCTTATTGGCCGCTCCTTGGAAATGTGCTTTATTGTCCTCGAGGCCTTTAATGATGCTGCCGTACTTGTTTTTGTATTCGACTAAATAAGGCAAAGTCGATGCAAGCGTCAATTCATGCAAGTTTCCGGAGTATACACCCGATAATACAGGGGCGATCTGGTTTTCCACCAGTTCTTTTCCAAGAAACGCTTCCAGAAACTCACCAATCGAACTATCGCGCGTAAAACCTTCGTTCTTAGTTTCTAAATCCCGCAGAGCCGCTTTTTTCCCTTCTTCCGAGACCAGCGTCGAACTGAACAAAGCTTCTTCACTCATCGGAATGCCGAAAACCGTATCTGCCGGTATGGCATGCAGCTTATTATTGGCATATAAATAAGAAATGCCCGTTCCGTTATAGACGACCCGGCCCTCTAGTTGCAAATCTTCTATTAAAGGCATCACACTGGCATGGCGAGCTACAATCGAATCCGCCCCGGTCTCCATGATAAACTCCGCATCTTTCACAGTCCGGATTTTGCCCCCTAAAACTTTGTCTTTCTCAATCAATACCAATTCCAAATCCAGGCTCTGCTCTTTTTTCAGCTTCTGCAGATAATGCAATGCAGAAAGACCTGTAATGCCTCCGCCTATCACTGCCACTGTTGTCATTGTGTATCCACTCCTTATTGTTATCTTCATTTTACCAACAATCCCTTGTTAAATCAGGCGATAATATGTCTTTTTTTGTACGCTTCGGCTAATGTGCCACAGATTATTTCCCGGGAAATAAAAGCCCCTATGATTGCGTTTCACTGCCGGGTCTGGTTTGATAAAGAGAGAAGCAATATTGTATGAATAAAGGAGAGAATATAGATGCAAAATCCAATAGATCAGAATATCATGGAACGCCGGACTATTAAGAAATTCAAAAAAGATCCGGTCGATGTGGAAGAGATTATTGAGTTGTTGAATATTGCTAAATGGGCGCCAAACCATAAAGTGAACCAGCCTTGGCGCTTCCAGCTGTATACAGGAGCTGGCAAGGAGAAATTTGTTCAAGCATTCATCGATGCTATGCCAAAAATAGATGGTGCGATTCCACCGAAAGTATTGAACAAAGCCCAGTACTTCCGCGACATTCCTTTGCATTTGGTTGTCATCATGCCGGAAGATCCACGGCAGAGACGCTGGGACGAGGATTATGGCGCCATTTCTTCGCTCCTTCAGAATTTCCAGCTTGCCGCTTGGGCACGGGGCATTGGCATGATTTGGCGCTCGAACGATTGGGTTTATGACCCGGTTTTCCGGGAAGCAATCGGGGTCGCGCCTGGAGAAAAAATAGTTGCGACTATGATGATCGGCTATCCGGACCATATTCCAGAAAAACGCGAGCGCACGGATATACGCGAAAAACTTGATATTATCAGTGAATAAATAAAAAAAGATGGCGCACCATGCGCCATCTTTTTTATTTTAAACTGATCATTGCACCAACTGCCCCTGAAAATTCTCCATTCTCCAGGAACAATGGTTTTGAACCTCTTAAAATTGTATAGGTCTCCACCACTTCTTTTAATAATGGATTATGGATAAATGATGAACCAATATAAATAACAGTGGAACTCTGGCACTGACGAGCTGCTATGACACTTAAGGTGCTTACAGTTTCCCCGACTAGCCCGACCACCGTTGCCAGCAGTTCTTCTTTGGATAACTCGCCGGCAACAGAGAATAAATCATTGCCAAAATTACTGGCAGTCAAATCACCCGGTATTGGCGGTTCTTTGTCTTCATATATATGTTTTACTTTCAAATCGATACGGTCTCTCGAACCTTTGCTTGCCAATTTCACAATTTCTTCAAAATCAGTTATGCCCGTCAATAAATGGCTTAATCCGACCAATGTTCCACCGCCGACTCCAGTGCCCCCCAGGCGCTCCTGTGTATTGTTCTGGATGCAATGAATGGAAGTTCCTGTACCGACGTTTGTGACTACATAGACAGCTTCCTCACGGCCCATTTGGCTAAGCAGGAATTGGACACCATGATGTGTGGCTTCAAATTCCACCATTTCCTTTACTTCTTTAGATAAAAGGGAACGCAATACGCCAGACTTCCCTCCAGTGACACAAACTTCAGGGGTCTCCAATTCATTCACCCAAGCGGCAACCCGCTCAATTTCCGCAATTGGATACTTAGTGAATTGCAGCGCACCGTTTTCAGTATACGCCACTTTAATCAAAGTTCCGCCTGCATCTATCCCGACAATCATTTTCGCACCTGCTCTTTCTGAATACCAGCTAGTTTTAAACACATATGAAGAAATTCTACCATATTAATTTATTGAGTGGGCTGATTTTCTATCAGTTTACCTCGATGAAGACAAGAAGATATACTACCATTACAGAACTTTTTATCTCGGAGGAAGAAATATGGCTAGAGGAACGATTATTCTATTAAATGGTGTGTCCAGCGCCGGCAAAACAACTTTATCAAGAGAGTTGATTCGACAACTTCCAAATTATTCCGCTTTAAGCATCGACAATTTTGATGGGGTCATCGAGCAGATGGAAGATCGGCAAAACGGCCGCTTGATTCCTATTCCAACAGAACATTATTTCCATAGAGCGATTGCGATGTTTTCAGATAGCGGCATCAATTTGGTCATCGATCAAATTTTACATGACGACTTTACTACGAAAGATTGTCTCGAAGTGCTGAAGGATTATCCGGTATTTTTTGTTGGTGTCCACTGCCCTCTTGAAGAACTTAAACGGAGGGAACAGGCAAGAGGCGACCGCTTGATTGGCCAGGCCAAAGACAGCTAGAATATGTCCACCAGCAAAATGAACGTTATGACGTTGAAGTGGATACCTTCAGAGAAAACATGGAAACCTGTGTTAACCGAATCAAAGAACGGCTGTTCAGTGCTACTGAATTTAAGGCCTGGCAAGAAATCAGTTAAAACTCATCAAAAACAAAAAGATGCTTGGAGATATAAAAATTCTCCAGCATCTTTTTTATCTTGAATTCCATTGCTAAGCAAAAGGGTCAATCCAAACTTATGGACATGGATTTGCTGAATCTTTGGCTGATGCAGGTTTTTAAGCAGTCATTTGTTTCAAATCTTCCATAGACAGGGTATAAACCCTGTACCACCTATAGAGGCAGAGGAAAAGTCATCTTCTCGCAATGATCCTATGCCTCGATGAACTTCACTATAGAAGGGAGCTTGCCAATGCCCTATGCCACCATCAACAACTCAGTCTCTTTGTATTATCATATAAAAGGTAAAGGAGTACCCATTGTTTTCATTCATCCACCCGTTTTGGGTTATAAAGTTTTCAAACATCAAGAGAGACTGGTCCATTCCTGCCAAACTATATTTTATGACCTTCGGGGCCACGGCCAAAGTTCACGTGGAAATGCGGTGCTGTCGATCAATCTTTTAGCCAATGATTTAAAGAAGCTGCTTGATGAAATTGGTATCGCCAAAGCGGTGATTTGCGGCTTTTCCCACGGGGGAACGATTGCCCAGGAATTTGCTTTGCTTTATCCCGAACGGACCGCTGCCTTGATTCTATCTGGAGGCTATTCAAAAGTTGATCACCTAAGCCTAAAAAGCAAAGTTTATTTTGGTATGGCAATGGCAAAACTTCGGCGAATCCCGACAGTCGCTAAATTGCAGGCAAAAACTCATAAATATTATGAAAGTGATGAACAAGAGCTTTTCGATTATGCCAAAAAAGCGGATGCAGAGAAAGTATATGAATACTGTAAGGCTGGGTTACATTACAATGCCACGCCTTTCCTTCATCGTTTAACAATGCCGATTCTGCTTGTATATGGCGATTTGGAAAAGACGATGCATCGCCATCGCAAACCTTTTCTTAAGGCGGCCCGTAACGTTGAAGTCATCTATGTCAAAGGAATATCACACGAAGTGCCTCCAAAGAAATTTCCGGAATTCAATGAAATTGTCCATAATTTTCTGCAAAAAAACAAACAAGCCGGCTTCCTGGATTAACAGGAAACCGGCTTGTTTTTATTAAAGCTGTCTAAAGCCGCCTGTATTGGCACGGACTTTAACTTCTGCAAATCTCTTGAGGTCGCTTTCTTTAGAGACAAGCGTGCCGACCAAACCGCCGATAAAGCCAAGCGGGATTGAGACAATAGCCGGATTCGTCAATGGGAAGATCGGGTTGCCAGTCAAAATTGCAGCTCCTGCTTCCGGACTCATGACGCTCGGGCTGATTGATACTAGAACCAGCGCTGAAATCAAGCCTGTTAAGATGGCTGAAACGGCTCCAGTAGTATTGAATTTTTTCCAGAAAATCGTGTAGACGATAACGGGCAAGTTGGCACTGGCCGCAATACAGAATGCCAATGAAACTAAAAACGCCACATTCAAACTTTGCGCAAAAATCGCCAGCAAAATGGATAAAACCGCCACTCCAACTGATGCATAGCGGGCAGCCAGCATTTGCTGGCGCTCGGTCGCTTTTCCTTTTTTAATAATCTGGCCGTAAATATCGTGAGCAAATGCTGAAGCACCCGATAGTACCAACCCGGCTACAACCGCTAAGATGGTAGCAAATGCAACCGCAGAAATGAAGGACATCAAAATGTCTCCGCCTAATGCTTGGGCCAGCAGCGGTGCCGCCATATTTCCGGCAGCATTTGTGCTAATGATCTTTTCCGACCCGACAAATGCAGCAGCACCGAATCCAAGGAAAATCGTCATAACGTAGAAAATCCCGACGATCCAAGTTGCCCACATAACAGAACTTCTTGCAGTTTTTGCATCTCTAACTGTAAAGAAACGCATTAGGATATGCGGCAGGCCTGCTGTACCGAGCACCAATGCCAGCATCAGGGAAATCGTATCTAATGGAATTTTGTATTTTACTCCAGGATTTAAGAAAGCTTCCCCATGCGGAGTTGCCGTTTTCACTTGTGCGAACATCTCGAGGATACTGAAATCGAAACGCTGCAGCACCAAGAACGACAGGATGACTGTACCGACCATCAACAGGACTGCTTTAATAATTTGAACCCAGCTTGTAGCTGTCATGCCTCCAAAAAGAACATAAATTGTCATCATGACTCCAACAAGCAAAACTGCCCATAAATATTCGATTCCAAATAGTAATTGAATAAGTGCACCTGCCCCTACAAGCTGGGCAATCATATAGAAAATAACGATAGTAATAGAACTCAATGCCGCTGCTCCGCGAACTTTCTTGGCATTAAAACGGGCATTGATCATATCTGCCAAGGTGAATTTCCCAAGGTTGCGAAGAGGTTCTGCCACAACAAATAAAACCACTAAATAGGCTACCAGATAACCGATGGAAAATAGGAATCCGTCAAAACCGAACAATGCAATAGACCCGGCAATCCCCAGAAATGAAGCCGCGGACAAATAGTCTCCTGCGATCGCCATTCCGTTTTGCCAGCCAGTCAATCCGCCGCCTGCCGTATAAAAATCACTGGTAGTATTCGTACGCTTTGCCGCAAAATAAGTAATGACAAGAGTCATTGCCACGATGATTAAAAAGATAATAATGACTGTAGCATTCATCGGTTTTCCTCCTTGTCATAATTGAATTCCTTTAAAGTTTCCCAAGCCATTTCGTCAAATTTTGCCGCTCTCTTCATGTATACGGTTACAAGAATCCAAGTCATTGCGAATAACCCGAAGGCAAAAACCCACACCCAGGAAATATCGCCGATAAACTTGGCATCCAGCACATTGGTATATGAAATAATAATATTAAATAGTAGATATAGTCCTAAGAACAATACAGTGGTCGGAATGAGAAACGCTTTTTTCTTCCTCATCAGATCTTTGAAACCTGCCGATGATTCAATTGCTTCAAAATTTGGTACATGCACTTCCTCTCTTACATTCGAAGAAGCTTTCCCGCCTTTTGTCTGAGTCTCCCCTTTCGACTGAGCAACACGGTCTTCACTTCCAGCTACCGTCTTTGCCAAATTCAACACCCCTTTAAAATTTTATTTTTCTGAATCTAAAAATAATTAAATCATTTAAGGTGTGGGGCGTCAATACAGAACATCCATTAAGTGGTATAAAGTACCAGATTCTAGGTAGGACTTACTGTTATTCCTGCATATAAAAAACTCTTGATCTCTTTAATCAGGAGACCAAGAGGGACGATATTTTGAATTCAGGGATGCAGAAGTGGGATATAACAAGTCCTCCCATTACTGCACGTTGAACATCCATCATTTTTTTCGGTGACATAGCGGTTACAGCAAAATATAGCGCTAAAACCGTCAGCCGTTTTCTCTTGTATTTGCTGGACTGTTGAATGAATTCATCAGCTTGAACAGCTGCTCAAATTTTTCCAGCGCATCCAAAGCAAGCAGCCCGTTTCCTTCTGCAGTTTTTGGATAGCCAAGCGGAACCGTCCGGCGCACAAGCTGCGCATAAAGTTCAGCTTCCGTCAGTTTTCTGGCAAACTCTTCTTCTGCTATATTTTTGACCAAAGCCAAAGCGCCTGTCACATGGGGTGTAGCCATTGAAGTGCCTGACAGCGTAGCATATTTGCCGCCTAGAAATGTGGAGTAAATACGAACTCCCGGCGCAACCAAGTCAATTTCATCGTTAGAGTTGCTGAAGGGGGCAATCTTGCGGTTAAAGTCGACCGCTCCTACTTGAATCACTTCTGCGTATGCTCCCGGGTAAGCATATTCATCCGTCGCCGGACTGTCGTCACCTTCGTTGCCTGCTGCGCATACAACGGGGATTCCCGAATCAACCGCCCGTTTCACTGCTCTGTAAAGTTCCGGAACATCTTCCGGGCCTCCAAGCGACATGGAAATTACACTCGTTTTTTCGCCATTTGGCCCTTCCCAATCGATTGCGTAATTGATGCCGTTGATAATCCCCGCATAATCTCCGCTTCCTTCGCTGTTCAATACTTTTAAGACCAGCAGCTTCGCTTCAGGCGCAACTCCTGCGATACCGCCTTCCTGCCGCAAGGACGCCGCTGCGGTTCCTGCAACATGGGTGCCGTGGCCATGATTGTCTTCAAAATTCGCTGTATCGCCGCCATAGTCCGGCGTAAAGTTTCTGCCCCCAATAATCCGGTCCTGCAAATCGGGATGGTCACGCTGGCAGCCCGTATCCAAAATGGCAAGCACATTGCCGCTGCCATGCCTTGCCTGCTCCCAGACAGCTGGCGCCTGAATCATTTGCACTCCTTGCGGAATCTGTGCAGCCGCAACGGTAATTTCTTCGATACGGTAAGGGATTAAGTGAACGTTGTCCATAATCGGTACGCCTCCTTTTGAAAAAATGACGCTTTTTATCATTAGCATGCCCCTTTTTGTTTCTTAGGAAACATTAGGCGAAAAGCTCGCAATTCCTGGGGAGAAATGTCACTATATTCACTAATACTACAGATGGCGAGAAACGAATTGCTTTTTATTGTGGGAAAATGAATCAATTAGTGGAGGAGGAAAATCTGATGAAGAAAAATTGGCTGCTTTATGGAGCTTATGGCTATACAGGTGAACTGATTGCGCGCGAAGCGGTAAAGCGCGGGATGAATCCGGTACTTGCCGGGCGAAATCCGCAGAAGCTCAAGCCTCTGGCGGAAGAATTGAATCTTGAAATGCGGGTCTTTGCAATCGATGAAAAAATTGCAGATAATCTATCGGGGATCGATGCCGTACTGCATTGCGCCGGTCCTTTCAGTGAAACGAGCGCCTCAATGATTGAAGGATGCCTTTCGGCCAAGGCTCATTACATGGACATTACCGGAGAAATTCCGGTGTTCGTACATACGCATGCCCAGCATGAGCGGGCAAAAAAAGCAGGGATTGTTCTTTGCTCGGGCGTCGGTTTTGACGTCATTCCGACAGATTGCACAGCACTGAAACTAAAAGAGCTGATGCCTGATGCGACCCACCTTGCTCTTGGTTTTGAATCGGACTCCGGCATTTCCCCAGGAACTTATAAAACCATGATTCAAGGGCTCGGCTCCGGCAGTGCCGTGCGCAGAGAAGGTGGACTTACAGCCGTGCCGCTCGGCAGCCAGCGCAGGACCATCGATTTCGGCAGAGGGCAACGCCCTGCCATGGGCATTCCGTGGGGAGACGTAGCAACCGCTTTTTATACCACAGAAATACCGAATATCTCGACATGGGTGCCGTTTTCTAAAACACTTTCGGCCGGCGCCGGATTAATGGCTGGCCTGCAGCCGCTGTTGGCATCTCCCTTTTTGCAAAACTTACTCAAAGGTTGGGTGGAACGGAACATCAGCGGGCCGGACGAAACCCTCCGCGCCAACTCACCTGCTTATATTTGGGGAGAGGTAAGAAATGAATTTGGAATCATCAAAGTAGCCCGAATACAAACTGCCAATGTCTATGACTTAACTGTTTACGGGGCTCTTGAAGCTGTCAGTCGGTTGTTGGAAAGAGCCTATGAAAGTGGCAGCTCCACCCCGGCGCTATTGTTTGGATCTTCTTTACTTGAAGAATTGCCTGGGTCGGGAAAATTCGAAGTTGATACTTTCTTTCCCTCTTAATGATACGAAAAAAGCTGGCCTGAAAGTTCAGGTCAGCTTTTGAGGAATTGCATACGCTGGTTAAACAAAGTCGGATAAGACAAGAATCCAAGAAAAATACTTGTCACCGCGGCTGTCGTCAACAACAGGAACATGATCAACAATTGAAATTGCACGGCTTGAATCGGATCAGCACCTGCGATGATTTGTCCACTCATCATGCCGGGCAATTGGACAAGCCCGACGGTCTTCTGGCTTTCAATGGTGGGGATCATACTGGCTTTGATCGACTGGATCAATTGTCGGTGGATTGCTTGTTTCGGCGTTCCGCCAAGAGACAAGATCAGTTCAGTTTGGTCCTGATTTGCTTCTACTTCTGCTGTGAAGCGGTTTAGAAACAGGATCGACAGCACCATCGAGTTCCCGATGACCATCCCACTGATCGGAATGATGTACTGGGCAGTTGGAGGCGTGATATTAAAGCCAATTAGAATGCTTTGCGTCAGAATTTCCACGAACACTAACGTTGCTGCAATCTTTACAACGATACCTTGTATGGCCGCCCCTTTTTTCTGTGCGTTGTGCGTAGCCGCGACAATCATCAGTGTCACCATCAGGAAAATATAGACAAGGCTATCGGAGTCGAAAACGAACTTCAATACATAGCCGACTGCCAGCAATTGGATGATGGAGCGGATAGTGGCAATCAGCGTGTCTTTTTCGAGTCCCAGATTAAAAGTCTTAGATAATACCAGCGGAATCAATACAAAAATCAACGTCAGCGATAAAGCAAAATAGCTCATCCCGCTTCCCCCCTAACGAAGCGTTTAACTTTGTCATTGACCGGATTTTTCAGCAATTCACTTTCACCGGTTTCAATGACTTCTCCGGCCATCATCACCCATGTATAGTCGCCGATCTCCAGCGCTTGCTGGAGATTATGTGTAATCCAAATAATAGTCGTCTTATACTTTTGGTTGATTTTCGCAATCAGCTCTTCAATTTCCTTTAAAGAAGTACGGTCCAAAGACGACGTAATTTCATCAAGCAATAGCACTTCCGGATTGTTTACAAGTGTACGGGCTATTGAAACTTTCTGGCGCTGGCCGCCAGATAATTCTTTTACATTCCGGTTTAGAAATTGTTCCTCCAGGCCAACATCATGCAGTAAAGCCAAGGCTTCTTTTTCTGCCAGCTTTTCTCCCTGCAATTCCAGCGGCAAATTCAAATTGTCATAAACCGTTCCATTGACCATCGGTGCTCCCTGCAAAGCCATTCCAACAAGGCGGCGCAATTCCACCGGTTCATAATTGCCGAGCGGCTTGTCTTTTATATAAATTTCTCCCGAATCCGGAGACAATAAGCCATTGCATAATTTCAATAAAGTTGTTTTTCCAGCCCCGGACGGCCCCACCAAAGTGGTAATTTTGCTTTCCGGAAAAGATCCAGTGATCCCTTTTAAAATATGTATATCGCCAACCGAATAATGTACATCATTAAAATGGATAGCTGGTTTGTATGGGATGATCATGTCTTTCACTTCCTTTTAAAAATAAAACAGCACACAGTCAGCCGTGTGCCGTCTTAAACTACTCATTCTTCCAGTTTGCGCGCTGCAAAATCATCGTTCATTTTCAAGAAGTATTCTCCGCCTTCTTCGATATGGGACATGCGGGAGATGATGTCACGGAACATTTTTTCTTCTTCCATTTGTTCTTCGATAAACCAGTCGAGAAATGACAAAGTCGAATGTTCCTGCAGTTCGTCAGCTAATGTTACCAATGCATAAATATTGCTGGTCACATCTTTTTCTTGGGCCAATGAACTGTGCAGAACATCCATAGCGTTGACGTAATCATTTTTCGGTTCTGCTAATGCCTGCAATACCGGTTTTTCATCCATCGTCACTAAGTAATTATAAAATCTCATTGCATGTTCATGTTCTTCTCTTGATTGCACTAAATAAAAATTGGCAAATCCATGATACCCTTTTTTCGAAAAATACGCGGCCATCGCTGTATACGAATGAGCTGCTTGTAATTCATTGTTTAGTTGATCATTTAACGCCAAAGTGAGTTTTGGTGGCAACATCATAAATCCCTCCGCTTTCTTATTTAGAATCATTCTAATGTAGACACTATACCATACCCCTTTTTTAAATGCAAAACACATGAGAATATTAATATTTAATTGAGAATTAAAATCAATAGAAACCATTAGTCTTTGCATTTAATTGATAATAATTATTGTTTAATGGATAATGGTCTTTATATTCGATTATCTTGCAAACTATTTACTTACTATTAGTAACCGGTTGTAGTATAATAACTTCATGTATTAAAGAAACTCTTAACATAGGGGGAACAAAAATGACATCAATTAAACTTGAACCGAAAGTATTTGACGTTTTAAAAGATAAAATTAACTTGATTACAGTAGATAATGAAGCGATTTACGTAGTCGGTCCCATCCGGCTGCCGGTGAACTTATATGGAGAAACAGTGGTATTCCAGTGGTATAGCTGGTTGAAACAGGACGAAGTAACCACTGATTACGAAAGTATAATTGAAAAATTATCTTCAGCCAATTTGGCTGAGTATCAGCAATCCAGTGTTTTGGTATACGGAGATTTTGAAAATAGCGAAGAAGCTTTGATCCGCATGCACTCCATTTGCCACACCGGGGATATTTTCGGAAGCAAACGATGTGATTGCGGATTCCAATTGAAGCAATCGATGAAACAGATTGTCGACCATGGAACAGGTGCACTCTTTTACTTAGCGAACCACGAAGGCCGGGGCATCGGGTTGTTCAGCAAAGCTATGGCTTACGTTCTCCAAGAAAACGGCTATGATACCGTTGAAGCAAATGAAAGCCTTGGGTTTGTTGATGATTCACGCAATTATGAAGATGCCATTGCGGTATTGAAATCACTGCGCACAAAGCCGGTTACATTGATGACTAATAATCCGAAAAAAATAACAGCGCTGGAAAATTCAGACCTCGAAATAGCCGGACGCATTTCACTTTGGGGAGATACATCTGAGTACAACTCAGAATACTTGCAGACAAAAATCAACCGCTCAGGCCATTTAAAAGACGAGGAGGATATACTCCATGTCAAACCATGAATTTTATATGGACTTGGCACTGAACAATGCACGGACCATGAAAGGCCAGACAGACCCTAATCCATTAGTCGGCTCAGTCATTGTCAATGACAACCGCATTGTTGGCATTGGCGCTCATTTGAAAGCTGGTGAGCCGCACGCAGAAATCCATGCACTTCGCATGGCTGGAGATGCCGCACGCGGAGGGACGATTTACGTCACATTGGAACCTTGCTCCCACCACGGCCGCACGGGCCCTTGTGCAGCTGCTATTATTGAGGCAGGCCTTAGGAAAGTAGTCATCGCGACGCTTGACCCAAATCCGATTGTCGCTGGAAACGGCGTAAAAATGCTGGAAGACGCCGGTATTGAAGTGATTGTCGGAATCCGGGAAGAAGAATCCAAAAGAATGAACGAAGTCTTCAATAAATATATTGTTACGCAACTTCCTTTCGTCACATTAAAAGCAGCCGCTACATTAGACGGCAAAATTGCATCGCATACACTCGACAGCAAATGGATCACATCTGAAGAAGCTCGCCATGACGTCCATGTGCTGCGCAGCGAAAACCGGGCCATCCTCGTTGGAGTCGGCACGGTTATTGCAGACGATCCGGAATTGACGGCTCGCATCCCAAACGGCCGTAATCCCCTTCGCATTGTCCTGGATTCTACACTTCGGACGCCTCTTGATGCTAAACTGGCAACAGACGGACTGGCAGAAACATGGATTTTCACTAGTAAACATTACGATCAGGAAAAACGCACCGCGTTGGAAGCCTTAGGAGTCAAGATTTTTGTTACTGATGGCGAAACCCGGGTGGAAGTTCGTGATGTCGTGCGCATTTTAGGCGAGCACTCCATCTCTTCGTTATTCATCGAAGGCGGAGGCACAATCAATGCGGCATTTTTGGAAAATGGTTTGATTGATAAAGTGGTTTTATATTTTGCACCAAAATTAATCGGTGGCAAAAATGCACCAACCTTTTTGGAAGGTTCCGGCTTTGAACTGATGAAAGAAGCGGTTGAATTGGAAGACGGAGAATTTTTCAAAATCGGGAAAGATTTTAAATTCACCGGCTATCCGGTGAAAAAAGGAGTTTAACGATGAAATTTGGATTTGATATTGACGATACATTGATCAACTTACGTGAATTCGCTTTTCGGCTGTATCAAAAGAAACTAGGGCGAGAAGTGGCCATTGATCTTTTTCATGCGCTTGACCGCGTAGAAATCCATGAACTTTTTGATATGAGCGATGAAGAAGGCTCTGTCATGTGGAACAGCGTTTTGGATGAATTGTATTATACCGACTGCCCTACTTATCCGGGAGCCGTTGAACTTTTGCAACAGCTTGACCGGGAAGGCCATGAAATTTTCTACATAACGGCCCGTCCAGCAAAACATGCAGAAAAAACGAAAGCCTGGCTAAAACAGCAGGGCTTCCCTGTCTGTGACGAGCGGTTCTATTGCGGCATGAAAGACGACGAAAAAGTGCATATCATCGAAGAATTGCAGCTCGATTATTATTTTGATGACAAGCCTGCAGTGGTTGATACATTGTCACGCGAAACACTGAAAGTGATGGTCAAAGATCAATCTTACAACCGCCATGTGGAATTGCCACGCATCAAACAATGGGCGGATTTGCAGGAATTGATACAGAAAGAAATGAAATAATCAAGCCGGCCTAAAATGTAAGGCCGGCTTTTTAATCTTATAGGAAATTGAAGATCTCAAGTTTGAAGATGCGCGGGGAAAACCTGCAGTTTCAATTTCTTGCAGCTTTGTGAACTTGTTGCGCTGATTTCTGAGGGTCTTCACTTTTGGTAATTGCGCTTCCAACAATCGCTATTTCAATCCCGCTATTTCTTATATTCTGAATGGATTTCTCATCGATTCCTCCCGCAATAGCCACCCTGACGGAATTTAAACCTGAAATAAGTTCTAAAGCTCTTTCCCCTGCTGTTTCACCATGCGACTGCCTGTCTTTTCCAATGTGCAGACAAAAAAGGGTTGCCCCTAAATCTGCTATTTCCTTTACTCTTTCCGTGCCTTTGATTTCCAGCAGATCGATCATCACTTCTTTATTATACCTATGCGCCACTTCTAGAGTATCGAGAATCGTTTGCTTATTGGAAAAGCCCATGACGGTTATGATATCGGCTCCCGCTTTAAATGCCTGCTCCGCTTCATGACGGCCGGCATCACATGTCTTCATATCAGCAACAAGCAATTTTTCCGGGTATTTTGCTTTCATTTCTTTGATGATGCTCATTCCATATTCCTTAATAACACCTGTGCCCACTTCAATCCAATCAATGAACTCTAAAGTTTCATCTACAATTTGATTACACTCTTCTTTTGTTAACCGGTCCAGTGCAAGTTGAATTTTCACTGTCTTCCTCCTATTAAAAAACTGCACTTTCACTGTTAGACTGTTGCCTAACAATTTCGGTGCAGTTCATAGAGTTCATTTTTTATTTATACACCTGAATATGCCAGGAATCCGCCGTCTACAGGCACCGTAATGCCTGTAACGAATCCTGAGTAATTTTCATCAAGCAGCCAAAGCATCGTGCCAACCAGCTCCACCGGTTTTCCGAAACGCTTCATCGGCGTGCTGTTCATAATTTTGCCGGAACGCGGCGTCAGCGAACCGTCAGGATTTGTCAGCAGATCTTTGTTCTGCGCCGTCAGGAAGAATCCGGGTGCAATGGCATTGACGCGCAAGTTCTGTTCAGCAAAATGGACAGCCATCCACATTGTGAAATTATTGATGGCTGATTTCGCTGCGCTGTATGCGGGAACTTTCGTCATCGGCGAATATGCGCTCATAGAAGATATGTTTAAAATCACAGGTGCTTCCTGTTTCAGCAATTCCTTGCCAAATACTTGGCTCGCCAAGAAAGAACCCGTGAAGTTGCTGGCGAATACACGCGAAAAGCCATCTTCCTGCAAGTCAAAGAAATTTTTCCCTTGCGACTCGTCTTCATGTATTTCTATATCCGTGATCGCGTCCGGATGATTTCCACCGGCGCCATTGATCAGGATGTCGATACGGCCAAAAGCTTCCAGCACCTGTTCTTTAGCCTGCTCCAATGAAGCGCGGTCCAAAACGTCCGCTGCTACCGCAATTGCTTCTCCGCCTTGTGTGCGGATCTCATCTGCCACACTTTGGCCTTTTTCGGCTGTCCGGTTCAAGATGGCAACTTTTACGCCTTGATCTGCCAGCTGGCGCGCCATCTCAGAGCACAATACTCCACTTCCTCCAGTAATGACCGCTGTTCGTCCTGCAAGATTTTCATGAGAAGAAAACATAGCGTCCTCCTTTATTTCGATTGATGTGCATCCCATAACCCCAAGAGATACATAATTCCGAGCGCCCGGTCGTATAGCCCATAACCCGGTCTGCATTCTTCATTCCAGATATGGCGGCCGTGATCCGGACGTGCATAGCCTGTATAATTCTGGGCGGAAAGTTCTTTGACGACCCCGTTCAAGTCGATTGAACCATCCTGTGTATAGTGGGAGGTTTCAATGAAATCCCCATTTTCAAATATTTTTACATTGCGCAGATGTGCAAAAGGGGAATGCTTAGCATATTTTGATGCTAAATCGACCATGTCGTTTTCCGGGTTTGCTCCCATCGAACCGGTACAGAACGTGATGCCATTTGATGGAGAATCTGAAATATCCAGCAGTTTTTCCCAACTCTTTTCACCCGTCATGATACGCGGCAAGCCGAAGATCGACCAAGGTGGATCATCCGGATGGATTGCCATTTGAATTCCGCTTGCTTCTGCTGTCGGCAATATTGCTTTTAAGAAGTAGTCGAGATTTTTCCATAGTTGCTCTTCGTCCATGCCCTCGTAAGCAGCAAATAATTCCTGAATACGGGCCATTTTTTCCGGTTCCCAGCCGGGCAAAGTCAAATCAGAGGCAGAAGCCACTGTCTCGATCAATTCTACCGGATCCAGTGATTCAATTTTCTGCTTTTCAAAAAACAGCGCCGTCGAACCGTCTGGCAGTGGGTGGTAAAGAGAAGTCCGCGTCCAATCAAAGATCGGCATAAAGTTGTAGCAGATAACTTTCACTCCTGCTTCCCCTAAATTGCGGATAGTCTCTTTGTAATTCTCAATATAGCGGTCACGTTCTGAATTGCCGAGTTTAATGGATTCATGCACATTGACGCTTTCTACCACGTCTGCATGAAAACCGAACGACTTGATATATTCAACTTCTGACTGGATTTCTGCTTTGCTCCAAACTTCTCCAGCAGGCTTATGATGAAGTGCCCACACAATCCCCTTCGTTCCAGGAATTTGCTTGATCTGTTCTAGCTGGACACTGTCATTATCGCGTCCGTACCAGCGAAACGTAATGTTCATGAGAATCCTCCTTTTACGCTAGTTTGCCAAGATAATCTTTAACTAATTGAATCACAGCTTCTTTGCCTGAAGAACGGTAAGTCTTCGTCAAATCGCTGCCTATTCCCACTGCCACTGCACCAGCATCCAGCCAGGCATTCATATTATTGATATTGATGCCGCCTGTTGGCATAATCCGTACGTTAGGCAAAGGTCCATTGAC
Source organism: Planococcus sp. VCh962 (assembly GCF_057748275.1). Classification (NCBI taxonomy): domain Bacteria; kingdom Bacillati; phylum Bacillota; class Bacilli; order Caryophanales; family Caryophanaceae; genus Planococcus; species Planococcus sp. VCh962. The sequence goes on from NZ_JBYLHS010000008.1 coordinate 31,531, forward strand.
AGATCCTATGAACGAAGGTTTGAATCCGTTGGCTGGGAACAGCTTCAAAATGTCGCATCCCCATTCCGAAGCCTGAACCATTTCTTTAATGGTCATGCAGCCGGGCAAATAAGGGACGCTGTAGCGGTTGCAGATTGTTGCAATTGCCGGGTCAAAGTGGGGGCTGACAACAAATTGTGCTCCATGTAGTAAGGCATGTCGCGCTGTTTCTGCATCCAGGACCGTACCCGCTCCAATCAATGCTTCCGAATTGCCCATCTCCTTAAACACTTGAGCAACATCTGGAGTTGTATAAGTTAATTCGATGGCTTTAAGTCCTCCTGCTACAGCCGCTTTTGCCACTGTTATCGCTTCTTCAGCATCTTTGCCTCTGATAACTGCAACGATTTTGGATTCCAATAATTGTTGATAAACTTCCATTTTAGGGATCATATATGCCGCTCCTTAATCGAAGACAATCAATGCTTTGCGCACTTTGTCTGGGTTGTTTTCAACAAATGTAAAAGCTTCCTGTACATCATCAAGTGCAAATTGATGTGTAGTAAGCCCTTCGGATTTCAGCTCTCCACTGTTCAATAAATCCACTACTTTGCCAAACTGGTTTGTTTGGAGTCTTGAACCGACAATCGTGATTTCTTTTTTTGTAATTGGCAATTGCGGAATAGAAGATGGCCGTTCGTCAAATCCTAGAACGACTACATATCCAGCAGGCGATACCAAGTCAATGCTCAGTTCGACAGTAGCTGGCATGCCTACCGCATCGATGACCACATTCGGGCCTTCTCCTTTTGTCAGCTCCAAAATACGTTCTTTCACAGATTCTTTGCCGGCATTGACCACTCCATCCGCCCCGCTTTCTTTTGCAAAAGCCATTCTTTCTTCGCTTAAATCGCTCATATAGACGGTCGCTCCAGCAATTTTCGCCAATTTTAAAATGCAAATGCCAATAGGTCCGCAACCCTGAATCAATACAGTATCACCAGCTTCGACATTGCCGCGCCATACAGCTTGTGCACCGATTGTATAAGGTTCTGCTAAAACGATTTCATCCCAGCTTAAATCCTTGTTTACCGAATGCAATTGTTTTTCAGGGAGTACAGCGTATTCGCGCATGCCACCATCCTCATGAACTCCAAAGACGGACAGTTTTTCGCAAACATTGGGACGTCCTTTACGGCAAGCGTAGCACTCGCCACAATAATTGATCGGTTCAATGACTACATGATCGCCTGCACGCACGCTCGTAACTGAGCTGCCTGTTTCAATTACTTCACCGGCCACTTCATGACCCACTATCCGAGGATAAGTAGCCAGCGGATTTGTTCCGTGATAGATATGCATATCCGAACCACAGATTCCCACACGTTTAATCTTCACTAAAACTTCATCAGCTTTCCGTATTGATGGACGTTCTTGTTCAATTATCCGCAATTCATGTGCGTTAGGAATTTGGACTGATTTCATTTTATAACCACCTATTCAAATAGACTTGGCAAGAATAATGTAATTTGCGGGATAAAGGCAACCATCATCAACACTACTAAGCTTACTCCTAAAAATGGAAGAAGTTCTCTCGCAGTTTTTCCAATGGACACTTTTCCAATTTGGGAAGCGACAAAAAGACAGACACCGACCGGAGGGGTCACCAGACCAATAACCAGGTTCAAGACCATCATGACACCAAACTGGATTGGATCCATGCCGACTGTTATGGCGACCGGAAGCAGTACCGGGAACAAAATGACCAGAGCGGCAATTGTTTCCATGAACGTCCCGACAAACAACAGGAGTATATTGATTAATATGATAACAATGATAGCATTCGTCGAAATACCCAAAATGGATTCTGCCACTAGCTGTGGAATCTGCTCACGCACCATAATCCAACCAAACAAATTCGCAAATCCGACAAGCAGCATAATGGAAGCCGTCGCAGTCATGGAAGACAGCATGATTTCTGGAATTTTTTTAATCGGCAGCTCTTTATAAACAAAAATACCGATAACAAATGCATATAATACAGCAATAATAGAAGCTTCAGTCGGTGTGAAAAAGCCGCCTAAAATTCCATAAAGAATGATGAAAGTCATTAAGATTGCCCAGAAGGCGCCCGTGAAACTATTCCAGATTGTTTTTACCGATTGGCGCTCGCCTTTCGGATAATTCCGCTTAACTGAGATAAAATAAGTTGGAATCATCAAGCCAAGACCCAGTAAAATCCCTGGAACCGCACCGGCTAAAAACAAATCTCCGATGGATAAGGAGGCTAGTGTACCTACAATGATCATCGGCAGAGAAGGAGGGATGATTGGCCCTACCGTTGAAGAAGAAGCTGTAACAGCTGCCGAGAACCCTGCACCATAGCCTTCTTTTTTCATAGCAGGAATCAGGATAGAACCAATACTCGCTGTATCCGCAAGCGCCGTTCCCGAAATTCCTGCGAATCCCATAGAAGCCCCGACATTCGCAAGACCAAGACCCCCACGGATATGGCCGAATAAATCGTTGGCAAATTTAATGATTCGTTCTGTGATTCCACCTGCGTTCATCAAGTTACCTGCAAGGATGAATCCAGGAATACAAAGAAGAACAAATGAATTCAATCCGCCGAACATCCGCTGCGGAATAATATTGAGAGGGATTTCGGCCAGGAAAAGGTAAAGCAAAGATGCGAGCCCTAAGCTGAAAGCCACCGGGACTCCCAAAAAGATAAGTACAATAAAAGATACAAATAATAGAGTAGCCATCAGTAGTCATCGCCTCCGTAATTCTGGCTATAATCCTGCTTATTTTTCAATAGATCGATAATTTTCAAGACGGCATAGAATACTAAAAAAACAGCCATGATCAGCAACGACGCATGCACTACCGACATTTGGAATGGCATGGTTGCCGATCTCTGGTTTTCACCGAGCATAGTGAAATTATAACCTTCTCTCACCATAACCAGACTTATTAAAATAATTGTCAAGTATATGACCACTTCATAGTATCTTCGGAAATTATCCGGCATTTTATTAAGAATCATGTCGACGTTAATGAACTCATTTCGCATCAAAGCTAAGGGAGCTCCAAAGCTGATGCCATACAGGAAAAGATAACGTGTCAATTCTTCCGTCCAAATGAACGAAAAGGGAGCAAAACGTGAAATAATTTGGATTGTGACAATGATAATAACGCCGGCAAAGCTGGTAATTGTTAAAAACGCGAGTGTACGGTCAATCAATTTCCGAAACATCGACATCTGAGTTCATTCCTTCCCTAATGGAAAGGCACATTTGGCCGTGAAGCCAAAAGTGCCTAGCACACATATTATTCAACAGCTAGAATCTGTTCATACAATTCCAATTGTTCCGGAGATAAAGAAGCTTCAACCGCAGGAGTCATTGATTCACGGAAAGCATCCTGGTCAACATCGACGAATTCCATTCCTGCATCAACCAATTCCTGTTCAATTTTAGAAATCTCAGATTCATACAATTCATCACCCAAGGTCTGTGCTTCTGCAGCAGCATCTTGAACGACTTGCTTCAATTCATCAGAAAGTGCATTGTATTGCTCGTTTCCTACAAGAATATAAATCCAAGAATAAACATGTTCTGTACGGTTCACGTAATCCTGAACTTCTGCCAAGCCTCCGCTTTGGATCAAGTCTACTGGATTTTCCTGGCCATCAATAACCCCTTGCTGCAAGCCCGTGAACACTTCGTTGAAATCCATTACTTGTGGAGATGCTCCTGCAGCTTGCCAAACATCCAAAAACAATGGAACGTTCGGTACCCGCATGCTGAATCCTTTAAGATCTGCTGGAGATTTGATCGGCTCGTTTGACGTCAAGTTCCGTGGCGCACGCGTATGGTAGTAAAGGGCAGTTAATCCTGCTTCGTCGCTGATTTCCTGTTTAATTTGTTCGCCAATTTCGCCTTCAACTACAGATTTTACATGTTCCAAATCACGGAAAGCATAAGGAACTGCCATTAAAGCTGCGTTGGGTGCCCAGTTTTGCAAAGTTTCACCTGAAATAACCATGTCTGCTGTTCCTGCCTGGATAGAGTTGATCGTATCAGTCTCCCCGCCAAGCGAGTTGTTTGGATAAATCGTGATTTCCATTTGTCCATCTGAATTTGCTTCTACCAACTCTTCAAATTTCAGCGCTGTTTGATGCCAAATATGATTTTCATCGGCCAAATGGCCAAAACGCCATTCAATCGTTTCGCCTGACTCTGAACCGCCTCCGCCTTCGCTTGCATTATCTGAACCGCATGCCCCTAAAACCAAAACTGACGCAAAAATTCCTGTTAACCACTTCTTCTTCATGATTATTCTCCCCTTTGTTTTTAGTTTTTTGCTTTATCATTTCTTGAAAGCTTACGTTTTCAAGTAATCATACGTTGTTGAAGCAATCTTAATGCCTTCAATTAAATTATGTTCTTCATTCTTCTGCTCGATTTCCCCCGGGACAAACACTCTGGAAAAACCTGCTGCCGGCGGAATTTCCCGCACTTCTTTCATCATTTGGTCCATTTGTTCTAAAAATGTATCCAGCTCTGTAAAAAAAGATGGGTTGATGACACAGAAATAATGGCCTAATTTTCTTTTCTTATCCAGATCTCCATACATTTGATTGATGTGGGGGCCGAAGGACATCCCAGCGAGCAATCCAGAGAAAATGTCTACAATCATAGCCAGTCCATATCCCTTGGGGCCACCAAATGGAGTCAGTGAAACCACTTTTGATGGGTCGGTTACATAACTCCCTGTCTCGTCCACTCCCCATCCTTCCGGGATGCTCCTGCCTTCTTCTTTATGCTGCAAAATCTTTCCTAAAGCTACGTTTGAGGTGGCCATATCTAAGATAAAAGGTTTCTCGTCTTTTGCTGGAATTCCGTAGGCAATGGGATTCGTTCCGAGAAATGGTTCTTTTCCGCCAAACGGAACCATTATCTTATCGGTATGAGTCATGGCGATTCCTATTAAATTTTGTTTAGCAGCTTTTTGGACAAAATAACTAAGGGCTCCGCAATGGCTGCTGTTCATCGCTGTAACCATGCCAACGCCGTTTTCTTTAGCCATTTCTATAGCCTGGTCCATGGCAGTATCTCCAACTAAATGGCCGAACCCGTCATCGCCATCGACAATCCCTGTAACAGGGCCGGTAGCTTTAAATAAAATGTTAGGATTGGGATTAATTCCTCCCGCCTTTAACCGGTTTATATAATGTTCTGTACGGAGGGCACCATGCGAATTGACTCCCCGTAAATCTGCATGTATAAGGATATCTGCCACTTTTCCGGCATGTTCTTTGCTTATCCCGGCACCAGCCAGCTTATTCTTGATCAACTCTTTCACTTCTTGATGGGAAACCGTTACAGCGGGCACCTAATCCCTCCTATTCTAAATTTGTATGATTTTTTCTCAAGGTGTCATGAGTTTGTTCTATATAAGGACCATCTATTATTGCAGCATCCAGCACAAGATGGACCGCCTGATCAAACTGATTTCCAAGAGGCTGGATGGTAGAGGGCTCTCCTTCACCACGGTTCTTAGTGGCCGCTGGAATTACCAGCCCGCTAGTGCACCATTCTTCTTTAAGTTTTGCTTTGTTCGTTGTCACTAAAACGATGCGGGCACCTTGTTTTGAGGCATTTTGGCAAAGTCCTGTTAACTGCAAAGAACTCCCTGAACCTGAAATGATTAAAAGAATGTCGCCATTTTGAATTGATGGTGTGGTCGTTTCACCTACTACATGAACAACTTTTCCACAGTGCATCAAACGCATGGCAATTGCCTTTCCGATTAAACCGGAACGTCCTTCACCAAAAACAAAGTAGCGGGAATCTTTTTGAAGTATATCTACAAAATGTTTGTATTGCTCTTCGTTAATTCCAGTTATTACTTGTTCCATCTCTTTCAAAACAAGGAAAGGAGTTTCCATCTGCAAATTCCCCTTATCTTTCCACAACTTTTGTGTTTCCTATAAAACCATGTACTTCTTCCAGGTAAGGAAGCCCTTCGTTGTCTCCAGAAACCGTTGTCACCAAGGCTCCAACGCCATTTGCGAAACGCAGCAACTCTTCGGATTCAAAGTTATTTAAAATGCCATATATATACCCGGCATCAAATCCATCTCCAGCACCTACTGTATCGACAGGCTTTACAGAAAAACCTTCAGCAATTGTCCACTTCTTATCACGGAATAATCTTGAACCATTCGGGCCATCTTTAATGACAAAATCCCTTATACCGAATCCTTCAATATAGGAAATTAAATCTTCCATCGATTCTTTACCGGAAATCATTTGAATTTCCTCTAACCCTGTCAATAAAATATCGACTTCCGGAAAGATGGAATCGTATGCTGCTCTGGCTTCTTCAATTGTCCATAGCTTTAGCCGTATATTCGGATCGAATGAAACAAGAATGCCTTTTTTCTTGGCAATTCTGATTATTTTCTTTGCTATCAAAAGGTGCTGCTTACTAATAGCCAGATAAACACCCGTAAGATGCACCACTTGAATGTCTTCAAATAGTTCTTCGCGGATATCTTCGACCTTCAGCGTGGTGACTGGTGAAGGGTTTCTGTAATAATATGTTTTGCCAGCTCCACCTTCGTGTATTTCCTTAAAGTTTATTGAAGTCGGTACACTTCTAACAAATTCGACTGCGGAAACATCTATTCCCTCGCCGCGTGCAAAGTTGTATATGACCCGGCCAAATTCATCTTCTCCCAAACGGCTGATCCACTTACTATTTAATCCAAGCCTTGCGCAGCCTATGGCAAAATTCATTTCTGCGCCTCCAACTTTCCTCTCGAATTGAGTTACGTATCTCAAAGGTCCAGTCGTGCTTGGATTCATTGTGATCATCGCATCCCCTATGGTCAAAACACCAAAACCTGTAGACAATTCACTACAACTCCTCTTTTGCTTTAAATGGATTCCCGTTGAACTAAAACAGGTGGATATCTTTGTTCTTGGTAACTTTCTTCAAATAATTTGTTTTTAATTAGCTCCAACAGGATAGTTGCAGCATCCTTTCCAATCTGGAACGTCGGTTGTTTAATTACTGTAATAGGTGTAGTGGCAATTTCCAGGAAAGGTGAATCATCGATAGAAATAACTCCCACGTCTTTTGGAACTGATAAATGATTGCTTTTAATAAATCTTAATAATTCAATCAAAGCCAAATCATTTGTAGCAAAAAAAGCACTTGGCCTGTCGCTGCTTTCCCAAATGTTTTCCAACATTTCTCCAATTTGTTCTCTTGCTTCTGCAACTATCCATTCGTCTTTGACCGTAAGGCCATTCTGCTCCATTGTTTTTTTAAAGCCGTTGATGCGTTCAATCCGCGGAGTTACTTTTTTGGCAATAGAAGTAGAGACAAGTCCTATTTTTTCATGCCCTTTCTTAGCCAATAACGTAACCGCCATTTCTGAAGCGCTTTCATTATTGAGCAAAAGTGTCGGGAAAATCGATTGATTTATCTTTCTGTCGACAAAAACAATTGGAAATCCCTCGGCTTTTAACTGCTCATACAAATCATCATTACCATTTATCGGAAAAATGATTAATCCATCCACTTGCTTGGCACGCAGCATGTCAATATATGCCCGTTCCTTTTCAGGTTGATCATCCGCATTGCAAACAAATAAATGAAAACCATTTTTTTCACATACATCTTCTATTGCTCTTATAATTTCAGTTGAAAATGTATGGAGGATATTAGCCACTATTACTCCTATAGTGGCTGATTTTTTTTGCTTCAAACCTTTCGCTGCATAGTTTGGAATATATCCAAGCTCTTTAATTGCTTGTTCAATTCTCAATTTTGTCGGCAATGCCATATACTCAAAACGGCTATTGATATATTGGGAAACCGTGCTCTTTGATACTTGGGCTCGTTCCGCTACATCTTTCATTGTTGTCTTTTTCATTCCAGCACCTCTTGGCTAAATCGGTTTAGTATACCGGTTTAGTGAAAGTATAATTGAAGATCTTTTCTAAATCAATACTAAATTCTAAAAATTTAAAATAAAAAAAAGTTCTCACCTTATAAAGGAAAGAACCATTTGATAATAATTATTCAATTTTGTCTTCCTCATTCAATCCACTGTCGGCAAATGCATCATCCAAAGAATCGTAGCGCGAAATCCTTGCTACTTTACCGTTCCTGACTTCCATAAAAGTATAGACGGTAATTTTGCCGTTTTGATCATCCCAAGTGCCTTCTTGTTCGTACACCACTTTTTTATCTTTAACGTACCGCGTCACCGTGGTCAAATGGATTCCAGACTCTTCAGCCCACTGTCTCAACGTTTCATGGCCGCTTGCCGAGCCCATCGGACCCATTAATTCAATATTATGGTCCGAGACTTCAAGCACGCCTTCAACATCTTTAGCATTTACTTTATCTACCCAGGCATCTGCTGTCTCGATGGTTTCTGCCATGTTGATCGGCTCCCTTCAAACGATAATTTTTCAAAAACAACCAGCACCAGGGTAGCAAACGGGCCCATCAATAGAGACAACAAAAACCAGTTGAGCCCGCTCCAATTTTTCCCTTGTGCAATGCCTGCATTAATCAATGCCAGCGTCCCCCAACCAATTGCGTAATCATTATCCATTCATCCAGCCCCCTTTCCCCTAGATTTTACCACAAAAAAAGACAGATTATAGGTCTGTCTTCTTCAGTAATTGGTATTTTTTAATTTTTTAAAGCTTGTTACGAAGCGGCCGGGATCTTCGTAAACTTTATATGTCACTACGCCATGGTGCGTATGCAGATATAGTAAATTAGCATCCTCGGAGAACGTTTTATATGAAATATCCCAAACATTCTCCAAATGGTAATTGGTAGTGGAAGCGACCAGGGTGTCTTCATATAACTGGAGACTGTACTCTGTATGGATGATCTTCATCTCACCCGCTTCGATTGAACGTTCTGTGTTGATATAAGTGATAGAGGACAATAAATTATCGCGTTCCATAGCTATCCGCCTCCTGTCTTACGGTTGCATAAAGTTTAACTTATTTCCAATTCAACAAGCAAAGGTTTAATACTCACAAAAAGTTAGACGATAAAACTGATCAAGTGCTACAATTTCCATATAACAGCCACTTATATAAGGGGGATCTATATGGACAACTGGTTCGGAGCCACGTCTACTTCAATCTTTCATCCTTTTTCTATAAGCCATTTGATCATGCTTGCGATAGCCCTTTCCGGACTTATTTTCCTAATCGTCAGGAAAAAACAGCTCCGTGAATCCGCTTCGTTCTTTTCACAGCTGCGCTGGACCTTGTTTGTGCTGCTGCTTGTTTCCGAAATCTCTTATCAAACTTGGGCAATTTCAAATGGCATTTGGACTTTCAGCAAACACATCCCTCTCCATTTATGCGGCATGGCATCCATTACCGCAATGATCGGGCTTTTGACGCTGCACCGTACATGGATTCAAATTTCCTTTTTCATTGGCATTTTCCCAGCTTTTCTAACACTCATTACTCCCGATCTCCCTTATGACTTTCAACATTACCGATTCTGGAAATTTTTTATACATCATATGACCATCCCTTGGGCTTGCTTGTTTTTAGCGCTACGGAAGCCATCCTCCATCACACTTCGTTCCGTTTTTATGGTGTATTCCTTGCTTGTCCTTTATGCAATGGTAATCGGCTTTGTCATCAATCCACTTACCGGCTCCAATTATTTATATCTTTCCCAATTGCCTAAAGCTACAACACCGCTAAATTTCTTCGGCAGTGGAATCTGGTATTATCTAAACCTAGGATTTACTGCGCTTCTGCTGTTTTTAGGACAGTATTTTCTTTGGAGAAAATTTTTAATCCAGCAATCTAAAAAGGCTGCCATATAGGCAGCCTGAGCTTGTAGACAAAAGAATATACGTTCAATCAAGTGAATAACGATCAAAAACAAGCTCCTCCCCTCGGTTCCTGCGCTTCAACCGGACGCTTTCCGCGGGCTGGCGCCCGAGTGGATTTCGGCACTTCACTATCCCGCAGGAAGCGAATGGTGCAAAAGTAATTTTGCACCATTCGTTTGCGACGAAGCTAGCGCAGCGATGCAGGAGCACATCTTTGCCTTTCGCCGGTTTCCGCTGCGGAAACTGGCGTGAAGTGAACACCGGATGCCGCTTTTCCTCACTTACCGGAATAGCGGCATCCTGGCTGGAAGGGATTCTTGGAAGCAACGCGACACCCCCAACTGGTCCGGCCACGAGACTCCTGTGGGAGCAGCGAAGCGACACGAGCTGAAGACCCTGGAGCGAACGCAGTGAATGTTTTTTCAATTTGCGACGAGTAATCGCAGGAGCAAGTGAAGCGGCTGAAGCCGTGCCCACGGAAAGCGAAGTGGCCGGACCGGTTGGGGATGATACCGTCTTATTCATTTCAAGCACACTTTGTCTACAGTCTGAGACTGCCGTATAGGCAGCCTTTTACTCTCACGCTATTATAGCCAAAAGAATCCATCACGAAATGCAGCTTCACTTTATTCTTCGGCATCAAAGTATTCGTTCGTTAAGTCACCATTGACGCCGATTGCCGCTGCACTTCCTTCACCCGCTGCAATGACTACTTGTGCCGGGACAATAAGTGCAGCATCTCCTGCGGCATACACATTCCATACATTGGTGCGGCCATATTCATCGGTTTTAATGCCGCCATACTGGTTTTCTTCACAGCCTAACTCTTTGCCAAAGTTGGCAGCATGGTTCCAGAGAGGTGTGACAAATCCGCCTACCCGGTCAATTAATGTACCATCCTCAAGCCTAACGCTGCGTAACTGCCCATTTTCACCTTCCAGCCCATCTATAATATCTTCACGGACTTTGATTCCTTTGGCAATCAGCTTATCTCGATCTTCGAGCTCGAGCCGCCCTTCCCCGTTTGTGAAAACAACTAAATCCCGGCTCCATGTATAGACTTTCTTCGCCAGCTCGAAGACGCTTTTATCTGCGATGACCGCCAGTGGCTGATCACGCAACTCCCATCCATCACAATACGGGCAGCTGAACAAAGAAGTGCCGTAAAACTTTTCAATATCCGGAATATTCGGCTGCTGCTCTTTTAAGCCGGTCGCCAAAATGATTTTGATGCTGTGATATGTCTTTCCGCCCGAAGTGGTTAATTCATAATGGGTTTCCGTGACGCGATTAATGGTCATTACCCGATCTTCCTTTATCTCAACGGAATCGTATTTTGCAATGTCTTCGTGCGCCAAGCGTTTGAATTCAGCTGGCTTAATTCCATCCCGTGTAATAAACCCATGGGATTCCCTGGTCACTAAATTCCGGCCACTGTCGTCATCAAACAGAATCACATTTCTTCTTGACCTTCCAAGCACCAATGCCGCATTCAACCCAGCTGGTCCGCCTCCGATAATAGCGCAGTCATATCGCATAATAAATCCATCCTTCATTTAGTAGGTTTTTCCCTAAATCTTCCCGATTCATCAATATAGTAAACGCTTTTAATAGGCGGGAATTCGGTCAATAAAGACACACTGGCTTTTAAAACAAAAGAGCTGCTTCCATTTCTGGAAGCAGCTCTTTTTTATACTTGTTTAGCTAATAGCCCTGTCAGAACTTCGATAAAGAATTCGTTTTCTTCCGGCGTTCCGACAGTCACCCGGATATATTCCGGCAGCCCCCAAGTTTTTCCGTAGCGGACAATGACACCTTTCGCCATTAAGGCCTTGTAGATTTTTTCGCCTTCTGGCCCTATATGAACAAGCACAAAATTCGCCATGCTCTCCGTATAGTTTAAGCCAAGTTCTTTAAAGGCTTTATATAATTGCTCCCGACCAGCTTTATTGGCTTCTTGGGATGCGCGGACGTGTTCCACGTCTGTAATCGCAGCAGTTGCAGCTGCTTGCGCCAATGCATTGACGTTAAATGGTTCTTTCACTTTCAAGATGGACTGAATGATCGATTCCGGCGCTATGCCAAAGCCTACCCGGATTCCTGCAATTCCATAGATTTTTGAAAAAGTCTGCAGCACTACAACCGGATAGCCTGCTTTCACAAATTCAATGCCATTGGTGTATTCAGGCGCATCAGCAAAATGGCTGTATGCACCGTCGACAACGATTAATACGTCCGAAACAGATTTCAGCAATTTTTCGATGTCTGCTTGCGAGATGATTGTCCCGGTCGGATTGTTTGGCGTACAAATATAAAGGATTTTCGTTTTTTCAGTGACTGCCGCAATGATGGCATCTACATCAAATTGAAAGTTTTCTGCAAATGGCACTGGGACAACCGTCGCCCCCATGATATGGGCTCCGAAATCATATTCGCTGAAAGACGGAGATGGGACGATGATTTCATCCCCCTGTTCCAAGAATGCTTCAGAAACCAGCGTAATCAATTCGTCAGCGCCGTTTGTCGCAATCACTTGCTGTGGGGTTACATTATATACAGAAGAAATCGCTTCTTTTAAATTAGTTGTGTCCGCATCGGGATAGCGGTTCAATTCAGCTAAGCTGGCTTGAATGGCCGCTACTGCTTTTGGAGAAGGCCCAAGCGGATTCTCATTGGACGCTAATTTAATGACGCGGTCCAATCCTAATTCCTTTTGCACTTCCCAAATCGGCTTGCCTGGAGAATAAGGTTGGATCGTATCTAAAGTCTTGCGTGGTTGAATATTTTTATTGTTTCCCATAATAGTCCCTCCAACAGGTTCGTTTCAATTGCATGAATTTTTATTTAAATACATATATAACTATACCAGTCATCTCATAAAATCGGCACCCTAAATTGTTGCAGCTTTTTTCTTTCGCTGAATTAAGTATTTTTTTCCTCAGGAATCAAATTTGTGGCAAGACGCGGACGTCGATTAACCAGATAAATACTGAGGATGATCAAGGCCAACCCGATGACCAGCGTAATGGTTACAGGCTCATCCAAAAATATGGTTCCCGTCAACACCGCGACCAGTGGCACGAGAAAGGTAAAAGCCGCTACTTTGCTGGCTTCCCCATTATTCATTAGATGAAAGTAAATAACGAACGCGATTGGAACTCCGAAAGTGGCACCAAAGCCCAAACCGATCCAATAAGGAACGTTCCAGGTAATATCTGACCAATTTTCGACCGCACTTCCGCCTGCTATCAGCACCGCCCCACCGATGATGAATTGCAATGCCACCATCCACATGGAGTCGACTTGTTTGCCTATTTTCTTCACGTAAATGACGCCGACGGCCCAGCTAAGTGCGGCTGATAACGCCATGACGATACCCGTTACTGAAATACTTCCAGTCAGGCTGTCGGCACTGATGACTAGGATTCCAAGAAATCCCGTGAGCAGCCCCGAAATTTTAAATGCGGTCATTTTTTCACCTAGCCACATCCATGCAAATATGCCGATCAATACCGGTTGAAAATAGATCAGCACTGAAAACAAACCACCCGGCAAGTATTCAAGTCCCGCTGTTTGAAGCCCGTAGAAAAGTACGGCATTGAACAAGGCGGAAATCGCGTAAGCCTTCCAGTTTTCTCGCCAACGGATGCGCCGCCATGTTGGAAGCAGCACCAGTGCAAGCAATAGCCCACCAAAGAAGGAACGGACACCTGCAAATAAGATTGGCGGTGTAAACTCGAGTGCCACTTTATAAATGGACCAGCTGGCTCCCCATATGAGGACCAGAAGGGCCAATAACCCCATCGCTCGGGTGAAATATTTGCTCATTCTTTGTCTCCCCCAGTAGCTTCTTTTATAGATATCGTTCCATTATACAGAATTATGCTATTATTTGAACGAGAAAACATAACTATTTGTATCCCATCAGCAAATATGTTTTACTGTAACGAGACTAACCAAAGAGGAGTTTATACATGATTAAAAAAATGAAATACGCAGCAGTACCCCTTCTATTCGCGTTGGTGCTCGGAGCATGTTCAGACAATGAAGAAGCGGCAAAAAAAGAAGAAACACCAGAAGCGACTGAACAAGCAACTGCAGAACAACAGACAAAACTTAAACTGCCGGCCGAAGAAGATGTGGTCGTAGTCGTAAACGATGAAGACATTCTAGGCAATGTTTACAATAGTGTAGCCCGTCAGCTTGAATCTTCTCTTGCTACACAAGGAAAAGACACTTCAGAACCTGAAAATGCCGACTTGGTAAAAGAACAGGCAATCACTGTTATCGTCGGCAATAAGTTGATTTTGCAGGACGCTGCGAAAAAAGGTTATGAAGCAGAGGATGCAGCAGTCAAAGAACGCCTTGAGGAATTAAAAGGCCAGTTTGAAAGTGAAGAAGCAATGAACGAGGCCCTTAAACAAAACGGATATACGATGGAAGATATGGAAAGCCAGCTTCGCGAACAAGTCACTTACGAAAACTATGTGGCGAAAGAAGTGAAACCGGCTGAAGTGACTGATGAAGAAGTTCAGGAAGCGTATGACGGCTTTGCTGAAACAGCAGGAGAAGAAGCTCCGGCTTTCGAAGAAATGGAGCCGACGATCCGCCAGTCTTTGGAACAGCAAAATACCCAGCAAGCAGTTTATGACCGTATCGAAGAACTAAAAGAAACAGCTAAAATTGATGTGAAAATCTAGCAAAAAACCCCAGCCGCTTGGCTGGGATTTTTTATTTTCTTATAGTTTGTCGTGGCAAAAAGCTGATACTTCCGCTTCTTCATCGTCTTCAAGACCGAATTCCAGAACTTGCCGAGTTGATTTGTCAGCAAAATTGTAATGAGCGATTCTCGCCCCATTGTCATCTACTGCCAAAATAACACGCAACTCCAACCCGCCTTCTGTGAATAGTTCGTCCTCTTCATCCACTTCCACATCCAGCAAAAATTCATAGCGGTCCCCGACCATAATGCCCGTCGGATCTTTTATTTGGTGAAAGCTAAAACTTGTAATTTCCATCGTTACACCTCCGTTTCTCCATTTTAGCCTTTCCCAGAGATTTTTGATAGCATCTGCTTGGAATTGCTGTGGCGTTTAGTCTGGAAACTAAAGGGAATATTAAGTAAATGGAAATCTTTAAAGGAGTGGACATGACATGAACGTATTAGTTATCGGTGCAAACGGGCAAGTTGGACGGCGGGTCGTCCAGGAATTAGCAAAGTCTCAGCATGAGCCAGTCGCCATGGTGCGAAAAGAAGAACAAGTGAATCATTTAAAAGAGCTCGGTGCCACAAACGTGGTATTAGGTGATTTGGAACAAGATTTCAGTGGAGCTTTTGAAGGCATAGATGCGGTTATTTTTGCGGCCGGATCTGGAGGATCTACAGGAGCTGATAAGACCTTGACCATCGATTTATGGGGTTCTGTAAAAGCCATGAGATACGCCGAAGAAAAAGGGGTAAAACGCTTTGTTCAGCTGAGTTCCATGGGTACTGCAGACCCCGATCAAGGAGGCAATAAAATGAAGCCTTACCTGGTTGCGAAAAGAGTAGCAGATGACCTTTTGAAAACGACGAACCTGGATTATACAATAGTGCGGCCCGGCGCTTTATCGAATGAAGGCAAATCCGGCAAAATCGAAATTTCTGCCGAAGGCTTTACTTCAATGAAAGACCGGTCGATTCCCAGAGCCGACGTAGCGGCGCTTTTAGTAAAAGTATTAGATCAGCCAAATACCTATCAGAAAACTTTTGAAGTTCTGCAAGGACAAGCGACCTTTGACGATGGATTGGCTTCTCTATAAAACCTGCTCAGATTGCCCGCAAAAAGAGCGAATAGATTTTCGCTCTTTTTTATGGTAAGATAAGCAATACGATAATAGAGGACGTGATAAGTATGATTAATATTCAACCACCTAAAGCTGATATCACCATTACTCAGCGCAAACAGGAAATTACAGGCGACGAGGCGATCATTAAGCCATTATACGGATTTATCGACTTGCATGAAATTCCGCGCGATAAAGGCGGAATCATTCAATTCTTTAACCATAGCGGCGAATTGCTGTTTGTCGGTAAAGCCCGCAAACTTCGCCAGCGTGTGAAAAAGCATTTTGAAGATAATGTGTCACCATTGAAAAACCACCGTGAGGAAGTTTATCGAATTGCGGTTTCGATTGTAGAAGATCCGATGGAACGCGATATTTATGAAACGTATTTGATTAACACCCAAAAAGCAAAATACAATGTCGACAAAGTATTTTATAAAGATCAGGACTAACTTAAAAGGACGCCTTTAGGCGCCCTTTTTTTGTTTCTTTAATCCATCAAGTGTTTCTTGAAATAATATTTGCAATGCCCTTTTGGATGATCTTCCAAAACGCCGAATCCCTGAAATCCTTGCTTCTTGTAAAACCCGGGTGCCTGGAAGCTGAATGTCTCAACTACCAAAAGGCGATATGCCTGGCTTCGTGAATACTGCTCCAATTGCTGCATCAGCTGTTCAGCAATCCGCTTCCCTAGGGCTTCAGGATCCACCCAGAGAAAATCGATATGCACATGCCCCCAGTAGGCGGTGCCGGCAATACCTCCAATTATCCCTCTTCATTATCGTGGGCAATAAAGCTGATTTGCTCTTCCAGTGATTTCTTTTCCTCAGGTAAACTTGCTTCATTATGCCCCACTACCTTGTTCCGGATAAAATCGCGGCCTTCTTGAATTTCTTGTTTGGCAATTTTCATAAAATCCCCCTAACACCTTTAATGGACTGCATCTTTCTTTGGTTTTCAGTTGTTTCTCTTCTGATTGCACTTTATTCCCATGTTTTATTCTGCTTGCCGAAAGGGAATAGGTATATAACTACGAGGTTTTTTGGAGGAGAAAATATGACATCTTATGCAAAAGAAGCACCGTTTGCCTGGTGCAGAAGCGAGTACGATACACTTCAATCGGTTTTGTTATGCCCACCGCATTACATGGAAATCAAAGAAGTGATCAACGATGTACAAAAACGTTATCAAAAAGAAAATATCGATACTGAAAAAGCTATGCACCAACATGCACAATTTATAGGAGCTTTACAAGAAAACGGCGTTTCTGTAGAAATGCTTGAACCGGCTGAACATTTTCCGGAACAGGTTTTCACGCGTGACATCGGTTTTACAGTAGGTGATACGGTCTTTATCGGCGGAATGGCTTCATCTATCCGCCAAGGTGAAGAAGCTGAGTTGGAAAAATGGCTGGAAAGCCAGCATATTCGCTTCGAACCCCTCGGCTCTAACCGGGTAGAAGGCGGAGACGTCATCATCGACCAGGACACTCTTTATGTCGGCATCAGCAGCCGCACGTCTAAAACCGCTATTCAAGAACTGCAGGAAAAATTGCCGCGCTTTAATGTGGTGCCCATTACATTTAACGAAAAGTATTTGCATCTTGATTGTGTATTCAATATTCTTTCCCCGACGGAAGCATTGATTTTCCCGGAAGCATTAGATGCAGAAACCATAAAAATGTTAGCTAAACGCTATACGCTGATGAAAGTGAGTGCTGAGGAACAATTTGCACTTGGCACCAATGTGCTATCGATTGGAAACCGGCGGGTCTTCAGCCAGCCACAGAACAAAAAAGTCAACCACATGCTCAAAAAACGGGGATTCCATGTAATTGAAGTGGATTTTTCTGAGATTATCAAATCCGGTGGAGCTTTCCGCTGCTGCACGATGCCTCTCGTGAGAAAATAGAAAAGAAGACGGTCTGGATAATCCAGACCGTCTTCTTTTTTTCCCCACTTATTTAACAGCAGTTTTTTGCTCAATCTCTATAAAGAAACGTTCCAATAACTGCGAACCTTCAGGCGTACCAATTGATTCGGGATGGAATTGCATGCCATATACCGGAAAACTTTGGTGCCGGACAGCCATAATGGCATTATCATCCAAAGCGACTGCATCTACATTCAGGCATTCGGGAACAGCCTCCGCATCAATTACAAGCGAATGATAGCGCATAACCGGCAATGGCTTTGGCATTCCAGCAAAGATTCCTTGCTGGTTATGCATTATGGCGGAAACTTTGCCGTGCCGGATTGCTGGCGCTTGGATGATATTTCCTCCAAAAGCTGCGCCAATCAATTGATGGCCTAAGCAAATTCCAAGAATCGGAATGGTTTGGTAAACTTGTTGAATCAACCGGATTGAATCCGGCAAAGCTTCCGGATGGCCAGGTCCCGGAGACAAAATAATGGCCTCCGGCTTTTTCGCGATAATTTCTTCAAGTGTCAATACACCATAACGGACAACTTCCACGTCTTTGCCCATTTCTGCTGCGGCCTGATAAATATTATAAGTAAAAGAATCATAATGATCGATCAAAAGAATCATCCGAACACCTCCGTAAGTGAACGTGCTTTATGCAATGTTTCTTCGAATTCTGCCTGGGGATCTGAATCATAGACAATTCCTGCGCCCGCTTGCACATGGACATGCTGGTCCTTGACCACAAACGTCCGGATGGCGAGAGCCACATCCAAATTTCCGTTAAAGCCGAAATAGCCGATTGCCCCTCCGTAGACTCCACGCCGCTCTTCTTCAAATTGCTGGATCAGCTGCATCGCCCGCACTTTAGGTGCGCCTGATACAGTTCCAGCCGGCAGACATGACACCAGTGCATCAAGCGGGTGCATGGCGCTATTCAACTCTCCCGTCACTTCCGATACGAGGTGCATGACGTGCTGGTATTTCTCGATAGCCATGTACTTCGGAATTTTTACAGAACCGATTGCTGCTACGCGGCCCACGTCGTTGCGGCTGAGATCGACCAGCATCTGATGTTCTGCACGCTCTTTTTCATCGTTTGCCAATTCATCCGCAAGAAACGCATCTTCTTCTTCTGTACGCCCTCTTTTTCGAGTACCCGCTATCGGATTTGTCACCATATGGCCATCCCGAATCGTCAATAAACTCTCCGGTGACGCGCCAACTACAGCGTAGTCACCGAAATCGATGAAGAACTGATAAGGTGATGGATTCTGTTTACGCAGTTTCCGGTACAATTGGAACGCATCTCCTTGATAGCAAGCGGACAAACGCTGCGACAACACCAATTGGAAAACATCGCCGTTTCGGATATGTTCCTTGGCCTGCTCTACTTGAGCCCGGAACTTCGCGGCATCAGTTTTGGAAGAAAACAGGAGCGGCTGCTGTTTTCCCTGTTCAGCCGCAATCTCTGGCAAGCTCAGCTGCTCTTCCACTTCCGCCAGTTTATCTTCAAATGAAATGATCGTAATATCATTCTTGACATGGTCAAAAACCACAATTGTCTCATACAGGTGAAGATGGATATCGGGCATCTGAAGACTATTCTCTACAGCTGCTTTAACCGGTTCATAAGCCTGGATGGCATCGTATCCTATGTATCCGAGCGCTCCTCCAGTAAACGGCAATTCTTCCACTTTTGCATCATGAACAGGCAAAAGCGATTTTAACAGCTCGAGCGGTTTGCCTGTATGCTCCGTTTCCTGTCCGGTCCGGAAATCCACTTCTCTTAATATGTCTCCATCTCCAATAAACGTCTTCGTTGGATCTGCCGCAATAAAAGAATAGCGGCCGGTAACACTCGTCTTCAAGGAACTTTCCAATAAACATTTCCGTTCGCCTTGCAACCGGTTGAATACCATAATCGGCGTCAAAGAATCTCCATCCATCTTTCTCATTTTCATCTCTGCTCATCTCCTCTGATTTAGAAAAGCGGAAGCGGCTGTGTAGCCTCCAGTAACTCCAGACAACAAAAAAGTCCTCTGCAAGGAACAGAAACATTCCTTACAGAGGACGGAATAACCGCGGTACCACCTCTTGTTAAAGCTGAAACAGCTTTCCCTTAGCCCCCAGTAACGCGAGGGAAACGGACTCCTCTACTCCAAGTTCAAGGAATCTCTCATAAGCCCATTCATGCACAGTCCCCGCCAGTTTCCACCTGCCACTGGCTCTCTTTGAGAGGAACTCCATGCACTACTCTTCTTATTCGTCGATTTGCTCTGCTATGCTCAGCTCTACTGTACTCCGGCGATGCCGCTCCCGGCACCTTCTGCCATTTTCCGTACAAAAAGGTTGAACCTATCTTATTGGACTTTTCTTCTTTTGTCAATAAAAAAAATGGTCGAAATTCGACAATTCAGTATTATTTGTGTTTATTAGTACTTTTACGGTATAACTAATAATAAGCAGTTTTTATCATTATAAAAAGGGAGGATACAGAGATGGCAAAAAAGTATATTTTGATGATAACAGGAATTTTAGCATTGTTATTAATTCTTGCAGGTTGTGCAGGAGAAAGCAACAGCAGCAACGAAAGCGGCGGAGAAAGCGGCGAGCAGACACAAATCAGTTTTATGCATTGGCGCGGTGAAGATAAAGCCGTCTTTGATGAAATCATTACAGAATTTGAAAAAGAGAACCCTGATATTTCTGTAGAAATGAATATCTATCCTTCCGATCAATACCTGGGCACTGCTCAACGCATGTTGCAGGAAGGTTCAACGGGCGATGTTTTTGCTTCATTCCCCGGTGCACAATTCCAGTCACTTCAGGAAGCTGGAATTTTTGAAGATTTAAGCGGTGAAAAATTCGTTTCTAATTTTGACGAGAACTTAATCAGTGTCGGACAAGTAGATGGCAAACAATACGCCCTTCCTTATCAGCTTGTTTTCAATATGCCAATTTACAACAAAGGCATGTTTGAAGAACTTGGGCTTGAAGTGCCGAAGAGCTGGACTGAATTCCAGGAAATGTGTGACACGCTACTGGAAAACGGCATCACGCCTATCGCTTTTCCAGGTGCAGATATCGGGCCTAACCAATTCATGAACAGCATGGTGATGAACAATGCACCTGATGAAGAAATTTTCGCCAAACTATTAAGCGGTGAAGAAAAGCTGACGAACGAATGGTGGGTAAAAACACTGGAGGATTTCCAATTGCTTGAGCAAAAAGGTTATATCCAGGAAAACGCACTTGGCACTAACCAGGATGCTGCAATGGCTATGGTAGCGAATGGTGAAGCGGCGATGCTTGCGACCGGTTCATACCACATGGCTTCCTTATTGGGCTTGAACCCGGATCTTCAATTGGACTTGCTTGCACCGATTACAGTCGAAGAAAGCGAAGCTGTATATGAAGGCATCAACACGGCTACATTCATGCTTGCCGTGAACAGCAATTCCGAGAAAAAAGATCAGGCAAAAAAATTCATTGAATACTTGAGTCAGCCGGAAGTTGCTTCTAAATATGCAAATGAAACTGGCCAGCATTTGACTGTTTCAGATGTTAACTACGAATCCGAAGCTTTGAAAAATACTGCTTACTGGATTGATGAAAGAAAAACCCGATTCCAGCCGCGCTATTTGATTACCAATGCACAAGTTGAAGATGCTGTACTCAGCTCGATTGAAAATGTTCTAGGCGGGGAAGATCCGATGGTAGCTGCGGAAGCTGCTCAGAAAATCGTAGACGAAAACAGGGAATGATGTTATGAAAAACTCAAAAACTATTTTTCTATTTTTTGTACCGGGGTTTCTCCTGTACAGCATTTTCTTTCTCTATCCAACAATCAGCGCGTTGTTTTATTCATTTACTGATTGGGATGGATTTAGTGATGCTTTTGCATTCATCGGTTTCGACAATTTTGAGCGGGCTTTTACCGCCGATTCGATTTTCAGGAAAACAATCGGCAACAACTTAAAGTTCATGCTGGTGGTAGTTATTTTTCAAACCTTGGTAGCGCTTGCTTTTGCGATGATTTTGTTAAAGAATACAAAGACCACAATTTTTCTGCGGGCTTTGTATTTTTTCCCTACCATCCTATCATCTGTCTCTGTGGCATTTATCTGGGCGTTCGTTTACGACCCGTCTTTAGGAATCCTGAATCAACTCCTGGAAGCGGTCGGCCTTGGATTTATCGCGCAAAACTGGCTGGGGAATGCCAATATCGCCATTTACTCTTTAGCTATTACACAAGTCTGGTTCCACGCGGGCCAAATGCTTATCGTATTTGTTGCTGGCCTCCAGGCCATCCCGCAGGAAATGTATGAGGTGGCTAAGATCGAAGGAGCTTCGAAGTGGCAGACGTTCCGCTCTGTAACGTGGCCATTGCTGGCTCCTTCCGCAACAATTGTTGTCGCTTATACAACCATTCAATCCTTTAAAGCGTTCGATTTGGTGTTTGCTATGACAGGTGGCGGACCGAATAACTCGACAGAAATCATCGCCACTTATATTTATGACATCGCTTTTAGAAGTTATCAATTTGGTTATGCAAGTGCTATTTCCGTAATTTTTATGGTTATTATCGCATTTATCACGTTCCTGCAATTCAAAGCATTGCGATCGGATCGAGTTTCCTATTAATGAAAGGAGGAAAACAGTGTGCTTTTCCGAAGGTTTTCTCTAATCGTTTATGCTTTGCTTATCTTGATTCCTTTGCTGGTCGTCGTACTGACATCGATGAAGACCTTGCAGGAAACTTTTGCTAATCCGCTTGGACTTCCTGCAGATGGCCTGAACATCAATAATTACGTAGCTATTTTCCAGGAGCAGACGATGGCCGGTTATTTCATGAACAGTGTAATCGTTACCTTGTTTTCCGTAACGTTCACTTTGCTGTTCGCTTCCATGATAGCTTTTGGCATCACGCGCCTCAGCAGCTGGCTTGGAAACATCCTGTTCACATTGTTCACGCTTGGCATGATGGTGCCGGCACAAGTGATCATGGTGCCGCTTTATTCATTGATGCTGGATTTGGGGCTTACGAATAGCTTGGTCGGGCTGATTCTCGTCAATGTATCCACTACATTGCCAATTGCCGTATTCATTTTGACCGGCTTTATGAAAACATTGCCGAAAGAATTGTTTGAAGCTTCAACCATTGATGGCGCCGGAAACTGGCAGATGTTCACGAGAGTAGCCATTCCTTTATCGTTGCCTTCCCTCTCAGCAACCGCTATTTTCCTGTTCGTCATGCATTGGAACGATTTGCTCTATCCGTTGCTGTTCATCACAGATAATGCATATAAGACCTTGCCACTCGCTTTGCTTGAGTTCCAAGGACAATATTCCACCAACTATCCAATGCTCTTCACAGGCGTCATTATCGCTTCTGCTCCTATGGTCGTCGCATACGTCTTCCTGCAGCGCTTCTTCGTTGCCGGCATGACAGCTGGTGCTGTGAAAGGTTAATAGTATAGAAAAAGCTGACGAGAAACTTTTATTCTCTTTTTTCATTTCGCTCCAGGACGGACGCTTTCCGCGGGGGGCGGCCTGAGCCTCCTCGCTCGCTGGCGAAACCCTTGTGCTCCTGCATCGCTGCTCCCGCAGGAAAGGCATCAGCCAAC
Organism: Planococcus sp. VCh962; assembly: GCF_057748275.1. Classification (NCBI taxonomy): domain Bacteria; kingdom Bacillati; phylum Bacillota; class Bacilli; order Caryophanales; family Caryophanaceae; genus Planococcus; species Planococcus sp. VCh962. The sequence continues at coordinate 54,793 of NZ_JBYLHS010000008.1, forward strand.
CATAGTTGGGTGATGCCTTTGCGACGAAGCGCCTGGCGCTGCAACGCCCTTTCATGTTTCGAAGCTAGCGTAGCGATGCAGAAACAGGAGCACATCTTTGCCCTTCGCCGCCTTCCGCTTCATTCAGTTTCTTTTAGTTATCTTAGGTTGTTCTCTCAAACAATGAATGTTTGAGAAAGCTTTCTATTGTTTGGTTCTGCTCACTAGATATGGAGCCAAACAGCGGAGACGCCTGCGGGAAAGCGAGACAGCCGAGACCCCGCAAGACGCGAAGCGGCTGAGGAGGCTTGGCGCTCGCCCGCGGCAAGCGCAGCTGGTTGGCGGAATATCGGTTAAGGGATGAGGGCTAATACAAGTTTTTACTTTCTCAACAAGCTGGAAAAAGCTGATGTCCTAAGACATCAGCTTTTTCATTTTCCTTACCACAGCCCAGGTTTAGCTACCATGAGCCACAGCATAGCTACCAGCAAGCCGATATACAGCCAAATGGACCGGTTTAATTTATTGATCAGAGCAGTACGGTCTGCATGAGGCCCATCAAATTTCAGCAGCACTGGTTTGAATGCGCGGGCCAGAAAAAAGATCGAGCTGAACATGATGGCCAATGTCGCTAGTATCCACGGCGTTGTCCATTGCCAGTGGCTTTGCCATATCAACAACGCTCCGGTCGCCACCAGCACATGCCCCGCATGTTTAACGAGGCGGATAGCTGAACGAAAAGTGGTGATTTGCGATTGCAGCACTGTATCCTGAGCGCTCTTCATCTGTTTAACCAACGGCACCAAGACAAAAAATGGGCCAATGGACAAAATGGCACTCATGATATGAAGAAATAAAATCAACGTATACATGGCTTACCTCAATATCGGAGTAAATTCATGAACCCAAACAGTCATATGCGGCAGCCAGGGCATTCCGGGATGGAATTTTAGAATCGATTGTTTATACTCTTCAACACTGTCATACCCTTCTTGACGGGCTGCTTCATCGGTCAGCTCGCCAAGCGTTTGCATATAGACACGCTCCACTTTAAATTCATTTCCTTCCAGCACCATTATTTCACCGGCATCTGCATAACGCCCATTTCGGCGAGTTGCCGTTTTTTGTCCGGCCAGCACTTTCGCTACATCCTTTTTATTTGTTATTAATCTCTCAATGCTGCATGTTTTTGGTGGCAATTCATTATTGTGTAATTCAACCATTTTCATTCCGCCTTTCTGTGAGTCCCTCTTCATTATAAACAAAGCCGAGAAACTGCATACCTTTTCTTCTCAAAAATTGGTGGCATGTTCTGTAGCTGATTTTCACTTAGTCCTCATTGCAACAGCTAAAAAAGAGTCTTGGAATTTTCCCAAGACTCTTTTTCTTTACTTCGCAAAATAATGTTTACCGATTTGTGTAATGACCGTGCGCGAATATATCCATTTGTCGCTGACGCCGGCTGGATTGTAGTAATATGTGGCTCCTCCAGTAGGATCCCATCCTTGGTAAGCATCACGGACCGCCTGGTAAGCGGCAGCATCAGGCGTAAGCCAGTACTGTCCATCATTGATTGCTGTAAACGCATTGCGCTGGAAAATGACGTTATATGCACTGTCAGGGAATTTGCTTGAATCCATTCGATTCAAAATGACTGCTGCTACCCCTACTTGGCCTTTGTAGCTTTCGCCTCTCGCTTCTCCATGCACGACACGTGCCATCATTTTAACTTGATCGAGCTTGCTGCGCGTCAATGAGCCCGTATATCCTGTAGACGGGACATTAAAATCACGCTGGAACTGGCTCACTGCATTTTTTGTCAAAGAACCATAATAGCCTGTTGGATTGACCTGTAAATAACCGAGTTTCTGCAATGATGATTGCAGTTCTGTGACTCCTTGTCCTGCAGAGCCTACATGAAGATCGGGCGAATGTGCTTCAGCCTCTGTTTGAGAAAAACTTAAGAATAGTACAACAAACAATCCGAATGCTAATGTTTTGATGCTTTTCATGCTTTCTCTCCCTTCTATCAACGGAATTGTTAAACCAATTCCTCTCATTAGTATAGAGTTGGAGTAAAACGAATAAAATCCAACAGACCTACTCAATTTCCAATTAATAAAAGTTCAAAAGTCGTGCGAAACTATTTTATGGAATAAAATTCTACTCGAAATGAAAAAAATATGAGAAAATATGCTTAGATATGTTAAGGAAAAAGGGTTCAAGCCTCATTGAAGCGAATAAAACAACCATGACACTGTTTCAAAGGAGGAAATACTTTGTTTATCCGACAGCCTTTTGATGAATTTTTAGAAATAAAGTATGAACGGATAGCCGAAAACAGCGTAAAAGTGACCTTACCCATTAAGCCGTTATACGTTAATAGTGTAGGGGTGGTTCATGGCGGCATTATTTCCGCGTTGGCAGATATAGCGCTCTGTAATACGGTGGCACCTGATGAAAACGGGGTACAAAAAGTGGTGATGGTTGAATTGAATGTCACCTTTTTGAAAGGGGCCAAGTCTAAATTTTTAACTGCGCGGGCTTTTGCTATAAAAGAAGGACGTAACCTTACGCATGCTGATTGTATTATTCACGATGATGAAGATCATGTAATCGCTAAAGCAAGAGCCATCCTCTTCAATCATTAAGCGGAGCTAAAAGAAAAAGGACCCGTTAACGGTCCCTCTCATGGCTCCTGCTATTTGATTGCAATTATTGTTTAATATGGGCATCAGGCGCTTTATCTGCAATAAGATTTAAGGTGATGCCATGTTCTAAAAATGCCTTTAATCCGCACAGCACCATTGTAAATCCTCCCATGGAGTCGACGGCTTGTGCGACCATGTCATCTCCATCCCCTTTAAAGCCGGAATTTGTGATCGAAACGATCGTTTCCTGGTCGGCACGGGGAGTAAACGTCCATTGCACGGTAGAATAGCCATAAGGTTCTTCCCATTCAATCAAGATGCTCTTGTTTTCCTCCAACTGTTTCACATAAACGTTTGTAGACGCACCGTACATTTCCCACTCCCATTTGACATGCTTGCCAAATTCCAGCTTCCCGCTGCTTTTAGTGAACCAGAATTTGGTGGTGATCTCAGGATCGACAAATGCCTCAAATACTTCTTCAACAGGCCTTCTAATGTTCATTTCAGCCTTAACAACCGGTTCCTGGTTTAAGGTAATCATCTTCATTTCCCCTTTCACTTACGGACTAAATGCATTTGCGTAAACTGTCCCGATTGTTTGGCGCTTTTCAGCGTAAATTCTATCTCAAAATCAAGTTCTTGAAAAAGTGGAATGCCTTGGCCGATTACTGTAGGAGCGATGGAAATAAGAAATTCATCAATTAGCTTTTCCTTTAAAAAACTGTGAAGAAGATTGCCTCCCCCGACTACCCAAATATCTTTCCCTGGCAGACTCTTTTCTCTTTCTACAAAAGACTTTACATCTTCGTTGGTGAAAATGACATGCTCAGCCTGCCCGCTTTTCGAGTTCGAAAATACATAGCATTTTTTATCCGGATATGGAACTTTTCCCTTTTCCATTTCCATTATCCAATCATACGTGCGGCGCCCCATGACAACAGTATCAATCGTTTCCATGAAGTCTGCATAACCGGCATCTCCTTCCATTTCCACTTTGAAGAGCCAATCCAAAGAGTCATCTTTTGTAGCGATATAACCGTCTAGACTGATAGCGATGTAACACGTGACTTTCCGTTCTTGAGCCATTTTTTCCCTCCTCTTTTTTGTAGCGTCGAAAAATCACTTTCATTTATCCGGCTTTAACGCTCAGTGGGGAAGAGTCCCTACTGATTCAAGTTTCTCTTTATTTCCCCACTTTATCGTTCTGCTAATCCTCTCAATAGCTCTTCAATTTTGCCAGGAATGAGACGCGACCAAATTTTTTTGTTAAAGTGGAGGAAACTCAAAAAATGGGAGGTCTTTACATGCAAAAAATCGTTATTGTCTCGGATACTCATATTCCTGCCCGTGCAAAAAAGCTGCCGAGTCGTCTGGTAGACGAATGCCAAACTGCAGATTTCATTATCCATGCCGGCGACTGGCAGACACTGGATGTATATCATGAATTGGCAGCTTATACAAAAACGGATGGTGTAACGGGCAATGTGGATCCATGGGAAATAGCAGACCGGTTCGGCAAGAAAAAGATATTCACTTTTGGTGATGTGAAAGTGGGAGTCATCCATGGAGACGGTATCCGCAACACAACCGAACAGCGCGCTTTTGAAGCTTTTTCAGATGAACAAGTCGATATCATCGTTTTTGGCCATTCCCATATTCCAATGATGCGTGAAGTGGACGGCATTACGTTGTTTAATCCAGGTTCTCCTACTGACAAGCGTATGCAGCCTCAATACTCATTTGGGTTGCTCGAAATTGATGGGACATGGGAACTCAAACACATTTTTTTTAATAAAGAAGAATAAGAAATCGAGCCGGTTTTCTTATCGGCTCGATTTTTTATCACACTCTTTTATCAATACAAATCCGAGTTGCTTCAGTGCCATTTCAAGATTCGCTTCAATCAGAATGCCTTTTAAAGCCGTGGCAAAATGCGGCACTTTCAAAGCCATGAAAGGCTGGATGCCGGTAACAACCGGAGTCACGCCAATTATCTTTAAGATATTGACAAGCTTTAACAAGTACTCCCCTACGGCAGAGTTGATTTGAGAAACGCCGGAAACATCGATGATTAAATAATCCAATTCATTTTCTCCGCATTTTTGCAAAACATGATTGATAATGGTTTCGGCTCGTCGGGCTGTCACTTCCCCAATGACTGGTAAAATAGCGACTCTTTGAGTCACTGGAACGAGTGGAGAAGAGAGGGATTGAATTTGTTCGTTTGCTTTTGCCAGTTCCAAAACATATGTCAATAAAGACGACATGGTGGCAAATGCTTGTTGATGTTCTTCTGTGAAATCAAAAGGCACTTGGTCAATGCCACAAATGGTGCCATAGACTTCTCCGCTCTCATACAAAATTGGTATTCCGATAAACGAACCATTACCAAAACGAGATGCAATTTCTAATTTATTGGAGCGAACGTTATTGGAAATGTCTTTGATAACTAACGGCTCTTTTCCAAAATCGATGCTCAAATTGCAAAAAGTCTGTTCAAGAGGAGATAAGCTGCCTTGTGTGACTAGTTCTTCAGCTGCATTCAAAGCTTTAATGATTTCATTGGTCTGTCCATCATTTTTAGCAATGAATAAAGTATTGATTTCCAGCTGTTGGCTGAGCAGTTTTAAAATTTGCTCCGCTGCGTCATCAAAACTTTTAAAGCTGCCTGTTTTTTCAGTTTCCGCAAATGCCATTCCCACGCCCTCCCCTTCTCTCTTAAATCCGTCTTCTAATTCTTTCTTTAACATACTAGTTGTCGTGCAGCTTTGCAAATCTATCCTTAGCAAAAACCAGCCCTTGATAAGGAACAGTTTTATTCGGTTTGGCGGACTTCCATTTTGTCTGGACAATCGAGGTAGCGACCAGCTTCTTTCCTTTATTATACATTTGTTTTTTTAATCTATTATTTTATTTATGTAACAATTATGTCCCGACTTAAAGAGAAGGGTTCAGGATTTTTAAGAACCGGGTATAGCTTAACATACCCTTGTGAGGAGATGATTTAATGGCTGCGTTGGAGAAGCGTTTAGAAATTGATCTGTTGCAGCAAACGGATACGATGATTTATTTCAAATGGTCAAATACAGGTGATACTTGTGTAGTCAAAAGAGATGCAGATACTCTCTACAGCGGCACTGAAAACAGCTGGAAAGATGAAAACCTGCAAATTGGTGAATTGTATACCTATACAATTGAGCGCCTTGATGAGGAAGGCAAGGTAAAAGAGCGGATTAAAATGCAAACTAGCACAGAAGACCATACACAAGACAGCATCAACTATCTTCAGCAAATTGCCGTTACCACAATTGTCTCGGATTCGAAAATTATATTGGCATGGGGAGCCATCGATGGGATTGATGAATATGAAATTTATCGGGACGGCGAACCGGTGGATACCATCTCAAAAACCCAATTTACTGACCGCGATGTAGAAATGGATCGTGAATATTCATATTGGATTCGGGCGAAGCGTCCGTTGGAAAAATCAGAAACTGGTTTTAGTGAAGAGAAGTCGGTAGCTGCTCATCTTTTTGGTTTTTTTAATATTAAGTCCTCACAAGAAGAAGCTGCCATGGAAGAATTTTGGATCACCAAAAAGATTGCGCCTTTGGAACGATTATTAGCTGATTCCCCCCAAGTGAACGTATCGGAATTTAATAGAATTTGGGATTTTCGCTATACCACTTTCTTGCCTGATAAGTTTTTAGCCAATCCGAATCTGCTGTCGCCCAACCGTTATTTTGCTGGAGACAACCGAACATTTACCCCAGATTCCTCCCATTACCGCACACAAGTAAACTTTTCGCTTCAACTGGGGAAAGAGGATTCTACTTTAGAATTGAAAAAGGATGTGGGCATGAGCGTCGCCTACGATTGGCGGAAAAAATTCCGGAAAGCAGATGTGGCTTCTTCTGAAGGCATTCAGCTGGAAAAAGTGAAAGAAGACGAACGAAACGTTAAGGTTATCCTGAAACATAGTGTCGGCAATCCCTTAACAACTTCTCCCAATATTGACTATGACGTATCTGCGACATTTTATCGGGATGGCCACTACGATATTGTAGGGCTGCACGACCAAGCCCCCAATCATGAAGTTTACTTGAAAAACGATAAAATGGATGAATGGTTTCAAATTCACGAAGCCGAAAGTAAAGGATTGGCATGGATGTCCCGCTCGATTGCCAGCCAATACTGGCGAATTTCCAATTTTGAATAGGAAAAGCGGAAGCACAGCAGCAAACAAAAAGGCCTGATACGCCTCGGCGCATCAGAGCCTTTATTGTTTATCAAGAAATCTTTTACGGATATGTGGAGGCGGCAGCATACAACTGTTGAGTTTCCCAAATACCTTATAACGATTTTTTGCGACCACATCGTAAGCGCCATCGCGCAAAGAACGTGGAAATGACTTTAGGTAAAACGCCAGCTTCCATAATCCAGTTAAATGCCGGGAAATCATCAATGCCCCTTCGGATTTAACATAGGCTTTGCCGTCTTGTATCAGTACGAGACTGTCCACATCTTCCGCGACTTGATGCTTTTGTCTAAGCTCCCGTCCAATATCACTTTGTAGGGAAGCAAATTGATAATAGCCCGCTGGATCATGGTTTATGATGAACTGGACACTGCTATCACAGAAATTGCAATCACCATCAAATAATACAACCGCATGTTCCATCTGAATCCTCCTTTGCTCTAAAAAGTACTAGTTATTCCATATCCTCTTTTCCCCCAGCTCAAACACCTTCAGGTCGAAAGAGTTCCTTGATGAAAAACAGCTTCTGGCTCCAGAATGTGTAATTCAAACTTTGAAATTTCTTTCTCTAAATCTTGCTTCCCTTCATCTTCATTAGCCACTTCTTTTACTTTAGGCATCCGAAGATTCGAGGTCAATCGTATTTTATCGAAAGAAACCCCCATGCCAGAATGGCATAGGGGTGTGAATCAATCTTTTTCTTCATAGAAGTCTTCCATATCTTCATCATTTCCGGGCTGATCCTGCGGGCTGTCTGAAGAACCGAAATCTTCGACATCCTGAAACGTATCCGTATAATCCCGAAGCCTGCTGTCTTCTTTTTCCACCGGCTGGCCCGCAAATCCTCTCAGCACATCTTCTTCCGGAGGGCGGGATGTCATATCAATGTCTTGCTGAGCATGGTCAATACAAGTTAATGCGGTCGGCAAAACTTCTAAACGCTCAAATGGGATGTCTTTGCCGCACACTGTACATTTGCCGTAAGTCCCATTCTCTATTGCCTCAAGAGCTGCATTCGTGTCATCCAACTCACTCTCTTTAAATTGGTTTAGCGCAAGACCACGCTCCTGATCAAATAAGTCCGTCGCATTGTCGGCAGGGTGGTTATCGTAATTAGAAAGTTCGCTTGTATCGAACTCTTCCGTATGCTCTATCCGTCCTTCAAGAGAACTTTTCTGTTCAATCAATTGGTCTTTCAATTGCTTCAATTGTTCCTCAGTCATCCGGGTTCCTCCTTAAAAACTTGCTTGTTCTGTATATTTCCTTTTTCAGAGAAATCAAACCTGATGAAGTGAAGTGCGCCGTGTGCAGCATCAATATTCATCAAAACGATCAAGCACGCTGAGCAGATAATCATCTAATCGATGCCTTATCAATTCATCCGTTAAACCGGTCATTCCAAAAACTGCCCAGCCTGGATACACTGCTGGAGGGCCGTCCAGCGCATCGACCAAAGCCAGCAAATCCCAATAAGGATAGTATGTAAAAGTTCCAGAAGTATGCCGAATATAAGCGTCAAGAAATTGATCAGCAGTCGATGTACCGTAAAGCTGCGCTAAGTTTACACGGCAATGCCCGACGTCTACTCCGGCCGGTCCTCTGCAGGCATTGACCCAGTCCACTACTCCACTGATCCGTTGGCCATTCCACAGCACATTCGCGGGGTGGTAGTCCCGATGAAGAAAACAGTAGTCTGCTGGCGGACGCACACCTGCAACGATATAAAATGCCCGCATCCAGTCGTTTTGATTTTTGGACCATACCGGCTTTTCCATAGACAAAGCGTCATTGTAGGAAAAATATTCCCACGGAAACCCATTAGCTTTATAAGAATGGATTTGAGCCAGTGTTTTTGCCACTCCTTCAAGCCATTCCGCTTCTTTTAACGGCTTCAGCACAACTTCGCCTTCGATCTTTGTCATCAAAACGGCGGGCATTCCGCATTTTTCACCTGTAGCATCAAAACTCAGTATTTGAGGTACAGTCACACCCGTTTCTTGGGCAGCCTGTAAACTGGCTGCTTCGTGTTTTGCCAAATCCGGCTCTAAAGCAAGCCAATCTTCTTTTGAAAAAAGACGCAGCACATAAGCTGTTTCCACTTCGCCATTCAAACAGCGCATTTCGTATAAGTGAGAAGATGTCCCGCCAGCAAGAGGCTGAATCTGCACAAGCACCGCTTCTCCTCCCAACATTTCTTTTACCCAATCCATTGCTTCAGCTGACAATCCACCAGCATTATTAACAAGCATTCCAATTCCTCTTTTCGTTTGGCAGTAATTTCCCCGTTTTAACAATCAGCAGGAATTGGAGAACCCCGTTGATTGAAGTTTCTCTTATCCATAAAAGACCTGCCTTTTGGATAAACCAACTTCAGGCAGGCCTGCTTATATCCGGCTTAATATCCCTTTAAACGTACATTTCTAATAACAAAACGGCTTTTGGGAATAGTAGGTATTCTGGCCATACTATAGCTTACATCTTGATCCGGTACATCATACTCCATTTTTCTTACAAGAAATTCAAGGCTCGTTTTCATCGCTTCGATTGTCACCCATTCACCTGCACATCGATGCCCCAAATTATATTCTCCGCCGCCCTGCGGAATAAAGCTGAACGGGCTCTCTTTCCAGTCCTGGAATCGTTCCGGACGAAATTCTTCTGGATTTTCCCATAGCTCAGGATGATGATTTGTGCCGTAAATATCTAAAAATACAAGCGTCCCTTTTTTAAACCGATGATTCTGCCAGACGAAGTCCTGGCGTACTCTTGCTCCTGTAAAAGGGCCGAATGGATAATAGCGCCGTACTTCCTGCACAAACCATTGGCTATAATCCCCTCTATTGACAGCCAATTTTTCACGTGTCTCCGAATGCTCATGCAAAGCTACTGCCCCAAAAGTGATATAACGGCCGATGGCCACAATCGGGCGCAGAATATTGATTATTTCTATAGCTGCCATGCGGCTTGTCATCTTTTTTCCATTAGGCTGCTTATACCAGGACATGGCCCGAAGCGCAGTTCCGTCCGGTGCTCTCAATTTTCCTTTACGCACCGCTTTCACCATTTTTTCAACCCACTCTTCCGACCGGTCCCGCGCTTTTCTGCCTTTCCAGTGCCTCGGCCCTGCACCTCCGAATGAATCAATCAAAGCACCCATGTCACGTGCCCGCATTTCCACTTCAGATTCCCGAAGAGGCACTCCTGCCCAGCGGCAGGCAACGCGCATCATCAATTCTTCCACTTCTTTAAAAAACACGATTTCCTCCATTGCACTCCATCTCTCTACAGCAGAACGCCATTCTTCTGTCACATACAGGTTTAAGAGCTGCAACCGCCTAGGGGTCATAAGCGACATAAAAAGCTCCTTGCGATGCTTATGTGCTTCATCATCCATTGTCTGGATGGCTTTTTCTCCTAGTAAGCTTTTTTGTACTCTTTTTGGAACCGCTCCTCTCCGCCGAAACTTACTTTCATCATAAAACACACGAGCCGCGTCTTCCCCGACCATGCAAACCGTTTTCTGACCGAGCAGCCGTGTTTGGAAAATGTCCGAATTCAGTTCCCTTGCACGGTTTGGAATGAACAGATAGCCTTCCGTCATCAATGCTAATGTGTTGTCCACACCTTTATCGCGGGGGACTGGTTTTGTCTCTGCCATGAGTTGCAACTCCTCCTTTAATTGCGGAACTTTTCTAGTTAACTTACCCGACCGATATACCGCGCAAACAAAGGATATCCCTTAAAGTGAGGGTGCATCTTCTTCGATCTTTTGGGAAAAAAAGAGAATTGACAGTGAACGGAAAGTCTTTTACTATAAGTGAGGTTAGTAAAAAATAAATAACCCGGTGACGGGAGAGGTTCATAGCATTTTACCCTCTATAAAAAACTATGGATTGACGAAATTCAGCCAAATCCACATGCGATTTGGCTTTTTCTTTTCCTGTTTTTTATACGGCCTCTCTCAAGCCACACACTTGAAGGAGGCCTTTACCTATGGCAGGAAGAAACGAAGATACATTAGACCATTTGTCGCTGCTCGGCAATCAAAACACGAAGTATAACTTTGAGTATGACCCGGATATTTTAGAAGCAATCGATAACTTACACACGCGTGATTATTTCGTAAAGTTCAACTGCCCGGAATTTACGTCACTTTGCCCGCAGACTGGACAGCCTGATTTCGCAACGATTTACCTTAGCTTTATCCCGGACAAAAAATTGGTGGAAAGTAAATCTTTGAAATTATACTTGTTCAGTTTCCGCAACCATGGTGATTTCCACGAAGATGTGGTCAATATCATCATGAACGATTTGATCAAATTGCTTGAACCTCGATACATTGAAGTATGGGGCAAATTCACCCCTCGCGGCGGCTTGTCGATTGACCCTTACACGAACTATGGAAAACCTGGCACAAAATACGAAGAAATAGCTTCGTACCGGATGATGAACCATGATATGTACCCGGAAACCATCACCAATCGGTAAAGAAACATTTTCAGTTAAGCATAGTTAGGTTATGGAACGCTTCCTGTAGAGTTATTTGAATAAAGAAACAAAAAAACTGTAGCCAGACTCCGCAAAAGCGAGTCTGGCTACAGTTTTTATTAGTTGAAGAAAAATATTCTCCGTAAAAGTTCAATTACTTAATAAAATTTCACTTAAACAACTTCAAATTTTTCGCTTGTGCTGAAGACTTCATCACATTGGCTGTTCTCGACAGAACTAGATCTGCTGCAATCGGCAAATGATCCGATACAGCGGTTTCGATGACCGTTGCCTTTTCAGGCTCCAGGTTTTGATCTGTAAATATATAATCGATGCGCGTCACCGGCTTTAACTTTACTCCATCAGCATCATGTGCGTAAGGAGCCGGGTACGTATAAGAGTTGTTTTTATTTAATTTTAAGAAGACATCATCGTAATGATTTTCCAGTCTTTTGATTTGCAGGTGATCCGGTGCTGCATTGAAATCCCCTGTGATGATTTTTGGAAATCGGCTTTTTTCTGTAATCTCCAAAATTTCATCAATACTTACCTTGAGCTCTTCCTCTTTTAACGATAAATGCGTATTAAAGAAACTGAGGTAAGTCCCTTTTACTTCGAGCACAACTTCCAGCATTCCCCGTTGTTCACTATTGGCGATTGGCGAGATTACTTTTGTCAGCAAATGGTTTTCAACGTATTTAATCGGATGTTTGCTTAACACCGCATTGCCGTACTGGCGCCGTGGCCTTTCGGGTTCATTTGGTTCCAAGTCTAAATTGGCGCCAAAAGCTCCGTACATGCCAAGCCGGCTGCTAAGCCAGTCTACTTGGTCGATAAAATCACTACGTTCAGTAAAATGCCGATCAAGTTCCTGCAATCCGACAATTTCCGCTCCTGATTGCTCGATGACACTTGCTGTCTTTTCCAAATCGACGACATTGTTCATGCCTAATCCGTGGGCAATGTTGAATGACATCACTTTTATGGGCACGGTGGGGGGGAGTTTTTCTCTCTCCATAAAAACATCTCCTTTTAAGATGAAACGAGTCCTTGGCAAGGGATAATGGATGCATTGATTGTAGCAAAATAATACAAAAAATGCTGTTATTTATGTGCTCATTTCAAAAAAAGTTCAAGATATTCAAAAGCTAAAAATATCAAGCAGCTTTTGTTTTTCTATAGAAGACAAGATACCCTCTTAGACTTTCTGAAGTTCTGTTTGTGCTGCTTCTTGAGTGTGTTTTTTAGCTGTGGATACAACAAAATCGGCCACAATGGGCAGGTGATCTGAAGTATCGGTCTCCATCACCGCTACCTGCACCGGCTCCAACTCAGGATCTGCAAAAATGTAGTCAATGCGGGTAACCGGCTTGAAGTTTTCACCTGTTTCCTCGTTTCGGTAAGGCGAAGGATACGTATAAGCGTCTCCTCTTTTCATTTTCAAGAAGGTATCTGCAAAATGCCGGTTTAGCCTTCTGATTTGTCCATCTTCAGGAGGTGCATTAAAATCTCCCATTACAATTCGGGGAAACTGGCGCTTTTCAGTGATGCCGATCAATTCGCCAATACTGATTTTCAATTCTTCCTCTTTTAAAGAAAGATGGGTGTTGTATACCGTAATCAGATTTCCTTTCACTTCTATCACTGCTTCTAAAACACCGCGCTGCTCATTCTTTCCGAAATCTGTGAGAACTTGGGTCAATCGATGATTTTCTGTATACTTGATCGGGTACTTGCTTAAAATTGCGTTACCGTAATGGCGCCTTGGTTCACCCGCTTCAATCGGATCTAAATCCAAATTCGCTCCAAACACCACTTGCATTCCCAACCGTTCACTTAACCACTGTGCCTGGTCAACAAAAGCACTGCGGGAAGAAAAATAGCAGTCCACTTCTTGTAACGCAATAATATTGGCACATGAGTCTTCAATGATGCCAGCGGTTTTTTCCAAGTCCACTATCCCATTCATTCCTAAACCGTGAGCGATGTTAAATGACATGACTTTAACAGAAACAACTGGTTCCTTTCTTTCCTCAAGCATGCAACCCTCTCCTTTTGAATGAAGCAATTTACCGTCCACTATCTTGGTCACCTTGATTATAACAAAGCAAACAGCAAAATTTTATTGTTAATATGTAAATTTCTGTTAAGTGTTTGTAAAGGAATTGAACATGCCGGTGACAAACATTTTCCACATCAAAAAGACGGGTTTAGCCAAATGGCCAAACCCGTCTTTCATACAATCGCTTATGAATGGTCTTGCGTGTAAATTAAAATCGCATCCCGCAAAAATTCAGCGGCGCCCGGATGCACTTTGTTGTAATAAGCGGCAAAGCGCTCATCATCCACATACATTCGGGCCAGTCCCGCATGTGCTTCTTTGCTGTAGGAAGGCCACGTGAAGGACAACCACTGCTTATGCAAATCCGCTGTTCTTTGAGCCATTCCACTTGCAGGGTCCCCATTTTCGCAAGCCTCAGCAAGCGACTCCATCAATTCCATTTCCAAACGCATAAATTCTTCGTATTGCGCTTCGCTCATATTCAGCATTTTTGCATTGGAACGGTCGACCACATCATCTCCGTATTTTGCACGGACTTCTTCGCCGTATTGCTTTTCGTTGTCATCAACTAATTTCTGCTTAAAACCTTGGAACTTTTCCTTGTCAGCCATGTGACTCTTCCCTTCTGCTGCGGAAATGGTTTTTTCCACATTATTGATCAAGAGGTCCAGCTGTTGGCGCTTTTCCAGGAGCTGCTGCCGGTGTTTTTTCAAAGCCTGCGGTCCGTCAAATGCCGTATCATTGACAATTTTTTTGATGCTTTCCAAATCGAGCCCAAGTTCCCGGTAAAAGAGGATTTGCTGCAGCTTATCCACTTCGTTCCGGCCGTAAATACGGTATCCAGCTGAATTTTTTCTCGCCGGCTTGAGAATTCCTATTTCATCGTAATACCGCAATGTCCTCGTGCTGACTCCTGCCAAGCTCCCCAGTTTCTGAACGGTGTATTCCATGCGCTCACCTCCTGATACTTCCACTCTACACCTTGACGCAACGTCAAGGTCAAGCCGGAAATTCAAGTTAATTGCTGCTCCGCAAATTCGCTGTAAAGTTCATGGGAACGGCTTAATTCAAGGTGCGTTCCTATGCCGGTAACTCGCCCTTTTTCAATAAAGATAATTTTATCAGCATCGACAATCGTCGATAAACGATGTGCAATGACCAGCGTAGTACGTCCTTCCATTAAACGGCTCAAAGCCTGCTGGACTATTCCTTCTGACTGGCTGTCGAGGCTTGCTGTTGCTTCATCCATCATGAGAATTTTGGGATTGCGCAGAAATGCCCGGGCAATGGCAATCCGCTGCCTTTGGCCACCGGATAATTTCACTCCGCGTTCCCCGACTTCCGTGTCCAGACCGCCCGAAAAGCCTTTGATAAATTCTTCCGCGTAAGCCATCCGGGCGACATACCACAATTCTTCATCCGAAATAGTATCTGCATCCGGCAAGCCGTAAGTCAAGTTTGCCCGGACTGTGCCACCCATCATGGCACTTTCCTGGGATACATAGCCAATTTGGCTGCGCCAGGAAGTCATTGACAGCTCATTGATTGGAATGCCGCCAATTGTGATGGCTCCTGCTATCGGTTCATAAAACCGTTCAATCAAGCCAAATACGGTTGTTTTTCCGCCTCCGCTCGGTCCTGCAAAAGCAATCATTTCACCCGGCTGTGCTTCAAAGGTAATTCCACGGAGAATCAACTCTCCTTTTTCATAAGCAAAATCCACGTTTTCAAGACGCAAAGGCTTGTTGGCGATATCGATTTCCAGACCTTCTTGGCCTTCTTCAAGCGGCAGCTCCAGAATTTCGATAATACGTTCTGTTGCGCCTTTTGCTTTTTGGAGTTCCGTAAAAAACAATGCAAAAGTAGTCATCGGCATCACAATTTGAAACAGATACAAAAGGAAAGCCACCAGCGAGCCTGTCGACATGGTTCCTTCAGCTACACGGATGCCACCATATCCGATAATCATGACAATGACAGCCATTACGACTGTATACATTAGCGGGGCGATCAACGCATAGATTTTCGCTTCCCTTAAACCGATCTGGAATAGCTTGTGGATGCCGCCCAGTCCCCGGTCTTCTTCAATCGCTTCAGCGGTTGAAGATTTCATTAAGCGGATTTCGCTTAATGTTTGCTGGACATGTCCAGTGAATACTGCTGTCTCATCCTGCAGATTGCGGGAAATCTTGGCCATCCTGCGGCCCAGCGGAATCATAATCGCGATGGTGACAGGCACGGATAAAAGCATAATCAATGTCATTTTCCAATCCATCACCAATAAGATAATGACAGCTCCGATAATGGAAATGATGCCGGTGATGAATTGGGGGAAATGGTCTGTGATCAAGTTTCGGACAATCCCTGTGTCGTTAACGACCCGGCTAACCGTTTTTCCGCTTGCCTGCTGGTCAAAATAAGAAACCCGCAAGCGGATTAAATGAATCCACATCCGGCTCCGCAGTCCAGCCACTGTTTTTTGCCCCACCATGCTCAATAAATAAATCGATATCCCATTAATGACTGCCTGTAAGATAAACGCAGCGGCCAGACCGCCGATAAGCCACGGACTGATCCAATCCACTGAAAAGCCATCCACTAACTCTCTTGTCAAAAGCGGTACCGCTAATCCGACTAAAGTCGTGATGACGCTTGATGCCAAACCAATCGCCAGTGCCCACTTTGGTATCTTCAACGACAGGATAAGAGAAACAAATGCTTTTAACCCTGTGGTTGCATGCTGTTTTTCCATAATTGAAAGCTCCATTCAATAAAAATTAAAATCCTGCTTTCTTTAACGTTCAACTGAATTTCGCGTAAATGCATGTATCGGTCAAATTCTTGCCATCCACTGACAACTCGTCGTTGTGGAGGACGCCTTCCAGCACAAATCCAAGATTTTCAGGGATTGCCCGGCTTTTGACATTTTCTGCATCGCACCTGATTTCCAAGCGCTTGCAGCCAAAATCATCCAGAGCCAATTCAGACAGGGCAGACACCGCTTCCGCCATATAGCCAAAACCAGTCCATCTCGTATCAATCCAATAACCGATTTCCATTTTCGGAATGTCCCATTCAATCGCATGAAAACCACTGAAACCAATAAATTCCCCAGTTTCTTTGTTGAAGATGACATACCGCAGTACGTCCCGTTTCAAGAAATTGATGTGAGCTTCCAGTATATTGATTTCGGTCTCTTCTACAGAAGGCACTTCCTGCGCAAATGGCAGCCATGGCTTCAGCTCTTTGATGGAAGTACGGATGGCCGCATTCACCATTTTACCGTCCCCTGGCATCGGCATGCGGAGGAGCAGCCGCTCTGTTTTAATTTCAGCCGGTATTTCCGGTATTGTTTTGTCCATATCGATTCACCCTTTTCAATAGATTAAGCAGCAGTTATTTTCCGGTCCTTCGGCAATCCTAAGCCGACCAGTCCGATAATAGGCAAAAATGAGACCACGATCATGGTTTCGTAAACACCAATATAATCCATCAAAATACCGATAACCACACCGCCAATGGCCCCCATGCCAAATGCCAGTCCAACAGTGAGGCCGGACATCGTGCCGATTTTACTCGGTACCAGCTCCTGTGCATAGACAACAGTGACCGAAAAGCTCAACATAATGAAAAACCCGATCAATACTAAAAGTACGATGACAGCAAACAAAGGAACATAAGGCAAAGCGATGGCCAGTGGAATTGGTACAAAAAGCGACAAGACAATGACGTTTTTCCGTCCGACTTTATCCGCCATTGGCCCACCAAAAAATGTTCCCGCTGCCCCTACTGCCAAAAACAAGAAAATATAAAGCTGTCCGGTTTGGATGGTCAGCCCATAGGACTCCATCAAATGAAAAATATAAAAGCTCGTCATATTGGTTACATAGAAAGACCGGGCAAAAATGATAATCAACAATAAAGTCAGTGCTATTCCTACTTGTTTTTTCGTCAATTCCGGCAGTGAAGATAAAATGGCTCGTTTGCCTTTTTGCAATTTCTCTTTGGCCAACTGGCTCTTATACCACGCCGAAATTTTCGAAAGGATGAATATGCCGATAGCCGCGACGAATAAAAATAGCGCGGCACCGTGCTGCCCAAGCGGCACTAATATGAATGCACTGATCAACGGAGCCAGTGCTTGGCCGGAGTTTCCACCAACCTGATAGATTGACTGCGACAATCCGCGTCTTGTTCCTGCAGCCATATACGAAACGCGTGAACCTTCCGGATGGAAAATGGCGGATCCAAGCCCAAGGAACATGACCGACACCAGAATCATCCAGTATTCAGGGGCAAATGCGAGCCCTGCCATTCCTACAAATGAGCTGGTCATGCCAAGCGGCAACGCAAAAGGCATCGGCTTGCGGTCACTGATATAACCCACGACCGGCTGCAAGACAGATGCCACAATGTTCAGAGCAAAAGCGATAAGCCCCAGCTGGGTAAAGGAGAGTCCAAGGTCGGTTTCAAGAATCGGGAACATGGCCGGTATGACTGCCTGCAAAGAGTCATTCAACATGTGGCAGGCGCCCATAGCGAACATAATTGGATAAACGGGATTTCCAGCCAAAGGGGTACTGATTGCTTTCGTCATCAAACTGCCTCCAATAAAATAATAAATTCAGATATTTCCATTATAGAGCACTTTCTCATTATTCGATATTCATTAACGCTAAAAAACACCTGCGGAACAAATTCCGCAGGTGTCTCAGTTGTTTTCTATTATAAAGGGAGATAATTGCCCGCTGCTTAAACCAATTCCACAAACAATACTTTTAAATAATCGCCTTCTTGAAACTCTTTGCGTACACGGAAGTCGGAAGGAAGCGTAAATTCTTCCACAATGCGGTATTTCTTTCCTTCTTCTTGGAACGCCTTGTCGATAAATCCTTTAAATTTCTTCATTCCGAATGACGCATTATTGGTTGAAGCAACAATAGTTCCTTGCTTCTCAGTGATGGCAATTGCTTCTTTCATCAAACTTGTATAGTCTTTCGCTGTACTGAATGTATATTTTTTCGAACGCGCAAAACTTGGCGGATCTAGAACTACTAAATCGAATTTCAACTCTTTGCGCTTGGCATACTTGAAGTAATTAAAGACATCCATCACCAGGATGTCCTGATTTTCATAATCAATGCCATTGACGCTGAATTGTTCGATGGTCTTTGCCGAGCTGCGCTTCGCCAAATCCACGCTTGTTGTTTTTTCGGCACCGCCTAAAGCCGCCGCAACGGAAAAAGCGCCTGTGTAAGAAAAAGTATTCAATACAGTTTTTCCTTTGGCATACTTTTCTTTAATGGCATTCCGCACATCGCGCTGGTCCAAGAAAATTCCCGTCATTGCACCGTCATTCAAGTAAACTGCAAAGTTCACTCCATTTTCTTTGACAATCAAAGGGAATTCGCCGCGTTCACCTGCAACAAAATCATCTTCTTCGATGTATTGGCCTTTCGTATCAAAACGTTTCTTCTGATAAATCCCTTTGCAATCTGCTACGTTCTGCAATGCTGCTACCACTTCATCTTTGAAAGTATAAACACCTTCACTGTACCAGCTCAGCATATAAAAGCCATCATAGTAATCAATCGTCAAACCGCCAAAGCCATCGCCTTCTCCGTTGAACACCCGAAACGCAGTGGTTTTCGGATCATCAAAAAATCTTTGGCGTTCTGCAAGAGCGGCTGTAAGGGTCCGCTCAATAAAACCTTGTCCGATTGCTTCGTCCTTATTGCGTGTCAGCACCCAGCCGTAACCTTTGTTCTGCTTGCCATAATAACCTTTTGCCAAGAATTTTCCTTGCTTATCAGTCAGGTTCACAATGGTGCCTTCTGTAATTAGCTTATCTGTATTTTCAAGTGCCTCTTTCGAAATCAACGGCATTCCCCGTTGAAACTCCGCTTTGGCTTTGTCTGTCACCGTCAGTGAAATTTCTTGTCTCATTATTATTCATCCTATCTGCGATTGCCCGAGTCTTGTCCTAAGTGTAATACAAAGACGTCTTCATTTATACCTGTTGCCATTAGGAAGTTTTATCAAAAACACCATTTAGGCTGGCATTGGGAGATGCTTTGCGACAACACGTATTTAATTTTTATCCATTCCTAATAAACTTCCATTCTAAAGTTTTTTTCTCTATTATTCCTTTTCAAGAAACGTTAAAAAAGTACAATGTTAGCGATATATTGTATTGAGAATATTTCATTTTTCCACAAATTGGTGTATAATTATACTATCCAGTACACCATAGAAAGGGTGAATCTGCAATGCCGATTCCAGTAGACCATGCGAAACCGGTTCGGGTTACCGCAAAAGAAAGTGCATATGAACAATTACAACAATGGATTATTGATGGCACGTTGCAACCTGATGAGAAATTAGTCGATACCGAACTTGCACAGGCACTCAACTTAAGCAGAACCCCTGTTAGGGAAGCTCTGCAGCTATTAGAAGCTCAAGGTTTTGTAGAAATGTTTCCCGGCAAGGCAACGCGTGTGACCAAAGTGGAAAAAGAAGACCTGAAGACCCTCTTGCCTCCGCTCGCTGCACTTCAAGCATTAGCTGCTGAACTGGCGATTCCAAATTTAGATGAAAAAGCCATTGAATTGTTGGAAGATACAAATCGGCGTTTTGCAGAAGCTGTTGAAGCAAATGATCATTATTCCTCTTTGAAAATTGACGAGGAATTCCATCGGCATATCGTAACCGCTGCTGAGAACCCTTATGTGTATAAACTTTTGGATCGTCTCCAAGCACATGTAAGAAGGCAATTTTACCACAATTCGCTTATTCTGACCCGTCATTCTGTTGAAGAGCACATTCACATTATCAAGGCTCTTAAAGAAAAAGACATTGAAAAAGTCTCAAAACTTATGAAATCCAACTGGATTCGGACTGTCGAAGAATTATCTCTGTAAACCGTCCCTTCCTTATAGATAATTGAAAAAGCTGTCTCGAAAGCATTTTGCTTTCGAGACAGCTTTTTATAATAGAAGCCAGCTCAATTTTTTGAACCAACCTGTACTAATATTTTCAGCCTTCGTTTTGAGCCGTTTGAACATTGACGCCTTTTCTGTTGCGGGCAATCAATCCTGTAACTGCGATAACAATTACTGCCGGCAACAACCAGCCAAGACCGTCTGCATATAAAGGTAGCGATGCGGAATAAAAGTCAACGATTGCCTGCAGCCAGCTTGGATTTGCTACACCCAGTGAACCGGTTAATGTCTTTAAGCCATCGATAATAGCGATAAAGAATGTCACAGTGATAGCCGAAACATAAACAAGGCGATCATGTTTGAATAGTGGTGATGTGAAAGCTAATATGATCAAGACAATTGCAAGAGGATATAGGAACATCAATACTGGAATTGAGTAAGTAATGATATTTGCCAGTCCTGCATTGGCTACGACAAACGAGAATACTGAGAAAATAACAACATACGTTTTGTAGCTGATTTTAGGCGTCAGCTTATGGAAGAATTCCGCATTGGCTACGATCAACCCAATAGCAGTTGTTAAACATGCCAGCGTGATGATAACTGCCAGCAGCAATGTGCCGAACGTCCCGAAGTAATGAGCGGATGCTCCGCTTAGTACTGGGCCGCCTGTATCTAATAGGCCAAGCGTACTTGTGCTTGTCGCTCCCAAGTAAGCAATTCCCGTATAAACAACTGCCAATAATGCAGCTGCAACGATGCCGCTTTTCAATGTAGCCGCTAAAATTCCTTTGGATGAAGTGACTCCAAGCTTACGGACGGTTGCAATGACAATAATTCCGAACACTAATGACGCCAAAGCATCCATTGTGTTATAGCCTTCTGTGAAGCCTTTCAAAAATGCATTGCCTGCATATGCTTCTTGTGGTGCTTCCGGTGAACCCATTGGATTGAAAATAGCAACAATTAACAATGCCCCTAATGTCACTAAAATAGCTGGAGACAAAAACTTCCCAATACTATCCACCATTTTTGATGGGTTCAGAGAAAGCCAAAGCGAAATTCCGAAAAACACAGCAGAAAAAATAAGAAGACCGATGGTCATATATTCTTGGCCAATAAAAGGTGCAATCCCGACTTCATAAGAAACTGCTCCAGTTCTTGGCAATGCGAAGAACGGCCCGATTGTCAAATACAGCAATGAAGTGAAGACTAACCCAAAAATCGGATGAACACGGCTGGAAAGATCTTGTAGGTCACTGCTTTTCGAGTAACCGATTGCCAAAATACCAAGCAATGGCAACCCGACACCTGTGATTAAAAATCCGGCGATGGCAATCCATACTTCCGAACCGGCGTACTGGCCGAGCTGAGCTGGGAAAATCAGGTTCCCTGCTCCAAAAAATAATGCGAATAGCATCATGCCAACTACGGCATATGCGTTGAACGATAACTTAGTGTCCATTTGTTTTCCTCCTAGGTGTATGAAACTCTGGCAGTTGTATATCCTGTTTCATCAAAAATGATCTTACTATAATACTTCGTGTCCCTAATCTAAGTATGCAATATATCGCTTAAAGTAATAATACAGGATTTAAGCTAAAATGCAACACAAATTAAATATAATTTTCAAAAAATCTGTCTATTATGTGAATTAAGGAAATATAAGTAATTTTCTTAGAATAATTTCTCCTAAAAAATGAGAGTACAGAAGGGCTCAAGAAGAAAAAAAGCCATAAAAAAGGCATTGCCCCCTTGGCAATGCCTTTTTTCTTATTTCAATAATTGTGAAGGGTATAAAGTCATGCCGCCATCTACAAATAAAGTCGTCCCGGTTACATAATCTGCTTCTGAAGATACAATCCAGGCAGCTGCGGCTGCAATTTGCTCAGGCTGGCCAATCTTTTTCATTGGTATTTTATCCAGTGTCTTTTTCTTTTCTTCCGGATCTGCCTCTTCAGCCGGATTGGCGGGGGTGTTAATGGTGCCGGGAGCTATCGCATTGACCCGGATGCCTTGCTCCGCATACTCGAGTGCCAGCGTTTCCGTCAGCATCTTAAGGCCGGCTTTGGTCACAGCATAATGCGCATTGTCCACTTTCGGAATCACCTGGTGGACACTGGTGATGTTAAGGATGCAGCCAGGTCTGTCCTTCGCCAGCATCTGTTTGATCGCTTCACGGCTGGCAATAAACGCTCCTGTTAAATTAACATCCAATACACGCTGCCAATTTTCCAGACTTAATTCTTCTGATGGTTCGCTCTTGCTGAACCCGGCATTATTCACCAACACATCAATCGAACCGTATTGATCAAGTGCTGCGGCAATCAGCTTCTGAATCCCTTCTTCACTTGCAACATCGGCCTCTACGGATACAGCATTTCCGCCATTTGCTACAATTGCCGCCACCGTCTCTTCAGCACCGCTTTGGTCTGTATGGTAATCCACCACGACGTTCATTTTTTCTTTCCCAAAACGTTCAGCGATTCCTTTGCCGATTCCTTTTGAAGCTCCCGTTACAATGGCTGTTTTCCCTGCTAAATCCGGATACATCCAATCACTCCTCGTCCTTTTGAATTTAATATCTAAGGGCAGCGACCGATTTACTGATAGAGATTTCTTTCATATCGTAGCCTTTACTGTTTAAATAATGCTCCATGCCTCTTTTGGCAATATCAATGTTGTTTTTCGGACCAATGGTTATGTGGCTGATTGGCAGCCGTTCTTCAAAATCTACAGCGATGTATGGGATAATCACCCCGTTTTGCGCCCGAAACCGTGCTTGCGGCTGCATTTCACCACTGGTATTCATATAGGCAATCCGGTACTCTTCTTCGCTTTTAAAAGCAGGGTCTTTAAAAAAAATAGCACATGTCGCAATTACCGAAAAGAAGTGGGCCGGCAACGCTTCTTTTACTTCTTCCGCTTCGTATTGGGCGACAAGCTTAAAGGTTTCTATCAAGAAGTTCATCAGAACAAGCTCTTGTTCCTGGCGGTCATATACCACAAGGCCATGGACCACGTTTGCTTCATCAGGAAAGGCACTTGTTTTTTTCAATAGTTCTTCCGCATAAAAACCGAGATTGTAGCCTTCCCCTTTCGCATAGTTATACCAAAGTGCCAGCGAGTCTTGTGTATGCGACATGGAAAAGATGTAGACTTCAAAACCGCTTTCTTCGATTTTCTTCAAAAATCGGTTCATCGAAAGTTTCAATTCCCGGATGAATAGCCGCCATAGGTCTGTCTCATTTTGAATTTTCATCTTGCTGATAACGCCTTTTAAGACATTTGAAAAGTAAATCAGTTCACTGGAATCATTCAAGAAGTTGCCTTTACTCATCCATAGATTATTTGTCTCGATCATTCCCATCAAACTCTGGAGACTGGTGTAATGATAGAGCGTCTGGCCGGATTCATGGGTTTTCCTGACTTGTTTATCGACTTCATTCCGGAACTGCCATTCCAATGCATCTGCCAACTTTATATGTTCTGCCATAACGGCAGCTCCTTTCTTTGAAATGATACAGCTGATTGGTCCTTTTATTCCCGATTACCCGGCATTCAAACGGCTTAAGAAGAGCCATTTCCAGCTGTGTATACTTCTTCAAAGGGCTGGACGATTACAAAGCCTTCTCCTTTAAATTCCATCTGGACCGATTCCCCGCTGCCACGGCCAAGGAAGGTTCTGATGCTGATATCTGTCCGGAATTCCGGTGTTAAATCGCCCGACCAGGCAACAGTGGCACCCGGGTCTGTAATCACCGGCTCGCCTGGTTTTACCAGCAGCGTCAACGGTTCATAATGGGATGTGATGGCCACTCTCCCTTTTCCTTTCAAGGTGACGTTGAACAATCCCCCCGCCATCATCCCGGCGACTTTTCTCATCATCTTGATTTCCCATTGGATACCCGGTTCAAAAGCGAGAAGATCATTGCCGTTGACTGTGATAGACTCGTTATTCAATTCAAAAATGGTGATTTTTTTGCCTTGATCTGCCAAATATAAGCGGCCTTGCCCGGTAGCTTTCATCAGCGAAGTGCCTTCTCCCGTCAATGCTTTTTTGAACATCACTCCGACGCCATGCTCAAGCATGCGTTCCCGCTCAAATTTAATCTGCCCCGTGTACGATATCATCGAGCCAACTTTTGCCCATACCATATCCGTTAAGTTCACTTCCAGAATACGCGGTGTTTCGAGTTCGAAATAATCGTTCTCTCTTTCATCTTGTTTCGTCTGCCGAATAAATTCTTCAATTGTGTAATTGCTCATCGTCCATTTCCCCCTTCTGTGTTGGTGTATTTACGTTATCGATTGCCAAAAGTTTCAATCCATTAAAAGCATCAGGTTTTGTATAGCCTGCCAGCCAAATGACAAGCCAAACCCAATCAAAGCCAATCCTGCTATGACGGAAAACCCCTTCATAAAACGCTGTCCTGCAAAACTTTTGCCGATATGCGCAGCAACGGCAATTACCAAATCCCATGCTGCGATGCCGATAAAGATGGCGCTGCTGTACAACAGCACTTCCCCACCGCTTGCTTTCTGGAGCGCGCTGCTTAAAACCGCTCCATAGATGCCAATCCAGAAAATGATATTCAACGGATTGGAAATCGCAATTGCGAACCCTGATAGATAAGCTCCAGCCAACGGTTCTGATTTCTCTGCTGTTAAAACGTCTATGCCTGTTATCCGAAATGCATCTTTAACGCTTTCACTTCCTAAATACACCAGCACGACAAAACCCAAAAGCCAAAGCACAGTCTGGGCTGCAAAGCTGGCCAAAAAACTGGAAACGCCGTAGTAAATGAGCAGCATTAACACAATATCAGCGGACATGCCGCCTAAGCCCACCATCCAGGCGTGCATAAACCCGCCTTGAATCCCTCTTTTAATCATTTCAATAGTGATCGCTCCTACTGGAACTGATAAAGAGAAACCTAAGATGATAAAACCAAGGAATCCATTGGCCACAGCATCCTCCCTCCCTGGCGGTATTGATATGATGTTCTCCCTTTACCCGCTTCTGTAAATTTAAAAAGAAGAATTTGATTTTTAACTGTTTGTTTCTATATATGCACACTGCTCGCATTTAAAGAAAAATGCTGTAAAATAGCTTATTATGTCAAAGATTACCGCTTCACTTTTTTATTTAAAGAAAGGCGCGATTACATATGAAATTCCTGCTGGTTTTTATTCAACTTGTTGTTTTATATGGCTTTTATCTGTTCGGCGAATGGTTGCGCGAATTCTTTAATTTGCCGCTCCCAGGCAGCATCATTGGATTCTTATTGCTGTTCGCGGCCCTTTTGCTGAAAATTTATCCATTGAAATGGATCGATTCGGGTGCGCATTTCTTGTTGGCTTTCTTATCACTGTATTTTATTCCAGCAACTGTCGGGGTCATCGATTATGCGGGTGTTTTTATGGGAAAAGGCATCTGGCTCATCATCATTGCGGTGTTTAGCACATTTTTGACGATGGCGGTTTCCTCTTTATTAAGCCAATGGTCCAGCCGTTTATCCAGCCAAAGAGAGGAGCGTTGACAATGGAAATTTTTCTTCTGCCTCTGCTGTTTGCAGGACTTACAATAGTGGCTTATCTTTTTTTGAACGGCCAATACAATAAATACCGGTGGACGCTGTTAAATCCCGTGCTGACCACTACCATAGCCTTAATCATTATTTTACTGGTGTTCGATATTTCTTATGAAAGTTATATGCTCGGAGGAAAGTGGATCGGCGAGTTGCTTGGCCCTGCTGTAGTGGCTTTGGCTGTTCCCCTCTATAAGCAGCGAGATTTGCTGCGTCAAAATTTGCTTCCTATCGCCATCGGTGTCACTGCGGGAGCGATTGTCGGTTTAACCAGTGGCGCTTTGTTGACGAAGCTGTTCCGATTTTCCAATGAAATGGTTCTGACGATGCTGCCGAAGTCGATTACGACACCAGTCGCCATGCAAATGGCGGAAGCGCTTGGAGGCATTCCTTCACTGGCGGCGGTTTATGTCATGACTGCGGGCTTTACAGGAATTATTGCCGGGCCTTGGCTGTTAAAAATTTTGCGCATCGATTCATCGATCGGGCTTGGCATCGGCCTTGGGTCTTCTGCTCATGGCCTGGGTACAGCAAAAGCTTTTGAATACGGCCCGGAAGAAGCTTCTATGAGCTCTGTTGCGATGACTTTAAGTGCAGTCGTCGGTTCATTTCTCGGACCGGCCATCGTCTGGCTGTTCTTTTAACAAAGAACAGCCAGTTGGTTTGGCCAAAATTTTTTCAACATTTGGTTGCTGCCTCTTAAAACAAAAATCCTGCATAAAAATGAACAAAGCCATTTCCATACAGGATTTATCTTTTTTAGTAATTCAACTGCCAGGAGACACCGAAGCGGTCAACCAGCCAGCCGAACTTTCTGCTGAAAGGGTACTGGTCAAGCGGCATCAAGACACCGCCGCCTTCCGAAAGTTGGGCGAAAACACGGTCAATTTCTTCTTCGCTGTCACACGTGACATACAAAGAAATCGCCGGTGTAAAAGTAAATTCATGATTGACGATGCTATCGATGCACATCAAGGTCTGCCCGTTCAATGTAAAAGTGGCATGCATGACGGTACCATCTTCATTATGGACAATATTGTCGATACGGGAGTCTTCAAACAGCGAAGTATAAAATTCCATCGCTTGTTCTGCCTGCCCTGAAAACATTAAAAATGTGGTGATTTTCGGAATCACTTTTTCCACTATGCATACGCTCCTTTTTTCAATTGCTAATATCTCTCCGATTAAAGCCGATAAAACCGATTATTAATAAAAGCACAGCTATGGCCAGCAAAATTGCCAATGCCGCAAAATTCAGCTGCTCAATCGGAAGCTGCGGAACATGGCCAAATGGCGTTGTTTTTTCTACCCAATCCGGGAACTGGAACAAACCGCCCAAATAAACAACGACAAATGAGAAAACCAAATACAGCCATACTAGACTGGATAATCTTGGTGCCCAGCCAATCAATCCAGCTGTTGCGCCAAGCAGAATCCAGACAGCTGGCAGGTAAGCCATCGCAGCCTTATAGACCATTCCCAGCGAAAGCCCTTCTTCCATCATTGCCTTGCCCACTAAGCCAAGCCCCAACCCAGCGAAAGACAACATGAGGAAACTAGTAACAAAGGAAATCATTACATAACTACCCATTAAGCGGTTTCTGGAAACCGCACGGCTCAACAAATGTTCCAAACGGCTGTTCTTCTCTTCGTTTTTCAGCTTTAAAATAGCCAATAAGGTCGGGATGGTTGCGACAATCGCCATAACTGACATCAGCATAGGAATAAATTGCTCCGTCAATGAAAAACCCGGCGTCTCCGTCAGAAAATCCTGCATGATTTCAACATCTGCAAAAAAAGATTCCAAATCGCCAAGCACTGAACCATAGGAAGCACCAAGCAGAAATATCCCTGATGTCCAGGCGATAAAACCCGTACGCTGTAGACGGACAGCCAATCCGAACGGACTTTGCAAAATCTGCGAAGCATGCGCTTTACCGGTTCTTGCCGGCAAAAATCCCGAGCCTAAATCTCGGATGGAATTCAAATACAGGGCAAGGAGTGCCAGCAAAAAAGATACGGCTACTGCCAGCCAGATTGGCCACCATATATTTTGGACATATACCTCTGACCGCAAAATCCAGCCAAGCGGAGAAGCCCAGGACAAGGCTTCGTTTCCAATATCCCCAACGGCCCTCACAGCATAAGCAAGGAGGAGCACGGCGATCGATTGGCCAATTGCCGTTCGCGAGTTTTGTGAAAGTTGGGCAAAGACGGCCGTGATTGCCGCAAAAAACAAGCCGGTTGCACCCAAAGCTGCTCCGTAAAGCAACGAGCCTTCCAAACCCATGCTGTCAATTCCTAAAAAGAAAAGTCCAAGACCGGTACTTACAGCAAGTAATACATTGACCGCAAACATGACAACCAGTACTGATTGTAGATTCGATAAACGCCCCACCGGCAATGATCGGATCAACTCGATCCGGCCGTCTTCCTCATCGCTGCGCGTATGGCGGGCTACTAGCAAAATACTCATCAGCCCGACGACCACAGCGGTCATCAAAAGCATTTGATGGGCCATCATGGCGCCTACGGTATAGTTATCCAAGCCAAATCCCGGACCGACCATTGCAGTCATGGCTGGGTTCTTCATCGTTTCTGCAATAGCTTGCCGCTCCGCTGCATTCTGATATAAATCTGTAAAAGCGATGGCTGTCAGCATCGACGCAACGGCGAAAGAAAACAGCCATACCGGAATGCGGATACGGTCCCGGCGCCAGATGAATTGCATCAATGCACTCGTTTCATCAAACAAGCTTTTGTCCATGGTAGGCCGCCTCCTGTTTGTGCGTTGTACTTTCTCCTTCGTAATGGCGCATGAATAATTCTTCTAGAGTCGGAGGAGAACTTTCCAGCCGAACAATGCCGAATCCACTGATATAGCGGATCACCTGATCCAACTCTTCCGCGTCCACTTGAAAAGAAAGAATCCCCTGCTTTTCCTGCAGTCCTCGTACGCCCCTTAATTCATGCAGCAAAGGCATCGGCCGTTTTGTCTCCACTCTCAAAACGGCTCCTGTCAGATGGCGCAACTCTTGTAAAGTGCCTGTTTCAATGATTTTCCCTTGCCGGATGATAGCGACTTTATCACATAGTTTTTCAACTTCGGATAAGATATGGCTGGAAAGCAAAATACTTTTGCCTTGCGCTTTAGCTTCTGCCACCCATTCCTGAAAAACACGTTCCATCAAAGGATCGAGCCCTGAAGTCGGTTCATCGAGGACATAAAGATCGGCATCCATGGACAAAGCCGCCACCAGCGCCACTTTTTGCCGATTGCCTTTCGAATACGTCCGGCACTTTTTAGTCGGGTCTAAATCAAATTTCCGGATCAATTCTTCCCGCTGCGTTTTGCCATTGCCACTTCGCAATTTCACAAACAAGTCAATGACCTCTCCGCCAGTCAAATTAGGCCATAAATTAACATCCCCCGGAACATAAGCCACGCGCTTATGAATAGCCACTGCGTCTTCCCACACGTCTTGCCCAAAAATCTCGGCTTTTCCGGAAGTCGCTTTCAAGAGGCCGAGAAGTATGCGGATGGTGGTCGACTTGCCTGCGCCGTTCGGGCCGATAAAACCGTACACTTCTCCTTTGCCGACTTCAATGTCCACACCATCCAATGCTGTGAATTCTCCGAATTTTTTAGTCAAAGCGGTGGTTTTCAAAATGCTCATGCCAAATCCTCCTTTTCCATATAAAAGCTTTTCTTTAGAATATCGAGGTAGCCATAGAACTCTTCCCAATAAGGCCCAAAATCAATAGAAGCTATTTTTTGGCCTTCCAGCCGCTGCAATAATTCATTTTGATATCCTTCAATGGACCAGCGGATTAATTTGAATGCTTTGTCCGCATTCAAATCTTTTCTGATCAATGACTGATCGACACCTTCATAAATCAATGCAGCACCCAAAGCATTCAATTCCAAGTATTTTTTCTGTAAACGTTCCGGCAATTCCTCATCTTTCGCGAGCACAAAAGTTCCTAAGAAATCAAAGACTTGCTTATTTTCCAACTGTGCTTTCATTTTGACTTGTGCCGCTTGTTTAAGGCGTTCAATAAAATCCGTTTCCCTTACATCCACTTGCTTATAATAACTGTTCACAATGATGTCCATACTGTATTCGATTAAGTAGTCATATAGCTCTCGTTTGCTTTTAAAATAATAAAACAGCATCCCTTTGCCGATTCTCGCTTTTTTCACAATGCGATTTGTGGAAGCTTGCCGATAGCCATTTTCCGCAAATTCCTGAAGCGCAGCATTCAGTATCGTCTGTTTTTTGTTTTCCTCCAGGTTTTTGAATTTCTCCATTTTCTCCAGCCTCTCCACTCTTTTAGACCACATTGGTCGACTACAGAATACTCCTTTGGATCCTACTGGTCAATACAGTTTTTGCAATTGTCTATTTTTAATTTTTCAGAATTAAACCTTTGCCCCGTGACCAGGATAATGCTATGTTCTAAGTGAAATACATTATAGGAGGAATAATAATTGAAAAACTTGTTTAGCAAAAAAAGCGGCTCATTAATCGCTGGAATATTGGCATTGCTCTTACTAGCCGGCTGTGGAAACAATGCAGAAAACACAGCGGAAGAAGAGCCTTCGGAATGGGATAGAATCCAGGAAGAAGGTGTCTTGACCGTTGCCACTTCCGGTACCCTGTTCCCGACTTCTTACCGCGCGGAAGGCACCGATGAATTGACTGGCTTTGAAGTCGAGGTCGTACGTGAACTTGCTGAGCGCCTGGAGCTTGAAGTTGAATTTACAGAGCTAGGCTTTGATGAGATGCTGACGTCCGTCCAAACAGGCCAAGTGGATTTGGCGGCTAATGATATCGAAGTGACGGAAGACCGGAAAGATAAATTTACGTTTTCTACACCGTTCAAGTATTCCTACGGCACCGCCATTGTCCGGAAAGATGATTTATCCGGAATCAAAACAATGGAAGATTTGAAAGGCAAAAAAGCAGCTGGCGCTTCCACATCCGTTTATATGGAAACAGCGCGTGAATATGGGGCCGAAGAAGTGGTTTATGACAATGCCACCAACGAAGTGTATCTGCGTGACGTAGCCATCGGACGCACAGATGTTATTTTGAATGATTATTACCTGCAGACTTTGGCTCTTGCCGCTTTCCCTGAACTGAACATCACGATTCATCCGGATTTGAAATACAGCCCTTCTGAAGTAGGCGTTGTGATGAACAAAGACAATACCGAACTTGCCGAAAACGTGAACCGCGCGATCGAAGAAATGCTGGAAGACGGCACCATTGCCAAAATTTCCGGTGAATTCTTTGCTGGCGCTGATGTGACTCAGAAAGTCGATATTGAAGAATAAGAAAAAGAAGCTGCCCGTGTGTGGGCAGCTTCTTTGTTGTCTTTAAGGATTATCTGCATTAAAAATAGAGGGCAAACTTTTAAGCTCTCTCCATAAAGCACCTCTATATTTGCTAATCCGCTTTTCTCACATACAAAAATTCCCCATCCGCATTCTTTGAAATAAACTTTGCTTTGTAGATCTTGTTGTCTGTTGTTTCGAGAACACCAAATCCTGTTGCGGGACCGGACTTTGCGACTGATATTTCAACAGTGGTGGTTTGTCCGTCTTCTGTTTGGATGTCCACGCTTTTTATCTCTTCATCAAATGTCCGGATGATTAGAATTATCTGATTGTCTTCGCGGTAGGTCGAACTGGAAAACGTCAGATGGATTGGTTCGTCCGATTCTACGGCTTCATGTGTAAATGCTTTTTTAACGTTCCAGTTAAACCAGTTTTTCTCTAGAAATACCTCCTGTTCAACTCCCTCGTTCGTGCTGACAAAAGCCACCGCTTTTTGCCGGTCGTCAAAAATTTCAACATATTCCCATTCTGAGACTTGCACCTGGCTTCCTACAGCCGCTTCCACTTTTTCTGAATCATTTCCAGATAACAAACCGATGATTCCTGCACTTAGTAAAAACAATGATATCAGCAAAACTAACTTGGTTTTCATTTTGCCTCATCCCCTTTTATATTCCTCTATTCACTAAGTATTCGTCCTTTTCCATTATGATTCCTTTTTTTGTCTAAATTCCTTTTTATGAAAATTATGCAGCAAATAATTTTTTGTTAATAATGCTCCCGCCTGCAAGGAAAGCTTTCACCTTCTCAGGTTAAGCCTTATACTGAAATTAGTATTTAGAATAATCAGAAGATGAGGTGCCGACATGAACTTTTCTTTTTCACCACTTGGGGACCAAGCGATTGTCATTGAAGTCGGGCAGGAAATCAATGAAAAAGTACAGGAACGTGTACGCGCCATTACAGCGCAACTGGAAGCCAATCCGCCTCCTTGGATGATAGAAATCATTCCGGCTTTCACCACCGTCACGGTTTTTTATCGTTCTCTGGCCGCTTTATATGGAACGGTACAGCATGAACTTGAAGAACTTGTTCAACACACTTCCGAAGCCACCTCGGATGAGACTCGCACCATCGAGATTCCGGTCTGTTATGGAGGCGATTTTGGACCAGATCTTGACTTTGTGGCACAGCATAATGGTCTGCGTCCGGAAGAAGTGATCAAAATTCATACCGGCGGAACTTATACAGTCTATATGATCGGCTTTGCCCCAGGCTTTCCATTCATCGGGGGAATGTCTGAAAAAATCGCAGCCCCTCGCCGCGAATCCCCGCGGCTCCGCATCCCAGAACGCACAGTAGGCATCGCTGGCATGCAAACAGGCGTTTATCCAATTGAAACGCCTGGCGGATGGCAGCTGATTGGCCGCACGCCTATCCGACTGTTCCGTCCTGAACAGGAAATTCCAAGCTTGCTGCGGGCCGGAGATAAAATAGTCTTCAAGGAAATATCAGAAAGCGAGTATCATTCATTGAAGGAGGAACAGCATGCTGAAGATCATTAAAAGCGGCCTTCAAACTACCGTCCAGGATCTCGGCCGCTTCAGTTTCCAGAAATACGGCGTCATCGTAAGCGGCGCGATGGACCCTTTCGCACATCGGACAGCCAATTTGCTGGTGGGCAATGAAGAAAACGCTGCAACCCTTGAAATCGCGATGGTGGGTCCTGCTATACAATTTGAAGAAGATGCATTTATCGCGCTTTGTGGAGGAGACCTGTCACCGAAAATCAATGGCACTGATATCAAAATGTGGAGGACAGTTGCTGTTAAAAAAGGAAGTGTTCTCAAATTCGGAGCGCCCCATACCGGATGCCGAGTGTATTTGGCTGTAGCGGGCGGCATTGATGTGCCGGATGTCATGAACAGTAAATCCACTTATCTGCGGGCTGGAATCGGCGGCTTCCATGGACGGGCATTAAAAGCAGGCGATATTATCCCGACGCATCCTGTTTCTTCTGGCCACGCCACTTCCTTACTCCGTATCACTGACAATGAACTGGAATGGAAAATTGCCGCTCCCCGTTATTTTAACGAGCCTGTCGTCCGCATGATGAAAGGACGCCAGTATGAGTTGTTTAACAGCGACAGTAAAGAAAAGATTTTCAGCGAAGCTTTTTCAGTTTCTTCCCATTCCGACCGAATGGGCTATCGCCTTGAAGGGGTCGCATTGTCACTGGAAGAACCGAAAGAATTGATTTCAGAGGCGGTGTCATTCGGCTCGATTCAAGTACCGGCAGATGGCAATCCGATTGTTCTCTTGGCAGACCGCCAAACAACCGGCGGTTATCCAAAAATCGGGCAAGTCGCGTCCGTCGATTTGCCGCTGATCAGCCAATTGAAGCCTGGAGACCAAATGCGTTTTAAAGAAATTACTGTGGAAGAAGCGCAAAAACGGTATATCGAACAAGAACGCCAAATCCGCCAATTAAAAATTGGTATCTATTTAAAAAAGGAGGAATGGAAATGACCTTTAAAGTGGATTTGAATTGTGACATGGGCGAGAGTTTCGGGGCTTATAAGCTTGGAAATGACGAGCAAATATTGAATTTCGTGACTTCGGCCAACATTGCCTGCGGTTTTCACGCCGGAGATCCTGCTACCATGCGGAAAACGGTAGCGATGGCGCTTGAGAAAAATGTTGGAATCGGTGCCCATCCAGGACTTCAGGATCTGGTCGGTTTCGGTCGCCGGAATATCTCCATTTCCCCTCAGGAAGCTTATGACCTGACAGTGTATCAAATTGGTGCCTTATCCGGCTTTGTGCAAGCCGAAGGCGGCCGCTTGCAGCATGTAAAAGCGCATGGTGCTCTATACAATATGGCCGCTAAAGACGCTGCATTGTCAGAAGCGATTGCGGAAGCGGTGTATAAAGTAAATCCGGAACTGATTTTATTCGGCTTGTCCGGCAGTGAATTGATGAAAGCGGGTGAAAAAATTGGCCTGCGCACCGCCAATGAAGTATTCTCTGACCGTACGTACCAACAGGACGGCACCTTGACGCCGCGCACCCAGCCCAATGCTTTGATTACTGACCCGGGGACTGCAATTGGCCAAGTTATCCGCATGGTCCAGGAAAAGAAAGTCCATACTGTACAAAACCAGGATATCGGCATCAAAGCAGAAACTATCTGCATACATGGCGACGGAGTTACGGCACTTGAATTTGCTGCCGCTATCTCTAAATCATTAAAGGAGGCGGGAATTGATATCACAAAAGTGGAAGAGTTTATGTAGGACATAAATTCAAAGGGAGGGAGAGTTATGAAGAACACGAACCGCAGTATTTTGATTGGTGCAGCTTTCCTGATGGCGACTTCCGCTATCGGTCCAGGTTTCCTGACACAGACCACCGTTTTTACGGAACAATTACTGGCTTCGTTCGGATTTGTTATCCTTATTTCCATCATTATTGATATCGGTGCCCAAACAAATATCTGGCGCATCATTGCGGTATCCGGAAAACGGGCTCAGGACATTGCCAACGATGTCCTTCCTGGCCTTGGTTACTTCCTAGCCCTTCTGGTGGTTATGGGCGGTCTTGCTTTTAATATTGGCAACGTTGCCGGAGCTGGCCTTGGAATCAATGTATTGTTAGGCATTGACCCTAAAATCGGCGCTTTGGCAAGTGGCCTTATAGCAGTCGGCATCTTCGTAGTGAAAGAAGCAGGACGGGCGATGGACCGATTTGCCCAAATCCTTGGTTTCGTTATGATCGGTTTAACCTTTTACGTTATGTTTACCGCCCAGCCGCCACTTGGGGAGGCAGTAGTTAAAACTTTCGCTCCGGATACCATCAGCATCTTCGCAATTGTGACGCTTGTCGGCGGTACCGTCGGTGGATACATCACATTTGCCGGCGGGCATCGTCTTATTGATGCTGGACTTACCGGCAGAGCGGCTGTTCCACAAGTTACCCGCAGTTCAATCTATGCCATCGGGATTGCTTCCATTATGCGTATCATTCTTTTCCTGGCAGTCCTTGGAGTCGTTTCACAAGGGCTTTCATTGGATCCGGCCAATCCGCCGGCTTCTGTCTTCCAATTGGCTGCTGGAAATATCGGCTATAAGATTTTCGGTGTCGTTATGTGGGCTGCCGCCATCACTTCAGTGGTCGGGGCTGCTTATACGTCCGTTTCTTTTATCCGGACGTTCAGTCCATTTCTCGACAAGTACAACCGCTGGCTGGTCATCGCTTTTATTATTATTTCTACTACCGTTTTTGTCATTGTCGGACAGCCCGTGCTGATTCTTGTTCTTGTCGGTTCATTGAACGGCTTGATTTTACCGATTGCCCTTGGAGTTATGCTGGTTGCCGCGCATAAAGCGAAAATCGTCGGCGACTACAAACACCCGCTATGGATGACTATTTTCGGCATCGTCATTGTCGTTACAATGGCCTGGATGGGCATTTATACATTATCGAATGGTATCCCTCAGCTTTTTGAATGATAGGGACTGAATAAAATAGAAAACGGCATGGACAGCATTCTGACCATGCCGTTTTATCTTAGTTCCAGTTATCCGGGAAAGGTACTGCCAGTTTCAAAACATAGGAAAGAGCTGGAGCGATTTCGTCAATTCCGCTTTAAATGTTGATAACCCAGTTCCTTCGCGATGGAAGCAGCGACATAATGTAAATATTGACGGCTATGCGGAACAATATCCTGCAAATTGATTTTTTTCTTTACTTCATGACTTGTGCTGTCCGCCCATATTTCAAATCCCGTCGCTTCCATTTCTGCTGTTTGCCCAAAACACAATTCGTAAAAATCCTGAAATTCCACTGCCATTATACCGGCGACTTCTTCTTGTTGCAGCTTATACACTGCGTCGTTATCATTTTCCAAATGAAACAGAAAAACCTGGCATAGCTCATTATCGAAGAAGCCATCCTGGTGGATCTGGTCTTTTATTGTGCCAAGTGAAATCAAGTCTTTAAATTCCACAATGATGCCCAGTTCTTCTTCCACTTCCCGCACGCCGTCCTCAACGTCCTCATCTGCCAACAGATGGCCAGCAGCCGTGATGTCGAGCAGGTTCGGAAAGTCTTTCTTGGTACTGCTCCGCAATTGGAGATGAATCCAGTCTTTGCCGCATCTCCGGCTGATGAACCAGCAATGGAAGGTCTGATGCCAATGGCCTTTTTTATGGACTTCTTCACGCGTGGCGACGCCAAGATATCGGCTGTCCTTTGTGTAAATCTTTATCTTTTCCGACTCCATGAAATCTTCCTTTCTCCCTCTTCTTTTTTATTGTACCCAAAAAAGAAACCGGTCAATGAGTTATTGGCCGGTTTCTTGAAAGCATTATCCATTTTCTTTAATCCACCACTACCGCCTCGACTTGATAAAGGAATTGCTTTGTTCTTTCTTCTTTCGGGTTTTGGAAAATTTCTTTCGATGTTCCTTGCTCTACGATGACTCCTTCGTCCATAAAAACGACGCGGTCAGCCACTTCTTTCGCAAAGTTCATTTCATGCGTAACGATGACCATTGTCATCCCTTCTTCGGCTAAGCTTTTGATAACCAACAGGACTTCTCGCACAAGTTCCGGATCCAGTGCTGACGTGGGTTCATCAAAAAGCATAACGAGCGGATTCAAGGCAAGCGACCTGGCAATCGCTACGCGCTGTTGCTGGCCGCCAGACAATTGGGCCGGAAAATGGCCGCTGCGGTCGGCCAACCCTACTTTGGCCAGCAAAGCTTCAGCAATTTTCTTCGCTTCTTCCGGTTTTGCGCCGTGGATAGCAATAGGGCCTTCCATAACATTTTCCATGGCGGTTTTATGGGGAAACAAATTGAACGACTGGAACACAAAGCCGGTTTTTTTCCTCAATTCCCGAATCACTTTTTTGCGATATCTATCAATTTTCCCGCCTGCGTGCACTTGGTATTCGCCAATTTGAATAATGCCATCGGTCGGCTCTTCCAGGAAATTCATACAACGCAGCAAAGTAGATTTTCCGGAACCGCTCGGCCCCATAATGACCACTACTTCACTTTTGCTGATTGTTAAATCGATGCCTTTTAGCACTTCATTGGCGCCAAAAGCCTTTTTTAAATGTTCGATTTGGATCATTGTCATAGCCATCTCCTAACTCATCAACGGACTAGGTATTTGGAACTTTGAACTTCCAGTTTGTCCAGCAGCTTGGTGAAAAATGAAATCAAAATCCAATAAATTGCGGCGGCGACTAAGTAAATCGTCAGCGGTTCAAAGGTTTTTGCAATGATTAAACTCGACATCTGCAATAATTCTGTGACGGTTATGACTGAAACAAGAGAAGTATCTTTGATGAGCACAATAAAGGAATTGGATAATGTCGGAATGGCTATCCGCATGCTCTGCGGCAAAATGATTCGCTTCAGCGCTTGTGGATAGGTCATGCCCATGGACATTGACGCTTCCATCTGCCCGTTGTCGACTGCCAGGATGGAGGCGCGGAAGGATTCCGAAAGATACGCTCCCGCATTTAAACTCAAGGCCACTATTCCTGAAGAAATTGGATCCAGTGAAATTCCTATTTGCGGCAATCCGTAATATATGACAAAGATTTGGACCAAAAG
Source organism: Planococcus sp. VCh962 (assembly GCF_057748275.1). Lineage (NCBI taxonomy): Bacteria > Bacillati > Bacillota > Bacilli > Caryophanales > Caryophanaceae > Planococcus > Planococcus sp. VCh962. The sequence continues at coordinate 92,735 of NZ_JBYLHS010000008.1, forward strand.
CGGCGTTCCCCTCATAAGGGAAACATAAGCGTTTGCCACTTCGTTCAATACTTTCACTTTCAAGATCCGAATGATAGCTGTCAAAAATCCAATGACCAATGCAATCAGAATGGAAATAGCCGCTAAGAAAATTGTCATCAACGTCGCTTTTAGCAAGGACGGCAATGAATCAATAATGATGGTAAAGTCCATATGTCCTCCAATCAGACAAGTGCTGTGCCCATTATTCCACTTAAGCGAAAGTTTCTTCCCTATAGCTAATATCGATTCCTAAACTTTTCAGCTCTGCCAGAAACGGCTGGAACCGGTCTCGGATAATTAAACTTTCGATTGGAATAACCCCTGTCTCGGTTATTTGTTTTGTAGCAATCAGTTTCGCGATGAGCAGCGCCGGGAGTGCCGTTGTTTTAGCCATAGAGCTAATGTTGCGTTGATGGTCATACAAATCAACCATTTCCCATCGATGCTTTATGCGTTTTCCATCTTTTATGCCCGTCACTTCGACTCGCAGAACGGTAATATCCTTATGCGAGTCTCCTTTCATTTTCGTTGCCAGTATCTTCTCGGCAAAAGCGCGCGGGGTAGTAGTAATTCCTTCGATGGCGACCGGTGTATCATCCAGGAAGCCCAGTTCACCGATCACTTTCATTTTCCCCCAATGCCCAGGATAGCGGACTGTTCTTTCACATAGATTCTTTACTTTTCCGTTTAGTATGAAAGCCGTGCTATGGGCATCGGTAATGACGGTTTCGCAAAGTCCGACCGGCTCAGGAAAAGTGATTTCCTGCAGGTTTGACAATGGAGCCAATTCGACAATTTCTCCGTCCTGAATGGCAATAGCTGGTTTTGTATATAGCCTCAATAAACTTTCAAGCCGGTAGACCACTTGATACCAGAGAGGCGGAATCGGATTCATAGGGATACCGCCGCATGTCATAATTGCTTCATCCGCTTCATCGAGGAGGTCGATGCCTTGCGCCGCTAAGAAATTGGTAATTCCCGGAGCCACACCGCACCCTGGAACGACAATAAGCCCCGCCTGTTTTGCTTGCTCGTCCAACTCCATTTTCTCCATAAACTGCGCCCCGACCAAATCCACCAAATGGCAATTTGAAGAAATAGCTGCTTTAATGGCTGCCAGACTGAGCGAATGAGGCAGGCAAGCTACAGCTACATCCGCTTCCTCCAACACGCGCGCGATGTCTTCTTCTGTCTGCAGCACTGCTACTTTGCCGGTGACTTTAGAGCTGCCGGATTTAGCTATGCACCTGTCTATGCTCGCTTGGTCGACATCCACAGCGGTAATCCTGTCGACTTCTATAAATCCAGCCATTTCTGTGACGACCGTTGTACCGATCATCCCTGTGCCTAACACGAAGATATGCAAGCTTCTCATCCTCCTTCTCCACGTTCCAGCCGAAAAAATTGAAAAACAAAGTGATCAAAGATGTTCCTTTGACCACTCCTTCCCGCCATTAATTTTCTAATGGCTCTGTCCCAAACCATTTTTTGTAAATTTCGTTATAAGTTCCATCTTCCTTCATTTCGGCTAGCGCCACATTCACTTTTTCAATGAAATCTTCATTGCCTTTATTAACTGCCATGCCGATTTCATCTTTATTTAAAATATCGCTGGCTATTTTAATAGGAAGGCCTTGTTCTTTGATATTGTAGCTGATCAGCAATTGGTCGTTGATAATTACATCCAGACGCTTGTTCGTTAAGTCTTGGATATAATCGCCGACAGCTTTATAAAGTTTGACTTCTGCTCCATCGACGCTGTTCGCCACTTCCTCAAACGTCGTTCCGCCACCCACGCCAACTTTCTTGCCCTTGATATCTTCAAGTTTGGTAATATCATTCGTTTCTTCGCGCGTGATCAGTACGGAGCCGGTAATGACGTATGGATCCGTGAAATCCACACTTTTCTTCCGCTCTTCTGTCACCGTCATCTGGCCGATGATGATATCGAATTTATCGGCCTTCAATCCGCCAATTAACCCGTCCCATTTCGTTGCAATAAAATTCGTTTCAACGCCCAGGCGCTTAGCGATTTCATTTGAAATGTCCACATCAAACCCTTGGTACTCGTCATTATCATCAATAAAATTAAAAGGCGGATAAGTTCCTTCAAAAGCTACTTTCAATTCCTTAGATTCCTCAATCCTGCTAAGGACGCTGTCTTTATTGCTTTCTTTTTCCCCTTGCGTTGTTTCCTTGGCATCTTCTGAACCACAAGCTGCCAACATACTAATAACTAATAAAACAATGAATGACCACACAGCTTTTTTTTTCAATTTATTTTCCCCCTTCTTTTGTAGAACTGCTTTTTTCTTTTGATGCGGAAAAATAACGTTCAGCCGATTTGCATACAAAACAAATCTGTAAATGATGGATCGGAGAACATAGGTGAATGACATTCTTTGGACGGGGAATACTAGCGAATAAGGTATTGCAGGAGGATTTAACGCTTTATTTTAAGTTCCTTTTTCTACAAGGTGTTCCATTCATTATTCCTCACAGAGGGTAGAAAGTCAATAAAGTTTACAGACTTTTCCGAAAACTTAAGGCGGATTTCATCTTTCTAAAATAAGCTAAAACCCCTGCTTTTTATACATAGCTTCGGCCGCTTCTCAAAGTTGATTGCTTCTTATGCCAAAGAATTTATGACCATAAAAAAACTGCAGACATCCTCGATTTTTTCGAGTTTGCCTACAGTTTTACTGTAGCAGAATGATTTCTACAGCGGCCCAACCATTCTTTTTTACTGGTATTTACATCAGTTAATAACTAGTACTTCCTCCGGTTCCGCTTTTGGAGTCCGTGGATCCTGCAGCCAGCAAGCTGCCGTATGCAAGTCATTTCCTACAACCGTTTCAGGTGGAGTAAATGTATGGCAAACTTTCATCGTATGTGGGCAGCGGGCGGCAAACGCACAGCCTTCCCCAAGTGTCGCCAAGTTCGGAGGCGATCCAGCAATTGGCAATAACGGCTGAGATCGGTCTTCGTTCATTTTCGGCATTGATTGCAACAAGCCTAACGTATAGGGATGCTTCGGATTATAGAAGATCTCGTCCAACGTACCTTGTTCGACAATTTTCCCGCCATACATCACTGCTACCCGATCGGCCATATTCGCCACTACACCTAAATCGTGGGTAATTAAAATAATAGCGGTATCTGTTTTCCTTTGCAGGTCTTTCATCAAATCCAAAATCTGCGCTTGTATCGTTACATCAAGAGCTGTCGTCGGTTCATCCGCAATCAACACTTTCGGATTGCAGGCAAGGGCCAATGCAATAACGACACGCTGCCGCATGCCGCCTGAAAATTGATGCGGATAATTATCCAGCCGCATTTCAGCTTTCGGGATCCCAACAAGTTTCAGCATTTCCAGTGCCCGTTCCCTTGCTTGGGATTTCGTCATGTTTTCATGGCGCTGCAGACCTTCCATGATTTGCTTGCCGACTTTCATGGTCGGGTTCAGTGAAGTCATTGGATCCTGGAAAACCATTGAAATTTCTGAACCACGAATATTGGTTATTTCTCTATTTGATAGCTTCAACAAACTTTTATCATCGTATAAAATATCGCCTTTTGTGATTTCCGTCGTGCTTTTTGGAAGCAGACGCATGATCGACTTGGCCGTCACCGATTTTCCAGAACCCGATTCACCGACAATTGCCAATGTCTCGCCTTTCTTCAATTCAAAATTAACGCCCCGCACCGCCGTAATTTTACCGGTTTGGGTCTTAAATGAAACATGCAGATCTTCAACTTTCAGGACAGTATTTTTCATAACGGACCCTCCCCTATTTTTTCATTTTCGGATCTAGTGCATCTCGCAGGCCATCAGCAAGCAAGTTGAAGCAGATCATGATTATACTGATAACCAGTGCAGGATAAATCAGCTTATACGGGAAATACCGCATGGATTTATAGCCATCTTCAATCAATACACCCAGAGAAGCGAGTGGCGCTTGCAACCCCAGTCCGATAAAGCTTAAGAAAGCTTCAAAGAAAATGGCTGTAGGTATGGTGAACATGACTGTCACAATGACCGGACCCATAACGTTCGGCATCAGGTGCTTCCAAATTAACCGGCTATTTGAAGCCCCTAGCGTACGGGAAGCCAGGACAAATTCTTGCCCTTTCAGCTGGAGGATCTGCCCACGCACCACTCGCGCCATCCCTACCCAGCCCGTGATAATCATCGCTAAGATTATAGAACGGATGCCTGGTTCAAGCACCAGGATAAAGAGGATAATGACAATCAAGTTCGGAATCCCCATCAAAATTTCAATGATTCGCTGCATCACATTGTCGACTCTTCCTCCGTAAAACGAAGAAATCCCGCCATAAATGACACCGATGACCAAATCGAGCAACGCGGCCACTAAAGCGATAAACAAGGAAATCTGAGTCCCTTTCCAAACACGCGTCCATAAATCGCGTCCGAACTCGTCCGTTCCAAACCAGTAATTGGTTGCAACTTCACGCTCTGCATACTGGTCCACTCCGTTTGCATCTACACCGTCAAACCCCATCCACTCTAAGCCGGCCACTTTAGGCGGCATATTGGAATGGGCCAAATTCTGCTCTCTGTACGTAAATTCATTCATACTCGGCCCGATAAGTGCCATCACTATTAAAAAAATCAACAGGACCAAAGAAATCATAGCCCCTTTATTCTTTGCTAGCCGCTGAAAGGCTTCTTGCCAGAAAGAAACCGAAGGCGTTGAAATTTCTTCACTCTTTTTTTGGTCAAGCGGAGCTTTTACAAACAAGTCGGCTGGAATATCATCCGGGATGTAATTGTTTTGCGTATGGATATCCTGCTGCAATGGCAGTTTTGCATCGAATTCTTTCATGTCGCTTCCCCCCTGTAATTGATGCGGGGATCCAAGAAGCCATAAATGATATCGACAACGAAAACCACGAAAATGAACAACGCACTGTAGAAAATCGTAATCCCCATGATGACGCTATAATCCAACACGAGGATGGATAAGGTAAATTGTTCCCCTAGCCCTGGAACGGAGAAGATTTTTTCAATAACCAATGTTCCGGTCATGATTGAGACTGCAAGCGGTCCAAGCATCGTGACTACTGGAATCAATGCATTTCGGATTACATGCTTGACGATCACCTGATTTTCCTTCATCCCCTTGGCTCGCGCAGTTATAACATAATCTTGTCCAAGCACTTCGAGCATTTCACTGCGGATAAAGCGGGCAACGGTCGCAGTGACTGTAACCGACAATGCGATGGACGGCATCAAGGTACTGGAATATCCTTCCCACAATGCTACAGGCAGCCATTCCAGTTTTACGCCGATATAGTATTGCAGCAATGCTGCAAAAACAAAAGAAGGAATCGACATTCCGAGAACTGCTAATGCCACGGAACCGTAATCGAATACCGAATTATGCTTTAGTGCAGAAACGATGCCAAGCACTAAGCCGAGGATTGCCCCGATGATCAAAGCCTGCAGACCGATAAATGCAGAAGGTCCGATGCGGGTACTGATCATACTGGAAACGGTTCTTCCTTCATGCTGGAAAGAATAGCCCAAATCGCCTTGTATCAAATTCCCAAGATAACGTATGTACTGCATAGCAACGGGTTGATCCAAGCCATATTTTGCATTCAATACCGTTAGCTGTTGTGCCGTCAATTTCTCGGGATTTGTGAAAGGCGTACCTGGCAAAAGCTGCATCAGAAAGAAAGTTGCAGTGACGATGATAAAAAGCGTAATTAGCATATATCCAATTCGCTGTACTAAATATCGCTTCATGGAAACACCTCAATTCTATAAGTTGAGTATCCTTCTGGATGAAAAATACGAGGGGGCCATAATTCCGGCTACACCCTCGTATCTATAGCTGTATAACCTTTTGATCACTCTTGGATAGATGCCCATTTATAAGTATGGGAAGCACCAGTCGGGTGTACAATTAGATCTTTAATTTTACCTCTCATCAAGATTGATGTTCCATCTTGGTAAAGAGGCGCAATTGCAGCATCTTCTTCCAAAAGGATTTTCTCGATGTTCAAAAGCATTTCAAAACGTTTGGAAAGGTCTGTCTCTGTTCTTGCCTGAGTGACCAATTCATCCAATTTCGGGTTGTGGTAATCCATACGGTTAGCAGACCCGCCTTTTACCCACATATCCAAGTAAGTCATCGGGTCGCTGTAGTCAGGCCCCCATGAAGACAAGGACAAATCGTATTCAATGGCTTTTTCTATTTCCAGACGCTGTGCGAAAGGAACCGCTTTGATTTCCAGTTTAAATCCTGGAAGGTTATCTTCTAATTGTGCTTGAAGATATTCTGCCACTTTCTTGTGATCTTCTGAATCTGAAATGTTGATGGAAACTGCTACATCAGATGCACCCGTTTCTTTCAAACCAGCTTCCCAAAGTTTTTGCGCTTCTTCCACTGTTCCGGTATTGATGTCCCCGTTCAAATCGCGATAATCTTTGCCTTCCGGAGATTGGTAGAACCCTTTAGGAACCACACCATTTAAGGCCGTAGAGCCATCTTTCAAAATAACATCTGTCAAACTTTTCTTATCGATGGCCATATTGATTGCCTGGCGGATGTTTTTGTTCCCTAATACAGGGTGGTTATGGTTAAAGCGAAGGAAAATCATGCTTGGCTCTAAAATCGTGTCAAAGTTTTCATCGCTCTTGTACTGGTCAACTGACTCTGAACTCAAATCGATGCGATCCACTTTGTTCGTTTCATATAAATTAACTCCAGTAGTTGGGTCTTTTACAACAAAAGCATTGATCTTATCCAACTTAACTGCTTCTGCATCCCAATAATCTTCGTTCTTTTCGTATTTCCATCCTTGATCATGTGTCCATTCAACAAGCTTGAATGGTCCATTGAATAAAATATTTTCTGCCTCCAGAGCATATTGATCCCCTTGTTCTTCAACAAACTTCTGGTTTTGCGGCAAGAATGTCGGGAAAGTCAACAATGACTGCAGCAGCGGGTTTGCACTTTCCAGTGTCACTTCCAATGTCTGCTCATCCACAGCTTTTACCCCAAGTTCTGCTGCATCTTTTTCCCCGTTCATAATCGCTTCGGCGTTTTTAATGCTTGCCGTTACGAACATGAAATTATAAGGACTTGCATCTTTCATAACACGTTTCCAAGCATATTCGAAATCCTGCGCTGTCACAGGGTCTCCATTGCTCCATGTAGATTCACGCAATTTGAAAGTATGAACCGTTTGATCTTCATTTTCGGTATGTTCGGTTACTAACGCTTCGATCGGCTGATGGTTTTCATCTTGGCGGTACAATCCTTCATTTACGTTATTCAATACAGTAAATGCAACCCCATCATGTGCCTTTGTTGAGTCCAACGTAGGAATATCTGCTACTGCTGAAATATTCAATACTTGGCCTGCTGCCCCTTCTTTTCCATCTGCAGTTTTACTTTCTTCCTTGGTGTTCTCTGAAGAATTAAAATTACATCCGGATAATATTAAAACGAACGCCATGAGAATCATTAATGCTTGAGCTTTAAATTTTCTCTCCATTTCCCCTACCCCCTATTTTTCTAATAATTCCTTTTAATCATAATAGTAATTCAATTAATAGGCAACAAGATATTTAAATTTTCAAAAACTATGTAGGAGTGGTAATCTTTAAATAACTAAGGAAAGGACTTCTATTTATGACTTTTAAATTCACCTTAATTTTTCTATCGCTGCTAAGTTCTTTTTTAATATCTTTCCTGCTTAGTTCCAGCTGGAGTTTCACAGAATGGCTCGATGCTGTTTTTCTAGTTGGACTTCTTCTTTTAATGATCAGCTCAGGAATGATTTTAATCGAAGGCAAATTTTTCTCAGCCTTTATCCAAAGCAGCAAAAACTTTTTTGCAAAAATTAATAAAAGAGAGCAACTCATTAGGGAAAGCGAAAAACGGTCGACGCAATCGGTGGAATATGCAAAAAAATTTCCGTCCCGAAAAATTTTTTTCCAGGTCGGAGTGCTGTTCTGTGCAGCAAGCCTGCTCGTTTCATCAGCCATTTATTTCTTTTAGACAGACAAAAACCTTCAGCTTATAAAAGCAGAAGGTTTTTAAGATGCTTCATATATCGTTACCTGATTTTTCCCGCGGCGCTTGGACAGATAAAGGGCCTGATCGGCTTCCTCAATAATCTGCTCCAAAGTTCTATTTTCCGATGAAAAACTTAATCCCATCGAAACCGTCAATTTTCCGCCCGGCTGGAATTCTTCTCCTTCGAATTTGTATTCCTCCACTTTTTTGCGGAACCGTTCGGCCAGAAAAATCACTTCTTCCGGTTTTGAAACATTCGTATAGCAAATGATGAATTCTTCTCCACCGTAACGTGCTACGATATCTTCTTCCCTTGCGCTTTCCATTAACAATTGCCCGAGAGTACGAAGAACCGAATCACCTTTTTGATGGCCATGCGTATCGTTGTAGACTTTAAAATAATCAACGTCGACCATAGAAACCAGCATTGGTGTATTTTTAGAGAGAAGATCTTCCACTTTATTTTTAAAGAAGCGGATATTTGGCAAACGGGTTAACGAATCTTGGTTCGAATACATCTCAAGTTCTTTTCGCAAAAGAAGGGTTCGATTTTCTTCATTCAATATCATGGACATGGCTAAAACTGCAATCAAGGCAAAAAAGAAAATCGGCACGATAATCGCCAGAGTGACCGGTGTATAAAAGAACATCCAAATAGATTTTAAAATTTCAAATACAACAAAACCGGTTATCATCCGTTTTAAGTCAATTCGAGGGAAAAATTTATCGACCGGCCTTTTGTCATGGAAAAGAGCTCCAATTAGAACCGGAAGCAAGATAGATTGAAGAATGCCAATTTCTACAGTTGGACCTCCCATTGAAACCCGAAAAACAGCTGGAATAATCGCTGACAGGATTCCGAATTTCCAGCCACCCACATAAGTAATAAAAAATAGAGGAACTTCCCTTAAATCTAGGCGCATCCCTTCATAAATATATGGATTATACATGACAGAAAAAGTTAAAAAACTAATGAAAAGTGAAGATAGCAATAGTAAATGGGAGGGCTTTTTCATTTCCAGTAAAAACAATTCCTTCATTTTCAGGGCTAAATACATCAAGGCGATAATCAAAGCCATGTTCTCCACAAAGAAAAAAAGCAGTAAATCCATTATTTCATACAACTCCTAATGATTACGTTACTTCACATTCTAGCAATTAAAGTAAAAAAATTACAGGTTTATTTAATATAATTTGTATCTTACATATTTATAGGTTCTTGTTTTATTACATGAAACTCGTTTATCGGCCAATCCATAGCAGACCCGAATTTTGTGTATCTATACTGCATCGCATATCGAAGCGGTCTACATAGCTGATAAAAGACAGAAATCCCTGTCAGAGGCCTATCCTTCAAAACGGCAAAAGCTTATAATGGCGCTAAGTAAGAGGGGAATAAATGGATATTAAAAACAAATTATTGCATTGGCAAAAGGCAGGTCTGATTGATCAAACTACAGTTGAAAAAATTCTGGCATATGAACATCAGCAGCCCGGCTCTAAAAAAATGCCGTTATTGCTGGTTATCGGACTTATTTTCTTTTCACTGGCAGTTTTCAGCTTTATCGCCGCCAATTGGCAAGTGATGCCGGCAGCCTTAAAAATCAGTTTAGTTCTGCTGTTAATGTGGTTGTTTTATGGGCTCGGGCACTTGGCACAGCTGAAAAATTTCGGCTTGCCTCACACTTTCCGGCTGATCGGTCTCGCCATGTTCGGGGCAGCGATCGTGGTAGCTGTTCAATCATTCCATTTGCCATTATCAGGCTCTCTGATTGGATGGGCTCTTTTCCTGGCAGCGATTGGCCATTATTTTTATTGGCGCCATGTCGCCTATGCAGTGGTGGCATTTGTTTTTGGAATTCAAGTCTTGGTGTCATCTGTTGTCGCCATGGGCTGGGTGGAATGGATAGTTTTCATTGCTGTGGCTCTCGTCTGGTTTTATTTCAGCACAGATAAGATTCCTGCAGTTTCCAGCTGGCTTTTGTTGTTCGGTTCAGGATTAATGCTATGGACCGTGGTCGATTATGAAAGCTGGTTATGGCCGATTTGGACCTTATTTGTTTTAACAGGGCTCCTATTCCTGGCTTCTCTAGAAAAGAAGAAGATAATACAGCCTCTTTATTTACTAATTGGCGGAGCATTATCGATTATCTATTTGGCTGTCCGGGGTTCTTCAGTATTCGCCTTCAATGATTTAAATATGTTGGAGTCCATCAGCCTCTTAATCGCCGCATTGGCAGTTTTAGTATCATGCTATTTCCGCTCGCGCCCTATTTTTTGGGTCTCACCACTCGGTGCCGTCGGGTTATTGTTGTTTGACAGTTCAGCAATCGGGCTTGCCATCTTAACAGAAACCGTGGCACTTAGTTATCTGGCTTTTTGTCATCGCCAAAATCAGCCACTCGGGATCGCTTTTGTCTATTTTATCCTGGTACAGGTTGTAATTTATTTCATTTACGCTTGGGAGCGGCTCAATATGTCACTGTTCTTCCTGATTGGTGCGCTTCTTCTGTTTGGCTTATCTGGAGTTGCCTGGTGGTTTAACCGCAAGAAAGCGAGGACTGCGTCATGAAAAACTATCTGTTTCCATTTCTGCAAACCTGCGTTGTACTGATGATTGTCTTGAGCTTTTACGCAGCGTCATGGTTCGGCAATCAGTTTGTCCTGCGGGCGGAGCCATACGATCCATCTGACCCGTTTTACGGCGAATACATTTTGCTTCAATATCCTGATTTAAAACCTGATGCACTTGTGCGAAACGGAGATGTTTATTTCACATTAAAAGAAGGGGAGGATGGCTTTGCCGTAGTGAATCGGATTTCGAATGAACCTTTTTTCGGAGCCATTCATGGCACCTATTACGGCGACACCTTAACAGCACCTCAATTGGAGCAATACTATGTAGAACAAGGGACCGGGCCAGGACTTGAACAGGCCGAGAAACTAGCGGTAACGGTAGACGTTGCGCCATGGGGCACCATCCGGCCGGTGTTTCTGGAAGCCAGGCAGCAATAAAGAATAATTGCAATCAATGAAGGTTTTCCATTCTACCTGAACTTAAACGACATAAAAAACTTTCTTCCTCAAAGGGAAGAAAGTTTTTTGAGCATTTTGTAATTCGCCATGACAACGCCTTTTCGTTCTACAGACTGCTTTCTGATAACCTGGTATCCCCGCTCTTCGAAGAAAGGCTTTGAGGTGAGGCTCGCTTCGGTAGTGATTTCCCGGAGCTTCAGTCTTCGCGCTTCTTGTTCAAGCAGTTCGACGAGCATCGAAGCAACTCCTTGCCGCTGATGATTTTTATGGACATACAGCCGATTTAAATAGCCACCTTCTGTCATATCGCAGAAACCGGCTATCTTGCCGTCGATGTCAGCCACATAAGTTACGTTTTGCTGCAAAGACTCCTGCCACATCGCCGCCTTTTCCGCTTGTTCTTCTATTGGAGCCCAGACCGCCAATTGCTCCTTTGAATAATCTGCCGCATTGACTTCATGAACCGTTTCATAAAATAGCGAGACAATCTCTTTCACGTCCGGGCTCTGGAACCTTCTGATCATGATATTCTCTTTTTTAATGATGTCCATTATTTCATTTAAATCTTCGATAACATAATCTGCTTCTGCACCGCTCCATTGTGAATCTTTTTTCCAGACCGTTTTAATGCCCACTGCTTTCGCAGCTAGCACATCATTATCCGGATGGTCTCCTACATATAAGGTCTCTTCCGCTTCTACTCCAAGCACCGCTAATGCCTTTCTGAATAAGCGGGGATCCGGTTTTTTCATGCCTTCCCATTCGGAAATCAAAATGACGTCGAAATAATGTTCAATTCCCAAAGCCGATATAGCATCCAGCTGAAATTGTCCTCTGCCGTTTGTAATAATGCCCAAACGCATCGGTTGGCCCTTTAATGCTTTAAGCATGGGTGTTAAATTCGAAAAAGGCACACAATGCTGTTTAAAGCCATTCAAGTAATCTGCCAGCAGCTCTTCCCAAGTGGTTCCTTTGAGCTGGAATTCTTCTATTAGCTGCTGATAAACCCGGTCTTTCCAAACCATCCCCCGGGCGTCTAATTCGATAAACCGCTCCATGTACTGACCTTTCGGTATAACCCCCAATGTTGGCTTTAAGCGCTCATGCTGCGCGTCAACAAACAGCTTCAAAGAAGCATCCCGATTTAACAAAGTGCCATCCAAATCAAAAACTACTGCTTTAATCATATGGCCTTCACATCCAAAGCAATCTGCCGCACTTCTCTTAACTCCATGCCGTCGAAAGTTAGACAGTAGATATCCGGCACCTTAAGCTGCTGCCAGAATTGAACACCATAACGGCTGTCAAAATAACTCATGATCAGCACCATGAGATTGCCATGCATTCCAATAGCAATGCGTTCGCCTTTATAACGGCGAAGAATCTTCAGCACTTCTTTTACCCCGCGCATTCTTGCGGTTTGATTTGATTCGCCGCCTTTAAAAGCGAACTGCTCATCTTTCCACACCTTCAAAATAGCTGTTTGGAAATCAGCAACCGGTTCACTGCTTAACAAACGCTCCCGAAACCCTTCCAGCAGTTCAATATCTATGCCAATTTCCCGGGAAATGCCTTCTACCGTCTGCACAGCCCGCTTGTAGGGGCTTGAAATGATTCGTCCGATCTTTTCCTCTTTCAGCGCCGCTGCCACTCTCTGAGCATCTGCTGCTCCTTTTTCTGACAACGGCCGAGACAATTCATCTGGTGTGTAATCCGAATGGGCATGTCGTACAAAATACAAATGCGTCTGCAATTTTATCTCCTGCTTTCTTTGTTCAACTGCTTGTAAAAACTCAATGAATCCATTAAGAATTGCTGGTCAAAGTGGGTTTTTTGTCCGATTCTATCCACCCACTCTTCCATTGTAGCCACCGGTTTATCCGGAATAAGGCCTTCCGTGGTACTTAAAAAGCTTTTCCAGTTGTCAAACTCCCAATGCGCCACTTCTTTTTTATATGGAAGCCGCACTTCTACGAGCGGCTTCGGATAAACATGATTTTGAGAGAACTCACCTGCCTGCCAAAAATCCGCTTCCGTTACCGGTGTAGTGTCGTAAGTCTGACGCGATTGTTTCCCCCCTGGGCGGTGATAAATGATTTCCACTTCATTTTGCCGCGGCACAATCTCTACATCGGCTGCAGGATAAAAACCACTCAGTTTCTCCCCTGCATAGGATTCATGTCCCCTCTCAATCAGCACCGGTTGCAGCCACTGATCTCCGAGATCGCATAAATACCGGTTGCCTTTTTCATCAAGCGCGATGAGTGCTGCATGCGCTTCTTCTGTCCCTAATTCATTGCCGATGGGATAGGCTTCGATACCGGCCTTTTTAAATTCATCCAGTAACCAAATAGCTAAATCAAAACAATTGCCGGTTATCCCGTACTGCGCTTTATGCTCTTTCATCAACTCTACGCTGCGCTGCTTTTTGTTTCCCGACCGCGAATAAAACCAGGCTTTCGTCAATGTCTCCATCGGAAAATCATGAAACCTGCTCCATACAGCCAAAATTTCTTCAGGGGCTTTCATCTCTTACTCACCTTCTTTTTCAGATTGCTATTCTATTTCAACTTTCTGGCAGAGGATTCCTTCATTAATTTGGTTTAAAAAATAAACCCGGAAAGCGCATAAGCACTTTCCGGGTTTATCGTCTTTTCATTTATTCAGGTTGGAATTTCGACTAGCTTTTTTAAATTCTCAAACATCATGCCCCAACCTTCTTCGGATTGGGTGCTGTATTCAGCTTTCGCTTTTTCAATATCTTCTTCTGTCCAAATTTCTTCATGTGGAACTACAATTTCCTGCGAAAAAGTCATTTCACACATTGCCTGAACGGGAGAGATGAAAACTCTGATGACATCTTCCGTATCACTGAATTGTGGCATTTTAAAGGTAAATACCAACTTATTCGGCTTTATAATGTCTACGTATTCACCGAAAGCCTGGTAATCGACACCGTTCCGGCGATCAACGATCTCCCACGCCCCGCCTATGCGAAGATCGCTTTTAGCAACTTTGTTGGTCGATTCCATTGTAAACAGCCATTTTTTCATGATTTCCGGATTGGTCCAGGCTTCAAATACCGTTTCTGATTTTGCATTAAAACGCCGAGCCATATTCAAAGTTACGGTTGAAGTGATTGCCATTTCGCTCATCCTCTCCAAATCAAGTAATAGGTAAATTCTTGAAGCGAGTCATGCTCTTTACTGCCACTTTACCCCAAAACATTTTTTCAGGCAATATAATCTTCTTTTGGAATATCGTTAACTTCTCTTTTCGTATAATAGCGGCCTTTAGTCAAAACAGCTAGAATTACTGTCAAAATGGCAGCCATGATAGCCGCGAAAAATGCCGCCGTGCTTTGCAGGAATAAGCCGAAATATCCAAGTGCTGCAATGGTCCCCAAAGCAGTTGGCACCAAGAGCGATACCACGCCGACAGGATTCCATTTATATAAATTTCTCTGTCTGGACTCATAATAGCCAGGCCCGATTTTCAGCATTTTCTTTACAACAAGCGCATCGGTCACCAATATGGATGCCCAAGTCATAAGCGCTACGCCTTGGAAAGTCATGGCTACACCTAAATGATCTACAATGCCGCCAAGCATCAGCATGATGGCAACAATGCCTGAAACCACTACCCAGAAGCGTCGGCCCGGTGAAAAGTTGAACATATTTTCAAAGAAACTCGACAATGACAACGAACTGCTATAGATATTCGTGATGTTAATGCGCACTTGAGTCAGCATCGTAAACAGCACACCGCCAAGACCTAATAAGACAACGATATAAACACCGGGATTGGATTCACCCAAAGTAACGCCAAACCAGATGCCAAGGCCACCCATTACCCCAAAACAGAAAATCTGCGGAATAAATCCGATGGCGATTGAACCGACTTTTATATCTTTCGGTTTTAAGAAACGCGCGTAATCAGAGGCGATCAAAGCAGTCAGCCCCATAATGCCGTGTTGCATACCGATGCACAATAGCAGCGCCGTGCCGCCTATTTGAACACCTTCAGGCATGTATGTCCAGAAACTCCCTTCATACAAAGAAGGACGATTAAACGCTACATAAATAGCAGCGATTAAAAACAAACCAAAAATGGGCAAAGACCATTTTTGCAACTTATCCAATTGCTTGATGCCAAACCAGTTTAACGGAATGACGATTGATCCAAAGAGGACGATCAGGGCCCACACGGGGATTGCGGGGAAAAATGCATGGACAGCTGCCACAAGTATCATGCCTTCAAACGCACAGTACATGATAAAGTTGGAAGCGTAAATTAACGAGGTTAATGAGGCGCCGATATAACCGAATCCTCCGCGGGATAATAAGTTGACGTTCATGCCGGATTTAGCCGACAGGTAAACAATAATCGTTCCAAGTATTCCTGCTACGATAATCGCGTAGATAGCTGAGATAATGGCATTGGCCGCTCCGAATTGCAAAGCCATGACACTTCCCATCTGAAAATAAAAAATAGCGGTAGCAATCCCGAATGTAATATTGGTGATGCTTAACCAGCCCATTTTCCTTTCCTCTCTTGGCACTCGGTCAAATGTGTAATCTGCAGTTTTTTCTGGTTTGTGTTTGTTGACGAATTCCTTTTCTCTCGATCGATGATCTGCAGTAATGTCAGATCTCATAAAATCATCTTCCTTTCTTTCACAAATATTTAGTTTTTCATCTCGAACAACATGTTTTAAGCAAAATAAATCGTACTGCTTTATCCTAATTGACAAGCAAAGACTGTTTAGTAAGTATGCGGTTGATGAAGGAAAGTATATGTTATTTCCTTGCGGGGCGGGCAGGAGTGTTAGGGAGGATAAAGCAGGCTTAAAACCAGCGTTCAAAATAAAAAAAAAGATGAATTCCGCCCGTCAGCAACAGTTGCTAGAACGGGTGAATCACTTCCTTTTATATTTTAACATAATTTTTGTTTTCTTGTAGTTTTTATAGGTAAAGTCATTCGAACGGTCTATTCAATATCCATTAATTTGATTTTTTCTAAGAATGGCAAAATGAAGGAAATATTATTCTTCTCATATAATAATATTTAGCTTTCGCTTAAACAAAAATATAAAAAAAGCCACTTACGGCAAAATGTCGTAAGTGGCTTTTAAAGAACTTATTTTATTCAACCGTAACCGATTTAGCCAAGTTACGTGGCTTGTCCACGTCACAGTCGCGGTGAAGCGCTGCGTAATAGCTGATCAACTGCATCGGAATAACCGATACGAGCGGGGACAGCAGTTCATGGACTTTTGGAAGAACTAAGCTATCGCCTTCTTCTTGCAAACCTTCCATAGAAATGATGCAAGGATTTGCACCGCGAGCCGCCACTTCTTTGACGTTTCCGCGAATGCTGAGGTTAACGGCTTCTTGCGTCGCAAGCGCGATAACCGGAGTGCCTTCTTCGATCAACGCAATCGTGCCGTGTTTCAGCTCGCCTCCAGCGAAGCCTTCTGCTTGGATATACGAAATCTCTTTCAACTTTAATGCGCCTTCAAGGCCTACAAAGTAATCCATAACGCGACCGATAAAGAAGCAATTGCGTGTAGTTGAAAGGAAATCGCGGGCGATTTGCTCCATTTCTTCTTTCATGTCCACTTGTGCTTGGATTGCATTCGCTACAATTCCCAATTCCTGCACCAAGTCAAAGCCGATGTCGATGCCTTTGGACTCTGCAGTTACCGCAGCCAGAATTGAAAGAACAGCAATTTGTGCAGTATACGCTTTTGTAGATGCGACTGCAATTTCTGGTCCTGCATACAATAATAATGTGTAATCCGCTTCACGTGAAAGCGTAGAGCCGGCTACGTTCGTAATCGTCAACGATGGATGGCCCAGTTTTTTAATCTTCACCAATACTTGGCGGCTGTCAGCAGTTTCTCCTGATTGGGAAATAAAGATAAACAAAGGCTTCTCTGAAAGAAGAGGCATGTTATAGCCAAACTCACTTGATACATGCACTTCTACTGGAATGCCTGCCATTTTCTCCAAGTATTCTTTGCCGATCAATCCAGCATGATAGCTTGTGCCTGCAGCGATAATATGGATGCGATCCGCATCTTTCAACGCTTGGATGATTTCAGGCTGAATCGTCAATTTGTCGTCTGCGCCTTGGTAAGCTTGAATGATTTTGCGCATAACTGCTGGCTGCTCATCAATTTCTTTCAGCATATAATGAGGGTAGGTGCCTTTTTCAATATCGCTCATGTCAATTTCAGCTTTGAACGGCTGGCGGCTAATTTTTTCGCCGTCCAATGTTAAAATTTCAACGCTGTCTTTACGTACGATCACGATTTCTTTGTCCATCAATTCCACAAATTGGTCTGTGATTTGCAGCATAGCCATTGCATCGCTAGCGACCACGTTAAAGCCATCTCCAAGTCCGACAAGCAACGGGCTCTTGTTTTTCGCCACAAAAATTGTGTGCTCTTCTTCCGCATCCAATAACGCGATGGCGTATGAACCTTTTAGCAAAGTCAGCGTCTTGCTGAATGCTTCTTGGGTTGTCATGCCTTCCGCTACAAATTTGCCAATCAATTGCACAATGATTTCTGTATCTGTGTCTGATTCCATTTGCACGCCAGCTAAATAATCGCGCTGAATGTGGTGATAGTTTTCAATCACTCCATTGTGCACCAATGTAAAACGATCATTATCGTTTTGGTGGGGGTGAGCGTTTACGCGATTTGGTTTTCCGTGAGTTGCCCAGCGTGTATGCCCGATCCCACTTGTTCCGACCACTTCATCTTCCACTACAGCACGCAAGTCCGCGATGCGTCCTTTTTCTTTGAATACCGTAATGCCTTTGCCGTTGCGTACAGCAATCCCTGCTGAATCGTAGCCGCGGTATTCCAATCTTTCCAATCCTTTTAAAAGAATCTCTTTTGAATCATTTTCTCCAATATACCCGACAATTCCACACATAATCCAATTCCTCCATTTTCCTATAAGTCAAAATGAGCGTTTGCGCGTTTTGGCAAACACTTTCCATGAGCCCATCCGCATCGTTGTACAATTGATCACTCAACTGCTTTAAATGCTGGATATTACGACCGGGCTTCGCGGCCGGGAGGTATCCGCCGAAATCTCGATACTCCTCCTCCTCGTCTACTGGGAATTGATTTGTCCATCCGATTTCCCCAGTACTGGCGCTTTAACTGTTTTCCTCGTACGCATTACTATCCCCCTTTTTTAGCGGCCTAAACCTAGGCAAGTTTATCATACCTTTTCGACTTACGCACGTCAACAAAACCTTATTAAAATAACCCCTTATAATACCAAAAAAACGGTTCAAAAGCCGTCTGGCTTTTGAACCGTTTTCTTATACTAGTTCAAGCCCATTTCGGCTCTTACTACTTCAGCAATTTGCTCTACATATTTCTCGCAATCTTCTCCAGAAGCTGCTTCTACCATCACCCGGACAAGCGGTTCTGTACCAGAAGGACGTACGAGGACGCGGCCATTTCCATCCATGTCACTTTCCACTGCTTCAATGACAGCAGCCACTTTTGCATTTTCTGTAACAGCATGCTTATCAGTCACGCGGATATTGACAAGCTTTTGCGGGAAAATCGTCATTTCTGCTGCTAAATCAGATAATTTTTTGCCAGTGATTTTCATGATATTCACAAGCTGAAGGCCGGTCAACAAACCATCTCCTGTTGTATTGTAATCCAGGAACACAATATGGCCTGACTGCTCGCCGCCTAGGTTATACTCATTTTTCTTCATCTCTTCCACGACGTATCGGTCACCGACAGCTGTCTGCTTGCTTTCCATGCCGTTCTCTTCCAAGGCTTTATAAAAGCCCATATTGCTCATCACGGTTGACACAACTGTATTTTTCTTCAGTCGGCCTTCTGAATGCAAATGCTTGGCGATTATGTACATAATCTGGTCACCATCAACGATTTGGCCTTTTTCATCCACTGCAATCAAGCGATCGCCATCGCCGTCAAATGCCAGCCCAATATCCGCTTTTTTAGCGATTACCATTTCAGCCAATTTCTCAGGATGAGTTGATCCTACTTTATCGTTAATATTCAAGCCATTTGGAGAAGCGCCCATCGATGAAATATCTGCATCTAAATCAGCAAATACATGCGTCGCTAGGGAAGATGTCGCTCCGTGTGCGCAATCGAGTGCCACATGAATACCTGTGAATTCCTCATCCACAGTTTGCTTTAAATATTGGATATACTTTTGTCCGCCTTCAAAATAATCTGTGATGCTGCCCAGATCTCCGCCTGTTGGACGTGGTAAAGTGTCTTCTTCACTATCAAGCAATGCTTCGATTTCCAACTCCTGCTCATCGGATAATTTGAAGCCGTCAGACCCAAAAAACTTGATGCCATTATCTTCTACTGGATTGTGTGAAGCTGAAATCATGACGCCTGCTTCTGCACTCATTACACGCGTTAAATAGGCAACTCCGGGGGTGCTGATAACGCCAAGGCGCATTACTTCTGCTCCAACAGACAATAATCCTGCTGCAAGTGCCCCTTCAAGCATTTCGCCTGAAATACGAGTATCTCGGCCGATTAATACCTTCGGTTTTTCTTTCGAGCTTTTCGTTAAAATATATCCGCCAAAACGCCCTAGTTTAAATGCCAATTCAGGTGTCAGTTCACTGTTCGCAACTCCCCGTACCCCATCAGTTCCAAAATATTTTCCCATTCTTTTCTCTCCTTCAATCTATAGCATTATCTCGCTTCATTATACATGTTCCATCGCAAATTTATATCTCTTCCCCATTATTACGAGGGAGAATTTTCTGATATTTCCGGATTCTCAACTCCGTCAGGCGCTTCAACCGTTTCATCAACTGTAATTTCAGCTTCCACGGTCATATCGCCGGGAGTGACGGATGAAGTGCCTTTCGGTGCTTTTAATTCCGTTTCGATTGTTGTATCTGTCGAAGTAATGACTCCTGTGTTCACTTCCACTACATACTCCTGCAATGGATCCACTGCATTCTTCGGACCGTAGACCCGAACAGTTTTATGGGATGGAACAAGAGCATTGATCGTTATTCCAGTTGGCGGTTCGCCATTCTCTTTAATAACGACTGGCACTTCTTTGCTGTATTCCTTTATTTCAACCGACACCTCTGCCACTTCCGGTTCAATCACTACATTTTCAAGTTTTGTCAGATCGTTTGCAAGAACCCGTATCCGGGCTTCCGTTGTAAATGATTCATTCACTCCTTGCTCACCTGTAACGGTAGCTTTAACAAAGCTAATGGAGTCAATCACACTTTTGGGCCCTGTGACAGTAGCGGTATTTGGAATCGCTGTAATTTCCTCTAAAACAAATCCTTCCTGCAGCAAACGTTCGTTCATCTCGGGATCGATGCGGAACTCTTGCGTGACCCGTTCTTCAATCGTAATATCCACAAAAGCTGGCTCAATTTGAACCCGCAGCTGTTCTGATAAATTTTCAGTTTGAATCGGTATCCTGTGTTCCCCAATTGGCAAGTTCCGCAAATCTGCAAAAAGTGTAAAATCTTTCAGCTGACGTGCAGTCTGCACCGTACTTGTAGGACCGGAAATCGTCAAATCCACCGTTTCCGGCAATCCACTGACCATTAGATTAGGATCTCCATAAAAAACTTCCAGCTCCACATCTTCAATTTCTTCCGTTATCATGCCATTGTTTGACGAGTTCGCGGCATCTTCATCAGCTTTGACCGAAAAGAATAGAAGAAAAGCTAGCAATAATGCCATAATCCGCAAAAACCAAGGGCTGTCCATCAATTTATCCATTCTTTTTCCCCCTCCAGTTCCATCGGGAAGAATCAGCTGGCTGCTGATCGGCTCCAAACCAGATTCGGCGCAATTTTACTTCAAAATCTTCCAGTGATAAATTGCGATGCAAATCTCCATTCGCAGTAAGGCTGATTGCACCCGTTTCCTCTGACACAATGATTGTAATAGCATCGGTTACTTCACTAATACCGAGGGCCGCACGGTGGCGGGTTCCAAGTTCTTTTGAAATAAACGGACTTTCTGACAACGGCAAATAACAGGCTGCAGCAGCAATCCGGTTTTTTTGCACAATGACAGCACCATCATGCAACGGTGTATTCGGAATAAATAAATTGATTAGCAACTCTGACGTTATGTCCGAGTTCATTTGGATGCCGGTTTCAATGTATTCGCTTAATCCAGTTTCCCGCTCAATTGAAATAAGCGCCCCAATCCGGCGTTTCGCCATATAACTTACTGATTTGGACATGGCCTCAATCAATCGGTTACGCTCAGACTCCTCATTCAGCTGGCTGCTTGAAAATAGCTTTCCACGCCCCAGCTGTTCAAGCGCCCGTCTCATTTCCGGCTGGAAAATAATGATAATTGCGAGGAATCCCCAATTCAGTACTTGCTGCATGACCCAGCCAAGTGTCTCTAAATTGAGAGCTTGGGTAATCAGATAAGCAATAACGATAAAAAATATTCCTTTTAATAACTGGACCGCTTTCGTCCCTTTAATAATCGTAATCAATTTATATATAACGAACCATACTAATAAAATATCAATGACATTTACTAAAAGTTCGAGTGGTGTTTGGTTTGTTAAATTCTCCAAAAACGGCATCTGCAACCCTCGCTTTTCAACATCTGCATATAGATTAGTATATCATAAGTGAATTTTCCTTGCCTTCATCGAAAAAACCTACCCTTCAATAAGGATAGGTCCTACTCTTCAGTCTCTTTATTGCCTGAATTGAAAATCGAAGCTGCATCTTTTACGCCCTCTTTAATCGTAAACCAAAGCCATTCAAAGGCTTTGTCAATTTCTTCGATTTCCCCGGTAATCACTCCGCTGGAAGCCATATACTGGCCATTAACGATTGTGGCATCCCCGTGCAATTCACCTTCCACGCGCAAATCGCCATTGCGGATCGTCAAATCGCCCGTAACCACTTCTCCTTCAGGAACAACTACTGTTTCACCTTCTACGACTAAGTTAGGCTGTTTCGTAAAAGCAAACTGCTGATCATTATTGAAGTTCGAGAACAAGGCTGCGCTCATCAGCAAGCAGAAAAGCGCTGCAGCTGTTAATAAGGGATGTTGCCTGAACCAGCGCTGGATTCCAACGCGCTGTCTTTCTTTTGGCAGCCGTTGCATTGTCTTTTGGACAAAATCAGGCGACGCTTGTATATGTGATGCACTTTGAACAAATGCGATCGTTTTGTTTAACTCATGGTATAACTTCCGGCAATCGATGCAGCTTTCTAAATGTGCTTTTAGAATAGCCTCATCAGCGGGGTTAAGATCCCCATCTAAATAATCGTCCATGAAATGGATGATTTTTTCCGGACATGTGTTCATGGTGCTCGCCTCCTACAAATTGCTCAATTGCTTCCGAAGAGCTTCTCTTCCTCGGTGTATCCGTGTTTTCACGGTACCTAGCGGCAAATCCAAAATCTCGCTGATTTCCGCCAGCGGCAATTCTTCAATGTACTTTAATACAATAGCGGCACGGTATTTATCTGGCAAGCGACTTATCTCGTACTGCACCCGCTCCTGCACTTCCATCCGCATTAATTCTTCTTCAGGAAGCTGATCATCGTTGGCAATGGACGAGTACATGTTCAAGCCTTCCGTCCCCCGTACTTCCGCATCCAGATGATAATCCGGCTTTTTTTTGCGGATCCGGTCAATGCACAAATTCGTGGCTATTCGGTATAACCATGTTGAAAATTTGCGGTTTTGATCGAATGTATGAAGATTGACATAAGCACGCATAAACGCTTCTTGTGCGATGTCTTCTGCTTCATGCTTGTTGCCCAGCATACGATAACAGATTTGATAAAGCTGATGTTGATACAGCTCAACGATTTCGGCGAATGCGTTCTGATCGCCCTTTAATACTTTTTTTATTCGTTTATTGACTAACGCATCCATGATCTCATTTCCCTCCGCCTATGCGGCTGTCTTTTATATACGGATTGCTTTTCAAAAAGTTTCATTTATTTTTTCTCTTTCTATCGTACCAAATTCACTTCTGAAAAACCCAACTTTTTTCCAGATATTTTTCTTTTTTATATACAAAATAACA
>NZ_JBYLHS010000008.1:116027-120104 GCF_057748275.1 Planococcus sp. VCh962
AACAAAAACATATTAAAAAACAAAAACATATTAAAAAACAAAAACATATTAAAAAACAAAAACATATTAAAAAACAAAAACATATTAAAAAACAAAAAAAACAGGCTTTCGCCTGTTTTTAATTTATTACAGTAATTTTTCACCGAGCAATGAGCCAATAAGTGCGACCGCGACATCAGCTGTCCGGTTTTTCTCATCGAGAATCGGATTAACTTCTACAAACTCCGCCGAAGTGATAATTCCCGCATCATGTAGTAATTCCATTGCCAAATGGCTTTCCCGGTAAGTGATGCCACCTGGAACAGGTGTCCCAACGCCTGGGGTATACATTGGATCAATGCCGTCTAAATCAAGGGATAAATGAACCGCATCGGTTTTGCGTTCTTCTTTTAAATATTGAATAGCATCATCGATTACTGCATTCATTCCCATTTTATCAAGTTCATGCATGCTGTAGACACGAATGCCGCGCTCTTTGATCAGTTCGCGTTCTCCTGGGTCAACAGAACGGGCACCAATGATTACAATGTTTTCAGGCTTCACTTTTGGTGAATACCCACGGATATTCGTTAATTGGTCATGCCCAAGCCCAAAGCTGGCTGCCAAAGGCATCCCATGGATATTGCCAGACGGTGACGTTTCGCTTGTATTCATATCGGCATGGGCATCGTACCAAATTACACCCAAGTTTTCATGGCGCTCAGAAATGCCTGCTAGCGTTCCGATTGCAATGCTGTGGTCTCCTCCAAGAACAAGTGGAAAATTCCCTGCTTCGGCAACTTCAAATACTTTTGCGCCTAATGCTTCAGTAGCATCTGTTACAACTTTTAAATTGCGTAGATTTGTATCAGTGTCAATGGATCCGTCTGCATGGCCGATGTGGATGTCCCCTTCATCTCTCACCGTATGCCCCAAGCTCTCAATCCGTTCTACAACTCCTGCGTAGCGGATAGCACTTGGCCCCATATCGACTCCACGGCGATTTTGGCCATGGTCCATTGGAACTCCTATAATAGAAACATTTAATTTATTCATTATTTTATACCCCCTTATTCAGATGAATATATTGTACCTGCTAAGGAAGCATTGGCTCAACCAGACAAAATTAAGTATATTTATGCATCTTCATTTCTAGTTTATTTTTCACTTTTGGCCATTCCGAATCAATGATTGAATAAACCACTGCATCTCTTGGCTTTCCAGTAGAACGTATGCGTTCATTGCGCAGCGTTCCTTCTTTTACAGCTCCTATTCGCTCAAGCGCCTTCTGTGAAGCGATATTTTCAGCATCTGTCTTGAATTGCACACGAATCATGCCTCGCTTTTCGAAACAATAGCTGAGTAATGCGTATTTAACAGCTGTATTGACATGGGTTCGCTGGGCAGATTCCGAATAGAATGTAGAGCCGATCTCACAGTTTTTATTGATCTCGTCGATTGCATAAATGCGGGTAGTTCCAATAATTTTGCCTGTATTCAAATCTTCTACCGCAAAAATAAGTACATTGGTCCCTTGTAAACCCGTTTCCAGCCAAGCTGCCAACTCCTCGTAACTTTTCACTTTCGTCAGCATGTGTTCAAAAATCCGGGGTGTATACAATTCCCATAAAGCTTTAAAATCTTCCCGCTTCAATAACCTTAACCGAATATTCGACTGCTCAATTATCATGTGATATCCCCTTTTTAACTAAAGTATACCGATTGAATTCTTCTAAAAAATTCTTTCTCAAGTTCTCCAAATTCTTTCACTAAAAAATAAGTAGAAACGGTCGGCAGTGGAAATAAATCAAAATGGGCATCCATTAAACGCCCTTCGATCAATTCCCGCCGGACCATCGACTTGGGCAAAAAAGAAACTCCCAGCCCTTCCTGTATAAAGCGTTTTGCGATATGCGCTTGCGTAACTTTCATCGTCCGTATGCCGGTTACATGAAGACGCAATTTTAATAGAAGTTCATCCCAATAAGCCGGATGGTGATGTGTGAATAAAAAAGAGCTCTGCAGCGCTGCTTCCCCTGAAACAGCAGGGCCTGACTCATCGTCATACGCATCCCTCGGCAAGATAAAAAGAATCGGGTCGCTGTAAACCGTTTCATGGAGAACGTTATGGCGTTTAGGAGGCAAAGCAGAAATTCCGGCCGATACTTGTTCCGTCTCCACCAGTTCTTCTATCTGCTCCGACTCTTCTACCTGAATGACCAATTCCAGGTTCGGGTGGTCTTTCGTAAATGATTTTAAAATATAAGGCAAGATAGTTTCCGCCATCAAAGGAGAAATTGCAAGCGTCCATTTTTGCCGATAGCCTTGGGCAAAAGCCTGAAGCTCTTCCACACTTTGGTCAAGCTGCTTTAATACGAGTTGAGCTTTTCGATGGAAATGGCGTCCCTCTTCTGTTAAAGTAACCCGGTTTTTTTCTCTTTTGAATAAAAAGATGCCGAGGCTTTCTTCCAATAATCGTATATGGACCGTCACACTCGGCTGGGACATCATTAATCGCTCAGAGGTTTTTCTGAAATTCAGTGTTTCAGCCGCATCCACAAAAGTTCTTAACCACGATATTTCCATACTTCCCCTCCCTTGATTAATAATTTGAATTGTTTTAATTATATATCTTTAATTTTTATTATCAACTGACAGGAGTATGATAAAAGAAAAGGAGAGGATTCATATGTTTCAAAAAGGCTTGAAAGGAGTCACAGCTGTCCAAACTAAAATTGCTTCCGTAGATGGAGATAAAGGAGAACTCCGTTATCGCGGCATAGGTGTAGACAAAGCGATTCGAGGAAAATCATTTGAAGAAGTGGCTTATTTTCTTTGGAACGGCCATGATGCTTCAGAGCAGGAACTGAAAGAATTGAACAACCAGCTCATTAAACACCGCCATATTCCTGTTCATGTAGTTGAAACAGCAAAGCTTTTGCCTCAGGAAGCGTCCTTGATGGATAATTTGCGCACCTTAATTTCTGCGTATAGTCACGATGAGTTTACTCGCTTACCTATCGAAGAACAAGCAATAGCATTAACTGCCGCCTTCCCGGTGTTGACAGCATTTCTTTTCCGGTTAAAGCAAAAAAAAGAATTGATCGAACCACGCAGTGACTTGAGCCATACCGCCAACTATTTATGGATGATAAACGGTGAAATGCCATCTGAAGCGCAGACAGAAGCGTTAGAAACCTATTTGAAGTTAACCATGGAACACGGGATGAACGCTTCTACGTTTGCGGCACGGGTTACCATTTCAACTGAGTCGGACCTTACTTCCGCTATCACATCAGCGATCGGTACCATGAAAGGACCTCTCCACGGCGGAGCACCTTCCGGAGTAATTGATTTGCTGGAAGAAATTAAAATGCCTGAACAAATTGAATCCGTCATTTTAAAGAAACTGCAGAACGGTGAAAAAATCATGGGATTTGGCCATCGTATTTACCGCACCGAAGATCCGCGGTCAATTGTCCTTAGAGAAAAATGCCTGGCCTTACAGGGAGCCGATCCATGGCTCGATTTGGCAGTGTCAGCAGAAAAAGAAATCATCCGCCTGCTGAACCAGTACAAACCCGGCCGGGCCCTTTACACCAATGTAGAGTTCTATGCAGCAGCCATTATGCGTTCGATTGCGATGCCTCCTGAACTTTTCACTCCAACTTTCAGTGCAGCCCGCATCGTCGGCTGGACGGCACATGCTATGGAACAGCAAAAAGATAATGTGATTTTCCGCCCGCAATCAGAATATATTGGAGTATAAAAAAAGCCCGCATCCAATAAATTGGATACGGGCTTTTTACACATGGATAGTACAAATACACATGGAACAATGGAGCCTAGGGGGCTCGAACCCCTGACCTCGACGCTGCCAGCGTCGCGCTCTCCCAGCTGAGCTAAGGCCCCGCGCTGAACTGGCGCAGGAAAAAAAAGAAATGAGCCATGAAGGATTCGAACCTTCGACCCTCTGATTAAAAGTCAGATGCTCTACCAACTGAGCTAATGGCTCAAAATAAAAAATGGCTGGGGTACCTGGATTCGAACCAGGGCATGACGGGATCAAAACCCGTTGCCTTACCGCTTGGCTATACC
>NZ_JBYLHS010000009.1:0-100970 GCF_057748275.1 Planococcus sp. VCh962
AAACCTTCACTATATTTTGCCATATAAAAAACACCCCAAAAGTTAGATTTGGACTCTAACTTTTGGGGTGCACTACCTACCCTCTTGAGGTACTGGTTTCTTTTGCCTTATTGAAGCTTTTTGGAAGCTTCGTCTGCTTTCCGCTGTTTCCCTTTTCTCCATACAATCAAAAGGAAAAGCATAAAGATGATGTATAACGCGGCCAATGCTGCAATATAAGCCTTATTAAAGCCTGTTTCTTCTGTAACATGGAAAGTTTCACCAATTTCCCGATCTAAAGAAATTCGGTACTCGCCATTGGCTTCTTGGCGCACGCGGTCGCTTTCGAATAATCCCTGCAATTCTTTGTCACTGCCAATCACATCAGCTGGTATATTGATGCTTTTTGTTGATGACGTATTGTTAATAGCAACAATCCATGTTTCTTCATCGTTAAAGCGTTTATATACCAACCAGCCGTCTTCCTCCATTAGCACTTCCGTCTCTCCGCTGCGCAGAGCAGGAGAAGAGTTGCGAAGGGTAGTCAAGTTTGTAATATGATCGATTATTTCTTCATCTACAGCCAGATTCAGAAGTTGATGGGACTCCGGCAGAGTTGCTCCATTCATGACGGTTTCCGTACCATATTGCACTACCGGAATGCCCGGCATCGTCAATAATTGGGTAAGGATTAAGCGCATGCGTGTCGGCGGAAAACCTCTTTCTTCCACTACATCGGCGATGAAGCGTGAACTGCGGAGCGAATCCATCCGGATCAGGTTTCCATTACTTCCTTCTAGTAAAGCTGGTATTTTCGAGGTATCTTGGTCGAACTGCTTATAAGAGTTCCGCAGCACTTCTTCCCCTCCAGGCAAGACAACTGCATCCAATCCAGGCGCAGGCTCCATTTCTACATCGTTTATCAGATAAATATCCCGAATATCTTTCATCGCTTTAGAAAACTTCTCTATAAAACCGCTATCCAGTTGATCAGCATCCTGCAAGCGCAGTCCATCCACATCGTATTGGCTGATGAATTCGCTAAACGCTAAAATTAATGCATCCTGGGCTTCAGGGTTTGCGGTATCCAACGACAATGTACCGTCTTCATTCTCATTGAACCATTCCGGATTTTCCGTTGCCCAGATATGCTCTTTACTAACGTTTTGGGTCGGGACATCAACCATAAGTTTGATGTCTTGCTCATGAACTTCTTTTATCAGGTTTTTCAGTTCTTCTTCTGTTCCAAAATGACGCTCAAGCTGAGTGTAATCCAGCACTTCTTTTCCATCATATGTATCGGATGCGAAAACTGGTCCAATCGATAAAAGAGTAAAGCCCATTTCTTTTACATGAAGCAGCTGATCGGCTATCCCAGCAAAGTCTCCGCCATTAAATGCCGCCGGATCTACAGCGTTTACTTCATAATCATTTTGTATCTGTTTATTAAAATACCGGTCTACCAAAACATCGTATATAATCTCATC
This sequence comes from Planococcus sp. VCh962, assembly GCF_057748275.1. Lineage (NCBI taxonomy): Bacteria > Bacillati > Bacillota > Bacilli > Caryophanales > Caryophanaceae > Planococcus > Planococcus sp. VCh962. The sequence continues at coordinate 1,467 of NZ_JBYLHS010000009.1, forward strand.
TTCAATCGTCTGCTCTTCTTCAGCTGCAGCCGGTTGAATCGGGCTTATTGCTAACATCCCTGCCAAAAAGCCTAAAATCCATTTTGCTTTCAATCTAAAATCCTCCCTCAATGAGGCGTATTTATTGCATTCCACCCGGTTAATTCTAACAAAATCACATCATCACTGCTATGTATAATTCTTAAAACTACCGCAACCTGCCCTACTTTCGTCTAATCTGTGAATTTCCTCAGAAAAATGAAAGTTTTTGCATGAAACGCCAAACGGTATCATCTAGTAAAGAAATTGCACTTCCATAGCTGACTGGTAAAATGAACAGTTCTCTCAGCTCTGATTCTTTTGAGACTCCCCATCCCCCATCTGTATTACTGCATAAAAAAAAGGCGCCATAAGCGCCAATTTTTTAAAACAGATCTAATCCAATCGGCAATAGGAAGCCTAGGAACATGGTGATAAACAGAAATACTGCAAATAACACCCAGAACATCGTCACCGGCTTCTGTTTTTTCGAACGAACCAGTACCATTTCCATCATACCGATTGTCAGTAAGCCGAAAAGGAACTTCAGGCCGTACATCATGGCATCTGAAGAAGAATATTCAATAAACAAAGCCAGACCTGTAATCAGAGTTAACACATAAAACAAACGCGAAATCATATGCGTAATTTTACGGCCTTTGCTTGCCGGGTTCATGAAAGCGGCTACTAAGAATAGCACGATTGCGATGACCCAAGTGGTAATGTGTAGATGTGTAGAATTAGTTAAGAAGTCCAAAACGTCACCTCATTTGATTTAGTCTTTTCCAGTTTAGCACAACTGGAAGGCTAAAAGACATGTTTGCCGTTATGACAAATGTGTGACGAGCGTGCCGATTGATTCGATAGAAACTTTTACCGTATCTCCAGCTTTCAGGAATTTCGGCGGATTAAAGCCTTTGCCGACTCCAGCCGGAGTTCCAGTCAAAATAACATCTCCCGGCTCCAAAGTAATATATTTGGAGACTTCCGCAATGAGATCATCCACTCTGCGCATCATATCACCGGTGTTGCCATTTTGGCGGACTTCGTCATTTACTTTCGTGACGATCGATAAATTCTGTGCCTGAGGAATTTCATCTTTTGTCACAAGATAAGGTCCCATCGGGCAAGAGCCTTCCAGGCTTTTTCCTAAAAAGTACTGCTGATGCTTGCTTTGAAGATCACGTGCAGTTAAATCATTGGCAATCGTATAGCCAAAGACATAATCATATGCCATTTGTTTTGGAATGGACTTTCCTTTTTTGCTGATGACCACTGCCAATTCCCCTTCATAGTCGTAGGAGTCCGTTAAATCACTATGGACGGGAACAGTTTGTTCATCTGCAGCAATGGTCTGTGGCGTTTTTGTAAATACAACTAAATCTTCAGGCGCTTCCGCTCCCATTTCTTTTATATGATCCGCATAATTTTTGCCGATGCAAATAATATTCTTTGGAGTTCTTGATATAGGTGCTAACCATTCGATATCCGAAAAAGAGTGTTTGAATTGCCCAGGGTTTTCAGATTTTGCCGCAGCTTCGGTCAACTTGCGAATCTGTTCTACAAATTCCATTCCCTGTGGTACTCCTTCAATCAGCCGCTCCGGGAAAGATGGCAATACTTCAAGTTCTTTCTGAATTGCTAAAACGTCCCATACAGCTTCCTCTTTTTTCACTTTTGGTCCAAAACGTTCTTCTCCTTCAAATCGAAAAGATAACAGCTTCATTCGTCAAACACTCCTTTTCTATGATTCCATTCATTATACACATTCAGCGTTTTGAATTGTTGTTTTTTTCTAAATTTCTTCCGTATGTCATTCTTCTTGATAAATATTCCAGAGGCCCTTGAGCATATTTTGTTAACCAAAGTTCAGCAAAAATCAGCTGGATAGCAAATATCCCTAAAGCGATCCAGGTACCCGTTAAGACATCCACTTGGCCGTATAGGCCTAACCCATAAGAATAAAAGATAAAAGTAGCGATAACGGATTGGCTTAGATAAGTTGTCAACGACATGCGGCCTGCTTTTGCAACAGGGCTCAACAACTTCCGCATGCGGCGGTTCTGTGCAATCAGCCCGATTAGTGCAGCATAGCCGATTGCCACAAGCGGCCCCCCGAAGATATCCTGCAGGTATCTAAAAGCATAATTATTATCAATCAAAAGCGGCGTCGCTTTTAATAATAATCCGATAATAAGCGCAACAGCCGCTAAGCTGACCCATCCCTTCCGAAACTCGCTGGCGCGTTCAATCAATCGGACTTTTGCCGCTGCAGCACCAACCATCAAAAATGGCAAGATAGTTATAATCAAATAAAGGTAACCGCTTGGATTATTGCTATGCATCCAATCAGAAAAACGCTGGCTGAAAATATCAGCAAAAGTCCCTGTCGGATAAGCTGCAAGGGAACTTTGCACCGCTTGCATGCCTGTATAGATATTTGGATCAATTGAAACCGCAATAAACATCAAACCTAATAGAAAAGCATGCGGAATAATATAGATGGCAGCTCCAATGGCCAAAAGCCATGCTGGCTTCAGGCGAAGAAAAGCCAGCAGGAAAAATCCTGTAATAGCATACGTAATTAAAATATCACCATACCAAATCAGAAATGCATGGATAATACCGAAGCCGAGAAGGATCAACAGCCGTTTGCTTGCTACGGGCAGAAAGGGCTGCTGTCTTTTTTGGGCTTTCATGTACTGCATTGCTAAACCATACCCGAATAACATAGAAAATAACGGATAAAAGCTGCCTTGAATAAAGATATCGATAAATCCGAATACTACGGTATCTGACGGACCGTCAAACCACGTATAAGGATCGATATATGAAAACGGTGAATGGAACGCCAGCATATTGATGAGCAGAATTCCCAAAAGCGAAAAGCCTCTCATCAAATCAATTGCTTCTACACGTTCATTTAAAGCTACGGGTTGTAATTTCACAAAAATCCTCCTAAATTTTCACTGTCTGCTTTGCGGCAAACAAGTATAAAAGGCGTTCTTTGATCGGAATTTGCAAGATCGCTTCCACCGCTTCTTGATAAACTGCTAACTGAACGCCGTACCTAGCAGCCATTTCTTGGTCAATATTTGGCATCTGGCCGATTTTATCCGTTTTGTAATCGAGCAAGACCCAGCCATCTTCTTCTTCAAAAATACAGTCCACAATCCCTTGAATAATTTGGCGGTCCCCTTCCAAATCTTCTTTTGAATACGTAAAAGGAACTTCCCTTTTGATATTTTTTGAATTTGATAAGCGCTCTGCTAAATCACTGCCGAAAAAAAGTTCAATGTCATTTATATTGACCGCCTTCCCTTCTTCCGGCGATAAAATTTCCATGCCCACCAGTGTTTCAACAAATTCTTTGATTTCAGGGGCTGCCATCTTTTTGTCTAATGGGATATGCTGCATAACGGCATGGACAGCAGTTCCGATGTCAGCAGCCGACAAGCTTTTATCTTGCATAAAATCTGGCCGGTGAATTAATGTGCGCCGCAATGGCGCATTAGCTTGAATGAACGATTCAGGTTCATTCAGCCGCTGCAGCATCTGCAAGCGTTTCATCTCTGAAACGGATTGCTTGGATCTTTTATCGACTGCATTCTGATAAGGGTAACGGAAATCAAAACGGCTTGCCACTTCTTCTGTATAGTCTTCTTCTCCTTCATGCGGCCGGAGCAACTCCTCGACGTCAATAGAAGCTGGCAGCAATGAAGTAGACTCAACAATCCGGATGTGAAATCTGGAAGCATGCGGCAAGGAACTGCTATTTCCCTGTATAATCTCTGCGGCATCCGGATGGCGTGAAACAGCTGGACCGATCCAGTCCAGATAGCCTTTTGCCCGCGACCGCATATAATCCGGAAGCAAGACAGCCGGTGAATTCACTTTCCATTTCTCGATTAAGCGCTCAATGTCTTTGACAGATGCCGTCAGATAAAGGCGCTCTTTCGCCCTAGTCATCGCAACATACAATACACGCATTTCCTCTGCCTTCATCTGAAGCTGCTTCATTTCTTTTACCGCTAAAAATGGCAAGGATGTATATTCCAAACGAGTATCTGGATTCACCGCTTTTACAGCCAATCCATAATCCTGATCAAATAAATAAGGCTTATGGAAATCCATTTCATTGAATGAACGGCCAGTCCCTGCAAAAAAGACCACTGGAAATTCCAGCCCTTTCGACTTGTGGACGGTCATTAACCGGACAACATTTTCCTTTTCACTCAGTGATTTGGCAGTGCCCAGATCGTCACCTCTGTCCCGCATCCGATCGATGAAGCGAAGGAAGCGGAACAAGCCGCGGAACGATGTTTTCTCATATTCCAATGCCCGGTCGTGCAACGCGCGCAAATTCGCTTGGCGCTGCTTGCCGTTCGACATCGCTCCAGCCATTTCGTAATAATTGGTATCTAAATACACCTGCCAAATCAGGTCAGCAAGCGAGCCCCGGCGTGCCAAATTCCGCCAATCCTCTAAATGCAGCATAAAACGGCGCAGCTTTTCTGCTGCTGCCGGATCGATGCCTGATCCGTCTTGGATGAATGTCTTGACTGCTTCATAAAATGAAGCTTGCGGTGCCGCCAGACGGATTTCCGCCAATTCATTTTCCTTAAGGCCGATAAATGGAGCCCTTAGTACAGATACGAGCGGAATGTCTTGATAAGGGTTGTCTATGATACGCAAAGTGTTAAGCATGATCATCACTTCAAGGGCATCAAAATAACCGCCTGTCAATTCTGCATACAATGGAATGCCTGCCTTCTTGAACTCATCGGCAAAATCCCCTGACCAAGTCATTGAACGCATCAATACGACAATATCGCTATATTCCATTTTGCGTTGCCCGTTTTTCCATGGATCGTAAACAAGTGTCTCCTTCTCCATCAATTCACGGATTTTCTCAGCAATATAACGGGCCTCCCATTGCGATTTAGCCAAATCTTCTTCCGGTTCTTCTTCGCTTTCCGGTTCATGGATCAAGGTCAGTTCAATAGGTATATCCTGTTCAGGATATGGAGCTTTCGTTTTTAGAGCGGCTGCTTCGTCGTAATTGATTTCTCCAACACGTTCACCCATGATTTGAGCGAAAATATAGTTGGTGCCGTCCAGAATTTCTTTCCGGCTTCTGAAATTGGCATTCAAGTCAATCCGCAGACCCGTATTTTCCGCCTCTTTCGTAAAGCGGCTGTATTTCCCGAGAAACAGCATCGGTTCAGCAAGCCGGAAACGGTAAATCGACTGTTTCACATCGCCCACCATAAATAAATTCCCGTCTTTTTCTCCACCGGATTTCACTAAAGAAAGAATTGTTTCCTGAAGCATATTAGTGTCTTGATATTCATCCACCAGCACTTCTTTAAACTGGTTCTGATAATCTTTTGCAATTGCTGAGGGTTTGCCTTCTTCACTCAAAATTTGAAGAGCATAATGCTCTAAATCCGAGAAATCGACAATTGCTCTTTCAATTTTTAGCGCTTTATACTGGTTAGCGAAGACTTTCGTCAATTCAACCAGCGTTTTCATCAATGGTGCCATTTCACGCATCTCATCAAGCAAACGTTTTGGCGTGCGTGTAAAGTAAGCTTCAAAGACATTGTTGACGATTTTTTTAACGTCATTGCGTCTCGCTTTTGCTTCTTCAGCGAGCTGAGGGTCACAGGAATCTTTGCGGATTGTAGCGGCTTTCGCCCAGCTGAACCCTTTTGAGAAGGCATACAGGCTGTCCCATGACTCTTCTAATGAATAAATCGCTGTTCGAATCAAGTCCATATCCAATTCAAATGTTTCACTGAGCAAGTATGGGCCCTCTGGCTGATTGGCCAATTCGTTCCCTTCGGACGCCAGATGCAAAGCTTCTTCAAAAGCATGACGGATCGTCATCTTCAATTCGCCGATAAAAGGCAAATCATCCACCGAAGCTCCTTCTGGCACTGCGTATAGTGCTGGCACTTGTTCAAGCCAGCGTTCAGGATCCGGGTGGACCCGTGAATAATCATATAATTTGTTCAACAGCACTTCCATCGCCTGGTCATTCCGGTCAGACGTAAAACTGTCAGCAAGCCGGTATACGGCATCCGCTTTATCTCCTTCGTATGCTGATTCCAATACGGCTTCAAGCACATCATCCCGCAGTAAAGCTGCCTCTGTTTCATTGGCAATCCGGAAGCCCGGATCTATCTCCAATAAATAAGCATATTGTTTAACCACTTGCAGACAAAATGAATGCAGCGTGGAAATTTGTGCTTTGTTGATCAGCCGCAATTGCCTGCGCAAATGCTGGGATTCAGGATTTTCAGCCACGGCTGTCTCCAGAGCCTTTAACATCCGAAGGCGCATTTCAGCCGCGGAAGCGTTGGTGAAAGTAACGACAAGCAGTTCATCCACTGATATCGGATCTTTTTCAGCCAGCACTTTTTCAATCATCCGATTGATCAAGACAGCCGTCTTCCCTGATCCTGCGGCAGCGGAAACAAGCATATCCTGGCCCTTAGCCCAAATTGCTTGCCACTGTTCGTCTGTCCAAGTAGCCTCAGTCGGTTTTATCGGAATCATCGCTTGCAGTCTCCTTTCGAATCAATTCTATTGCTTTTTCACTGCTTAAATCCGGCAGTTTTCGGTAATGCTGTTCCGGATCTGACGGATCAAATTGGCAAATGGAACGGTAGGAACAGAATTGGCACGGTGTGTCTTCTTTCACTTTATAAGGTGTGATTTGGGTATCGCCATCCAAAATGCCATTGCCGGCCTTTTGGTGTTTGTTTCGGACAAAATGGCGAATCATTTCCATGTCTTCTCGTTGTACCGTTTTAGATTGCGATTTTGAAATTTCGCCTTTCTTATTCATTCTGACTGGAATGACATTTGAAAAGCCTTCAATTTCGCTGTCCATGGCATAAATAACGTCAGGATCTTCTACAATTAAGCCGTTCATTTTAAACGATTTGGCAACTTCTTCTTCAATTTCGTCCGCGGTCATCAGCTTTGACAGCTTCAGCATCGGATTATGCATATGGAAATACAGGACCCCAGCCGGTTCCGCTTGAGTGCCAAGCCAACGGTCCGAATGAGTCAATGCAACATCCAGATATGTGAAGGTCTGCAAAGACAGCCCATGATAAACTTCACCGAGATCCAAACCTTGTTTTGAAGACTTATAGTCTACAACCCGAATATACGGCTTGCCATTGATTTCAGTAGAGTCAATGCGGTCGATGCGGCCACGCACATTCATTTTACGGCCGCGCTTTAAGGCAATATCAAGTGGAGGAATCGCTTCCGCTCCACCAAATCCCACATCCAACGCCACAGGAGAAAATCCGGTGACTTTGGCATGTCTGCTGAGCATAAAGGCTGTTTGGCGGATAATGCCTTCCAATTTATGCTGAATATACCGGTAACGGTGTGAACTGATAAGAATATGATTAACGAAATAAGGCGACAACTGTTCAATGGCGCCTTTGGCCAATTGCTGGCATTGTTTTCGGCTTAAGGAAGACCAAGAAACACCGAGCCGGCTTACTTCATCTGAAATCCACTTTATCGCTGCATGAAACAAATCCCCCATTGCTGGAGCAGCCAACTTGTATTGGTCCCGCTCTTCCAGCCGTAATCCATATGAAACATATTGGGCAAATGGACAGCTGAAATAAGTTTCAACCCGGGAGACGCTTGAAGAAACCGGCAATCCATACAGCGGTTCTGCAATCTCTTCACGCAATTGATCTGCCACATTCGGTTTAATCGGCTCTACTATCCGTTCGACCACAGACGCCCAAAATGGGTCTTCCCGGTAATATGAAAGTACTGCCCGCCATTCCGGCGCGAGCTCCCCTGCACGCAGCTGAGACGTCAAATACGACAGGCTGGCACGAGGATGTGATATATAAGGCAGTGGAGAAGCGTTTTTCAATTCTTCAGGATCAATCACTGCCGGTGTCATTTCCAGATTGAACATATCTTTAATCTTCTGGATGTATAACGACGGCATCAGCGCTTTTCCTTCTTCATCTGCAATCGGGTAAGAGACGGTCAAAAAATCTGACGATGCAGTGAAAGTACGATAAGCCGTATAAGTTTCATCCATCAGGCGCATTTTTGAAGTCGGAGCCAGTTCAATGCCAATTGTTGCAAACCATTCCCGTTCCGTATCGGTCAGCAGCCCTTCCTGCTCCACGCGTTGAGGCAGAACGCCATCATTCACTCCAATGACAAATACTGACTTGATATCCATAAGCCGCGCTAAATCAATTTTAGACACTGTTATTTGGTCAAGAGAAGGCGGAATGCGTGAAAACTCCAGGGTTTCAAACCCTTCATCCAAAATTTTAACTGCCGTGCCGAGTTCGACTTCCTTATCCCCGAACATAAGCACAAATTGATCCAGCACATCAATCCATTGTTTCCAGGCTTGTTCATGCTCTGTTGCAGCCAGCAAGCGGTGCTCTGATTCTTCCCGCTCTTTTAATGATTGCAGTTTCCCGTATACATTCATTTGTTCCATGAATACATAAAGGGCTTCTGCAATTTCTCTGCCCGTTGAACACTCATCCAGTTTATCCTTCAATTCTGAAAGCGGTCCTCGAATCAAATCGCGGACAGCGTGCAGCTCCATCTGTGCAGCCAATTCTTCGTCTGTCTGGATGCCAGTATGGAACTCCAAGCCCCGGTATTTTTTATAGAACCATCGCTTTTCTTCAAACCAGCGTTCGCCATAGATTCCATTGGCAATGATGAAATTCTCGAGAAGGTCACTGCGTTCCCGCCATTTCGATACACTGCCTTCCGGGAAAAATAAATCAGTTTTAACAGCACGGAATACCGGCTCGTAGGAATAATTGGACAATACGGCTTCCAGCACCGACCGGCTGAATTCAATCAGCGGATGGTGCAGCATCGATTTTTTGCGGCTGATGAAATAAGGGATATCGTATTGCGGAAAGATTGTATTGATGAGTTCATCGTACACTTCAGGCTGCCGGTACAAAATGGCGATATCCTTGTAGCGCATGCCTTCCCGTGCCTGCTGGCGAATGGAGCGCGCCATCGCGTGCACTTCCGCTCTCCGGTTGGAAGCTTCGACTAAAGAGATGGCGCCGCTTGATACCGAAGTTGCCAACGGATAGTCATCGAAGTGTTCTTCAAGATGCGCAAGTTCGGCCTTGTTGAAACGCTGCTGCATGCCCATATACACCGGCTGGTCGATATCCACTCCTTTTTTTCTAGCTTGCTCGGAAATGCGCTCGGCAGTATTGGCTGCCTGGTAGAAGATCGCCTGTTCATCCCGCGCATCAGTCCTATTGTCCAGAGGAAGGACAATTGTTACGTTCTTAGCGTACTTCATCAATTCAGAGATGATTTCATATTCACGTGCAGTAAATGCAAAAAAGCCATCAATGTAAATATCAGCGGATTTGATCGTCTCAGAAAATTTGATTTTTTCGGACAACATAGCCAAATGGCCTTCAGAGTCCACAAAAACTTTTCCGAGCCGGCTTTCCAATTCATTCAGGATGAGTTCCAGATCTGCGGCTTTATCAAGTAAAGTCCGCGGAGCTCCAGCGGATGCCAAAGAAGCCCGGATTGTTGTCAATTCTCCACAATCGACACAATACCTGGCAAACTCTTTCACTAACTGTTCAATCTGGTCAGTAAACCCTCTTTTTCCAGCTGCTCTCCGGAACAATTGAAAATCTTCCCTATGCTCTTCCAGTAAACTGCGAATCAGCATGCGATACCCGAATGTATCCACTTCTTTCCGGCTGATTCCGCCAACTTCCTGCAAGACACGCCAAGCCAAACGCTTGAATGTAGCAGCTTGGGCACGGATCATTCCGCTCATGCCATAAGCAGAAGAAAGCCGATATTCTGTTGAAAACGACATCTGATCCGGCACAATCAAAAATATCGGATTGCCATCTCTGCTGCGTTTCAATTCCTCTGCAATCTCTTCTTGGATAAACCGGGTTTTCCCTGAACCAGCCCGCCCATATACAATTCGCAATGACACAATATCACTCCCTTTCAGATAGAACGTTTGTTCTTATTATATAAGAATTAAGTCATGGTTTCCACTTTATAAGCAGTTTATAGACTTTCTTTTTTGCGTTCTTCGCTTGCTCTCCGAAAGTCCGCTTCTACTCGTTTGTTGAGCCTTTTTTCCAAAACTTTCCCTACTATGTAAAGCAGGACAATAACTACTATGACTATTGCCGTTCGGACAGGCTGTGTAAATAAAGCTTTTATATCATAGCCGACAAATGAAATCATAAAGACCATAACGAACTTACCTGCCATAACTGTCAATAAATAATAATGCCTGCTGATATTTGATAATCCCGCTACTACATTGACGAGGGCAGATGGAGTGAAAGGAAAACAGAGCAGCAGAAACAGCGGACCAAAACCATTGCGTTCCACCCAATGGATCAATTTCTCAATCTTATCGTGTTTCGTCATAAAGTTCATGAAACGGGCACGTCCATATTTCCGGACAACTAGAAAAACAGCATAAGCTCCAATGACTGTTCCTCCCCAGGATAAAAGAAACCCGATCCACAAGCCATAAGCTGTTGCATTGGCAAATACAAAGACAAACAAAGGCAAAAATGGCAGGAACGCTTCAATAAACGGCAGCAAAAAGCCGATAAGCGGTCCAAATGCCCGATATGACTGCGTCAATTCAATTATATTTTCCATGGAAAAAAAATCTGACATGTGTTTCATCCTCTAAGTTTTGTAGATTTTAAGTTATCGGCTCTTTGTTATTATTCACTATCCATTATTCATTAACCATAAATTTCCCGCAAAACAGCTTCACTTGCCACGGTTGTCTAAGTTGTTTTGCTTCAGGTCTAAGGGAGCAAACATTAAAACAGCAATCTCAATGATTTATCTTTTCTGGAAAGCCTATTCAGCAAGGCGCCTCTACAGGTGAGACGGAATATGAAAATACAACTCTTTAGCCCAACTTAATTATTTTAATAGAAAATACTGGAATTAAATACAACTTTATAAAACTGCCTTCAAAAATTGAATAGTATTTGATATGCTATATTAATTACTTTACACTCTTTCTACTCATTTGGAAAATGAGTAATACTTATACATAAGGGGCGAGTCAGATGGATGCACGTGGTTTTTCAGCCGGTTTAAAAGCCGGGATCAGTATAGCAATCGGTTATTTTCCGATTGCTTTGACATTCGGGCTTCTTGCCAAAACTACCGGCCTTTCTATAATTGAAGCGACTGCAATGAGTATTTTTGTTTTTGCTGGGGCTGCACAATACATCTCTTTATCGCTGATTGCTGCCGGTGTCTCTCCCATCGTTATTGTGGTGAATACATTTGTTGTGAATATCCGCCACTTCTTAATGACGGCCGCACTGAACGAAAAGATGCAGCCGGATGCCATTTGGAAAAAGGCTCTTTACGCTTTTGGAATTACAGATGAATCGTTTTCAGTGTTAGCTACACAAAAAGGCGGAAGGCTGCGGACATCCTTTGCTGCTGGAGTCATTGTCATTTCCTATGGCAGCTGGGTGGTTTTCACTGCAATCGGACATTTAATCGGTGCTAACCTGCCGCAGTTTCTTCAAGCTTCAATGGGAATCGCCTTATATGCCATGTTTGTCGGGCTGCTCGTTCCTTCGATGCGGGGTAACCGGAAAGTGATGAGTCTTGCAGCGATTGCTGGCATCATCAATTCGCTTTTCTATTTTACTGGCTGGTTGTCAACGGGATGGGCAATCTTGGTATCCACACTTGCTTCTGCAGTATTTATTGAATTTATTTCCCCGAAAGCGAGGAAAGCTTAATGGGTTCTTGGTTCTGGTGGATGATTTTTGGAATGGCGGCAGTCACCTATATTCCGCGCGCTATTCCGCTGACATTTTTAGAAGGGCGGGAACTTCCTGTCGCTGTCCAAAACGTTCTTAAAAACATTCCTTACGCGGTTCTTGGTGCGCTTATTTTCCCCGCCATATTTTTCATTCAGGAAGAAAATGTTTGGTTTGGCGTGTTAGGGGCCGCTGCAGCTTTTGGCTTCGCTTTTTTAGGAGCAAATGTGATGATTGTTGTATTAGGCTCTATTGCAGTCTTAGCAATTTATAGCTTGTTTTTCCTATGATCACCGCCCCAAAGAAAAAAGAAAAAGGCCGTCACTCATCTTCATGAGTTCCGGCCTTTTTTGAGCGGTTATACATATTGGAAGCGTACCAAAACCCTAAAGTTAAAGAAGCGGCATTCACGGCATATAAAAACCAAGTATTGGTGTACCCTGCATAAACTGCCGCTGCTATCAGTGCGACCGTTAAAATCAAACCAACAATATGATTAAACGTGACTCTCGTGAATAAAATAACAAACATTCCCGGCAGCAGCAGCGACAATATAAATTTCGTGAACATCGATTCCATTTATAATAAACTCCTCAGTTGACAACAATCAACCCTAATCGGTGATGATCATGCCGAAAAATTACATGCTGGCGAAGTCTCACTTCACGGCTGTGGTCGAGGACTTCCAACCGGCAATGTGCTGCATTTACTTGAATCGCTTCATATAATTCCGATTCGTTTGAGACAGACAAGCCATTCACTTTGCGAATCACTTCCCCGCGCACCAGACCCATTTTGTGTGCTGGCGAATCCGGCAGCACATCGACAATCATGACCCCTTGGGATTGCGGTGTTACTACGTGGTTTCCTTGCCGTTCTTTAGTCTCATAGTATACGGTAATTGCCAGACGGCCAACAGCGCCCAATAGAAGTGCGATAACAGCCATCGGCTCCCATAGCAGCGACACTAACGCCAATAGGGTTATTCCAATACCCAGTTTCCAGGTCATTTTGCCGATAGCGGGATATAGATAAACCGGCAAGGTTTTTCGAGCGCGGTTTTGAAATCCAAAAACAAAAGGGAATAAAATAAATGAGAAAGAGCTTTGTCCAATTGGAAGCTGCGGCCAATATGGAGCCACTGCTTCTACTAAGGAACCCGGCACTACCAGTAAAACCGGAATAAGCCACAACCGCTTAGAATCATATGCAGCAGCAGTCAATCCCCGCGGAGACTTTTGCAGCCTCGGAGAAGCTGAAGGAGCTCCATTTTTACTGATCATCAGACCTTCTGCAATAACAAAAGCGCCTGCCAGGAGGGCTACCGGCAATAGCCATTCCCATTCAACAAAATAGCCATCATAATCGATGAATCCCAGGTTGACCGACCATTCATTAAAACGGAATAGCCAACCGACTGCTACCGCAGCTGCCGCTAAATAAATAAACGACCCCACTTGATAAAATCCTGAAATCACCATAATTATGCTCACGATGCTCAAGGCAACTAACCATTCTAAAGGAACGACTAGGCCGGCACCAGCAAAGATCAACGAAAAAATCAAAGCATATTTCAAACCATCTTTCAGGAAACCCGATAATTCCGTCCAACCCCATACGATCCGCGTACGGAACATTTTTCGCTCACGCTTTACCCGAATATACCCTAGAAAAACTGCGGCTAACAGTGCTATGTATAAAAGCGGGTTAATAAAAAATCTGCCTATATCTAGTAACGCGGTCATTATCACTTTTTTTCACACCATCCTATCACTGGCAACTGACGTTTCTTACCATTGTACCAAAGAAGTAGCCCACTCTGCACTTCTTTTTAAGTTAAACGAAGGCGGCATCTAATTGCGCCAAAATATCTTCTGTTCCCTCTATGCCAGCAGACAAACGGATCACTTGCTTTGTCACGCCAATTTTCGTTTTTTCTTCATCTGACAACGCACGGTGGGAAGTTCCATAAGGATAAGAAACTGTGGTTTCAACTCCCGCTAATGTTGGTACGATTTTAATCCATCCCAGCGATGAAAAGAACTTAGAAACATCTGCAGTTTCGGGTAAAGCAAACGTTACAATTGCACCTTTCCCCGGATACCAAACTTGGACTTTATCTTCCAAGAATGCTGCAATCGCTTTTGCATTTTCAGTTTGCGTTTTCATGCGAACTGCAAGCGTCTTAATCCCCCGAAGGGTAAGCCAGGCTTCAAAAGGGCTCAGATTCATCCCCAGGTTTACAATGCGGTCTTCTGCATTGGCAATCAGCGCTGCATCGCCTACCAGCACCCCCGCTGTTACATCGCTATGGCCGCCTAAATACTTTGTTGCACTATGGGCCACTAAATCTGCTCCCAATTTATACGGATTCATTGTATAGGGAGTGGCAAACGTATTATCAATCATGACATTAACTCCATAATGTTTTTTCAATTGAGCGAGAACGGCGATATCTTCCACTCTCAAAAAAGGATTGGTGATCGATTCACTGAAAATCAGTTTGACTTCTGGATAATCGATCAATATTTGTTCGATTTCATTGATATGTGCAAAATCAGCAAAATGAACTTGTATGCCCATTCGGGTTAATTCATCTTTTAATAGATGAAATGTACCACCGTATACATCTTCAGCTGCTAAAACATGATCGCCAGCTTTTACGACTGACAAGATGCCAGCCAGAATAGCTGCCATTCCGGATGAAGCCGCCACTCCGCGAGGTGCGCCTTCCATCGTAGCAACCGTTTGCCCTAGAGCGTCCGTATTAGGATTTGCGGTACGGGAATACAGATAAGTACCATTGCCTTCATAATACCCTTCCAGCTCTTCGAGTGAAGAAAAAGAAAAAGCGGAGGTTTGATATAGCGGCATTACTTTCGGTTTAATCGTTCGTTCTTCTAGTGCTGCAGTATGTACAGCTTTCGTTTCAATCATTTCCATCATTTCAGCCCCTTATTCCAAATTGGAAACCATGTTCTCTATCATTGTTTCATCCATCGGCCCTACAATTTTGTTCTGCACTCTTCCCTTTGTATCAATCATATAACTAGTGGGAATGGTAACCGCTTGGTAAGAAGCTCCGATTTCACCCTCTAAATCCATCGGAATCGAAAAAGTCAAACCATAGTCATGGACAAACGTTTTCACCTTATCAATGCCCCGGTCTTCTGTCGTCAAATTGACCGCCAGAATTTCAACGTTTTCATCCTTCGCTTGCTCTTCATTATACTTTTGCATATGTGGCATTTCTGCACGGCATGGCGGACACCAGGTCGCCCAGAAATTTAAAATCACTTTTTTCCCTTCATAATCCGATAATTTAACAACTTCACCGTCTAAAGTGGTGAGTTCAAAATCAGGAGCAACTTTCCCTTTGGCCAAACCCTCATCCGTAGCCAAAAATTCCACATCACTGCCTAAAGCAATATTATCAAATTCAGATGTATTTTCAATATTATTCTTTACAATACCGGCTACGACGATGCCAATCATTGCAGCAATCAACAATAAGCCGAATAACTTTTTTGACATTCCACACTCACCTCATTCAAACTTCATCATACGACAAAACGCATCCACTATTCCACTGCAGAGTCCAGTTAAAATTGGCTTTTATGTGAAGGCTAGTATCACCAATGAATTACATAGACGTGAACTTCAAGGGAATAAAAACAGCCGGCATCGCTAACGATGCCGGCCGAAAATTTTTATAGAGCAATATAATTAGCAGGGTTTACTGCGTTTGTACGTGCACCATTCCATGGTCCTACATGAATTTCAAAATGCAGGTGAGATCCGAATGAACGGCCTGTATTCCCCATTTTCCCTACGCTTTGTCCTTGAGAGACCGACTGGCCTACAGATACGCCGATAGAGCTTAAATGGGCATAAACAGTTGCATGTGTCTGTCCATTGATCGAGTGGGTCACGATCACTACATTTCCGTAACCACCCATTGATCCTGCATAAGAAATATATCCGCCTGCTGCGGCTACGACATTTGTTCCGACTCCATTAGCGATATCTACGCCTTGGTGGAATTCTTGGCCAGCACCAATATCGCGCCATCCGAATTTAGACGTATAACGGCCAGATGTCGGACGGATAAAGTTAGAACTTACAGTTTGCTTCACTGCCGGCGGTGTATAAGAAGCAGCCGGTTTTGGTGCTGCTGCAGCTCTGGATGATGAAGAGCTGGACGATTTCGCACTTGCATTTGCATTCGCATTCGCTTTTTCCTGAGCTGCTGCTTCCGCCGCTGCACGTTCTTCTGCCGCTTGGCGAGCTGCTGCTTCCGCTGCCGCTTTTTCCTGAGCTGCTCTTTCAGCCGCTAATTTGCGTTGGCGCTCTTCTTCCGCTTTTCTTGCCAATTCTGCAAGTCTTGCTTGTTCATCCATGATTTGTTTCTCTAGCTCAGCGGTAACATCAATTGCTTCTTCACGTTGCTGAACCAAATTCGCTTTTTCACTTGCCAGACGTTTTTGTTCTGCTTGAAGGTCTTTCACTAAACCAGCTTGTTCAGCTTTCTGGCCATCAAGAGATGCTTTTAATCCTTCTAATTCTGCATGGCGTTTTTCTTGTTCAGCCAGTTTTGTTTCCACTTGCGCTTTTTGTTCAGCCAACAGCTTTTTATCTTCCGCTTGTTCACGCATAATTTCGCGGTCTGCATCGATTAAAGTGTTAACTGCTGAGAAACGGTCAATGAAATCAACAAAGCTGTTAGCGCCAAGCAGTACATCTATGTAATCTACAGAACCGCCGCTCAATTGAATCGCGCGTGCGCGTTCTTGCAACAAAGCTGTTCTTTCATCTATTTTACGTTTTAATTCCGCAATCGAAGCCCGTAATTCTTCAATTTCCGTTTTTGTTCGCTCAATCTCGCCTTCAACGCTGGCAATCTTTGCTTCAGTTTCTTTGATCTTTGCGTTTAATTCATTGATTTGAGCCATGATTTTTTCCAAAGTTGATTGATTTTCAGCCATTGCATTTGTTTTTTCGCTAATTCCTGAATTCAATTCGCTTTGTTGCTGTTGTGCTTCTTGTTTCTTTTGTTCCAGTTCACTTAGTTTATCAGCATCAGCTGTCGGTACTAAGACCGACAATGCTAATACAGAAGATAAACCAGTCAACATCCATTTCGACATTGGCTTCGAGTTCAAGTTCGTGTTCCCCTTTCGGATTTACGTTCATTCTATCTCTCTATTGTTGATTTATATTTAGACGCGCAAGAACTTGCGGATCGACATAAAGCTTCCCCAAACACCGATAAAGACTCCCATTACCAAAATCAAGGCACTCACTTGGTAAACGAGCGGAGTAAAGTCAAGTATTTGGATCAATTCGCCGCTTAACTTAGGCTGAATATATTCAGTGACATTGTAGTACAACGTGGCAACTAATCCGATTGGAATAATAGAACCTAATAAACCAAGCCACATGCCTTCTAAGATGAATGGTATGCGGACAAACCAGTTGGTCGCGCCCACTAATTTCATAATTTCAATTTCTCGCCGTCTTGCAACGATTGTGATGCGGATTGTATTTGAAATGAGGAACATTGCAGTGAACAGCAAGGCCAGAATCAAAACCAAACCTACATTTCTTCCCGTGTTCAGGAAATCGAAAAGTTTCTCGATTTTGCCTTCCCCGTATTCCACATCTTCGATATTTCCTATTTTTGCTATTTCAGCAGCTACTTTTTCAGTTTGCTGCGGATCAGCCGCTTTTACATAAAAAACATTAAATAATGGATTACTTTGTTCGAATAAACTAAGCTCGTCTCCAAAATCCAAGACCAGATCCGTTAATTCTTCTTCTTTTGTAGAATAGTCAACTGATTCTACACCAGGCATATCAGTAAGAATCTGCTCTATATGTTTAGTCCCTGTTTCATCTGCTTCGAGAGAAACAAACACTTTTATTTCAACGTCATTCTCCAAATCATCTGCAACTTTATTTAAGTTCATCATGATCATTACAAATACTCCTACAAGGAGCAATGTAACTGTAACAGCACTGACAGATGCAAATGTCATCCAGCCGTTACGGCCCAGGCTTTTCATGCTTTCACGAAAATGGCGTCCCATGGTTCTAGCCTTCATAGCCGTAATCACCTCCGGCTACATCTCGTACAATTAATCCGCCTTCAATGGCAATAACCCGATGTCTCAATGTATTCACTATTTCTCGGTTATGAGTTGCCATTAAAATTGTCGTTCCGCTTGCATTGATCCGTTCAAATAAATTCATAATATCCCAAGACGTTTCGGGATCTAAGTTTCCAGTCGGTTCGTCGGCAATAACCACTTTTGGCCGGTTGACGATCGAGCGGGCAATTGAAACCCGTTGCTGTTCCCCCCCGGACAATTCCGTCGGAAACATTCTTGCTTTATGTTTTAATCCCACTAAATCCAACACTTTCAATACGCGTTCACGGATCTTGGCAGGCGATTCTTCAATTACTTCAAGGGCAAAAGCAACATTCTCATAGACATTTAGTCGCGGCAACAATTTAAAGTCCTGGAACACTACGCCAATTTGACGGCGAAGCAAAGGAACTTTTTTGTTTTTTAATGTAGCAATATCAATGCCATCCACCAGCATCTGTCCGGAAGAAGGACGTTCTTCCCGATACATCATTTTGATGAAAGTCGACTTTCCTGCTCCACTCGGACCTACTATATATACGAATTCACCTTGCTCGATTTCAACGTTCAAACCGTTGAGAGCAACGATGCCATTCGGATATTTCTTGTAGACATTCTTCATTTGAATCATTTAATAACCACCTATATTAATTAAGTTTCCCTAAGCTGACTGTTCCTTCAAAAAATCCGGCAGACTCATTATAACATCCTAAACCTATATTTTTATTACAGTTATGTATCAATTCGCTTCAGACTTTGAAATATAAAATTATATAGGAATAAAGTTATTTTCTTTTGAAATTTCAAAAAGTTATAGGTATTTCGAACTTATTCTTTTATCAAGCCTTCTTTAAATACTTGCGGACGAAAAAAAAAACCGGCTATGTCAGCCGGTTTACTTTTTCTCAGATAACCATTTTGCTACTGCGTCTGCTTCTTCACCTTCAATGATATCTGCTGGCATCGCACCCTTGCCATTGTCAATAACGCCGCGAATTTCTTCTTCTGATAAACGAGAACCAACATTATTTAATGGTGGGAAATTGCCTGCACCTTCCAGATTTTCACCGTGGCAGGAAATACAGTTTTGCTGTACCACTTGTTCAGGGTCTACCGAAGTTTCTTCTGTGCCCGCGCTGTCAGGCGAATCAACAGGCGGCTCCGCAGCTTCATCTCCGCCGCCTCCGCATGCTCCCAGAACTAAAGCAGAACCGAACAGCAAAGCCATTAATTGCTTTTTCATGCATGGTTCCTCCTCACTTATTTATTCATACATAATAGAGTATACCAAAGTTAAGCCCGTTTAAAACCTTCCCCTAGTACTTCTGCTGCATCCGAGACAATTACAAACGCGGAAGAGTCGACACTTTTCACTAATTGCTTTAACCGGGTAAATTCAGTTTGATGCACAACGACCATAATAATCGGTTTTTCCGTTTCCGTATAGCCACCGGTCGCTGTTAACTTCGTTACACCACGATCGATTTCTTCGTAGATGGCATCGCGCATTTCCACTTGTTTGTTGGTGATGATATAGACAAGTTTTGAACGGCCAAAACCAACCTGCACTAAATCGATGGTTTTCGTGGTTACATATAGGCCCACTAAAGCGTACAAACCTTTTTCGATGTCGAAAACAATTGCAGCTGCCAATACGATTAATCCATCTATCAAAGCAACGCTTGTTCCAAGTGTTAATCCTGTATATTTCGTTATGATTTGAGCTGCTAGATCTGTTCCGCCTGTTGAAGCTTTGCCTCTAAAGACGATTCCAAGACCCGCGCCTACCATAATGCCGCCAAATAATGCGCCAAGAAGCGGATTTAACGTCCACGGTTCCCAAGAAGCCGTGACATACACAACGAATGGCAAAAATATGGTGCCGACAGCCGTTTTAATGCCGAAATTTTTCCCCAATAGAATAACACCTGCTAAAAACAGCGGAATATTAAACGACCATTGGACAAAGGCAGGAGTCCAATCAAACAGCCCTTTTAAAATAGTGCTTATTCCACTTACTCCCCCTGACGCTATTTCATTGGGCAATAAAAATACATTAAATGATATGGCAACGATTGCCGAACCAATGAGAATGCTGACATAATCATTAATAAAGGTCAGAAGCGGATGAGGGTCTTGGCGATTACGCTGTTTTTTCTTGTTCATGATGTCGTTTCCTCTTTCCATTTAGTGTTCGTAAGAATCTTGTCAGAGTATATCAGACAAGAGCAAAGTTGTGAACTTCATCAGGATAAAGCAAAAAAGCTGTGCCATAAGCCAATTAACGGCTTAAAGCACAGCTTCATCTATTAATTGAGATGAAGAATCTGCATCCCCTTAGATTTCTTTTATTGCATTTTTGAACGCAATAGTGAGTTGATAAAACCGTCAAGATCGCCATCCATCACAGCTTGTAAATTCCCCGTTTCATAGTTGGTGCGGTGATCTTTTACCATTGAATAAGGATGGAATACATAAGAGCGGATTTGGCTTCCCCAGCCAATCTCCTTTTGCTCACCGCGAATTTCAAGCAACTGAGCTTCCTGTTCCTCAATTTTCAAAGCATATAATTTTGCTTTCAGCATTTGCATCGCTTTTTCACGGTTTTTGATTTGAGAACGCTCTTGCTGGCAAGTAACGACCGCTCCCGTTGGCAGGTGGGTAATGCGGACAGCTGAATCCGTCGTATTGATGTGCTGACCTCCAGCACCACTCGCACGGTACGTATCAATTTTCAAATCTTCGGTGCGGATATCGATTTCAATTTCTCCAGTGAATTCCGGCATTACTTCACAAGATACAAAAGAGGTGTGTCGGCGCCCTGAAGAGTCAAACGGAGAAATGCGAACCAAGCGATGTACTCCTTTTTCTGCTTTTAAGTATCCATAAGCATTATGGCCTTTTATGCCAAGGGTCACTGATTTAACTCCAGCTTCATCTCCAGCTAAATAATCCAGCGTTTCGACTTTAAAACCACGCTTTTCAGCCCAGCGTGTATACATACGAAGCAGCATCGAGCACCAGTCTTGAGACTCGGTACCGCCAGCTCCTGGATGCAATTCGAGAATCGCATTGTTTTTATCATATGGTTCACTTAAAAGCATGGTAAGTTCATAATCACTTAATTCAGAAATGAAGGTTTTCATTTCCGAACTGATATCTTCATGAAGTTCTGCATCGTTTTCTTCCCGCAGCAGTTCTAAGGTCATCTCCAGGTTTTCCTGCGTATCCATAAAGCGGTGATACGTATTGACGATTTCTTTCAATCCATTCAATTCCGATATGATGACTTGTGCCTTATCCTGATCGTTCCAGAAGTTTGGGTCAAGCATCATTTCATCCAGTTCTTGAATCCGTGCCTCTTTGTTTTCTAAGTCAAAGAGACCCCCTAAAGTCCGCCAATTTACTGGCTGATTTGTCGAGCTCGTTGCGGATATCTGCTAATTCCATCATTTCGTGTTCCTCCTCAAAATAACACCGAAGAGCAGATGCTCTTCGGTATTTACGTACCTTTATTCCACTTTAACGGTCAGTTGGCTCTCCGCTTTTCAAGCAGCGAGCTACTGTCCATAAAAGTCCGATTGGTTCAACTAGCAATCAGCGGGATAGCCCCCGCTGATTGCAGTTTCTCTTTATCCTTTTTTATAACTGACATTACACTTTCGCTGTAACGCCGTGGCAGTTTTTAAACTTCTTGCCACTGCCGCAAGGGCAAGGGTCGTTGCGGCCTACTGTCATCTCTTTGCGGATAGGCTCTTTTTTCTTTTTAGGAGCCGGTCCATCTTCTTTCGGATTGACAGCTTGTCCTTTAGCCACTTCTTCACGCTCCAGGTTATTGCGGATTTCCGCTTTCATGGCATACTTCGTAACATCGTCTTCAATGGCTTGCACCATGTCTTCAAACATAGCAAACCCTTCATTCTGATATTCGCGAAGCGGATCATTCTGTGCATAAGCGCGCAAGTGAACTCCTTGGCGAAGTTGATCCATTGCATCAATGTGATCGATCCATTTGGTATCGATTGAACGGAGAAGGACAACTTTCTCGAATTCGCGCATGCGCTCCGGTGTCATCTCCTGCTCTTTTTCGTCATAGTGTTTAATGGCAGCCGCTTTAATGAAGTCAATCAGTTCTTCTTGTGATTTGTTTTCCAAGTCTTGCAGACTGATTGTGTTCTCAGGGAGTAAAGTAGCTCCGATAACATCAACTAATGATTTCAAATGCCATTCTTCCTGCTTTTCTCCAGAAGTATGGGAAGAGACCATCCGCTCGATTGAACCGTTGATCATGTTTTCCACTAATTGGCGCATATTGTCTGTTTCAAGGACTTCCATACGTTCTTTGTAAATAATTTCCCGCTGCTGGCGCAACACATCGTCATATTGCAATAAGCGTTTACGGGCATCAAAGTTATTGCCTTCCACTCGTTTTTGTGCAGATTCAACAGAACGAGTCACCATTTTAGACTGCAATGGCTGTGAATCATCCATACCAAGTTTCCCCATCATTGCGCGCATGGAATCCGATCCAAATCGGCGCATCAGCTCATCTTCCAATGATAAATAGAATTGAGTGACACCTGGGTCCCCTTGGCGACCTGAACGTCCGCGCAGCTGATTATCGATACGGCGAGATTCATGTCGCTCTGTACCTAATACCGCTAATCCACCTGCTTCGACAACACCTTCGCCAAGCTTGATGTCTGTACCGCGGCCGGCCATATTCGTCGCAATGGTAACCGAACCTTTCTGTCCGGCATTTAAAATAATTTCTGCTTCATGGGCATGGTTTTTAGCATTGAGGACCGAATGTTTGATTCCTTTTTTAGACAGGTAATCTGAAATGATTTCAGAAGTTTCAATAGCAACTGTACCAACAAGCACCGGCTGGCCATTTTTATGGCGTTCCGCAATATCTTCTGCAACTGCTTTGTATTTCCCGGCAATTGAAGCGTAAATCAAATCAACGCGGTCATCTCGGATAATCGGTTTGTTGGTTGGAATGGCGATTACATTCATATTGTAAATATTCCGGAATTCTTCTTCCTCCGTTTTCGCTGTTCCTGTCATACCGGAAAGCTTGTCATACATACGGAAGAAGTTTTGGAATGTGATCGTTGCCATTGTCATCGATTCATTTTGGATTTCTAATCCTTCTTTTGCTTCGATAGCCTGATGAAGCCCATCTGAATACCGACGGCCTTTCATCAAGCGGCCAGTAAATTGGTCAACAATTATTACTTCGCCGTCTTGAACCACATAATCAACATCCTTATGCATCGTTACATGCGCTTTAAGCGATTGGTTGATGGCATGGTTCAAGCGTACATGTTTAATGTCGAATAAATTATCAATGCCGAATGCCTTTTCAACTTTTTCAATGCCATCTTCAGTCAAAACGACACCTTTTGTTGATTCATCATAAGTATAATCCGCATCTTTCATCAATAGGCGAGCAAATGCATTTGCCTGAACATAAAGCTGGGCCGCTTTTGCCGCTTGTCCTGAAATTATCAAAGGCGTACGGGCTTCATCGATTAAAATTGAGTCCACTTCATCGATAACAGCGAAATTCAATGGCCGCTGAACCATGTCCTCTTTGTAAAGAACCATATTATCGCGCAAATAATCAAAGCCTAACTCATTGTTGGTACTATAAGTTATGTCTGATGCATAAGCTTCACGCTTTTCCTCTTTCGACAAACTATTCAAGTTTAAGCCGACCGATAAACCGAGCCATTCAAATAATTGGCCCATTTCCGTAGCATCCCGGCTGGCCAGGTATTCGTTGACTGTCACGACATGGACGCCTTTTTTCGAAATGGCATTTAAGTATACGGCCATTGTAGAAGTCAGGGTTTTACCTTCCCCTGTTTTCATCTCTGCAATGTTGCCTTCATGCAAAGCGACTGCTCCCATAATTTGAACCCGGAAAGGAAACATTCCAAGAACGCGTTTGGATGCTTCACGTACGGTAGCAAATGCTTCCGGCAAAAGCTTGTCCAAATCTTCACCTTTCGCATACCGTTCAATAAATTCTTCAGTCTTAGCTTTTAAAGCATCATCTGAAAGGGCAGCATACTCAGAAGCCAGTGCTTCTACTCCATCGGCTGTTTTTTCCAATCTTTTTAAATCCCGTTTATTCGGGTCAAATACCTTATTCAATACTCCAAGCATTTATAACCGCTCCCTGCGTAGTGTCCGGCCAACCTATTCAGGTTTCCAGATCGCTTTTGCTTTTAGTTTTTATCTCTAGGTCTTTTTAACTTAGAGACCTTGTACTCTTTAGTCCATGGCAAAAAATCTCATTACTTATTTTAACATTGCTAGTATCGCTGTGCAAATAAAGAGAAACATCATTCAGACTGGTTTTCCCCTCGAAGTACGGATTGTTCTGCTTGTTGTGAAAGTACAGCCTAAAAGTATTCCATGTCCTTGAATCATATATTGGTCCAGACAAAAGAAAAGCCTCTCAAATGAGAGGCTTCTTCATTATTCAACGCTAGTTTCAATCAATCCGTAAGTTCCATCTTTTCGTTTGTAAACAATATTTGTTCCGTTTGATTCTGCATCAGTAAAAACAAAGAAGTTATGGCCAAGCATATTCATTTGCAAAACAGCCTCTTCTTCATCCATTGGTTTTAAATCAAACTGCTTTGTCCGTACAATTTTGATGTCATCCTCATCTTCATCAACGTCAGCAGCTGAATCATATGATGGTCTTGTTTCTTGTTCTGCAATTGCAAATGCCATTCCCATTCCATCGCGGTCGCGGAATTTGCGATTAATCTTCGTTTTATATTTCCGGATTTGACGTTCGAGCTTCCCAACGATCAAATCGACGGCTGCATACAATTCATCATGCCGTTCTTCGGCACGCAATACTAAATTTTTCATTGGAATTGTTACTTCCACTTTGGTTTGACTGTGGTTAAGCGCTTTTAAATTGACCATTGCGGTCGCGTTGGTACCTTCAGGAAAGTAGCGTTCAATTTTGTCTACTTTCTTTTCGATGAACTCTCGGATTGCGGGAGTTACTTCAACGTTATCACCTTTAATATTGAATTGTAACATGTTAACTCCTCCTTCTTTTGTACCTGCTATACATTTCTATATCTTCCCTTAACTCTCCTTCTTAAAACGCTAAAAGTTTTACGTTCATGAATTACAGGTAAATATAGTGACAAGGAGATGAATTCTATGTTTACAAACAAAACCGTTATTGTTACCGGTGCTGCACAAGGCATTGGCCATAGTATTGCAAAACATTTTATAATAGAAGGAGCCCGAGTTATCGGATTGGACGTCAAAGAAGTGAAGATTGACGGTGTGGAATACCGCAAATGCGATGTTGGAAATTTTAATGAAGTGATCCAGGTCTTTTCTGATATCCATAAGGATTTTGGAACAATTCACGCATTGATCAACAATGCCGGCATTTCAGAATTCAAATCAATTTGGGAAGTTGATGAAAGCGACTGGGATCGAATCCTCAATACCAATTTAAAGAGCGTGTTTATCTGCAGCCGGGAAGCTGCCCGCTATATGACCGAAGATATCCGGTCTATCGTTAATATGGCATCAACTCGAGCGTTCATGTCAGAACCGAACACAGAAATTTATTCCGCTTCAAAAGGCGGGATTTTTGCTTTGACACATTCACTAGCTGCGAGCTTAAGCGAAAAAAACATACGGGTCAATTCTATTGCTCCTGGATGGATCCATACCGGTTCTGAAGAGCTGCGTGAAATCGATCATCATCAGCATTGGAGCAATCGTGTTGGAAAAGGTGATGACATTGCCCGGGCTTGCCTGTTTCTTTGTGATCCAAGAAATTCTTTTATCACAGGGGAATGCTTAACGATTGATGGCGGTATGACCAGAAAAATGATTTATGAGCATTAAAAACCAGCCTGCCGGTGTTTCGGCAGGCTGGTTTTTCGCTTTTACGGCCAGAGGCTTTGAAGCTCCTATGTCCGCGTCTCTCTTTGCCTTATTTCTTTACTAGAATCAAGTTGATGCGTTATCCCCAGTCAAATCTTTTGTCTGCTAAATTTCGTATAGTTGTCCGCCAGTTATAACAGTTTTCTGCCCCATACTTTCTTGTGCCTTAGGATCCTCATCAAATACGCAACGTGATTATTTTTGCCGTATGACTTTTTAATATGGGTCTCAGCCCATTTTCTAAAACAAATGCCGATAACTTTCTGCTCCTGTTATCAAGCTTAAAACCCTTCTGCTTCATTTTTAAAAAAACGCAATCTATCCTCGAATCAGTGTTAACGAACTGATTTCTTCCGCTCCGGCCTCTTTCATAGATTTTGCAGCATGCCGTATCGTTGTACCGGTTGTATATAAATCATCAATTAACACAATTTTTTTCGGCACTTTTACTCCATTCCAGGTAAAGAGATTATTCGCAGACATCCGCTCCATCTTCGTTTTACTCCCTTGTACATCTTCACTTTTAATAAGAAAATGTTGATAAGTTAATCCTGCCGCATCCAATAACCGGTCTACTTGCGGAAATGTACGTTCTTTTAATTTCCTGGTATTCATCGGAATAGGGACAAGAACGCCTCTAGATTTGCGAAGAGCCAATTTTAACTCTTCGGCAAAGACGTATGCTAAGGCTACGTCTTGCAAAAACTTGTATTGATGCAAAAAAGTCTGCATAGCTTCATTATAATGGAATAAACTGCTTCCGCTTTGAATCAGTCCAGCGTATTCTGTTGTTTCCCAGTATAGGCAATCCCGACAAGTTTCATCTCCTGGCAAACCGCATTTTCCGCAGACACCGCCTTTAATTTTCTCGAAATCTCTTTTGCAGCCGAAACACACAACTGCTTCTGTGTCCTTTAATAACAAACTCTTCCAAGACGGACTGTATGGAATGGCATTATCACAGATAAGGCAATTCATGACATCCCTCTTTTATTATAGTAAAGGATTTTTTGCCTCGCCTTGTCCATTTCTCTGACAATTCCATCATGAAAAAAAATCACATCGCCTAAAGGATTGGCAGGAGATCTTCCTGCACGTCCTGCAATTTGTATCAAGGCAGAAGCGTCAAAAATCCGTTCGTCTGCACCAACTACAGCCACTTGGACATTCGCAATTGTGATTCCCCGCTCTAAAATGGTTGAAGTCAGCAAACCCATAATTTCACCATTGCGCAATTTCAGCACTTTCTCTTTTCGTTCCGGATCTTGTGCATGAACCGCTTCAATCCGGGAATCCAATTCCTGAAAAAGTTTAATGCTATGGGCAATCAGCTCAATCGTTGGCAAAAACAATAAAAAAGGCTCGTTTTTGCTGATTTTTTCCTGAACCCATTTTGCCAATTTGGATGGGATCTTGTTGTTTAATAAGCTCTTTTTATAATTCCACAACGGCTCAAAAACCGGAACAGGCAAAGCGTGGCCATGGAAACGCTGAAAAATCTCAGAGCGGTTCTCAATTCTATTCAGCAATGCCAGGGACGGTGTAGCTGAAACATAAACGATTGGCGCTTTTTTCTTCTTTGCTTTCACGACTGCCCGTTCAAGTGCCGGATCATAGGAATAAGGAAAAGCATCTGCTTCATCGACAATCATGAAGTCAAAAGCTTCTTGAAATCGATATAACTGGTGGGTGGTGGCAATGACGATGTCTGGAAAACCCGTCTCCAAAGGAGCTCCTCCGTACAGAGTGTGGACAATAGTTTCGGGAAAAGCGGCTTGTAGACGAGGCGATAATTCAAGTACTACATCTGTTCGAGGAGCAGCTATACATATACGCATGCCTTTTTGAAGTGCTTCAAAAATCGGCATAAATAACAATTCAGTTTTTCCTGCTCCACAAACGGCATATACAAGATGAGACTTTCCACTTGAAAGGCTGGATGAAACTTCGCTCGAAGCAAGCTGCTGCAAATTGGTCAGGATGCCGTTCCAGGCAAAAAAGTGATTTTTTGGGGGATTTGATGATGGGGATGTCCATATGATGAGTTCTGTGCACGAGCTGATTCGTCCCATTTTTATGCAATGCCTGCAATACAAACAGTTGGCATCACAATTCGAACAGTAAAAAGAAATGATTTTTTGAGGGGATTTTTCTAGGCAACGGGAACATGTCCGCCCGCTGTTAATTCCATTGATGACTGTAATAAAGCCTTTCGCAATCGCTTCGTCAATAAGTTCTTTTGAAAAGGGAGTAAAATTCCTCAGCCAAATTCGGCCATTCAAAAATGCTTCCAACTCTAACATTCGCATCCTCCTTCAGAAAATCCAGTAAGGTCTGGAGGGTTATTTTTTCACCCATCCAAGACCCATTGAACCTTCGCCTAAATGTGTACCTATGACCGGACCAAAATAAGACAGGGAAAAATCGACTTCCGGGCAAAGAGCCTGCAATTCTTCCAGCCATTTTTGCGCTTCCTTTGGCCGGTTCGCATGGATTACAGCTGCTTGAATCGATTCGCCAGCAGCATCCTCTTTAAGCAAGTCAGCAATTCGATTCATCGCTTTTTTTCTTGTACGAATCCTTTCAAAAGGTACAATCACTTTATTTTCGAAATGTAAAAGCGGTTTGATTTGAAGCAAGCCGCCAACAATTGCTTGGGCATTTGACAATCTTCCGCCCCTGCTTAAATGTTTCAAATCTTCGACCATAAAATAAGCACGCATTGATTTTTTCATTTCATTAAGCTCTTTCAAAATTTCTGCAGCACTCGCTCCTGCACTTGCCAGTTCAGCAGCTTTTGAAACGTAGAACCCTTGCATAGCGCAGGAAATCTCTGAATCAAAAGAATGGACGGCTACTTCTTTCACCAAATCGTTCGCTTGGCGTGACGCCTCATAAGTTCCACTGATGCCGCTCGATAAATGAATAGAAATAATCTCATCATAGTCACTGGAAAGTTTTGTGTACAAACTCACAAATTCTCCCAACGGCGGCTGCGAAGTTTTCGGCAACTCTTCTTTCGCTTTTTTATAGAATTCTTCAACGAACAGATCTTCTTCCTCTGCAAACGATTCATGCCTGAAAGTTACTTGAAGCGGAACCATGTGTATATTCGCTTCTTCTCGTATTGCTTTGGGAATATAAGCTGTACTGTCCGTTACTATTGCTGTTTTCATATTTAACCAGCCTCCTCTGTCAGTTTACCAAAAAAAACAGCCAAAAAGACAAATAAAAAAACTTCCTGGAAAATTTTCCAGGAAGTTTTTATACCATTAAATCCGGCGACTCAAGATGTCCTTGAAAGAAGACAAAAAACCCCTAAACTGAACCAAAGTTTCGCTTCTTAACCGCCGATAAAGTGAAGGCTGCTGACACGCCATTCGTCTTGCTCTTTTTTGAA
This sequence comes from Planococcus sp. VCh962, assembly GCF_057748275.1. Lineage (NCBI taxonomy): Bacteria > Bacillati > Bacillota > Bacilli > Caryophanales > Caryophanaceae > Planococcus > Planococcus sp. VCh962. The sequence goes on from NZ_JBYLHS010000009.1 coordinate 30,824, forward strand.
GACTACGACTTGGCGTCCGGCTTGCTTCGTACTTTTACCGGTATTTGGATCTGTCATCGTGACATTGTTATTAGCAAAAACTTCTGCTCTGTCTTCTTCATATTTCACGATGGTTTCATCACTGGTTTCATACGTTGTATCATAACTAGCGAAAGCTTTTGTCAAAGCCTTGCTGTCTTCTTCCCGGTCAAAGCCATCCGGGTTTTCTGAAATCACATTCATATAGCGTTCAAGATCTTCTGCATTAAAAGCTTCAATATATTCCTGATAAGCCGCTAAAATTGCATCAGCTTCTCCTTTTGGTACATCCGCTTCAATCACTTTTCCCTTGTCATCCAAAGTAAAGCCAACCTTTTCATCTTCAATTCCATGGTCGACTGCATTATTTTCACTTGTTGAATCGCCATCATTTGCAGTGTTCTGATTTACAGTTGAATCTTCTGTCTCTGAACATGCAGCAAGAGTGAGCAATATTCCTATTGTTACTAATAGTTTTTTCATAGCACATTCCTCCTGCGGTTCATTTTGCCATAGCAAGACACCAAATACAATGAAGAATATGTGTCTAATTCTTTATACGAAAAAGGCTTGCAGCAAGCTGCAAGCCTTTTTGGCAATCGTTCGTTTATCTAACTTCAACCCAGCCATTTTTAATTGCTGTTACTACAGCTTGTGTCCGGTCGTTCACCTGCATTTTTTGAAGAATACTGGAAACATGGTTTTTAACCGTCTTTTCGGAAATAAACAAAGTTTCCCCGATTACCCGGTTACTTTGTCCGTCCGTCAGCAATTGAAGTACTTCACTTTCGCGCTTAGTCAATAAATGATACGGACGGCGAATTTCTGTTTGATGGAAAGACCCTTTATTTTCACGTTCACTTAATCTGCGGAATTCCATAACTAAGTTGCGTGTCACTTTAGGATGTAAGTAAGACCCGCCTTTAGCTACCACTTTGATTGCTTGAATGATTGCCTCGGCATCCATTTCTTTTAACATATAACCCAATGCCCCAGTTTTCAAAGCATGGGTAACATAGGACTCATCATCGTGAATTGACAGCATAATGACTTTTGCATCCGGGTACTTTTCCATCAATTCCCCCGTTGCTTCAACGCCGTTTTTTTGCGGCATATTGATATCCATCAATACGACATCGGGTTGGTGTTCTTCATACAATTTGACAACTTCTGTGCCGTCTCCACCTTCAGCGACCACTTCAAACGAATCTTCGAAATCCAGAATTCGTTTTACCCCTTCGCGGAATAATTGGTGATCATCGATAATAATAATTTTCGTCATTATGTTGTCCTCCTCAAATACCATATCTTATCCGTCAGTTTCCAACGGGATTTGGAACATCAATACGGTTCCGTTTCCTAATGAAGAATTGATGTAAAAATCACCGTTTATTAAATCAATTCGTTCTTTCATGCCAATCAATCCAAAAGACTGGCTCTTTACTATACTTTGATCAAATCCTGAACCATTGTCTTTTATTACTAGAGTGACATGGTCTTTTAACCATTCTACTTTAACTTCAATTACAGTAGCTTTGCCGTGGCGTATTGCATTCGCAACGGCTTCTTGCACCAATCTGAAGATGGCTGTTTCGTAATTGCCTGGAAGCCGGACTTCTTTTCCGCTAGTGTGGAAATGGAGCCTTGTGCCATTATTATAGTCTTCAGTGGTTTCAAGATATTTCTTCAAGGTGGGTACTAAACCTAAGTCGTCAAGAGCCATCGGCCGAAGATCATAGATAATTCTTCTGACTTCAGTCAACGCATCCCTAACCATTTCTTTTAACGAGGAGATCTCCTTGAAAGCCGGTTCTGGCCCTTTTTCCCGATAAGTCCGTTCAATCAGGTCTGAACGCAGCAAGACATTTGCCATCATCTGGGCTGGTCCGTCATGGATTTCCCGTGAGAGCTTTTTACGCTCTTCTTCTTGCGCTTCAATAATACGCAGGCTATAATCTTGCTTTAGCTTGACGCTGTCAATCGCTTCTCCAAGTTCCTGATGATCAGAAGATAAATAATTGATGGTTACATTAATACGGTTAACCAGATGCTCAGCCCGTTCAATCGTTTGCAGCAGCGTCTGCAAGCGGCGTTGCAGCCTATCCCGCTTTTGGCGATATTGCTTTTCTTCTGAACGGTTGATTGACAATTGGACTTGAAGTTCGTTTGCTTGCTCATATGCTTGCCGAACTTCGCTTTCAGAAAATGAATTAAAAAATTGAGATACTTCGGCGAGGCGACGCCGTGCTGCCCGAGTCTTTTCTTCGAGCGCATCCCCCGCTTTTATCACACGGGATATATTCGATCGCACATCTTCAAGTTCGTCTTTCATATTTTCATAACTTTGGCGACTTTTTTCACTTATGACGAAAATATCCTGCTTGGAACTTTCCATTTTATCGAGTACTTCATTAAAAATGGAATCTAGCGCTTTCAAATCGAATTTTTTAGCCATTTTAAAACCGCCTTAGCTATACTTAAACTGTATATGGAGAAAAATACCTTGCACCTTTATGCCTGTCACGGCTGTCACAAGTATACCACTTTATAAGCAAATCAGTATTAAAAACACATTACAAAATATCTGATTATATTTTACACCAGGGGGAGTTAAAATGCGAGAAAATTACAAAACTATTGGTGAGTTAACAGAATGTGAAATTATTATACAAAAATCAAGATTTATCGGCTATGCCGCAAGAGCAGAATCCGAGCAAGAAGCTATTGCATTTATAGAATCCATTAAAGTGAAACATCGTGCTGCCAACCATAATTGTTCTGCTTATATAATAGGTGAACACGATTCAATCCAAAAAGCCAATGACGATGGCGAACCTAGTGGAACTGCAGGTTTCCCTATTTTGGAAGTGCTGAAAAAGCAAGGGTTAAAAGATACGGTAGTGGTGGTGACGCGTTATTTTGGCGGAATCAAGCTTGGAGGCGGCGGCTTAATCCGGGCCTATGGAAAAACGACAACTGAAGCAATTTCAGCATCCGGCATTGTCGAACGAAGGCTTCATAACCTTATGGCCATATCAATTGATTATAGTTGGCTCGGCAAAGCAGAAAACGAAATTCGCCAATCTCCATATCCCTTGAAAGATATTCAATACACTGATGGAGTTAAGATTTTGGTATATGTGCCCGTAGAAAAAGAAACGGATTTCATCAATTGGATCAACGAAATGACGAACGGCCAAGCGGAAATCATCTGTCTGCAAAAGGAGTTTTTAGAGTTCAAATTAGGTTAATCATTTTCCATTTACGTTTCTTCTGTCTCGCTGTATAATAGATAGAATCAAAGGAACCAAAGACCCACAATAATACGTCAAATTACACCAGTAAGATTGGATCAATCGAATTGAATAGTCGGTTAGCCCATTCCTATACAGAGGAGTTATAACCATGAATCGTAAAAGCTATCGCAAAAAGAAATCGAGCAAAAAACGGGCAGCAATCAAAATTATCGCTACTTTAGTTGTTTCCTTGCTCATATGTGGGTCAGCTTACGGAATTTATTTAATAAAAAAAGCGGAAAGTGCAGCAGACAGATCATTTGAAGCCACAGGTCGTGATAAGTCAGATTTGCGCGATGAGCAGGTAGAGCCCTTGCATGACAATATCTCCGTCTTATTTATAGGTGTGGATAATAGTGAGAAGCGAAGCCAAAGTGAAAGCAGCACCAGATCGGATGCATTGATTCTTGCTACACTGAACAATGCCGACAAGTCGATTAAATTGGTAAGCATTCCCCGGGATACTTACGCCTACATTCCCGACGCAGGATATGAAGACAAAATCACGCATGCATACGGGTACAATGGGCCGACTTCAACAATCGAAACCGTTGAGGAATTATTGGAAGTACCTGTCGATTATTATGTACGTATGAATTTCGATGCCTTTATCGATGTAGTTGATGCTCTTGGAGGCATAGAAGCGACAGTGCCTTATGATATAAAAGAACAAGACGAGAATGATAAAAAAGGTGCTATAGTGTTAAAAGAAGGACCTCAAATCTTAAACGGCAGCCAGGCACTTGCATTAGCGCGAACCCGCCATCAAGATAATGACATTGAACGCGGAAAGCGCCAGCAAATGATAATGGAAAGCATTATGGATGAAATTTTGTCTACTTCATCTATTACCAGATATGGCAGTGTAATCGATGCCATCGGTGATAATATGAAAACCAATTTAACGTTCAGAGACATGCAGTCATTTTTCGAATATGCAAAAGGCGGCAAGCCGAACATAGATACATTGACGTTAGATGGTTACGATGATATGTCTACCGGAATTTATTATTGGCAATTGGATGAAGAATCATTGACAGAGGTCCAGGATATCTTGAAAGGGCATTTAGGATTACAGCCTGACACATCAAGTTTATCGGACAATAGCAATACTGATTTTGCTGAACGAACTGAAGAAGAGAATTTTTAAACCGCAACGAAGCAAAACCGTCTTCTGCTACTAGATGTTAATCCATCAGCAGAAGACGGTTTTTTCTTCCTTTAAAAAAAATTTTTAAATTTCAATTCTATTTACCTTATGTGATAGAAGAAAAATAGCTTAGAAAGATTGATGCTTTATGTAAGCCATTGCCAACCTTCTTGCAGTGCATTGAACTGGATTCGAATTTCTTTTATAAAAAATAAAAGGACCGAACGCAAGCATGTCGCTTTTCGTTCGATCCTTTTTATTTTCCAATGAATTTTACAAGGTTGATCAGAGGGCGGTAATTTTTCCCTGCCAAACCAACGATTTCTACGAACAATTCTATTGCAATTAGCATAACGCTGATCAGCAGGATTCCACCCCATAGGGTTGCTTGAGAAAAGAGCAATGCTGCTAATCCGAATAATGCCGCTATACCATAGATGATAAGAACTGTTTGCCGATGCGAAAATCCGATATTCAATAAGCAATGATGTAAATGAGATTTATCAGCTGCTGATATTGATTGTTTTTCGCGCACTCTGCGTACAATGGCGAAAAATGTATCGGAAATAGGAACACCCAGCATAATAATGGGGATAATCAATGCAACCACCGTTATGTTTTTAAAGCCCATAAGTGCTAATACTGAAATCATAAATCCTAGAAATAATGCGCCAGTATCACCCATGAAGATTTTAGCCGGATGGAAATTATAAAATAAAAATCCAAAAGAACTAGCCGCCAATATAGCTGCTGTAGCCAATACGAAAGGATCTCCCATGATAAACGCCATAATAGCCAATGTGATTAAAGCGATAGTTGATACGCCTGCTGCCAAGCCATCTAAACCATCTATCAAATTAATTGCATTAGTAATCCCTATAATCCATATGATGGTTAACGGAATGCTGAAATAGCCGAAATCCAATTCTCCACCGAACGGCAAGTTAATAAATGAAATTTCTAAGCCCCCACCAACGACAACGATTGCAGCAGCAACCAGCTGGCCAAATAACTTGGCTTTCGCTGATATTTCATATAAATCATCTAAAACACCCGTAACCGTTATGATTAAAGCTCCGATTAGAATTGCACTTGAAATCGGAATAAATGCTGGTTCTACAGCGTTAGAAATCGATTCTTCAGGTCTCAGGATAAAATAGCCGATCACAAAGGAGCCAAATATAGCTAATCCGCCTAAACGCGGCATTATTCTCGCATGAACTTTTCGATAATTTGGGCGATCAACTGCTCCTATCCGGAATGCCAATCGCTTAACAACCGGAGTGAGAACTATCGAAGCGATAAATGCCAAAACCAAAGTTAGGTATAGCATATCCTTCCTCCTTCTTACTTTTTAATTCTTTATTCACAAATGTATCCATTTTGATTATAGCATGTACACTAAATAAATAAAGGAGTTTTATCTTTCATTTTTTTGCCTAAATAATTGACGTATTCCGATAAAAAAGGTTCCATATAATTAAGTGACCTTTATTTAAGTGGTGTTTATTGGTAAAGTTTGATAAAATAATCAGGTATTTGTGGAGCAAAAAAGGAGATTAACATATATGGTAACATTTTTAAAACACTCAAATAAACTAATTTCCAGGAAATTAAAAAAATACAATAAAATTGTTAATGAAATTAATAGACTGGAAGCAACTTATCAAAAAATGAGTGATGAAGAACTTCAGCATATGACTACTATATTTCAAGAACAACTTCAAAATAAAACCAAATTGGATAAAATAATTCCGGACGTCTTTGCTGTAGTGCGGGAAGCTTCAAAGAGAGTTTTAAATATGCGCCATTTCGATGTTCAACTTATCGGCGGATTGGTATTGGCTGAAGGTAATATAGCTGAAATGCCAACTGGAGAAGGAAAAACACTTGTAGCCTCCCTCCCTGCTTATGCTAGAGCATTGGAAGGTAAAGGCGTACATATCATTACAGTCAACGACTATCTGGCTAAACGCGACTTTGAACAAATTGGTAAAATCCATCAATTTTTAGGCTTAACAGTTGGCTTGAATCTTCCTCTAATGACCGCAGAAGAAAAGAAAGCTGCTTATTTATCAGATATTACTTACGGTGTAGGAACAGAGTTTGGCTTCGACTATTTGCGCGACAATATGGTTGAGAATATGAATGATACAGTACAACGCCCCTATCATTATGCAATTATTGATGAAGTAGACAGCGTTTTGATAGATGAAGCAAAAACCCCTTTAATTGTTGCCGGCAAAACAAAAGCCAGTGCAGAACTTCATCAAATCAGTGCAATATTGGCATCCCGGTTCATAGAAGAAGTGGATTATGATTTTGATCCTGAAACAAAAGCAACTTCATTGACAGAGACAGGGATTGAAAAAGTTGAAAAAGCTTTTGGAATTGAAAACTTATATGAATTAGAACATCAGACACTTTATCATTATGTCATTATGGCAGTAAGAGCGCGTGTCATGTTTCAAAGAGACGTCGATTACATTGTAAAAGATGGAAAAATCGTACTTGTGGATATGTTCACTGGCCGGACTATGGAAGGAAGAACATTGTCTGATGGCCTGCATCAAGCGATAGAAGCAAAAGAAAAAGTGGAAATTACAGAAGAAAATAAAGCACAGGCACAAATCACTATTCAAAATTACTTTAGAATGTATCCAATTCTTTCTGGTATGACTGGTACTGCTAAAACACAAGAAAAAGAATTCAGAGATGTTTATGGCATGGACGTTATTCAAGTGCCGACAAATAACCCCCGGGCAAGAATTGATTTGCCTGACCGTGTATTTTTAACTGCAGAAAATAAATATGAAGAAGTGGCACGGCAAGTGCTTGAACGCCATAAAAAAGGACAACCCGTTTTGATCGGCACCACTTCAATTTTGCAATCTGAAGAAGTTGCAAAATATTTGAAAGAGAAAGGTTTGAACTTCCAATTATTGAACGCTAAAAGTGTGGAACAGGAAGTCGATCTGATTTCTCAAGCCGGTCAATTAAACCAGATTACAGTAGCAACAAATATGGCTGGCCGCGGCACTGACATAATGTTAGGTGAAGGCGTTGCTGCCATTGGCGGCTTGCATGTAATTGGAACGGAAAAGCATGAAAGCCGCAGGGTTGACAATCAATTGCGCGGACGTTCCGGCCGCCAAGGCGATCCAGGCTCTACCCAGTTCATCATTTCCTTGACGGATGATATGTTTAAGCGTTTTGCGAAAGAAGAAATTGAGAAATTCACTAAAAAAGTTGAAACAACTAAGGACGGAGAAATACTGAATAAAGAAGTCCATGAATTAACTGAACGCACACAACGGATAGTTGAAGGTTCTCATTTCTCTATGCGTGAATATAATTTGAAACTTGATGACGTCATTAATGATCAGCGTAAAATTATTTATGACTTACGCACTCGTGTTTTAAGCGGCAATGAAAATATGCAAATACTAAAAAACATGGTTTTTGAAGCAGCTGAATCCATTATTTCAAAAACGATAATCGAAAATCAAAATGAAGACCATGGATATATCCAGGAAACGCGGCACTCCTTACATGAATTAGTAGGAAAAGACATAGCACTTCCAGAGGCTAATACGGTAAAAGAAGTTGAAGATGCTGTAAAATCGCTCATCAATGATTCACTTGATTTAATTGATTCATACGCGAACAATAAAAGATTTACTGACATTTTGCCTTTCGTCATGAAGTCCTATATCGATAAAATGTGGATAAAACAATTAGAAACTATGTCTTATTTAAAAGAAGGAATCGGTTTGCGATCCTATCAACAAGAAGATCCATTGAGAATATATCAGCGTGAGGGTCTCGAGCTATTTACAAGTAATTTTCAAGAATTGCGCTACTCAATTGCAACTGAATTACTTGGCTTTTTACGAATGCTTGAGAATGAAGATAAGGAGACAACACTATGAATATCTTTTCATTCTTTAAAAAAACTGCGGCAACTGGAAATGAGTCTATTATTGATTCATCAGAATTGATTGATGATGGCATATCCAGCAATGGAGGAACAAGTGAAGTTTCAACTACTTTATCCATTTCTCCTGAATGGACAATGAACAAAGAACAAGAATATGTTCTGAAATTTCTATCCAATGATTTGCCTCCATTGAAAGCGAATCAATTATCGTTAGCGGGAATTGATATTGACAAAGAAATACAATCAGGTGATTGGAATGTCCAGGCTTTTCTAAGATCTTCTCTGGATCGGCCAATAAAACTTGGTAAAGCAGAACTGATGCTACTAGACGAAGATGAAAAAATCGTTGCTGCCCAGGAATTCGATTTATCTCAAATTGGCACGTTGCCTGCTTTTTCTGATCGGCCATGGATATTTAAATTTGATAAAAACAATATCATAAATTCTGAATCGCCAACAAATCAGTGGACAATAGCTTTTAATGTACAATCTCTTGTCCCCCACTCTTTGGAACTGGATCCTGCTTGGGAAAATGCGCTAGAAGACAGCCAAAAAACCGCTTTAAGAGAACTCGTGCAAACTTTACCAGATTTGAATCCTCGAGAAGTAAATGTCACTGGATTTCAAGCAAAATTTACACAAGAAAATGGATTAGCAGTATCCGTTTTTATTCGTAATGGACATACTCGACATATTCAATTAGAGAAAATACCACTGGAAATCTTAGATGCAGCTGGAAAACAAGTTGCGATAGGTTCGTTTTCTTTAGAAAATCTGACAATCAAAGCCAACACCTCTAAACCATGGACATTTATTTTCCCAAAAGAGATGCTTAAAATGAATGACCCTGATTTATCACGCTGGACCGCCCGAATCAGTAAATAAGAAAAAGGCCGCCTGTTCAAAATCCCTTCGAACAGGCGGCCTTTTTCTATTCATTTTTATCAACACATGGAGTCTTTTGCTGTCATCATTATTTATATCGCTTGGTTACAAAAGTATCTTTTACGTCAATGAACATCACTGCATCTTTCTTACCAAGAATACTGATTAAAGTTATTTAATGAACTCAGGAAAAAGCATAAATTAACTAAGAACGTTTCATTCGTACTAATTTTCTTTTAAATCACAGGATATATGTTATAATCAACTTGTAGTTCGAATTTTACAAAAATTATACTTAGGGGTGCAAAAAGCGATGAATGGCAATCTGGAATTTTATGCAAGTTTGATAGAATGGACGCCTTGGGACGAAGCAGCTGTATTGAAAATGCAGTATCTGTACCGCGCTGAACTGGCTAAATCTATCACTTGTGTAGGATTACTTGTCGACTTGTCCATGGATCAGCATATTGAAGTTCGCAAAGGAGTGGCTGAAAATCCTCGAACTCCATTAACTACTTTAAGGCGTTTGGCAGAACAGGATTTTTGCGGCAGTGTACGGGATGCCGCTAAAGATACCTTATCGTCACTTATCTAAATTTATAAAATCCCCATTAAGATGATCGGAGTTTTAACTGCCGATTAACGCTCAATGTTTAACTATTTCCCAGTCGGTTATATATACACTAAGACATTTAAGAGGAGGAATTTCAATGAGCAATGGTGAAGGTTTATCAGATAAATTAAAAGGCGCAGTAAATAAAGGCAAAGGTGAAATGAAAGACCAAGTCGGGAATGCCACAGGCGACCACAAGAAACAAGCAGAAGGTAAACTTGATAAAGCTAAAGGCGATTTGCAGGATCAAGTCGGAGAATTTAAAAAAGACAATAAATAAAAGAAATTAAATCCGGTCATTTTGATCGGATTTTTTGATTCCTCTATTTAAAGTTTTTTAAAATTCTTAAGTTCAGCTATAATAAGAATTTGTGTAAATAGTTTTTAAAAGGAGTTTGCTATGCGAAAGAGAACGCTGACTTTAAATGAATCCATTATGATTGGACTTATGTTATTTGCCTTATTCTTAGGCGCCGGCAATATCATATTCCCTCCCTACCTTGGCCAGCTCGCAGGAACCAACATCGTGCCTGCCATTATCGGCTTTCTATTGACCGGTGTCGGTTTGCCTCTTCTTGGGATTTTGGCAATTGCGAAAGCAGGAGGAGATTTGCAAACAATTGCAGGCCGTGTTCATCCTGTTTTCGGTATTATATTCACTTCAATCGTCTATTTAGCAATCGGTCCTTTTTTTGGAATCCCGCGCACTGCAACTGTTTCTTTTGAGATCGGGATAGCGCCTTTTCTCCCTAGCAATTTCGATTCCTCTTTTTGGCCATTGCTCATTTTCTCGATCATTTTCTTTGCGGTGACCATTCTGTTTTCTTTAAACCCTACGAAGTTAGTGGACCGGATAGGAAAAATTTTAACGCCCATTTTAATTTTGGTTATTGGATTGTTGGCTGTAAAAAGCATTCTTACACCGATGGGTGAAATAGAGGAACCGATAGGCAATTACAGCACCGATGCTTTTTTCAACAGTTTTTTACAAGGATATTTAACAATGGATGCGATTGCGGCCCTTGTCTTTGGAATTGTCATTATTGAAGCAATCCGCGCAAAAGGCGTAATCGACCAAAGAACGATTTTAAAAACAACTGCTTTTGCAGGTTTTATTGCTGCATCAGGATTGGCATTGGTCTACGTGTCCCTTAGTTACATAGGTGTCACCAGCGTATCGGCTGTTGGCTTACAGGATAATGGAGGGACGATTATTGCTCTGGCATCACGTGTACTCTATGGCGAAATGGGAGGAGTTATTTTATCGGCCACTATTCTTTTTGCCTGCTTGTCAACTTCCATTGGATTAGTTGCAGCCACTGCCCAGTTTTCCCATAAGATATATCCGAAAATTTCATATGTCTCTTATGTTATTGCTTATGCCGGATTCAGCACATTAATTGCTAATATAGGGTTAGCGCAGTTGATTGCAGTGTCGCTCCCTGTCTTATTGGCAATCTATCCAATAGCTATCGTTCTGGTAGTATTGTCGTTCTTCGACCGTTCATTCGACCGCCAACCGTTTGTTTATGTAATTGCCCTCACTTTAACAGGCATCATCAGTGTCTTTGACGGCCTTCGTGCAGCTGGTCTATCATTCAATAGCATAGACAAAGCATTAAGCATCTTGCCGCTATTTGAACAAGGCATCGGCTGGCTGGTTCCAGCCATTGTTGGAACCCTCCTTGGCACCGTGATTGCCCGCTTTAAGAGGCAATAAAATAACGAAAGAAAACAGCCCTCAATTGAAGGCTGTTTTTTCGTTCAGAATAATTTAGGAGTTGGTGGAGTGCCTGGTTTTTTATTCGCTTCTTCGTGAAGTGATTTCCCTTCTCTTGGGCTGCGCGGTTCTTCAAAATCATCATTTCTGTCATTTAATAAATGCTCTTCTTCGGAATCACGGCCAAATGGCGCTGGCCCCAGATTTGGGTCGATGCCAGGAGACTGATCATCTTGTCTCCGATGGACGCCATCATCCGAATTCATTATATCCCCTCCTGCATCTGATCCGATCCCCGGTTCATGTTCCATCAGTTTTTCTTCCGGTAAACTCTCATCGGCAGTTCGGCTGCCGGTTGTTGGGTGAATGCTGTCACCTTTCAGCCGGGAATCCTGTGTTTTATCCCCGTAGCCTGGAACGCCATACTGTTCTTCTCTCGGCGTTTTCGTAGTGTAAATTTCATCTGACCGGATGCCGGTAGTACCCAAATCCGTTCTTACATCTTTATCACGGATAGGTGCATCATTATGTCTTCGATCGTCTCGTTCAACATCGCGCCCAAAAGGTGCCATAGCCGTATTGCGCTTTACTTCATCGCTGTCAACTGTCCGGGTATCATCCCCGAAAGAAGAATAGTTATCATTTTCTCTTGATGGCAGTTCGGTATAAAGCAATATCGCTCCATTTTCAAGGTTTTCCTGATAATCATCTATTTGCCGTTGTTCAAGGTCCAATTTTTTCAATTCTTCCCGGACCGTATCTCTTCCGGTAAAAAATGATTTGAATTTGCTGCCTATAGAGCCCGTTTCATGTGTTTGAATTTCCCGGTCATCGCCAACTGCCCCAAGTACGGAATCATCGTCTACAAGCACATGTATATCGTTTTCCTGATAACCGCGCATTTTCAATTCTTCCACTTTGCTTAGCATTTCTTCCTGGCTGTATACTAAAACAATTTCACGATTCATAAGTTTCATCCTCCTGTAACTGGTTTTAATATATGTGTACCCTAAGGTCTTGAAAGCTAAAACATCTGCATTTCTTTCATTATTAGCACTAAAGAAAACCTCCGGAAGAAATCCGGAGGTTTTTTATGTTTTATTTATATTTCTACATCTTTTCATTCAATAAAGATTTTAGAGCATTTTCCATTTTTACCCCTTACTTTTTCTTCTCATTTTCAGGTAAAGTAGTAAAAGAGATGTGATTTTCTTCTTTCATCAGCAATGGATCATGCTGAAACGATTCTCCACGGTCAAAGCGATCTTGTGGATCATCAAATGTATTATCTACTGAATTTACATATTCATTGGTAGAAGCTTCTACCGGATTTCCTTCACGGTCCCGAAAATGGCTTTCAGCGATCACTTCATCAATGCCTTTTCGGCCAGCGTTGACATACAGAAGAATCCCGCCTTTTTCAAGTTCATCTGAGTAACGTTCATATTCAGAGTCAGACAATCCCAATGATTTAACTCCACCTCCCTTATTTTCGTGACTGGAGAAAATCCCTTTGAATTTCTCTTTGAAAGAACCTGCTCCTTCAATTTCTGCCTCAGTCTTATTTTCAACTCGATCAAATCGATCTATATCTTTCGCCATAATATGAATTTCACTTTCCTCGTACCCTTGCTGCTTTAAATCATTGATTTTAGATAATAGATCTTTCTCTGAATAGACAACTGCCAATACTTGCTTTTCAGAACCCATACAAAAACCTCCAAAGGACTAAGTATTTTTACTATCTTTACCCTTAAAAGAAGAAGCTCTAAACTTGCTTGGCGCCATGTCTTCAATCATCCGCTCAATAATTGACCGATTCTGCACAGATTTTCTCGAAAACGTAGATTTACATACTTATTATAATCGTTTATGCTTTATAATAATTCCCCTTCTAGGTATTATTTACCTTTTATTTTTATTATTAAAATAGGTCTTAAAAAAGCAGTTTATTTCGAAAATTGATGATATCATGGATGTAATATATGGAATTGCAGTACACTAAGAGTTGTGGAGGCGGATATTATAGTACTTAACAATATTTCATCTTTCTATTTCACAGAAGCCACGACTAAGTTGGAAAAGAACTCTCCTACGTGGATGACCGATATTCTGCCCATTCAAACGGAAAGGAGAGAATCAATGAATACAGGTTTACGCCTCAAATACCATAGGCTAAAAAAGAGAATCAGCTTAGAAGAAACCGCTTCAGGGATCCTCTCTCCGAGAGAACTGAAAAAAATTGAATCAGGTCTTAAAGAGCCGTCATTGCGTGATCTTGAAGCGTTGTGCAAAAAGCTGGAAATTTCTTTAGCTCCAAAAGAAAACCCGATTGGCCAAGTGTTAGTCAAAAACTTCAAATCTTCTTTGCTTCATCCTCAAAACAAAGGAAAAATCATGGAACAATATGCAGATATTCATGACCACCCCTTGCTGCATGCTAATGAAGATATCGAACTCGAATATAACATTCAGCAAATCCGTTATTTCATTATCACGGGAGATTTAGACAGTGCAGAAGAAAAACTGAAAGAAATGGAACGTTTTAAAGAGTTTATGAACCAGGAACAGTTTTACTTGTTTCATAAATATACGGGGAATTATTACTATATATTAAATGATTTCGAAGCTGCCCTTAGAACATATTTAATGGCTGAGAAAATTTCACCTAATTCATTAACTGCTTCTGAAAAAGGCGATTTATATTATTCTATTGGAATTACTTCTTCACAATGCTGGGAAACCGAAATGGCCTTTAAATACACTGAGATGGCTTTAAAGATTTATCAACAAGAGTTTATACCTAAGCGAATCGTTGAATGCCATATTAATATGGGAATCACTCATAATAGACTCGGTAATTACAAAACTTCAATTGAACACTATCAAAATGCTTCAGCTATTGGAAGAAAATTAGATATAGAAATACTAAAGTTCACCACTGAATATAACTTAGGCTATAATTACTTTCTCAATCAAGAATATGAATTAGCGAAAGAACACATGATAGCTGCATTAGACTTTATTCCAGCCGAATATATTTCAGACACTTTATTAAGTTATTGTGTAATCATTATGTCTGATATTGAACAGAACAACCATGAGTCGATAGAGATTTGGAAAAATAAAGGCCTGGATCTTATTAAAGCAAAAAAAGTAAATTTAGATTCCCCTACTAACCATGCCTTCAAAGAATCTTATATTGAATTTATGTGTTTAATTCATCTGACAGCGGAAGAACTTACCGATTTTGAAAATTTAACTTTAACTTATTTAATCCCAAGTCTAGAACACCATAAAAACTTTTATGAATTGGGATATTTTTATAGTCAATTGGGTAATGTCTACTATAAACAAAAGCTATATGAAAAGTCTGCACTTGCTTATAGAAAGTCTCAAGAAGCCTATAAAAATTTAATAAGAAAACAATGAGGAGTGAAAAAGCACATGAAAAAAGGCACTGGATTACTTTTAACTACAATTTTAGCTTTAACTGTCCTTTCTATTAATACTTCTTTTGATAAAGAAGAAGATCTAGCGAGTGGATTCCGCATTCCTGAACCTTGGTCCGTGAAAAATGGTGTGGCCAACTGGCGTGTCCCTGAACCCTGGTCCGTGAAAAGTGATGTGGCCAACTGGCGTGTCCCTGAACCTTGGTCCGTGAAAAGTGATGTGGCCAACTGGCGTGTCCCTGAACCTTGGTCCGTGAAAGAGAATTTCAAAGCTTAATCAAATGAAAAAACCAGCGGCTTTTATGAGCCGCTGGTTTTTTTGCTTAAATCGTTTTCTCGTATCCTGGCTTTCCAAGCAACTTAAACATGTTTTGCTTGTACAATTCGACGCCAGGCTGGTCAAATGGATTAACGCCGGACAAGTAAGCGCTCATTGCACACGCTTTTAAGAAGAAATAAATTAAATACCCTGTATTGAATGCATCTATTCGATTAACTTCAATTGTCAGAACAGGCACGCCACCTTCTACATGCGCTAATGCTGTAGCATTCATAGCTTGCTGGTTGACTTCATGCATCGTTTTATCAGCCAAATAATTTAAGCCGTCTCCATTCTCTTCATCAAAAGGGATTTTGCTTTGGTATTGATCTTCGCTGAAACTAATCATCGTTTCAAACAAGGTACGCCGGCCATTTTGAAGATATTGCCCTAAAGAGTGCAAGTCGGTCGAATATATGACCGATGCCGGGAAAATGCCTTTCCCTTGTTTGCCTTCGCTTTCGCCAAACAATTGCTTCCACCATTCATTCAGGCCTGACATTGCCGGTTCAAAACTGGCGAGAACTTCTACTGAATACCCCCGGGCGTTGAGAATTTGGCGATACGCCGCATAAAGGTAAGCGTCATTCTCAAACACATCAGCCGATGCCAATTCTTTTTCCGCCTTTGCTGCACCGTCCACTAATGCACGAATATCTACTCCTGCGACAGCTAAAGGCAATAATCCAACTGCAGTCAGAACTGAATAACGTCCCCCGACATCAGGCGGAATTTCAAATGACGTATAACCTGTAGAATCAACAGCCTTGCGAAGAGCACCTTCCGTTTTATCAGTTGTGACAATAATACGTTCTGCAGCTTGCTCGCCGTATTTTTCGTACATCCATGCACGCAGCACCCGGAACGCTATAGCCGGTTCAGTAGTTGTTCCCGACTTTGAAATAACGTTTAATGCCACTTCTTTGCCTTGGATAAAAGACAAGAGTTCTTCCATATAACGGCCACTCAAATTTTGGCCTGCATAAACTACGTCCATATCATTCAAGCCAAAAGATGGACAAAGAAGATCTTGTACCGCTTTTGCACCTAAATAGGATCCACCTATACCAATAACAATTAGTACCTCTGCTTCTTTCCGGAGCTTTTGTGCAGTTTCTTCTATTCGGGCCAATTCGTTCCTGTCCATTTGAGAAGCCCATTCCAGCCAGCCCAAATATTCAGCTCCGGCTCCTTTTTTTTCATGAATCTTACGGTGAGCTGATTCGACAAAATCCTGCATTGCCATTACTTCATCTTTTTCAATGAATTGATTCAGATACTTGTCATTCAAAGATACTGTTCCGATAAGAACCACCGCCTTTTTTTGATATATTCAGTTTACCATGAAGCAGATGTCAAAAGTCTTATATTTTTTACAGTAAGTAAAACCCAATTCCCATGATTAAATAAGCGGCTAGAAGAGTTAAACCTTCAAACCAGTTGGATTCTCCGTCGTTCATTACATTGATTGCCAGAAATACCGCAGTAATCATCGCTACAAGTTCAGATATAGTGAAAACCAATGGCATCTGTACCGGCATAAAAAGTGAAATCAGCACAAGTACTGGTGCTACAAACATGGCAATTTGCAGCGTAGAGCCGATGGCAATTTCAACTGCGATATCCATTTTGTTTTTCATTGCCATAATAATAGCGGACGCATGCTCTGCTGCATTCCCTACAATCGCCACAATAATAACTCCGATAAACAACTCTGACCATCCAAACTGTTCCCCTACTTCCTCAAACGTATGAACTAAATTCTCGGAGACATAAGCCACAAACAAAGTAGCGACTAATAAAATAATAAGCGCTTTTCTTTTGGACCATTCCGGCTCTTCATGTGAAGACTCAGTTTCAGGATCCGCATGGGCATACACGCCGCGATGTGTAACCAGCTTAAAAAATAATCCGGCTAAATACAACAGAATTAAAATGATCGATATCCCTACACTCAATTGGATGGTCTTCGTATCATTCATCGTCATAGCAAAAATTTCAGGAATGACAAAAGCCACTACTACGGCAAAAATCAACAAGCCAGAATTATGGGAGGCATCATGGATACTGAATTTCTGCCTTTTAAATTTAATGCCGCCAAGGAAAAAGGAAAGACCTCCTACAAGCAATAAATTCCCTAATACAGAACCTGTCAAGGAGGCTAGAACAACTCCAATGAGCCCTGCTTGCAATGCGAAAATAGAGATGATAAGTTCTACTGCGTTTCCAAAAGTTGCATTAAGGAGTCCACCTATTCGTGGGCCACTGACAATCGCAAGACTTTCCGTCGCACGTCCCATGAAACTGGATAAGGCTACTATACTTATTGAACAGATGATAAACATAACTACACTGGGCCAGTGCAACAGTGATCCAACAACCGTCAGCGGTATACCAATAAACGCCGTTATAATAAAAATTCGATTCATAGAACCCTCTCCCATATTCTTTTTAAGCATCAATACCCCCCCTTGGAATATCCTTAACCTCTACTTTTCAAAATATATCTTCAGTCTTTTGCTCTCCCATTTTTTCTTCAATATAAATGAAAACAAAAACCCCTACACTGTCAGATTGGTTTCTGATAGTGTAGGGGTTTTTGAATAGAGACTTTAAAATATTTATTGATTTTGCCCTTTATCTTTCATGCATTCTTTTACAAAACGATCAAATAGTTTTTTGGAGGCTTCGTCTCCCTGGACCGCAAATTCTTCAGGATGCCACTGTATGCCCATTACAAATTGATAAAACTCACTTTCAAGTGCCTCAACGAGTCCATCTGCAGCTCGGGCTGTTACTTTCAACTGGCTTGAAACATCTTTCACTCCTTGGTGATGGAACGAATTCACATTGAATTCTTTTTCGCCCATGATCTCAAGCAGTTTACTATCTTCTTCAAGTTTAACCGAATGGGTCCGGTGCGTCCGCATTGCCAGTTGTTTATGTTGATTTAAATTGCCTTCAAATTGTGCTTCCAAATCCTGATAATTTGTGCCGCCTAGTGAAATATTCAGCATTTGAAGCCCTCGGCACATCCCGATAAATGGTTTATCCAGCTTCAGGAAATTTAATATCAGTTCTTTCTCGTATTCATCACTGCCAGGATATACCGCTCCCAAGCGGACATGCGGTTCTTCTCCATAAAGCAAAGGATTAATATCTCCTCCACCTGTAACGATTAGGCCATCCAGCCGTTCGCATAATACCGGAATGTCTTCTTGATCTACAATCGGGACAATCAACGGCAATCCGCCGGACTGTAAAATAGCTTGGCCATAAACCGGATCAAGTGAATACATTTGGTCTTTTTCAACTCGCGCTGTAATTCCAATAACTGGTTTATCTGTATTTTTCATAAATTGTTTTCCTCTTTTCATTTAAAACGGCACACTCTGCTTATTTACCCAACCGATTAACAAAATAAACAAAAATCAAAGAAGCATACGATTTATTAAAATGAAAATGAAAGGGAGTTTCCTTTATTTTAAAAGTGAGTGAGGATTAAAGACCATGTTAGAAAAAGTAAACGGATGTCGAAGAAGTGCAGGTTAATTTATGTATTAAATCTAATGAAACTATGTATTTATTATTGATCATACGGCTCTTCAGGTATGTATTGATATCGCCGCAAATCGATTTTCCCACGACGATCGACCTCGACTCCTTCTTGTTCAAGAAATGACTGTTGCGTAAATCGTGCCTCTTCATCTTGAATTACGATTTGCCCTTGAGCATTCACTACACGATGCCATGGTAATTGATGTTTACTGCTCATACTATGAAGCAAACGGGCAACTTGCCTAGCTCCCCGCGGACTGCCAGCATGAGCAGCTATTTGCCCATAAGTCATTACTTTCCCAATCGGTATTTTTTTTATCGTCTCAACAGCTTTTTCAGTAAATGGTTGCATTGAACTTCCGTCCTGTCTGATAAAGATTTCCTTTAAGTTGCTGCTGCATTCTTTGCTTCTTCCAGCAACTCACCTCGGCGATAGCGCTCAACCACACCTTGACTGAATTCATATAAAGGAAGTTTTGCAGATTCGACAGCTAAGCCCTTACTATTGTAATGAACGATTTTATAATAATCAATCATGCGGTCGATCAATTCTTCCAGCCCACGCACAGACTCCTCTTTTTGAAACAAGAATGGCTTGCTTAAGTCGATGGATTTTGCGTCTTCGGCATACAAATCCTGCAGCTTGTCCAAATCATTCACAGTTTGATCAAACAATAATTGTTTTCTTTCGTATCGGTAATGATGCCGCCAGTAAACGAATATTTCTTTAGCGATTCCTAACTTTTTGGCTCCTTGAGATGCTGTCAGGCCTTCTTTTACACAGAGGTCAAACATGATCTTTTTTAACGACTTCTTATACTCTCGCTCGATGACTCCTTTATACTGTAAATACCTCATTATATATCCCCTCTCCAAGTTGGCATATAGTTTTACGGTCTACATTACTATTTCTTTTAAACATTTCGATATCTTTTTATCACGTCAATTTCTTCTATAGAAATCAGCTTCTTATAAGTCGAGCTATCATGAACTTTTTCACAAATGTAGAAGGTTGATGGTTCATGATTTGCTATTCCTTTTTTAAGGCCTGAAATTTTTCTTCCCTCTCCTTTAAAATCACTTCCGAGATGAAAAAAAGTGAAATTATTCTCTTTTCCCCACTCCGCAATCTTTAATAAGAGGGCTTTCATTGCGTCGGAGTCTTCTGCTTCTTCCAAACTGCCGTCCAGATGATGGTAAATGGTATCTCCCATAGTTAATACGTAACAAGCGGATACTAACTTGTTTCCGCAGTAAGCTCCAAATAAATGAAGGTGTGGACCAAGTGAACTGATAAGTGTTTCAAAATAATCATTTGTAAAAAAGTAGTAGCTATCGGCATCTTCTCTCCGCCTCACAGTCGAATAGTACAAAACCAGAAATTCAAACATATGGCGTACTGTTCCTAGTTTCTTTATAACATGTTGATCAAGTTCATTCTCCTGCTGCTCATATTCTTTAAGGTCAATGGAGAAAGTGTCATATAAAGGAAGTAATTTCAGTTGTTTCTCAAATAAAAGAGCATTATTTTTTAAAGGATGAAAGCGGATAAACTCTGCGATAATTTTTTCTTCTTCGCAAAACCTAGAAAATTCATTAAGGAAATTTGCAGCCAATTTAGAAGCATTCGATTTAGTCTTTAATAATGGGCCTCCGTATCCAAAAGGTGTGGTGATATCAAAAAAACCTGGGGCATCATTTTCTATGCTCCTTTTGATAAATGGATAAACTACCTCCCCATCTTCACCGGTATAATAAAACATCATCGATTCGCCGGGGTCCAGTTTCATTGCGCTTAAAAAATATTGGCTCGTGTAATATATATCTGTAATTTGGAAAAGGTCGAGAATTTTTTGCCAGCGCATATGATCGTGTATGGCAACAACCTCATACATACTCTTCACCCCTGTTTTTCGGCTAAAAACTATTTAAATACGGTTTGCAGCTTTGCAGCTGCGGATTTGCTGTCTCGTCTTCCTGCCTTAAATAATGTATTTAGCATTTCCAGGATAAATGCCACCAAAGTGCCGATTATAAAACCAAAAGCCCCGGCAACTCCTAAGCTGAAAACCATATCTTTTTCAAATGACGAAGTTGGAAGTTGATCACTCGTAATAGGAATGACCGATATATTATCCACTTCCATCATTTTAGGAACTTCTTCTTTGAAAGTTAATGCGACTGTATTAGCTATTTGAATTGCCAAATCTTTTTCTGCACTGGAAACTGTTATATTTAATACTTGAGAATCAGCTGCTTCAGAAACAATAATTTTTTCGTGTAATTCCTTGATCGTTAAATTCAAACCTAATCCTTCAATGACCTTCCCTAAAACTTGAGGGCTCCTTATAACAGCTCTATAGGTTTCCATAATTTCAGGACCTTGGGAAGCAACCAGCAAATCTGCTTCCGCTGAAGGAGTGATGCTTTCAGCCTGTTCCACTAGAATTTGGCTGGTAGCCTTGTATTCAGGTACTAAGACAAAATACATTAAAAACCACACAGCTCCAACTGAAAGAAAAGTAATGCTGAGAATCACTTTTAATTGTCTCCTTAAATTCTTTAAGATATTTAAAATAAGGATTTTTTGGCCCACAAAATATTCCTCCTTTTAAGCAAATAGAATTAAAGAATAATTAGTTTCTTAAAATTCAGATAATTGTAGTTCATTTATATCATACTTTTTTAGTTCTATCTACACTTTTAGACAAAATAACAAAAAAATAATTGTCATAATTAAGTATTTAGGCTCTGATAATATATTTAACTTTTTTCTGATTTTTATTGTTAGTCCTTTATGCCCCAATATAGTTATATTATCTGATTTATCAGTCTTATGAAGCTTTTTATATTCTTTTTTAATTCTTTAAAGAAGTCATGAGGAAAATTAAAATATATTTTCTGTTTCTACATAAAAAACATCACTTCAAATGAAGCAATGTAAGATGCCAGAAATATACGAGCGGGTTAGCAATTTTTTTACTATAGGAACGGTATGAGATGATAGCTCCGATTTCTCTTGTTTAACGCCGTACCTATAGGTTCACAGCAAAAAACGGTTTTGGAATGAAGCCATTCCAAAACCGTTTTTGTCCATAGTCTGATCTCATCTCGAATGAAATGGGATTTTTTAGTCTTTTCTTAATCCGATAATGCCATTCCTTCTATATATAATGCGATTACTTTCAAGCGCCTTCAACACTCTCGATAAAGTTTGATGCGGGATGTTCATATCCATGGTTATTTCTTTAATCGTTTTGAAAAGGACACCTTCTGGAGTGGAATTTTTCATAAAATATCTTATGAATCTTTCTCCCGTTTCTGCAATCCGATCGGATTCATTAACAAAACATTCCCGGCTCTTCTGAAGTATTTTATGATCCGTAAATGGCTGAGTGTCAGAAAGGTTATTTCTCGCCGATACCATACCTTCGCCTCCCAAATCTTTACTATTTTATTTCCTCATTTACATATATACCCTATAAATAATTAATTATTCATTTTATTGTAAATTTTTTCTTAAAATTCTAATAGTATTATTAATTTTTGTAAACTTAAAAACCCATCCAAGAAATTGGATGGGTTTGCGGATATACATTATTGTTTCATTATTTTCTCGATAAAATCTTTTAAAACATGGACTCCAATTACACAATCATTTAAGGAGGACCATTCTTTAGGATTATGGCTGATTCCTTCTTTGCTTCTGACAAACAGCATGGCAACTGGAATATGCCTTCCGAGAACCATGGCATCATGCCCTGCTCCACTTGGTATATAAGTCGATTTAATTCCAAATTTCGCTAATGATTCAGCTAAATTCTCTTTTAAATTTGCCGCAATCGGAATCGGCTGGATTTTTGTGCTTTGTTTAATCTCTACGTGAATTCCACGTTTAGCTGCTATGCTTCTTGCTTCTTCTGTAATAAGATTTACCAGTTGATCTCGTGTTTGTTCTTGGATATCACGGATGTCTACGTTTAAAGACACTCTTTCCGGGATCACATTGGCTCCATTCGGGAATACGTTCATTTTGCCTACCGTGGCTACTGCAGTTTCGCTTACCTCTCTTGGAAATTCAGAGGCTTTCTGGATAAATTCTGCTGCTGCTACCAGCGGATCCTTTCTCCCTATCATCGGAGTGTTTCCAGCGTGCCCAGCTTCACCGAAAAACTCAACTTCCAGCCATGCTAATCCTGCAATTCCACTGACAATGCCTACTGGCTGATTTTCTTGCTCTAATTTCTTCCCTTGCTCGATATGAACTTCGACAAATAATTCAAGTTCTTTGAAATCGCGCTTTGCACTTTTGAACGCTTGTATTGAACTTCCATAATCTCTCAGTACCTGCTCCAAATCAGCTCCATTAAAATCACGCAAGTTCAGCATCTCTTCATCGCTGATTTCTCCAGCCATAGCACGGCTGCCGCTTAATCCACTATTAAACCGCGATCCTTCCTCATCCGTGAAAATGATCACTTCAAATGGTTTTTCGGGGATATATCCGCTGTCCTTCCATGCCTCTACCACTTCTAAAGCTGATAACACCCCCAATGGCCCATCGAAATTCCCACCGTTCGGAACAGAATCTACATGAGAACCTGAAGCAATGACTTTTGCATCTTGATTTGCTCCTTGAAGGCGCCCAACGACATTTCCAGCACCATCTTCTGACACATCAAGCCCCGCTCCATACATCCACTTTTTCACAAGCGCTTTCGCCGATTTTTCTTCTATAGAAAAACCGGGGCGTTTAACTCCCCCTACTTGTGTAAAGCCGATATGAGATAGCTCATAAAGGCGCCGGGCAAGGCGTTCCCCGTTGATGCCCGAATGTGACAGACTAGTATCAAAACCTTTCAGTAAATCATCCAATACTGGGTTATTTATCGTCATTCTTTTATTCCTCCAACAATATTATTTATTTAAATAAGCCCATGCATATTGTGCATACAATTCTGCACCGGTTGCCAGAGCGTCTTCGTCCACATTGAATTTTCCGTGGTGGTGAGCCCATTGCGTATCTTTTTCTGCATTGCCGCTGCCGACCAACGCAAAACTGCCGGGTACTTCATCCAAATAAAATGAAAAATCTTCGCCGCCCATTGTCGGCTTTTCATCGTAAACGGCTCCTTCTCCAAAAGCCTCCCTAGCCACTTGCTGAACCAGCTCTGCACTTTCAGTGTCGTTAATGACCGCCTGTGTACCTCTAAAATATTCAACCGTAGCGGTACCCCCGTATATCGCAGCTGTGTTTTCAGCATAGATTTTCAGCTGCTTCTCGATGTGGTCCCGCGTCTCAGAATCAAAACAGCGGACGGTTCCTTCAATTTCAGCGTTTTCAGCGATTACATTAAACCTTGTTCCCACGATCATTTTACCAACCGTTACAACGGCTGGCTGTTGGGGATCGATTGTCCGTGAAACTACAGTTTGGACATTCATCACAAACGATGAAGCAATTATTGCTGCATCGATGCATGCTTGTGGAATGGCACCGTGGCCGCCTTGCCCTTTAAAGTTCACTTTGAAAATATCGGCTGACGCAAAAGATGGGCCTGGATTGCAAGCTACACTATGGGACGGAATCTGTGACCAGATATGGATGCCAAAGACATCATCGACTCCATCCACTGCTCCTTGCTCCACCATTGCTTTGGCTCCTGTTGCCACTTCTTCTGCCGGTTGGAATATAAAACGGACAGAGCCCGGAAGTTCATCTTTTATGCCTGCCAGTGCTTTTGCTGCCGATAGCAGCATTGCCGTATGGGCATCATGTCCGCAGGCATGCATCTTTCCAAGCGTTGCTGATTTGTAAGGCAAATCGGCATTCAATTCTTCTACTGATAATGCATCCATATCCGCACGAAGCGCAACGGTTTTGCCTTCTTTACCGCCTTTTAAAGTGCCGATCACGCCAGTAGGGTCCGTTTTTCTGCATTCGATCCCAAGAGCCGTCAAATATTCAAAGACAAATTGAGAAGTATTGTACTCTTCCCAGGACAGTTCCGGTTCACTGTGCAATTTGCGGCGAATCCCAATCATTTCTTCATTGTTTTCCTGTACGGCGTTCTTGATGATTTCATTAATCATTTTACTAATCCTCCTGTTTTCTTCCGCTTTAATGGGCAATAATGGTTCCCTTGATTCAATCAGCCTTCAGTTGGATGAATCCTTGAAAGAAGTACCTTACTATAGGAATCCGACGAAAATTCCTGCCAGAATAACCGACACAATTGTTACAGTGATAAACCCGGCCACCAGCATTGGCGGCAACATATGGCTTGTCAATACATCCCGTTCTTTTTCATCTTTAGTTAAGGAATTGATCACTTCAACGGTAATAATATAATCCGCTGGGAATCCGTAAAGCGCAGTGAGTGAAACAGCAAACGCCATTTCCTTGCTGACTTTCAATAATTTGCCGACAATGAAAGAAAAAATATACATCCCCGCAACCCCTAAAGCAATGCAGGCTACCAGTGGATAAATAATTTCCAACATCATGCTTGGTGTAGCGTTTTTTAAGCCATCAAAAACAAAAAGCAATAGACCTAGGATGGCAAAACCGAAACCATTCGCTTTTTGAAGCGGATGACGCTCGAGGAAACCGATGCTCCTTGCTACAACCCCGAAGAATAGACAGAGTACATATGGGCTGATTTCGACATAAGGCGCTGACAAATCGGAAACAAGGTAAGCCAGATAGCCAACTAACGCCAATCGGAAAAATTTAAAAAAGTCGGTATTGTACTTATCTGGCATATTTGCGAACATTCTTGGTTCTCTTACTTCTTCAGTCGGTGTTCCTTTTACTTCAGACACCAACACTCTTTCCTTCAATTCGTTGTTTCTGTATTTCTGCAGAAGAGACCTGCCTTCACGCTTTAGCATGATGGAAGTTAGAGGATAGCCTGCAAAACCTTGCATGACGTAAATGACAATTGCAAATACTGCTAATGTCGGCAATCCAGCTGCCTGTGCTCCTTCAGACATGATTAAAGCGGAAACAACTCCTCCTACTAATGGCGGAATAGCTACTATTACTGTTTGAAAATCAAATAGCACCATGCCAATACTGAAAAGAGCAGCACAAATCCCTACAATTCCTGCAAGAGCGATCAAAATTGTTTTCCACTGGGCTTTCAGTTCCTGAAGGGATAATAAAGTTCCCATATTTGTAATCAGCAAGAAAATAAGCATTGTTACTACAGCTGGTGGAATGCCGGCAATTTCAACAATATCTGGCGGGAAAAATGTCCAATATCCTAGTAAGAATAATACTCCACTGATAAAAATAGAGGGAATCCAAGCTTTTGTGCGAATTGATACAACTTCGCCAATAAATAATATGAAAACCACAATCGTCAACGCGAGCATCTGCGCCATTTCTACTTCCTCCTTTAGCGTTCAATAGAAAATTCGACACTTTACTATTTCTTTACTTAGATAAAGTATTGTTGCAATGTTAGCATAAATTTAAGCTATTATAAATAGAATTCAATGACAATTTGGAACTAACAATCAATTAAGCTGTTATTTAACCAGCAGAAGGCTGTTACCATTCTTTTCATTTTATCTTTCGTTGCTGCTTTGATAAGCTGAACACCGTGAAAAAAGAACTTTCTTGTTGATAAGAGAAAAACTTGTAGAGGTTTATGTTTTCAGCATTAGAGGTAACGGGATAGGATAGGACAATATAAGCTATAAAAGGAGGAAAAGATTAATGGAAGGCAAAAACTATATTAATGGTGAATGGACAACATCGGGTGATGGCGTAATTGATGTGATGAATCCTGCAACTGGTGAAAAATTTGGTACAGTTCCAAATGGCAGTGAAGCAGAAGCTACAGCAGCAGTGGATGCAGCATCCACTGCATTTGCAACATGGTCGAAAACGACTGTTTACGAACGTGCCTCCCTATTGATGAAATGGCATGATCTTTTACTGGAACACAAACAGGAAGTTGCAGAAATCATGACAAAGGAAATGGGTAAACCTTTGGCAGAAGCAATCGGTGAAATCGAATACTCCGCTTCCTTTATTTCCTGGTTTGCTGAAGAAGCGAAACGTTCAAATGGCCGGCTTATCCCTGCGACAAAAGAAGGCAAACGGATTCAAGTATTGAAACAGCCGGTCGGAGTTGTCGTCTCGATCACACCATGGAATTTCCCGGCCGCCATGATGGCCAGAAAAATGGCCCCAGCCCTTGCAGCCGGCTGTACCTTTGTAGCGAAGCCTGCAAAATTGACGCCATTGACTGCTGTACGTATGTATGAGTTGGCAGAAGAAGCGGGATTCCCAAAAGGAGTTATTAACCTGGTTACAGGGAGTGCCAGCAAAATTGGACGCGTCTTCACTAGCCACCCAGCTGTCCGAAAGCTGACTTTTACAGGATCGACTGAAATCGGCAAAGAATTAATGAAACAAAGTGCGGATTCCATGCTCAATTTATCGCTCGAACTCGGCGGCCATGCTCCAATCATTGTCTGTGAAGATGCCAATATGGAGCTAGCGATTGAAGGGGTGATGGCATCGAAGTTCCGAAACGCTGGGCAAACTTGTGTATGCGGCAACCGGATTTATGTCCATCGGTCAATTGTAGAAGAGTTTTCGCAACGCCTTCAAGAGGCTACCGCTAAGTTGAAAGTCGGCAATGGCATGGATGAAGGTGTCCAGATTGGCCCGCTTGTTGATCAGGATGGCTATGAAAAATCAGCGCTGCATGTACAAGACGCTGTGGAAAAAGGAGCGAAAGTTTTAGTTGGAGGAGATGGTAAAGCGGAAAACGGCGCTTACTTCTATAACCCGACCGTATTAATCGATGCTACCCCGGATATGCTTGTCATGAACGAGGAAACATTTGGTCCCGTTGCCCCTATCATGGCTTTCGATAGCGATGAAGAAGCGGTGCGGCTGGCAAACGATACACGATTTGGTTTAGCTGCTTATTTCTTTACAGATAGCCTTTCCCGGGGGACTTATATTTCAGAAAATCTTGAGTACGGCATTGTCGGCTGGAATGACGGTGCTCCATCCACTGCCCAAGCGCCTTTTGGAGGCATGAAAGAAAGCGGGATTGGCCGCGAAGGCGGACAAGAAGGATTGGAAGCTTTCTTGGAAACAAAGTATATTTCCATCAAATTATAAAAAGAAAAACGATCCGAAAATTTTCGGATCGTTTTTTCTAGGCTATAACACGGTTTCAACTGATTTAATTCCTGCAGTTGATGGTCTGGTAACCAGACATTCGTAATGCGGGAAGAGCTCTTTCAGCTTTTGGCTGATTTCATGTTCTTTGCCTTTTTCTGCAGCTACGAATAAGGACGGTCCTGCACCGCTGATAGCGGAGCCATAAGCACCCGATTTCCGGCAGGCTTTCCGGATGGCATCAAAGTCAGGAAACCTGCTTTTTCGGTACGGCTCATGAAACTCATCTTTCTCCATCATCCGGCCGGCCGTTTTCCAATCCCCTTTTACCAGTGCCGCAGATAGTACATTCGCCGCCATGCTGCTGCAGGTTGCTTTAGCATGCGGCAGTTCTTCTGGCAATAATCCTCTGGACTCTGCAGTCAGAAACTCTGTAGGAGGAACCAAGATTAAGACAGCAATCTCTACATCTGGAACATGGATAACTGCCAATTCTTCTGCATCCGCATAAGATATCGTCAAGCCGCCTAATAGCGCTGCTGAAATATTATCCGCATGCCCTTCCATCTCTGTGCCGATCTCCACTTTCTCTTTTATTGGCATGTTCAGATCAAGAAGACGATCCGCAATTTCAATGCCGCCGGCAATCGCGGAAGCACTGCTTCCAAGACCGCGGCTAAGCGGAATATCCGTTTCCACTTGGAGTCTTGCAGATGGTAAATCACGGCCATACTTAGCTGCGACTTTTTTAGCAGCCATAATGATCAAATTATCTGCAGAAGCTGCTAAATGCTGATAGCTTTCATCGTTGTACTGGACCGACCACTCATTTGCATGGGAGACATGGATGGATAAGTGAAGATCCAGTGCCAGTCCGATCGAATCAAATCCGGGGCCAAGGTTGGCTGTCGAAGCAGGCACTGTTACCGTAAAGTCTTTCCAATTCATGCCTTTACTCCTTTCTTTAAATCCTCCCAAAAACGTTCCATATCTTCCGGCACCAATTGTGCTTTGTGCTCGTTGACTGAAATGGCGGTTTCTGGATCTTTTAAGCCATTGCCGGTTAATACTGCCACAACAGTCGATCCTTTAGGCAGCATGCCGCTTTCTGCTTGTTTTTTAATGCCAGCGATGGAAGCGCAAGATGCCGGTTCAGCGAAAACTCCTTCCGTTGAAGCCAGCAATTGATAAGCTTCCAGAATTTCTTCATCTGTGGCCGCCAGAATTGTTCCGTTCGATTCATCTAATGCATTTAGAGCTAAATTCCAGCTTGCCGGATTGCCGATACGGATGGCTGTTGCTACCGTTTCAGGATTTTCAACAACTTGGTTGTTGACGATTGGTGCTGCTCCGGCTGCCTGGACGCCCAAAAGCTCCGGACGTTTTGCGCCAGTTTTTTCAGCATATTCACTAAACCCTTTCCATGATGCAGAAATATTCCCTGCATTGCCAACTGGCAATGCGAAGATGTCCGGTACACGGTCCAACTGATCAATGACTTCAAACGCAATTGTTTTCTGTCCTTCCAGACGGTACGGATTAACCGAGTTCACCAGTGCGATCCCTGCTTCTTGTCCAACTTCCCGGACCATCCGAAGTGCTTCATCAAAATTCCCTTTGATTTCCAAGATATCTGCTCCGTACATTTTTGCCTGAGCCAATTTGCCAAGAGCAATGCGCCCTTCTGGAATGACGACGATTGTACGCATGCCTGCTCTGGCGCCGTATGCGGCAGCAGAGGCAGAGGTATTGCCGGTAGAAGCACAAACTAATACTGTCTTTCCTTCTTCTTTTGCTTTGGCGACGGCCATGACCATGCCACGGTCTTTAAAGGAACCGGTCGGGTTTGCCCCTTCCAGTTTCGCATAAAGTTCAATTCCCCATTGCTCTGACAGCTTCTCCAAATGGACAAGCGGCGTGTTGCCTTCCTGCAGCGTTAATGCAGGTGTAGCTTCGCTTACCGGCAACCACTCTTTATACTGTTCAATCAATCCTGGCCATCTCATGCTGTTTCCTCCCCTTCGATGCGGTAATGGCTGATGACGCTTGCCGTTCCTGCTAAGTCATTTAATACATCCAGATGCTGCTGTCTCGAAATCTGATGAGTCAAAAATACAAGTTCCGCCTGGCCGTCTTCTGCAGCCGGATGCTGCATAACCGACTGTAGGCTGGCTCCATGCTTGCTGTAGATGGCAGTCAATTTTGATAAGACTCCCACTTCGTCTTTTACAAGAAGGCGATGGAAATATTTCGCGTAACGGCTGCTTTCCGGTTTCATCACCCGTTCGTGCTGTGCAGAATGGATCCGCTTGCCGTTAACTTCAAGCAATAAGTTTCTGCATGCAGCTATAACATCCGATACAACAGAAGTCGCGGTCGGCAGCGAACCGGCCCCCGGACCATACAGCATGGTTTCCCCTACTGCATCTCCGTATATGTATACTGCGTTGAACTCATTATTGACCGAAGCAAGAGGATGTGAATTTGCCAGGAAAATCGGCTCTACTGCCACTTCGATGCCGTCTTCATCTTTTTTGGAAGAGCCGACCATCTTCATGGTATAACCGAAGTTATTCGCCATTTCCAAGTCTCCGTCTTGAATCTCCCTCATTCCTCTGACCAATACATCTTCAATATGGACTTCTGTTGAAAAAGCCAGTGAAGACAAAATGACCATTTTCCGGGCTGCGTCAAGCCCATCCACATCTGCTGAAGGGTCCGCTTCTGCATAGCCCAATCTCGTGGCTTCCGCCAATGCTGTTTCATAACTCATATTCTCTTTTTTCATTTTTGTTAAGATGAAGTTTGTTGTCCCATTGACGATACCCATTAAGCTTGAAATCCGGTCTGACGCCAATCCATCTTCCAAGGTGCGGATGATGGGAATGCCCCCAGCAACACTCGCTTCATAAAACAAGTCGCATTTCTGTGCATCGGCTAATTTCAAAAGCTCGTGGCCATGTTCCGCCATAACATCTTTGTTTGCGGTCACTACTTGCTTGCCGTTTTTCAGCGCTTCTTCAATCGCCCGTTTCGCTCCATCCATGCCACCCATTACTTCCACAATGATATCCAGAGAAGAATCATTCAATATTTCATCTATATCGGTTGTAAAGACGCTTGGATCAAGAATCGGTAAACGATCTTTTTTATTGTTTCTGACCAATACTTTCTTAATGGCCACTTGGACACCCAATTTATGATGCAAATCCTGTTGATGCTGCTGCAAAATTTTAGCGACCCCGCTGCCTACTGTTCCAAGCCCTAATAATCCGATTGAAATTTCATTTTTCATTGACGATTCCTCCTACGCTGTGTACACTGTAAAAATACAGTTGTTTTTACCATAAGGACATTATAGTATTATATTAAATGGAAAACAACCCTCAATTCTCTAAAGATTGGACTTGATAAAGATGAAAGTATGTAAATTCGGCGGAACATCTGTAGCAAGCGCGGAACAAATCCAGAAAGTAGCCAATATTGTGAAATCGGATTCCGCAAGGAAAATCGTTGTGGTATCAGCCCCTGGCAAACGTTTTGAGGGCGATGTAAAAGTCACGGATCTTCTTATCCAATTAGCAACAACCGCATTAGCAGGAAAAGATACTGCTTCAGCATTGAGCCAGGTAGTTGGCAGATATGCATCGATTGCGGAAGAATTGGGGCTCGACAGTGAAATTGTTTCCATCATTGCAGCCGATCTTTCTCACAGGCTGGCATTCAGCAAAGACAATCCTTCTTTATTCTTTGATCAAGTAAAAGCCAGCGGTGAAGACAATTCCGCAAAATTGATCGCGGCTTATTTTTCTTCTATAGGATTGCCTGCAGAATACATCAATCCAAAAGAAGCAGGACTAGTCGTCACTGAACTCCCAAGACGAGTTCAGGCGTTGCCAGAATCATACAACAATTTATCCACTTTGGCCAATCAACAAGTCATTAGCGTGTTTCCTGGATTTTTCGGCTACACACACGATGGCACGTTGCGGACTTTTGATCGCGGAGGATCAGACATCACCGGCTCCATTTTATCGGCTGCTGTAAAAGCGGAATTGTATGAAAACTTCACAGACGTTGACTGTGTGTTTGCAGCCAATCCAAGAATTGTTGAAAATCCAGTGGAAATCGAGACAATGACTTACCGTGAAATGCGTGAACTATCTTATGCCGGTTTCGCTGTGCTGCATGATGAAGCGTTAATGCCCGCATTCAAAGAGTCTGTTCCTGTTTGCATCAAAAACACGGATAATCCCCAATCTCCTGGGACGATGATTGTAGCAGAACGAGATTATTCACGCCTTCCCGTAACTGGAATATCAGCGGACAGCGGATTCTCAACGCTGTACGTCAGCAAATATTTGATGAACCGGGAAATCGGTTTTGGGCGCAAACTGCTGCAGATTCTGGAAGACGAGCACATTTCCTATGAACATATTCCTTCAGGCATTGACAATCTTTCAGTCATCATACGCAGCCATCAATTGACGCCTGAAAAGGAAAGCCGCATTGTGGAACGCATAAATAACGAGCTGGAAGTCGACGATGTGCATTTCATCAGCAACTTCTCGATGGTGGTTTTGGTCGGCGAAGGGATGAAGTATACGACCGGACTTGCCGCCCGTGCAACTGAGGCCATTGCCCGAACCGGAGCCAATATCGAAATGATCAATCAGGGTTCCTCTGAAGTAAGCCTCGTCTTCGGAGTCTTGAAAGAAGATGAAACCAAAATTTTAAAGGAGTTATACAATGAATTCTTTGTTCCTTCTCTGGTTATCTAACATGTCTCTGTATTATTGAAAAATTTAACCCCTTGGCCATTAAATGGCCAAGGGGTTTTTTGATCTTAAGTCCAATTAGTAAGCAGCGGGCCATCGTTGCCAAAGACTGGATCTTTCTCTGGCAATGGCGCATCCAATATCGCTTCCAGCACATCCGGCCGCTCTTCCGGATTGCCTAATTTCTTATCGGGTTCTGCCCCGCCAGGATACGCTCCTACCACTTGGAAATCATCCGTGCTATCTAGCAATTTGTGTCCAGTCCCGGCTGGCAGAACTGCAACATCCCCTATTGAAACTTGCAAGGCCTCCCCTTGCTCTCCGCCGAACTGTATTGTTGCAGCCCCTGAACGCACACCCAGCACTTCGTGTGTATTGCTGTGGTAATGATGATAATCAAAGATGCCATCAGTCCAGCTGTTCGTCCAGCCGTTCTTGTTGAATGCCGCTTCGATCGTTTCCGGATTTTCTTTAAATGCTCCTGGATAAATAATCAAAGGCAGCCTTGGATTGTTCGGGATGGCTTTGTCATCTTCAAAATGATAATATTGTTCATTTTCCATGAAACTTCAACTCCTTTTCCCATACAGAACTTTACCCTGGCTTACGAAAATTAATCGTTTCCGCCGGAAATATTCTGTTTAAAATCCTAGGCGTTCCCTAACCAAGCTGGTGTAATTCTGGCTCACAGGCAGGACAGCTCCATCTTTTAGCGTCAAAACAAAATTTGACGAAATATCCCGGGAGATTTCCTGGATAAATGGAATATTTACGATATAAGAACGGTGAATAGGCAAAAATGTATCCGGCAATTGATCCTTGAGCGTTTTCAATGTATGGATAGAACAGTATGTTTCATCTTCCGCATAAAACCAAGTCTTTTTTTGGCTGCTTTCAATATGCGAAACATTGGCAACCGGCACGGGGCGCCAAGTGTCTTCAAGTTTACCTGTCAGGAACCGCATCGGCTGTTTATAGCGTTGTCTAAAATTCGACGGCAGAATAATGACTAGAACACCTGCTTGATCTGAAATTTGCACGGGATAACCAATTCCCAAATAAGCTACTCCCGTAAAATCATCTTCCATCAGCAATTCTAAACGCTTGCCTTCTTTATATGTACGGCCAGCCACGCTATCCTCTGCCACTTCATCGCCCACTCGAATACGGGAATCTTGAACTCCTGCTCTGCAGTAAACATAACTGTTCCCCACTGCCACGGCAATCGAAGCTTCTTTCGGAATCCAGTCCCCCATGATGAATCCTACCTGTTCCAACACACTTTTCTCCATACACGATTCCCCTTTCAATAGTGTTCGTCGTAAAATAATTGATTTCATCCTCTAAATCCCTGTTTTCGTCCGACTTTCAAGACAGTCGAAATATTCTGTTATATATTAATATACATCAACACAAACTGTATTAACACAGTTTATAAAATTTTTTCTTCGAAGGGATGGATTAGATGATGACTAAACAACAACAAATCGAACAAATGAAAAAGAGCTGGGCTGAAGACAGCCGTTGGAACGGAATTTTCCGGCCTTACTCAGCGGAGGATGTAGTCAAACTTCGCGGTTCCATCCAAATTGAATATACGCTTGCCAGAAGAGGAGCCGAGCGTCTATTCCGCTCCATCCATGAAAAAGATTTTGTCAATGCCTTAGGCGCCTTGACCGGCAATCAAGCTGTTCAACAAGTAAAAGCAGGATTAGAGGCCATTTACTTGAGTGGCTGGCAAGTAGCAGCCGATGCGAACTCGGCCGGACAGATGTATCCAGATCAAAGCTTATATCCAGTCGACTCGGTGCCGAATGTTGTGAAAAAGATCAATCAGGCTTTGCAGCGTGCAGATCAAATCGACAATGTGGAAGGCAATGACGGCTTCGACTGGTTCGCACCAATTGTCGCCGATGCAGAAGCCGGGTTCGGCGGACCCCTGAATGTTTTTGAATTGATGAAATCGATGATTGAAGCTGGTGCTGCCGGCGTTCACTTTGAAGACCAATTGGCTTCCGAGAAAAAATGCGGCCATTTAGGCGGCAAAGTATTGCAGCCGACTCAGAACGCAGTCCGAAATTTAATCTCAGCGAGGCTGGCATCCGATGTATTAGGCGTTCCGACTGTCTTGATTGCCCGCACTGATGGAGATGCAGCCGATTTGATCACGAGCGACATCGACCCGGTTGACCATCCTTTCATCACCGGCGAACGGACACCTGAAGGATTCTACCGCACCAACGCTGGCATTGAACAAGCGATTGCCCGTGGATTGGCGTATGCACCTTATGCAGATTTGGTGTGGTGCGAAACGTCCCATCCAAATTTGGAAGAAGCGAAAGTTTTCGCCGATGCCATCCATGAGAAATTCCCTGGCAAGCTTTTGGCTTACAACTGTTCACCTTCTTTCAACTGGAAAGCGAAATTGGACGAGGAAACCATTGCGAAATACCAAGTTGAACTTGGCAAGATGGGGTATAAATTCCAATTTGTTACGCTTGCTGGATTCCATGCTTTGAACCACAGCATGTTTGAACTGGCTCATGATTATAAAGATCATGGCATGGCTGCATATTCGAAATTGCAGCAAGCTGAATTTGAAAGTGAGTCGAAAGGCTATACAGCAACGCGTCATCAACGTGAAGTCGGCACTGGCTACTTCGACGAAGTATCGCAAATCATCTCAGGTGGTACAAGTTCAACCACTGCGATGAAAGGATCAACTGAAACGGCTCAATTCCAACCGGTGAAATGAAAGGATGATTTGATTGATCACAAAGTCGGATGTCTTAATAAAAAATAAAGTAACCCCAGAAATGGAATCGATTCTAACGCCGGAAGCGCTGGAGTTTATAAGAAAACTGCATGTGAACTTTGATGAACGGCGGATTGCCTTGCTCGAACGGCGGCAAGTACGCCAACAGGAAATTGATGGCGGAAAGCCTCTGGACTTCCTGCCGGAAACCAAACACATTCGTGAAAGCGACTGGACGATTGCCCCCTTGCCAGAAGATATGCAAGACCGACGTGTGGAAATCACAGGGCCGACCAATCGTAAAATGCTGATCAACGCACTGAACTCCGGTGCCAAAATGTTCATGGCGGACTTGGAAGACGCGACAGCGCCCAACTGGTTCAACGTCATTGACGGGCAAATAAATTTACGGGATGCCGTCAGGCGAGAGATCTCGTTTGAAGCGCCCGGCACCCGTAAGAAATACACCTTGAATGAACAGACGGCGGTATTGATGGTCCGCCCCCGCGGCTGGCATTTGCTGGAGAAGAATATCGGGATTGATGGCAAGCCTGCTTCTGGCAGCTTAGTCGATTTCGGGCTTTATATTTTCCATAACGCACAGGAATTGATCGACCGTGGTACAGGTCCATACTTTTATTTACCAAAAATGGAAAGCCATTTGGAAGCCCGGCTCTGGAATGATGTTTTCGTTTTTGCACAGAACGAGCTTGGAATTCCACAAGGCACCATTCGGGCTACGGTATTGATTGAAACGATTTTGGCGGCATTTGAAATGGATGAAATTCTGTATGAATTGCGTGACCATTCCGCAGGCCTGAACTGCGGCCGCTGGGATTATATCTTCAGTGTCATCAAACGGATGCGGAACCGGCCGGAATACTTGTTCCCTGACCGTTCACAAGTGACAATGACTGTTCCATTTATGCGGGCATATACCCAATTATGCATCCAGACCTGCCATAAGCGGAATGCTCCTGCGCTCGGCGGCATGGCAGCTCAAATTCCGATTAAAGTAAATCCCGAAGCAAACCTTGAGGCATTCCGGAAAGTGGCGGAAGATAAACGGCGGGAAGCGAGAGACGGGCACGACGGTACATGGGTAGCCCATCCAGGTATGGTGGCAGTGGCCATGGAACAATTTGACAAACTAATGCCGACGCCGAATCAAATTCACCGAAAACGCGAAGATGTCAGTGTGACAAAGGAAAATTTAGTGGAAGTACCGGCCGGCAGCATCACCGAAGAAGGGCTCCGTTCCAATATTTCCGTCGGCATCCAGTACATCGCTTCCTGGCTGTCCGGAAACGGGGCAGCGCCGATCAATAACTTGATGGAAGACGCAGCGACTGCGGAAATCTCCCGTTCGCAAGTCTGGCAGTGGATCCGCCATCCAAAAGGAATGCTCGAAGACGGACGTGATATCACTGTTTCCCTATTCCATGAAATTCTTGAAGAAGAAGCCGATAAGATCAAAGAAACTGCCGGAGATGCGGTATACCTTTCCGGGCGTTACGCGGAAGCCCGCGAGCTGTTTAGAGACCTCACGTTGCAAAGTGATTTTGCCGAATTTTTGACCTTGCCCGGGTATGAAAAACTAAACTAAAATACTGGAGGAGATCACGATGAAAACGATGAAAACTTACGAAACACGCTCAAAGAAAGAATGCCGGGAATGTGGATGTGAAATCAAAGAACAGCGCGAGTCCATCATCTACGAATGCGAACGCTGCATCGGACAGAAAGAGGAATAGAGATTTTACCGGAGAGAGGCCAAGCAAATGCTGCTTGGCCTCTTTTTTATGGGGAATTGGACAGGGATATTTGGTTTGGACAGTATTTCGTTGTGAACGGACAGTATTTCATGTCAAACGGACAGTATTTGGCTACGAACGGACAGTATTCGCCGCCGGAAAGAAAGTATATCCAAATAACTGGAAATCACTACTGATTAACCCTCTCCATTTCTTTTCAAATACACCTTTAACCCTGGACCTACAAAGACTATAATAAAGGCAATATAGCAATGCCGGAGGTGGAACAATGGAAAAGTACGTATTGAATTTCACTGAAATCAATCGGAACCATTTGCCGCTTGTAGGCGGAAAAGGCGCGAACCTGGGAGAACTGGCAGGTGCCGGTTTTCCCGTCCCAAAAGGATTCTGTGTAACAACGGCCGCTTACCGTAAACTGATTCAATCCAGCGTGAAAATGGAGGAGCTGTTCACCCTTTTAGACAATCTTTCTCCTGAAGACTTGGACCAGCTCCGAGTTGTGGCGAGCCAAATCAGAAACCATCTGGTATCACTGCCAGTGCCTGAAGACATTAGAACCGCGATATTGACTGCCTGGAAATTGGCCGGCGAGAAGCAGTCATACGCTGTACGCTCAAGCGCTACCGCCGAAGACTTGCCAAACGCTTCTTTTGCAGGCCAGCAAGATACCTTTTTGAATGTTATCGGGGAAAAAGCGATTCTTTCCGCAGTCCAAAACTGCTGGGCTTCCCTTTTCACAGACCGTGCCATTTCCTACCGCGCTAAAAATGGTTTTGGCCATCGTTCCGTTTATCTTTCCGTCGTTGTCCAGGAAATGGTGTTCCCTGAGGTGTCTGGAATCATGTTTACTGCCGACCCCATCACTGGACACCGCCATACGATATCAATTGATGCCAGCTTCGGTCTTGGCGAAGCTCTAGTATCCGGCCTCGTTTCGGCTGATTTGTATCAAGTCCGCAACAATCAGATATTCTACAAGCAGATTGCAAAAAAAGAACTGGCCATATACGCTCTCCCGAAAGGCGGCACTATAACGAAAACTCTCTCGCCGGCTTTTCAGGAAATACAGGCGCTGCCAAATCATAAAGTTTTGCAACTGGCTGAAATCGGCCAGCAGATTGAAAATCATTACGGGTCCGAACAAGACATTGAATGGGGACTCGTAAATGGCGAATTCAAAATTTTGCAAAGCCGTCCCATCACTTCCCTATACCCCCTTCCTTCTATCAACGACGACCAGTTTCATGTCTTTATTAATTTTGGTTATATCCAAATGATGACCGATCCCATGCACCCGTTGTCCCTTTCCCTTTTGAGCAATGTCACCAATTTTATCAATAAAAATCCAGTCGCTCCCGAAAACCGCGTGTTGCGTGAAGCAGGCGGCCGTGCATTTGCTGACTTTACCGGAGCATTGACACTGCCCCCAATCCGGCATCGGCTGCTGAAATTGATGAGCGGAATGGATGAGCTTTTGGCTTCCGCTCTTTCAGAAGCGATTAGCCGTTCGGAGTTCCATCAAGTGAACGTGCCAAAAAAGACTGTCATGCTGAGACTGCGCAGAATCGCCCCAATGGCCCTTCCTGTCGCTTTTAAAGTAAGCGCCAATTACTGGTTTAAAAACCCTGTAACCGCAAACAGCAAAGCCACTGATTTTATCAATAGATACGTCAAAGCTACCGAGTTGAAATTGCAGAAAGTTTCAGGAGCTGAACGAATTCGCATGATTGAGCATGGAATGGCAAATATGTTCCCACAAGTGCTGTCCAAAATTATTCCTTATTTCATTACAGGCATGCTCGCTTCTGGAACACTTAAGAAAAAACTGGCTCAAAAACTTGGCGAAGAACAAAGCGCTTTATTGCTTAGTAAGCTGTATAAATCCCTTCCTGGCAATGTAACCACGGAAATGGGGTTGGAACTCGGCGACCTTGCAGATTCCATCCGGGAGAAACCAGAGCTGATTCATTATTTACAGACAGCGGATCCTGGAAGTTTTAGTAGCAGGCTTGGAAATATTCCGGATGGCAATGAGTTCAAACAGAAACTGGACCATTTTCTCATGAAATACGGCGCACGATGCATCGGAGAAATTGACATAGCGAAACCGCGCTGGCAGGAAGAACCCGGACAGCTCATCCCTTCAATCATCAGCAATATACAGACCATGTCATCCGGTGAGCATCGTAAAAGATTCGAGCATGGCATAAAAGAAGCAGAAGCAGCCGGCCAGGAAATCATTCGCCAATATAGCGGCATTGAACAACGCTATGTTGCCAGGCTGGTCAAACTTTATCGTAACCTCATGGGCATGCGGGAACATCATAAATTTGCATTGGTGAAGCTGATGTATTTATACAAACTTGCCATTTTGGAAGAGGCGAAATTTTTAGTCCATAAAGGTAAAATCATCAAACCTGAGGATGTTTTTTACCTGTCCTCGGAAGAATTGATTGATTTGCTTGACGGACAGCAATTGAAGAACCTGCCAGAAAAGATCGAATCGCGAAAAAAGCAGCATGACCTTAACTACAAATTAAAAACGCCGCGTGTAATGACCAGTGACGGGGAAATGATTGAAGGAAAACCGCGTAAAGCAAAAGGGCCAAAAAACGCGTTGATGGGAACAGCGGTATCTTCCGGTGCAGTAACAGGCATTGCCCGGGTGATTCTCCGGGCAGAAGATGCACAGCTGAATCCTGGAGAAATTTTGATAGCCCCCTATACAGATCCTGGCTGGACCCCTTTATTCACGTCAGCGATTGGCCTGGTAACAGAAGTTGGCGGCATGATGACACACGGTTCTGTCGTTGCCCGTGAATATGGAATTCCAGCTGTTGTCGGAGTGAACAAAGCAACAGAGCTGATCAAAGATGGTGACTTTATCCAAGTTGATGGCACGAATGGATACGTGCAAATACTCAGCAGAAAAGAACAGTCATACATTGGCCAGTAATTGTTGTGTTTTGCCGCTATTCCAAACAGTAATTCCAGAAACTTTGTGAAAGGTGGAATGATTCTGCATGGCTCCTGCTGAAAAAAATCCTCTTGTTGATGCCCGCCCCAGCGAAGAAAAGAATTGGCTGTCGGAGGAAAAATCGCCTTATCTCCTCCAGCACGAAAAGAATCCAGTAAATTGGTACCCTTGGAGCAATACCGCTTTTGAACGGGCTTCCCGTGAAAACAAGCCCGTATTCCTATCGATCGGTTATTCGACTTGCCATTGGTGCCATGTGATGGAACGTGAATCATTCGAGGACCCAGAAGTGGCGGCCCTTCTTAACGAACATTTCATCTCGATCAAAGTGGATCGCGAAGAGCGGCCGGACATCGATTCGATTTATATGAACATCTGCCAAATGCTGAATGGCGAAGGCGGCTGGCCGCTCAATGTCTTTTTAACTCCTGAACAGAAGCCGTTTTATGCAGGCACTTATTTTCCGAAAACAGGAAAATACGGTCGCCCTGGCATGATGGATGTGCTGCCGCAATTATATGCGATTTACCAGGACAATCCTTCAAAAATCCAGGATATTGCGGGAAAATTAACAGAAGTGCTGCAGCCTGGATCTGGTTCATTGCAGAAAGAAATTCCAAAAGCTGTACTTGAACATGCTTATGCTATTCTAAAAAACGAGTTTGATCCGATTTTTGGAGGTTTTGGCAAAGCGCCTAAATTCCCGACTCCAAGCCAATTGCTGTTTTTATTGCGTTATTTTCACACAACTGGCGTGGAGCAGGCGTATGATATGGTAGAAAAAACCTTGAACGGGATTGCAGACGGCGGAATCTACGACCATCTCGGCTCGGGCTTTGCCCGTTATTCGACCGATCAGCAATGGCTTGTTCCCCATTTCGAGAAAATGCTGTATGACCAGGCGCAACTATTGGCAGCGTATACTGAAGCATACCTCATCAACCCGGAGCCTCGCTTCAAGAAAATTATTTACGATACCATTGAATTTATTCAACGCGAAATGACCCATTCCGATGGCGGTTTTTATTCTGCAATCGATGCAGATTCGGAAGGCGCTGAAGGTACGTACTATATTTGGAGCGCCGATGAAATTTCAAAAATCCTTGGGACTGCCCGCGCTGAAATTTACGCGGATGTTTACAATATTACACCTGAAGGCAATTTTGAAGGCCGCAATATCCCGAACTTGATCGGTACGAATAAATCAGCGATTGCTGAAAAATACGGATTCAGCCTGGAACAACTAGACCAGCATTTGGAGTCTTGCAGGCGTGAATTGCTTACTGAACGAGAAAAGCGGCCATACCCGCATCTGGATGACAAAATACTCACTGCTTGGAACGGCATGACCATCGCTTCAATTGCCAAAGCCGGCGCTGTTTTTTCAGAACCTCGGTTTATTGACATGGCGGAAAAAGCGGCTGCATTCATTGAAGAGGAATTATGGAAAAACGAAGGGCTGTTTGCCCGCTTCCGTGACGGCGAAGTGCGGCACCTTGGTTATTTGGATGATTATGCCCACCTCTTGTCGGGCCATCTGGAACTATTCCTGGCAACCGGCAAACCACTCCATTTGAAGAAGTCTCGGCAGCTGGCAGATGAAATATTTGGCCGCTTTTATGATTCGGCACATCATGGTTTCTTCTTTACCGATAAAGATACAGAAACACTTATCGTCCGGGACAAAACCGTTCTTGACAGCGCCATGCCTTCCGGAAACGGCATCGCCATTCTTCAGCTATGGCGCTTGGCAAAATTGGATGCAAATAGCCAATTGCTGGATAAAGCCGAGCAGGCAATGACTTCGTTTGCCGATGAAGCTGTCAAATACCCGACAGCCGTTCTCAGTTTATTAATGGCACGCATGGCATTCGAGTCAGGTGGCAAAGAAGTCGTTGTTAGCGGAGCTTCAGGTGTCGATAAAGAAAGCATAATGGAATTGATCCGCACCACTTACCGTCCCTTTGATGTCTGGCTTGAAGCCGGAACAGAAATTTCCGCTCTGGCTGAAGGAAAAGTTCACAACGACCAGCCCATTGCTATATACATCTGCGAGAATTCAGTTTGTAAAATGCCTCTATTCGCTGTAGAAGAAGCAAAAACCCGCTTGCTGTAAACATTGTAAAAGCCGGCTGCAATCTTTCGCAGCCGGCTTTTTTTGATATTATCAATTAACACATTGAAGCGTTATTTTTAATCTTGTTTAGAAGATTTGATCCGATAACTGGAATCTTCCTCCAATTTATTAAAAATCTCGATATAACGAGTTCCAGTGCTCGCTTCTTCGGTCGGAGCTTCTTCGTCCAGGATCTCTTTTAATGGCTTTGTTTCGGGTTCAATAATCCGGGAATCAAAATCCTCCATCAAAGCCTGAAGAGCATCGTAGCTTTCCACTTCTTTATCTTTTTTCACTTCATCAAAAAGTTCTTCTGACTCTTCTTCAGTCAGTTCGACGTAACCAACCATAATTCGCTGTATTGCCATCCAAAAACCTCCCAGTATTTCATTTCCTCTTCTATACCCTGCTCTTGAAGCCGCATAAACCTAAGGTCTCCCTCCCTTCTACTTAAAACTGTAGAAGCCTGCCAACATTTCCGTTATGATGAAGCTAACAGAAAATCCTATAACCGGAGTGATTCCAATGCGCGTTGCCATTTTCGATTTTGACGGAACTTTATATTCAAAAGAAACTTTTCAATTGATGATGGACCATCTAAAAAACCATCCTGTACACAACAAAAGATACCGCCAGTTTTATCGGACCATTATGCCTCCGTACATTGGCTCGAAATTAAGGCTGGTGTCCGTAAAAAAGATGCGTGAACGCTCTGTTCAAGCTTATCTGTCAGCGCTTGAGAGTTTTACAAAACCGGAGCTGGAATCTTATTTCGGAGAAATTGCCGATAAAATGCATGGCGATTTTAACCCGGCTGTCGTAGAGCGCTTGAAGCAGCATGTGCATGATGACGACTATGTCATGCTCGTATCAGGAGCGTTCACTCCTCTTCTTCATGCCGTGACAGAAAAACTGCCGATTCAGACCATCATCGGCACAGAAATCCCTTATGCCAATAATATACTTGATCACCAATCAAAGATTTCCCATATCCAAGGTCCTCTCAAAACGGAGAAAATTCAAGAAGCCTTGTCTGGCCAAGATGTGGATTGGCCGAATAGCTTTGCTTATGGAGACAGCCTTTCTGATTTACCGGTGCTTGAACTGGTTGGCCATCCGGTAGCTGTACAGCCGGAACCCGATTTAAGGGCAGTTGCTGAAAAGCGGCATTGGGAAATCATCTAGGGAAGCTCATGCATTTCTATAATTCCAACCACTACGGAACCTGGAAATAATAAAAAGCGAATCGCAGCAGCGATTCGCTTTTTTGTTTGTGCATTTATTCATATAACTCCTTACTTCATTCACTAAATTCAAATTTGAATTACTTGGAATCTGATAGTTTTTATGACGCAGAAAATAATTATGTATTTCTTAAGAATTTCTGCTTTATTTGTGTTTGAAAATCGAAATCATTATACATTATTCTAATACATACATTGCCACCTTCCTCATTCAAGATCTTCTTCCTTCTCCGCATCTTTTATTTTTTATGTCACTTTTTACTGTAAAACCTAAAGTTCCATCCAATCCGCCGTGGTTCTTAAATTTTTAGTGACTCTCGGTTCTAATCATCATATAATAATATACAGAAAAATTAAAATTCATTATTATTCATTAATACTTATAAAAACACTTTCCAAAGTACTTTTTGTTTGTTAAAATTCATTTAGTTGAATAATTATCCACAAGATATTAG
Organism: Planococcus sp. VCh962; assembly: GCF_057748275.1. NCBI lineage: Bacteria > Bacillati > Bacillota > Bacilli > Caryophanales > Caryophanaceae > Planococcus > Planococcus sp. VCh962. Next base: position 75,026 of record NZ_JBYLHS010000009.1, read on the forward strand.
GAGGAACTTTAAATGATAAAGAAACATACTATGTTTGCATTTTTTGCTTCAGCAGCTTTATTGCTAAGCGCATGTGGAAGCGAATCACCACAAAACGGCAATTCAGGCGGTTCAGAAGAAGAGGCGAAAGTGCTGGATATGGGAACTTCTGCAGAATTCCCTCCATTTGAATCACGAAATCCAGAAGGGGAAATTGTGGGCTTTGACATCGACCTTGCCAACCGCATTGCAGAAGAGCTTGGCTATGAACTGAATATCACCGACATGAAATTTGATGGATTGATCGGTGCTTTGCAAAATGACCGTGTAGATATGGTCATCGCGGGAATGTCTGCAACAGAAGAGCGCAGAAAGAACGTTGATTTTTCTACTGAATACAACCATTCGGGCGAAATGTTCTTAACTGCGAAAGGGTCTGACATCAAGACTCTTGAAGACTTGGAAGGCAAAACAGTCGGCGTTCAGCTTGGCACAATCCAAGAAGAAGGCGCAAATGCTATTGTGAAAGAAGAAGGCGTCAATTTTGAAATTAAAGCATTAGACGATTCGGGCGCATTGATCCAGGAAATCCTGTCTAACCGCATCGATGCTGCTTACATGGACAAACAAGTAGCAAAAGGCTATATCGAAGCCCAGGACCTTGATGCATTCGATGATCCGACAACTTCTTCGCCGGGAATGGCTGTCGCCTTCCCGAAAGGCAGCGAGCTCGTTGATGATGTTAATGCTGTCCTTGAAGAAATGGAAACAAGCGGTGAACTCGCTGAATTGAAAAAGAAATGGAAAATAGAAGAATAAAAAATCATACTCGAGTAAGGAATCTCTTTTCCGCTTGAGCATTAATTTAACCACTGTCCGTTTAAGTATAAATAATAAGAAAACTTCATTGAGTGGGGACCTCGTTCTCCACTCAATCTTTATTCTTCCACATTGATCTTAGCGGCATAAATCTTTTTTATAGAAATGAGTTGTAAACTATGAACTTGGACTTTTCGCAGATTGTTCCTTATATCCCTTTCATGCTGGAAGGAATATGGGTCACTTTAAAATTCGTATTTTTTGCCATCATCCTTGGTTCAATTCTCGGAACGATCCTGGCATTATTCAAAATTGGCTCCATCAAGTCTTTACGCTGGTTTGCCGATGCGTATACCTCAGTATTCCGGGGTACTCCGCTGATTTTGCAATTAATGATCATTTATTATTCCATTCCGCAGCTGACCGGCTATGATATCTCGCCTTTTCTTTCGGCAATCCTGGCATTCGGGTTAAACTCCTCTGCATATATTTCGGAGATAATCCGTGCTGGTATCCAGGCTGTTGATAAAGGACAGATGGAAGCTGCCCAAGCTCTTGGCGTTCCTTACCGGGCAATGATGACAGACATCATTCTGCCACAGGCGTTGAAGAATATTCTCCCTGCTTTAATGAATGAATTTATCACGCTGACAAAAGAATCCGCGATTGTTTCGACAATCGGTTATCTCGATTTAATGCGCCGCGCGCAAGTCGTTGGATCTGATTTGTTCCGTAACTTTGAACCGCTATTATTCGTCGGGGTGATTTACTGGTGCCTGGTCATGGGCTTGACGGTCATCGGCAGAATGTTTGAACGGAGGCTGAAGCAAAGTGATTAAAGTGGAACATTTGTATAAAAAATTCGGCAATAACGAAGTACTGAAAGACATCTCCACAGAGATAAAAAAAGGCGAAGTGGTTTCCATCATTGGCCCATCAGGTTCAGGCAAGTCAACATTTCTGCGTTGTTTAAATATGCTTGAGATCCCTACTTCCGGCACCATTGTTGTCAATGGCCAAGATTTGACCGGACCGAAAAAAGACGTCCAAAAAATCCGTCAGCATATCGGAATGGTCTTTCAGCATTTCCACTTGTTCCCGCATTTGACAGTGCTTGAAAATCTGACTTATGCTCCAATGAAAGTCAAAGGCGAACGAAAAGAAATGGCACAGGAAAAAGCGCGCACTTTACTGAAGCGTGTCGGCTTATCTGAGAAAGAAAAAGCTTATCCAAGCAGTTTGTCGGGTGGACAGAAGCAGCGAGTTGCCATTGCACGTGCCTTGGCGATGGAACCGGATTTGATGCTGTTTGACGAACCGACTTCCGCTTTGGACCCCGAGATGGTGAAAGAAGTTCTCGATGTCATGAAAGACTTGGCAAAATCCGGAATGACCATGGCGGTTGTGACCCACGAAATGGGCTTTGCCCGCGAAGTCGCTGACCGTGTGATTTTCCTTGATCATGGTGTTCTGGTTGAAGAAGGCCAGCCGGTGGAGTTTTTCAACAGTCCCCAAACTGAACGTGCAAGAGACTTTTTAGAAAAAGTGTTATGAAAAAGCGCCTTTAAGGCGCTTTTTATTTAGGAGCAACTTTGTTTGGCATTCGAGCGACTTTAGCTGTTTTACGGGCAACTTTGGGCTTTTAACACGTTTACGAGCAGCTCCCCTTCATCGTTCATTCGATGCTCATATATCCGCTCCTTTTCTTCCCCATCTGCATGATATAATCAAAGCACTATGAAATAGTAGAGGTGGAATAATTGTTTAGAAAGATCATTCTTTTAGTAGCCGTGGTGTTTTTCATGGGGCTTGTTTTATTTACGGGCATGATGTATTTGAAAAACGAACAGGAAGTTTATTCACAAGGAAGTATCACATTAACGGTAGAAAAGCCGACTTTTTTCACTTTGTCTGAGCCTGCTGTAACTGAACAAGGCAAAGATTCGATTCGTTCCCATGAACTTACTTTGTTGGGATTGCCGATCGGGACATATACACTCGTTGAAAGAACACTCGATAATGGCGTAAAAATCATTTTTGAACAACTGGACAATACGAGCTGGATGCCTTATGCCGTATCACTGAATACGAACGGGCTTTCAGGAGCTGAAGTTAAAACGTGGAATCCAGAACCCGTGAATCATCAAGAAGATGAAGTGTACGGAGTAGACCCAACGGTAAATCCTTTTGGTACGATCAAAATGGCCACTGGTGAAATACTGCAAGGAAATTTATATGTCTCAAGGAGCTTAACGCTTGGCAATGGAACGGAAGTTCAGGAATTGCGTCATGAAATTCCGGACTTGACGATGGAAGAAGGTGCTTTAAGAAAGAATTTTTGGCTGCCCCCTAATTATCAAACTGAAACATGGTTTATGATAGCGGAAACTCCGTTATTTGAAACAGCGGCCAAGGAAGATCAGTGGATTGATTTCACCTTGAACAATCGGCGCCAGCAGCTCAACTGGCTGACTCCTGAAGGGCCGATGGCCAAAATTAAACAAACGGAAGATCTTCGCACCCAAATGGCCTATAGCCTGGATGAAGAACGAATAGAAGACCCGGTATCAGCGGAGTGGAATAAAACCGCCCCTTCTTTATTTTTCGAATCCATGGTACTGAATTCGAAAGCCGCTCTGGAATAATAGGCAATCCGCTAAAGTTTTCCTTTAGCGGGTTTTTTCTTTCTGCACCAACCTTTGAACATTAAGCATGTTCGCTTCAAATATAACTGAATAATCTGTATAATGAAGATGTATAGATGTGTCCTTCTTTTCACATACTTTTTTATCAAAACTAAGGAGGTAATCAGTATGGACCGCAGACGTGTGGACCCGCAAGAAGTTGAGCGCCGACAATTTGATGAAGATTATTTTGCATCGCTGAACATGGTTGGTGAAGGAGCACCTGATTTTTCATTTGTGGAAGAAGACGACGCAGTCGAAGAAGTAAAAAGTGAAGAAAAGAAAGCACAAAATCTTCATTAAAGTTCTTCACGTTCACCGCCTCTTTGAAAAAGGAGGCGGATTTATTTTGTAAAAAACCCCTTAAAGCCACCAAGGGCTTTAAGGGGAAAAAATTCTATTCCATCAGCTCCGCAACAATTTCATAAGATCGCAAGCGGTCTTTTTGATGGAAAATCTGTGAATTGATGATAATTTCATTGGCACGTGTTTTATTGGCAAAGTTCTGAAGTTTTTCAAGCACCACATCCGGTGTGCCAACAATCATGGACTCTGTCGCCATTTTTTCTTTGAAGATAGCGATTTCCCGGTCAGTCCAGACTTCCTCCAAATCGTCGATTGGCGGCGTAAAAACAGTAGGCATGCCTCTCATCAAATTGAACATTTGCTGCTGGCTTGAAGTTGCCAGCCACTCCGCCCGCTCCTGTGTATCTGCTGCAATAACGTTGACGCCGACCATGGCATAAGGCTCTTTCCATACTGAAGAAGGCTTGAAGTTCTGATGATATAACTGCAGCGCCTGCATGGTGAAGTCAGGTGCAAAATGACTGGCGAATGAGAATGGCAATCCTTTGATGGCAGCCAGCTGTGCACTAAAGCCGCTTGACCCAAGAAGCCAGATAGGCACATGAAGTCCCGTTCCTGGATAAGAACGCACCCGTCCTACGGGTTTGTCGGAAAAATAGTTTTCCAGCTCTGCCACTTGCTGCGGAAAATCGTCGCCGCTGCTTTGCAGCGTACGGCGAAGCGCATAAGCCGTAGCCTGATCACTGCCTGGAGCCCGTCCCAATCCTAAGTCGATGCGGCCCGGGTACATCGCTTCTAGCGTCCCGAATTGTTCCGCAATGACAAGCGGTGCGTGGTTTGGCAGCATGATCCCGCCCGAACCGATCCGTATTTTTTGAGTCGCGCCGGCTATATGGCCAATTAATACGGAAGTGGCCGAACTGCCGATTCCGGGCATATTATGATGCTCAGCAAGCCAATACCGGTTGAACCCCCATTTTTCAGCATGCTGCGCGAGCTCGACACTATTGCGGAACGACTGGGATGCATCGCTGCCTTCGTTGATCGGTGCTAAATCCAATACGGATAGAGGAATATCTTTGAATTTCTTTATGTGCATTCGTCTTCACTCCTTGTCCTTCATATTGTATCGGTTTTTCCAAATAAATACATCTTATCCGCTCATGGAATAAGCCATACAAAAAAGCTGACTCTCGCGAAAAGAGTCAGCTTTTGCTATGCCCTCTATCGGAAGACAGCACTTCTTGCAAGGAAGAAACAAAACACATCGGCAGCTTTGTGCGCATGAGATGCAGCCGCTTTGCATGTTCCGGTTTGACTCCTGTAAAGATGCTGGATGTGCCCATCAAGCTGAAAGATTGAAGAAGGGAATCCAAATGGCGCAGTCCGTCATCGGTAACCTTTCCCATTGCCGTCAAATCAAAAATGACAGTGTCAGCCTGGGTTTCATAAATGCGCACCAGCAAGCGTGGCGTAAATGCCAATACCTGTTCTTCAGTCAAATCGCCAAATAAGGGAATGAGCAGCCGTTGTGTATCCAACTGGATGCATGGTGCAGATAATTCCCTCACTTTTTGAAGCAATTCCAGCGTTCGTTCTTTTTCCTGAAAAAGATCATAATCCGTTTCCCGAAGTCTTTCCCGAAGTTTGGCCAATTGGCCCGAAACACGTTCCAGCTGATTGTCCTTCGGCACAATGATAAGAGAAAGAAAGGTCGGATCACTCCAATTGCCATAAACATCCGCTAAAAATAAATCGCCTTTGTTAGAGACGAAATTCAGTTCAAATTTAGGCTGAAGGGGTTCGGAACTCAGCAAAGTCCGAGCTTTTTGCAAACTATCTGCATCAACGATATCTGTGAATTTGCGGCATTCTCCAAATAATTCATATGCTTCAATAGAGTAGTCAACTACAGATAATTCATTGTTCACTTTAAATGCCGGGAGCGGCAAACCATTAAATTGAGATTTCGTAGTCATTTTCAGGCTTCTCTCCCGTCTTGATCCAAAGTTCTAATTGGTTTAAGTCTCTTACCACCATTGCCCCGCTGTTTCTTAAAGAATTCGAATTCGAAATATTGACTGCACGTCCGCCGACCAGAACAGCCGGCTGGAACTTCAATGCCAAAAATTCATTTACGTAGGTTTTCAATAAAGGCAATCTGTAAGCTAGCGCTGCCGACAAAGCAATGACGTCAGGTTTCCATTTTTCTGCTGCTTCCAAAGCATGCGGCAGTGGCAGATTCGGTCCCATATATTGGACCGACCAGCCATATTCCCGGAACAGAGATGCCACCATCTTCAATCCGATATAATGGTCTTCTCCTTCTGGCCCCAATACCATGACTTTTCTTTCCCCGCCGCTTTCTGCCAGTTTTCTATTTTCTACAGCAGATACCACGAAATCGCAGATTGCGGTAGCCAAATGTTCATCGGCAACTGTGATTTCATTGTTTTCCCATAACGTGCCGACATGATACATCGCCGGCGTCAGTAATTGGTCGAACAATTCTTTTCGGCTATGGCTTTCAAGAAAAGATTGAATCTGGCGCAATGCTTCCATATCTTCCCCTTGCAGAAACAATTCCGCTAGTTGGGTTGGCTGCATTATCTCCTCAACCTCCTTTTGCTACGATTTAGAAAGTAATTTATTTGCTTGCCGAAGGCAATCCAGCATAAAGTTTTCTTCAAGTTTTTCCGTTTTTCCTGGAAGAATCTTAATGAGCCGTTCAAAATTATCAATGATGAGTGCTGTTTCCACATTGCGGCTGTTCAATACCGTTTCCAGCCAGCGGCTGTAATCTAAAAATACTTGTTTGTCTTCCAGTTCATAAGCTGTTTCGAGATGATCCAAATGATGATGATTGTCTTTCTCGGTATGCTGGAAGCCCTGTTCACCGAACCGTTCCCAAAGGCTTGGATACGCTTCATAAATGCTTGTGGCTGTTTCCAAGGCGATTTGATCTTTAATAGCTTTGTTCATTCGGCGACGACCTCGTATTGCCGGACTTTCGGCACGATTCCTGCTAATGCCTTGTCCGGATAATGTTTTTCAAGTTCATGGATTTCTTTGAATTCATTGCTTCGGACCCATTTCAAATAAGCTTCTTTTGAATGCCATTCCAAATGCACCGTCAATTCATTTAACTTTTTAGTGTTCTGAATCAGGCGAAACTGATGAAAGCCTTCGGCCTGGTCCACCCGCCGGGAACGATTTTGATATATTTTTATGAGATCCTTTGTCTTTTCTTCTGGCACTTCTACTGTTGACGTCACAATATACATCCACATTCCCCTTTTAATGATTGATATTGCTAATTATAACCTTTCGCTATTCGAATTAAAAGAAATGCACTGTTGCCGAACTCCCTTTCGGTTCAAAGTCATTTTTTGATAATTTTCACTTTTCCCTTGCACTTCTATTCGAATTGCTCTAAACTTTGAAATATCGAACAGCGTATAACTTCATATTTAATTTCTTATCAAGAGAGACGGAGGGATTTGGCCCTATGATGTCTCAGCAACCAGCCTCGCGGCCACGGTGCTAATTCCAATAGGCATTCGCCTAAAAGATGAGAAGATTGTGTTCCTGAACAGGGGCTTTCTTCTTTTTTGAAGAAAGCCCCTGTTTTTATTAAAAAGATGGCGAAGTTTTAATCATCGATTTCCCTTAGGCTTTCGCCAAATTTGAAGAGGAGGTTTGTCACTTATGACCGATCATTTGGAAACTCAATTTATCCATTCAACCGGAGTTGACCGGCGAACCGGTGCAGTAAATGTGCCTATATACTTGTCTTCGACCTTTCACCAGCCAAGCTTTGATGAATTTGGTCCTTTCGATTATAGCCGTTCAGGAAACCCGACGCGCTTAAAGCTGGAAGAAACAATCGCCAAACTGGAAAATGGCACACGCGGTTTTGCGTTCGCTTCCGGCATGTCCGCCATCTCTTCCGCGTTCATGCTTCTTTCTGCAGGCGATCATGTATTGGTGTCTGAAGACGTCTACGGCGGCACTTACCGTTTTGTTACAGAAGTGCTGAACAAATTCCAAATCGATTACACGTTTGTCAATATGACCGATTTAAGTAAAATGGCTGAAGCAATCCGGCCAAATACTAAAGTGATTTATATTGAGACACCTTCTAATCCAGTCATGAACATCACCGATATTGAAATTGCCGCAAAACTGGCAAAAGCCAACGATTGCCTGACATTTGTCGACAATACCTTCATGACGCCGCTTTATCAAAATCCGCTGGACCTCGGAGCAGACCTTGTCCTTCATAGTGCGACGAAATTCCTTTCTGGACACAGTGATATCATTGCAGGGCTTGCCGTTACAAAAGATGTGGAACTGGGCGACCGGCTTGGGTTTATTCAAAACACATTCGGTTCTGTTTTAGGAGCACAGGATTCCTATAACTTGATCCAAGGCATTAAAACTTTGGGGGCCCGGCTCAAGCAGTCAGCCGCTTCAGCTCGCATCATCGCCGATTATCTGCACAGCCATCCGGTAATTGAAGAAGTTTTTTATCCGGGTTTTCGTTTCCATCCGGGCTACCCGATCCATGAACGGCAAGCCTCAGGTGCAGGAGCAGTCCTGTCATTTCGCTTGGCAGATAAAGCAGCTGCCTGGACGTTTGTTGAGAGCTTGCGCATTCCCATCTTCGCTGTCAGCTTAGGCGCAGTCGAGTCGATTTTATCGTATCCAGCGACGATGTCCCATGCCTCTATGCCGAGAGAAGAACGTGAAAAGCGGGGCATTACAGACGGATTATTGCGCCTGTCAGTCGGATTGGAACATACCGATGATTTACTGGAAGACTTGGAACAAGCATTGCAGAAAGTCCGGGAATCTGCCGGAATCACATCGTCTATACGATAAATAGCAACTTTTCTCCTCTTGTCCAACAAAAAAGCCGTTCAATCGATTAGATTGAACGGCTTTCTTCTATATATATGTTAACTGCCTGACCCGGTCGCAACTTCAACTGACTGATTTTCCTGCACAGATGCGTATTTTGCTACACCTGTTTCCACTGCTGCTTTTGCAACAGCTTCTGCCACTGCTGGTGCTACCCGCAGATCGAATGGAGCCGGAATCACGTAATCATCATGGATTGCCTTATCCTCAATCAAACTGGCAATCGCATGTACAGCCGCAACTTTCATTTCATCATTGATTGCACTTGCCTGAACGTCCAATGCACCTCTGAAAATCCCTGGGAATGCCAATACATTATTGACTTGATTCGGGAAATCAGAGCGGCCAGTTCCCACTACACGAGCCCCTGCCTCTTTCGCCAAATGCGGCAGGATTTCCGGATTTGGATTGGCCATTGCGAAAATGATGGAATCTTGAGCCATACTGCGCACCATGTCCTGGGTAAGAGCACCTTCTGCTGAAACCCCGATAAAGACATCTGCACCTTTGATCACTTCGCTCAGTAATCCTTCAATGCGTTCCGTATTGGTGTTTTCTGCAACTTTTTCCTTGAACGGATTCATGCCGTAGGTCCGCCCTTCAAAAATAGCTCCTTTGGTGTCACACATGATCAGCTGGCTGCAGCCGAACTTTCTCAATAGCTTAACCACCGCTATGCCAGCAGCGCCTGCTCCGTTGACGACTATTTTTGTTTCTGAAATATTTTTTCCGACTAATTTTAGAGCGTTGATCAAACCAGCTAATGTAACAATTGCTGTTCCATGCTGATCGTCATGGAACACCGGAATGCCCATTTCTGCTTTCAAACGCTCTTCAACAATAAAACATGTCGGAGCGGAAATATCTTCTAAGTTCACCCCGCCAAAACCGGGTTCCAGCAATTTGACGGTTTGAATAATTGTTTCAGCATCGGTAGTATTCAAGCAAATCGGGAAAGCGTCCACACCAGCAAACTCTTTGAACAATACAGCCTTTCCTTCCATCACCGGCAATGACGCTTCAGGGCCAATATTTCCAAGTCCAAGAACGGCAGTTCCATCAGTGACAACGGCCACAGTGTTGCCTTTCATCGTATAGTCATATACTTTACTGCGGTCTTGTGCAATTTCCTTGCACGGTTCAGCTACTCCGGGAGAATAGGCTAAGCTTAAATCGCGTTCATTCTTCACCGCTACTTTTGATCGGACTTCCAATTTCCCTTGATGTTGTCGGTGCAAATGTAAAGAATCGTTTTTTAGGTTCGACATTGCCTCATCTCCCTTTGTTCATAATTGTTCATTATAAAGAGTTTTCTGAAAAAAGAAACCCTTTTTCGGCTATTGGTATTACAATTCAGTCTTTCGACTGAGAGCAAGAAAAAAGGAAGCGCTTTCTAAGCCGCTTCCTTCCCAAATCCTTACTGCCCCATATAGTCCCATCTAAAATATAGATTGGCCATCCATTCCTCAAGCCACTTTTATTAACATTACAAATAGCTATATCAGTGGTTCCTTCCATATCGATCAAGCATTTCTAAGGCAACAGTGTTCAGGACTTCTCCTCGAATTTGTTCAATTCATTTCAAAGACAGGTACCTCTTTCACTTTCAGTGTAGCGGTCTCTGATAATTACTTTCTATTTTTCTTATTCGGTTTTGCCAGTACTCATTATTCATTTTCTCCAGCAGATTTCATATCATTTTTCAGGAAATGAATGAGTGTCTGTTCTCGTTTAGCATTGATTTTCTCAGATACTTCCGGATCCCATTTATAAAAACCTTCACCATTTTTATCTCCGAATTTCTTTTCTTCCACCAATTTTGTCAGTACCTCTCCAGAACGCTGCGCTTTCTAAAGATCTTCGAACAAATAATCCGAAATGGCAGAAAATACATCCAATCCGCCCATATCCGCTGTCATCAGTGGTCCGGTTACCGGCTGACGTCTCCCAATGCTATATGTCACTGCAGCATCGATGTCTTCTTTTGTGGCAACCCCTGAATCGAGCAAGTCCTGTGCTTCCCGGAACAATGCATACTGCAGACGATTTCCAATAAAACCCGGCAATTCCTTGTTCAATAAAATCGGTTTTTTATTCATAGCAGTCAGTACATCCATGGTGCGCACCACCGTTGTGTCGTCAGTATATTTTCCTTTGACTACTTCCACTAAAGGAATCAAATGGCCAGGGTTCCAGAAATGGGTCACGATAAAGCGGTTCGGATGCTGCATATCTTCAGCCAATAAACTCGGCTTAAAGCCGGAAGTGTTGCTTGCGATAATGACTTCTTCCCCTGCCATTCCTTCAAGCTTTTTATACATCGCTTTTTTCAATTCAAATATTTCAGGAATTACTTCAATGATATACGTAGCGTCCTTAACCACATCCGCAAGAGACATTGAAAAATGGATACGATCTTTTATTCGTTCAGCTTCTCTTTCGTCAAATAAGCCATTTTCAATCATGACCCTGAGTTTATTGCGCAGCCCTTTCCCTGCATTTTCAAGGTCTTTTTCATTAATGCCATAAACTTTTACCGAATGCCCAGCCCAGGCGGCCGACAATGCGATAGAATGCCCCATCGTACCACAGCCTAAAATCGAAAGCTTCTCCATAGTTCGCACTTCTTTTTTATATGTATAACGAACTATACCCAGCAAATTAATAAATTAATAGCTTTCTCTGCACTTTCGATTTATTAATTAATATTCAGCAGAGATTAAGAAACTCTACGGATTGAATTGCTTTGTCACTCCTTTCTCCAATCATTCATTTCATTCAATCTTAAAACGAAAAACGCCCATGCACTCAACACATGGGCAAACTGCTTACTAGACTATTCGATTGATTCCAAAGAAGAGGTCACGATAAACTCTTCCTCTCCTTCACCCATCCGAAATTCCCGTTTCACTTCCCCAAATCCTTTGACGAGATATGTCCGAAGCAAGGCACCTTCTTCGCTGGTGCTTTCCAGTAGAATCGCTTCTTCAAAAGAGCGGTATGGTGTTTCTACTTGGGCGTCAGTTTCGATGACGGTCATTCCTTTGACTTTATCCCCTATTTCTATTGGAACTTCCAGAAACAGCGCAATCGGTTCCAGTGACTGTAGTTCTTCTGTCGTCGGCTGATAATCCTCATAATACTCCGGCTCTTCTTTAACTAAATCGATTCTATTTTCCTGAAGCCGATAAACCCGCAATGTTACAGTTCCACCATTATCCTCGTAAACAGCTACATGATCTTCTTCCAAATATTCGGTGCGAAGCGTAATTGCCGCAAATTCATTTCCTTCTCCTTTAAACTTTGCCGTCGTGCCGTCTTCCATGAAATACGCATAGAGATCTTTCGGGTTTGCATCCGGTTCCTCTGCTGCTGCCTTTTCACCTTCAGACTTCTCCATTTCTTGCGGTATTTCCGTCTCAGGCTCAGGAGTCCCCACTTCCGGCATCACAGGCTCAGAGCCACAAGCAGACAGCATCAATAAAAAGATAAGAATTCCCGCTTTCCGTAGCCGTTTCATTTGAATCTCTCCTTTTTGAATTAGACGTGATTCGTTGTCAGCCGTTTCACATATAAAGGCAGGAAGCAGAAAGTTATAGGGCTTATTGGCAATATTAATTTTTCCAAGAACAACAACCGCTTAATGTCATTTCTGATATTGAGGAAACACTTCTTTTATATGCTCGAGAGGCTTTGGAAAATGTATATAGATCAAAAGAAAATGCCATTCCGGAAGAATTATTCTTCCGGAATGGCATTTTTTATACATGAAAGGACTCATCATAAATAGGCTTGACGTGCAATTTATATTGTTGCTTTACTTCTTCAATAGCATAAATTCCGCCTGGCAGCTTTCCGCTTTCAAGCTTTTCAATATGCGCCTCTACTTGATCGGCAAAATATTTACCGCATGCTACCTCATTCGGATATTGTTCCTTCACTTTGGCTACTAATGATTCATCAAGCATTTCATTAAATGCATAATATAAAGCAGCATTCACTACAGTCAAGGAATCCCCGCTTACATTAGAGACCATATAATAATTGCCATAATCGTCTTTCAATAAATCTCTTTCTGCCATTATTTCCATGCAAGGCCGCCTCCTTTGTTCTCTTTTACTTATACCCGCTCTTCAGGAGGATTAACATGGTGCGTAATTCAACAGCCTATAAATAAGACAGTTATACTTTCAGATTTGTATTATGTCAGCTGCCAATTCAATTCTTTTTGTTGATGAAATCAAGCTATGATTTATCCTGCATTAATCATCAGCAAGACACCTGCTCTAGAGGGGAGGTGGGGATGGAGAATGCATGAATTTCTCTTTCTTCCCAATCGCTTCAATGACATGGCAGGTGCATTTGATGCCGTTGATAAAATCAATGATGCCCATTTTTTCATTGGGTGAATGGTTGGCTTCATCGAAATTTGCATACGGCACAATAAGTGATGGTGTATTCAGTACATCAGTCCATACATAATCCGGCAAACTGCCACCCATGCTCGGCTGCATAACAGGCTCTTGCCTGAACGCATTGTGAACCGCCATTTTTACTACATCCACAATTTCAAGATCAGCCGAAGTCCGGGAAGGTTTCATGCCGCCGAGGTTCTTCACTGAAATATCCGGTGCATGCTTTTTTACGTGCGCTTCAATTTTCCGGTAGATGTCATCGGGATCTTGGTCAACAACCAGCCGGATATCCATTTTAAGTACTGCTTTGGAAGGAATGATGGTCTTGGAACCTTTGCCACCATATCCACTTGTAAAACCTGCGATATTAAAAGTCGGTTCCAAGGTCATTTTTCGGTAATACTCTTCTTTGTCCATGTTAAAGCCGGTATAGCCGATCTGATTCGCGATACTTTCCCGATCAAATGGCAGACTTCGGATCAATGCTTCTTCCTTTTCAGTAATAGGGCGGATATTGTCATAAAAACCTTCAATTAAAATATGGCCATCTGAATCACGCATCGTATTCAATAAATCGATGATCTTCCATGCCGGATTCGGAACAATATTTCCTTTGTTGCCAGAATGGTTATCCCAGTCTGCGCCTTTTGCCGTGAATTCAATATAGGAGATTCCCCGCACGCCCAAAAGAACCAATGGGGCACCACTGTCGTGTTTTGGACCATCTGAAGTATAAACCAGATCAGCTCTCAGCATCTCTTTGTTTTCTGCTACAAAAGCCGCCAGGTTTGGACTGCTAACTTCTTCTTCGCCTTCAAACAAAAATTTTATATTGATTGGAAGTTTCCCTTCAACATCTTGATAACTCTTAATTGCCAATAGCTGGGCCATCAGCTGACCTTTATTGTCCCCGACACCTCGGCAATAAATCTTTCCGTCTCGTATAGTGGGTTCAAAAGGAGGTGACAGCCATTCTTCAACAGGATCTGGGGGCTGTACATCATAATGGCCGTAAATCAATAAAGTAAAAGCTTCCGGATCTTGGATGATTTCACCATAGATAAAAGGATTTCCTGCTGAAGGCATAATCTTCGTTTTGATTCCTGTATTTATCATCAGCTCTAGCAGCATATTGCAGGCTTCATCGATTCCTCTATTTTCAGCACTGACACTTTCAATCCGGAGCAGCTTGTATAATGTCTTCAAATATTCTTCTTCCCGTTCATTGATAATGCGTTCTATAGATTTTAAAGAGTCACTTATATGCGCCATCTAATAATACCTCCTTTTCTTTTAAATTATTATATCTAAGTAACACGATAATAGCATCGAATTTTCTGTTTATTTAAAATGGTATTTTGTAGCTGTTTTCCTGAAAATCAAAAAAAGCTTCCCGCTAATGCGAGAAGCTTTGTAGCTTGTTGAGAAAATTGAAATTTGTATTAACCCTTATTCCTTAACCGATATTCCGCCAACCAGCTGCGCTTGCCGCGGGCAAGACATTAGCCGACGCCTACGAGGCTAAGTCTTTGCGACGAAGCAGCGAAGTGATGTGAGCCCTGAGACCCCGCAGGGAATGAGTTGGGCAAAAGCAGTTTGCCCAACTCATTTGCGACGAAGTTAGCGCAGCGATGCAGGAGCACACGGTTTTCGCCAGCGACTGAGGAGGCTCAGGGCCACACCCCTCGGAAAGCGTCCGCCCTGGAGCGCAATGACAGAAGAACATACGTGTTTCTCAACAGCCAGAAAAGCTTCCCGCTAATTGCGGGAAGCGTAAGTCTTATACGTTGATTAAATCACCAAACAAGGAAATTAGAAGCAGGCTAACGCCGCCAACCGACAAAGCAGCAATTAACCCAATATAAAATGGTGTGATGCCGAGACCCTTAAAAATCTTCAAATTTGTACTTAAACCTACCCCTGCCATCGCTAATCCCAACATATAAGTAGAGCCGAACGAACTCCAAAAACCATAAAAGTCTTCCCAGGCTTGCGGGCTGAATAGATTAAACGCCTGTCCAGTGGAAGAAACAGTAGCGTCTCCAATCGTACGCAACAGTGATAATAAGAAGAAGCCAAGAATGAACAATGGGAACAGTTTATACCATTTCGGCAGCTTTGTTTTCTGACCGTTCTTGTTGCCATTTCTGAAAAACAGGAAAGAAACAAAAGGAATGACGGCAATGATGAATAAGTTGCGGGTCAATTTGGTAATAGTCGCAACATCCACTACCGTATCCGAGTCATACGTTTGATCATAAATAAGTGCGGCGCCCGTTACTTGTGCCGTATCATGAATAGCGGTTCCTAAAAACAACCCGGCTTTTATCGGCTCATCCGGAAAAAAAGCATGGGCCAGATAAGGATAAAACAGCATACCCAGCAATCCGAAAATAGTAATGTTGGCAACCGCATATGAAATCTCGTTTTCTTTCGCTTTGATTACCGGCGCTGTCGCCATGATGGCGGTCACGCCACAAATCCCAGTGCCTGTCGCAATTAATGTACCCAGTCGGTTCGACTGATTCAACTTATTTGTGAAAAACAAAGTGACAAACAGCCCGACCGAAATACATGCCACAATCAGCGGCACCCCCCAAGCACCCAGCTTTAATGCTTCCGTTAAACTCAATCGCAAGCCCAGTAAAATAATACCGGCCCGCAATGCGTATTTCACTGCAAAACTGATGCCTTTTAAAAACATTTCATGAAGACCGGTCGTGTTCCGTATAATAATTCCAATTAAAATTGCCACAAATATCCCTGAAACGGGGCTGACGCTTCCTTCAGGCAAAATGCCGGCCGTCAACAAAAGAAATCCGATGAAATCAGCGCCGTAAATTCCTGCTATCATTACCGTTAAACAAATCAGTAATCCAGGAATAAATGCTGCGGCAGGAAATTGTTTTAAAATGTCCGCCATTCTTTTTCTCCTCACTTGATAATACTTAGAAACGAATCAAAATACCTTTTCTTATCTTAGCATTTAATGAAGTAAAGGGGTAAAATTCTGCTACAAAACAAAAAGGCCTATCTAAAGAAGATTGGCCTTTACATATTGCTTAATGCTGGATAAACAAACCTTTGATTACTTCAATGACCCGCTTTTGTTGAGCTTCTGTCATATTTGAACCAGAAGGAAGACATAATCCTTCCCGGAATATCTTTTCACTGACCACTTCTTCCCCGTCATGAGCAAAAAACTGCGCATCTTTGAACAATTCCTGCTGATGCAATGGATTCCATACATTGCGGGATTCTATGTTTTCAGCAGCTAATGCTTGCTTAATCATTTCAGGAGTTATAATAGTCAGTTCCGGGTCGAGCGTCATGACACTCAGCCAGCGATTGGAATAAGTTTCTTCGAGCTCGGGTTGGAATTTGATGGCTGCAATATCTTTTAACCCTTCAACATAACGCTCAAATACTTTTCTTCTGGTGCTGACACGATTTTCAATGGCCTCTAGCTGTGCCCGTCCAATTCCAGCAAGTATGTTGCTCATTCGGTAATTATAGCCGACAACATGATGTTTGTAGAAAGGTGCCGGATCTTTGGCCTGCGCCCCTAAAAACCGTGCTTTTTCTAAAGCTTTGGTATCATTAGAGACGAGCATCCCTCCACTGGATGCCGTAATGATTTTATTGCCGTTAAAAGAAAATATGCCAAATTTGCCGATTGTGCCGCTTTTTTTGCCTTTGTATAATGACCCAAGCGATTCAGCTGCATCTTCAATAATCGGCACTCCATACGCTTCACAAATAGCCAGCAGCTCATCCATTTTTGCGCTTTGCCCATATATATTGACAACAATAACGGCTTTCGGCAAACGCTTTTCCTTTTCTGCCGCTTGAAAAGCTTTACGCAAAGCGCTTGGAGACATATTCCAGGTTTCTTCTTCCGAATCGATGAAAACCGGTTCAGCTCCTACATATAAGATAGGATTGGCACTCGCTACGAAAGTCAGAGTTGAGCAAAATACCCGATCCCCTTTTCCAACCTCCAACAAGCTGAGCGCTAAATGAATCGCGGCAGTCCCGGAACTAAGTGCTGCTCCGCCAGCCGTTCCTACATAAGCAGCTAATTCTTCTTCAAATTTATCCACATTCGGTCCTATTGGCGCAACCCAGTTGGTTTCAAATGCTTCATTGATGTAGTTCATCTCATTGCCAGTCATATGAGGAGCTGACAGTAAGATTCTTTCTTTCTTCTCAATAGCAGTCAGAAAAATATCGGTCTGCTTGCCATGATCTATAGGGAGAATCTTCATCGTTTAACCACCTCATCATATTTTGGCATTTCGTTTTTCATAGGCTGGAGAATGTTTAATGCATCCATTAAAATACTGTCACACAAAAGATTCATTGAATCGCTTCCACTCCTTCAATGATCATTCAAATAATAATCTTTCATTAAGTTATGTTATTGATGACCAGTCTATGTTTTTTGTTTGGCTGTAATGGAATTTCTTCAACAATCCGGATATTGAATTTCATATCTTCACCGAAAATATATTCCATTTCTTCGTAAATGATGGAAGTTACCGCATTCGTATAACTTTCAGCGGCTTCAATCATCACATCGATTACATCTTGGGAACTTTGGATATATTGAATTTTCTTTATATTGGCTGAAAATTTACTGCTGACCATCGACATATATAATGCAGTAAATTTCCCTTTGCTTTTCGATTGAAGATAGTCTTCTTTCTTTCCTTTTATCTCTTTTAGAACTGGATGAGCACTGCCACATTCACATCGCTGCTTTTCTTTAGGCATTTCAATCCGCTCACCGATGTTATACCGAATCAGCGGTGTACCATATGTATTGAAACTGGTGACCACCATTTCTTGGTTCTCTGTCGTTTCAATCACACCGGATCTCAAATTGTAATGGAGGTTACCTTTTATACATTCTGTAATAAAAGGCGCACCTTCTAAAGAAGCATAATGAATGCGAAGCGGGCAATCGAAAGCCTCTTCGATTTCTTTTCGATAGGCCGTTGAAAGCGCCTCAATTGTTGAAAAAACAGCAACCGGCTTAAACGATAAAATGATATGATTTCGGTTGATGTATTTGGCAACTTCATAAATTGCCGATGGCACACCATCTATAAAATCCGGCTTGTAATCGTCCAAATTCTCCACAAATGCCTTTAAATTTTGTTCATTGCAGTAAAAAGTGGAATACAGACGTTGTTTAATATAATAATTGTCTCGCCAAAAAACCTTTTTTTGCTGTCTCTTGGGAATGAAGCGCTCAGTACTGAATGTTGCACGCTTCATTTCCAAATTAATGACACCATGCTGCTTTTTGAAAAAGTCGAGAAAAGCCATATACTTTTGTACATCTTCTTTTGTCAGAAGAAACTTCAATGGGATGCCCGCCGAATCCAGTGTTTGGCTAACCAATGCTGAACTTTCGGGAAGTGTATACATCGAGTTGATATTGTCGTGGAGCATCTCTTTCTCCAGAATCGGCAGTTTCTTTAAATCTTCTACGCTCTGGATAGATTCAATATCAATTCCTCTGTAAAATTCACGATAAAAAGGGCTTTTACCGCAGGCATGCTTGAGCAGTTTCTGTATTTCCGCCTGTTGATACTCTTGTTCATATTTCTCGTCTGAATAATCACGATGGCCCAGTTTCTTCAAATACTTAAAATAAATATTTCCATATCTCTTTTTGGTTTTTCTATATCCCTCAACGCTTGTTAAAAGGTTTTGGAAGTAGATAGGCGAATTGTCGTATATTTTCATAGTCAAATCACGCATTCGCACTTCCTCCTTTAAGTGATAGTAAATTGCCATGCAGTTTGTTCAGATCTAAGCGTCAAGCAAATTCACCTTTCGCTTCAACATTCCAATTTTCTTGCCATTCCGGTTCCTGGCGTTTGCGGTTTGCAAGCCTTATCAAGACGGCCTTTGTTTCTTCAGCGTCCATCTCCGGCAGCTGCTTGATAATCTTGAGCATTTCAACTTGGCTGATCGGAGTGGATTTGCCGATATATATTTTCGGGAAAATCTTCTCTTCTTGAATTTCACTGGCGTCCAACAGCTCTTCATAAAGTTTTTCGCCAGGGCGCATACCAGTGAACTGTATTTTAATTTCGTTTTCTTCGTATCCGGATAATTTAATCAAGTTACGGGCCAAGTCGACAATTTTAACCGGTTCCCCCATATCCAAAACAAACACTTCTCCTCCAGAAGCCAGCAGTCCGGCTTGGATAACAAGGCGAGAAGCTTCAGGAATCGTCATGAAATAACGTGTCATTTCCGCATCAGTGACGGTTACAGGTCCGCCTTTGGCAATCTGCTCCTTAAACAACGGCACAACACTGCCTCTTGAACCCAATACATTTCCGAATCGGACTGCAGAAAAAGTGGTCTTGCTGTTAATGGCTAAATTCTGGACAATCATTTCGGCAAACCGCTTGGTCGCTCCCATGATGTTCGGCGGGTTAACTGCTTTATCAGTTGAAATCATAACAAAGCTTCCGACTCCATACTTATCGGCAGCTTCCGCGATATTTTTGGTGCCGAACACATTGTTTTTCACAGCTTCCAGCGGATTTGCTTCCATAAGTGGCACGTGTTTGTGGGCTGCTGCATGGTAAATCATATCCGGACGGAATTTATTGACGACTTGAAAAATGCGTTCCCGATCTTGGACATCCGCAATAATTGGAATGATTTCAATGGCTTTAGGCAACTTTCGGCGGAGTTCCATGTCAATTGTATAAATGGAGTTTTCGCCATGGCCTAATAAAAGAATGCGGGCTGGATTGAAATTTGAAATTTGCCGGCATATTTCAGAACCGATTGAGCCTCCCGCACCAGTTACCATGACCGTTTTCCCTTTCACTTGTTCTTCAATAGCAGCCATATCCAGCTTGACTTCCTCACGTCCAAGCAAGTCTTCAATTTTCACGTCACGGATATCGCTCACTTTGATTTTTCCGGTCATTAAATCCTCAATGCGTGGAAGCGTCTGTGTTTTAGCACCTGTATCGATGCACATTTTTGTCAGTTCAGCCATTTCTTTTTTAGTTAATGAAGGAATGGCAATGACAATCTGATCGATTCGATGATCTACTACGAATTCCGGGATCTTATCAAGGGCCCCTACCACTTCAATTCCATTAATTTCAAGACCCCATTGAGTTCGGTCATCATCTGCAAAGATGACTGGGTTTTTCCCCCACTCTGGATTATGCCTCATATGCCGTGCAATCATTCTTCCTGCCTGGCCAGCACCAACGACCATGGTGCGACTCGTCATTACCGCTTTTTTCTTAATTTTTCCTTCCTGCAGGATCCGCAATGAAATCCGGGAAGTTCCGATAAAGAAAATTAGCAGCATCCATGAAAGCATCAATGTTCTCACATATAGCTGGCTTGAATACGCATACTGCATGATCATTGCAACAAATATGGTCAATGATACTGCCGTCACAATCGACTTTAATTCATCGACAGAGGCATAAGACCAAACTTTGCGGTATAAACCGAAATGCCAGGCAAATGAATGATATGCGATGAAAAGCGTTACTGTACTGATGAAAAGCATCTCATTGGACAGAACGCTCGCATATGGATACAGAAACAAATAACAAGCATAAATGGAGGAAAGAAGGATCAGTGAGTCAATGAAGAATAATGAAATGAATCTTTTCTTTATCGTCAATTGAATTACCCCATCTCATCTTTCATTTTGGAAACGCCTTTAATTGCTGTAATTATGGTAATAGTAATTGTCTTTGTTGAGCTGATAGTTATTCATGACCACACCCAGGATAAGTGCTCTCGAAGTAACGAGTGCATCTCTGGCTTTTTTGACACTGTCTTTTTCCGTTTTTCCCGTATTTACTACCAGCACGGTCCCATCGCATTTATTCGCCAGGATTTTAGAATCTGTCACTGCCAGTAAAGGCGGCGAATCAATAATGATCAAATCATATCTGGCTTTCATTTCTTCCAATAAGCTGTCCAGTACAGGCGTACTGAGCAGTTCTGCCGGATTTGAAGGAATCTGGCCGCATAATAGGAGATCCAGCCCCACCACACCGCTTCTTTTGACGGTGTCCTGCAATCTCCCTTTTTTCAACAGCAAATTTGATAATCCGATTTTATTGCTGAGTTGGAACGAATGATGCAGCGTGGGCCGTCTCATATCCGCATCGACCAGGAGCACTCTCTTGCCTGCTTCTGCGTAGACAATGGCCATATTGCAGGAAGTAGTTGATTTTCCTTCTTCTTTTGCAGCGGAAGTAAACAGGATGGTCTGCATATCCTCACTAGGCAAGGAAAAGTTAATGTTTGTCCGGATGGTCCGGTATTGTTCAGTTACCAAGGACTGCGGTTTAGTATGACCCACCAATTTTCGGGTTGCTGACCGCTTTGATTTTCTCTGTGTCCACATCAGCTATCAACTCCTTCTTCTCGTTAATATTTGTCAATCTTTTAAATTCTTTTCCGCCTTTCACTGTGCTGACGATTCCAAGCACTTGAAGGCCTACAATTTCTTCAATATCTTCTTCTTTCCGAATGGTCGTATTCATTTGATCCAATAAAATGGCAAAGCCCGTGCCTAGCATGAAACCGATGACTGCCCCAATTGCCATATTGAACATTGGATCCGGCTTTACCGGTTCAGGATCAATCGGCACGAATGCAGGTGCCAAAATATTGACGTTGTCGACATTCATCAAGCTCTTGATTTTCGCCTGGAATACCGAAGCAGTGGTATTAGCAATCAGAACCGCTCTTTCCATAGACGCATCTTCTACATCCAAAGTGAGAATTTGAGAATTCTCTGCACTTGAGACTGTGATGTTTTCATTCAATTGGGAAACTGACTCATTCAATTCCAGCTCTTCAATTACTTCCGTCAATATAGCTGGGCTTTTAATAATGATGTTATAAGTTTCGACCAATTGAAGATTGGCATCAATATTTAGCTGTTCACTCGCTTGCAGCGGATTTGTCACTCTCTGGTTAACGAGAATTTGTGTGGATGCCTGATAAACCGGTTTCATCATTGTATAGCTAACAACTCCGCTTAATGCGACAAATAATAACGTCACAATAAGGATCAGCGGAAGCCGCTTCCGTAAAACTTGTAAAAATTCTTTAATATTGAACGTACTTTCCATGCCTTACACCTCTATTTCTAAGTGATTTTGAACTGCTTTTAATGCAATTGCTTTTCAGCAAATTGGCCGATATAAACTATTTTCGAGTATTTTCCGTTATAGGCGTTTAACATTAAAATGATCCAGAGCACTAAGCCGATTGGCGATAGAATTACCCCTGACAGCCAGCCAATCATTGGAAGCATGCCTAGAACTGTAAAAACGGTAAAAAAGACAATAGATAAATAAATGGATTGAAATGCATGAAATCGGACAAATCGATTTTCCCTTTCAATCAAAAGAAAAACGAAACCCGAGAAAAAGCCGAATAAATAAGCAAGTGAACCGGCAATATTTTCAGTGAGCCCAATCGAAGTACTATCTGGACCTGCAGTGCTCATTTCTGCAGGCCGTTTGAACACTGTCTGCTTTTCCAGATTTCCCAGTTGCTGTTCATTGGATATTTTAAAATTGTTCTCAACCATGTTCTGTTCCTCCTTTATCATTCTCAATCATTTGACCTAATACTAAAGAGATTAGGTTAAAAAGAAGTTAAATAGTTTTAATTATTGAAATATTTTTTCTATAAAAAAATAAACTCCCCTCCTTTTGTCTTATAAACAAAAGGAGGAGAGTTTTCTTTTAGGCAGAATTATTCAGTTGCAAATTTATAGCCAAATCCTCTGACTGTCCTAATATGAATCGGATTAGCCGGATCTCTTTCCACTTTCCTTCGCAAATTGCTGATATGGACTTTTACTGTCTGGATGTCACCTTCGGAATAATATCCCCAAACACGGTCATACAATTGCTCAGCAGTCCATACTCGGTTCGGATTTTGGGCAAGCAGCAAAAGAAGCTGGAATTCCTTATGGTAAAGGCGGACAGGCTTGTCGTCTATATACAATTCCCTGGCATCAATATGAATCTTAATATTGTTATACTGCAAAATTGCCAGCTTATCTTCTTCACCGTTTGTCCAGCCATTTCTTCTGAGGATGGCCCGGATGCGTGCTTCTAATTCATTGAAATCAAAAGGTTTTGTGATGTAATCATCTCCTCCAACTTCGAGGCCTTGGATTTTATAAGATAATTCCTTCCGGTAACTGACGAAAAGGATGGGCAATTTTGTTTGCATACGGATTTGTTCACATACCTCCAATCCATTCATTCCTGGCATTTCAATGTCAAGCAAAATAAGGTCCGGATTTTCTTTAGCCAGCAAGTCCATCGCTTCATAGCCATCTTCGGCATCAATCACCCGATATCCCTTTTTTATCAGGAACAATCGAATCAGTTCGCGGATGCCTTCTTCATCTTCGACGACAAGTACTGTTGCTTCACTCATGATATACCTCCTAAAATAATTAGAAATTCAGCGGCAGTGCAATATAGAAAACACTTCCTTTCCCTACTTCGCTTTCCGCCCAAATCTCGCCTTTATGCGAGAGAATAATTTCTTTTGCAATCGCGAGTCCTAACCCGCTGCCTTTATGTTTTGTTGATGCATCCATTTTGAAAAAACGGTCAAAAATATGGGGCAAGATATCTTTATCAATACCGCTTCCCGTATCAGCTACTTTAATGATCACTTCACCATCAAATTCTTCCAAATTGAGCACTGTATCTTCTTTCTCATGCGTATAAACCTCGGCTGAAACTGTAATCTTCCCATCTATTGAAGAAGTGTGTTTAACAGCATTCCATAAAACATTCGAAAAAACTTGATCAATCCGATCCACGTCAATGGATAAAATCATCTGACCTTCCCAAGGTTCATGCTTGCCTTTATGATGTTCAAAAATACGGCCACTTTGTGTTACATCCGATTCCATTCCCATAATCAGGCGCTGCAACCAACTTCCTAACGTCACTTGCTCGAATCTCAATGTCATATTGCCCGATTTGTATTTCGATAGCTCTACCAAGTCTTCCGTTAGCCGTTCCAACAGCAATAACTTATTATGGATCATATCCAAATATCTAGGGTTCTTTTCATCAATTAAACTTTCTTTGACCGCTTGGATATAACTATGGATCAAAGTGATCGGAGTTCCTAATTCATGGGAAATTGTTGATAACATTTCATTTCGGGATTTCTCGATTTCCTGAATCTCATCATTGACTGTCACCAGGTTCATATTGGTGATTTCCAGCGCCATGGTCCGTTCTTTAATATTGCGTTCAAGAAAGTAATTTATGTTTGTAATTTCCTGTGTCAAGCTTCGTAAGTTCGCAAGTGTCTCTACACGCAATAAGAACTCTTCTTTATCGCAAGGTTTTACTAAATAATCATTAGCTCCCGCAGTAAAGGCATTTGTTTTATGCTGAAGCCCTTCTTCTTTTGACAACATTAGTATAGGCAACTCAGTCAATGTAAAGTTTTTCCGTATATTCCGGCATAATTCATCACCTGTCATGTCGGCTAATTCCCATTCCAGTATGACCATATCGATGGGCTGCTCCTCGAGAAGCTGCAGAGCCCCTTTGCCTTCTGTAACTCCTGTCACTTCAAATCCTTCCCTCATGAGCTGGTAAGTCACCATCTGTCTATTGATATCTTCATGATCAACGACCAGAATTCTCATCTGCTTTCTGTCGAATCTTCGCTGCATCAGGGAATTAGCCAATTCTTCGGTTGATAACTCTTCAACGATCACATCTTTATGGGCTTCGGTTTCTTCCAGCTCTTCTTTTATATAGATTGGAAGCGTAAAACTGAATGTAGACCCGGCGCCTACCTCTGATTCCACCTCCAGCCAGCCGCCTTGGAGCTCAACTAACCGTTTTGAAATGTTTAAACCAATACCAACTCCACTTGTTGTTCCCGCTTCAGTTTCTTCTTGGTGATAAGGTTCGAATAATGTCTGGATTTTATCTTGCTGTATTCCTTTTCCCGTATCTCTTACAGAAATTTTCACTTGTTTCCCGGCTTTTTGAGCAGACACCACGATTTCTCCGGTCTGCGTATATTTGATGGAATTTCCCACCAGATTGAATAATATTTGCTGAACACGATCAGGATCAGCAATTACTGAAGGAATACTGTCGGAGATCGTTTGGTAAAGTACAAGATCTTTATCTTTTACTAGCGGAGCACATACTGTTATTACCGCTTCTACGACATCGGATAAATTAACCGGCTCTACATGAATATCTAAAGCATTTTGTTTCAGCTTTGAGAAATCCAGAATATCGTTAATCATATGAGCCAATTTCTTTCCGCTTGAAATGATTGTGCCAAGCTGATGGGACATTGTCTGTGAAACTCTGCCGGCTGACATTTCCTGCAGCGATTCCGCAATGCCGATCATTCCATATAAAGGCGTCCTTAAGCTATGTGATGTTATCGCAAGCAGCTCATCTTTCCGTTCATTGGCGTGCTTTAATGACTCCATGGCCATTCGTTGCCGTTCTATCGCTTTACGCTCCAGATTGTATTTTTCCTGCCGTTTCACTGCAGCTTTATCAGTTAATGCCAGAGCCATAAAAAACACCCCAAGGCATACAGCCATATACCCACCGTGATGGGTGCGGTCTGATAGGTAGTGACCCCTTAAAGTTAGAGTTTTCGTTATGCAGCTAATTGGCTGGCATGCGTCCGGTATTGTACCGGGCTCATGCCGGCCAATTTTTGTTTGATGCGTTCATTGTTATAGTAGTCGATGTACCGTTCGATCCGCTTCTT
>NZ_JBYLHS010000010.1:0-93147 GCF_057748275.1 Planococcus sp. VCh962
GGGAATCGCCCGTTGCAGATGCTGATCATTGCAGCTTCCAGCGACAAATTGACGTTAAGCGTCCTGCGCCATGCCGTTGTTATGGTCATGTTATTCGGAATCTTGTTGGGGGATTACACATTAAGCGGAACGATTTCCATGATCATCATTGTCCCGACGCTGTTGATCACTTTTGTGGGCGTCTGGTATGCCCGGAGAACGGATTTGAAAAAAGCTTTTGTCGTATCCACTTGGATCGGCCTCATCGCGTTCGGTGTGCTGGCGGCTTTCCTCTTCACCATCGATCCGACAACGATTTCATTGAGCAATATGGGCCTTGCCACGATCGGCTTCATTGTCTTGTACGCATTGGGCATGGGCTTTGGTAACCTGCCCAATGCACTCGTCAATCCGATGATTGCCGATGTTTCCGATTATGAGACGTTCAAATCCGGCCGTTACGTGCCGGGGATGATCGGAACGCTGTTCTCGTTCGTCGATAAATTGATTTCGTCGCTGGCTCCGGCACTTGTCGGTTTTGCAGTGGCGTTGATCGGCTATAAAGACACTTTCCCGGAACTGGGGGATGCGTTAACGACTTCCTTATACGGAATGACCATCTTCCTGGCATTCGGGATTCCGGTGCTTGGCTGGATCGCTTCGTTGATCGCCATGAAGTTTTATCATTTGGACAGCAAGAAAATGGCTGAAATCCAGACTTCAATTGCTGAAGTTAAAGAAAAAGCCAAAAAAGAAAGAATGGTTGTGTCTTCTGCAGAACCGGCAGATGAAAGAGAAGATATGCTAAACTCTATTCCGAATCCGAAGTAAAAAATATCCCGCTCTTTTCTAGACTGGGAACAGAATTTTTTTGAAAGTTAAATGAAAAGTATTCATGAAAACTGATGTAGATTATTTCTTAACACAGGCGCGTCTCAGGCAATTCGGAGCTATATGAGGCGCACGATGCCGAAATCGGTTTGAAAGATTTTATTCTTTAGTTCAACATCTCTATTTGTTTTACTAGTGTAAAAATTGCTCATTACAGTCCTGAACTCTCCCTGAATTTCCAATACTTTGAGAAAAGTTTTGGGATTCGGGGGTTTCTATGGATTTTCACAGAAAAGTTGCCTAGTAGGATTATTTAAAGAGCATAAAAAGTGGAAACCATCCAACGTTCAGAACCTTCTCGAAACTGGGTTTGAAGAAACTTTTGTTTCCACTTTTACTAAATCGATTTATCACCAAAAGAATAATGGTATGAGAGAGGTAATGATTATGGCAGAAAATTTTAAAGTTTTCACATTGGGGGATGCACTGATTACGTTTAATCCTTCAGAAACGGGACCACTTCGATATGTCCCGTCATTTACCCGTAAAGTAGGCGGAGCAGAGTTAAACTTTGCCATTGGCTGTGTTCGTCTGGGCCTGGATACAAAATGGGCAAGCAGACTGGGTGGAGATGAATTCGGTCGAGTCATTTATAACTTTGCCCGAGGCGAAGGAATTGATATGTCGGAAGTAAATTTAGTCGATAATTATCCAACTTCATTAAATTTTAAAGAAATCCGTGAAGACGGATCAGGCAAAACGTTTTACTATCGCTATCAGTCGCCAATTTTAACAATGGAACCTGAAGACATCACAGAGAAGATGTTTGAAGGCGTAGATATGATTCATTTGACAGGAGTTTTTCTGGCAATCGATCCGAAAAACCTGGCGATTATTCAACAGGTGCTAAAGATTGCTGCTCAAAAGGAGGTCCCGGTTTCATTTGATCCAAATATCCGCTTGAAACTATGGACTTTGGAACAGGCGAAAGCTGCCTACACGAAAATTTTGCCGCATGTCAATATTCTGCTAACAGGTTTGGATGAAATTGAAATGATTAATGGAGATGCTTCCGACACGGCTCTGGAAAAGTTTGCTGAACGGTTTGCAATCGACCAGCTTGTCATAAAAGACGGTGGCAATGGCTCAAGGCTGTATCAAAAAGGAAACTGGTATTCAAAAGCTGCTTTCCAAGTAAAAGTGGTGGATACAGTAGGAGCCGGAGATGGTTTTGATGCTGGTTATATTTATTCCGTTCTTCACGGCTATACTCCTGAAGAAGCTCTGGAATTCGCTAACGGAGTAGGAGCACTTGTGACCACGGTTTCCGGAGACAATGAAGGACTTCCTTATCTTCAAGAGGTCCTATCATTAGTTCGTAAAGAAAAGCTTATTGAACGCTGATGAAGGAGGAAGAAGTACTATGCTGAAACATGAAATTATATTGGGTATAACAGATACAAAAGTGGTGACGGTCATCCGTGGAAGCAGTGCGGAAGAAGCAATCGAATTATCGAAAGCGGCAATAGAAGGCGGCATCCGTGCCATTGAATTGACTTATACCACGCCTCAAGTGCAGAAAGTATTTGAAGCCCTGGCTGGCGAAGACGTCTTGCTAGGCGCAGGGACGGTGCTTGATTCGGAAACAGCGCGCCATGCAATCTTAGCAGGAGCGAAGTTTGTGGTGAGCCCACACTTCAACGAAAAAATCGCTGTTGTCTGCAACCGCTACGGAATTCCGTATTTACCGGGCTGTATGACAATTCGTGAAATGGTCAAAGCACTGGAAGCAGGCTGTGACATCATCAAATTATTCCCTGCAAATAACTTCACACCTTCGTTCATCAAATCTGTTAATGGGCCGCTACCGCATGTGCGCATTATGCCGACAGGCGGCATCAATCTGGACAATATTCAGGAATGGCTGAAAGCCGGTGCAGTTGCAGTCGGAATCGGCAGTGATCTGAATAAAGCTTACGCAACAGGCGGCTTTACTTCAGCTGTTGAATTAACCCAAAAATACATGCAGAAAAGCATGCAGTAAAGGAGCCTTTTTATGAACATGACATTTCGCTGGTATGGCCAAGGAAACGACACGGTCACACTTGAGCATATAAAACAAATTCCAGGTGTCCAAGGCATTGTCTGGGCACTTCACGATAAACCGGCTGGAGAAGTTTGGACAAAAGAAGAAATCGGAGCGGAAGTCGCTTATATCGAATCGCACGGTTTCCATGCTGATGTAGTGGAAAGTGTTAATGTCCATGAATCCATCAAACTTGGCAACGCAGACTGCGCCCGCTATATCGAAAATTATAAAGAATCGATTCGGAATTTGGCAGAATTCGGCATCAAAGTGATCTGCTATAATTTTATGCCGATTTTCGACTGGACGCGCACAGAAATGTTCCATCCACTGGAAGACGGTTCAACGGCTTTATTCTTTGAAAATGCAAAAGTGCAAAACGCCGACCCGAAAGAATTGATCCGTACAGTCAGCGAAGCATCCGATTTAACGCTTCCAGGCTGGGAACCAGAAAAACTGGACCGCATCACTGAATTATTCGATGCTTATAAAGAGATCGATGAAGCAAAGTTATGGAATAACTTAGAAATTTTCTTGAAAGAGATTTTACCGGTTGCTGAACAAGCGGGTATAAAAATGGCTATCCATCCAGACGATCCGCCATTCTCGATTTTCGGATTGCCGCGCATTATCACAAGTGAAAAAAGCTATGAAAAATTAATCGGAATTTCGGATTCACCATCCAATGCTTTTACACTGTGCACAGGTTCCATGGGAGCGAGCACCAAAAATAATATGGTCGAAATTGCAAAGAAATACGCAAACCGCTCATCATTTTCCCATATTCGCAACGTGAAAATTTACGACAACGGCGATTTCACGGAAACATCACATTATACACAGGACGGATCAATTGATGTCAAAGGGGTCGTCAAAGAATTGCATGAGCAAAATTATAATGGCTATGTACGTCCTGATCACGGGCGACACATCTGGGGCGAAGTATGCCGTCCCGGATACGGTCTATATGACCGGGCTCTGGGGATTATGTACTTGCTTGGACTATGGGACGCTTATGAAACTAAAAGAACGGAAGGTGCAAAATGATTCCAATTCATGAAAACTTAATGGGCCGAGTTGCGGTAATCACAGGAGGCAGCGGCGTTTTATGCTCAGAAATGGCACGCGAGCTGGCACGCCAAGGCATGAAAGTGGTGATTTTAAATCGAACAGCTGAAAAAGGCGAAAGTGTAGTACAAGAGATTACGGATGCAGGTGGGCAGGGAATAGCGCTTGCAGCTGATGTGTTGAATCGTGATTCACTGGAAAAAGTGAAAACAAAGGTACTTGAAAAGTATGGTCAAATCGATTTATTGATAAACGGTGCCGGTGGCAACCATCCGGATGCCATCACTGGTCCCGAACTCCATGAAGACGGTGCTACAGGACCATCCTTCTTCGAGTTGGAAGAAAGCGGATTTTCATCCGTATTTTCCGTTAACTTCATGGGCACATTCCTGGCTTGCCAAGTATTCGGCAAAGAGCTATTGAAAAGCGAAGCACCAGCCATCATCAACTTGTCTTCGATGAGTTCCTATGCGCCTTTGACGAAAGTGGTTGCTTATAGCGCAGCCAAAGCATCCATCAATAACTTTACACAATGGATGGCTGTCCATTTCGCAGAAACAGGCATGCGCGTTAATGCCATCGCTCCAGGATTTTTCTTGACGACACAAAACCGGGATTTATTGCTTGATCAAGAGGGCAATCCGACAGCGCGCAGCCAGAAAATATTAAAAGCGACTCCAATGAAGAAATTCGGTGAGCCCGATAAGCTTTTGGGTGCACTCCTGTTCCTGGCAGATGAATCGTATTCATCATTTGTTACGGGTACGACGCTTGCCGTTGATGGAGGCTTTATGGCTTACTCAGGAGTCTGATTAAAGGATGAAAAGTGTAACGATGGCCGATGTGGCTGAACATGCAAAGATCTCCAAAAGTACGGTTTCGCAGTATTTAAACAAACGTTATGAATATATGAGTGAAAGTACAAGAAAAAGAATTGAAGCGGCTATTGAAGAATTGAATTATCATCCCAATAGTGTAGCAAGAAGTCTTAAACAAAAGACGACTTATACAGTGGGAATCATTGTCGCGAATATTCTCCACTCTTTTTCAACACATATTATTCGGACCTTGGAAACCAGATTTAATGAGCATAACTTTCACACTATTATTTGCAATGCGGAAGATGAACCGGAGAAAGAACGGAATTATATTGAAATGCTGTTGGCAAAACAAGTTGATGGCCTCATTATTTTTCCGACCGGCGGAAATCTCGACCTGTATGAACAAATGAAAAAAAGGGATTTTCCACTTGTTTTCATGGATCGGAAAATTGATGGGTATGACATTGATACAGTCCTACTCGATAATCACCGAGCTGCGGAACTGGCTGTCGATAAGTTCGTAGAATATAATTATTCAAGGATTTCTATCATTACCACATCAGTCATAAGAAGTATAAGCCCGCGTGTGGAACGCATTGAGGGATATAAGCAAGCGCTTGAAAAACACCTTTTGCCGATTCGGCAGGATTATATTAAAACAGCTGATGCAGAACATCTTCAAGATGTTTTACAAGAGTTGTTTATGAATGATTGCCCGCCTGAAGCCATATTAGCGGGAAATGATATTGTGTTGATTGAAGTTCTGAAATATATGAAAGAAAATCAGCTGTCGATTCCGGAAGACGTAGCGGTTATCGGTATCGACGAAGTACCCTTTGCCGGTTTTTTTACACCGCCAATCACGGTGGTTTCACAGCCGAAAATCGACATGGCGAATCAAGCTGCAGGATTACTGCTCGAGAAAATCAGCGGAGAAAATAAAACAGCAAAAACAACTGTATTTCGCATGGAACCTAGTTTAATAGACAGAAGTTCATGCTGAATTGCTTAGGATTATGAAGAGTACGAAATATACCTTTTTAACAAAAATTAGTTTATTATGTAGGATTTGATGAAAAGCAGAAGGGGAACGACCCCTTCTGCTTATTTACTTTTTTCTTTTTCTTCATTATTGTCCATTCTCCGCAAGATCATCCGCTGCTCTTCTTGGCTAAGATTGGTATAAAGGGAAGTAGTCTCGATAGTGTTATGGCCCAACTGATCCCGCAAGGCGACGAGGGAACCGCCTTCGTCCAGAAACCCTTTGGCAAAGGAGTGGCGCAATTTGTGTGGGCTCAGCCGCTTGCCGTCCATGAACGCCTCCGAATACTTCTTCACCAGCTTCTCGATGGATTCCACCGAAATCGGATTGGCCTTGCCGCGGTATTTCGTCAGAAAAACGAATTGGTTCTTCTTGTCCGGCTTGTAGAGCCGCTCCCGCTCGTCCAGGTAGTTCTTCAGGTCTTTCATGGCGGTGTCGGTGATGCTGACGGTATCGAGCTTGTTGCCTTTGCGCAGGGCATGGACGTCCCCATGGATCAGGTCGATGTCCGGAATTAGCAGGCCGGCCACTTCGTTTACGCGCATCCCGCTTCCGAGGAGCAGGGAAATGAGGGCGATATCGCGGAGGCGGTTGTATTCATGACGGGCCGCCTGCCGGGAAGTCAAGGTCAGAACATAGTCCTCCCGGATAAAGTCCAGGAAATCCGTCATTTCGGAGCTGTTGAACGTATTGGCGCTGATCCGCTTGGCGCGGCGGGCGGTCGATTCGCTTTTCTTCGGTGATTTGATCTTGGCCATGACGTTCCGGTAGAAGTAACATTCGCCTTCGTCGTCCTCGCTTTCCGTCGTCAAGTAATTGAAAAGCGACTTGAGCGACTGGATGAAGCGGGTGGTACTGTCGATCGAGCGGGTGATGAAAATGCCTTCGCGCTTCTCGATCTTTTCCTCCATGAGCCTTTCAAAGAACAGTTCCATATCCTTCTTTTTCAAGGATTCCAAGACCGTGTAAGGGATATCGGCGGTCTTCTCCGCATCGGTGAAGCCTTCCTGCCGCAGCCAGTCAAAAAAGCGCTTGTAGTCATGCAGGTAGCCGCTCAGCGTGCGGACGGAATAGGATGCGCGTTTCTTCGCGCGCACATATTCCACGACATAGAAGGGCATGTCCTGCAGCGCCTGTTCGATGTGCTGTTCGGCTAGAATGGTTTTTCTCGTTGGGGCGGGCATTGGATCACGTCCTTTAAAATAGTTGGTAAGGGTTAAAAAAAATAACCGGATCAATCCGGTCGGCAGAAGGCGGAAGCCGCCGCCCGTAAATCGGATATGGCCTGGGTTACGAGTTGGTCGATCATCAGGTCATGTTGCAACTCGGGGCGGGTGTAGGCCACGCTAATTTCCGCTTCCGAGGCGGAGGTCGGTCAGGTCCGTGAAGGTGACATCGTCGTTCCAGCCCTGGATCTCCATTTCCCAGAAGGGAAGTCCGTCTGCCGTCCGGCCATGGCCGATGCCGTCGTCCAGTTCGATGTAGCGCCAATGGTTCATCCGAACACCTGCTTTCAACTCGATTCATCAAAGAAGGTCAAACTTTACGCTAAATCGAATTTTAGCGAACAATAGTTCGGTTGAAATAAAGTAGAGTAGCTGAATTTACTTAATGGCTTGCAAGTAATTGAGCAAGCTTTCTTCTACACACGCGGAGATCAACTTGATAAAGGGCGCTGTATTGTGATGGACACTTGCTAGTTCCAAGGTTTCGTAGTAATGCAACCGCTGTGAATCTTCGGCTTTCACAATAGCGGGAGGGAAGCCGTGGCTCATCAGGATCAAGTTCATCAACAGGCGGGCGGTCCGGCCATTTCCGTCCGCAAAGGGATGAATATAGACAAACTTGAAATGGAACAATGCCGCCAGTTCAACGGGATGCAGACGTTCTTTTTCCTGGTCATACCACGTGAAAAGGTCGTTCATCTCCTGCGACACTTGTAAAAAATGCGGCGGCGTGTGTTGACTGCCTGAAATCCAGACATTGATGGACCGGTAAACGCCGGCATTTTCATCATCAATGTTCTTTAAAATCAAGTAGTGAATCATTTTTAAGGTTCTCTCATCCAGTTCTCCGGTCTGGTTGACCTGATTTTCCACGAAATCAATGGCTGCTGAGTGATTGATGACTTCCAAATGTTCCTGGAGCCGCTTACCGCCAATCGTCAATCCGTCCTCAAGTACGACTTTTGTTTCGATCAACGAAAGCGTATTTCCTTCGATGGCATTGGAATTGTACGTCCATTCCACGCGGTAGACCTCTTTCAAATTCCTTACTGCAGCGGAAGGCAGCGGCCTGAATTGATCCAGCTCTTTTTTTAATG
This sequence comes from Planococcus sp. VCh962, assembly GCF_057748275.1. Classification (NCBI taxonomy): domain Bacteria; kingdom Bacillati; phylum Bacillota; class Bacilli; order Caryophanales; family Caryophanaceae; genus Planococcus; species Planococcus sp. VCh962. The sequence goes on from NZ_JBYLHS010000010.1 coordinate 8,151, forward strand.
AATCTATGTAAGCAAATTCTTTCATCTACACACACCTGCTTTTCCTTATTGGTTAATGGATGCATATATCTAAACGCTTTTGTGGCACTGTATAAACTCGGTTTGAATACTAAGCCAATTTTACAGTCAGCGGGTATACATGTATACTTCGTAACTTGATTTTATCATACCTACTTTAAAAAATATATAAATTTAAGCTAAAGATGAATTTAGCGTAAATTAAAATGAATCATCTTATTTTCTTTTAGTCCCATACATTACTACACGATGTCGTCTTGCCTCTTTAGACCAGTTCAATCGCTCCGCCGTATCTAATCCATTTGCAATATTTAATCTATCAGCTATAAAATCATGTTCCTTAGAATATCTTTGTTTGAAGAATGAAGAAAGAAAGGAAAAACCTCTTCAAGTTTTTGCTTGTAGAAGTTTTTCCTTTCTTTAATTTTATATAATTTTTACTTAAGCAATTGTAGATAGATAACTTCGCCAATCACTACAGTAACTATACTTAGAAAAAAGATTGTGATTTTTTGAAAATTAGAAATTGATTCTTGTTGTTCATGATTTTTGCGAAGAAGAGAAATCAAGAAAAGGAGTACTACAACTCGCCATATCCCTTCGAATATATCAACCTCTTTCTCATAAATCCATAAGATATGAATTATTAATGAAACTATAATAGTACTAATCGTGTAAAGCTTAATTTTTGTGAACACACTTCTTACTTCCTTCCATAGATGTAATATCCGTATCCAAAGTTTCCACCTATAATTAAAGCATCAGTCCACCAAAAACCTACCCTAGTGACTAATCTCCCTGCTACTTTAGCGCCTAACTTCTGAGAAATTCTTCTTATGGAATTTTCAAGAGCTCTTCTGTTACTTCGATTTGACATTACGTTCCTGAAATCCTCAGTCATTGCTCTATATTTAGATTTTCTTGCATTTAGCCCTGTTTTAGCAAGTTGGCTTATTTTATCGCTTTATAGCTACCGAGCCGGAAATTACAGACTCTGCAGCATTCCACCCTATATATCCGGCCATCCAAGCTTTCAATGCACACTTTCCTGTAAACTTTATTCTTGCCCATGAAAAAGCAGCTGCTTCTCCATTTGGACCTGTATAAATTATCTAACTTATTATTGACGTAATTATAAACATTTTGAGATTCCGGTTCATTTAATTCTCCTGGGTTAGAATCTAAAGAGAGAAATACCCCTTCTGAAGGATTATAATACCTTGCAATTAAATAATATAGTTTTGTTTCACTATCATATCTATAGCCAGCATATCGATAAGGATTTTCATCTGCCATTACTCCATCTTGTGAGAGTACGTTCCCAAAGCATCATAGCTATAAGTAGCAACAGTCTCTCCTAGAGAATTAGTTAATCCCACTACACCCTTATGACTATTCAAAACATAATAGAAAACTTCACCATTTTTAGACATAGTTAATGGGAAACCGCTTTGATCATAAATATACTCCTTCACTATTTTTCCAATTTCATCAGTTTCGAATAAAATATTAATTCCATTTCCATAATGGTAATATCTCACTTCATTACTCGTTGTTTTAATGATTCGACGGCACTTTTCATCGTAAGTATAAGATGAAACGATTTGCCCTGAATTTTTTTTGTGTTAACTAACTGATTATATTCATCATATTCATATATAAACTGTTGGTCCTTTTTTCGATTACCATCTTAATCATATAAATAACTGTAACTGATCGTATTTATATAGAGCTGAATATCCTTTTGTATCCTTTTCACTTGTTATATCACCAAATTCATTTGTTAACGATATAGTAGTTCGTCCTAACGCATCTACTGTGATATTTTGGAAATTGCTTAATTCATCATAAGTGTAGGATTCTGTAGAACGCTATTCTTTTGTTAAAAGGTTCCTTAATGAAGACGGATCTCTTGTCGCGTTACGAAATTAGATTGGATATATTACCACCAAGAACTCCTTTCTATACCAACCTTAGTCAAGAAGAGCAACGGGTGCTCTTGCGTAAGATGGAGAATGAGAATTAACAAGAGGATAAAAATAAGCGATAAGAGCCACTTTTTTGTGACTACTTACCGCTTTTCATTATAGTTTAATTAATACTTAATTAAATCTGTAAAATGTTCATTATTGATTTTAATCGATTTGGCTTCAATGAATAAAAGAGAACTCCAAATTTCTAAAGCAAAATTTGCTGATGCATAATATTCTTTTACCCAACTTTTTTCTAATGAATCAATAGTTATACTGCCAACTCCATCTTTAAAATAATCTATTGAAGTTAATTCTAAATAATCTCCTTCTTCATATGAAAAATTTGAAAATCTACTTTTTCCATTGTTTCTTGTATAGTAATGTGAAGAAACATCAAAAAATGTTAGGTTATAATCGGTTTTCACTCCATTATTTTCTGAGGTCACCTCGAATATAATAGAATTATTTAAAAGATTAAATTCTACTTTTTTTATTCTTGAGGACCATAGATGGTTTAATGAGCTCTCTAATTTTTCTATAATGTTCACTTCCCTTTTATGGTATTAACTATTTTGGAAATTTGACTTGAATAGTCTGGATTCATGTCTATATGAGTTAAAGATGCATCAGAAGAAATTTTCCCGTCGAGTGTATATGAACCTTTACCATCTATACTGACTCTGAAGTAAGGTTTTGATCTACCTCCAGAACCTGAATTCATCAACCTGACTACAATCGGTTTTTTACCATTCGCAATTTCAACTTTATACCCATTCTTCAACTGGCTTACTTTTCCACCAAGTTTCTTAGACACTGCATTAGCTGCAGTCTTACTGGAAGGAAGAGTTACTTTATTTTTAGGGATTTCGCCTTTATAAGAACCACCTTTGGGAGTTCTTACTAAGCCTGCGCCGCCACCACCACCGCCACCGCCTATATGGTGTTTTTGGAGATTTCCATCTGGGTCAATAAATAGCAGTGGATTATTGCTTACGTAGTTGTACCCGTTTTGACTTTGTGAATTTCTTATATCTCCTCCCAATGGATCGGTTCCAAGAAATACACCATTTGTGGCTTCATAATAACGGGCGATTAGATAGTATAAACCTGTCTCAACATCATATTGATATCCCTTGTAAAGAAGAGGATTCTCTGCTGCCATTTTTCCACTTTGAGTAAGGATATTTCCCCAAGCATCATATGAGTAAGAAGCTACAGTCTGGCCATTAGAATCAGTAAGGGCAATAATTTCACCCATACTATTGTAAACATAAAAGTAGTTAAAACCGTCTTTGGTCATTATCATAGGTAATCCTTCTGAATCATAAACAAATTCAGTAGTAATAGCACCAGTACTGTCTGACTCGAATAATACCTGAATCCCTTTACCGTAATGATAAAAGCTAGTTTTACCATTTACCGTTTTGCTGATACGGCGTCCCTCTTCATCATAAGTATAACTAGCTAATGTCGCGCCAGCTAAATTTTTAATGCTTGTTATCTGATCAAACTTATTATAAAAATAGATAAATTTTTCATCCTTCGTTCGGTTCCCATTTATATCATAAATATAGTTTTGACCGTTAACATTTATTAATTGATTATTAGCATTATAGACGTAGGAGGTAATATTTAAAACGCCGTTCTTTATTGTTTCTTTGCTTAAACGGTTTCCAACTGCGTCATAAGTGTATGACTCGGTCAATTGGTGTTTCTGCAGGTGCTGGTTCTCCAATTGATTAAGAATATCGTATTTAAATGCCTTTTGATCGTTAGCAGATGTAACTAGAGTTAAATTTCCATTTAAATCATAGGTGATAGTTTCTTCTATTAAAATTGATGATCCTTTAATTACCTTCAAGTGCTTCAATTGCTCAGCAGCATCGTAATCTAAGAAGGTGTGAATTCCGTTAATATAGCGTCGTTCTGCTAATAAACCAGTGGACTTGTAATCCAAGCCGGTTTGAACTGATCCATTTTTATAAGTGTTCTTCAATTGATTGTTTGTATCATAAACAAATGCATGAGTAAAAAGAGATGAACTCGTACTTCCTTGGATACTTGTCACTGCATCTGTTGATGAATAGTTATACTCAATCTTCCGATTATTATTTGTAATCGTTTTTAATCGATCATTTGTATCGTACCCGAATGAAGTAGCAGCGCCTGTTTCTCCATTTTTAACAGAGATCGTATTACCGTTTTGGTCATAAACAAATTGCCATTTCAAGTAACCATTGACTCGGATAAATTCTGGCAGGTTATCTGTCGTATAGGCAGTAGTAATGGAGGTTAATCCATCGTGTTTGATTTTTTCAGTCAAATTTCCAGCTACATCATACCTGAAGGTGGTTTTCTGTCCGAGTGGCTCAATGCGTGAAGCGAATTGGTTATGTGAATTATACCCAAGTGTAACAGTATGTCCATTTCCGTTTTGAATATTTGTAAGGTTATCATTGGAATCGTAACTATAAGCTGTACTATTATCTTTCGCATCTGTTATAGACGTTAATCGATTTAGCTCATCATAATTATAAAATATTGAATCTCCTTTCGCATTGGTGAGTTTTGTAGTGTTCCCATATTTGTCATTAATTACAGAAACAGTACGATTCAAAGCGTCGGTTTTTTTTATAGGATGATTTTGAAGCGCATCGTATTCCTGATATTCAACCGTACCATCAGGATGTGTAGTAGTTTTCAAATTTCCGTATGGTTCATAATACGTATAAGTAATCTCTTCTCCTAATGGATTCACTTCGGATACAAGATCTCCATTTGCACTATATGCAAAAGTAATTATTCCGTTTGCATCCTTCACAGTTAGAGGTTGACTAAACCCATTATAAGTAAATGACGATTGGTTACCTAGACTGTCTGTAGTTGATAATATATTTCCTTTTGTATCATAAGTATTAGTCACCATATTACCTTTCGGATCTGTACTTGATAGTAAATTATATTGACTATCGAATTTGTAAGAAGTGGTATTTCCAGATGGATTCGTCACAGAAGTAATAAGGTAGTTATTATTAACCCTATAAGTAGTTTTATTACCAAGCGCATTAGCTTCACTTACTATAAAATTAGCCAAGTTGCTGTAATCATAGGTAAGAGCAGAACTATTAGCATCAATTGCAGGTTGCTGAACATTTTTCAAATATCCATTCTCATACACGTAATTAGTAATTTCGCCGTTGCCATCCACAATCGCTGAAAGAAGCCCGGCAGTGTCATAGCGGTACGTCGTCGTGGTCCCAGTGGAAGCATCCTTGAAATGCGTAGCCGTTTCCAGGCGTCCGTCCGTCTTATAGGTGTAGGCGGTCTTTTTCGTGCCCTCGAAACTCGTGGAGACGATTCGGCCATTCTGATACACAAGCGTCAACGTCCGGCCGGAAGCGTCCAGGATGCCGGTCAGTGTGCCATCGGCCAGCCGCTGATACGTCGTTCGGTTTTTGTTGCGGTCCTCTTCGTAGTCGATCCGGTAGATGCGGGAGTGCACTTCCGGATTTTTGATCAGGTCACGGAAGACCGTCCGGTTACCGTTATAATCGGTCAACACGAAGGCATCGGCGTTCGCCTTCGTCAAGGTCCGGTAAAGGCCCGGAGGGGCTGCATAGGTTCCGTTAGTGGCATTATACACAAACAGATGGATAGTGCCGTCGGTATCCTGATACAGCGCATCCCGGTTCGGAAATTCCGAGACGGTCTCGCTTCCAGTAAACGACCAGCCATAACCAAGCGGCGAATCCTCGACCGCTTTCGAATTGTAGGTGCGCGAGAAGTTCAGAGCGGAATTGCCGCGGCCGCTGACAGAGAAATCCGTCGCATCCACAACCAGATTGCCGGTTCCGACATTGACACTTCCCTGCCCTTCGGATAATTCGTGATCAAAATAGGACCAGTAGCTTTCGGTCCCCAGCCGGCTGATCGGGTAATAGGTGATCGTCAGCTTCGGCGAGTAGTTGAGCATGCCGCCGGCATTGCCGGAATAGAACTTCTTGTAGGTGGCCAGCGTCTCGTTCGACGACTTCAGCAGCAAGCCCAGGTTCTGCGACGGGGTGTCCATCCATTTCTGGACCGTTTCCGCCTTGATCGGCCACTTGAACAGCGGCGGCTCAGCGGCAGTGGCGCTTAAAGCCCCCACCGTCTGGCTCGACAGCAGCGTTGGGCTGTAGTCGCCGCCTTTGTTCGTCCACAAAGTACCGGAAGTCCGGCGGTCCCAAGTGGCGCTGTTTTCTTCCCACGCATTGTTTGCTTCAAACAGCTGAATGGAGGCCGGCGTGTCATTCCAGACAGACGACAGGCGCAGGTTCAGCTGCGCGTTCATGATCTTCGCGCCTTTTGGCAGCGTGCCCATGTCGAACTGGAGCAGGGAACGGACAACGTTGTGGGTCGTGCTGTTCGTGTACAAGCCCGCCCCGAGTTCATGGTCGGCGCCGCCCGTCGTCCCTGGCAACGCGCTGCGGATCGTCGTGTCGTTCAAGGCATAGTTCGGCTGATACACCTTCACGGTCGGGTCCAAGACGACCGGGTAGACCCGGTCCGGATCCTGCAGCCACGTCATGTCCGGTTTCAGCGTCAGCGTCAGCCGGTCGCCGGTCTGCTGGGCGTCCACTCCGATGGCATCGGTCCAGGCGCCTTCCGGCACCGGATTCGGCAGGTTGGAGACGAACCCTTCCGGGGCCGACGAATCCATCATGAACGGCTTCTCGATGGCGAACAGGCGCTCCTTTGTGGTTGCATCGAGCAGGTACAGGTAGCCGTCCGCTGTCCGTTCGAGGGTCATTCCGGTGATCCGGAAGTCGAACGAATACGAAAGCGGCTCCGTGCCGGCCGGCTGCTCTTTGAAGATGATGTCCTCTTTGATCTTGGTGTTGCCGACGGTGTAGACGAGATCCGTATGTAGATAAATCTCTTCGTAGGTGACCTGGTTCTCTTTGGTCACGGCTTCCACCGCCTTAGCGGCTTTCCCGTTGTGCTTGATGGCTTCAATTTCGACGGTCTTGCCGCGTTGCTTGAGCGAAACCAGCGGTTCGGCACTTGCGGTTTCCGCCGCAAAGGAGGCGTCAAAGTTATTTTTGGCGTTGTGGTGGCGGCCGGTTGGCTTCTCCACCAAGGTGTTGTCGATCGGCACCCATTTCTTGGTCTTTGGATCCTGCACATGAATCGGCTCCGGAGAGATCTCCATGCGGTGCGCCCCGTCTTCCTGCTGGAAAACCTGGGTGGTCGCGGTGCGTTCTTCTATGAGTTCCACTTCCGTTTGGTAGGAAGGGGTTTCAGATTGTTGAACCGGAAGTGCTTCCATTCGAGAAGTAGAGTTCGTATCCGCTTCTACAGGCTGAAGCGGTGAAACAAGGCTGATACACATCACAGTCGCGATAAGCGACAACGAAAATTTCTTCAATTTATTTCCTCCTATATGGTCTTATAGAAATAGTATAAGAGGAAATAAATAATAAAATATAGGTATTTATTATTATTTTTGTAATATTATGAAATTAAAATTTAAAACAATTAACATAAAGGATAAAAAATAAGGATTCCTCAAATTAGTGGTCCAGGAGACGCTCTACTAACCAGAAATAGAGAACCAGTTCGTCTTTACGACCAAGGACTTTGGCAAAACCCATGTCCCTCTGTTTGAAGCGTACGAGAAATTAATGAAGAAGTATCTAAAGCGTTACTGGACGGCAAGCGGCTGAGCCCGCACAAGCTGCGCCATTCCTTTGGGAAAGCCTTTCTGGACGAAGGAGGTTCGATTGTCGCCCTGCGCGATCAGCTCGGCCACAATTCCATCGAGACCACTTCCCTCTACACGAATCTCAGCCAGGAAGAGCAGCGCGTCATCCTGCGCAGGATGGATAAGAACGAAAAGGAATAAAAAGCAGAGCGGGGAAAGAAATCCGCTCTGCTTTTTAATTTCTATCCGTCAATTAGACTGAGTAGAAAATTCATTTTCCACTACTACTTTTCCTAGTGTAGTAGTTTAAGTGCGAAGGTCAATTTCTCTCAAGAGAAGTTTTTATCGACTTAAGCCTGGTGTCTGGTAATGGTGCCCATTCATCTTTATATGGCATTACCTCTAAAAAGGCTTTAACTTTCCATTCAAATTCTTATACCGATAGTCGAGTTCAAATCTTCTAGGAATTTTGGATGACTCACCAGGTATCCCTGTATCGCATCCACTCCCATTTTCTCCAGCAATGCATGTTGAGATTCCATTTCCACGCCTTCAGCGACTACTTTTAAATTCAGCTTCTTTGCTAGATTGATGATGGATTCCACTATGATGGCTTTCCGGAAGTTGGAAGATATCTGCCTTATTAAAGAAATGTCCAACTTTAACACATTGAATGGCTTAGCGCCCAGGTACTCATAAGAAGAGAAACCCTTTCCGAAATCGTCAATTGCCACAACAAATCCCTGTTCCCTGCACTTTTCAAGGAAATTTATTGCTGACTGATCAATTAAGGACGATTCCGTGATTTCTAAGCAGATGCGTTGGTGCTCAATGCCCGTTTGACTAAGACGTTCTATCCAATAGCTCAAAAATGCTTCCTCTTCTTTTTCCTTAAAAATAAACGGCGAAATGTTGAGCGAGAAACCGGATAGCTTTGGAAACTTCAGATGCAATATTTCTTGATCCTGCAACAGCTGCTCCACCAATATCTTATTTAACTCTGAAATAAGCCCGAGCTTTTCGAGAATCGGGACAAAGATATTTGGCGGAATCCATTCATTCTGAAAGTTCCATCGGGCCAACATTTCAAGATGGACCTCCTGTTCTTTCAAGATTGAGGAAAGGGTGATTTGAGCTTCAATATGCTCGATATGAAGAAGCTTTTTTCTTGATATATTTTTCCCCCTTTATCTCCGTTTTCAGCCTGGTATAAGTTACGAGCGCAATAGTCATACTTGCCATTAAGTATCCTATATAGATGTAAATGAACATACAATATATCCAGACTATTAAGTATGAAATTCCGTCTGGCGTTGAATCAATATATGGATCAGCACGAATCATCAAATAAAATAAGGTTGCCAAAATCACGCTAAAACCCATAAGTCTCTTTATAACGAATTTATTTACCGAGGTCTTTAAATTTAACATCCTATATACATAATTCCAACCGACTTTATTAAATAATGCAACCAGCCAATTTTTTGACGTCCCTATAGCACGAATTCTATAAATATGCTGATGCCAGTATTTTTCTTCGATAGTGATTGAAAAGTTGCCAAAAAAAGGTTCGACCTTTGCAAAGGGTTCTAAGGACGCCATCTTATCTTTTGACTTAAGGAGTTGGTGATGCGAAATCGGAACAAAAGTAGTATTGAGTTCTGAAAAGCTGAAGGTGTCGAGAAACGCTTTCACCCGCTCTTCCTTTTCCTCATTATTTGCTGCATAGATATCTAATAGCTTCATGTATAACGTTTCAATTAAATCACTCTGGATTTTCGCTTGCTGCCTTGAGGAAGAGGAAAAAGAAAAAATACTTGTTAAAACAAATAAGATAAGAGGTAAGACAGCCCCGATGACTTTCAGAAGCGTTTCACTCATAAGCCCACCTCCACTTTTTCTTCATCTTACCATTTGTAAACAATTCAAAAAAATGTATTTTTAAAATAGAAAACGGATTTCTTCATTTTTTCTTGTTAGACAGGACTATCCTGACTGCTGCTAAATTTCAATAGGATAAATAATTTGGGCATCTAGAGAAGGGAAAAGCTTAATCAGCTTCTTCCCTTCCGATAATCCCTCATATGTTAACTTAATTAGGTTATAACTTATTCGTTAAATTGAGATTTTGCGAACATATGAAAAGAAAGAAAACAACCGATATATTGTCATTTTCCCTTTCTCTGCACTTCCCGGCTTTCTGTTTAGCCTTTAGCATAGTAAAGATAACAACGTCAGGACCACTTATAAGGTTAAAAATCTTACGAATGATTTTTTTATATTAAAAAACCAATGTCCCTATTCCCCCTACAACAAACAACACAATTGCGGGATGCAATTTAAATTTCATGAGAGCCACTAGACAGGCCATTCCCAGGATAATACTGATGGCACTTTCTTGAGAAAAGGAAAAAAGGTCATTGGATTTAGCGAACGAAAACGCTGCGTAAATAATCAATGCAGTGATAACCGGCCGCAGCCCCTGAAGAATCCATTGAACATAAGGCAAGTTCTTAATACCTTTAAAAAAGAGGCCAATTACTAGTACTAGGAGCACTGATGGTAAAGTGATAGCGATGGCAGCGGTCACAGCGCCGGCAATCCCCGCAGTCTGAAAGCCGATGAAAACAGCTGTATTCGTGGCAATCGGTCCTGGTGACATGCTGGCGATAGCGATGACATCTGTCAGTTGCTGAGAAGTCATCCAATTTTGGCCAAGCACTTCCAGTTTTATTAATGGAATAACGGCATAACCGCCTCCGAAAGCCACAAAACCAATCATGAAAAAAGCTAGAAACAACTCCCAGAAAATCATAGCCTCTCCTCCATTTCAAACAACTGATTATTTGGGGGTGTCTTCTGAAATTATATTTTTCGGCGATAGTTCTTTATCTTCCTTCTTTTGATTCCTGCCCTTGATAATTCCATAGACAGCACCGATGGCCAATAAAAGAATCGGATGTGCTTGCAGAAAAATAAAAGCCAGCACGGCAACTGTCATCATCGTAAAAGCCCATTTATCCGAAATCGCTGATCGTCCTGTATTGATTGCCGCATAAATAATCAATGCAACAACAGCTGGACGAATTCCTTTGAACACAGCATCTACCGCTTCGCTGTCTTGAACTAGGGCATATGTGATACTCAAAGCGATAACGATGACAAAAGTTGGAATCAACATACCGAGTATGGCGGCGATAGCACCAAGTGAACCTGCTACTCGAACACCAATAAAACCAGCCGAATTTACACCGACTGCACCGGGTATCGACTGCGCTAACGCAAATGCATCGATGAGTTCTTCATCGCCCATCCATTTTTCTTGCTCAACCACTTTCGTTTTGATGATCGACATCATTGCAAAGCCGCCACCAAACGAAATCGGGCTGATTGAAGCAAAAATCCAAAATATTCGTCCGAGGAGACGCCACCGGCTGTTTTTCACTTTGCTGCTCCTTTCTTCTAATATTATTATTATTATTTCGTCCAATAACAATGAATGAGAACATGAAAGTGGGAACACCTTTAAAGATGTTCCCGCTTACTTTTATTTAGCTGAATAAGTCACTTTAGGTATCGATTCCTTTTTTACTTTCTGGTCAATAAACAGTGTAACCGCTAAAATGATTAGTCCGGATACTATCAGAATAATGTTTGTCTGGATAAGCATAAGTGCAGCACCAAATACAATTACTCTTGAAAGCAATGCCATTTTTCTGTACATAAAGCCTTCAATGGCTATCGACAATGCAGCCACACTAATGAATGCAATCAGGATCATAGAAACAATCCCTATTGGTGTTCCATCTAAAATCAATTCTGAATTATAGACAAACATAAACGGGATGATAAACGCCACGATTCCAAGTCGACAAGCCTCAAATCCAACTTTCATCGGATTGGCTTTTGCGATGCCTGCTGCAGCATAAGCTGCAATCGCAACGGGAGGTGTAATCGCTGACAAAGTTCCATAATAAAAAATAAACAAATGAGCGGCTAGTGGTGGAACTCCCATTTGCACCATAGCCGGAGCTGCTAAGATTGCGAGTATTAAGTAGCAGGCAACTGGTGGAAGACCCATTCCTAATATAATGGATGCAAACATAGTCAGCAGAGCTAATAAGAAAAAGTTGCCATTTGATAATTCCAGTAATAAACCTGAAAAACGCAACCCAATGCCCGTCATATCAATAACACCGATGACAATTCCTGCACAAGCACAAGCAGCAATAACTACAAGTGACATTTTGATGCCGTCCTGCAAAGCTAATCTCATTTGCCCTAGACTCATACGTGTTCCTTTTCTGATCCAACTTACAAGTGGCACCGAAAGAATCGACCAAAATACCGCTTCTTCCGTTGTAATCTGCAGAATAACTAATAAATAGACTAAAAGAATAAGCGGAAGAGCCAAATGACCTTTTGTTAAAATCAATTGTTTGGTATTGATTTCTTTTACTTCTTCAACTGATGACAACCCTACTCTCGCTGCTCGCAAATCCACCATAATGAAAATTGCAACATAGAAAAGAATTGCTGGAATCAGAGCTGCTAAAGCAACTTGCGCGTAAGAAATCTGAAGGAAGTCTGCCATCAAAAAGGCGACTGCTCCCATAACAGGAGGCAGTATCATTCCACCTGTCGAGGCAACCGATTCGACAGCACCGGCATATGTCGACTTATAACCGCCCTTTTTCATAAGTGGAATCGTCAATACTCCTGTACTGACAACATTCGCCACTTGGCTACCACTTATTGAACCAAAAAGGGAACTCGCAATAACAGAAACTTTAGCAGCTCCTCCTCTGAATCTCCCAACTAAGCCCATCGCCAGATCAATAAACAATCCGCCAGCGCCGGAACGTTCTAAAAATGCGCCAAAGATAACAAACAAAACAACATAACTGGCTGACACACCTAATGGAGTTCCGAAAATCCCACTATTACTCAATCCAATTTGTGTGATGATCCGTTCAATGGTCAACCCTGAATGAGCATACATTAATGGTAAACGATCTCCCCATAGTGCGTACCCGAGAAAGAAAAGTGCAATAAGAGGCAAAGCTAAACCCAACATTCTTCTTGAAGCTTCAAGCGTCAGAACAATAATCACTGCACCTATGATTAAAGTCCACGTTGTCGGATTACTGAGCGAGGTAGCTAATTCAATATATTGTACCGTCACAAAAGTACAGGCAATTACTGCTGCTGAGGCTAATGTAATGTTAATCGCTGTAGCAATCCATCCTTCAGAAACACCCTCTCTTTTCTTTTTAATAAGCGGATAGAGAAGAAAAACAAGAGCCAATCCAACCCCTAAATGAATCGCACGTTGTTGTGTTGCTGGAAAAAGCTGTATTCCACCAGCATATAAGTGAAAGAGAGCCAGAGAAAGTGCAAGAGCGCCTACAATCCATTGAATCCACCTTTTCATATGATCCCTCCTGTTTACTTCATGATTCCTTGTTCTTTATAGTATTTCTCGGCTCCCGGATGTAATGGGATTTCCAGGCCATTTAAAATCGTATCCGCTGAAATATTTTTGGCGACTGGATGGACTGCTTCCAATTCTTTTGGATTTTCCAATATAGTTTTCACAAATTGATAAACCAATTCATCGTCGGTTCCGTCATGTGTAAAGGCGATTACTTCCATAGAAGGAATTATTACTTTTTGCGACTGACCTGGATAAGTATTCGCCTCTACTTCTTTTACCGTATAATATGGATTTGCTTCAAGAAACGCTTTTTCTTCAGCTTCTTCGATGGTCAGTAAACGAATATCATGCAATTGCCCAAGCTCGTTTATTAATGGAGCCGGGACCGCTCCTAGCAAAGGGCCGGCATCAATACTTCCATTTTGAATGCCTTCTTGAATTTCTTTATAACTTAGCGGCAACACAGTATAATCCCCTTCTTCGAGACCGTATCCATCTTTCAACAAAGCTTTTACGATAGCTTCCGTTGCAGAACCAGGGGGCAAGCCAATCTTTTTACCTTTTAAATCATCGTAGGTAGTAACAGCCGAATCGGCCGACACAATCATATGCGCTGCAGCATACGTCAAATAACTTACTGCTCGTAGATTTTCATGCTTGCCTTCAATCAAATCATAAGTTCCTTCATATGAAGAAGCGACTTCCACTAAAGAATTTATTCCAAAAGCAGCCTTGTCCTGATTAGCTTTATCGAGTGTCAATTCAATAATTTCTGCTCCGCCATTTGTAGCTTCCGTTACCAACTGGGCTCCCGGAACGGCTTCATTACTGTTAAATATCTTGCCAATGCCTGCGCTTAATACATAAGAAATACCGCCAGCTCCCGGTGTATAGACAGGAATAATCCCAGCACTCTTATTCTTATCTCCTTCTGCTTGAGTTCCACAACCAGCCAGTAATGTTGCAGCCACTATCCCAGCAGCCAAGATTGTTAAACTTTTCCCTTTCAACTTCATACACTCCACCCCTTTGTATTGTTTATAAAGTTTCTACTAATTTCTTAGTTGAAATTTTGATAACATCTAAATCGTTAGGTACGTAAACCTCACCCTTAAAGATTTCTGAAGCTTCTTTACTGACATCTTCCGGGTTCATTTTCGGCAAAAAATGTGTCAATACTAATTGATCTACATTTGCTTTTTTAGCTGTTTCAGCACATTGGCTGGGCGTACAATGTTCTTTCTGAAGGTTCTCCCAAATTTTCGCAGCATTCGGTGTCTGATCTTCTTCGATTAAAGTAAGACATGAATCCTGTATTAACATATTTGAATTTTTCGCCAATTCAGAAAGAGCATCAGTCGGCGGTGCCGTATCACCAGAGAAAACAACCGATTTCCCATTTGCTTCAAAACGAAAGGCAAACGTTGGCACGTTATGAATCATTTCTGCGCAGTGAATTTCTATCGGCAAATCCACTTCCACTTTTCCTGCTTGTTCTATTTCAATTACTTTGACATCACGAATGCCAGATTCAGGACGCCCTAAAGACATGCGATAATCGATATCATCTTTCAGCATTTCAACCAATAAATCGTGCATTTTTTTCGTCCCTTTTGGTCCGACTACTGTCAATTCACGTCGCCCTTCTACCCATCCACTAATCAGGAAATTAGCATAGCCCAATATATGATCAGCATGAAGGTGAGTGAAAAAAACATATTTTACGTCTTGAGGAGGAATTTTCGCCTTCACTAATTGCATCGTTGCCCCTTCTCCGCAATCGATTAAAATAGGAATGCTTTCCATTATCAAAGCCTGTGATATTGATAATCTCTTCGCATTCAAACGCGGACTTCCTGTACCAAGCATTACAACTAAATCATTCATATTTGCTCTCCCCTTTTTACCATTTTGAACTTAAATTTGAATAATTATAAAGATAACGCTTTCATTTAATCAATTAAATCCAAAATGGATTTAATTGATTAACGATTACTTTAAATTAATTATCGAAATAATGCAACAACTATTTCGATAATTAATCTAAAAAGAAAGAGTTGTATAGCAGGATGGCTGCTCCAACAGCTGGAGCATCTTCTTTAAGAACTCCTTGAGTAAATTTAAGATTATTTTCTCCATGTAAATGCTCAGAAGCATGAGCGACTGTTTCTTCGTAATAATTTTTAAATTCATAAATGAGAGGCCCACTTAACACGACTAATTCCGGCTGGAATAAGTTAATGAGATTTGATAGACCGACTCCTAAATAACGGGAAGTTTCTAAAACCATTTTTTTAGTTTGTCGATTTCCTTGCTTGAAATACTCCATCATATCATCCAAAGAAGGCAATACAGATAGTTCATTGTTAATCTCATTAGTGAAAGTATAATGATTCAATTTGTGTAAAATTCCTTTAAATGATGTATAAGCAATAACACACCCCTTTTTTCCACATGAACATTCTTTTCCATCTATATCAATAATCATATGTCCGTATCCACTCTCGTTTGTATACTGGTCCTGCAAAATTTTTCCATCAATCATGACTCCGCAATCCATTCCCCAGCCACCGCTAATGCAATACAGAATGTTTTTGTATAAATGATTTCTCGAATAGAACTCAGCTGCTGTTGCGGCATTCGCTCCTTTTTCCAAAATTACTTTAACTGCAAACTTATCCTGAATCATTTTCACAAGCTGAACATTTTTCCACTTTGCAGCAAGAAATGCTTCCGGTTCTAAAATCATCCCTTCTTTCCGATCCAATGGCCCAATAGTTGCCAGACCGATTCCAAGAAGCGAATCTTCATTGAAGTGGTATTGTTCCATGAAATCTTTAATCGTTTCTTCAATCTTAGAAACAACAAATTCAGGTGTATGCAAAGAAGTCATTACGAAAGATTTTTGGTCTACTTTTTTGAAACGCAAATTCAACAGAACAATATTGGTTTTCATACGTGAAATATGAACACCAATCAAATAATTATAAGTCGGTACAATATCGTATAGAATTGGCGGACGGCCACTCGGTGTTTCCTCTAGACCCGATTCCCATATAAACTTGTTCTTTAAAAGTTCATCAATCATCCGTACCATAGTTGTTTTCTTTATCCCTGTTTTCTCTATCAAATCCACTTTTTTCAACGGTCCATATTTATGAATCAAATCATATAACTTTTTTAAATCTTGATTTTTGGGGGCTTGATTTTCTAAAAAATCTTTAAGCATTTTAACACCTGTCCTCAACATAAGAAATTTTTATATAGTTTTTTCTTAACTGTGAATGTCATAGTATAGTACCTAATGAAAAAAACCTTTTGAGCTTCTTCTTTCTTCTTACTTATTAGCATAAGGTACTTCAAAGGATTAAGAAAGTAAACTATTGCACTTTAACATCCAAAAAATTCTGTCAAGTCTTTTATATATCGAACAGCATGCTGGTCTTCATAATCGATGAATTCATTTTCCAGATACGCATGCCAGCATTGTATTCTCCAATAACATTATTCACTATAATGAAAGAGATTAAGATAAATTCATCTTCTATTTCTGCGACAAAATCTTTGATGCAGAGATAAGTTTGCCTTCACCTCTGTCTCTTTCAAAAATTCAGAGGATATTGTACCAAGTCAGTTCAATATTGCGGTAAATCATTGAAAAATCCTCATTATGCAATTCCCTGAAATCAGTCTCTCATCAAATTTAAAGCTAAATGCTGGTCGATCTTCCGCAATTTATTTTCCGATATTATCCAATTTAAAATAAGCTTCTTTATTGCCTGTAAACCTTCTGATAAAGCCGCTACCATATTTTATCTCTTCGGCAGCCAATTAATTTCTCTCCCCTCCTTTTCATCCATCAATCATTTTATTTCTATTCATTTTCTGAACGATTTTTCGAAAATTATTAACCGTAACTTTTAACCTTATGCGGTTCTAAACCTATAGTAGAACCGTTCGCAAAAGTATACATTCACGGACATGCGTATATTTTCAATTTCATGGATAAAACCAATTTACACAAAGAGAGAGATGTCCTCTTTTATTATACAAATGCTTTAGGAGTCATTAGAACTTAAAAGTTTACAATATTCAGACGAGGGAAAAGGAGAAAAGCGAAGGTTTCGTGTTATTACTAAAAGAGCTCTGTAGAATCAAACATATATAAAGCCAAAAATCTTAAGGAGATGAAAAGATGGAACCGAATGAAAAAGCACCAACCAGTGCGAGTAAATTGGATCCCAACGAACGGTTAAAGACTGCCGCCATCGGAATGGCCAGCAATATTAAGCTACACGCGACCGGTGCCGGCGGTGAAAAAGGAACTTCCGTTACTGCGGACATCGAACTCGTCAAAAAGATTACGGAAGATTGGCCAGCGATGGCGAAGAAGTCTTCCGAACAAACCATCGAAGCTTATGGACCACCGAATGAAGCCACCCCCAGCCAATTGATCTGGTACTTCAATGGCCCATGGAAGCGGACGATTGTTTACCGGGATGAAATCCCCCACGATTTTCCGCAGCCCCACTCGGATGTCATTGAACAAGTCATCAATTACCAAGTGCCGCCTGAAAAGTTCAGTGAAATTGCCAGGTTCGACGGGAGCGTCATCATCGAGCGGACCAAAGGCGAAGTTTCGGCCCGCTGCGATATGGAAGCCGCAAATATCCTGGCGCTGAACATGATGCACGAAATTGCCACTGGACGAAAAACAGCGGACCAAGCACGCGAGCTGTATACCGAACAGACGGCGGCTTATGTGATGAACAAGCCGGCTCCTTGGGCCGAACAGTTCCAATTCGATGTTGCGGCAGAAGAAAAATTTGATCCCGATCAAACCACGATCCAGGATGTCGCCATCACCGAAGCTGTTAAAAAAATAAAGGGAACGCTTGGGTTGGATTGAACATTGGAGAGAAGGCCATTTTCCTCTTTGAGGTGAATGGCCTTCTGCATGCATTAAAAAAGCATGTCAAGGGAGCTGGCAGCCGATTATGAAAAAATGGTTCAAGACACGTAAACAATTCAGCACTTCTGGCGTAGAAACGATTTCAAAATATATCGGCTTTCCAGTCAGCCCTACCCGAAAAATTGTGTACGGTGCATTGCTGGCTGCTTTTGCAACCATCCTCCAATCAGCGGGAATGTCAAGGGGACCCGGTTTCGCGGTCAGTACTCTGAGTACCTTGCCTATTTTAATCGCTACTGTTATCTCTCTACAGCTCGATTTCCTGACCTAACTGGTCGCGCTTGTCATGATCGCCATTATTCAGCCGAGTGAATTGTTCGCGTTCCCTTTTACTACCGGACTACTGGGGCTGAATATGGGGTTGGCTTTCAGGTTGTTCAAAAAAGAAGTTCTGATTGCTGGATTTGCTGGCGCTTTCCATTGCAAAGCTCTCATTGAATGCAATGGCTTTCTTGTTAATCTCCCAGACGTAATAATTGAACGATGCTATAGCTTTATTTTTAAACCATTCCAAATTCAGAATCGTCCTCTCCAAGTCCTTCTGACTTAATATACTTTCTCCGAGAAAGTTTCACCTACTTTTTACTAAATAACCAAATCATAAGTCATATTATAATTTTCAAAAATGAGTAAAACGAACGAAAAACAGAAAATAAATCAATTTTTCAGATTATTATTAGCAATTTTCTGCTTTATGTTATAGAATGAGCACAGAAAGAAGCAAAATCCTATTATTTTTAATAATTTACAGAAATATTCTATTTCTGTATTTTATAACCCAAATCGTCAAAGGAGGTCCTCGTCTCTCAAAGTGCCTAATAAGGAACGTTTATAGCTCTATGCCCCACTCGCCTAGAGAATGAACAAAATCAAATTATGGAATGGAGAGAAAAGCATGAAAAAATTCTTTACGATCCTGATGGCAATTTTTCTAATTTTCGGCGTTAGCTCTACAGCAGCTTTGGCACACGGGGATTCTGACGATAACCATAAGTATCATGATTACGACAAAAAAGACAAAAAGCATGATTATGAGAAAGATGACGAAGACAAATATAAACACGGCAAGAAAAAGTACAAAGAGCACAAACATGTCTACTGGAAAAAACACCATTATTACAAACACGGCAAAAAACATTATTACTGGAAAAAATACGTTTATTACCACACACACAAAAAAGGCCATAAACCACATGATCATGATGACGAAGATGACTATGACCATGACTACGACGATAAAGACGATCATGACTATGGCAAAAAGAAACACAGACACCATCACCACTAATCAAGAAAAAGAACAAGCGCCCCTGATTGTGTAAAGGGGTGCTTGTTCTTTTTCATGTGTATAACGCGATTCGATTCTTTCAGTTTCAACTCAAGTATTCTGCCCCAAGTTCCATGCATCCGTTAACTGTCTAACCCGTCCTAAGCCTTTTATAAAAAAATTTTTAAAACAAGCCGTCAAGACTTCATTTTCGTGAATTTCACAAGCGGGGCTTCAATGATGTAGCGATCGGGAGCCGCTCCGATAAACGTAAACGGGTAACAGGTAGTCAGAGTCAGGGTCGGCTCCTCTTTCTTAACGATGACCGTCCGGTCTTCGGCATCCGTGATCCACGTCCTCTTGATTTCATACTCGTACTGCTTGCCCTCAAACTGCACGTACATTTTGTCCCCTTCTTTCAACTCGCCCAG
Organism: Planococcus sp. VCh962; assembly: GCF_057748275.1. Lineage (NCBI taxonomy): Bacteria > Bacillati > Bacillota > Bacilli > Caryophanales > Caryophanaceae > Planococcus > Planococcus sp. VCh962. Next base: position 27,932 of record NZ_JBYLHS010000010.1, read on the forward strand.
TTCACGGAAAACCGTGTCACGGTGACCGGATAGCACGGTGTGGCGCTGCCCGTCCGGAGGTGTGGTGAAGTTCCCCACATGATATCCCACTCCTTGGGTTAAGGTTTCATCATCCGTCCCCCAGTACAACGGGTATTTCATGTCCAGGGAAGGAATCAGCAGCCAGCCAATCTCTTCTCCCCGTTCGTATTCCCGATAGTCCCGTGGTTTTGGTTCTTCCGGCTTTTTTGCTTTTTTTGTAGAGAGCTTGGCTTCTCGAAGAGGGTCCTCCAGCTTTTTCGCCGGCGGATCTTCCGGAGTATGCGTTGAAACATCCAAGCTTTCATTTGCCAGATTATCACTTTCACTAGCTTCTGCGATATCATGTTCGCCGATGGGCTCCCGGCCGGAAGACAGTTCAGAAAGCCACACGTAACCGTTCCAGCCTGTGAACAACAATCCCATCAAGATGAGCATCACCCCGAGTTTTCGCCTCAATGCCTCTCACTCCCACTCAGTTAATCGAATAGATTGTTTTTGTTCTTCCTTGTCCCATGAGCCCTATTGAAAGTTCCCCCAACCATAAGCTAAGGTTTACCTAACAGGTGAAGAGAAAATTTCTGCTCTTCCAAGTGCATCCATTACTTCGTCATTTGTTAACTGGAAAAAATAGGTCTCCATTCAGGTTAATTTATTCATTTTAACATAATATTCGTATATTTCAGAATAGTTCGTTGTATAATTATGGTATCGCCAACTGGCGAAATTTGCAAGAAGGAGATGGATAGATGAAGAAATGGATGGCTTTACCGGTAGCTACAGTGTTGGCAGTCGCGGGGTTTGCTGGATCGGTTTTTGCTGCTCATGAAGGGCAGGCTTTCATGGCCGAACTGACACCAGACCAGGAACCCATGGAAGTGGAGAGCAATGCAACAGGAGAGGCGCATGTTCAGTTCAGTGAAGATGGAATGTCTTTGGAATTCACGGTAAATGCACACAATCTGGAAAACACGCTGGCAGGACATTTCCACCGCGGGGCTCCTGGTGAGAACGGCCCTGTGGTCATGACGTTATTTGAAAATGCCGAACCTGTGGATTATAACGGAGAAGTGGCTTCAGGCACACTGACCGAAGCAGATTTGGCGGAGGGTATGAGCTGGGAGGAATTTACCAAAGCCATGGTGGCAGGAGATATTTACGTCAACCTTCATACGGAACAATATCCGGATGGAGAAATTCGCGGACAAGTGATGATGGGCGACGAAATGCCGACGACAGCATCCAATGGCCCTCTTTACACGATGCTTGGCCTGCTGGTAGCTTTGACGGGCGGATTCTTGCTCTTCGGTCGAAATAACAAGAAAACTGCATAGGTAACTTTCTCTGAAAAGCTGAACTCCTCCTTGCCTGTCATTCATCTATGATACAAGTTCAGCTTTTTTATAATTGAAAGTGCTCGTAAATGACTACATGGACTATTACAATGGAACACGCAAGCGATGGAATTCAATTCCGGCGCAATACCGGAAAATCATCTCATCGCAGCGTTAGCTGCAGGGTACTTTTTAGATGAACGGTCTATTAAATAAAGCTCAGTTCAATTGGCGGTTCTCTTTTTCTTTTCCATACGCTCGGCCACTTGTAGAATTTCCTCTTCTTGCATCGGTAATACCTTCTGAAAGACGGTTGGTTTCATTAAGTACATATCCAGCCAAAATTTCTCGGCCTCATCGAATGCTGTCTCTCCCTTTAATACGCAAGACATTGCTTCTTCAAAAATTTCAATTATATACTTTCTCCTATTACGCATCCTACAAGTTTCACATCCTTAATTTTCAAACTCCTACTGCGAATTTAATTTGATTAGAAGTTGTTGGCCTTTACCTTGGCCTCTATGTTCAACCTTACCATAATCGAATCTTGTTCCGATAAGTATGTAACCATCAATTTTCATTTATTTTTAAAATTAAAGCGTTCATAAAAAGACACTTTCTAAAACAAAAAAGAGCAGCTGTGGTGCTTCGCTCAGCCTCTTCTCTCTTGTTCGTTATGTAGCTTCTGATAATTGCTGATATGTAAACCAACTTTGAAATATCATACTAAACTTTAGAATAAACACTTTTGTTACCGTAACAGTCAATATACTCTAATTTGTGATTGGTAAACGAATACTATTCGTAAATGATATCGCTTATGAACTGAGCATTATCCGAAGGTACAAGCCTAAATTTATAAGGAACTCCATACATTTTTGGAACAGTCGAAAATAGCTCTTGATTGTAGCTTATTTCAATCGTTTCCGTTCCATTAGAATACTTCCCTATAATTTCATCCAGTTTCGGCAGCTCTTTCTTTGTATAAGTAGTTTCTTCCAATTGATGGTTGTTAGACAAAATACTTTTAATATCACTAGAAATCTTGGTCACTGGCGTAATATTGATATTACTAAGTACAATCACAGTGATTTCCTGTTTCAAATCAAGTACAAAATGACCTACAAAGCCATTAATATCACCAAAGTGGCTGGCAATTTGTTTTTCCGGATCTATGAACCATCCATAACCATAACCATTTTCAAAATCGGAGAACATTTGGGTTTGTAGCTCTTTACTGATCAGCCTATGATTCTGTAATGCTTGAGCCCATATAAATAAGTCACCGACACTCGAATACATGCCATATGCACCTAATGGAAAGGACATATCAACATGTTCCGTATTCACGATTTCTTCCCAAACAGTATATCCGGTTGCTAAACCTTTCACGATCGTTCTTCCATTATCTATCCCTGTGTTTGTTAATCCTAACTTGTCCAATATTCTTTTTTGAAGAAAATCTGAATAGGAAAGACCGGTGACTTTTTCGATAATAGCCGTTAATACGAGATAGCCTGTGTTACTGTATGCCATTTTTTCCCCCGGCTCAAAATTAAGCGGAAAATTCTTTATGGACATTAAAATATCCTTCAGGCTTGTTTGCTTTCTCATCGTTGTTTCCCAATAGTCAGGGGAATCTGTAAAATTATAAAGGCCGGAAATGTTTGTTAGTAGGTGATGAATAGTTATTCGATGATCATACTCCAAATCAGGGAAAAATTGATTGATCGGTTTATGTACGTCTAACTTTCCTTCTTCATGTAAAATAAGGACTGCCATTGCTGTAAAAGCCTTTGTTAAAGAACCTATTCGAAACTTCGTATCGGCCGCTAAGGGAATATCATATTGAAAGGAAGACGTTCCGTAGGCTCCTTGGAGTAATACCTCATTTTTGTGTGCTGCTAAGACCACTCCATTAAAATGATTAGAACTTGCCAGGTTCTCCATATAGGCTCTTAATTTATTATCTATCCTGTTCATCCACTTCCTCCTCTTATAGCTTCGAGCATTGCTAGATAAATTTGCTAACAACGTTATTACTTTAATAGTATGGATTGCCAATCAAATTTCCTTCTAATCATTTCTTTCGGTACTTTTGCAAAGTACTCTCTTGTAGAGAAGTAGAATAGCAACTCCATGATAGAGTAAATTTCATACAGCGGGAAAAATCTCTGTTGAAAATTCTCGTCCTCCTAACACCCCCTTTTATTGGTATATATCGCTTCATTGTTTGTTAGTTAACCAATGCACTAAATTTGGAATTTGTTCAGCGTAGATCTTTATCTCATGAAGGGTACCGATTACTTGAGCAGTTCCCATTTTCTGTTCTTCTTCGTCTGTACATTCTATCCATAATGATCTTTTTAAACTGTATTCAAGCCACCCTAACTTACCGGAAAAACCTGTAGCTAATACTATTTCCCAATCGCCATGCAGTTCACCACAGTTCTCTTCATATCCATTTATGAAGGAAAAGAATCTTTGCTGATTGATTTCTCCACTGTCATTTACAGACCAGTAGATGGCGGTTTCAATCAAATCTGGCATTGGATGAATAAAACCAGCCGACTCCCAATCAATGAGTACAGGATTGTAGTGGTTCCACAGCACGTTCTTAGGATCTAGATCCCGATGGCTAAGAACCAGATGTGACGACAAATAATTTGAGGCCGCAGTTGCACTTGAGTTCCAGTCTTTCAGGTTTTGAAGGTTTTCAAGGAGTAGCTCCACCCATTCTGCATCTTCTTCTTTTCCTTTCTGCAAATAAAAATCCCAATCAGTTAGAGGAACGCTGTTCGTTTTATCCCTCATTATTGCCAACTCGGAGAAATCAGTCTGATGGATGGCAGCAAGAATCCGGCCGATTATTTCGCAATGGTTAGCATCAATTCTCTCTTGTTCCAAACTTCTTCCATCTATCCATTTGAAAACCAGATAAAATTGACCATTAACATTTTGTACCATGTTTCCACCCTTTTTTTCGGCGGGGAGGGCAGGTATGTTTTTTGAAACAAGAAAAGCGATTCTTTCTGAATTTATATAATTCTCCAGGGCTGTATGTCTGACCATTATGCTGGGATTTAATAGTTTGACTGCGTATTTCCCTAAAGTGGTTTCAACGGCATACATTCTATGCAAAAGCCCCCCGGAAATGGATACGGGGCGATTTATCAACTCGCCAAGATCAGAATGCCGACAAAAATCTTTAAATTCCATTTTGTATTTTAGTTCACTCATTTGATAACCTGCCTTTAGCTTTTCGTTTGTTAGTAAACCACTAACTAGATTCTATCTATTCCTAATTTTAACATTTAACAAAACAGTAAGATAACTTTAAATTCAATAGATATCAGTACTATAAAAGCGTTCGTAAAAGTACACTTTTACGAACGCTCCAAAAAGGGCTGAAAATGACCAAAAAGAGCGTTCGTAAACGTGTCAAAACACTTTACGAACGTTCGCGGATTTGCAGACACTTTTACGAACGCTTTTCGGGTATAATGAGAGGAAACAATCATTCTTCGAGGTGAAATATGGAGCATCGCAAATTTGGCTACATCCGTGTCAGCAGCAAAGATCAAAACGAAGGCCGGCAATTGGAAGCCATGCGGAAAATGGGCATCAATGCACGGGACATTTATCTGGACAAGCAGAGTGGAAAAAACTTTGAACGGGTGAACTATCAATTACTGAAACGGATTATCCGGAAAGGAGACATTTTGTATATCCACTCGCTGGACCGGTTTGGGCGGAACAAAGAAGAAATCCTCCAGGAATGGAACGACCTGACGAAAAACATCGAAGCCGATATTGTCGTGCTGGATATGCCGTTACTCGATACAACGCAATACAAAGACAGCATGGGGACATTCATTGCAGACTTGGTTTTGCAGATTCTTTCCTGGATGGCTGAAGAGGAACGGGAACGGATTCGGAAACGGCAGCGTGAAGGTATCGACTTGGCGTTACAAAATGGTATTCAGTTTGGCAGAACCCCTGTTGTTGTCTCCGAAGAATTCAAAGAGGTTTATAGAAAATGGAAAGCAAAAGAATTAACTGCTGTGGAAGCCATGCAGGAAGCTGGAGTGAAAAAGACGAGCTTCTATAAATTAGTGAGAGTATTAGAAGAAGAATCCGTTACACTATAATATAGAAGAAACTCAAATAAAGAGAGGATTTCAATTTACTGAAATCCTCTTTTTCGCTTAGGTATAATTCAATTAAGTAGGTATTATTAATGCTTACTGTCTTGATGATTTTTCAAAGTTTTGGCTGCTTCACTCTTTTGTTTTTTAGTTGAAGATTTGTTTCCTAGAGTTTTACCTGCTTTGCCAACTTTACCACCCGAATGTTTAGGCATATTTTTTCCTCCTCTATTTTCTCAATGATACTTCTTTTAGGTAATTACTTAATTATGAACAGATTTTTGTCTCTTAACTTTTATAGTATTCAGGATTTTCTTCAACTACAGGGTTTCCATGATCAATTCCCCCACCTAACCACTCACCAGTTACCACCCATAACTCATAATATGTTAGCCACAGGCTTGTCCATGGTATGGTGGTCTTGTAAATCCACATACTGCGCTTCCACTCCTTTGCTTTGGGATAGAAAAGACAAAGGGTATCTTGGCCATACATATGTGGAATAGGTTTATTTTTATAAGATTTCAATTGCGGACTCAACACCCATACACTGGGAGGTCCTTGCATTTCATATTCAATCTTAATGGTATATTCGGGACTGAGAGGCTGAGGCTGTAATGTGCCTATCCACGTCACTTTCTGTTCTGATAAAGACTCTTGAAACTGGGGAAAGCGATTAACCAATGAATAAGATTGCTCCCCTAAAGAAAGATTTTTTTCTTTAATTTTTCCATTCTTTCTTTTCGGCTTCTGATTAAATTTATCATTCACCATAAAACGTATTCCGTTTTACAGTAGTAATTTCTTCAGCTGCAACGATGGGGGTAAAGCTCATTACACCTGCAGCCGTGATTCCTAACTTACCCGCTTGTCTATATGCTTCATTAACTTTAGCCTGTTTGTTCATTCCTTTGTTTATTGGTTCTTCCCCAAACATTTCTTTCAAAAGAGAAGCTACTTCTATAAACCCTTTTTCTTTCGCATCGCTAATTTCTGTCCATTTTTCTCGAAAATCACGAATAAAGAGAAGGAAGGAATCATACAGCTCTGGTTTCTCGTTCCAACGCTCACTTAATACCTCCAATTTATTCTGTGGATTATAAACTGTAATTTTACCTGATTGAGCAGCATTCAAAATTCCGTCTAGTATACCTTCGATTGCATCATTAACGGAAGATTGGTTGCCATAAAATTCACCCGCTAACGTGGTAAGTACAATACTAATAGGAGCTTTTTTAGGATATTCTTCAAAATAAATATCACGGTGTCGCTTCATTAACTGAACAGCCCTTTTCAAAGGTGGTTTGATTTGTATCGGTTCTATCCCTGGCATCTTCTCAATTTCTGCACTTTTCTCCATAAGAATTTGATTATTGAAAGAAACATCATAATCCTTAGCTGTCTCTTCAAACCAATTAGCATAGCCCTTTGGATTGCTATCCTTCCAATCAATTAACTTTCTGTCCGGAACTTTTACACACCCATTCGAATCTTTCTTGACCGGGCAGGCAGGCAAAATATCCATATGAAAGTTCCGTTTGTAATTCAATCGAATGCACCTATTTTTCCGTTCGACCATAGGAGCATAGACATCATGTTCAAGTAGTCTTTCTTCAATCAAATCAAGTACTTCAACAGGATTATCATACTTTTCCCAATCCAAATTTAATTCACAAACAAAATCCAAATCAAACTCTTGGTTCAAAATTGGATGAACAGTAGTACCAATTTTAAGAGAACCTTGAGGATAGATATCGATATCAATATCTGGGAAACGTTCCTCATCATCTGATAACCAATTAGCTACAGCATTATAAGAAGTCTCAGCCTGGTCATATTGGCTTTTACTTATTTGTAGCTCTTCGCAAATACTTTGAAATAGCTCGTCTAACTGATGATCCTTTGAATATGTTTGTAACATAAAATCCCCCTTAATCCGCTTAACATTTTTTTATATCTCTTATAGCCAACGTCTTTAGATTTTGCTATCTGAATCGTTGGTTATCATTCAATGAGCAAGGTTTTTATAAACATTCTTTCACGGTTGTTTTGGTCATAGATAACCCATGGCATTTCTGCTTTAGGCATTCTTGCTCTTCCCATTTCAACTGCACAAGAAACTGCCATTGCTGGAAAAATGCTTAATGGAGTTGAAAAGCCGTGCTTTTCTTTTATAGATCTCATAAGCTGCCTAACTACCGTCCGCATCATAGCCAACTGTGCTTTAGATCTAATGATATCGTTACCCACCAAGTCATCTTTCACTGTTAGTTCCCAGATGGATACTTCTTGCCCTAAGATACTATGAATCCTGTCATACGAAACTTTGTCACTTAATGAGATGACAAGTACAGGGGGATGAACAAAAGCAGCTGGTTGCTTAATTTGAAATTCGAAGCCTTCCGGAAATTCCTGCCACGTCCAAGTCTTCGGTTCTCTAATGGGTTGGTAGACATCAACATCAACTTTATCAGTAAATAATGTTCCTAACTGAATCAGCAAAGGCATCGGCGCTAAAGAAAATAACGAAAAATGAGCTCCATTTTTATTTCGAATCCTTTTTTCGACCTCGCTTTTAAATTCGGATTTCAGATTTGCAGATTCTGCAGCCCAAAATTCTGGTGAATGATCTTGTTGAGACCAAGCCATGGAAATGGCAACTGGATTTTCTTCGGCAGGATATCGATTCGGGAATATAGCTTGAATTGCTTCCTCTTTATTTAATGGAGAAAATTGTTCTCCTATATTGCTTCCATAAAAAACAATATGAGACTTTTTATCGGAGGCTATTCCCGTTACAATAGCAATTCGTTTCTCTTGTTCACGTTTCCACTGTTGAAGTAATGATCCAGAATACTTTTCCCCATTTTTATCAGCATCAATGAGTTTATGGCAGTCATGACACATTAATGTTAAGTTCTCAATACCGTTTAAATCCGATAGCCGTGTTTTAAAAGGTCCCCACCCTCGTGGTCCAGATTTCGAAAATGAATAGATATGAGCTTTTTCTGAAATGTTTACTGATTCTTGGGTAACCGGTGATTTATAGAGTAATCGATTGCATCCTGAAAACTGGCACCGACCAGCTGCTCTTGCCCAAAGTTCTCTTTCAACTTTTGAATCGATATGGCGAGTAAGTTTAATCTCTGTTGTGATACAAATGCCTCCTTTATGGATTATTTTTTATAATCTATTTCTAACCTGTAAACATATGGTATCACGAAAACCGAAACTTATCAATATGTAGTGAGAACGTATTTTCTATAACACACTATATTGTGCTTTCGGGTCATTTCATTTCCATTTCTCCAATAATAAAAGTATGCAATATGTTATCTTCTCTTAAGCTGAACTGTAAAAAAATTTTGAACTAATGCATCTACTATTGTTTTACCTGACTAAGTTCCCAACCTTTATCATTCTCATAGATTTAAGATATATAGTTTGTGAAATAAGTTTTGATAAAAAAGAAATAAAAAAAGAAGAAGACTTTCGTCATCTTCTTGAATCTTTCAATAACCATCGTTTTTGATAGAATAATCTCCATAAAATTAACAAAGAAAAGAACCTTCAAGTAGAGGATCTTCTCTTTGTTAATTCCAGTTTCTAAAAAACCTTATTTATTATTGATACGGCTCTTCATATCATGTGTTATGGCGATTTTTAATTGCAATAATTAAAGTATTTTATTTATTTGACTCATTTTTTAGTTTGAATGCTAGAAATTTATCAAATCCATTAACTCAAAGCCTGTATTTATACTAGAATAAATGGAGCACACCACAAAGAGCTCCTTGTCTCCAAAGTTCACGATTTTGCTTCGGCCAGCCGATGCTGGTATATGATGGTGACCATGTATAGCGCCAAGTATATTGTATTCCTTAAATAATTTTTCAATCTTTGGTTCTGTACAATTGTAATCCTTATTATACGCCCGGCTTTTTGTTGAAAGCATACTCAGTTCGTTAAACAGCGGTGCATGCGAAACAATTATTGTTGGGATGTCATAATCATTCTCAAGTAATTTATTCAAGTAGTTAAGAATATATTGTTGCTGTTCTTTCTTCCTCTTAACTAATGCTACAGGTATTGTAAGCCCAATATAGCGTATTCCATCGTGAACTACGTAATTATTGTTTAGTATGCTCATCCGAGGGAATCGTTTTTCAAGTTCAAACTTTACCACCTCGTAGAACCTGTGGTCGCCCACTGGCAACATATACCATGACGCATCAGGATTTTCTAAAAAATTTTCAAACCATGGAGTATTTAGAAAAGGTTTAAACTTTTCATCTTGTATCTTTTTTCTATTATTCGGTAATACATCTATTAATTCATGGTTTCCAATTACATAAATGCCTTCAATATCTTTATTTGTGACTCGAGAATTTGAAATATCACCGGCCAATATATTGAAATTTTTATTAACGAAAGGAAACTTCCTGTCAAGAGAGTGAATATCGGAGACCACATTTAATAAATTTATATTCTCTGTAGAAAGAACCTTTTCAAAGTATTTTTCTGTATGTTTAGGATGAATGCTATGCGGAATATAATTTTTCTTAAGTTCAGTAAGTGCGTTGCCAGATTTTGATTTTAAGATCGGTGTATTTTTTAAGCTCAGTGAATGCTTCTCGCCAATGATCGGTTTTTCTAAACTCATTTTTACTTCTTGAGGTATTAAAATTAATCCAGAATCAATAGCTGATTGAGAGGTTAAAAACGCACCCTTATTTCCATTAGTAGAAAAAGTATTCCCTAACAGATTCGATTCTACTATTTTAATCTTCTTGCCATCGGTTGTAATCGGTAGTGTTGAAGTGAGTTGAACGACAAATCTAAGATATTCGTAAACATACTCTGATATTCCAGTATTTACATTTTCACTGAATAGGAATTTACCTGCAAGATTTGCAGAAAGTGGTCCAGTTTCATCGTGTTGCAAAAGTCGTCCAAGAATTTGAATTTCAAAAAATGGATTTTGAAAGATGGCATTGTAAGCTTGTTTGAATTTAACCGAGTTTTTATTAACCCGCTTATTAGTAATTTGAAAAATACTCAGTTTAATGTATGTTTCTATATTATTTTTATGCATATTGAGATATTCACGTGTCTCTTCTGGATGGAGTAAGTACTGTATAGCTGCATGTTGGATATAATTTTTTGCTGTATCATAAGGAATGGCTGAATAAACAATGTCTCCCCTAGACAATACCTCTAGATCTTTTGCCTTCATATTGTAAACCAACTTAAAGTAATCATTTCTAAAAATTGTTTTGTTAACGGGTCGTCGAATGTTTTCTGGATACAAGTCGAAACGGGCGACTAGTTCTGATGGCAGTTCCATCTCAGTTTCCGTTAATTTAAAAGGGACGTTCTTTTCAACGACACTCAAAGAACCTTCTATTTTATTAGGTTCCATTACCTCACCTCACCTTTTAGAGACAATACTGAATATATTTTACTGATACATTCTTAGCTCTTTTTATTTCTATAACGACATTTTAATCACCACGAAATTCAGACTCTATTTCTGCTTGAATCTGCCTTGCTTCATGCTCAGAATCTTGTTTACTTTCAAGCAACATTAAATAATGAGTTGAGAGAGATTGAAGGTTATCAAAGATTTCTTTGAATACTTTAAGGAAGTTTTCTAAATCCACTACTACGTTATCAAGTGTATTGATATAGAATTGTGGTTCCAGATCGTTGGTTAAAGAATAACGTGAGAATGTAATATCATGAATCGTTTTGTCTTTTCCTTTTTTGATAATTGTTCTTTCGATTTTTCCATAAAGTTCGTCGATGTATACTCTCAAATTACTTAGCATCTTTTGGAATGCTATTTTATCACTCGAGTTATTCAACTCGTTTTCTAGATTGATTACTTTTGTAAAGAGCCCTTTTAAGTCGTGGTTTCCCTCGAAAGTTTCGTTCTTGTCTAATAATTGGTTTTGAGTCCAACAAATCGCTTTTAAATACACTTCAATACTGTGATTCGCATTAAATAGGATTGGGAAAATCAAACTATCAGCTCTTTTCCCTGTGTTATCTTTTAAGGTTTCTTTTACTAGCAGTAAAGCTGAATCACTAAAACCTTCTGCAACTACAATCATATTATGAATATGATCATAACGTTGGGTCCGCCAATTCATATAGGCATTTTTTGTAATATCTTTATTGTATGAGAAAATATCTTTCATTTAGTTATAAGTCCCCCTAATTTTTATTTAACATTCACTTTAGTGCATAACTACATCTAGTATTTTAAAGAGACTTTCTTGTTAAAATTGATTATTTCCCATACGTTTAAGAAACCATCATTTTTATCTTTGCTTACTTAATTTGTCGTAGAGATCGTCACTAAATAACCGTCTTCAAAATACAGGTAATTGAAGTTTGGATAGATCCATTGTTCTCTAACCGCTGCTGCAGTTTCTGTACGATGAACCGTCTGTGGTTCTCCCCAAGAAGTAGAAGAAATCACTTCTTCATCCGTCAATCCGATTGTGAGAGGGATATCTGCTGGATTTGAGTTTTTTATCCCATTGTGGTCGTTATATTCTGTCTCCCAAGAAACGACGGCACTTTGGTTGGCCAATTCTTTTATTTCCTTTGAATATAATCCGGTGTAGGAAGGAGACACTTGTAAATGAATGAGTAACGAATCAACTGTTCCCCCTACTGAAAACGCGTATAAGGCATCGGCATAGGCAACCATGGCATTAAGCTCACTGTCTTCTTTTTCGAAGCCATGGGTTTTCATTTCACGAATCGATTGGTACTCTTCTTTTTCTATCAACCTTTTAATTTCATTTTTTAACTGAGCAATTTGATCATTCTTTTCTTCCATAATTAATTGATAAGTTGTTTCGTCCAAAATTAAATAATCCACCAGTTCATGGGTGCTGCTATAAAATTTATTCATGTCTTTTTGAAACAGGGTTTCTACCGCCCGACTATATTCCCTTGCAATGCCGTCATTGTTTTCCGGACTATTTGTTGTTTTCATGAAATCCTTATTGTATTTAAAAACAACAGCATCAGTTTTTCCTTCCTTGTTCAGTTGCTTGTATTCTTCTTCTATATTTACCGCTTCTTCACTGGAAACTTGTGCATCCTCTGCTTGAGTTTTATCCGTTGAATCGCTACACCCTACTAATATCAAAGATGCCAAAATTCCACTCCATAATTTCTTTTTGACAGTAATCCACTCCCTATAAAGCTTTAAAATCACCATACCTTATAATCATATAACTAACAATCTATTCCATTTTAAATTACGAAAAACCTACTAATATGTTTTCAGGGAATTATAAAAAGCCGTTACATTTGTAACAGCTTTAGACAAAAAACATTAATAAATCATCTACAATTATGTATAGATAATCCTCTATTATCAATAGCTTCCTTCCAGCTATAAAAAAGAAATCTTAGCGATTTAATTTAAAACTTCAAAAACGTATAACCCCATTCTGTTTAAGGACAGAGTTAAATAAAGCTGTTTAATTTTTGATGTAACATAATTCACTATACTTAAAAACATAATAAAGTCGTTTAAATCTAAATATTATTGCCCAACCGTATCTTTTAGTTGAATATGAAATATTTCCATTTTGTCTTTTGAATTTTTTCTTTATTAAATTTAACAGTTGTAAAATTATAAACTATTGATACAATTAATGGGACATTATTATTAGGTCGAAATAACCACTAATAAATTTAAGGAGGGGTTTAGTTGAAGAAGATTTTAAGTATGGTCGTTATTTTGTTTCTTTTACTGCCTATATTTGCATCCGCTACGGAAGCTTCCGTTACTTCTGAAGTAAAGAAAACACAAGTCACTACACCGCTCCGTGTAGCTGCCAGTCCAAAGGCCAAAGTTATACTCAGTTTGCCTAAAGGTTCTTTAGTAACGCAGCTGAACACAGTGAAGGGCGGATGGTCTTATGTTCAAGCAAACAATAAAAAAGGGTATGTCGCTACAAGTAATCTTGTCGTTCCAAGCAGCGAAATTAAAATTGTAAGCTCTAAGAGCGGGCTGACGATAAAAGAAACTGCATCTGCAAAATCAAAGACCGTCGCCAATCTAAAACAAAATATGGTAGTAGAAGATTTCGGGAAAGTTATCAGCAGCTGGCACTTGGTGCGGTATGGCAATGTGATAGGCTATGTCGATTCTAAATTGATCACTGCTTCTAAGCCATTTAAAAAGTATACAAACGCTAGCGTGATCCTTCGAAATACGGCAAGCACTAGTGGGAAGAAAACTGGTTCTCTCAATAAGAACATAGAAGTAAATGTGCATTCACAGCTTTCTAACTGGTCTTTTGTAACCAGCGGGTCCTTAAGAGGCTACGTACCTTCCAATCAATTATCAGCAACAAAGCAAAACGTTTCACCGCAAACGCTGAAAACTTTCATTGAATTGCGCCCAACGAAAATCAAATGGATGAAATATTATTTTGATGGAAAAGTATTGCAGGGAAATGTTCAAAGCAGTGTCTATGAAGATGAATATGAACGTGTAAATGAATATGACTATGTTGTTCCTTCTATTTCTATGTCATTCTCGTCAAAACGTTTTCAGATGGGTCTTCCCAATAGTGATTGGATATGGACAGACATTAGTACACCATTAGTTCAAAATAAACCTACTCCTATCCTTGAATTTGACTGGGATACTGAAAAATATGTACCTATTGGGAATTCATACTTACGTACAACAACTGGAACAATTACAACACCTGCGGGGACTTTTAAGAATGTAGTGCATATCGAAGAAAAATTTAAAAATCTACCATTTACAATTCATTATTACTTTGCGCCAGGTTATGGACTAGTGAAAGTCATAGATTCTAAAAATCGTCTTTCCTATGAATTGCGGAGTTACAAATAAGGGACAAACATTCCTCCTGCTAAGAAAACAGTAGTAATCATGATATCTCTTTATTAAGCGGCCTTTGTTCGGTATTTAATCGATCTCAGATCACGCACCTGGATTCCAGAGGTTAAAGTAATAAATATGTAATTAACTATGTTATAAGTGGCGATCATGGCGCAGAATTCGGAAAAAATTTTGGATCAATTAAGAGATTTGAAGGTAAACTTTTTAATCGCTTTGATGTATTGCATAGTATTAAATCTTTTTACAGACATCTAAAATAACTCACAGAAAATTATACATTAACATTACCGGTGACCATTAGGTTGCCGGTATTTTTTTAAAAAAGCGTACTAGTATACAGGATCAGGTGTTGGGATGGGTGCTTCAAAATTTGGCTTCGGAACAGTTTTGGATCAAAGAAAGCAAATTGACACACATTTACACCAACTTTTTCAGCCGGAAAATGAAATGTTTTTGGTTGATTCTCTTTTGTTATTGTCCTGCAGCCAGAAAAAAAGAAGCGAGTAAATATAACACCCGCTTTCTTCATTGGCTTTCATATTCTCTTTCAACATGCCGACTATTTTAGATTTTATTTTTTATAGACGCCATCAAATGTTGCAGCCATGCCATGATAATACATGCACGCTCCTGACTCTTTCACTGTAATAGATTTACCGGTGTTTTTAAAAGTAATCCGACAGGTTGGATCATTAAAAAGTCCTTCAAAATCTTTTATATACTCAGTATATATTCCTTCGCCATTTTTAATTTTTGCTGTTCCTTCAATCTCTCCTACATGACCACCCATTCCTACATTAATAGAAAATTTATAACTTGTTGATGTTTCATTAGATATTGTAACATTACCAAATTTATTCGACCATTTTCCGTTCCATTTGCTTTTTGAGACTGTTTTTTCTTTTAAGCCACTTGATGCGATAAATCCAGCTTTATTCTTATATTTAATTTTTGCCCACCCACCAGGCTCAGTGCTATAAACATAAACAGTCGTTTCTTTTTTCAGAGAACCTACTATTTTTGCTTTTGGACTAGCTTTTTCACGTACATCTAGCTTGTCAATTTTTACTATGTAATGCTTGTTTACTGCTGCTGCTTCTGTTTGTTGTGACGGTAGTAAAGTAATCATTAAAACCAACATCATTATACATACTGTTACTTTTTTCATAACTTACCTCCTAGATATTTTAAATATAATAATACAATATTTTCTTAAGATATTTCCGTGAAGTTGATTGCCTTCTCAATCAAGTCTTTTTCAGTGCGGCTTACCATTTAGTTCGCGGCAGAGGATTATAAACCAGTATTTTTGTTCATGACGTACGCTGAATTGCCAAGCTCCGTTTTATCGAGTGACAAGATAACTTCTCCCATCTGTTTCAGCTCTTTCGAATTGAGTATTGTCCCCTGACTTTGTGACTTCACATAACCCAGTAACTGCTTGGCATTAATCACCGGACATGGCGTTTGATTTCCTTTCCATTGACCTTCCGGATTCGTTAGCACCACAATGGGTTCCACTTCTACCTTTTCCCCCATTTTATTCAAGTTGTATTCTAATTGCTTGGCGTGATAAATCGATTGTTTCTGAGGACTGTTGATCACATGCTGTTTGTCGCCCGTGTTCACATAGTTATCAATTGGGTACCAGAGCCACCCATTCTTGTGAGGATAAAACTTCCCCTTTATATTCTTCGTCTCAATACACACTATTTTTCCATTGGGACATAGAAGGAGATGATCAATTTGAGTAAGCGAACCTTTTTTCGTTTCTACTGAAATATCATTGACGATGATGTATTGATCACTTAACCCGTTAACCAGAATGCTTGTGACGTGAGATTCCCCGTTGAACCCTTTTCGTATGGGTTCAAGCTCCTGCATTTTAATCTTAAGCATCTTTTTATAGTCAATAGTGCCTCTGTTGAGAGTTCGATTGAAGAGAAAAAACCACATCACCAGATGAAAGAATGGAAATAAGAAAAAGAAGGGCAGTCCAAATAACACTGTCCAAATGGTCGCTTTCTTATAGGCAGCAGGTTTATTTTGCGCTTGAATTTTAGCTACTCTCTCTCGCAGTTCTTTCAATTCGTTAGTAATCGCTTTCCCTTGCTTGCCAAGTGTTGTATCTTGCTTTAAAAGAACGGCCAACTGTTCAACTCCTTTTTCTCTAGCGCCAATTTGTTTAATGTAATATGGATTAAAATTTGTTTAACAGCTGTGTTACCCAATAATAAGCCCATCCAAGTATGGAAATCGTGGTTCCCATCTTCCGAATAAAGTCAGGCAGCTTTAGTATCTTCAATATTATTTCTACAATTAGCGATATGAAAACTCCACCAATAATCAATATCCCCATAAATAATGCCATTCTATCGATAACTCCGTTATCCAGTTGCGAAAAATCAATGACCATCTTTTCTCTCCTCCTTACATTAACTATCGGAAGGAGAAACTTTTTTGTTAAGTACCACCACTGAAACAGATGAAAGCAGAGAAAAAGAAGAAACGATTCCTGCGGTTGTCGAGAAACCCGTAGCAGTGGAAATACCGACTCCCCAATGAGGAACGGTTAGACGGATATGACCTGATCGAGGTGGATGGCGGTGATTTGTCTGGATATCGCGAAGCCAACACCGTTGTTGATATCGGGTATGGGGACCGAGAATACTGGGCCTTTACGAATGAATACGGGCAGCTCTTGCGTGTCATTGCTACTAATTTTGAGGCCATCATCACCTATCCGGATACGGAAACGCAGATCCCTTCCAGTTACCAGTATACCTATACAGTCATAGGCAACGAAGTCGTTGATGCCTTTGACAACGTGAACCCGGATGAAGTAAACGCATCACTCGGTTTAACAGGCAGTGAGCCTGCTGATTCACGCAGCCCAACCCAGACAGTGAACCTGCCGGGCCGCACCACTGCCGACACAACCGGTGATGTTTCCAGTGTGGATGCAAACGGCAATGGACAGGTGACCACCAAAGAAGCAGAAGCAGCAGGTTTCAGCATGCCCATCATGAGCGACCATTGGTTATACCCCCATATGCGGGATAATGATAATGACGGCATGGTCGGTGAGTAAGCCATTAAAACTTTAAAGTGAAACAAATGAATGAAAGAACAGTTTACAGTGGCTCTACTGTTCACCATACTCATGCAGATTAAGTAAGAAGACAAAAACTAAAAATCAGATCATGTGCTATTCCGAAAATGAATACTCTACTACGGTTGTCATCTACAGCCGAAAGGCGTTTCCGGATAGCCCTTATTAAAGCACAAAAAAAGAACTGCTTGCGGCAGTTCTTTTTTCATTTTTGTCAAGCGTTTTCTTTGCAATCATCTAATAAAGCATAAGAAAAAGTTGAGTGCGATAATGGCCCTTTCCGCACTCAATTTTTTTGTTATTGCGCTCTTCAAAATAAACATTTTCCAGGATTAATTGGGTATGTTTCAGACTTACCCAATTAACTACATGGTACCGTCCACAGGTCTGGACCTTCAAAACCCTTGATCCCACTGATTGTTACATGTCCAAAAAATGACCATGCAGACCGACTAATAGGGTCTGGAGCAAACACTTTAAGCTACATTTGGCCAATTGCATTATGCTGCTAAAACGATTGATAAATTACTTATGATATTACCCTTTTGTGTTATAACTATAAACTCATATTCATTTTCCAGCTTAAGAAGATTTTACTATAAGTAACCCTAGCAAATTAAACAATTTTTTTAAAAAAATATTTAACATCCTAAAAGAGATATTCTTTCAAAATAAATCTAGAAATATCGATATAGCCCAAGTATACTTTTTGAACTGCTGAAGAAAGGAGAAACTTCCCTAAGTTCAAATGAGAAAAGCTGTAAAGTTTAATACCTATTCATTAGCGTGTATGAGAAAAATAAGACACGTTCTAGTGAATATTTTCAGCTTCTAAACTAACCAATCAAGTAATTGAATTAAATTGACTTCTTAATAAAGAAAGGAACCTTAACAATGACGATACTGTCAAACATCGAATTGCACTTAGCAGAAAAAATCAAATCTCTATCTTATACAAACTTTGAAGAAATCAATACTTACATGTATGTCGACCAAGAAGACCTTTTCTTACTTTATATTTTGGACAATCTCGACCAATTTCATGAACAAGTAAATATGGGGAAAGGAAAAGATTTTGAAGGTTATCTCTTTTACTGGGATATAAGCAAAAACCCCGTCTTACCTTATTTAGCTGGTGAATGGCCACAAACTTTCTATGAAAGTATTATAAAGTCAAATAGAAACCACATCTCACTAAGTTTAGACATATATAGAGGCACACATTATTGGACCCTTTTTATATTTTCACAAAAGTTTTTTGTAACTAAGAATTAAAACAACTAGTAATGACTTTTTTTAAAAGCAAAATTTTGATATTTAGAAGCAATAAAAAAAAGAAGTATCTTCAAATTTATAGTCTTTTGAAAATAAAGTATTTAGACGATCAGACTTAAATAAAGTCTTCTACTAAGAAAAAAGAGTAGTTCCAAAAAATGGAATTACTCTTTTTTATTTCTTATAATCGGCTATCAATCCATTTCATACATGCAATTGAAGTACCAGCCTCATTCTAGACATCGCAAGTGAAACAGCTGAATATCCATATTTATTACCGCATGAGATTCATACCTCTTCCTACTCTTCACGCATCCATTACTTCCTTTAACATAAACTCCATTTTCAACTCTGCGATTTTTAATCTCGTTTATTCTGAAAGACAAAAATAGTTAAGTACGATAATGGTTCTTTCCTTACTCAACTCTTTCTTTTTTTAAATGCAAAGAAGTAGACATTCCGACATGTTTTTGGTGATTTTAGGGGTGTACTAGGTACACTCGATTTTTCCTTAAAATTATCTGCAGTTTCATACGATCAATTGGGTATAGCTAGGGGTACCCAATTCAGTTGATGACACGATTCATAGGGCTGGACTTCCAAAACCCTTGGCACTACTGGGTTGTCAGACGCTGAAATCCATCGATTTTGCCGACAAATAGGTCCTGCAACAACTTTTTTGGAGCGGTTTTCGGTTCATTTTCGGACAGTAAAAAAGATGCGGATTACAGACGCGATAAGAGTGAATTTTAAGGGATTCTTGTGCTGGAAGCTGTTCATTCTCTTACCAACAAGGAGGGATTTAAGTATAGCCAGTATCACAAAAAGAGGGGAAACTTGGCAATATTCCGTCAGCCGCTATATCAACGGAAAAGCGAAACCGCTTCGGAAAGGCAGCTTCCGAACAAAAAAGGAATGTGTAGACGCTGCCCTTACTGTGGCAGAAGAATTGCGCTGGGGATTCCTTCTCAAGCGCACCAATGTTTCACTGGCAGCATATTTTGGCGAGTGGGTGTAAACTTACCACAAACACCAGCATTTGAAGACCTATGAGCGGTACAGAAACACCTCGCAAAGCATTTCGGCGATAAACCCTTGCAGAACATCACCAAACGCGAATACCAACAGTTTCTGTTCGATTCTGGAAATGGGTTGTCGAGATCCACAGTGAAGAAGTTGAATATGCAAGTTCGTGACTGTGTGAGGGACGCAATTGACGAGGGATATATCCGAATAGACTTCACACGGAAAGCGGACTTGAAAATCGGGAAGCTCCCGAAGCGGTCCGAGGAAAAACATTTGAGTTATGCCGATAGCGTGATTTTTACGAGGAACCTTTTTTCATTGGAGAATATGCGGCTTGTCCATTACGTGCTGCTGTTGGCACTGACTTCCGGTATGCGGTATGGGGAATTGGTGGGATTAACGCGGGATGATTTCGATTTCGACCGCGACGAGATCACCATCAACAAGACATGGGATTATAAGCGCGGTTCTGGATTCGGTCCAACAAAAAACCCACAATTCAACAGAGTGCTGAAGATGGATTCCGTGACGATGCAATTATTCCGGACATTGTTCGATAAATCGGCGCCCGGCTATGAGGGCTGGTATTCTATAGCCCTGCCTCCAAAATGCGTGTATTGAGCAATGAAGGCGTCAACAAGGAATTGAGAAGCATCCTGTCCAAACTAAACATCAAGCCGGTGATTACCGTTCATGGACTTCGCCATACGTACGCCAGCATTCTCCTGTACCGCAGAAGATCCATTTATTACGTATCCGAACGTTTAGGCCACAGCGACATTCAGACGACTCATCATACCTATGCGCACGTTAACAAAGAGCTACGGAAGGAAGATTCGGATTATACTGCGGAAATGTTCTCCTCCATACTGAAAACGTCCATGGAACGAGCTTCGGTTTAGAATATTCCGGACCGCTTTATTGGTTATGATATTGCCACATTATCAATAGGAAAGCTGATTGAAACAATCATTCGGAGTTGTCAGTTTTTCGATGTAAAAGTAGCTTTTCAGTGTCCAAACAGACCGTTTGGGGGACAAAAAGAGCATTATCCCTATCCGAAACGTCAAAAACCCCTCATTGTGGTCTCCTATCCTATCCGTTACGATGTTAAAAACCGTTACAGCAAAGAAAGGGAGATGGAGATGAAACGAAAATTGGAATTGCCGAAAGAACTGGCGGGAATGATATTGATCGAGACATTGATTAGTCCGGTGCAGCCGAATGTCGGGGTGATGATTGTCGGAGAAGATTACGAGGAAACATATACTCAACCGATTATCCGCGTCTATCTGGTCACAATGAGCGGAAAGGATTGGATGATTGAAGGGGAGTTGCAGGCGTTCGCTTTTAACAGCATGGAAAGCGCAAATAAGTTTGTAAACGAGTTGCCGAATATGTCCGCCATTGACTTTCTGATGCGGATGAATGGACACCAAGCCCTCCATTCTGCTGGAAGTTTCATGCAATAAAAAGGACCCTCTGCTGAACTAGTAGAGGGTTTCCTTTCGGCCTTACCTAAAGAATGGTTACTTTAAAAGCCTGTTCTGCAGCTTCTTACAAGAACCACACATATACAACCCAGCTAATATAGCAGTTTGTCTAATGAGAATGGCTTCTTTGTTGCAGGCACCGCATTTAATTTTTTGCTGGAACCATATACAACACCTCCTTTCATTTCAAATACTCTCTAAAGGCAAAAAAATTTGTAACTTTTCTATATAAAAAAAGACGAGGTGGTTTGAACCCACTTCATCTTTGCGTTTCATATTTAACTAAAGGCGTTCTTGCTTATACATCTTAATTTCTTCTTCTAATTCCCTAATATATTTATTGAGCTGTTCTTTTTCTGCAGCTTCATTTTCTTTCTCGAGTGTTAATTGAACTCTACCCTTTATTTTCAAGTCCATCGACTTTAGACCAAATAAAAGCAATACAAATCCCAAAGAAAAGAAAGTTAACATATCAGCAGTAGAACCCATATCTTTTATTAAGTTTGGAAAAACTTCTAACGCAGCCGGTAAAGAAATTAAAGAAATAATTCCTGAACCAAAAATGAGTACATGAAAAAACATTATTCGCCCGGTTATCCTATCAGCCATTAAAATCCATTCTGCCCATACAAATAGAAAGCTGGAAATAGAAGCAGCAATCGCATATCTAGGAGGTAAGTCCCCCAAAAACTTAAAAATCCATATAAAAACATAGCAACCCCAATGAAAATAATTGCTAAATCCGCAATAACGTAACTATCCTCAAGCTTAAAACGCATTCTTTTACTTCTTTTCGTTTTAGTTCCTCTCTTCAGAGCGGTTCCCCCTTGAAATCTTAAAATAACAACTAAATTACTTTCAATTCCATTATATCCATCTTTTATTTAGCCAGTCTTAAATATTTTTGATTTCTGCTTGTAATTGCCCTCAGCATCTACTCTCATTTTCCAGTAATCTATATATTTATATTTTTAAAATAATATAATAATAAAAATAAAATTTAGTAATATGGCAATAACAAAAATTACTAGATGGTACTTAATCCTCCTTCCTAATCGGTCTTTAATCAATCTATGGCATATAATGAACGTCTATAAAATATTCCATTCACATTTACTTCTTATATTCACATAAATGGAATTAATGGAGGAAAATAAAGTGTCCTTAACTCATCTTCCGGTATTAAATATGGATTGGTTACGAAGACAGAAAGGTTCCATAAATGGTGATTTTGTATTAAATCGTATCTTAATGAAATGTATTGTCTATTTGAATTAATAATTTTTCTGGAGAAATCATCGGGATTCTCTTTACATATATATGGAAGAACAAAGTCATTGGAAATTTCCCAGTAAAATAAGAACGAGTCAGTAGATGGGTGTCCTTCTAAATACATTTGCTGCTTAAAGTTTGCTAAGTTATCTAATACATACATTATTATTTGGTCTTCTTCGTCTTCATAAAGAAAAGACGTAATTCCGTCAAAATCACGATAAGACAAAGATTTAAATTTTTTTAAAAAAGTTGGATCTGTTTTTATAAGTTTCATGATAATCTCCTTTTTCGTTTAAAATGTAAGTGAATTTACTGATAATATTTATTTCAGAGGAATCCTTATCTCGATTATTAATTTTAGTGAAATCACGTCTCCTTTAACTGGCTTGAATAGTATACTTTCTTATTTCTATATTGCTAGACTTTTATTCTTTTTTAAATAATTTAGAGATTGGTAATTTCAATAGTGCTATTCGATAAGTGAATTGACCTCCATCAGCTACCTGCGTCTTTTCACAGGTTTGCTTTTTGATTGAGAGGGTGGAAAAAATTAATTTTCATAAAATAAAGCCATGAGTATAAAAAATAAGTCCTTTCAACCAATTGGTTGAAAGGACTTAAAGCTTAAACAGTATTGAATTATTGCATTGATTTTCTAGTTTTTTGAATAATCAATTGACAAGTAGCTAGGCTAGCCTCTTGTATAATTGGATCTCTAGACTTTAAAAAAATTTGAATACATTCGCTATAATCCGCTATGTCTGTCTCCAATACTAATTCCAATACGTCACTATGATTTCTTAACATTTCTTTTACGAGTAATAATTTTTCCTTTTCGTTCATCGTTCACCTCCTAGTCCAAAGTCATGTATGCACTAAAGTATTTCTTTAATACATCCTTATTTATTTAATAAATTAGCTATTTATACAAAAAGAGCATAAGACGAAAAAGCTTCCACTATAGAAGCCTAAAAAGAAAGAACTTAATTTTTAAACGACACAATAAGCTCGTATAATGCAGTTTTTTGATTGTCTGTAAGAGTGGTTATACCTTTTATAAGTTGGACATCAGTTAAAGTAAAACTGGCAGTTGATGTTTCTTTGCTTACTTCCCTTATAAAGGCTTCAAGCGGAATATCCAAATAAATACAGAAGTCATAAATAACTTTTATTGGTATATCTTGTTCTCCGTTCTCAATCCTTGACAATCTAGGTTGAGAAATTTTAATAGCATTCGCTAAATTGCCCATTGAAATTTTTCGCTTTTTTCTAATTTGGCGCATTAACTCTCCAACTTCTTTATTGATCATGATTAATTCCTTCTAACATATATATTATTTTTGTAAGTCTACGTTTTCTCATTTTACAAGTTATCAATCTTAGCGTAAACTAAATAAAAGTGAAAATTAATTATTCACTTTTATGAGTAAATGGAGGTAAGAGAATGGAATTTAATAAAGCTATAGACGAATTTACCTATAATCGCATCGAACAGATTATGTTGAGTTCAGATAATACTATTTTAAAAGAGATTGATAAGGAAATTGATAATTGCCTAGAAAAATTAGGACTCAATCCTGACGATCTCGATGCACTGAGGCTAGCAATTTTCAAAAAAATCGATTCTCAAAACCAATTAGCCTATAGACAAGGATTATCAGATTCCTTATCGTTCTTAGCAAGTATAGCCGAAACTCAGCATAAATTGGGGTTATAAGATGAGAAATAAGATAAAGTCTTACGGGACATTTGGGGTAAATGTGTATACAGTTACAGACTTAGCCAGCACCGAGGAAAATAACGAATACAGTGGATACGATTCTGAGTTGACGAGTGAAATCAAGGCTATTTTAGAGGCACGTGGCTATATTGTTTGCGATCTATTCTTGGATTTTAAGGAACAAAAAAATTGTACGGATTTTGATTTTGCAAATTTCGAACGTAGTAAAAAAGGCAGTAGCTGATGTGAAACAAGTCTATCTAAAAGGCACTTCACATAGTTTCCGACTGGATTAAGAAATGAAAAAATACAATCCATGTATTTTTCCAGAAAAATACGTAAAACTGCCAAAGTACTTTTTTAAGGGTGATTCAAACTATTTTGAAAAAGAAACTCTTCTTTCAAAGCTTTTAAATGGGAAAATTAAAATTCCAAATGACTATCGATATCATAAAAATTATTTTAAAGCTCCGGAAAGAATTTTCATTCACTATAGTAAGGACAAATTAGGCTATAAGGAAACCTGGATTTTACTGGGCTGCTACTACTTATTGGACAAAAAGAACACACACGTTTTTTCCCGAAAAGAAGTCTTTGAAGCTGCTAGCATCAATATAGGTGATTTAAGCGACATAATCCATTTTGATGAGGACTTCGACGTGGACTTATTCCTACTAAGCCTAAATGATTGGATTGAAATCACCGAAGAAGACACCGTCATTCTTAATATCATTTAACTTTTACACAAAGCAAAATATATTTAAAAAAGCAAAAAAGCCAATTTTTTCGCACCGTATTTATTCTTTTATATTCATCCCAATGCTTTTTAAAATCAGATTTTACAGAAAGTGAACAGTGCTTTCACTTTAACATTCTTGGTATTTTCAAATTATTCATTGTTATTTTGGCTTTCTACTTTTTCAAACACCGCTGACTCGATTTTTTCTAAAAAATCATGTATAGCTAAAAAATATCTCCTTCCTGCTGGAAAAAATGCTGATCTGACAAATTTATTCAAGGCGAACACTCCATCTACCTTGAATAAATTTGTCAATGTTCCAATTGCAACATTGACGTAAAAATCACATCTTGAATAACCTTTTTTGTTCAGTTCCTCTTTTTCTATCATAAATCCGCAAGCCTGTTATCTGTTCCTTCCTATTTCCTTCTTTTAACAGTCGATGACAAAAAGTCCGTTTGGATAACCCCATTTCTTCGCTAATCTTTTGCAAACATTTGTTTTATGCCTTAATAGATCCATAAATTTTTTACGTAAATCAGAAATTTTCTAAGTATAATTAAAGCAACTCCATGCTTAATTATCTATTTTTTCTGAAATATGTATAAATATCCTGTTTATAACGTTCAAAACCAACTTAAGCAAAGAGGTAAGTAATTTAGATTTACTCCAAACAAGTCTATTTCTTTATCAAAAGACTTCCCCTTTCTTGAAGGTCTTAGGCATTGCGTCCCTTAATCAGTTGTAAATATTTTTCATTTTGTTGCTCTCGTACTTCGTACTGTATCTTATAGCAAAGACAATTAAACAATTATGTTTTCTAAAAACATTTGGTTCCATCATCAGCGATAAAACCATTACTTCCACAGCCTTCCTTACTCCTCAATTACGAACCCACACATTCTAAACAAGCAATAAGATCTTTCATTTAGCAAGAGTCGAAGATGAAGCAGCACCTTCTACTTTACATCCTCAAATCTTTCCATATAAGGATTACTCCCGTTTTCATAATTTCAAGTTCAGATTTAAATTTGAACTTGAAATTCAACCATATTTTCTCACAGTACTAAGAAAAAAGAAGTTACTCCAAAAGCTGTTATAGCTTTAGTTTAAGTCTCCTTTCTTTAAGCACTCTCCCTTTCTCCTAATACCAAAATACTCATACATCAATCAGCAAGTGTAATCTCATAGTTTTCCATATATTTTTCATTACTCACAGTAACAAACTACAAGAATCTATTCCACAACTCCACTTCGGTAACCAAAGTTTCAAGACAAAATTGCTTCTTCAAATAATCGCTCACTTCTGTTCTGTTGCAGATAACAAAGTCTTTAAATGTATCTCAAAGTAAAACAAGAACCGTATTCAGATATGTATTGGCAGACTGGACCATTAGGAAGAGTTGAATTTTTTTCCAGTTTCAATCTCGAGCTTCTTTTTAAAAACGAACAAGTCAATCTGGTCTGCGAGCTCTTTCAATGCGGTTTTATTTTCCTCTGTTCCTGCCATAAGCCGGAGTGC
Organism: Planococcus sp. VCh962; assembly: GCF_057748275.1. Lineage (NCBI taxonomy): Bacteria > Bacillati > Bacillota > Bacilli > Caryophanales > Caryophanaceae > Planococcus > Planococcus sp. VCh962. Next base: position 54,502 of record NZ_JBYLHS010000010.1, read on the forward strand.
TTCGTAGTACAATATCCGGTGGGTTTGGTTGTATGCCAAGGCAGACTGAAGAAGCACAGCTACTGAAGTCAGTCCGGTCTGCGCTTTACAGCCTTTTCCTTTTCTTTTGATGAGAATCCGGTTGGATTTCCGGATCACTTCGTTGAACGTGCTTTTGGCCATGCCGAGTTCTTCACAGATCGCCTTCTGCGTAGTCCATTTCACCGGTTGCTCGGGACTGGTCGCTTGTTGGAGATAAGCGACCAGGTCCTCTTCCCACTCGTCGTAGTGGCTCCGCTTCCGGTCTTTCCGTTCCTTCTTGAATTTGTACCAGCCGCCCAATGGATTTTCGATGGCAAGCTCTTTCTTCTCGGTCCAGCTTTCCAGCAGTTCGCGGATGTAGGCCTGATGAGCGCCCTTGAAGCGTCCCTTGTAAGCACTCCGCACGATTTTCTCCACCTCGGTATGGCGCATCGAAGACTGCAAGCCAGAGTTGTATTCATCGAGCAGATCGAGCGTCTCCTCGCTCCCCTTCCCCGCGCTGAAGCAGGCCAAGGCAAGCGTGTACATCAGGTTGTCCCGGCCGATTTGCCCTTCTTTTCCTTTGACGTGACGGGTCGCCAGCAATTCCTGAAACCATTCCGTCTGTGTCGGATCCTGGGGCGCTGCTTTCCCAGGCACCACAAAAAGACCGCGGCCCCGGTTATCGTCCTGGCGTTTGGACCAGGCGATCAGGCTGCCGAAATCATAGACCATCTCTTCGGAGAACCAGCGGATGTTGTCATGTTGGGGCATGCGGAAAAAGCCGAAATCGTTGCAGGAAATGTCCACTCCCTGCAAGACCTCCGCCAAGCTGCGTTTGATGTTCTCTGAAATGCGTTTGGCCACTTTTAACCCGCGGTACTCATTTCGGTTGCTGATGAACAGCGGTTTCTCCAGCACAAAATAGGCCTGGAAGCCTTTCGGTGTTTCCAGAACCAACGTGGGAATGCCGATGCTGTAGTCAAGCGCTGCGGTCAGAATCTCCGTATAGGGCTGCTTTTTGGAATCGATGTCAACAACGAAGGTGTTGATCTGTTGCAGGTTTCGTTCATCATGTCCCTTGACGTGCCGTCTTTTTTCATCAGAATACCTTAAGTAGTTTGCTACATTAGGATTCCAGTGAGAAATGCGAAAAGAATCCTTCAAGAGAGTTTCCATGGAAGTGACAATATAGCCTCTGACACCTTCTGGTGTTGATAGATCCTCTTTATTGCGAGTAACGCAGATTGCGCCTTTTTTGTTTATACGGTCTCTTTTACGAGCTTCCATCAGTACAGGAAGAGGTTTGGTAGAACCAATCGTTTTATGCTGGTAAATACTTTCATGCAAAATGGTAGCAAAAACTTTATGAAGATCCTTCAGCATAATTTCATCTCTCTTCCCTTAAGATATAAAAACAAATAAGAACTATACATGTCTCTATTTCTTAAGGTAAAGCAACCAATTAGGTCTGTAAACAGCGTCAAATCAAGGTTTCTCTCTCATATAAGGTAGATATTTCTACTTTTCTACCTATGCGAGAATGAAGTCGAACTTCGCATAGGTAGATATTTCTACTTTTCTACTTCCGTTAGAATGATATTTATTCTCGCAGAAGTAGATATTTCCACTTTTCTACTTTCGTTAAAATGATACTTATTTTCGCAGAAGTAGATATTTCCACTTTTCTACTTTTGTTAGACTTATTTTTAATCTCGCACAGGTGGATATTTCTACTTTTCTACTTCCGTTAGAATGATACTTATTCTCGCAGAAGTAGATATTTCCACTTTTCCACTTATGTTTTCAGGAAGATAAATTGTATAAATCATATTCTCCTTTCAAAAGTTGATTCCACGGTACTTTAGCTCATTTTATTTTTAAAATCATCTTCACAAAAGTAGATATTTCTACTTTTGTTTGGAAGACTTTTATTCCCGCGTAAGTAGATATTTCCACTTTTCTACTTTAGTTAGAATGATTTTTATTCTCACAGAAGTAGATATTTCCACTTTTCTACTTTTGTGAAGATGATTCTTATTCTCGCAGAAGTAGATATTTCTACTTTTCTACTTTTGTGAAGATGATTCTTATTCTCGCGGAAGTAGATATTTCTACTTTTCCACTTCTGTTGGATTGACCTCCTTTCTCGCACAGGTAGATATTTCTACTTTTCTACCTATGTATAGGAGAAGAAGAAAATATTACAAATGTATTACATTTTATTTTTCATCCTCACTAACTTCTACTTATGTTATTATCGGATATATACACGGGTGGAAATTTGTTAGGTAGAAGAGTGCGAAGAACGAAAATTAAGGAGGAAATACAATGACAGCAAAAACAATTGTAGTAGGAAATTTTAAAGGTGGGGTGGGCAAGACAAAAGTTTCCGTAATGACCAGTTGGGAATACGCTACAGTACATAACAAAAAAGTCTTGTTAGTTGATATGGACCCTCAAGGAAATGCCAGCACATTAATTGCGCGTTCTGCTGGCATTAATGAAATTGATAAAACGATTTTCGATGGATTTAAAGAAGGGGACCTAACAAGCGTAGTTTTACACGTTTCTGAAAATCTTGATTTAATTCCTGCAGCTGTGTCATTTAAAAACTTCTCTAAGTTTTTATATCAAAACTTCCAAAATGATTTTGATCAAATAACATATCTTAAACAATTACTTGAACCTTTAAAAGCAAATTATGATTACATATTTATTGATGTGCCTCCAACAATAAGTGATTACTCGGACAATGCAATGATGGCTTCAGATTATGTTTTAATCATCTTACAAGCACAAGAACTTTCCCTTGAGGGTGCAGAAACTTATGTATCATATCTACAGTTTATGGCCGATGAATATGATGCTGATATCCAAGTGCTTGGGGTATTGCCAGTACTCTTAAGAGCTGGCGGGCGAGTCGATCAAAGCACTGTAGAGCGCGCCACTGAACTCTTTGGAGAAGACAATGTGTTCAAAAATGTAATTAAACACTTAGAACGCTTAAAAGCTTGGGATATGACAGGTATAAAAAATGACGATCATCATGATCGAAAAGCACATCAAATCTTCCTAGATGTTGTTGATGAAATGGAAGAAAAGCTAGCGCGCTTTGAGGAGGAAGGAGAATATGTCTGAGACATCAAAAAAAGGGCCCCTTATTCAAAAAAAACCTAAATCCAAGACGCTAGAAAGACCTAAGCCAATCATTGTCAACAATCAAAATGATTTTAAGTTTACGAATAATGAAGTAAAAAAAGAGAACCAGGTGAGTAAGACACCTATTAATCAAACAAAGATTTCTACAGCAGCTTCTGAAGTGAAGATGCCGGAAAAGTCAACTCCAAAAGAAGTAAAAAAAGAGCCGGCACGAAAACCAAAAGCAGTAGTCGGTAAAAATAACAATGTTAAGTCCATAAAAGTTCCCCTTGATCTTCATATACAAATTGGAGTTTTAGGAAAATTCATGGATGAAAATAAGACATATGCGATTATATCTGAGTTAGTTGATTACTATGCCCGTAACGAGTTAACTGATCGACAACAAAAACAATTTGACTATATGACTGAGTTTTTTAACGACCCATCTGAATAATGAAATGAAAAGTAGAAACATCCACCTTTGCGAGGTGGATATTTCTACTTTTGTTAGGATGAAATATAACTTCACAGGAAACTCTATAAACCATCTGCATATGCTTTATGAAAAATACAGATTAATTAAAGAATATGACTTCACTCCAATCTCCAGAAGCTAGGAAGTGAACGAGTTGCCTGTAACCATAGGGGAAGAAATCGTTTTTTCTAAGAAAGACCCTGATTGGCGGGAGCAGTACGGGCTGGTCCTCTATGTGGTAGCCCATCGGAAGCACTGAATTTTCATTTATGGGTGTGGCTGATGTCTCCAATCACCAATCACACTCCTTTTGTCTGCTGGCTCGATAAAGAACGGATTCTTAGAAACAGCATGTATGACCATAATGTGTTCTTCTTGGATCTATCTGTACTTTTAAGCTGGAGATGCGATTGAAGGGGTGATTACATCAACTATTATGAAGGGTTCAAAGAAACTTTGCCGAATAAAAAGCTCGTACTGTTCGATTCGAAAGGGAAGTCTTGACTATCTGGATTGTCCATTTGGGGTGTTCGTCCAGTTCATTCCTGAATCCAAGACAATCATAGTTTACGAGGAGACAAAAGCATTAAATGGGGATACTGTTGCTAACAGCATCCGTGGGACTTGGTGTACTTTATTCGTGAAACGGATGACCAAGTTTTCTATTGTGAAATTTATTAGGCAACATTGCAGCCTATCGGAAAAATCGAAGCCGTTTCGAGTGCGCCGGGATAACGGAAAACTAATCATTTAATTAAGTTTCCAGAACGGGATAAGAAGTGAAAGTCTATCGGATCCATAATGAAAAGGAATATTATCTCCTTTGATTATTTCTAATGTATTATTAGCATAAGCCAAAAGAATATGGCTTTCTATTTGATTACATGACGGCATTCTTTGATGACAGCCAGATTAACACAAGTAGAAATATCTACTTGTGTTAGGTAGATATTTCTGCTTGCGTTAGAACTAATCTCCCTCTTAACAATGAAACTTTAAACTATTTAGCCTCTGCATACGTATATGTCTGTATATGTGCATACGCATAATGATTAACGAAAGGATGACAGCTGGCTTCCAAAAGGGAAGAGGCTGGCTTCTTGCTGTAACAAATCTGATTGGTCACTTTTATTCATAATCAAGTATGAGGCTGGAGGAATTCAAAGGAATCAAAATTTGAAAATATCAAAAAAACGGCCATCCTGTTGGCAAGGAGGGCCGAAAAAACCTAATTTGAGAATCGATCTTTCTCTTATAGAAAAATAGAGATTCTATAAAAATAGGTTACTCAACAACCTGAAAAAAGCTAAACTTAAAAATAAGTTTAGCTTCGTTTTTTCTTTGCCAGCTTTTCTAATAATTCTTCTTTTTCTTTCAAAAAATCAATGCTTGCCTCAGAACCTGGTTGTACTTCTTCTGGTAGGGGCGTTTCGTCTGGCGTAGTAAACCAGTCCGGTAAAAGTTCCTCCCGCTGAATACCTCGTTGTTTCACTACCTGAAGATCAGCAAAGGTGATATTTCCACCCGCCTGATAAATTTTCCAAGCATCTCTAATTTTTGTCTTAATAAAACCAAGTGGATTCTTTATTGTTTTATCTTCATTTATATACCTGATCAGCAGTTCCAGTTCCTTTTCCACGTCTTCCTTCCAAATCAAATAGGCGCCTTCATATAATTGAGAAAAATAAACCACATCGAATTGATAGTCTACAGCTAGAGTATTTAATCTGATACGCATTTCTTCCACTTTTAGCTGATTCCACTCTTCGTCCGGAACCGGGAGAAGACTTTCTTTTTCAGCAGCACGTTGGATGGTAAATTCTATCCTCTCCACACTGCGTCCTTTTTTGATTTCTTTTATGCTGATGGAAAGGTCGGTCTTTTCATTGACTTCATTAACCGCCTTTAAAAGCACCCGGGTTTTAAAATGATTGTACCGGTTGTAGGAACCTTCGATCACCCCGAGCTTCATCTTCAGCTCTTCCAGCGAAATCTCCCATCTTTTCAGCTGTTGCCACTTTTTCATCAATTCGTATAACCGAATGGAGTAGGTGCTGTTCAGCGACAAAATGTTGCTTAGCCGGTAAGAAGTAAACTGTTTTTTCAGCTGCAGCATATAAGGCTTCAGCTTCGGGGAGAAGGAAAGTTCCAAGACGCCTTCGCCATTCACGTATTTGGCACTTGAAATCCAATGGACCAATAACCACCCGCCATCTTCTTGTGGGATCTCAATCGTTTTGGACATGAGCGTTTTGGAGATTTCCTTGATCTCGCTGTATTTCGTGCTGCCGGCCAGCCCAAGCATTTCACTGAACTCTTTCAACGATATCCGGTAATCTTTAAAATCCTCGTCGAATGGCTCAATCATACTGGCCATTGTCAACACGATTTTCTGCTCTCTGGTTGTCAAAGGGTTATTATGTCTGGCTTCTAATAAGTTATTGGATTGAGTGACTATGTATTTGCTTTTCATAATGGCCCACCTTTTGATAGTTTGTGGCTTTATTACTTAGAATCATACTATATAAACCGGTTAAAAGACCATAAAACCACTTGTTTTTATTTTTGTGGCTTTTCAAGACCGAAAGTGTGGTTTTTCAGGAGAAAAGGCGATTATAACGAGAGAATTCAAGATTTCGAGACCGAAACTGTGGCTTTTCGAGCCGTATGACTGAACTAGCGCTTAAAATAAGCTGTTTTACCGGATCGTTTATGCCCCAAAGACCGAAACTGTGGCTTATCAAACCGAAACTGTGGCCATGGGACCGAAACTGTGGTTTTTAGAACCGAAAGAGCGGCACTGAAAACCGAAACCGTGGCAGTTTGAATCGAAAGTGTGGCTTTAAAGCCCGATACCGTGGCAGTTAAGACCGAAAGTGTGGCTTTTAGTCCCTGTAAAGCCGCTCCCATCAAGGGTTTAGCCCCCTCTAAAACAGTTAAAACAGTTAAAACAATAAAATCATTCTATTAAACACAACAACAAGCGAAAAATCTGTTGGTTAGATAATAGAGGATAAAAGGCCATCATTAAATCTCAAAAATGATTGAGCATTTTCTGCTATTTCTATATAATCTTTTGATTCTTTTATTTAGCAAACCTTCTGGGTTTCGCTGGTGACGAACTTACAAAGCCTTTGGGCTGATTTAACACATAGTGTTTTTTGCTATGCTGACTAATTTGCCCAAGGGCTTTTTTTGCGTTCTCCTGTAGAAGAGAAGGGTTAAAAACTGTTGGGAAAGGCTGTATTTTAATGAATTACATTACAGAAGCGAGAGAGGCCGTTAGTAAGTATAACGTAGTAGGAGGTATTTCTTTAGTTGAACTGCAGGAAATTTTAACGGTATTGATTGGTCCCAAGTTCGGTATTGCCTAACTAGTCTTGCATACAAGAGACAAATCATTTTCTGAATTAACCTCCTTGATCAGTATGACACTATACGTTATTTAGATAGAAGAACTGCTGCCAGTTTTTTTGAGAAACGGCTATATCCAAGTAAGCTGATTAAAGGTAGATCATCATCAAATTCTCTACCTCAATTAATAAAAAAGCTAGCCCTTTAAATTCGAAAACAGGAAAGATCATATTAGAAGAGTGCATCCTCGGCATCGAAGTCCTTGATTCCCTTACTGACAGCCACAAAGGCGGAGTCTCGCTACGGGAGAAAGGCATTATCTAAAAAAGCGGGAGGGAGAATTTTCCCTCCTTTAAGTTTTTTAAAAAAATAGGGTATCAGCCTTTGATGCAGTAAGTCTATAGAGGGAAAAACGCAACCACTTAGAAGACGCTCTTCCAGCCGGTTGTTTTTAGGAGATAGAATGTGTAAAAAAGTATTTTGTTGAACCAATCAACAAAAGGAGGAACTGATATGAAAAGTCCACAATACCTTACTCGAAATCGTACCAAATATCAGACCTTTTCCAGAAGAAAAAGAGGTGTCAGGAGAAAAAGCTTCGTTGAATGCGCACAAATGCACTGGACGTTTCTTCTAGCATGGGGAAACGATTGAGTTGGACTGCCTGATTTAAGACAGTGAATCGAATCTGATTACTCAGACCGATTTTGTCGAACTGATGCGTGCTCGTGGCAAAAGATGGATGCAAAGAAATTCCATGTGTATTAAAAGAGGGGGAACTGCTGAAAGAGACCATTTTCATCGGTAGCAAGCCTTACTGGCTGCGGGAAGAAGCCCTCGCATATATCACCGCAAAGCAAAAGATAGACGCGCAACGCTCCAACTGTCTTCTTTGCGATTTCAGATTTCACTTTAAATACTTTAGTAGACGTGGTTCTTTATGGTCTCTCTACATAGACTTGGAGGATTTCATCAAACGAATCTTCATAAAGAAGAACATCGGACTAAAAAACGACTGCTTGATTTTCTTTGGCGGTAATAGAATCGCTTTTCTTTCCACGATTGAATGCCAACCAACACCGCCACTCCACCAATTCTTTTAGCACTTCCTCAATGTCAGTCGTTTCTTTTCCGTCAACACCGGTTTCAGCACCGGCTTTTTCCAAACTGCTCACGCTCCAGGAAGGTATGTGCGCTTCTTCCAGTAATTCCGACCATTTCAGCCGGTCCTCAACGGGCCCTTTTTCGTTTTCGGACGCCTTCACACCCTTCTTTTCTGCCATGTTCAAACCCCTTAGAAAGAACGTTTGTGGTTTTCAAGCACTTTTTTAAGAAAGCATTTTTTTATCGGATATGTACGCCATATTTCCGTACACTCACCTCCGGTAAGAAGGTATGAAATAAATCTTCACCGAGCGTGCCGACAAGAGCTGCCAAAGGTGTTTCATAATTTACTACAAAAAGTTTTTGCATTCCTTTTATTTATTTCGATACTTATTTCTTTACTCTAACTGAACGACAAACTTGACTTTCCTTTTATTTCTTTTTAAATATGCATAATTGCATATTCAACACTAATTTTAGGTGATACATTTAGACTATAATAAATAAAGTTAAGAGGAGAAATACCCATGAAAAAACCTAGTCAAAAAACAGTCACCTACTTCATTGCAGTTCTCGCTATGTCATTGTTATTTATAACAAGCCCCCACACAATAAGTATTAATTCCGACGACCTGGGTGCTGCGCATGAAAATTCCACACATTATTCTGCGGCAAACTCGGTAAATACTGATTTTCCTTTTGAGCATTAATCATTATTTGGGAGAAAGAAACTGAGCTTTTTTCTCCTCAAGAATTTGAGTATAGGAATTAAGGTTAAGAGTATCTAAAAAAAATCGAGCCTTTTGGTAAGCTTCAGCTATTTCTTCAAATGAAAAAGAAAGCTCCTCCATTAAGGCTCCTTTTTGATAATAATATTGGCCCAGTAAAGACATGTCAGCCAGCTCAATTGATAGATCAACTCCCTGGTTCGTATAGAAAAGAGCCTCTTCAAATTCCTTCTTCAAAAAAAGTAGTTTCCCCAAATTATAGAAAGCTTTTATTCTTAGTTTATCAGCCTCTCTTGTTTTAAAATCCTCATTTAACACTTCTTGATAAATCTTCAAACTCTCATTGTATCTTTTATTTTCAGCCAAAATATTTGCGATGGAGTTTTTCACTTGTAAATCTAACAGGATATCCATCCCATTAGTTTTTCTCCTCAACAGAAGCAGCAGTTCCGTTAAGCAATAGTCAGCTTTAATCCTTTTGAGATAATATTCAGCTACATACTTTTGCCAAAGTAAAAATTTCTCTGTTTCTGGATGATATGAATTTTTTGCCTTTAGCAGTGACTCTATATACTGATGTAATTCCAGATAATTCTTGGCTAACGATAGGGTGCCAATTTTGTTTCTGATGGTTCTTGTTTCTTCGACTTCTTCATGAGCCAACACTTCAAAGAAATAAGTAATGGGCAGTTGCAGTCTATTAGCAATTAAATAAAGGATATCAATGCTCGGCAGAAATTCTCCTGCTTCAATACGGCTGATTTCTGATTGGTTGCATATCTCAAAAGCAAGTTGTTTCTGTGTTAACTTCTTCATTTTTCTGCATTTCTTAATTTCAGTACCTAGTCTTTGTTTCACTAGCACTAATTGCACCCTCTATTCTAATAAGTTTGTTGGTTCATTGAGATGTCATTAAACAAGCACGGAGAAGCGAGCCATTCATTTACTTTTAATAAAAAACAACTCAAAATCATGAATCTTGTACAGCTCAATAATAAAAAGATTATCCACCACTAATCTATAAGTTGCTTATTTTAATTCTCTTATTTGAATTGTACCAATTTTTTCAAGAAACTAGGAAGAATTAAATGAAAAAGGAATTCACTAAGAATTTAACTAGCTGGCCGGCAGTATTAAAATATCCAAGCAAGCAAAACGCTGGTAAGATACCTACCGTGTCACTTTCTCTTTAAAGAATGAATCTCCTTTTTAGATTCAACGGGGAAGGAACCAGAAAAATTTTTATAAGTAAGGGAAGGCAGCCATTCGGCTGCTTTTTTCGTTGTATTTTTGCCTTTCGACCATTCACCGCCCGGCGGCCCACACACAAAAAGAAAGGTATACTCAGGGAACTTGAAAAGGTATTCGAAATCACCTGTATTCCAACAGGTGATCAAGGCAGTAGAGGAAAGCTGTTTGAACAGGAGATAGTTACGTGGAAATACGACTGACTAAATTGCATTTCTCGAACATTCCACCTTTTCCCTTCAAAAAAGAACAGTCTTCGTTACAGCAAGAAAGCGCCACAAACGGTTTTAAACTTTTTCCAAGTACACGGTGAAATTAAATTTGAGCCACTTATTTTAGAAAGTGGATTCAGCATAAATTCGGTTGAGCGTAAACTTTTGCAAATGGTTCACTATGGAAACACGTATTTAACGAAACCCCCAAATCATTAATTTTTCATGATTTCACTGATTTAACCAAACAAAAGGATTAGAGGAAAATTTTCGATATGCATTATTACATATTTTACTGATGAATATTCTGGTAATTTTATAATGTAAGTTATACAAAAAATGGAGGGTAAAATTATGAGAAAAAGAAAGAACAACGCCATTAAGATGGCAACAGCTGCTGTACTGAGTGTATCACTGTTAGGAGCAGCCGGATCTACTTTTGCTAGCAATGATAACCATGGTTTTAGTTTTACAATTAAACCAGAGCATGCTAACAATTACTCTGGCGAACGGTACCGACAAACTACGAATACAAATAATAAGTGGAAAGTTAATTTACAAACCTCTGGTGAAGGTAGTGGAACAGTTACAACCTTCTGGTTGGACAAAGCAGGAACTAGAGTATCTAACTTAGTCAGCGCACAACAAGGTGCGGGCGCTATTTATAGAGAAGCTTTTTCTGGAGCAAGCCAGTCCTATGTACGTTTAGGAGCAGAAAATAATAATTACAGCACAAGTGGCTATACGGCTACTGGAGTATGGGATGAAGAAACTGATTAATGATTAATTGAATTGGACAAATCCAAACTGGGTTTGTCTTTTTCTAAATAATTTGAGGATTGGGTGAAAAGTTATGTTCTATAGCCATCTTTCTAGGCTTAGCCAAAGTAAATTATCTCTGGCTATTTTTCTTATAATGATTTTTATCCCTATTTGGGATGCTTTGCAAATTTATATTGAGTACCGGGAAGTAGGAGGAGAGAAACTTCATCCTGCGCATGCTTTTTTCTTATCAGGCTCCAGCACTGGACATATACCGCAATACCTACTGCTCTGGTTCCTTCCTTTATTCTTACTCATCCTAGGGACCGAAGACTCGTTGCAAGATTTTGAAAACGGGTACCAGAATGTATTGATTAACAGGGTTGGAAGAAAATTCTATGTTTTAGAAAAGATGCTCTTTTCTTTTCTCATTGGGTTTATGGCTATGATTACTTCTCTTATTATAAATTTCTTTCTGGTAGCTATTTTGTTTCAAGGCGGAAAATACACAAAGGGTTTATCAGAAATAGCCTTCGAAAGTTCCTTCACTAACTTCACTTTACAGAACCCTTATGTAGGTGTATTAATTTTTATATTTATCGCTTCAGTATTATCAGGTTTCGCAGGACTTATTGGAGCAAGTTGCAGCCTATTTTTTAAAGATCGTAAATATACATATTCAGCAACATTTTTTTTGTGGTTTATATTTGTTATCCAAGACAACTCCAGTATGCATTTGTTCCAATCATTTTCTGAATATGGCTTAGGAGATCTTATTCCCGTTTTTTCAGTTCTAATCTTATTCTATATTTTCATCAGTGGCAGTGTATTCTTTTATGAGGTTAAAAAAAATGAATCGATTTAAAATTCCATCCGTTGTTATTACTGCTTTTTTCTTTATGATTGTTTGGTATAGCCAAAATAAAACGTATCTTCAATTGTATTACACAAAAAATGAAATTAATCTGACAGATTTTAAAGAATTGCTTTACTACATGAATAGCAGTGCAGCTGGTTATAGTTCTATTCAAAACTATGCTTTAGTGTATCTAATTCCATTTATCGTTTTACTGCAACAGCTTTTTAATAATGAGAAAATTACTGAAGTAGTTAGATATCAAAAACGAGAAAAAATATTTTTATTGAGAGTAAAAGATATCTGTTTGGCATCCTTACTGGTTGCGTTTTTGCATACAGGAATAAATGTATTTTTTAGTCTGTTATTTCTCGATGTAGATCTCGTACTGCAAGCGGGATTGGTGAATTTCTCTCTTTTAAATGGAGTAAGTTTAATTCTTTTTTATATGGTCGTTGGTTTACTTTACAGTATTCAAAAAGAATGGTTCCATTCAATTGGGATTGCAATAATGGGTACCCTTTTAATAGTTGGTGGAGGTTTTTTTCTTACTAAAATAGTATTAACGAATTACTGGAGTCCCTTACTAGACTTGGTGATATTAACCCGATTATTTGAAGATACATTTACAACCAAGGATGTAGTATGGATTTATATTAAACAGACAACATGTATCATCATCTTCTATTTAATCGGATCTGCATTAGCTTCCAGAAAGGACTTTAGATATTGAATAAAAAATTATCGGTTTTCCTTGTAATCGTCTTGTTTATTCAAAATTCCTTTTATTTGAAAAGCGGATTGGCCTTAAGTAAATTCCCCTTTTTAGATGGAGTTCCTATTACCTCCTCTACATCAATTGAAGCAAAGTACCTTATGAATTGGTATTTCCCTATTTTCTTTATTTCAGTTTATTTTTCAGGGATGCTTAAAAGCGACTTGTTATCCAATGGAGTCCCCTTGATTATAAGAAGCTTTAATAAAACTAAATGGATTGCAACCAAATTTTTGAATATAGGGATTGTGACTTTTCTGTTTACAACTCTTCAACTAACTATATTTTTAATCTTTACAAATGATTATCCTTTGCAATGGAACAATTTTATTTTATTGATTACGATGTACTATTTATTCTTGGTTCTTGTAATTAGTGCTCAATCCTTAGCCGACTTATATATAAAGCCTACCTTATCACTGACAATAGTAAACCTGCTTATCGTTGCTAGTATTTTATTATCAAAAACGTCAGCAGAAAATTTGGATGGGTTTCATTATATATTTATTCCTTCCACAATAATGGGATTTAGAAATGGGTTAACTCAATCTGAACTATCAAGGGATCTAATCGATCCTGTAAGTACAATAGTAATATTGCTTATATTAATTACTTTATTAATCATTTTATGTACAAAACGAGTGAATAAAATGGACATCATTTAAAACTAAGCGAGGGTTCACAATGATTAAAATTATGCAGGTAGAAAAGATGATTAAGAAAAATCACGTTTTAAAAAATATAAGTTTTACATTTCAAGCAGGAAAAATATATGGATTGTTCGGAAAAAATGGTTCCGGTAAAACAATGCTATTAAGAGCTATCTCGGGGTTAATCATTCCAACTAATGGTGAAATTCATATACAAAATCAAAAGCTCCATCACGACATCTCTTTTCCACCAAGTTGCGGGTTGATCATAGAAAACATGTCCTTGCTTCCCCAATATACTGCCAGTGAAAATTTGAAAATATTAAGCAAAATAAAAAAGCAGGCAACTAAAGAGGATATTGAGAAAGCTATTGAAAGAGTAGGTTTAGATCCACATTCGTCTTTAAAAGTTAAAAAATATTCTTTAGGGATGAAACAAAGGTTAAATATCGCTCAAGCTATTTTTGAAAAACCGGATATAATTTTATTGGATGAGCCAACAAATGCCATTGATGATGCTGGGGTAAAACTAATTTATAGTATTTTAAAAGAGGAAAGAGAAAGAGGGGCAGTTGTCATTGTAGCTTCGCATCAAAAAGAAGAATTAGCATCTTTTTGTGACGTTTCTATCACTATGAATAATGGGGAATTAAAAATATGAACTTAAAAAAAGTCGTATTCTTATCTCTTTTAATAGTAGTAGCCATTATTTTTGCTTACCCATATGCCAAAGAAGCTTTTCTGAAAGAGGATGTTAGAACGGGAATTTCTCTTAATGCCGGTGAATACAAAATTGGAAAGCAATTACCCGAAGGGAATTACGATTTGAACTTTTTAGGCGATGTTATTTTTCAAGGAAAAACTTTTCAAAATGGGGACCAAGTAAAATCGATGCCCTATAAAGCGGGAGAATTTTTTTTTATTGAAGGTGATGGGAGTATAGAGTTTAAGCCGGCTCAATATGAGAAGTTGAAACTCGAAAAAAACCGTCACTATGTTATTAGTAATTCAGGATTTTACAAGGTTGGTGAACAACTTGAAGCTGGAACGTATTATTTACGATTTAAAGATGAAAAACAGATTGATAAAGAAGCCTTTGTACAGATTATAGACAGTGAAGAAAATGTTTTAAAAGCTTTTTCATTTAAAGACAACAATGAATTCGAAATCACTTTAGAAGACAATACATTCCTTCAAGTGGAAAAAAACCTTTTTAAAGAGAATAGCAGTTCAAAGATTATGTTAGAAGTTAAGCAATGATAATAGTTCTTTTGATATTTTTAAAATTAAATATAATAGGTGAATGATATAAAGGCTTCATTGGTCGATTGACGTTTTAAGCATTTTAGCGAGCTTCTTTTAATCTATAGCATTTGACCGTTGCTAGTTCATCTGGCCTGCTGATAGTGAAAATTAATCTATTGGTAAGAGTTCTAGAAATACAAAGGGAGAGAAGATGTGATTCAATCAGCCTCTTCTCTCCCTTTTCGTTTATAAAAGTGTACTTTTATAAATGGTTTATCTCCATCTGTGGCGAGATGTCCAAATCTTATTTTTTATACCATTTCGATTCAATCGCCACACCAGCATCGACAATTAGATTGTATACCGGACATCTTTTTTCCACTTCTTCTTTTAATTCTTCCAGCCGATCGTCGCTTTCATCTGTTGAAAATATCGCCTCAAAGCCAACACTTTGAAAATGAGGAGAAACTCCTTCAACTCCCATCATGCCACGCGCGTCTATTGTGCCGTTATTTTTAAATTCCACTCCTTGAAAAGAAAAGTTCTTCTCTTTCGCTATCAATCCGATCATTACGGATGTACAACCCGTCAATCCACCTAATACATACTCAATCGGATTCGGGCCTTCATTGGTGCCTCCCAAATATTCCGGTTCATCTACTATAAAAGGCGAAAAATCTCTAGCATAAATAGAAGTTTTTAGATTTCCATCCCAAGTTCCGTTCGTTTCGACTTTTGCTATTTGTTTTGTTGTCATTGTATCACTCCTAATTCTTAGTAAACTTATAAGATTTATTATAAATCAATAATTTTAAATTGCAAAACTATTCGATTAAAAGGATTGAAAAAGTGTAGAAGGTGATAAAAGAAAAGGTGAAGCTACATATGAAATGAACTTCAAATGGACAGAAAAAATAGGGTACCTATCGTCTTTCCTGCATTGAATTTTTATATGTTCGCAAAATACTTATTTTTAACGAACATATTTAAAACCTAATTAAGCTTGAGGGAGAGAGAACTCTCCATTTCCATCTAAAATTATTAGTTTATGCTAAATGCATTATTAGCATAAGCCAAAAGAATATGACTATCTGTTTGATTACATGACGGCATTCTTTAATAACAGCCAGATTAACACAAGTAGAAATATCTACTTGTGCTAGGTAGATATTTCTACTTGCGTTAGAATTAATCTTCCTCTTAGAAATGAAACTTTAAACGATTTAGCATCTGCAGACGTATATGTCTGTATATGTGCATACGCATATATGATTAATGAAAAGATGACAGCTGGCTTCCAAAAGGGAAGAGGCTGTCATCTTGCTGTAACGAATCTGATTGGTCACTTTTATTCATAATCAAGTATGAGGCTAGAGGAATTCAAAGGAATCAAAATTAGAAAAACATGTATTTTTCTTAAAAGGATATAAGTTGATAATTACACTTGAGTTTTGAATTCATTCCTTAGCCTAGGAAGGAGAGGCATAAATGGAATATATCCGATTGCTTTATTCCTGGATAGCGATAGCAGTTATTGTAGTTTTCATTGTAATTGCTCTTGCAGCTTTTAGTAGAAGAAAACGAAACTAACGTAATTCTCATACTCAAATAAAACTAGTTTTGTAAAGAAGATTTATATCTTACGGAAAAAAGCAGGTTTTTTATGCTGCGTAAAATAACTGTAAGAGATAGTAGAGACAGTTCTAATTATAATGATCTACAAATGAATTACAGAATATAAACGTCTTCTAATTGCCGGTTCTATCGCTGCAGTCATTATCGATTTCTATAGAATAAAAAAAATGATTAGCTAGCTATTTAAAAACTTTGTAATATAGCGAAGTAAGTTGAAGTTCGTAAACAGATAGTGCAATACTTAGCGTACTTAGACCGAAGACTTAGAAGGAGGGGGCAAGGAATGTCATACCTACTTAGATCTTCAACCGGTGTTGTTTTGGTTGAAGAGAACACAGAAAAGATTTTCCAGACACAAGGGGAAGCGGAAGAGCACTTATCCCTTTTACGCCTAAATACAACCGAGGAATGGTTCATAATTGAAGTAAAGGAAGATTAGACTCGAATCTCATTACTCTAGTAAAACGAAAGGGGAGGAGCAGGAGAGTGAAGAAACTCCTATGAAAGAGAAGGGGAGGCGAAACTGCAGCTGTCCCTGGCGGACAAACCGAACCTGCAGCTCTTAGATGCCAAAAACGGCCTGATCGTCTTTGCGGCAGTGGAACAAAACGAACGCGACCACCAATTCTTCCTTCGCACCAACACCAACCGGATGCTGCCGTTAAGTGAACTGCAGGAACGGTATGCGGTCTTGAACGTACTGGAGAGCAAAGGCGAGCTGGTACAGGAATACCAGAAGGTGGAAGATGTCTTGAAGGTGACGAAACTGGAAAACGGCACCTATGCGGTGACGACCGAGGGCGGGGAAAGTACGCAGCGAACCTTCCAGAAGAAAGCGGAAGGTCAGCAATTCGTGAAGAAAACGGCACTCGCCCAGTCGTTGAACACCGACCGTTTCCTGAGCCGGACAGCCATCAAGGACACCCAGCACCTGCAGCAACTGAACGCGAAGCATTTGCAGGCACGGATTGGCCACGTCCTGAAGGAAAAGAACGTGAAGGCCGACTACCGGCACGGCATCACGATCGGCTGGCAGTTGGTGAAGAATCCGCTGATCCAGTCCAAAATGGAGTTGCAGCAGCACATCGCTCAGTTGAATCCGAACCATTCCCAAACGAAGGAAGTCACTACTGCCTTCAAGCAGCTGGCATCTCCGGAAAAAGCGAAAGAGATTGAACTGGAGCGGTAATACGGGAAAGAGAGCGAACAAACATGAAAAACACAGGAATGGTACGGAGAATAGACCACTTGGGACGGATCGCGATTCCGGTCGAATTGCGGAAACTGCTTCAGATTGAGAAAAAGGCGCCGATTGAGCTTTTCATGGAAGACGAGTTCATTTGGCTGAAGCCGTCCCTGGCACCAGGAGCCTGTTTGATAACCGGTGAAATTTCGGCTGAAAACCGGGAATATGCACGTGGCATCACCTTAAGTCCAAGAGGTGCCGAAATTTTGTTGGATGAGTTGAAATCCTAAATCATTAACTTTCTATAAAAGGGGCGGCAAGTTATTCTTGCAGGCTCTTTTTTATCTCTTTCTTCCTTGAATTAAGTGTGATCCAATGAACCCTGCCTTATGTAAGTCGTCTTCTAAACCAATGGAACAGCCTTGCCTCAAATCAGGAAACCGGCTTTTCTCTTCTCCCCATTAAATTTTTCCACCCCCTCTTTCGAATTGTCCAACAGGGAAGAGGTTTTTCTTAATGTAAATTCTCATCATAAGAACCCTTGCGGTGTGTAACTATTACAAAATTACCGTGAACTACTACAAAAATACGGTCGTGATTTACGGCCTTATTTACGAATAAACCTTGGCTTAAATGTATTTATAACCACAGGTCGTTTTAATGATTACAAAATTACCGTGAAAAACGATCGTGATTCCACTAAACCGAAGTCAAAACCGTTTCGGGATTGCCTAAAGGTCTGCTCCTAATTTGTACGGCTGCTGAAAGGCGCAGCCAAACAATTTAGGGCATCTCGCTGTGATCTAAACCGGCCGATAACAAGAAACCGTAACCAGTCGGCCCCTTACGCAAAACGCGCAACTGGCGAACTGGAAACCGTTTCTACATTCCTGTCCGGTTCTTCACGCTCCCACGACAATGGCAGGGCCAAATTCAACAGAAGAAAAGAGGAAAGCAAAGCTGGCTTTGCTGTTGTCATGCGATTTTTCCTTTTGGAATCCGAACTATAAGACATCCCAAAGGCACTAAGCCAAAAATAGACTGGAAACCTGCACCATCCTGTTTTTGGCTAAGAGCCTGAAAAAACCGTCAATGGACTTTCGCGACATATTCTCACTGCGCTCCGGTATTTCACGTTCTATGGACGGCTTTTTATGCGAGTCTTCCGTTCTACTTACCAAAAGGGAAAAATCTTCCCCTTTGGGAAGAGAAGTGCTTCGGAAACCAAAAGCAAAAATCAAATTCAAAGGAGACATGCCAAATGGAAAAACTAATTGAGGTCATCAGAATACGACAAGAGGTATTAGAGGTGGAGGAGAAATACGAATTCATGAAAGAGGTCACGTGCAGCAGCCCGAAAAAAGTGATGGAAGCTGTACGCCAGCTGATAGGAGATGAAGACAGAGAAGTTTTTCTCGTACTTGTCTTGAATACCAAAAATAAAGTGGTAGCCGTCCATCGATGCCATATCGGCGCCATTAACGCCTCCATTGTGGCACCACGAGAAGTCTTCAAAAGCGCCATTTTGAACAACGGGAAAAGCATCATTGTAGCCCACAACCATCCTTCATTTGACCCTGCACCAAGTATCGAGGATATCGAAGTTTCCAAACGTCTCGATGAATGCGGACAGATACTTGGGATTGAATTGCTCGACCATGTCATTGTCGGAAATGAAAAGGGCATTTCCTTGAAGGAAAAAGGTTATTTTTAAAACTGAATCAAGCAAGGGGCACACCCCTTGCTTGATTACTTAAAAACAGGAGGTTTTTATGGTGGGGAATACAGTTGAAAAACCAGAAAAATTAAGAAAAACGATTCTTTTATTAGCAAAAGAAGCCCTGCTGAAGAACATTCGAGAAACAAATAGGAAAATCGAATCCTTAGCAGGTGAACATTCACGAAGTAAATCCTGTTCCCCCGGAGATGCTAGACTTCATGCAAGGACTCTTCGGGAGTTGAAGCAGCAACATTCCAATCGTGCCTATTGGCAAGACGTCTTGTTGGAACTCGAAAAATGGAAACAAGAATCAAATCAGTAAAAAACGGAAAGGGGTACACCCTATCTTAAAAACCTGCTCTTATGAAGACTAAACAATAAGCCCTTTGTCTTTCTAAGAAGAGCCGGAAACTTCAGAAGCAGCTAACTCCTTTTATTAGCGTCAACAGGAGGTCAGCTTACTATATAATAAAGACAAAAATGAAGCGTGTTTCAGGGGATGACTCGTGAGAGCAGACTGTCTGAGAGAATGGATAAGGATAAATCAGTGAAAAACCAGGGGTTTCCCACTTTCCTTCACTTCCACTCGCCTCCGCACCTATTGGAAGAAAAAATCCCTTTTCTCTTCGCTGCTTGAGTGACCTGGAACACAGAAAGGAAATCATATGTATTTCATGGACAATGAACACGAAGCCAATTTTTCAAGTCTGGTTACTTTTTTTGAAAGAAAGGGGACAGACCCTCAATACCGGGCGAACCTTTATATGGCCAGTATTCCAGCTATCTATCGATTGTTAGACAAAACGGAGATCCATTCGGGAGGCGGTCCATTGGCTTTGTTGACGGAATACAGCGAAGACAAAGGAAAGCTGGTTCCCGCGCATGAAGGGTTGACCGGATCTACCCGAAAACTAGTGGAAGTCGGCCTCAGTTTGTTTAACGGCAATGAGGTCAGCTTGGATTTTAGTTATGGCGATGAAACCAATAATGCCGTATTGCAGGCATTGAAAATCCGCTTTCAGGATATTTAAACGTAGTTTTCAACTAGTTCCAAAAATAAAAAGAAAGGAGCTATCTCCTATGAGTATCGTGAAAACCATTCAAGAGAAAATTGATCAACTCAAAAAAGATGAAGAAAAGATGTATGTAGGGATTCAGTTTGAGAAGCAGTTAAATGAAAGAGTAAAGGAACTAGAAATATTGGAACAGGAAATCGATAAGGTTCTCAAAGCAAAGTGAAATTTTCTGAGGCTTTCCCATAATCGGGAGGGCCTTTTTTATTTCAATCAATAGACTTGTTTCAGTAAATTAAAGGTGCAGCAGCTCAACTGCTTTTTCTGTTCGTAAAAGTGTACTTTTACGAACAGTTTAATTCAATATTTTGTCCGGGAATAAAAATTAAATTTAGCTTATTAATTATTCAAAGCCCTTTTTAAAATTTACTGCAAAGGGAATAAATAAAATAAGACACTTAAATGTACAGGATATCTAACATGAGTTAAGGTAGTAAGTGTAGAAATTATATATTATATATAATTAGTTCAAAAACTATACTTGAAAGGGAGAGATTTCAGTGGGAAGATTGGACGGGAAAGTCGCTTTGATTACAGGAGCTGCTCAAGGAATGGGAGCAATGCATGTTCGCTACTTTGCACGTGAAGGAGCGAAAGTTGCAGCTACAGATTATAATTATGAAGGTGTCCAAAACTTAGTTGATGAAGTGAATAAGGAATTTCCAGGTTCGGCAGTTGCTTATAAGCTGGATGTGGCAGATGAAAATGATTGGATAGAAGTTACTAAAAAAACACACGAACACTTTGGGAAATTAAATGTATTGATTAATAATGCCGGTATTTTAGCAAATGCCACATTTGATAAATTGACACATGAGCAATGGACTCGAGTAATGGATATTGATGCGTGGGGCGTATTCATCGGTATGCGCAATGTGCTGCCATTCATGAAAGAAGATGGCGGAGGTTCTATCATTAACCTTTCTTCCATTGCTGCAATTAATGCAAGTGGGGGTCTTTCAACATATACTGCTGCAAAAGGTGCTGTAACAGCTTTATCACGTGCGGCTGCGATGGAATTTGCACCATTTAATGTCCGTGTGAACGCAATTCATCCGGGAACTATTGATACAGACATGTTCCGGGAAGGGTTCCCAACAGAGGAATTGCGCAAAGCTGCAATGAATGGCCAACCTTTGAAACGAGTTGGGAAACTGGAAGAGGTTTCTTATTTGATGATATATCTGGCAAGTGATGAATCAGGATTTACAACAGGAACTTCTCAAGTAATAGATGGAGGATATACTGTGCAAGCAGGGGATATTGCGGCAGTTTCTTCAGAAGAATAGGCAGCTAAAGCACTTTTCTTCTGGTAAGTATTCATGAGTTACAAACGTTTCTACTTTTTCTTCACAAAAAAGTGCTGACATTTCAATTTGTCAGCACCTTTTGCTTTTAAGTGAATAGAAGTATCTTCCAATGCGTTTTTAAACAAGCAGGGCTTGTTTAGCCAATAGCTCCAATTGTATCTCTGCCTGATTAAAGTCCGATTGAATAAGTGAAGTTACGGCGGTCTCTAGATAGAAATGCATTCTCTCTAATTTATCATCATCATTCCGCATGGATTGGCTGTAAACTGTAGTAATATAAGTGATTTCCATATAGAATTTCAGGAATACGTTGTTCCCCGCTACTTTAAAAATGTAGGAAGTAACCTGGTCACACATAATGATATATTCCTCAATTTTCTTTTGTTCTAACTTTTCTTTTGCTTCAGTCAGTAAGCTTTTAATATTTGACCGATGCTCATCATTCCAGTTCGGTACGGAGTATGTTATAGCGATTCGGTATAATTCTTTCAGAGCGACAATATATGCTTGAATTTCTTCTGCTGAGAATGTCTTAACACGCACCCCTTTTCTGGGTAACCTTTCCACGATGCCGGTATTTTGCAAAATATAAAATGCTTCCCGAACTGGAATGTTACTTACATTCAGTTCCTTCGCTATATTTGTTTCAATCAGTCTATCACCCGGTTGGAGTTTACCGGTAAATATTTTTTTGAGAATAAATTGGGTAATTTCATCAGGTAATGAGTTTCTGCGATCTTTATCGTTAAAAGATAAAAAACTATTTTTCATACTATCAGGTCTCCTAAAATATTTCGTTTGGTAGTTATCTTCTATTTATAGTATAGGTTATGCATTCATTCCTTGTACAACTTCTTTATTTTTTATTAGAGAACGTTTCATTCCTTCTATAAAAGTTGCATTTGAAATGTAAGTCGTGAAGGCATTAGAAGTTTTTTTGTCGATGAATAAGTTTACATATCAGCACTTATCGGAAGTCTTTATATATGAAGAAAAGAATTTGAAGGACCAGTGACCTTTTTCGAAGGTTACTGGTCTTTTAAAATTTTATGAAAAATGAAGCTTAAATCAGTGGAATTTATCTCTAAAAGTAGCAAACTATCTTATGTCCATTATCAGAAAGGTTGAAATAAATAATTATTTTAATTGTTTGTTTAGTCAACAAACTATATACTTGTACTATATGGTGGAATCGCTTAAAGGAATATGGTTATTGGTAATGAATTTTATCTTAAAAAACCGAAATTGAAAGCACAAGGATTGGGCTTTATCACTATGTTGAACAGCACCACGAACGGAAAGGTTTAGAACCGGCGACCACAATCCTTGATTGAACAAAGCCTTGTTTGAAAGGGACTCCCTATAGTTCAATTGGTGACATTAATCTTGCACAGGTTAAAAAAGAAACGGAGGGTGAAGAGAATATGACAGTACGTCAAGCTGAAAAATTGTTTTATACTTTACTTAACAACAAGTGGATAGGAAGCAACAGTGGAGAAACTATACAAATTTACTCTCCCGATAATCATGAAGTAGTAGGGGAAGTCCCTGCCTTGACTCAGGAGGAAGTGGCTGCTGCAATTCAAAAAACTGCGGACAGACAAGAAGCATGGGCAGCAAAAGAAAGCCATGAGCGCGCTGCACTTCTTCATCGCTGGGCGGATGAATTAGAAAAGATGACCGATGAAATCGGTGAAATGATTCATAAAGAAGTAGGCAAGACTATTTCAGACGGAAAAAGTGAAGTGAAGCGCACGGCTCAGTTGATTCGTTATACGGCAGAAGAAGGTCTTCGTACACACGGCAGCTTTATCCAGGGGGATGCATTTCCCGGGGCTTCAAAGAAGACAAAAGCTATGGTGCAGAAAGTACCCCACGGCGTAGTGCTGGCCATTTCGCCATTTAACTACCCGGTAAACCTGGCAGCTTCAAAAATTGCGCCTGCGCTTATTACAGGCAACACCGTTATCTTTAAGCCTGCTACCCAGGGTGCAATCAGTGGACTACTAATGGTGGAAGCTCTAGTAAAGGCCGGCCTGCCGGAGGGAGTGGTAAACGTCGTAACAGGGCGAGGTTCTGTTATCGGTGATTTCATTGTTACCCATCCTCTTATCGACATGATTTCGTTTACCGGGGGAACAACAACCGGAAAGCATATCGCCAAACAAGCAGCTATGATTCCGGTGGTGCTAGAGCTTGGCGGCAAAGACTCCGCCATTATATTGGAAGATGCAGATTTGAATAAAGCAGCAAAAGAAATCGTCAGTGGAGCACTCAGCTATTCTGGACAACGCTGCACGGCTATAAAGCGTGTTATGGTCGTTGACAGTGTCGCGGATGAACTCATCGGAAAAGTGAAAGAAATCGTGACCGGGCTGAAAGTAGGCAGGTCCAGTGAAGATGCGAATGTGACTCCTATGATCGATCAGAAATCAGCGGATTTCGTTAGCAGCCTGATTGAAGATGCAAAGAATAAAGGCGCTACCGTCGTACTGAAAGGTATTAAGGACAAGAACCTTCTCGGCCCAACTCTGCTTGACCATGTAACGGAAAAAATGGATATCGCTTGGGAGGAGCAGTTTGGACCGGTGCTTCCGTTTATGCGAATTGAGAATGAACAGGAAGCAATCGCACTTGAAAAGCGTAACCGGTATGGCCTTCAAGCAAGTATCTTCACTAGTAATCTGGAGAATGCCTTCTCTATTTCAGACAAATTGAATGTAGGGACCGTCCAGGTGAACGGCAAAACATCCCGTGGGCCCGATCACTTCCCATTCTTGGGAGTGAAAAACTCTGGACAAGGCGTACAGGGCATCGGTAGAAGTATTGATTCTATGCTGCGCGATAAAATGCTCGTTCTTAACCTTTAAAAAGCCAGTGAATTTTTACTAATCGTAAGCTGTTCTCGATACTTTTCAGAATTTCACGTTTTATTTTATGTGAGGATGTTCGACTTTATTAATTATTTACCTTCCTTCTTAATAAGACGGAGCTGGTCCAACAGGATCAGCTCCTTTTCCTTGTATCTGCAGCGCCTATACTTTTAAATAGGGTAATCCTTTCATCCATTGATAAGTATCTCTCATTTCACTTGTGTGCGTTCTTTCTTAAAAATTGACTATATTGTTTTCTACCTCATTACTCTTTATCTGCCTATAGTTCTTCGATAAAAACATACCAGAGAGAAAACACATAAAATCCTTTAAAAATTTTTCAGAAGATTATAAAAAAACAGTTGCTCATTGAACCTCTTCCATGTATATTATTAATTATATAATTTGTTGGCCAAACAAATAATTATTTCCTTTCCAGCTTTTGATAGTAAACACAAGAAAGACATTAAAATAAATTTTTGAAAGCGCATTCAATTATGGTGTCTTGAAAAGACTAGTCCTAAAAACAATATCCTATTGGAGAAAAGAGGAGATCTAATGACAACTGCACCCGTCAGTGAAAATTACGGATACCACAAAGCGAAAATCTGGCAGATTGGATTCTTTACTTTAAACAACACGGCAACCAATATGTATATGTTCCTGCTGGCATTTGTCACTTATTACGCCACCGGCATCGCCGGCTTGACCGTCGTGGCTGTCAGCACCATTTTGACACTCATGCGGGTGTTTGACGGGATCACGGATCCGATCATCGGCTTTATCCTTGATAAGACCGAATCGAAATTCGGCAAGTTCCGCCCGCTGATGGTTCTGGGGAATATTGTTATAGCAGGGTCTATCTTAATTATGTACAATGTCACGCACCTTTTGCCGGAGTCGCTTCAAATGGTCTTTTTCATCTTAATCTATGCTGTCTATGTCATCGGTTATACGATGCAGACCGCTTGCACCAAGGCGGCCCAGACGGTGCTGACGAACGACCCAAAACAGCGTCCGCTCTTTGCAGTGTTTGACGGCGTCAACAACACGCTGTTGTTCACCGGTGGACAAGTATTTATCGCTTCCTACTTGGTCGTTAAGCATGGAGGATTCACGATGCCGTTCTTTACGGAATTGAACACATACGTCATCGTCACTGCTTTTATATTTACAGTATTGGCGGTCATCGGCATTCGCGGGAAAGACCAGAAAGAATTTTACGGCCTTGCCGATGCGACCGTCGAAACGAAATTCCGTGATTTCTGGCCGATCTTGAAAGGGAATCGCCCGTTGCAGATGCTGATCATTGCAGCTTCCAGCGACAAATTGACGTTAAGCGTCCTGCGCCATGCCGTCGTGGTTGTCATGTTATTCGGGATTTTGCTGGGGGACTATGAACTGAGCGGTACGATCTCCATGATCGTCATTGTCCCGACGCTGTTGATCACTTTTGTGGGCGTCTGGTATGCCCGGAGAACGGATTTGAAAAAAGCGTTCGTTATCTCGACCTGGGTTGGTCTCGTAGCGTTCAGCGTGCTGGTGGCTTTCCTCTTCACCATCGACCCGACAACGATTTCCCTGAGCAATATGGGCCTTGCCACGATCGGCTTTATTGTCTTGTACACATTGGGCATGGGCTTTGGCAGCCTGCCATCTGCACTCGTCAATCCGATGATTGCCGATGTTTCCGATTATGAGACGTTCAAATCCGGCCGGTATGTGCCGGGGATGATCGGAACGCTGTTCTCTTTCGTCGATAAATTGATTTCGTCGCTGGCTCCGGCTCTTGTCGGTTTTGCAGTAGCATTGATCGGCTATAAAGACACTTTCCCGGAACTGGGGGATGCGTTAACAACTTCCTTATACGGATTGACCATCTTCCTGGCATTCGGGATTCCGGTGCTCGGCTGGATCGCTTCGTTGATCGCCATGAAGTACTACCACCTGGACAAGAATAAGATGAAAGAAATTCAAAGTTCGATTTCGAAAGTTAAAGAAAAAGCGGCAGAAGAACGAGCGGCTGCCACTTCACTTAAGCCGGTCAATAAAAATAAAGATGAACTCGGACCTGTTCCAACTATAGACTAAATCCATTCTGCGTTCTTGAAATGAATATTGAAGATACAAGAGTGCCTCTTCATGAGGCACTCTTTCTATGGAGAGATAATCTAGTCATCAAAAAATCAAAACATATATATTTATTTTCCTTTACTTGACACACGCAACGAGAAATTCCATATTACCAGTGTTTTGGAGTGGGCAGAAAATGAGAGCATCTGATGTTAATTGAAAAAGCAGAAAGAGAGAAGCCCTGTTTGCTTTTATCTCCAGGAAGGAAATGAAGAAGTAGGTGCGGAAGTTTTGTCCACTGGACCAGGTTTCTAAAGACACTCAGATGTATATAATGGCATTGAAAATTGTCTTGCATTGCTTTTACATATTTGCAAAAGAATTCTCTTACTTGAAGGAATGAGTGAGGAGGAGATGAGTTTCGATTGAAGTAAGCCGAAATTGCCTTACTTCTTTCCCTGTAATACAATCAGGTAATTATAGGAAAATAGTTAATTAGAGAGGAATGAAAGTAAAAATGACTAATCAACAACCAAAATTAAAAACGAGAATCAAAAAAACCATTGAAGTAGATGGATTGAAGTTTAAGGACTTGAATGGCGATGGGAAACTGGACCCTTATGAGGATTGGCGGCTGAGTCCCAAAGAACGTGCGGAAAACCTGGTTTCGCTAATGAACCTGGATGAAAAGGTCGGAATGATGCTTATCAATACCCGCCAAATGGGGCTTTCCCAAAAAGATAAAAACAAAACGAGCCATAATGGCGTACTGGATGAAGGTATTGTTGAAAAAGGCGAAACTATTTTTGCGGCAACAAAAGTATACGGAACAACACATACAATTGAACAAATGCATTTGCGGCATTTTATTTTAAGAGACAATTGGAGTCCAGCTCAAACAGCGGAATGGGTTAATGCGATGAATGAAGTTTGTGAAGGTAGCCGATTGGGGATTCCTTGCCTGATAGCTTCTAATTCAAGAAATGAACATGCAGAACCTATTTTTGGCATGAATGATGCTTCGGGAATTTTTTCTACGTGGCCAGGAACGCTTGGACTAGCTGCAGCGGCAAAAGGGGAAGTGAAAAAAGGCGGAGATGCATCGCTCATCAGTCAGTTTGCTGAAATTGCCCATGACGAGTGGAATGCTGTGGGATTAAGAAAAGGGTATATGTATATGGCAGATACAGCTACAGATCCAAGGTGGCAACGAACTTACGGAACATTTGGCGAAGATCCGGTATTTATTTCCGATGCAATCGGCCGCATCCTCGAAGGTTTCCAAGGGGAAAAATTAGGAAAGCATAGCATTGCGATGACCACCAAGCATTTTCCAGGCGGCGGAGCACGAGAAAATGGATTCGATCCGCATTATGAAGAAGGCAAATGGAACCTTTATCCAACTCCTGGCAGTCTGGAAAAATATCATCTGCCGCCGTTCCAGGCAGCGGTCGACCATGGAACTTCATCAATCATGCCGTATTACTCCATTCCAAGCATCAAAAAAAGCGTGGTTCAGGAATTTGAAGGGGAAGACATCCCATTTGAAGAGGTCGGATTTACGTTCAATCATTACTTCTTAAATAGTATTCTTAGAGGCAAGTTAGGTTTTAAAGGTTATGTAAACAGTGACAGCGGCATTGTCAATAAGATGGCTTGGGGCGTTGAGGAACTGAGTGAAGCTGAACGCTTTGCAAAAGCCGTCAATGCCGGCACTGATCTCGTTGCGGATACCAATGATATTGAAAATCTGAAATTGGCAATCACCAATGGCTGGATCAGCGAGAAACGAATAAATGAAGCCAATACACGGCTGCTTACAGAAATGTTCACGCTGGGGCTATTCGATGACCGGACATACGCAAGCCCTGAACATGCTACTTCTGTAGTGGAAACTCCGGCTCATTGGGAAGCGGCTTATGAAGCACATAAAAAGTCAGTGACAGTATTGAAAAACCAGAAAAAAACCTTGCCGTTAACAGCGGAAAAATTAGATGGCAAAAAGATTTATGTGGAAGTTTTCCATAAAGACACAGAACGGGCAGCCTCTTATACAGAAAAAGCACGAAAAGAATGTGAAGAGTTAGGCAAAATGACGCTGGCCGAGCATTACAGCGAAGCGGATATCGCCATTTTGTTTTTGCATCCGATCTCCGGCGCTTATTTCTCTGCAACACTCGGGCTTCTTGAACTGGAACTATGCGAAAACAAATCCGTGAAAGCTCTGGATGGTACTGACTATGAAGAAACTACTTTAACTGAAATGAACCATTTAAAAGAAGTGGCAGCTGACCTCCATAACCGCGGAAGAGAAGTCATC
The DNA here is from genome assembly GCF_057748275.1 of Planococcus sp. VCh962. Classification (NCBI taxonomy): domain Bacteria; kingdom Bacillati; phylum Bacillota; class Bacilli; order Caryophanales; family Caryophanaceae; genus Planococcus; species Planococcus sp. VCh962. The sequence continues at coordinate 83,245 of NZ_JBYLHS010000010.1, forward strand.
ATGAGTGTGAATATCACCTTGCCTTGGATTCTTGGAAATATTGAACCGTTGGCCGATGCCTTGATTGCCGGCTATGACACGTTTTACAAAGCGCAATTTGAAGTCATCACAGGAAACAGCCAACCGGTTGGAGTCTTGCCATTGACATTGCCAGCCAGTGAGGACCGTATCGCTGTTGATGAACAGGGTAATTGTGTATCGAGAAACGATGTTCCTGGATACGACAAAGACCTTTATTTACCTAAAGAACTTAGGTATGCGTATAAAGATGCCGATGGGAATATCTACAGGCTCGATCATGGACTGACCTATTGAAACCTTCTAGCTCTTCCATAAACTGGGCACTACAGTTTAAATCTCGTTAATTTTTTTGGAGTGACAATATGGTTGAGTAAAGATGAAGATAAAATGGCATAAGATTAGAAGACTGTAGATATACTCAAGAAATTTGAGTGTGTCTACAGTTTTTTTGACAGCAAATTTTGTGGTAGTTTCGCGCTCTAGAAATGAACCCACGGATGTGCACAAACTGTTTCGCTCCTTTTTCAATGCGAAGCGAACCTAATATTTTCTGATTACTTCAAAAAATATTTTGAAAAAATAGAAAACAAGCTTGAATTTTTAAAATATAGGTTATATGATAAAACCAAATCAATTAATTTGTTTATCAAACAAATTAATTATTGAGCTAAGAAAAATCAGAGTTATAAAATGAAAAGGGGTAATAAGATGAAAACTTTCATAACTGAAGATTTTTTATTGTATAACGAAACGGCGAAGAATATCTATCATCAAACAGCTAAACATCTTCCAATCATTGATTACCATAATCATTTGAATCCGCAGGAAATTTTAGAAGATAAAAATTACAGTAATTTAACAGAAATCTGGCTTGCCGGCGATCATTATAAATGGCGGGCGATGCGGGCAAACGGTATTAACGAAGCGTATATCACAGGCGACAAGAGTGATTACGAAAAATTTATGGCCTGGGCCAAGACGGTTCCAAATTTAATTGGCAATCCGCTTTACCACTGGACACATTTGGAACTGCTGAATTATTTCGGAATCAACGAAGTGTTGAACGAAAAAACAGCGCCTGCCATCTGGGAAGAAGCAAACCGTAAACTTGCGACTCCGGAACTTTCCGTGCGGTCAATCTTAAGGAAAGAGAAAGTGACTTTCGTCGGTACGACAGACGACCCGACAGATGATTTGGCAGCCCACGAAAAGCTGGCGGCAGAAGGATATCAAAGCACGGTATCTCCGTCATTCCGTCCGGACAAAGGGCTTGGAATCGAAAAAGATGAGTTTCTGGCATGGGTGAAAAAACTGGAAGCGGCGGCAGGATTCAGCATTGAAGATTACGCTTCTTTTTTGAAAGCGCTATCAGACAGGGTGGATTATTTCGACGCAATCGGTTGTAGAAGTTCCGACCATGGCATCTCTGTGCTGTTCTTTGAAAATACCGATCAGGAGGAGGCGGGAGTGGCTTTTCGGAAGCGTTTGAACGGGGAAGAGCTGTCTGCTAAAGAAATCGACCAATTTAAGACTTACACATTGCTGGAACTAGCCAGACTTTACACGGAAAAAGGCTGGGTGATGCAGCTGCACATCAACGCACTGCGCAATACGAATACGAAAATGTTTAACCGGATCGGCCCGGATGCCGGCTTTGATTCCATTGGGGATCTTTTGCTGGCGGATAAATTGGTCGGTTTGCTTGATGCAATGGACGTAAAAGACCAATTGCCGAGAACGGTGCTGTACAGTATCAATTCACGTGACAATAATATTTTGGCGGCAATGGCCGGCAATTACCAAAATGACGAAGTCCCAGGAAAAGTCCAGGCGGGTACAGCGTGGTGGTTCAATGACCATATCGACGGCATGGAAGCGCAGATGAAAACCTTGGCGAATATCGGGCTCATCAGCAATTTCGTTGGCATGCTGACGGATTCAAGAAGTTTCCTGTCATTCTCACGGCACGAATACTTCAGAAGAATCCTGTGTAACCTGCTGGGCACATGGGTGGAAGAAGGCAAAATGCCGAATGACCCTGAGCTTTTGGAAAATTACGTGAAGAATATCTGCTATTACAACGCTGAGCAGTTCTTTCGTGTAAAAGAGCAAGTTCCGGCCACGTAAACAGAAAAAAATTCAATAGACCAAAAAGAATCCCTCTTCCTGGTTCGGAAGGGGGATTCTTTTAGATGACCGTTTCCACATAGTCATCTGCGGGTAGATGTTCTTTTGATAAATCCAAGCGCAGCTCGGGTACTTTCAGAAAACTCTTGATGGCGAGGGCACATGCTCCCATGGCACACGCTTCTTTGCCAAGATCTGAAAGCTTCAATTCGCGGTAATGGCTGACCGAAGACTTCAACAGACCTTGAATGCGATCGATGGCGCCGGGATACATTTTCAGCACCTGACTGTTGAGCACAATGGTTTCCGGGTTATAAAGATTGATAATATTATTCAATCCAATTGCCAGAAATTCAAAGAATTCATCGATTTTCTGGATTACGACCGGATCTTTAGCTGCTAGCCAGCTTTTCACATCTTCATAACTGAGATTGCTCTTTTTTTTGAGAGCGGCGAGACCCTGCAGAAACCTTGCTTCTGAAGCATACATTTCCCAGCAGCCTTTATTGCCGCAAGCGCAGGGCTTGCCGCCTGGAACAACAATCATATGGCCCATTTCACCGGCGAATCCGTTATAGCCTTTCAATAGCTCACCTTCCATGATAATGCCAAGTCCCATGCCGGAATACATCGAAATGGACAACAGGTTTTCGCTGTCCTGGGATTTGAAGACCTTTTCAGCAAAAGCCGAGGCATTGGCATTGTTCTCGATAAGCACGCTCACATCTGTTTCTTTTTCGAGATCGGCTTTCAGGTCCTTATCGCGCCATTGGTGCTGAGGGACAAAAAAAACTTTCTCGTTTTTTCCGACAGTGCCATGAACGCCTATGACTGCACCAATCAAACCGTAGCGGCTGTTCGAGCATTGTGCCTGAAACTTCAATATCTGCGCTGCCAATAGTTCTAACACCATTTCGTAATTTGAAGTCTCCAACGGAATGATCTCAGTTTGCACAGGATAGCCAAGTAAATCGGAAAGAATGTATGTGATATTCTTATGATCCAGATCGATGCCCAGTGCAAAGCCGCTTTGGCGGTTTAATGACAGCATGATGGGACGCCGCCCCAAATTGCGGTGCTCCTGATGTGTTTCATAAATAAGCTCTTCATCCAACAGATCTGCTGCCTGCACGGATATTGTGGCTTTGTTCAAGCCGACCTTTTTTGACAGGTCGGCTCTGGAAATCATTCCGTGTTCGATGATTTGCTGCAGAATCAAACTTCTGTTTATTTGTTTTATATAAGATCCGTCTCCCGTAACCATATCGTTTTCCTCCATTGCTAAATCTTTTTGCAGAAGCCATTGTGGCCGGGGCTGCAGTCGAAGTTATCTATAACTAAAGGATACCACAAAGGCCGATACTAAGATTCAGGCATTTTCTTTAAAAATAATATTTGCGGAATAAAGGGGTAAGCGAAAGCAAATCAGTTTACAACAGGAAGCACTGTACAAAGCATGAAAGATTTGAAATAATTATCTGAAAAGTTTTTTAATAAAGCACTCTCAGATAATCTAATAAGGAATGTAAGCACTTTCAGCTAATGAAATTATCTGAAATTCATATAAAATGGGGGTAGAATCATTTGAAAGGTAAAGTAGTGATGGAACATCCGCTTATGGTGCATTACCGGATGGATAAATACTTGGAGCATATCGATTACCATTCCCATCAAGAGTATGAGATTTATTTTTTCCACGCCGGTTCCTGCCGGTATTTAATCCACGACCAGATTTATGATCTTGAGCCTGGCGATATCCTGCTAATGGATGGCATGGCGCTGCATAAGCCAAATACATCGCCAGACAGCGAGTATGTCCGCAGTATGATCCATTTTTCACCGCAATGGATCGAGAAGGCTTTGAAGGCAGTGAACGGCGGGCATCTGCTGGACGTCTTCCAAAAATTGCATTACTGCCTGATCCGCACGCGAGAGAACGAAGAATCAAGAGAATTGGAGCAACTGATACAGCGCCTGGAAGAAGTGCACCGGAACAACGATTTTACGGGCGTCGGAAAAGAAGCGGAAACGAAAATCCTGCTTCTGCAGATTCTGGTGACAGTCAATCAGCTTGGCCAAATCGACTCCTTGAAAATTCCAGGCAAAAAAGCAGAAAAAGAAACGCATGCTGAGAATATCGCTTCTTTCATCCAACGAAATTTCCAGGGTAAATTATCGATTGAGTCAATTGCGGATGCATTGAACTTAAGCAAATCGTATGCGTCTCATGTCTTCAAAGAGATGACTGGCTTCACCATCATGGAATATGTGATGGGCTGCCGGTTGAACCGAGTCAAACAATTGCTTGAAAACGAACCTGAAAAGGCATTAAAAGACATTGCGCATGAAAGCGGTTTTGAAAGCGTTTCCCATTTCAGCCGTTATTTCCGAGAAAAAGTTGGGATGACCGCAAAAGCTTACCGAAATCAACGTCAAAAAAATACGAGTGAGGAGAATGAAACATGAAAAAAGTGAGATTAGGAATTATCGGTTTAGGAGCTCAAGGAGGCGCTTACGCAGGCTTTATCGCTGAGGGCAAAGTTCCGAATATGGAAATCGGGGCAATCTGCGACATTGATTTGGCGAAAAAAGAACTGGCGGCTGAAAAATATCCGGATGTGCCGTTCTATGAAGACTATATTGCCATGATGGAAAGCGGCAATGTGGATGCTATCATTACTTGCGTCCCACACTACCTGCATCCTGAAATGGGAATTCAGGCGCTGGAAAGAGACATTCATGCTTTATTAGAAAAACCGGCTGGCGTCTACACGAAACAAGTGAAGGAATTAAATGATTTTGCAGCAACGAAACCGGAGCTGACATTCGGTATCATGTTCAACCAGCGTGCCAACGAATTGTATCAGAAAGTTAAAGAAATTATCGATAACGATGAAATCGGCAGCATCCGCCGTACAAATTGGATCATCACGACTTGGTGGCGTCCGCAGGGCTATTACGATCAAAGCGCTTGGAGAGCGACGTGGGAAGGTGAAGGTGGCGGCGTGCTTGTAAATCAGGCTCCGCATCAGCTGGATCTGATGCAATGGATTGCCGGCATGCCGAAAAAAGTCTATTCCAATGTCAAATACGGCTATCAACGAAACATCGCGGTGGAAGACGAAGTGACGGCAATGTTCGATTATGGCAATGGCGCAACGGGTGTCTTTATCACAGCAACACACGACATCATGGGCACAGACCGTTTCGAAATCCATGGCGACAATGGGAAAATCGTTGTCGATGACAGCAAAAAAGTGACCATTAAACGCTTGAAACGTCCGGAAGCTGAAATGAGTGCGAGCATGGACATGCAGGACGTCATGAAAATTTTCATGGGCGGCGGCGCAGATGACATCTATGACGAAGAAGTCCTTGAATTTAATGACGTATGGGGTGTACAGCACACAAGCGTACTTGAAAACTTTGCAGCCAATGTCCTGGACGGTACACCACTTCTTGCACCAGGCAGCGACGGAATCCGCGGAGTGGCATTAGCCAACGCAATTCACCTATCAAGCTGGCTCGGCAAAGAAGTTGAGTTACCAGTAGATGAAGATCTGTACTTCGCTGAATTATCGAAAAAAATAGAAGAAGAAAAGAGCTTGCTAATCCAAAAATAATCATTAAAAACAAACTCAGCGCCCTTGCCGGCGTTGAGTTGTTTTTCAAAGAGGGGAAACCATATGCTGAAAATAGGAGTCATCGGCCTCGGCGATATTTCAAAAATCCATATCCCGGTCATTCAAAGTAACCTTTATGCCGAGCTTGCCGCTGTTTGTGACATTGATCCGGTGATGGAAGGCGCGATCGAAGGGCCGGTATTTTACACCGACTACCACGAAATGCTGCAAAATGAATCCCTCGACTGCGTTCATATTTGCTTGCCACATCACCTTCATTACGCAGCAACAAAAGCCTGTGTTGAAAAAGGTGTCCATGTCTTTCAGGAAAAGCCGTTGGCGCTGGATGCGAAAGAAGGCAAATCGTTAGTTGAATTGGAAGCGCGGAACCCCGATATCAAAATCGGCATATCGCTGCAAAATCGCCGAAACGAAACCGTTGAAAAGATGCTGGAACTTCAAGCAAGCGGGAAATATGGAAAAGTCATGGGCATTAAAGGGCTTGTCGTATGGTTCCGGCCGAAGGAATATTACGACATCAAACCGTGGCGCGGCCAGATGAAATACGCGGGTGGCGGCGTGATGATTAACCAAGCGCTTCATACGATAGATCTGATGCAATTGTTCGGCGGTAAAATCAAAAAAATCAAAGGTTCCATCGATAATTTGCTTGATTATGATTTAGAAGTCGAAGACACGGCAACGGCCAGCATCGAATTTACAAATGGCGCGAAGGGTCTGTTATTTGCGACAAATGCCAATGCGGAGAATTCATCAGTGGAGCTCGAATTGCTATTTGAAAAAGGCAAATTCACCATTAAAGACAGCATCTTGACTGAAACGCTTGCTGATGGGACACAGCTGAAAATAGAAGAAGACCAAAAACTGCCGGGCACGAAATTTTATTACGGCGCAAGTCACATGAAACTGATCAATGAGTTCTATGATTGCATCCGGCAGAATACGGATAATTATATTCACGCAAAAGATGCGCAAACATCGATGGAAATGATTGATGCCATCCGTGAATCAAGCAATAGCAGAAAACAAATCGCAATGGAGGTATATCAATGAAAAAAGGAAAAATCGGTGTACAAATGATGATGCTGAAAGGCAAAGTCGAGGAAATCGGTGTTTATGAAACGATGAGAAAAATTAATGAACTGGGATATCACGCAGTGGAAGTCTCGCAAATCCCGATGACTGAAGAAAACGTCTCCGAGCTGAAAAGAGCCAGCCGGGACTTCGATATCGAGATAGCGGCTTTGTCAGCTCCACTGGAACCGATGATGCCGGGAATGCCAGGTGAAACATTGGTAAGTGATTTCGATAAAATTGTCCAGGATTGCAAAACGCTTGACTGCAATTTTCTCCGCATCGGCATGCTGCCGCTGACGATTATGGGCGACAAAGACAAAATCATGGAGTTTATTGCAAAAGCGGAAGACATGGCGCATCGCCTAGCGGAGCAGGGAATTGAGCTATACTATCATACGCACCATGTCGAATTCCAAAAGTTCGATGGTGAGTACCTTCTTGATTTAATCAAAAACAATACATCAAAGCTTGGCTTCGAGTTGGATATTCACTGGATTCAGCGTGCTGGAGAAAATCCGGTTGATATCATCAACCAGTACAAAAACCGGATTTCTTTATTGCACTTAAAGGATTATCGCATCGGTCAATTGGATGTGAATGAAGATGATTTCAAAGACATGGCCAAATTCTTTACTAAATTCAATAACTTGATTGAATTTGCGGAAGTGGGCGAAGGGAATATGAATATTCCGGCTGTCATTGATGCTGGGCTTGCAAGCGGAGCAAAGTATTTCCTGGTGGAACAAGATGATACGTACGGACGTGATCCTTTCGATTGCCTGGAAATTTCAGCTCAGAATTTACGTAAACTCGGGTATGCAGATTGGTTCGAAGCAGCAGCAGTTAAATGACAGGAGGCCGAAACAAATGAGTAAAGACGGAATGACTTATGCGCCGAAAGGGAAACCGAATCCTGTAGTGAAAAAAGGAGAGTTCCCGATTGCGGCTGCCGCTCTTGATCATGGCCATATCTACGGTATGGTCAACGGCTTAGTGGAAGCAGGCGCAACATTGAAATGGGTCTATGATCCGGATCCGAAAAAAGTGGAGGAATTCGTCGAGAAATTCCCACAAGTTGCAGCAGCTGCATCGTTCGAGCAAATTCTGGATGACCCTGAAGTGAAACTCGTCGCCGCCGCTGCGATTCCTTCTCAGCGCAGTGCGCTTGGCAACCGTGTGCTGGAATCCGGAAAAGATTATTTTACGGATAAAACACCGTTCACTACGATGGCCCAATTGGAAGAGACGAAACGTGTCGTTAAAAAGACGGGGCAGAAGTACATGGTTTATTTCAGCGAACGATTGCATGTCGAAGGAGCGGTGTTTGCAGGGCAGCTCATTAAAGACGGGGCAATCGGCCGGGTCATTCAAGTGACCGGTTTCGGGCCGCACCGTTTGAATGCAGAAAGCCGCCCGGATTGGTTTTTTGATAAAGAGCAGTATGGCGGAATTCTTTGTGATATTGGCAGCCACCAGATTGAGCAATTTTTGTATTATGCGGGCTGTAAAGATGCAGAGGTTCTTCATAGTAAGGTCGGGAACTACAATAATCCGGACTATCCTGAGCTTGAGGATTACGGAGACGCCACGCTACGCGGAGATAACGGTGCCACTCAAATTTTCAAAGTGGACTGGTTTACGCCGGAAGGCTTACGGACATGGGGAGATGGCCGCACTTTCATCACCGGCACGGAGGGTACCATCGAAATCCGCAAATACCTGGATGTGGCACGCGAAGAAACCGGAGATCATCTGTATCTTGTCAATAAGAACGGAGAAAAGCATTACAGCCTCTCCGGCACGGTTGGATTCCCGTTCTTTGGTGAATTCATCAAAGACTGCATAAACCGCACGGAGAACGCGATGACGCAGGAACATGCATTCAAGGCGGCGGAATTGTGCCTGATTGCACAAGAACAAGCAGTTGCAGTTACGCAATAAGAAGTAAAAAGAGCCGTTTCGCCAGCTGAATTTGCGAAAGTGAGCGAAACGGTTTTCTTAATATAGTTTGTTTTCGGAAGATTGTAAAAAAAGCTTGAATGGTTAAGCGCTTTCATATATTATTAATGATATAGTTTGTTGACTAAACAAATAATTTGTTTTTACAGTCTTCTGAGAATAAATAAAGGAACATATCCCTGAAAAGAATTTGAAAGCGTCTTCATTTTCAACTTTCGTAATGCAAGAAAAACGAAGCAGCAAAAACTATCTTAATGGAGAGTAGAGGAGATCTGATGACAACTGCAACCATCCATGAAAATCAGAAGTACCATAGAGCGAAGATTTGGCAGATTGGATTTTTTACTTTAAACAACACGGCAACCAATATGTATATGTTCCTGCTCGCATTTGTTTCTTATTACGCTACCGGCATCGCCGGCTTGACCGTGGTGGCGATCAGTACCATTTTAACGTTCATGCGCCTATTTGATGGGATCACGGATCCGATCATCGGCTTTATCCTTGATAAGACCGAATCGAAATTCGGCAAGTTCCGCCCGATGATGGTTTTGGGGAATATCATTTTAGCGGGATCCATTTTAATCATGTACAACGTCACGCACCTTTTGCCGGAGTCGCTTCAAATGGTCTTTTTCATCTTAATCTATGCTGTCTATGTCATCGGTTATACGATGCAGACCGCTTGCACCAAGGCGGCCCAGACGGTGCTGACGAACGACCCAAAACAGCGTCCGCTCTTTGCAGTATTCGACGGCGTCAACAACACGCTGTTGTTCACCGGTGGACAAGTATTTGTCGCTTCCTATTTAGTGGCCAAGCACGGTGGATTTACAATGTCTTTGTTCCATGAATTGAATACTTATGCCATCCTCGCTGGTTTTTTATTTACAGTGCTGGCTGTCATAGGAATCGAGGGCAAAGACCAGAAAGAATTCTATGGTCTCGCAGATTTAACAGTACAAACTAAGTTTCGCGATTATTGGCCGATCTTGAAAGGGAATCGCCCGTTGCAGATGCTGATCATTGCAGCTTCCAGCGACAAATTGACGTTAAGCGTCCTGCGCCATGCCGT
>NZ_JBYLHS010000011.1:0-85914 GCF_057748275.1 Planococcus sp. VCh962
GCCATGTAGCAGAACCCCAACGCCTCCTGGCCGGGAGGCTTATTTGGCGTTCTTAGTTATTTCCATTTCCGCTGTCCAAGCGAATGAAACCCTTCCGGACAGAAAAAATGACCGGAAGGGTTTCGGGGAAAGTCTTAAGTTGACAGCTATGGGCTGAGGCCGTGCCCACGGAAAGCGAAGTGGCCGGTCCGGTTGGGGTTTATACCGTCTTATTCATTTCAAGCACACTTTGTCTACAGTCTGAGGCCTTTCCTAGTGAAAGGCCTTTTCTATTTTCAAATGAATAGTAGCGACAGCCTGTTAATTAAACCGGAAGTGCCGAAAGCGTCTTTCTGAATAGCACCCTCCGTTATTGAGTGAGTTGCATCCTTGCAACTTAATAACGGCGTCTAACTATTGATTAAAACTTTCATGGTTTTTGCTGCTGCCATTATTCAGCCTCCAAATTGAAAACCGAACAAGATTAACAGAAACAAGGCGAGTAAAACGATGCTCATGAGTAACGTTAAGAGCGGTATGCGCTTCGCTTTCTTTTTCTCTTTAAGAATCCCTGCAATTCCGAACATTACTCCTAATGTAGCTAAAAAGGGGGTAAATTGTAAAATCACAGTCATCGCTGCTAGGAAGTTCACAAATATCATAAAAAATGCCAAAACTACTTCAAGTGAAAGCAGAATTAAAGCCGCAAAAGATAATTTACCCCACATGGTTACTGGCATGAAAACACCTCATCCTCTTTTGAATTTAAGTTGGTTGATAGGAAGAATATTTAGACTTCTGATTCACTGCTTGCTTCTCACATCTATTATAGCATGGTATTTTAAGGGAATTGAAACAGTCCTTCCGACCTTACAATATAAAGCTAAGGCCGCTGATTCTCCTGTCAAAACGTATGTCGAAACTAAAGCTAGTTGCCTTGAAATGTTGGTATATCGGCATTTGAAAACCGCAAATTCGGATATAAATTTTCGGTTCAAAGGCATGTTATTTCAAATTTTGTCCCGCACAATTGAACGGGTTATCGTTTCTCGAGATGGTGCTTTTTAATTTGAGCGGCAGCCGGGTTTTATTGAGTATAATATAACAAACGGATTTAATGAAAAGGAGTTTTTGAATGGGCTACGTTGAGGAATTAAGAGAATTAATCGGGCGCAGGCCGGTAATATTTACAGGTGCAGTGACGGTCATTACGGATGAAAAGGGACGGCTATTGCTGCAGGAGCGGAAGTTTCCGCATGGCACTTGGGGGCTGCCGGGAGGATTGATGGAACTGGGCGAATCAACAGAACAGGCTGCACGTCGCGAAGTGCTTGAAGAGACGGGATTGACGGTCAACGGACTGCACCTTATCAATGTCTATTCCGGCCCGGATCATTTTGTTGTTGCTGAAAACGGGGATGAGTTCTATCTCGTGACAATAGCATATTATTCGGAAGGCTATGAAGGGGAACTGGTCATTGAGGAATCGGAATCGGTGAGTTTTGAGTTCTTTTATCCAGCTGAATTGCCAGACAAGATGATTGGCAGCCACCGGATGATTCTGGAAGAGTTTTTGGAGAAGCATTATTCATGCTAAGACCGCTCGCAATAAAAAAATAGCCGCCGAAAATATTCTTTTGACTGGTGGTTTTTCTTTTACAATCCTTTGGAGTAGGATTACGATTTAATCAAACAACGAGAACCGTTATTGCCTTTTAACCGATGGATAATTGTGAGGAGGAAGAAGTTATGGTGACTGTTGAAAAAAGTATTATGATTGAGCGTCCCATCGATGAAGTGTATCAGTATGCAACCGATCCGACCCGTTGGTATCAGTGGTATGCGGGTTTGTCTGAACCACGGAATTTAAAAGGGCAAGGCGAAACGGGAACAACCATGGATTTGGACATCACCATCCTCGGAATGCAGCTGCCTATTATCGTAGCTGTTACAGAAAATTTGCGCAATGGCAATGGATATACATGGAAAGGCATGGTGAAAGGTTCAATCGATTCACTTCAAAGCTGGACTTATACGCCTGAAGGAAATGGAACTAGAGTCGACTTTTTTGAAGAATACGAAGTTCCGCATAGTTTATTGATGAAAGTGGCGGATAAGCTGATTATTAAAAAGCTGATGAATAATGCCATGGACCAATCATTGAAAAACTTGAAAGATATTTGTGAATCGTCAAAGACGACAGCATTATAAAAAAGCAGCTGCTCCTGCCAATAAATTTGAGGGGTGGCTGTTTCCTTTTTGGCGAATATGTCTTGCGGATAAGGGGTATATGTTTAACAGCTTAGGAATTAGGCGAGGGGCGATTAGATGATCAAAGAGAATACGAAAATCGGTGTCACCTTCTTGCTTCTGGGTCTTGGCCTTGGGATTGCGGCTCTGTTCCTTGTCATATTTACCGAATTGGCTGAAGACGTTATGGAAAATGAAATGAGAAGCTTCGATGGATCGATTATCGGATACTTTAAAGCAATCGATCATCCATTTTTAGATAGTGCGATGATTTTCATCACTGAGATGGGATCGGTGTGGTTTTTAACCACTTTGTCCGCAGTGACGGTTTTAGTGTTGTGGTTTAAGTATAGGGACAGATGGGGCATCCTTTTTTTTCTGGTGGCAGTTGGAATCGGTGGCTTATTGACCAAAATGCTCAAGCAGTTATACGAGAGGGGACGACCATCCATCAATCCTGAAATTGATGCTATCGGCTTCAGTTTCCCAAGCGGCCATTCCATGGGTTCACTTATTTTTTACGGATTTATCATGTATTTGGTAATACGCGGAAATGGAAGTGCACTCTTCAAGTGGATTTCCATCTTTTTAATGGCTATTTTAGTGTCATTAATTGGCATGAGCCGGGTTTACCTGGGGGCACACTTTCCGAGTGATGTGCTAGCCGGCTTTATAGCTGGCGCCATTTGGCTGATTTTGTGCCTGATTGCGCTTGAGTGGATTCAATGGCAAAGCAAAAGCGGCGTGCGTCCAGTACATGCAATTCGGGATATGCTTGTGTCCATACTGAAGGCAATTAAAAAGAGGTTTCCCGCAAAATAAATGATGGGAAAGCGAGAAGGTTCAGTCCACTCGCTTTTTTGTTGTAAAGGCCATTTGCTTCCTCTACTCTTAATGTAGAAGAAATCACAAAGGGGGAATTGGATGAAAGCTTTATCTAAGAAACGTTCTAAGGCAATGTTCATTGATTTTATCGCGGCAACGGCAGCGCTAGCTGTGCTGGAAGCAGCGGTACCGAAGAAAGTCAAAACCAATCCCGTGTATTCTTTAATAGTGCCGACGCTTGTTGTTTGGGGACTGGAGTATGGACAATTAGCCAAATCTGGACAAACACTCGGATACAAAGCACAGGGGCTGGTGCTGGAAAGTGAAGGCGGCCATAAACCAAGCGGTGAACAAATCGCTAAACGTTTTCTATATCGGGACTTCAAAAGTCCAATCGAGTTAATCAAAAATCGCAAAGGATTTGAAAGGCTGGAAGGTGCAAGGTTGCCGCACGATGTCTATGCTCATACAGTTGTTAGGGAACAACAATCAATTTAAATGCTGAACAGCTCTGCCGCTGGTTTTGAGAGTTATCAAAATCAGCGGTATTTTTTTATCAAAGAAAAATCGGCTGTTCCGTAGCAGGTTGATGCTGTCAGTTGTGCAAGAGTACTCGGTGTCTTCACGTATGGTACAAAACTAATGGTAGTACAGTTTTTCGATTTGACGGAATAGAATGTTGCTGGAAATTTTCGAGGAGTATAATCGGCAGTAAGCAATTAGAAGTAATGAGACAGGGGATTTGAAATAATGAAAGGAAAAAGCGGGATTAAAGAGTCAAAGACGAACGATAAATGGTCTATTAGTTACAAATGTTCGTTTATAGGTTGACGGCATTTCATCTCATTGCTATATTAACCAAGTACAAAAAATACATAATGATTCTCGTATATGCTCGGTAATATGGTCCGGGCGTTTCTACCAAGTTCCCAAAAATGAACTGGACTACGGGTTAAAGTAGTAGGCTTTCTTCGGTTTTGCCATGCCAATAATACTTTAACTTCAAAGGTCCGGAGGTAGCATACATGCTATCTGTTCTGGCCCTTTTTCTGTTGGTCCAGGCACGAGAGTAATTGACAATTAGGAGGAAGACAGCATGAAAAAAGTGAAAGTACATCAGATTTTGATCTTGGCAATGGCCGTATTGCTAATTCTTGCAGGATGCAGTTCAACTGCCGAGACAAAAGCGGAAGAAAAGCCGCAGCGGCCTATTCTAATCCAAGGACCAATGCCGATTGAAGCGGAAAAATTTGCGGAACGGCTTGAAAACGTGAAAGTTGAGGAATCCGGTTCAACCTTTGAGTTTTATATCGGTACAGTGGAAGGTTATCCAGTAATTGTAACGAAGACAGGCAAAGGTTTCGCAAACACTGGTGCCGCTACGGCCCTGGCAATCGAAAAATACAATCCAGCTGCAATCATCAATCAAGGGACATCAGGCGGACACGATCCGGCATTAAACGTCTTTGATATTGTCCTCGGCGAGCGTTCTGTAAATATAGGGGCTTTGAAAACGGGTGAATTGGCTGAAGGCGAAGGCATTGAGCCGACGGAATGGAAACCCATGGATTTGATGGCTTCAGAAGGCAGTGCAGGAGAAGATCCAGATGCTGAAAATATCCGTTATTATGAAGGTGACAAAGAACTATTGGCTGCGGCCAATGCAGTGAAAGATACGTATTCAAAAGGAAAAGTTGTAGAAGGTACAATCGGTTCTGCTGATTTTTGGAACAATGAAGTGGACCGCATCAACTGGATTCATGAGAAATATGGCACCTCTGTGGAAGAAATGGAAACAGCAGCAGCTGCCCAAATTTCTGCAGCATATGACATTCCGTTTCTTGGGATCCGGGTTTTATCGAACAACAAAACAAACGACGGTGCCTACAATCCGGATACGGCTGCAGCTAATCAGGATTATGTGTATGAAGTTGTTAAAGAGTACATATCGGTACTCACCACTGAGCAATAACCATATTAATGCATTGCAGGAAAATAAAACAAAAGCCTAGCAAAGGATTTGCATCCTTTGCTAGGCTTTTTCAATCAATGGTCTTTTGGAGAAAAGGAGAACCCTCTTTCAGCCAGTGCTTCACGAATAATGCCGACCGCTTTCGGGCCGACGCCGTGCAACTCCAAAATCTCTTTTTCCGAAACAGTGGTGAATTGCTCGAGGCGAGTATAACCGGCTAATATAAAGGCGCGTGTTGCAGGTTTCCCTATTCCATGCGGTAAGCTGTGTCCGGTGTTTGAATTTTTGTCTGCCATTCCTTAAGCCTCCATTAACTTTAATAACAGAAAACGAAAAGCGCATTCCTATCTTTGATTTGCATTTTATACTATGTGCTTCAGGAAGATTCAATTATGCGGTTTGAATGCCTTCGCTGGCTTTTTCTGCTTAAGACATTGACGATTAGCACACCGGCAATCGCAATGACTCCGCCGATTAGTGAAAGGGAAGTCGGCAGTTCATGCAGCCATATCCAGGCGACAAGTATCGCAATAGCCGGCTCCAGATAAATCATGCTGGTAACGGAACTGGCGTTGCTCAAAGACAACGCTGTAGACCAGGTTACATAAGCGATAGCTGCCGGAAAAATGCCGACGTACAAGGTCGATAAATGAGCTTCCAGAGAAGCATTTTGCAGCGTCGTGAAAATTCCCGGTGAAAAAATAAAGAATGGCAAAGTTCCGGCCCAAGTGAAATAAGCAGTTAACTCAATCGCTGTATAGCGGGTCAATAATTTCTTCTGGAAAACAAAAAATACGGACGTGGCAAAAGCCGCAATCAAAACGAGCAGCGCGCCAATATTGAGTGTCAGGGAAGCCCCGGCGGCTCCGAAGGCAATAAGCACAATCCCGATAAATCCGATGCCGAGACCTAGCCAGCCAAGCGGAGTCAAGCGTTCTTTTAAAAAAACCGCCGCAATCAAAGCCGTGAAAATAGGACCTGAACCGATGAGCATGCCGGCTGTGCCTGCTGAGATAGTCTCCATTCCAAACGTGACGCAAAGATGATAAACACTGATACCAATCCAGCCTAGTACTAGAATGCTGAGAAAATCGCCTTTCCGTGGCAGCCGGAATTTCGTTCCTGGCCACAAGGCATAGATGAGAAAGAGGGTTGAAGCAATCACAAAGCGTACGAGCACTAATTGACCGGCCTCATATCCTTCCTGCAGGCTGACACGAATGGCAGCAAAAGAAGAACCCCATATTAAAACTGTAAATAATGCCAAAGAAAAAGCTTTTGTATTCAAGAAAATTCCTCCATTGATCATTGAACGGCCATCTATCCATCTTTTTCATCTGCATAAGAAAAGCTGCCGAATATTAAAAAGCAATAGCCTTTATTATATTCTCAAACTGGCAAAATGTCTTTCTTTTCAAATCAGGATTTCCATACGAAAACGTCTTTAATCGAATTAGATATTTCAATAGTTCTATTTTTTTATTCGGTCTTTTCCTCTATACTTGAAAGGGAATTGGGAGTTAGCTAAAGGGGATGGGAACTGATGACACGAGAATTCACAGATACAGAGACAAAAAAATCCATCGATGAATTATTGAAGAAAACAAATCATCAAACTGCAGCATATTGGGCGTCGGATTGTGCTGAACATGTTCTATCCTATTATGAACAGCAGCGTCCGCAAGATGACCGGTTAAAAAAAGCCATTGAAGCGTCCAGGCAATGGGCTAGAGGGAAAATTCGGGTAGGCGATGCCCGGAAAGCAGCGTTCCCTGCACATGCGGCTGCGCGTGAAGCAGCCGGTGAAGCAGCAATAGCTGCCGCCCGGGCAGCGGGCCAAGCCGGATCTACTCCTCATATGATTGGCCATGCTATTCACGCTTCAACATATGCAGTCAAGGCCGTGGCATTTGAGACGGATTTTGATGAATCGGCTGTCGCGGAAGAACGGAACTGGCAATATGAACGCCTGAAAGAATTGATACGGCTTTAACATAGAACTAAAAAGAACGGCAACTTTTTGAATCAATCAAAAGGTTGCCGTTCTTTTTGATCGGTCATTTAATATTCAAAACCGATCAAACTTATCGTGTTCGAAACAGTTTGTGGCTCTGCAAGGCGGGTACTTTAAAAAAGAATGGCACAATGTAATCATGCTTTTATTAAGGCCAGCGACCCTTTGTAAGATAGATTTATCCCCCAAGAATAAAACGAAGGAGGAAAACTATGGATACGACTAAGTATTTAATGAAACAGGATGAGAAAGTGGAATTTTCGAATTACAATACCCGGGAAAGAGAAATCCCTTCAGAAGATGAGCTGCGGGAGCAATTGATTCCTGAAAGCTTGGAGAAATTGAAAGAGTTGTATACAAAGCTGCGTGCAGAAGAGGAAAAAGGCATCGTCGTTGTTTTGCAGGCAATGGATGCGGCAGGGAAAGACGAAGCCATCAGTTATATCTTTTCTAATCTATCAGCACAGGGCTTAAAAACGACTTCATTCAAGAAGCCTACGGAAGAGGAACTGAAACACGATTACCTTTGGAGGTTTCATAAGGGCTTGCCGGAAAGGGGACAAATCGGCATATTCAACCGCTCCTATTATGAAGAAGTCATTGCCCCAAGAGTCCACGATTTACTGGAGGAAACGCCGCTTCCGAACGAATTGATCCATGAAAATATTTGGGAAGTCCGCTATCGCCAAATTAATGACTTCGAGAGATACTTAGTGGAAAACGGTTTTCCCGTTGTGAAATTTTTCTTTAATATGTCGAAGGAAGAACAGAAAGAAAGGCTGCTTGAACGGATGAAAAACCCGGATAAAAACTGGGAATTCTCGTTTAACGATGTAAAAGAGCGGCAGCATTGGGAAGGCTATCAGAACATCTTTGAAGATATCATCAACCATACTTCTACTGATTATGCGCCATGGTATGTGTTGCCGGCGGATAACGAATGGTATTCACGTTATATCATTTCAGAAGTGATGGTTGAATTGCTTGAAAAAATCAATCCTCAATATCCGGCAATTTCTGGTGATGAAAAGAAGAAGCTGGAAGAAGCGATAGCTATGCTGGAAAAAGAATAAATGCGGAACGTAACCGCCTGAGCCTTTTTAGATATGGCGTATAGCGGTTTCTTTCATGGATAAACGTCTTAAAATAATAAAATAGACTGAATAATAAATATATATACCTTTACAGGAATATTCCTACGGAGGTATAATTGAGTTATGAAAACACTATTGCATTCATTAGCAGAACCAAACCGCTGGAACATCGTTGAACTATTGAAACAAGGCCCGCTTACTGTCGGAGAAATTGCTGAAAAACTTGAACTTCGGCAGCCGCAGGCATCAAAACACTTGCGCGTGCTTAGCGAGGCCGGCATCGTGATTGTCCATCCGATTGCAAACCGGCGTGTCTACCAATTAAATCCGAAGCCATTTCAGGAATTGCAGGAATGGACGGATACGTATCGCCATCTTTGGGAAGAACGCTTTGATCGATTGGATGATTATTTAAAAGAAGTCCAGAAAAAAGGAGAGGAGGAAGAAAAACAGTAATTGCCGGGAACTGAAGCCAAAGAGATCAAGCAAATCACAAGGAGGAATTCCAATGTCAGTCAATAAAGGATCAAATGAGGCCTTTACGAGAGTGGAAGGACTGGAAATGGTGATGGAACGATTTTTCATGGCCCCGCGAGACCTTGTTTTTTCAATGCATACTGATCCGGAACATATCAAAAATTGGTGGGGACCGGTCGGCTGGACAACGACTACTTATCAAATGGATGTTCGGCCAGGAGGAATCTGGCATTATTGTATGCGATCAGCAGGCGGAGAAGAAGCTTGGGGGAAAAGTATTTATCAGGAAGTGGAAAAACCCGAGCGGCTTGTCTATGAGGATATTTTCTCTGATGAAAATGGAAATAATGCTGAAGGTTTTCCAACCATGAAAATAACGGTTGAATTTGTAGAAGAAGGCAATGGAACCCGGATTATCAGCCGGACATTATTTGAATCCGAAGAAGATTTGAAACAAGTCATGGATATGGGCGTAGTGGAAGGCATGACGGAAACTTTTGACCGGCTTGAACAATATTTGAACCAGATGTAACCATAAAAGTAGGCATTACAGACAAAATAGCCGTTCTTGAATCTTCATTTCAAGAACAGCTGTTTTGTTTATTTTAAAGAAAAAGTAAATTGATAAGGATGGTCAGGACGATCGATAGAATAATTGAAATAAGAATGCTTCCCATACAGGACATACGCATATTGATCCCACCTTCTTTTGTATTAATGACTCTTTTCCTGATTTCCTTCAGCATTAAACAATTCTTCTCGCGGACACATTATTTTTTTATTGCGTTTTGTTTTTTCGCTTATCATTCTGGTGCATCATGTTTGATGAACTCAACAGAAAGGGAAAAGATGAACATTCATCGCCTAAAACGAAGCGAACGGAGGAATGTTCATGTCTATTTTTTCGAGTGATGCACTAAAACATAAACATGTTTTAATTACAGGTGCCAGTGGAGGCATCGGCTACGAAACTGCAAAAGTCCTAACCGGTATGGGCGCCCGGCTGACCATTACAGGAAGAAACGAAGAAAAGCTAACTGAGTTGAAACAGCAGCTGATTCCAGTTTCGGGGGAAGGAAATATCTTCGTTAAAACGGCTGACCTTACGGATCCAAAAGAACGGGAAGAACTTGTGGCAAGCGCTGAAAAGGCTCTAGGATTTATTAATGGACTTGTAAATTCCGCTGGCATTGGCGGGGGCGGCGTAGTGGAAGAGCTGGATGAAGAAACGGTCGAAAGAGTCATGAATGTAAATTTCAAATCCACTCTTTTTTTAACTCAACTGGTTTATCACAGGATGCTGGAGAAAAAAGAAGGAGATATCGTGAACTTGTCTTCGCTGTCAGGTCTTCGCGGTGCGCATGGCAACACTGCCTATGCCGCCAGTAAATTTGCAGTCATCGGATGGACGCAATCGATGGCATTGGAAGCGATTGAGCACAATATCCGAGTCAACGCAGTTTGCCCCGGATATGTGGATACGGAAATGGCTTGGAGCAGCATCAGGAAGAAAGCGGAAAAGAAAGGAATCTCTTTTGAGGAAGGGCTGAAGGAGGCAGCTGCAGCCATTCCGTCAGGACGCATTTCGACAACAGAAGAAGTGGCGAATATGATCGCTTTCTTGCTCACGGACGCTTCCCGCAATATTGTAGGCGAAGCATTGAAAATTTCAGGCGGTAACTTTATGAGATAATAAACAGCCATGGATTATTGTTAGTAGATGACCGCGAAATAATAGCCAGTGAATGGGGCAGCTTCTTGGATTTGGATATGGAGAAGAGACTGCTCCTTTGCTGTTTTTTACGAGTAAAAATAGCAATGAATTTTAATGGGCAATATTACGAATGCGTGCTCTCAGACTTATGCCTCTTTCAGCTATAGGAAGAATTCCTCTTAATTTTTTTAGCAACCACTTAAAATTTCACAGAAAATTCTAATAATCAAATTGACATAAAGTGCTATCTATTATATGTTTTAACCAAAAGCATCATTGAAAAGGAATTGAATATAAAGTTAATGAAAGCATTACTTTTGTTGGCAGAAGTACTTCAGAATTGGGGGTACCCATGGAACGAATAAAAGAAAGGCTTTTTTCTATCTACAAAAATCAGAATATTGAAATTGTTTATTTTCAAATAATGAATTCCATCCAAAAGACAAGACAGGAGCCTTTAAGAACCAGAAAGCAATCCTGGAATGAAAAAGACATAGTCTTGATTACGTATGGGGACCAATTTAAAGAACCGCATCAGCCGACTTTGAAGACCTTAAAGAAGGTTTATGATCATTATTTTGCAACTGCATTTGAAATCGTCCACATTCTTCCGTTTTATCCGTATTCTTCAGACGATGGGTTTTCTGTCATTGACTATAAAAAAGTGAATCCCGAAATGGGCGACTGGGAAGATATCAGGAACCTTTCCGCATCTGCCAGGCTCATGTTCGACATAGTATGCAACCATGTATCTGCTGAAAGCGAATGGTTCCAGGAATATTTGAAGGGAAATCCTGCCTTCCGGAATTATTTTATAGAAGTGGATCCGACTGTGGATTTAAGTAAAGTGACACGTCCTAGGACGCATCCGCTATTGACCCGATTCACTTTGCCGACAGAGGAAGAAAAACACATCTGGACAACATTCAGCGAAGACCAGATTGACTTGAATTTTGCCAATCCTGCTGTACTTGCAGAGATGATCGATGTCCTGCTTTTTTATATAGAGCAGGGCGCCGAATATATCCGGTTGGACGCCATCGGTTTTATCTGGAAAGAGATAGGCACTGCGAGCCTTCATCATGAAAAGGCACATGAGATTATAAAGCTGTTCAGGGAAGTAGTGGACGAAGCGGCAAAAGGAACTTTGCTCATTACAGAGACCAACGTACCTCATGAAGATAATATTTCCTATTTTGGAAACGGGCATGACGAGGCACATCTGGTCTATCAATTTCCTTTGCCGCCTTTGATTTTATACTCTATCCATTCTGGGGATACCAGCGCTTTAACAAATTGGGCAAAAAACCTTCCAGATCTGGGCGGTGAAACGGCTTTCTTCAACTTTTTGGCTTCTCATGATGGAATTGGCCTGAATCCGATTCGCGGAATCATTCATGAAAGTAAAATTATTGAGATGGCAGAGGAATTGAAAAAAGAAGGAGCCATGATTTCTTATAAGAAAAACGAAGCCGGTGAAGATATTCCCTATGAAATCAACGCCACTTATTTTGATGCATTGAATAAAAGAAACGACGAAGAAAAGCTCCGCATCCAACGGTTTTTAGTAGCGCATTCGATTTTACTCGGAATGCCCGGAATTCCTGCTATTTATATTCAAAGTATTTTAGGGTCAAGCAATGATTACGATGGAGTAGAAAAAACGGGCGCGCCCCGCTCGATCAATCGCCAAAAATACAGGATGGATGAAATAGAACAGCAACTTCGTCAAAGCGGAACAGTAAGAAATCAAGTCTTTCAAGAAATGGCTAGAATGATTGAAATACGAAAAGCCGAACCGTACTTCCATCCAAATGCCGGAATGGAAGTGCTGCATTGCGAAGGATCGGCTTTTGCATTTTACAGAATTGATGAAAACAATGAACGGATTCTGCTTCTGCACAATCTGGCAAATCAATCAGTCGTTTTGCCGGTAATTGGGCATTTCTGCAATATAATCACGCAACAAAATATGAAATTTGAAGAAGGAGTTGAATTGAAGCCTTATCAATTTTTCTGGTTAAAACCAATCGATTAGGAGGAGATAAAATGAATCGGAAATACTTATTGTTGTTCGTAATCTTACTGACAGGACTTTTAGCTGCCTGCGGCGGTGAAGAAACAGGAGAAACGGAAAGCGCTACGATTGAATTCATGCATTCATCAGTAGAGCAAGAGCGTTTAGCCGTCATTACTGATTTGATTGAAAGGTTCCAGAAGGAAAACCCGAATATTATCATTGAGCAAGTACCCGTTGAAGAAGATGCCTATAATACAAAAATTGTTACGCTAGCCAGCGCAGGACAACTGCCGGAAATTGTAGAAGTTGGGCAGGATTACGCAAAAGTTATGGATAAAGACCAGTTGATTGATCGGGAAGTCGTCCAATCTGTTATTGAAGAAGCGGGAGAAGATAGTTTCTATGAAGGGGCATTGAAATTGCTGGCCACTGAAGATGGTGACAGCTATACCGGTTTGCCTGTCAGCGGATGGGTCCAAGGAATTTGGTATAACAAGCAGATGCTTGAATCCAAAGGATTTGAAGAGCCTGAGAATTGGCAGGAAGTCATGGAAATAGCAGAAGCGTTCTCCGATGCGCCTAACAAGAAATATGGAATTGCCATACCGACTGTAGAAGGAGGATTCTCCGAGCAAGTCTTCTCGCAATTTGCCTTGTCAAACAACGCAAACGTGCTGAATGAAGACGGAGAATTGACATTGAATACACCTGAGATGAAAGAAGCTCTGCAATATTATAAAGACTTGTCTCAATATACAATGCCGGGTTCAAACGATACAACAGAAGTCAACGACGCCTTCATGAACGAATCGGTTCCAATGGCGATTTACTCTACTTATATTCTTCCAGGAATTTTTGAACAAGGAAAAGCGGAAAATATCGGATTCGCTATTCCGGAAAATGAAACGAAAGCAGTTTATGGCTCCGCTTCGGCATTAACTGTCACTTCAGGCTTGGAAGATGCACAAAAAGAAGCAGCACAAAAATTCTTAACTTTCATGGCGCAGCCGGAAAATATGACGGACTGGGTGTTGATGTCGCCAGGGGGAGCACAGCCGGTCAGCGATTTGGTCACCGAAAATGAAAAATACCAAGCGAACGAAGTAGTGAATTCGTTTGGCGACCTTTCAACTGAAATCGCTTCTTCTTTCAATGACATTCAGATTTTCGGATTGGTTGATGGCAAGAACTTTTTGAAAATGGGGGATATTACAAGCTCGGGAGAGATTCCGAAAATGGTGAATGGCGTAACCGTTGGCGGTCAAAATGTTGACGACACGATTACAGCAGCAGAAACTTCATTAGAAGGCATTTTGAAATAAAGAAAGACAGGGGGAGGCCTTTAGGCCATCCCCTCCTTATTGTAGCCTCAAAATCAGAGGCTCAGTTTTAATAGACTTGCCACGGATGATTTTGACGGCACCGGAAGAGGGGGAAACTATGAAAAGAAAAGCCAAAAGAAAAACAGACACGAAGCTTGCGGCTATACTGCTCTTTCCGAGTATATTTTTGATTTTATTGCTGGTCGCTTATCCGATGCTTTCTAATATTCAAATCAGTTTTTTTGAGCAGTCCATCAATCCGAATCTGGATCCCACTTTTATCGGTTTTGAAAACTACAAACAAATCCTGACAGATGGAGTTTTTTTGAGATCGCTTGGCATCACTTTTTTATACACGTTTCTTACAGTAGTAGGCAGTACGGTAGTGGGATTAGCTGTTGCCATTTTCTTTAACCGGCCATTTAAATTCCGGAAGATATCCCGTTCGTTGATTATTGCATCCTATGTAGCTCCTTCAATTTCTCTTGTCTTTGCCTGGAAGTATATGTTCAACAATAACTATGGAATTATAAATTATTTAACCGTGGATGTTCTCCGTCTAGTCGATCAGGCGCCACTTTGGTTTGACCGGCCGACCAGCAGCTTTGTGCTGGTGGTGATCTTTGCTATTTGGAGGTATTTCCCGTACGCATTCATTTCATTTTTAGCTATTTTGCAGACCATCGACAACACCTTGTACGAAGCAGCAGAAATAGACGGAGCTTCAGCATGGGAAAAGTTTAAAGTTGTGACGCTGCCTGCCATTATGCCGGTTTTGGTCATTGTCGTCACGCTTAGGGCTATCTGGATGTTCTACATGTTTGAAGACGTCTACCTGTTGACTAACCAAGTCAATACACTTGGCATCTATTTGTATGAAACGGCATTTGCATTTAATGATCTCGGGAAAGCTGCGTCAATTTCAGTTATTCTCTTTATCATTCTGTTCGTCGTCATTATTTTAATGAGAAAGCGGGTGAATGCTGATGGCAATGGCTAGCAGCAAGCGGGATAAAGTGACAAGAAAAATCGGCTTTTACATCGGCTTGGCCATCGTTCTGGGCCTCTCTCTTTTTCCGTTTTTCATTATGCTGATGGTGTCTCTGAAAAGCTCGGCTGAAGCGATTGCACAAGTTCCCACATTGCTCCCGAAACAATGGACAATTGAACATTATCTTGATATCTTCAATCCTGTTCTTTTCCCGTACATCACATATTTCTATAATAGTTTAATCGTGTCCCTGATTGTGGCAGCGATATCCGTATTATTTTCCATTTTTGGCGCTTATGCCATGTCGAAGCTGAAATTCTTCGGACGCACGACTATTAATTCCAGCTTTTATGTCGTTTATATGTTTTCGGGCCTTTTGCTGGTCGTTCCTTTGTTTAAAATCATTTCAAGCCTTGGCCTGTACAATACGAGAACGGCATTAGTCATTACGTTAATAGTTCAGACATTGCCTGCAGCCATCTATATGTTAAAAAGTTATTTTGACACGATTCCCGACGACCTGGAAGAAGCGGCGATGATTGACGGCTTAAACCGGGTGCAGATCATTTTTTACATCATCATTCCGTTATCCATTTCAGGCATCATTTCCGTTTTTGTCTATGCATTCATGATTGCCTGGAACGATTTCTTGTTCGCTTCCATTTTCTTATCAAGCTCAGAAAATTTTACACTTCCAATCGGGTTGAATGCCTTGTTCAGTACGCCGGATTACGTTTGGGGCAGAATGATGGCGGCTTCCATTGTTACGGCTTTGCCTGTTGTCATCATGTACGGGATCACCGAACGGTTCATTAAAGGCGGCGCAACTGAAGGCGGGGTTAAAGGTTAAAACATAAAAGGAGAGTTTCGTTCAGATGAAAAAGCTTGTAGCAATCAAACCAAGAGTCGCTGCATTGATTGATTATGAGGATCGTCCGGTTTTACCTAATGAAGTGAAAATCGCGGTTGAGATCGCTTCCCCGAAGCACGGGACAGAAGTAACTGATTTTAGAGGACAGTCGCCTTTCATGGAAGAAGAATTTTCGGAGGAATGGCGGATGTTCATGCCGAGAAAAGAAGGTTCCGCGAAAGGAATCGTGTTTGGTGAATTTCCACTTGGCAATATGGTTGTAGGAAGAGTGATTGAAACGGGGCCGAATGTAACAAAGTATGAAATTGACGATTTGGTCTGTACTTATGGACCGATTATGGAGACCTTGATTGTCGATGGCATCAATAATCCGCGTTTGCGCAAAATGCCTGAAGGAGCGAAGTGGCAGAATGCGATTTGTTATGATCCAGCGCAGTTTGCGCTTAGCGGAGTACGCGATGCACATGTCCGTGCCGGAGACTATGCAGTGGTCGTCGGGCTGGGAGCCATTGGCCAAATTGCGGTTCAATTAGCCAAACGGGCAGGTGCTATCCTGGTTATCGCTGTTGACCCGCTTGCCCATCGCCGAAAAGTGGCTCTTCGCAACGGAGCTGACGTAGCTTTAGATCCTCAAGCAGTTGATGCCGGCTTTGAAATTAAAAAGCTGACGAATAAACTGGGGGCTGACGCCATCATCGAAACAAGCGGCAATGCAGCGGCCCTCCAAGGAGCGCTCAAAGGCATCGGCTATGGAGGTATCATTTCTTATGTGGCGTTTGGCAAGACTTTTCCGGAAGGGTTAAATTTCGGGCGCGAAGCCCATTTCAATAATGCGAAAATTTTCTTCTCCAGAGCAGCCAGTGAGCCCAATCCGGATTATCCCAGATGGAACCGGAAACGCATTGAAGATACTTGCTGGGAATTGCTGATGTCCGGCCACCTAAATTGCGAAGACATCATCGATCCAGTTATTCCTTTCCAGGAAAGCGCAGAAGCGTATATTCAATTTGTCGATCAGCATCCGGAATTAAGCATTAAAATGGCGATTGATTTGAAACAGGAGTCTTTTCATAACTTTAAAGTGGTGCCGGAAGCATAAGCCGTTGACAGGAGGAATCTTGAATGAAAATCGGCACACAAAACCAGCCGTTCTTTCCCGAAGTGATTAATGAAAAATTTCGCTATATTAAAAAGATGGGGTTTGATGGCTACGAAATCGACGGCAAGCTGCTGGTCAAAAATTTGGAAGAAGTTAAAAGAGCACAAGAAGAAACGGGTCTTTCCGTTACAACTGCTTGTGGGGGATATGATGGCTGGATTGGTGATTTCAATGAACAAAAGAGGCTTAATGGATTAAAGGAAATAACAGGAATCTTAAAAGCGCTTCAGCAGATAGGGGGAAAAGGCATTGTCGTGCCTGCTGCATGGGGGATGTTCACTTATCGGTTGCCGCCAATGATTTCTCCGCGCAGCAAAGAGAAAGACAGGGAGACCATAACAAAGTCTTTGGTTTACTTGAACAGTGCAGCCCAGGAAACGGATACGCTGATTTTTTTAGAGCCGCTAAACCGCTATCAGGACCATATGATCAACACCTTAGCGGAAGCAAAAAGCTATATTGAAGAAAACCGCTTTGAATATGTGAAAATCATTGCGGACTTTTATCATATGAATATAGAAGAAGACAATACAGCTGTTTCACTGCATGATCACCGCGATTTGATCCAGCATATCCATTTGGCAGATAACCAGCGTTTCCAGCCGGGAAGCGGATCCATTGATTTTAAACGGCTCTTTGCCGGCCTGAAGACGGATGGCTATCAAGGGGATTTGATACTTGAATGCAGAGTAAAAGGCGACAATCTCCAACAAGCTTATCTTGCTTCACTCCAGTATTTGAGAGAATCGATTATTTGATTTCTGCAAATGCGCCTAAGTGCCACCAGGCATCGATAACCATTAGGCAGAAAAGAAGACCGCATAAAATGGCTTTGGCGCAAGGTATGCCAAACCAAAGCCATTTTTATTCTAAGCCCACCACATCTGAGCGACAGACTCTTTGACCAAAACCGGCTTTAAGTTTTCAACAGCTTTTGTGAACCCTTCTTCAATGGACATAAGGCCATCTTCATGCTCGATGCTGACCACATAATCATAATTGTAGAGCCGGAGTGCACTGATGATATCTGCCCAAGTTTTTTGGTCATGCCCAAATCCTACGGTTCTGAAATACCATGCTCGGTCGTGCATTTGGGAATACTCCGTCATATCCGTCAAGCCGTTCCGGTTCACATTTTGCTGATCGAAAATGGTGTCTTTCGCATGGAAATGATGGATGGCATTGTCACGGCCAAGTATTTTTATGGCTTCGACCGGGTCGATGCCTTGCCACCACATGTGGCTGGGGTCCAAATTAGCTCCAATCGCAGAACCGCAGGCTTCGCGCAGCCGAAGTAAAGTGGCGGGGGTATGTACCGAAAATCCGCCGTGGAGTTCCAATCCGATTTTTACATTGAGCGATTCTGCCAAGTCGTTTTTCTCTTTCCAATAAGGAATCAATTTTTCTTCCCACTGCCATTTCAATATTTCTTGGAAGTCGTGGGGCCAAGCAGCAACAGGCCAATTTGGATAAAGAGCATTTTCATGATCACCCGGACATCCCGAAAAGGTGTTTACTACCGGAACCCCTAGTTTAGAAGCTAATTGCAATGTCTTGACCAGCAGCTCATCAGCCGGTTCAGCGATTTTCTTCTGTGGATGGAGCGGATTCGAATGGCAGCTTAATGCACTGATGATTAAGCCATAATCGCTGATTTGCTGTTTAAAGCGCTGTAATTTTTGGTCATCATTCAGCAATTCATCCACTTTGCAGTGCGCGTCTCCTGGATAACCGCCGGTGCCAAGTTCTATTGCCTCGATTCCTTTGGCTGACACATAGCTGAGCATATCTTCAAAGTTTCGGTCGGAAAATAGAACGGTAAAAATCCCTAGTTTCAACTTAAAAACCTCCCTTTATAAGAATCAGAAAATACAGAAATGTAATCCGTTACATAATTAACATATATAAATTCTTCAAGTAAATCAACAAAAATATTTCCTTGTAAAAACATATTGACAGATAATTCTGAACAAATTACTATAGAAATGTAATCGATTTCATTTTTAATGCATGGGAATGATGGAAAGTAGGAAAAACATTATGGCAAATATCCAACAGGTAGCAAAGCAAGCAGGAGTGTCGGTAGCAACCGTTTCAAGAGTTTTAAATGGACAAAATACAGTTTCCTCAAAAACGAAAGTCAAAGTAGAAGAAGCGATAAAGACATTGAATTACGAGCCAAGCATATTAGGGAGAAATCTTCGCAATTCTGAAAGCCGGATCTTGTTGGTTTTAATCCCGAATATATCGAATCCTTTCTACTTGGAAATTATTAAAGGCATTGAAAACATGGCTCTTAGCCAAGGCTATAATATCCTATTATGTGAAACCGATTCTAATCCGGAAAAAGAAAATATTTACTTTGACCTTGTCCGAAAAAAAATGGCGGATGGCATTATTTCAATGGATCCCGCTGTCAATGTCGAGACATTAAAGCAGTTAGCAGAAACTTACCCTATCATTCAATGCAGTGAATATGGAGGTGGCATTGGAATTCCTTATGTAACCATTAATAGCGAAGAAGCTTCTTATCGGGCAGTAAAGCATCTGATCCAAATCGGCCATAAGAAAATCGCTCTCATAAACTCCGATGAAAAATTCTTATATGCCAGAGAGCGGAAGATGGGATATCAAAGGGCATTACAGGAAAACAGCATTGCATTGGATAAAAATTATATGATTTATACGCCAGAACTGAGCTTTGAACATGGGCAGCAAGCCATGAAAAAGATTCTAGCGCTGCCAGATCGGCCAACTGCCGTTTTTGCAGTATCCGATTTGCTTGCAATCGGGGCGCTGAAGGAGATAAATGCTTCAGGTTTGCAGGTGCCGAATGATATTGCAGTTGTCGGCTTTGACAAAATTGATTTTTCGAATATGACGAATCCTACGTTGACAACTGTTGCACAGCCAATGTATAAGATGGGCACCACTGCAGCCGGGATGCTGATTAGCAAGATCAAAGGGGAAACAGTGGATAATATCATATTGGAGCACGAATTGGTCATTCGTGAATCGACATCGGGGTAAGACAGCTAAAGCCAGCGCTCTGTTATTAAAAACTTTTGATGATGGAGCGCTGGCCTTAGTTGAGAATGTAATCGTTTACATTCAGGGGAGAGCTGTTTAAAAAAATAAAGGGGTGAATAGAATGAAGAAATTGTTGATTTTATCGTTGGTCGCAGTCTTCGGTTTAGCAGGCTGCGGAGGAAATGAAGAAGCGGGATCAGGTGGCGGCGGAGCGGAAGACGATACGCTGACGATTGGTATATCCTTGCCTTCTGCAACACACGGGTGGATGGGTGCATTGATTGACAGTGCTGAAAAACAAGCCCAGGCATTAAAAGAAAGTGAAGGCATAGATTATGTAATGACCAACGCGGCAGACCCGAACAAGCAGGCAAACGATGTGGATGATTTAATTGCCCAAGATGTTGATGTGATTGTCATGCTGCCGATTGAATCTGCAGCTTTAACGCCAGTGGGACAAAAAATAAAAGATGCAGGCATTCCGCTGGTCATTGTTGACCGGGAACTTGAAAACGACGCAGCGACAGTGGTGGTAAAAGGCGACAATGAAGGAATCGGTGTCAATGCCGGCAAGTATTTCATCGAACAATTGAATGGCAAAGGAAAAATCGTTGAAATTACTGGGCCTCCAAGTTCGGTCACCGAGCAGCGTGGATCTGGTTTCCAAGAAGCAGTGGCAGGCCAGGAAGGGATGGAAATCATCGCTTCACAAAGCGGTGACTTCTCGACTGAAAAATCATTGGAAGTGATGCAGAACATCTTGCAGGCTAACCCACAGATTGATGCAGTTTTTACACAAGATGACGGGATGGCATTAGGTGTATTACAGGCGATCAAAGAAGCCGGCCGTACTGATATCAAGTTTGTGACAGGTGCAGGCGGTGCAAAAGAAGTGTTTGAAGATATGAAAAATGACGGTTTGATGAAAGCGACGTTCCTGTATTCCCCGAAAATGGTTGAAGACGCCGTGAAAATTGCTGCAGACATAGCACAAGGTGAGGAGCCGGCGGAAAAAATGGTTGTTAAAGAAGCAACGCAAGTAACGAAAGAAAATGTTGATGAATATTACGATCCAGAATCTAAATTCTAAAGGAATCTATGGAAATACAATGATGGCCATTGTATTTCCTCTTTTCCTATATAAGGAGTCTACGCTATGGCTACACATCCTTTTCTGCTCATGGAGAATATCGAAAAGTCATTTAATGCGGTACCTGTTTTAAAAGGTGTAACGCTGCAAGTCGAAAAAGGGGAAATACATGCGTTACTAGGGGAGAATGGCGCCGGGAAGTCGACTTTGATGAATATTTTAGGTGGTGTCCACCAACCGGATAATGGTTCGATTTTTATAGACGGCCAAGAGATTAATATGTCGAATCCACGGGTTTCACAAGAACAGGGCATCAGTTTTATTCACCAGGAATTGAATATGGTTTCTGATCTTCGGGTTTACGAAAACATGTTTTTAGGATCTGAGCTTCGAAATAAAGCCGGATTTCTAAAAGTAGAGGAAATGTGCGAGAAAACACATGACATCATGACAAAGCTTGGTGTGGATGTGGATCCAAAGGAATATGTCCGGAATCTCGCTACCTCATACAAGCAATTGATTGAGATATCAAAGGCATTGCTTCATAATTCCAGATTGATCATTATGGATGAACCAACAACGTCATTAGCTGAACATGAAGTGAACCGCCTGTTTGAGCTGATGAAGAATTTAAAACAATCAGGGGTTTCGATTATCTATATTTCCCATAAACTAAAGGAAATCAAGGAAGTGTGTGACCGTTTTACAGTTCTGCGGGATGGTGAGCGGGTCAAAAGCGGCAATGTTGAAGAAGAAGACATTGAAACGATTACGAAACTAATGGTCGGCAAATCAATTTCACAAGACCGTTTTATACATGAGCATCAATTTGGCCCTGTAGCTTTGGAAGTGGTCAATTTAACAAGTCCCGGATTGTTCAGGAACATCAATTTTACCGTTAAGCAAGGAGAAGTTCTTGGCTTTACAGGACTTAGCGGTGATGGCAGAACGGAGCTTTTTGAAAGCTTGTTTGGATACCGGAAAAAATACACGGGTGAGGTGCGGGTCCATGGCCGTACTGTAAAAATAGATCATCCAAGAAAAGCGGTCAAAGCTGGAATTGGGCTTGTGCCGAAAGACCGCAAAGAAAACGCCATTATCAAAGATTTGAGCGTCATTCACAATATGAGTTTGTCTTCAATGGGGAATTTTGAGAAAAGCGGATTTATACGGGAGCAGACCGAAAAAGCGAAATTCCAGAAGTACAAGGAAATGCTGAATATCAAAGTGCATAACCCCCGGATTACCATCGACAAACTAAGTGGAGGAAACCAGCAGAAAGTGATTATCGCCAAATGGCTTGAAGTTGGCGCAGACGTTTTGATATTCGATAACCCGACACAAGGAATTGACGTTGGAGCAAAGCAGGAAATTTATCACGAGATAACAGCATTGGCCAAAATGGGGAAATCAATCATCATTTTGTCATCGGAAGCACCGGAAGTCCTTAGAATCTGCCATAACATCAATGTGATGTATCAAGGCGAAATAACTGCCAGATTCACCGGCGACGAAGCAACGGAAGAAGAAATCATGAATTATGCCACTGGCTCGAAAAGGGAGGCTGCAAGAATTGGCTAATATTAATGTGAAAGAATACAAGCCCCAACGGTCAACTGCAAAAAGCCGTCTTTCCTGGCTTTGGTCGGAATACAGTGTCATCATTGCATTTGTTGTTATTTTTATCGCCTCATCCATTATGAACCCCAGATTTTTGGATATGAACAATCAGCTTAATATATTGATGCAAGTTTCGATTATCGGAATTGTTGCGATGGGAATGACGGTAGTTATGCTGTCAGGCGGCATCGATTTGTCGGTTGGATCTGTTCTTGCTTTAGCTGGAGTAATTTCTGTCCTGGCATTGAATGCTTCCGGCAGCATTCTCGTGGGAGTTTTCACCGCCTTGCTGGTTGGTTCTTTTGCGGGATTCCTGAACGGGTTGATGGTGGCGAAAGGCAGGATTGCCTCGTTTATTGCGACGCTTGGGATGATGGCAGGTGCACGTTCCCTTGCCCTTTATATTGCTGATGGCGGCAGCGTATCCGGGGAAGTTACCGGATTTACAGCCATTGCAAATAGTGATTTCTGGATATTTGATATTCCCGTCATCATCTTCATCGTTATGACTGCAACCGTTTATATATTGATGCACAAAACCCGTTTCGGCCGTTACGTCTATGCACTTGGCAGCAATGAAAAAGCTGCTTTGCTGTCAGCAATCCGGGTAGACCGCATTAAAATTGGCGTTTATACCTTGATTGGAACATTGGTTGGTGTGGCAGCTGTGATTGAGACATCCCGTTTAAACTCCATTTCTTCTTCCAGTTCAGGTGCTCAATACGAATTGGACGCTATCGCAGCTGTTATTATCGGCGGAACGCGTATGACAGGCGGGCGCGGCAAAATTATCGGCACGCTTTTCGGTGTTCTGATTTTGGGCATATTGAATAATATGATGAATTTGATGAACGTTTCACCGCATTTGCAGGGATTTGTAAAAGGGTTGATCATCATCATTGCGGTAGTATTCCAAAAAAGAGAGTAGGGGGTAATAAAATGGGATATCGAGTGGGCATTATCGGGTGCGGTTCCATCACCAAGCTGCGCCATGCACCAGAATATACCGCGAATCCATATGTAGATGAAATTGTATTTTATGACCGCAATCTGGACCGTTCGGAGGCTTTAGCAGCATTATTCGGTGGGAAAGTTGCAAAAACGGTTGAAGAACTGCTGGAAGATCCGACAATCGAGATTATCAGTGATTGTTCGTCAAATGAGCATCATCACATTTTTTCATCCAAAGCATTATCGAGCGGCAAGCATGTGCTGTGTGAAAAGCCCATATCACTGACCATCGAGCATGCCAAAGAAATTCTTAACGCCGAAAAAGCGTCAGGAAAGAAATTAATGATCGACCACAACCAACGCTTTACGCGTGCCCATCAAAAAGCTAAAGAAATTATTGCAAGCGGAGAACTGGGAAAAGTATTGACCTTCCGGACAACATTCGGTCATTCCGGTCCGGAGCAATGGGGCCATAACAAATCCAATTCTACTTGGTTTTTTAAGAAAGAACGTTCTGGACTTGGCGTGGCGGGAGATTTAGGGATTCATAAAGTGGATTTGCTGCATTATTTGCTGGATGATGAAATTGAGCAAGTCAGCGCTTTTCAAGGAGCACTGGATAAAGTTAATGAACTTGGCGAGCCGATTGAAGTATGCGACAACATTGTCTGCAGCTTGAAAACAAAAAAAGGGCTTTTAGGGACAGCTTCTTTTTCCTGGACCCATTATGGACAAGAAGATAATAGCACGGTCCTGTATTGCGAAAAAGGCATTCTGAAAATATACAATAGCGACCAGTATCAATTGGAAGTGCTGACAAAAGACGGTGAAAAAGTCAATTACGAATTAGAGAGCATTCAAACCAATGACAATCAGACCAACACCGGCATGATTGATGCCTTTATTGAAAGTATCCGTTTAGATCAACCGCCGCTTGTTACAGGACTAGAGGCATTGACGTCATTAAAAGTAGTTTTAGCCATCTTAGAAGCAGCAGAAACCGAACGTGTGGTAACTGTTGAAAGTGAGTCTCTCCAGTATTTTTAAGGAGAGGCTTTTTTCTGGTTCCTGTCTGTTCATTTAATAAATCGGACTATACAATGTCAGGGGCAGAATAGATAAAAGGAGGGAGAACAGTGAAGTTCCAGAAGGCAACCGAACGTCAGTACAGGAAAATTTATGAACAAGGTTACCGGGAATGGGCGAAAGGCCGTTCGCTTGAGCATTACATAAAAGACAATAAAAAAGAAGAAGCGAATGGCAAACGTTATGTTTTAACGACTGGCGATGAACAAGTCGTCGCTTCATTAATTTTGCTCAGGTTCTCGCCTTATCTGTTTGGAATTGGATCGATTGTAGTAGATCCGGAATTCCGTGGGAAAGGTGCAGGAAAGCAATTAATCGAAGGATGTCTGAGACTGCATCCAAATGCAGCTTTTATGCTCTACAGTGAAATCGGCACTGCCTACTATGAACGGTTTGGGTTTCGCGCATTGCCAGAAGCATATCAGCATTCCGGCCAAGGGCTTTGTATGATTCGGGCAGAAAAGGATTTATACAAGCGATTATTAAATGAGCCGATTCCTTCTTACTTTTAACCCATACAATACCTAAACAAAAAGAAGAAACGGATCAGGAAGCTTCCGGTTCTTCTTTTTGTTTAAGTGATTTTTTCTGCTTCTTCTTTTATCCGTTCCTGTCCGTAAAGCATCCAAGGGGAAGAGAGTTCAAAGCTATGGTTTTCCGGAAGGGCAAGAGCCTGCTCTTTCGTCAAATCCATCCAGATTAGCGTATCGCTCCCAACTTCCTGGCAAAGTTGCTGATAAGCGGCATCAATGGTTTCCCACAGGCCAGGTTGTTCCGATAAATCATTCCACGGATAAATGGCATGCAAATAATGATATTTTTTAACATCCCTTTTGGCGATGACTACTCGTGTGGCATCTTCATTTTCGAAAAATGACCATATCTTCAGTTCGTCCTCTGTAAACAGTTCATCGGAAGATGGAAAAAGGTAATAGCATTCATATGGAAAAATGGCGCCCGTTTTCACATATAAGTCATGAATCCATATTTTCTTCCGATCAAGGTTTGTAACTTCCTTCCAGACAGGAGCATCTTTAGCCAGCTGTGACACATCTTTTGTGGTCGCTCCATGTATGGCGGCATAAAGAGTGAGTCCAAGCTTTTCTAAAACACGGCGGGCAGGAAGATTTTTTTCTTGTGTATTTGCTCCAACCCATTGGACTTCCTGAAGTTTGAATGCTTCTTCCATGACGTGGGAAGTAAGAACCGTGGCCAAATCTTTGCCTCTATACCGAATATCACTGCGGATCCTGCCAAGCATCGCATAATGGTTGGCAAATAGTGAGTAGCCGCATACACTTGCCAGTTGATCATCTAAAAATAAACCGAACAGGCGGTTATGACTGGAGGTGACAAGCCGCTTAAAGATACGTTTAACGTAATCATCTTCCATACCCGTTTGCATTGCTTCTAAATAAGGTAAATCTTCAAGGCTTAATACACGGATTGTTTTTTCCATTGCCGGCACTCCTTGCTTCTTACGAATTGTATGTTTTTCCTGACCATTATAACTGTGGACAAGGGAAGAGTGCATTCAATTTGCTGTAAAAAGAGCCATTGTAAAAAGCCGTTGGCAAAATCACTGATTTCACCAACGGCTTTATTGAACTGGTTTTTTTACTTCAAGCTGCACGAATTTGGTGACCATTCCGTGTGTGTAGAACCCGTACTCACCCAATGAATCTGGTTCAAAATTTTATAGCTTCCAGCGGGCAAGCTTTTGTATGAAGTGAAATTCAATTTTCCATCATTCGAAGCATTGCGCCAGCCCGGTTTAGTATCTGGATTAAATCCATATAGAGTAACGTAAGCATAGCCTGGCCAATCGGCAAGCGATTTATACTGCTCATACTTTGAACCATTGTACCGATAAAGGACCGGTTTCCAAAAAACCGTATCCATTTCGCGGCCTTTCCAGGCGGTTACATAGCGAGGAGGCTCCGCTTTAACCATTTTTCCAGCACATGACATTGAACCGATGGCATGCGAAGGCCAATTGCCTTCTCCATTATGGGCTTCAGCAGGTTCCGTAGTGAAACTGATTGCTAAAAATATAGAAGCAGACGCTAGCAGCTTAGTGGCAATAGACAGTTTTTTCTTAACCATTGGAACTCCCCCTCTAGAATAAGTGCAGGCAAATAAAAGCATAATACTATTGGTTGACCCGCATATATGAATTGAGAACTGCAAATGTTGTAAAAAAAACATTATTGGAAAATTCAGATATTACTTATAATATCATATTTTTATCAAGAAACCTAGGGAAAGAAGAAAAAAGAAATAAAATTTAATCTTCATTTCTTGCTAGTTAGAATGGGATGTTAAATAATAGGAATAATCATAAATGCAATTCGAGGAGGCGGAAGAATGAGCTTTAATAAGACAAGAGGAATACTTTACAAAATCGACCGGCTGACAGGTGATTTTAAAGCCGTTCGAAATGGAACAATCGGAAGCAGAATCGGCAAAAGAATCATAAGAAAAATGATCAACCGGCTTTTGTGGAGATATTTTAAAATATAAGCCATTCCTCAAAAAAGCCGACCAACAACTGTTTGTTGGTCGGCTTTTTTTGTGTATGCCTTGTATCAACTTCTCTTTAAAACGCCAAGATAATTTGCCCATGGGCCGACGTCTTCCCGGTATCTCTCAGCCATGACACGGACAATTTGGGAAATATGCGTCATATCATGGACTACCCATGTTGAAATTAGCTCACTCAATTTAACAGGTCCAAATTCAGGGTGCATGCCGGTCAGCTCGAATTGCTTCTCGGAGTCGATAAGTCCCTTTAACTTCTTAATATTATGCATGCGGACATTTT
This sequence comes from Planococcus sp. VCh962, assembly GCF_057748275.1. Taxonomy (NCBI): domain Bacteria; kingdom Bacillati; phylum Bacillota; class Bacilli; order Caryophanales; family Caryophanaceae; genus Planococcus; species Planococcus sp. VCh962. The sequence goes on from NZ_JBYLHS010000011.1 coordinate 27,290, forward strand.
CAAATTCCTGTAGTTTTTCTTCAAATGAATTGGGGGACTGGATTTTCAAATGGGCAAAACGGTCAAATGGAGGAAATGGCTGATTTGTGCCTTCCTGAAGAATTGTTTCCAAGCGGGGAATCCAATTGGTTTTCTCCGCTTCAATCAAATGACCGATTACTTCTTCGACATTCCATGTTCCTTCGCCTTCATTGGCATGCAGCCAACCGTCCGATAAGTCGGATAAAAAATATTTCAACGTACCTGGTGTGCGGTCTAAAATTTCTATTGCCTCCTGTAGTTTAAACTCCATATGCTTTCCCCTTTCCTGAGCGAATAAACAGAAGCTTAAAGCTTCACTTCATTATAATTGATTCTGAATATTTAGATAAGTTATAGTTTTTAAGGCAATAAAAGCGTATAATAATCATGAAATTATACATAGCTCTGGTCTTGCATTTTAAGAAAATAACTTAAAGGAAGGGGAAGAAAACTCGAAAGCAAGTACAGTGCATGTTTTTCTGGCAACCCTGGTCACTCGATAGTGAGTAAGCGAGTCTGATGACTTAACTGGAGAAGAGGAAGAATAAAATGCTTTACAATCTCGTATTATTTCTCCATATATTAGGTGCTGTCACTATTTTTATGGCAATTAGCATTTTGGCATTGTCCATGATTTCGATGCTGCATGCCAAAGAAACTGAGGACGTCAAGCTATGGTCTGGAGTGGCTGTTAAAACGGATGCTTTATTTCCGTTAAGCACTTTATTGATTTTACTGCCCGCCTTGTATTTGGTTTTTTCAGCTTGGGGATGGGGAAACGCCTGGATTAACGTATCTTTGGTGGCACTTCTGGGGAACAGCTTTTTGGGACCGGTTATTAACCTCCGCCGGTTAAAAGGAATTCTAGCGGCTGCCAATGAGGAAAAGAATGCAGCGCTTTCCGCTGGCCTGGTGAATAAAGTGAGAGATCCGGTACTTTGGAATTCGGTTTCAATCATGGCTATGCTGGCAGTCGGGATTCTGTTTTTGATGGCCGTCAAGCTTAATTTATGGGGATCCTTGATTACAATGGCAATCGCTGTAGTCGCCGGTCTTGCTTTGGCACATTTCATGTTGTCAAAAACAAAAACGGAAACTTCTTCGGATACTGTTTCGTTTAGATAGACCGAGTTTTTCTGAAATGCTTTTAACCAATTCCATAATCAAGTTGCCACTTTTGAAATAAGCCAGTTTATTTCAAAGGTGGTTTTTGATTCACGGCATTGCTGGCCGACAGTGGGTTTTCCAGAGAATTGAAAATCCTGCTATGATGACCGTAACTCGAACGCCAAAGGAGAATGAGGCCATGCTTTATAATATTATGCTGTTTTTTCACATTTTAGGAGCGGCCCTGATTTTTATGGCTATCGGAATGCTTTTTACCGCCATGATTTCAATGCTCCATGCAAAAGACGCAGCGGGAATACGGCAATGGGCTGCCCTTGCCATAAGATTGGATATCTTATTCCCAATCAGTACAATTCTAACTTTGGCTTCTGCTTTTTATCTAGTGTTTTCAGCTTGGGGATGGGGAGTTGGATGGATTAACGTATCTTTGGCAGCGCTGCTCTTCAATAGTATATTAGGTATTTCATATAATTTGCTGCGGTTGAAGGGAATATCTGAAGCCGCTCATCGTGAAGCTGAAAACATTCCATCCATGGCTTTGTTTAATAAAGTGCGAGACCGTATGCTTTGGAATGCAATTTCCATTATGACGATGATAACGGTAGCAATTCTCTTTTTGATGGTTATGAAGCTTGCAGCAATTGCTTCATTAATTGTTATGGGCATTGCTATTGCGGCAGGTTTTCTCTTATCAAACTTTCTATTAAGGACTGCCAAAACTGAGATTTCCAAAGATGTTATGACTTTTCAAGATAAATAGTCTTAGTTGCAATAGCTCTACTGAATTTGATTAAAAGTAGCCGCTTCTTTATTTATGTTAAATTATTGTGAATAATCAGAATAATATGTTGTTATTCCATATTCTGCTAAGTATAATGAAAAAGTAAGCGCTTTTCATTTGCGGAAGGAGAGTGGAGAAATGTGAAGGAGAATTCTCAAAAAGGAAGAGTCGCAGTGATGGATGAGCCGGAAAAACTGAGCTACCGGGAGTATGACTTGCCACAGCCAGGGCCAGGTGCAATTCTTCTGAAGGTATTGCGTTCCAATATTTGCGGATCGGAACTGCATATTTGGAGAGGGCAGCATCCAACGAAAAAAAAGGGTGTGCTGGGCCATGAAATGGTTGGAGAAGTCCATTCACTCGGAGAAGGGGTTGATACGGATTATGCGGGAACTCCAATCAAAGAAGGAGACCGGATCGTTTCAGCCTACTATATTACCTGCAGAAAATGTGCGGCCTGCAGAGAAGGGCATTTTCATTTATGTGAACATGCCTACGATTTTTGGAATCAGGCACCGGAAGTAAGCCCTCATTTTCATGGAACCTTTGCTTCACATTATTACATCCACCCAGACCAGTATTTTTACAAAGTTCCCGATAATGTATCAGAAGCTTCTGCAGCCAGTGCAAATTGTGCTTTGTCACAGGTTTATTTCGGTCTGGATAAAGCCGGTGTGACTTATGGGCAAACCATCGTGATTCAAGGTGCTGGAGGTTTAGGGTTGAATGCCACTGCGGTAGCAAAGGAAAAAGGGGCCACGGTCATTGTGGTCGATGGCGTGGAAAGCCGGCTGCAGCAAGCCGTACAATTCGGTGCAGACCATACGATTAATTTAAATGACTATGAAACAGTTGAAGAGCGGGCAAAAGCAGTGCTCAACCTAACAGATGGAAAAGGAGCCGAATTCGCCATGGAAGTGGCAGGTGTCCCTGCAGCTTTCGCTGAAGGAATCCACTATATCCGGCCAGGCGGAAAATACGTAACGATCGGGAATATCACTCCGGGTAAGCTTGTTGAATTCGATCCGGGACTGCTTACCAGAAAATCCATTCAAATTATACCAGTGGTGCGTTACAATCCCTGGTATTTGTATAAAGCGTTGAAATTTCTATCAGATACCCAAGGCAAATACCCCTTCGACGGAATGATAGACGCAGAATTTTCAATGGATGATATCAAATTGGCTTTGGATAAATCCGCTGCAAGAGAAGTGACGAGAGCCACGATCATTATGGAGAAATAAGCTCGTTTCGCATTTGTGAAAGGTTTTAAGAAAAGCCGGACCGATTCGTCTAGAAAATAACATTTAAACGGAGGTCATCCAATGGATAAACCAAAATTATACGTATTGGATACAGGAACAATGAAAATGGACAAGAACTTTATGGTGGCTGCGCACAATCCGGCGAGTATAGATAATCCAAATCCCCCGGCAGAGTTCATCGAGTTCCCGGTGTATGCCGTATTAATCGACCATCCGGAAGGGAAAATCTTATTTGATACGGGCTGCAATCCGGAAGGCATGGGGAAAGAAGGCAGATGGCCGGAAGGCGTCCAAAAATTATTCCCGGCTTTCCAAGATGAATCCTGCTATTTGATTAACCGGCTGGAGCAGTTGAATGTGCGTCCCGACGATATCAAATACGTAGTGGCTTCCCACCTCCATCTGGATCATGCAGGCTGTCTGGAACTGTTTACAAATGCCACTATCATCGTTCACGATTCGGAATTGAAAAATACGATGAAACAATATGCGATGACGAAAGATATGGGCGCCTACATATGGGCGGATATTAATGCGTGGATCGGAAAAGATTTAAAATGGAAAACGGTCATGCCTCATGAAGATGAGCTGGAACTGGCGAAAGGTGTTAAAATCTTGAACTTCGGTTCAGGCCATGCGTGGGGATTGCTCGGGCTGCATATTGACCTTCCGGGAGAAGGCGGTGTTATTTTAGCATCGGATGCCGTTTATTCTGCAGAGAATTATGGGCCGCCCGTTAAAATACCGGGAATTATTTATGACTCCCTGGGCTATTTAAATGCTGTGGAAAAGATCAAGAAATATGCCGAGCGCACCAACTCACAAGTATGGTATGGCCATGATTCCAATCAATTCCGGAATTTCATCAAATCCACCGAGGGCTTTTATGAATAATGCCGCCTAAATGGACCAGCCCTGACAACTGAATTCGGGATGTTGCGGGGCTGGTTTTTTCAATAAGAAGGAGGAAGAACGGATGATAGAAGTTAAGAATCTATATTACGGCTCCATCATCAATGGCGTCGAAATCAGCAAAGATGGAAGAAAAGACCTGGATGTATTTAACCCTTATACCAATGAAGTAATCGGTAAAATCTCCTGCGCCACTCCCGAAGATGTCAAAGATGCTGTCGACGCGGCCCAGCGAGCCTATAGCGAAACGACTAAAAAGATGCCAGCCCATCAACGGTCGGAGATTTTGCGGAAAGCCGCGGATCTGCTGGAGAAACGCATAGATGAGTTTGCCCGTACGCTTGTGCTGGAAGCCGGAAAGCCGATCCGGGAAAGCAGGGTGGAAGTGCAGCGTGCGATCCAGGTTCTGCGCTTTGCTTCAGAAGGTGCGAAAGCAATTTACGGAGAAGCGATTCCGCTCGACAGTGCCATCGGTGGAGAAAATCAAATCGGCATAGCTAAGCGAGTCCCATTAGGTGTTGTAGCAGCCATCACTCCATTTAATTTTCCATTGAACCTGGCTCTTCATAAAATAGCGCCTGCCCTTGCAGTGGGCAATACCGTTGTTCTGAAGCCTGCTGAAAAAACTCCTTTTTCATCGGTGCTGCTGTATCGATTATTAGAAGAGGCGGGATTGCCGAAAGGCGCTTTGAACATTGTCATGGGCCCAGGGCAAGAACTTGTGGAACCTTTGGTGACCCATCCAGACATCAAAAAAGTTTCTTTCACCGGCAACAGTGCCGTAGGATGGAAAATCCATGAAATGGCGAAGCGAAAAAAAGTGACGCTTGAATTGGGATCGAATGCGCCGAATATTATTTTTGATGACGGAGACATTAATGTGGCGGTCAATGCCATTGTGCTCGGCGGCTATACATATGCCGGACAGGCATGCGTTTCCGCTCAGCGGATTTATGTTCATGAAACCATTTATGAGCAGTTCCTGGACAAGCTTGTAGAAAAAGTAAGCGCGCTTAAAACCGGAGACCCGTTGGATGAAACTACCGATATGGGACCGATGATTACAGAAGAAGCTGCACAGCGCGCGGAATTATGGGTGAAAGAAGCTGAAGAACAAGGAGCGGAAATCCTGACAGGAGGAAGTCGCAAAGGGTCGCTGCTTGAGCCTACTGTCATTAGCAATGCGACTCCTGAGATGAAAGTGGTCTGTGCCGAGGTATTTGCACCGATTGTCAGCGTTATGCCATTTTCAACTGAAGAAGAAGTTGTTGGCCATGCCAACAACACGGATTTTGGCCTGCATGCCGGCGTTTTTACCACTGATATCAACCGGGCGATGCGCATGGCAGATGCGATAGAGACAGGTGGAGTGTGGATCAATGAAGTATCGGTACGCCGCTATGACCATATTCCGTACGGCGGCATAAAAAGCAGCGGCATCGGCAAAGAAGGCGTCAAATACGCCATCGAGGAAATGACGGATTTGAAATTTGTAGGAATTAAGCTTTATTGATGGATGGCGCAACGTTGAAGCATTCCAGAAAATTTTAATGGGGAGAGGATTAAATGAAAGTAAAATCCGCTGTATTGCGTGAAATAGGAGCTCAGACTCCATATGAAGAAAGCCAGCCAATCCAAATTGAAGAATTGGAATTGGATTCTCCGGAACGGGGAGAAGTGCTGATTCAAATTAAAGCTGCCAGCCTTTGCCATTCCGATTTGTCAGTGATGAATGGCAGCCGGCCTCGGCCATTGCCTATGGCTTTGGGGCACGAGGCATCCGGGGTCATTGTGGAAGTAGGGGAAGGCGTTGTCGATTTGGAAGTTGGAGACCATGTCGCCTGCGTTTTCGTACCCAGCTGCGGTCAGTGCGGGCCTTGCAGAGAAGGGCGGCCCGCTTTATGTGAGCCAGGAGCTGCCGCAAATACGGCAGGCACGCTGATTGGCGGTGGCCAACGGCTGCATTATGGCAATGAAGTCGTGAACCATCATGTCGGTGTTTCCGCTTTCTCGGAATATGCTGTAGTTTCCCGGAATTCCGTGGTAAAAGTCAGCAAAGACATCCCTTTTGAAAAAGCCGCTTTATTCGGCTGTGCAGTTATTACGGGTGTTGGAGCAGTCGTCAATACGGCAGGTGTGAAACTGGGCAGCACCGTAGCTATTGTCGGCCTTGGAGGCGTTGGCCTTAGTGCATTGCTTGGAGCTCTTGCTGCAGGCGCCAGCCGAATTGTTGCTGTAGACATTAATGAAACCAAACTCAAGCAGGCAAAAGAATTAGGTGCGACCGACACCTTCAATTCCAAAGATCCCGATGTAGTGGAGCAGATCCGGGCAACTACCGGAGGCGGCTTGGATTTTGCGTTTGAGACAGCAGGAGTGGTTCCCGCAATGGAAGTGGCATACGCTGTCACGAAGAGGGGGGGCACTACTGTCACAACAGGGCTTCCGCATCCTGAACACAAATTTTCTTTCCCATATCTCTCGCTGACTGCTGAAGAGCGGACGCTAAAGGGTTCCTACATCGGCAGTTGTGTACCGAGCAGGGATATTCCGAGATACATGAATTTGTTCCAGGAAGACCGCCTGCCGGTCGATAAGCTGATAACGGATTTTATCACTTTGGACGAAGTGAACAAAGGATTTGATATTTTGGCAAAAGGGGAATCATCACGTATTATCATAAAATTTTAAAGTGGGTAAGCGAAGGGCAAATTAAACGGCTAAACACTGGCATTGCTGATAGTTGGTTGCAATCGCCAATTCAAAAAGAAACCGCATCCTTTGAAATCTTGTGATTTCAGAGAGTGCGGTTCCTTTTTATTTTTAACCCGGTTATTCCATCAATAAATAATCACGGTCAAAAATAAATGAATAACTGATATCAATAAAGAGAAAGTACTTGTCGGATAATGGGTAGCTGAAAGTGCGAATCATTTCAGCTGTTTCGATATCTGCATATGAATCGGAGAGAATGCCTTTATGCCAAGTACGCATATGCAAAATGTTTTCCAGGAAATAAGGACGGAACCCCCAATGCGAACCGAGCTGCTCTTTTTCTATTTCCCAATGGCCCTCTTGCTTTCTAAAGTTTGAAGACATTTGCTGGCCATCACTATTACAAATGTAAATTCGGAAACTTTCTTCATCAAAAGAATGGGTGACGGCTTCAATGAAGGAGTCTGCCGTTTCGGGACCATGCCATTTATTCATCAATTTTTTCATTTTTTCTTCGCAGTTTAATGCAAAAGCGAGCCGTTCTTTGACGAGTGATTTTTCACGATGAATAAAACCGATTACTTTTTCACCAACATCGATCAATAGCGCATCATCCAGTTGAGGAATGAAATCCGGTGTTGCCAAGTAAAACCCTTGATAATAATGGCCGCCATTTTTCCAGGCGAAGTTCAATTGGTGATTATCTTCAATATTTTCATAAGAAAGCTTAGCTCCGATCCGATGCGCTAATAACGACAAGGAATAGAGGATATCCTGAAAAACATCCGGGTTATTTTGGCGGATGATGCCAGTATCGATTTTCAGGATGTTAGGCTTGATTTGCCGAATGCGATCAATATTCGAGCTTTTTGCACCCACATGGTCGACAGCAATTTGGATGCCATAGGTTTTATAGTAGATAAGCAAATGATTCAGAACGTCAAAACCTTCTTCGAAATCATGTTCTGTAATTTCCAGTACCAAGCGGTCCATTGAAAAACCTTTTTCCTCAAACTCTATCAATGTCTGCAAAAAATCTTCACCGCCATTAATCAGTAATTGCTTAGCGTTGCGGTTAATAAACAGGATGCCTTTATTGTCCGCTTCAAGCATTTTGTCAATTGCCTGGATGAGGAGGTGATGATCAACTTCAACTTTATATTCGTCCGGTACATCCATATCATGAAAAAAATCAGCCAGGCTTACCCACTCGCCTTCAGATTGAAAGCGGCCAAAAATTTCGTAGCCAACAATGGAATGTTTAACGGCGCTGATGATAGGCTGGAAAACCGGCTTCACCTTATCCAAATTTTCAAGAATATCTAAAGGATCCACATGCTATGCCTCCTTAACTGGAGCTTGTATTTTCATAATCAGACGATCAAGTATTCTTTTAACGCTTGCTGAAGTGTGCCAAGCGTTTTTGTTTTTGGGTCAAACGATAAATCCAAATGAATCATCTTTCTGACAACTTCAGCCCGTAACCCCGTAATGACGGATCTGCAGCCCATCATGGCGGTGCCGTCGATGATTTTCATCAAGTGGTGGATGACTTCAGGTTCCATATCAGCGATACCCGACAAATCAATTATCAATGTCTGAATGCGGGATCTTCCGATTTCTGTCAAAACCTTTTCCTCCAGAATGTTAGTCCGGAAAGAGTCGACGGACCCTATTAGCGGCAAGATGCAGACCGATGCATTGATTGGGATGATTGGAACTGAAAGATTTTCAACCAGCTTGCGGTGAGCCAAAATTAACGAATCTTTATATGTAGAATAGTTTATGAAAAATGAGTTTAAGAACGTATCGATTCCGGAATTGAGTCCTTCTTCCAAACGGAAAAAGTCCAGAGGCATTTTGTTTTCCGAAGTCTGGCTGTATTGCTCGATAAATTTCCAGAGCGTCCGTCGAATTGCTTGAATCCATTCCAACTTGAAAGTTAAAGCAATCGAATGCGTTGCCCAAGCGATTCCTTCTTGCTTGGCAAATAGATTCAGTTTTTCTTCCTGGCCATTAATAATGTAAACAACTAACTTATGGGCATTTGAAATAAGATCAATATTTCCAATAGCCAGGATTTCATCGATTTTCTCTTTTACATTAACAGCTTCTGATAATAATTTCGCTTCAAACTCTTCTCTATTTTCTTCAAAAAAAATTTTTAATTCCTCAGCGTTCTGCAATGCTTTTATCAAGGCAGTTTCCTCTTTTCCATCGTTTTAATTAAAAATATAACTTAATTAAATCATATTGCTTTAAAAATTAGAAATTTAGTAATAGAACTCAAGCTGTCGTGAGGCTCTCGGCAGCCTTTTTCATTGCGCTTCATACAAAAGCTTTCTGCGGGCCGCGGCCTCAACAATCACTTTAAGTAAGCTCTTTATTTGAACGCTATGCTTTTCAAAGTGGGCAAAACTTGAAGATATTGACTATTCGGAATATTAAATTTATAATTACGGATGAATACGCTTTTAAGATGAAGCTATATGGGCTGAAATTATTCTAGATAAATTTTATATACATAAGGCAAAATCAGACGGCCATTGCTTGTACCCGCCAGTAAAAATGGCCCTATTCATCCAGAGAAGAACGGATCTGCACTATAGCCATATACAACAACTTCAACAAACTTGATTTTGGCTGTGATAAAACGGATTTTCGTTTTATTTACTATAGCAGTTCAAACTTTAAAAGGGGGAATTTGCATGAAGTTCCAAAAACATGTGTGGAGTGCTTTAATATTGGCGTTTGTGCTGCTAATTTTAGCTGCGTGCAGCGGAGGCAGCGAAGGAGGTAGTGAAGGAAGCGGAGGAGAATCAGGGGATACGGGCGGCCAAAAAATTACGGTTTTCAACCGGAAAGTTGAAATTTCAGATCAGCTGACCGCAATGGCTAAAGAATACACGGAAGAAACAGGCGTTGAAGTGGAAGTTCTCGGTACAACGGGAGATGACTATCTCCAGCAGCTGCAGATCCGGTTGAACAGCAACCAGGGCCCATCTATTTTTACGCTCCAAAATGAGACTGAAGCTGAACAATTAAAATCTTATGCTTACGATTTGAGCAATGAGGAATACGTGCAGCATATAGCACCCAATATGGAATTAAAAGTAGATGACAAAATAGTCGGTGTTCCATACGGTGTGGAAGGATTCGGGATTGTCTACAATAAAGACCTTGTAAAGCCGGAAGACATAGCCGACTATAAGTCTTTTGCCAGCACATTGGAAAAATTCAAAGGTGAAGGCATTAACGGTTTCGGACTTGCTCAAGATGCATATTTCTTGATCGGGCATATGAGCAATTATCCTTTCGCGTTCCAAGAAGACCATTTTGATTTTATTGATCGGTTGAATGCAGGAGAAGTGACTATGGCGGAAACACCTGAATTCCAGGAGTTTGGAAAATTCATGGAAACGATAAAAGCCAATACACCGAATCCTCTTAGCATCACATACGACCAGGAAATCGGTGATTTCGCATCAGGAAAAACTGCGATGATCCATCAAGGAAACTGGGCGTTCGGCATGCTTTCAGAATTTGATTTTGATTTTGAGATCGGGATGATGCCATTTCCGTTGATGGGCAATGATAAATTGGCAGTTGGCGTGGGCAATAACTGGGTGATCAATAGCCAAAAAGAAGAAGCGGAAATCCAGGCAGCAAATGACTTCTTAAATTGGATGGCTACCAGCGAAACAGGGCACCGGTACATTGTAGAAGAGTTCGGATTTGTTCCGGCTTTGACAAATATTGATGCAGGCGAATTGGATCCATTATCGCAAGCCGTTCTGGATGCCAGCAATAGCGGGGACACCATTCCTTGGGCCATCAACTACTACCCTGCTAATATCGTTCCAAACGATTTAACGCCGCTTGCCCAACAATTTTTCTCAGAAGATATGACGGGTGAAGAACTTATTGCAGGCATGGATGAAGCATGGAAAGGCGCTCAATAAGAATTAAATAAAACTGGATTTGGACACGCCTGTACAGGCGTGTCCACAGCTTGTTGAGAAAGTTAATTTTGTATTAGTGATCATCCCTTAACCGAAATTCCGCCAACTAGCTCTGCTTGTCGCGGGCGAGCGCCAAGCCGCTTCGTCGCTGCGCTAGCTTCGAGACATGAAAGGGCGTTGCAGGGTCTCGGCTGTCTCGTCGCTACGCTGCCCCGCGGGAGTAGTACGGGTTTCTCCGCTGGTTGGCTCCATATCTAGAAAGTAGGTAAAAACATTAGAGAGCTTTCCGAATCAGCTCCCTCTTGCAGAGAATCACTAAAGGTAACAAAAGGAAGCTGAATGCAGCGGAAGGTGGGCGACTCCTGCGGAAGCAGCGAAGCGACATGAGCTGAAGGCCCCACAGGAAAGGCATTGGCCGACGCCTGCGAGGGCAAGTCTTTGCGACGAAGCTAGCGCAGCGATGCAGGAGCAGTGTTTTCAGCGACGAGGAGACTGAAGCCATGTCCGCGGAAAGCGTCCCACCTGGAGCGAAATGAAAAAATTGCTAAGAGTTTCTCATCAGCATTTATGGGCACGCCTGTACAGGCGTGTCCACTATTCCTTTAAGTCCCTGTTTATCAATCACCAGAAAGAAGGGGTGGACGTGACAAAAAGAAGCAATATCAAATGGTTCGTATTATTCACTGTTCCCTTGCTCTTTATCTTTACGATCGTGGTAATTATCCCTTTTCTCATTGGCATCTATTATTCCTTTTTTGAATGGGACGGAATCGGGGCAAATCCGAAAGTTTTTGTAGGAATGGATAACTTCATCGAATTATGGGGAGATGAACAATTTCTCCGGTCGACTTGGTTGACGACTTTGTTTACTGTATTGTCGGTTATTACCATCAATATCATCGGACTCGCTTTCGCCATGCTGGTCACGTCCAGAGTTCGGTCTGCCAATGCGGCACGGACCTTGCTATTCATGCCCTATTTGATTGGCGGACTAATTTTAGGATACATTTGGCAATTCGTATTTTTGGACGTCTTTACTTTCTTTGGAGAAATCACCGAATTGGATCAAGTTTTCTTTAACTGGCTAGTTGATCCGGAGTTTGCTTTGTACAGCTTAGTTTTCGTCTTTACGTGGCAGATGGCTGGTTATATCATGATCATTTACATTGCGGGGATCCAAGCGATTCCAAATGATGTCATTGAAGCTTCCAAGATTGATGGAGCCAGTAAATGGCAGCGGTTTACGAGAATTACTCTGCCTTTGTTAATGCCTGCCCTAACCATCAGCTTATTTTTGACTCTTTCTTCCGCTTTTAAAATTTACGATGTTAATTTGTCGCTGACAGGCGGCGGACCGGCAAACGCCACTGAGCTATTTGCGATGAATATTTATCAGGAGATTTTCGGAAGCAGCAATTATGGCTTTGGCCAAGCGAAAGCCATTGTATTTTTCTTAATAGTAGCTGCCATTACGTTGACTCAAGTGTATATGACAAAAAAACGGGAGGTCGAGATGTAATGAGGAAAACCCTGGGTATCTTCAAAGCGGTTTTGCTGATTCTGCTTGCCCTTTTCTTCCTGTCCCCGATTTACATCATTTTTGTCAACTCGTTCAAAGATCGGCAGGAACTATACGATAATGCTTTATCCCTGCCAGAAAATTTCAGTTTTCAATACTATCTCGAAGCCATAGAGAAGATGAATTTTCTAAGCGCTCTTGGCAATTCTCTTTATATCACGATTGTTTCAGTTTTACTGATTGTGGTTTTCTCCTCAATGACCGCTTGGATGCTGGTCAGGACCGACAGTAGGCTAAGTACCATTATTTTCATGACTTTAATTGCAACAATGCTTATTCCTTTTCAGACATTGATGATGCCGCTCATGCAATTGATGAGTTCCATCACTGAAAACCTGAATATCCCTATGTATAACACCCGGGAAGGGCTGATTTTCATGAATATTGGTTTTCATGCCAGTCTTTCGGTCTTTCTTTATCATGGGTTCATCAAGTCTATCCCCATCACGCTAGAAGAAGCGGCTACCATAGACGGGGCTTCGAAATTCGGGGTTTTTTGGCGAATCATCTTTCCGATGCTGAAACCTATCACTGCTACCGTTATGATTTTGAACGTCATCAGTATTTGGAACGATTTTCTCTTGCCTTCTCTGACATTGATTGATACCAGCTTACGGACGATTCCTTTGTCGACATTCTTTTTCTTTGGTGAATTTACCATCCAGTGGAATTTAGCGATGGCAGGATTAACGTTAACCATTATCCCGGTGATCATCTTCTATGCAATGGCGCAAAAACACATTATTAAAGGAATAGGAGAAGGAGCAGTAAAGTAAGGGAGAAATTCAACTTAAGATTTATTGGCATAAGGGGGATTTGATATGCGTGATTTGCCTGGGTTAACGGGGACCTTATATGCATTTGCAGAATGGATCATGCGCTTTTCAACAGCAAATGTCTTATGGTTTATCGTTAATCTGCCTTTGATATTTGTTTTGCTCAGTGTTTATATGAATGGATTTGGTCCTGGGTTTGTGGTCTATTTACTGCCGCTTGTCTTACTGGTTCCAGCAGTGACAATGCCCAGTACCATTGCCTTATTTGCAACAGCCCGCGAATGGATCCTGCAAAAAGAGCAGCCTTCAATTACAAAAGCATATTTTATTTATATGAAAGCGAATTACCGCAAGAGCTTTATAGCTGGAGTGGTACTCTTGGCATTATGGATGATCTGGCTGGTCGATTTTTATTTTTTTAAGCAGGCAAACGAATTGATTGCATTGCTTTTTATGCTGATGGGGCTTTGTTTGTTTGTGTATACGCTTAATTTCTGTTCACTTAGTGTGCATTATCAAATGAAAACTCGAACTCTATTGAAAAATGCTTTCTTTGTCACGCTTGGAAATCCGCTATTGAGCTTATTCGTTCTGGTAAGCAATCTGTCTTTGTATTATGTAAGTTTCACAAGATTATTCTTCATGATTCCTCTATTTACAATGTCAATCAGTGCGTATCTGTCTTTTCTTGCTTTTTACCGTTTCTCTTTAAAGATGCAAAAAAGAGCAGAATCGTCAATTTGAGCGGCACAGTTCCGGAAGAAATAGATGCAAAGAGAGTAGGTTGGCCATGGGGAAATTTCCACAAGCTTTTGTCTATGATTTGGATGGCGTAATTACGGATACAGCAGAATTTCATTTTTTGGCTTGGAAGAAAGTTGCAAGTGAGCTCGGAATTCCGATTGACCGGCAATTTAATGAACAGCTTAAAGGAGTAGGCAGGATGGATTCACTGAATATGATTTTAAAACTGAATCCCTCTCGTTCTGAACTCTCAGAAAAAGAAAAACAGAAGTGGGCCAGCCGAAAAAATGAACATTATTTAGAGCTGATTGAAACCATAGACCCGTCACATATTCTTCCAGGCATTGAGGAACTGCTGAACGCCAATAAAGAAAAAAACATTAAAATTGCCCTCGGTTCAGCGAGCAAGAATGCTCGTCTTGTTCTGGAAAAACTCGGATTGACTGCTTATTTTGATTATATTGTAGATGCTGAAAAAGTGAAGAATGGGAAACCGGATCCCGAAACGTTCATAGTTGCCGCTGACGCTTTAGGAATCAACTATCCGGCATGCATTGGAATAGAAGATTCAGCAGCTGGAGTTGAAGCTATAAATGCGGCGAATATGTTTTCTGTTGGAGTAGGAGATGCTGCGCATCTTTTCAAGGCGGATTATCTGGTCAGCGATACTTCAAAATTAGTATTTGAAAAAATTATCGAGCGTTATCAGCAGATTAGCACTAAAAGTTGAGTGGATAACTGGCTTCCGGGTTCTTATACAATCTTAGGAAGCGACTGAGGAGTGAAACCGATGACCTGGAGACTGACAAAATGCGAATTGGATAACCATAATCTTTTGCTCGATGAGAGCGTTTTGTCCTTGGGAAATGGATATTTGGGAGTAAGAGGGAATTTCGAGGAAGGTTATCCTGAACCATTGAGCTCTATTCGGGGGACCTATATTAATGCATTTCATGATGAAACAGAGATTCAGTATGGTGAAAAATTGTATGGTTTTCCCGTGATGCAGCAAAAAATCCTCAATGTCATCGATGCCCAAATCGTCAAGATTTATCTGGATGATGAATTGTTTTCTTTGTTTGAAGGAGAAATCATTCACTTTGAACGAAGTTTACATATGGACGCTGGATTTGCAGAACGGATGATCCACTGGAGATCACCAAAAGGAAAAGAAGTGAAAATCCATTTCAGAAGACTTACTTCTTTCATTACAAGAGAATTGTTCGCAATTGCTGTTAACATAGAACCGATTGATGGCATCCATCATGTGAAGATTGTTTCAGCGGTTGAAGGAGAAGTCGCCAATTATGTGGATTTTCATGATCCGCGAGTGGCCTCAAGGCATGAAAAACGGCTTTATGTAATGGAAGCACAAAAAGAAGATGACTATAGTATTGTAAAAGACTTGACCTATGTTACTCAGCTTGAAGTAGCTTGTGTTACCGCGACGGACATCCAGGCAGAAAAATATTGGTACGAAAGCCAAAGGATTGGAGGGCGTGTTGAAGAAGTTTATGTATGTGAAGGAAAACGGACGATAGAATTTACTAAATATAATGTCTATACCGATACGCTTAGGCATGGGGTTGAAGTAGTGGAAGTAGGACGCATGATTCAGGATCGGCTGGAAGGAACAAGTTTTGAAGACTTGCTGATGGAACAAAGGCAATATATGGATCGGTTCTGGTTGCATTCTGATGTTGAAATTGACGGGGATGCTGCGCTCCAAGAAGGTATCCGCTTCAATCTATATCAGCTTCTGCAATCTGTCGGCAAGGATCCCCACAGCAATATTTCGGCGAAAGGGCTGTCAGGTGAAGGTTACGAAGGACATTATTTTTGGGACACGGAAATCTACATGTTTCCTGTGTTCCTGATGACCAATCCGGAAATCGCTAAAAATCTTCTTCTATACCGGCATTCCATTTTGGACAGTGCCCGAGCCAGAGCCACAGTACTTGGGCATAGGAAAGGGGCATTATTTCCTTGGCGGACGATCGATGGTCCTGAAAGTTCGGCTTTCTTTCCAGCAGGCACTGCCCAATACCATATCAGTGCTGACATCGCTTATAGTTATATCCAGTATTATTTGGTCACAAAAGATGAGGCATTTCTAAAAGACTTTGGGGCCGAAGTGTTATTCGAAACTGCACGGTTGTGGATAGATACTGGGCATATGGACAAGGGGCTGTTCAAAATAGATAGCGTCACTGGCCCCGATGAATATACTTGCATCGTTAACAATAATTATTATACAAATGTGATGGCCAAACATAATCTGTTGTGGGCAGCGCGTGTATACGAGCAGATTAAAGAAACCGATGAAACGCATTTCCACAAACTCAGTGAGCAATTGCAGGTGACAGAAGAAGAAGTGAAAGAATGGCAAGAAGCAGGAGAAAAGATGTTTCTTCCATATAATGAAACTCATAAAATCAATGCACAAGATGATAGTTTTTTACAAAAAGCTCGTTGGGATTTGGATAATACACCGCCGCATAAATTTCCGATGCTGCTGAATTATCATCCGCTCACTCTTTACAGATACCAAGTATGCAAGCAAGCAGATACTGTTCTTGCACATTTTCTGCTGGAAGATGAACAGGATTTTGAAACGATAAAAAATTCCTATGATTATTACGAACAAATCACAACTCATGATTCCTCTCTGTCTTATTGCATATTCAGCATCATGGCTTCAAAACTGGGATATAAGGAAAAAGCTTATCGGTATTTCCAGGAAACAGCCCGCTTGGATTTGGATAATAGCCATGGCAATACAAAAGATGGTCTTCACATGGCGAATATGGGAGGGTCATGGCTCACGATCGTCTATGGATTTGCAGGTTTACGGGTAAAAGAAGATGGCTTGCATTTAGCTCCAGCGCTTCCTGATCAATGGGATTCTTTCGCTTTTCATTTTCAATTTCATAACCGGTTAATTCATATGCGTATTGAAAGGGACTCCGTCAGCTATCACTTGATTGAAGGGGAAAACGTAACCATATTTCATCGTAATGAACCAATTGAACTGGGGACAAAAAAAGAAGTGAAAGTACAGCAATATGAAAAACGGCATTAAGGAAAAAGAGGATTGCTCTTCACTCGATTAGTGAAAGCGATCCTCTTGTATTTTCAGGCTTGTTTGGCTGCCTTTTTTAAAATTCAGTTAGATTCAAGTGATTCTCTAAAAGCAGTTTCATAGCAGTGTTCAACAGGTATATAGTGTTGTAATTAATGTCTGCTTCGGTTAAGGCCAAGCAGGGTTTAGCTCCTATCTTTTGGCCATGGTTGAACACCATTTAAATAAATGATAGATCAGCTTGTTTCCAGGTATTCCATCCATTTCTAATTAAGAATAGAAAGGAAGAGGCATAATGGCTACTGATCCTAACGATAAAAAAAAGGAAAAGACCCCCTTCATAGGTATTGGCATTGCTTTAGGTGTTTTGATCGGCGCAATTCTCGGCATGATTTTTGGCAATGTGGCAGTTGGACTCGGATTTGGCATTGCCATCGGTTGTGCAAGCGGAGTGGCGCTGGAGCAAAACCGGATAAAGGTTTAAAGGCGAAAAAAGGAAAGACGCCGCATTCAATCGCTTGAATTGAATGCGGCGTCTTTCTGTGCAGCCTGATTTAACGGGAAGTGGTTCAACTAAGGTGAGAATAAAGAATTCAGTGATTGGAGCTGCTTTTTATTCATCGAATGCAAGGTCTTTTACCCAAAGAGATAAATGCTTTTTGGTCATTTGATTTGCAGCTGGATTGACATTCTTCAATAATTTAACCTTATAGTTTTTCTGGTTTTGGCTTTCCACATAGGTAGGTGTAAAAGAAGGCTCTTTCAAGATGATAGTTGTCGAATTGGCATCCATTGTTTTTTCAGCATGGATATGGAGAATTCCTCCGATCTGTCTTTCCAACCCTTCTTGGCCGGTAAGGAAATTGCCTAAAGAATAAATGGCAAAACTTCTCCTTCCATCCATGGTTTCAATCCATTCAGCAGGCTGAAGAACATGGGGATGGTGTCCGAGAATAAGATCGGCACCTTGTTTGGCAGCAAAATGTGCCAACTCTTTTTGTTCATCGGTTGGCATTGTTTCGTACTCGTTTCCGAAATGCAGACTTAGTACCACTACATCGGATAGGGCCTTTGCTTTTATCAAGTCTGTTTTCATCTTGGTTTTATCGATTCGATTGAGCAGATATTCTTTTCCTTTAGGAGTCGGGATGCCGTTTGTTCCATACGTATAAGAAAGAAAAGAGAAGACAATGCCATTCTTTGTGATGGTTGGAATCATATTGCGTTCTTCTAGAGATGCAGATGCGCCGGTATGTGTAATCCCTATTTTATCCCAGTACTTCAGCGCACTGATAATCGCTTTTTCCCCTCTGTCGAGCGTGTGATTATTTGCCATTGAGACAACATCAATTCCTGCATTTTTCATGGCATCTGCCACTTCAAAAGGACTGTTGAACGAAGGGTAAGTGGATAATCCCACTTCACTTCCTCCGACAATGCTTTCGGAATTAGCGATGGTGATATCAGATTGTTCGAGAAAAGATTTTACTTCGGCCAGCATCGGATTGAAATCATAACCATTTTCAGTTTCGGCATCCCGATAAAGCCGCTCATGAACCAAAATATCGCCGACTGCTGATAAGGAAGCTTCACTTGTCTTAATAAGTTTAGAAGGAATAACAGCTATCGGAGCATTTCTTTTTTCAAAATCAGCGATTTTTGCCGGGGGAGCTTTTGACTCGGAAAAACAACCGGACAACAGTAGGGCTAGTAGTATGAAGGGCAGGATGGCAAGTTTTTGGTTCTTTTTCATTGGCAGCACCCCTGAGATTAAAAATGTTTTATCGTAAGAATTGGAAAAGGAATAGAATGGCCGAATAGTTTATTTACTGATATCCTACTATAAATTTTTTAGAATAAATAGTCTTTTTGTAACGCATTAAAAGATATTCCTTTTGAAATTTTGATAATTAAGTAAAGACTTAAAGAAAGTAATTTTAAAGTTTAATAAAATCGGTCCTATAACTAAAAAAACTTAACAGCAGCCATGTAAAAGGACATGAATAAATTATTTTTAAATTTATTCAAATTTATTATGAAAAATTAGCAAGAAACCATAATTGTTAAATTTGACGGAATATTGACAATTAACAGAAAAAATATAGTATTAATATTAGTTACACTTTGTAAGTTAGTTTCCAGCAATTGCAAGGCTCACGATTTCGAAAAGGAGGAAAAATAGTGACTACTTTCGAGGAAAAACAGCCTGCCGTGTCCGTGGAAAAACTGAAGTGGATGTACGAACATATGGTGAAAAGCCGGTATTACGAAGACCAGATGGTGGAAGTGTATACCGAAGGAAAGTCGCCTGTATTCAATATCGGTGCAGGGCCGGTCCCTGGCGAGATGCATTTATCAACCGGTCAAGAGCCAGCTGCAGCAGGCATTTGCGTGCATTTGACCAAAGACGATACAGTGACGGCACCGCACCGTCCGCATCACCATGCCATCGCAAAAGGCGTTGATTTAAAAAAGATGACTGCCGAGATTTTTGGCAAGGAAGCAGGGCTTGGAAAAGGCAAAGGCGGTCATATGCATTTGTTTGATCCGGACGTTAAATTTTCCTGTGGCGGAATTGTTGCCGCTGGAATTCCCCATGCAGCTGGTGCGGCGCTTGCCAGTAAAATGCAAGGCAGGGATTGGGTAGCCGTAGCCTTTATTGGTGAAGGAGCTGCCAACGCTGGTGCTTTCCATGAATCGCTGAATCTGGCAGCTTTGTGGAATTTGCCGCTTATTGTAGTAGTTGAAGATAACTCTTATGGCATTTCCGTCCCGAAAGCCTCCTCAACTGCCGTAGCTTCGAATGATTTGCGGGCAGCCGCATATGGCATTGCCGGAGCTTATGTAAAAGACAATGACCCGATTGCGATGTATAAAGCTTCAGAAGAAGCGGTTGCAAGAGCGCGTGCCGGACAAGGACCAACAATTATTGAGATTGAGACCCATCGCTATCTAGGCCATTTCCAGGGAGACCCGGAATTGTACCGTGACAAAGCGGAAGTTCCTGGATTGCGTCAATTAGATCCGATTTTGAAACTGCGGAAAATGCTTGCAGAAGCAGAAGAGGTTACAGAAAAGGAAATCGAGAAAATTGAAAAACAGGCCAAGCAAGAAGTGGATGAAGCATATCAATTCGCAAGAGACAGCAACTATCCTGAACCCGAATCAGCGTTAAAAGATGTTTTCACATCTTAAAATGGAAGGGGCGCATTCAGAATGGAGACAGCGAAAAAACGGATTTTAACAGGAAATAAAGCGATGGCTGAAGCGATTGCACTTGAAATGGAAAGAGATCCGAATGTTTTTGTACTGGGAGAAGATATTGGAAACTATGGCGGCATTTTTGGATCGACACAAGGATTGATTGAAAAATTTGGCCAACAGCGTGTATTGGATACGCCTATTTCTGAAACGGCATTTATTGGCGCCGCCATTGGGGCAGCAGCAGAAGGGATGCGGCCGATTGCAGAATTGATGTTCGTCGACTTTTTTGGCGTTTGTATGGATCAGATATACAATCATATGGCGAAAATCCCTTATATGTCTGGTGGCAATGTCCGCTTGCCAATGGTGCTTATGACGGCGGTAGGTGGCGGCTATAACGATGCAGCGCAGCATTCCCAAACGCTTTATGCCACATTCGGGCATTTGCCAGGCATGAAAGTGGTAGCTCCTTCCACTCCATATGATTTGAAAGGCATGATGATTTCGGCCATCCGTGACGACAATCCGGTCCTGTTCATGTTCCATAAATCACTGCAGGGGTTGGGATGGATGGAACAGCTGGATGCATCTGCCGAACATGTTCCAGAAGAAGCCTATACAGTGCCGCTTGATAAAGCGAAAGTTGTGAGGGAAGGAAGCGATGTCACCATTGTGGGCATTCAAATGATGACTCATTACGCTATGGAAGCGGCGGAAAGACTGGCAAAAGAAGGGATTGAGGCGGAAGTCATCGATTTACGTTCAATCGCTCCGATTGATAAAGAAACGATTATCCAGTCGGTCAAAAAAACGCATCGTCTATTCGTTGTTGACGAAGATTACCAATCCTATGGCATGACAGCCGAAGTGACAGCAATAGTAGCGGAAGAAGTATTTTACGATTTGGAAGCTCCGCCTCGGCGTCTGGCCAATCCGGATGTGCCGGTTCCATACAGCCGTCCGCTTGAAGATTTTGTGATTCCAAACGCGGCCAAGATTTTTGAACAAGTAAAAGCATTAGTGAACGAAGGATAACGGGAAAACAGGAGGCGTTGGGATGATTGAAGTGAAATTACCTAAAATAAGGGAGGATGTCGACGAAAGCTTAGTGGTCATCTGGTTCGTTTCCGAAGGGGATACAGTGAAAGAAGGGGACCCTTTGCTTGAAATACAAACAGAAAAAGAAGTATCGGAAATAGAAGCAGCAACCAGTGGGACTATTAAGGAAATTGTTTTTAAAAGAGGAGATTCAGCAAAAGTCGGGGAGGTGCTGGCTACGATTGATCCAGCGGAAAAAACTCAGGGAACTAAGCCAGAAGAGCAAAGAATGGTAGAAAAAGTGGAACCGAAAAAAAATGTGGAACCAGAAAACCAGCAGCCCGAAGAGCAGAAAATGACAGAGAAAGTGGATAAGCAGGAAACGGCTTCTGAACAAAAAGAGCCGGCAAAAGCGATGCGTTTGGCTCCAGGACTCCGAAAGCTTGCACGCGAACTGAACGTTCCGCTCGAGTCTGTAGCAGGAACGGGAAGAAACGGCAAAATCACAGAAAAGGATATCCGCAGAGTAGCCGGTCAAACCGAAGTGATAGAAGCGGCTGCGAAAGCGGATGAATCAAATGAAGCACTAGAAGATAAATCTGCAACAGGCAAGCAGGATGAAGAAAGGCCAGAAGAAGAAACGGCTAAGGAAGAAGTGATGCAAGAAGAAACAATAAAGAAAGAACAGGAAGAGCCGTTGAAAAAAACCTCAACAGAAGAACAAGCGGCAGAAGAGCAGGAGCACAATGAAGAATCGATGATTGCAGAAACATCCGATGAACAAACTGAGGCAAGTGATGATAAAGGCGATGAAAACCAGCTAATCGACGCTATTCCGTTTTCAGGTATACGGGGAGTCATCGCCAGACGGATGACAGAAAGCCTTCAAAACAGTGCTCAGCTTACAGAAACGGCTTGGGCGGATGTTACAAAGCTTGAAACTAGAAAAGGCAAGTCAACAGAAGAAGTGGGCTGGACAGCTCTAGTTGCAAAAGCTGTGGCACAGACCTTAAAGGAGCATCCGGATTTAAATGCTCATATCAAAGGTAATCAAATGATTCCTAATCCAGAAATCAATTTAGGTTTTGCGGTTGATTCAAAAAATGGTCTGCAAGTAGCCGTTCTTCATAATGCGGACCAACAATCAGCGGCCGAACTGCATAATCGATTAGCTGAACTTGCTGAAAAGGCAAGAGACGGCAAATTATCAAGTCAGGAAAGCACCGGCAGCACTTTTACAATCACCAGTCTTGGTGCGTATCGGATCCAATTTTTCACACCGATTATCAACCCGCCAGAAGCAGCTATTCTTGGAATTGGACAAATTGAAAAACACCTTGTAATGGAGGATGGCAAGGTACAGGAAAGAAAACGGCTGCCGTTAAGCCTGACGATAGACCACCGGGCCGTTGATGGTGCACCGGCTGCTAAATTTCTTGGAGATTTGATCGATGTGCTGGAAAAACCAAAACGTTTCTTGAAAGAGGAGAAAAAGAAAGAAGAGAAGGAAAGAAAAAAGAAAAAGAAAAATTCTTAAAAAATAGGAAATAAAGAAAAACACTTCGTAAATGAAGCAAATACTTATATGAACTGCAATGGAAGCGAGCCGTCCTCATAAATCAATTGATTAGAGGGCGGCTATTATGGATTAATGAAGGAGGAAGGTATATGGCCAATGAATTTTTGCAAAAAGGAGTGCGCGGAACCAGTGCGCATGTGGATGCAGCTGCAGTATTTGAAGGGCTGGACTGGCAGAAAGCTGGTGAAAAGCCCGAACAGTGTCCACATTCGGTGTGGCAGCTGTTATGCCATATGAATTTTTGGCAGGATTTTATGCTGGCGTATTTGAAGGGAGAAGCACCAAGAAATCCAGAACATGCAGCTGAAACTTGGCCGGAACAAACAATGCCATCCAGTGAACAAGAGTGGAATAGTGAAATTGCAAAGTTTTCCGCTGGGTTGGAACAGGCAGAATTGGAAGCATCCAAAGACTTTTCGGAGGAAGGATTTGGCGGGAAAAGAAGGACACGGGCAGATTTGTTGATGGTCATTATTAATCACAATAGCTACCATGCCGGACAGGCTGTCCTTGTGCGGCGGATGATAGATGCATGGCCGCCTCCTTCAGGAGGAGAAACGTGGTGAAATCGAAGAAAATACTCAGGCTAAAACTTGCCGTTCTATTGAATCCTAAAAAAGCTAAAACGCTTAATGCTGATGAATTGACAAAAACATCATATTTATTATAATCCATGGTGAAGAGGTCTATTCACCATGCTTTTCGATAAGTTAGAAAAATCGTGTTAGAGATATGTGATGCTGGAGAAGGACAGCCGCTTAAAACTTGCTAGTGCTCGCCTTATTTCCTTGCCATTTCTGATTATGTCTTGCAGCAGTTGATTTCCAAAACGTGAAAAGGAGTGGAGATTGCCGTGGCTAGGCTCAGACCGAAAAGAAGAAATGAGTTTTTCCCCAGCCTTTTTGAAAGTACAGTGGAAACGGATGTTTTCAACAAGTTTTTTGGAGAAACCCATTATCCTCAAGTGGATATTAAAGAAAAAAATGATCTTTATGAGCTGCAAGTAGATTTGCCTGGATTTGCTAGAGACGACATCGAAGTAGAATACCGGGACGGTTATTTGGAAATCCGGGGCAAGAAAGAACGGGAAGTGGAATCAGATGAACAAAACGAGCGTTATATCCGGAAAGAGCGCATATATGGCTCTTTTCGACGTAGTTTTTATATCGGGGAAATTGACGAAGAGCATGTGTCTGCTGCTTTTCAAAACGGGGTTTTAACGCTTAACGTACCAAAATCACATGACTTGCATAACGACCATGTTGGGCACCGTATACCCATCGAGTAAAAAGAAAATCATATATAAAAGGCAGTTTGGAAATTATTCCAGACTGCCTTTTTTGTTTCGCTATTATCAAGCTTTAATAGCAAGTCAAACTTCTGTATCCAACCTCTTCATACTTTTTTAAATTCATAAGACAGATTGGAGCGGTAAGCAGGGAAAAAATCAGAATAGGCATCGACTCCAACTTCTTTGCAAAGCTGGTGATAAATTTCTTTGTTCCAAATTTGTTTGCCGATATGGAACTTGAATGATGTGTTTTTTCCAAATTGTCTCTTTAGTAAATATAAGGAATCATCTGGTGCATTTGTTCTCCCTCCGCCTTCATGAATCAATTCCATGCCATTTTCTTTTCCCCAAACTGCCAGCGCATAGCGCAGCACAAATGCCGGTGAGAGATACTGGAATTCCCGAAGCGTACCCGATAAATGGATATGTATTGTTTTTTCATAAATGAAATTCAAAGACATCCCAATTATTTGATCACCATAACTTACTTCTGTTAATAGCAGGTTCGAAGAGAACTGTTCAAGAAGATTCTCGAAATAAGCATCGTCGAAATAATAGTAATGATCGGCCTGATTGCGGTCCATGGTGCTGTAGTAAATAGCTTTGAATTCTACCAGACTGGCAGGGGCCGGTTTGACGGTGAATTTCACACCCGCCTCCAAAGCTTGCCGAATGCATTTTCGTTTCGACCTGGAGTATTCATTTTGCACGGGATCTGCATAGTCCTTCAAATTGGTTCCGACAGTGTTGCGCAGATAAACCACGTCATAACAGCTAGTGAAGTCTTTGGCATTGCCAAGCAATGGATGAAATCGGACAAATTCACTGATGATGTGATTTTGTTCACAATAATACTGAAAGGCATTCTTAAAATTATCCACCAATTGCTTTTTATCACTTTCTTGGCAATCGGTAATTACTGGACCACCATATCCATAAGGAGTCACCAAATCATAATATGATCGGCCTGAAATTTGCTGAGGAATCTCACGTTTAATGAATATATGGTTTACTGTACCGAGGTTGCCTCTAAAAGAAAAAGTTTCACATTTTCCTCTCTCAATTTTTTCGTAAAGGCGTCCGTAATTTTCTTCGAAATAAATATCCCTCACTTTACTTCACCTCTGTCCTTATAGAATGAAAAGATTAAATAATCAGTTTATTTTATTATATATTTATTATTACCAATTAACTAGTAATTTTATAAGAAAATTTTCTTAAGAACCTTAAAAACTTTAACTAGAGGAAAATTACAGATTGCAAAGAAATGGCGAATACTAGGGAAATTATCGGAAATACACTGAACACATTCCATCCAGTAAAAGAGCCCATTGTTTGTTTCACTTTGAAATATTTTGCCAGCGCCAACTTGCATTTGTTTTTTTGTGCTTTTTTACACAAAATTTATTTCAAGCAAACAGCGCGGTCAATCTTGAAACAGGGTCTTAAGTGGTTCAGACCTAGTAAAAAAGTTTCACTAAAACAGCAAATGGGATTTATCGTCCGTAGTATTTGCAAAATGGGCTTTCTATAATGGTTGATAAGATGTTTTCTGTTCCCTCAATTGCACATTGTAAGGCAGGTGTGGACCGGAATTTTTAAATGGTCAAGGACCTTTGATTTGTCAGTTGAACATTAAAAGACACCAAGGTCTGAATGCTCAAGTTCAAGAAAAGGAAGGTGTAATCCAACAGTTAGCTGATTATTGATTTTAAATAAAATTAATTTTTTTGTAGTTTTCGAAATAATGGAGTTTTATAATGAATAAAAAGAATCGAAGACAAGGGGAACTCCATTGGAAATATTAAAAGATTTTGGGAGCCGAATAAAAGAATTGCGTTTAAAAGCTGGCATCACGCAAGAGTCATTAGCTATCCGAGCTGACTTGGACCGGTCTTATGTAGGGGCAGTTGAAAGAGGTGAGAAAAATTTATCTTTACTGAATATCGAAAAATTATCGAATGCCCTCGATGTGAATTTGTCATACCTTTTCGAGCATGAACGATTTATGCCGCGCTCGGCCTTTTTAAAAAGAGAATTGAAAAAACCATTGCATAGCCGTTTCGCCTACGATATTGACTTAGTTCAGCAAGTTATCTCATGGAAAATAACAGGTCCATTAAGTGAAGGGGATGTGCGGAGAATCGAGCAAAACGTTAAAAGCCTGGCATTGTTATTGAACAAAGGGGAAATTAAAATACTGATTGACAACCAAGCCATGGTCTTTGAAGGAGAGCCTTTTGTCTTTAGCCCTGAAGTAAACGATGTGTGGGAAGAATTGCTGATTTGGCTATTGCCTTATATGAAGAAAGTTGTCGTTCTATGCAATTCGACATTCATGGAAAATCAATTGAACCGGCTAGCTAAAAGAAGTGGAATTTCAGAGATCGCCAAGACGATTTTCAGCGAAGATTTGGAAGCCAACTCAAAAGAAGCCCTTGCCTTTTTAAATATTAAAGAAAATCGGATTTTAAATCGGTGAACACTCTGAAGTGAGCTGCAGCCATGATTTGATTTCGATAAGTCTAAATGCCCGTATCAAATTTAAGCATTCTCTTTTGAAAAAAGTAATTATATGGGAAAAATGATGTATTTTTAACTGAAGAAATAAATAATTATAAATTTTCTGACACAAGAGGAGGTTTATGCGGTACTATTTATTTATGCAAAAAAACAGAAGCCCTAAGAATGCTATATATACCTTGGCCATGTTCCCGACTTTATAGTGAAGTGTTTAAAATAACTCTTTTCCAGCTGAAAGTTACTGCGTGAAAAAATTGAAAACTGTTACTGAATCTAGAGGTTGTTTAGGTAGTTGCCTTATCATAGCATTCCTTATATGTGAAACAGTTACATACATTTTGCTTCAGAATAATTTTTTTAAATAAATTTTTTCTTCTTGTTGCCTAGCCAAGCCGACACTTTGAGAAGGAGATGGGACTTATGCCTTGCAATCAGCCCTTATCTGCAGAAAATGTAAAGTATACTTTTACGCGCGTGAAAGACACACACGAGGAGGACGGCCAAAAATTCATCACTTTATTTGGCAGACTAACCATTCAAAATTCTATTGAATCGAAAAGTGCATGGGTAGAAATCGAAGAAGTAAAATGGGATTTGGCATCGACTAAATTAAAAAGCATGCCTGATGCTATGTTCCTCTACGATGTATCCGAAAGCATTTTTCAGGAGTTGATGCGGATTGCTGAGACTTCCCATCAAAATCTGTATACTTTAACGCCCGTATACACATCAAAGGAATTTAAACGATTAGGGTTCTAAATAGCAAGTACAAACAAGCAGTGCTGTCTTAAAGACGGGGCTGTTT
This sequence comes from Planococcus sp. VCh962, assembly GCF_057748275.1. NCBI lineage: Bacteria > Bacillati > Bacillota > Bacilli > Caryophanales > Caryophanaceae > Planococcus > Planococcus sp. VCh962. The sequence goes on from NZ_JBYLHS010000011.1 coordinate 54,695, forward strand.
TTTCTAGGCAGAAAAGCAATAGAAAGTACATATATTTTATGAAGTGGATTTTAAGATTTCATTTATTCTAAAAAACAGTATAATGTATCTAATTATATAAGTGCATGGCATATCGTTTAAACAAGCAGAGGTGTTGGCTGTGGGAGAGTCTATTATTGGATTTCTTTTTGAAATACTATTGGGCATAATAGAAGGCATTGTGGAAACGATGCTTTTTTTCTATATCCCGTCGTCAAAACTCGAAAGGAATATAGAGAGATTAAGTAAAATGGAATGGTTTGCAGAAATGGAGAAGGATTTTCGTTATAACTACATTATATGGAATGACGGAAAAGTAAAACGATTTTTAATAAGGTCCAAAAACGTAGAGCTTTTGCTCAATGATGGCAAAGAGCAGATACAGTTTATTGAACTTGTAAAAAGCAAACATCTTAAGTTTATCTCAAGATCTTGAAAATAAAATCACCGCTTAGAAATTCTATCAATAGATTGAAAAGTGCGGAAAATGCTAAATGCTACATTCGCTCGTATAAAGCAAAAAACTGAAAACGCAGTTAAAAGAAGCCGTCCAAAAATCTTGATTTATTTGATGTCAGATGGTTTTTATTCAACAAAATTCACATTCTTCAGTTTCACTGAGGGCTGTGATTTTTTATTTTCTTCTTAAATAAAGGAAAGACTTTTACATTATAGAATTAATTGAAGAAGGGAACCAACCAGAACAATCCCTAAAGCAAAAGATACAAAGCTGCTCTTTTTCTGTTCCGGCAGTTCATCATTCATGACTGATTGTCAGTTCGCTGGAATGCGTTGTTACATTTAAAAACCAGCCAAAGAAGACAGAAAAGGCTAAGATCCAGCGGCCAGCTTTTATATATAAATTTTCACGCCGCCAATGCAGCATTTGGTTATTGCAATAAAGTGAAAGAAAAAAACGATAAAGTAAATGGCATATGCCGCGATATTGTCACCGCTTAAATAAGGGAGTAAACGTTCAAGCCATCTTGGCAGCTTCGCCGCCTCTACTACTTCTTGGTAATGGGTCAATTCCGGCACTAGGTGGAGAAAAACGTAGGCAATAGATCCACCGGAAAGCAGTGACATGAGCACGTTTTTTCAGGAGCATCAAGGAACCTGACATTCTTTGCACAAAGATGAACAAGTACAAAGCCGATAATGAAAAAAATGCTTGGCAGAAGCAAAACAATCACCCTTGTCTCAAAGTATGAACCGTGCTTTTAACGAATGCATAGCCGCTTTAAGCAGTTTGGTTTATCAAGTAGCATAAAAAAATTGGAATTTGCAAAAGAAAAAGGAGATGATTACGATACTCAAAGGCTATTCCTCGCTAAAGAGGGGTATGGAATAGGAATATTAAAAATGATATTCACTGTTTGGCCAGGAAAGCCGAAGCAGAAAGGAGAAAATCCATGTATGAAAAAGGATGGGAGCTATTGTATTTTAAAGAATCCGCTTTGTTATTTTCGGATCATTCCAGTATTCAACTGCAGGATGGTATGCCAAACCCGTTTCAAAACAGTGATGATAACATCGCACGATCAAATCAAATTGAATTGGTTCATCCAATAAACAAGCAGCCCCATACATTTGAATTGAAGGAATATGAACATGAAGGGCAAATAGTCCGTTATGCAATGGCTGAAATGCTGGAGGCGGGGCTTATCTATAAATGTGTCTGGTGGAAGATAGAATCGGTTGACGAGTACCGCAATAAAGAAAAACCATCTGAAGTAATCGAATTGGAACATCAATTCGGGATTTATCATTCTGTTCCAGGAATGAAAGAGTTTTTAGCCTGGTATAGGGATATGGCGTTCATTGAGATTTGGCAAGAGTACCATGAATTTTTGAAAGAGAAATTTGGTGAGTTGCTCGTGCCTTTAGTGCCTGGCAATGCCGAAGCTGACATTACGACGGTTTTTGAGTTATATGGAGCTGAATCGATTGAGGATTTTGTGTCGCTGTACCGGTACTGCAATGGCAATGATTTAGAACATTGGATGGAAATAGTAGAAGCCGGCATGCCAGCGTATGCCCATATTACGGGATATCCATTAATGGGTTTAAACGACATCTTTGTTGAAGTCGAAGATGTGGTGAAGGAACCTGGACGAAAGGAAGAGGTTCAATCCATACCTGAAGGATTTGTAAAAGATAATTTTATGCTCTCCCAAAAGATACCGATTTACCGGGACGGAGGAGGGAACTTTATCGCCATTGATTTAGATCCTGGGGCTGAAGGGCAGTATGGACAGGTAATTGAAGTCGATTATAAATACAATGATCGAGCAGTATTGGCAGGAAGCCTTAAAGAATATATCACCATTTTATATTATTTTGTGAAAGAACTTGGCGTTATTTACAACGGAGAAGGTTTTGAAGGAGAAAAGCCGATATCCGCCTATATAGTAAGAGGCTGAAAACAAGCATCGGTTAAAAAAGAACCGGTGCTTTTTACAATGAAAAAGAACATAACGGTACCGATTGGATATGCAATTTTTTTGGATTTTATATTTTCTATGAATTTCGTATGCCGCTGTAGTATGTTTAATGGGAAGCGGATTTTTTAAAGAGTATAAATAGAAATTTATAAGTTGGAGGGATTCTATGAATATACTGCTCATGCTGCGGGAGGCATTTTACGGAGCTGATCCGAATTTAATTGATGAATTGAAGAAAATCGGTGAAGTAAAAGTACTTTATACCGATAAAGGGATTGATAAAGCAGAGCTGAAAAAAGAAGTAGAAAACACGGATATCATTCTCGTGAATATTGTCAAAATCGATAGGGAAATAATGGATGCAGCACCGAATCTGAAGTACATTGTCAAATTTGGTGCGGGTGTAGATAATATTGACGTAGGTTATGCGCATCAAAAAGGGATTAGAGTTACAAGCGCACCCGGATTGAATGCCCAGGCAGTGGCAGATCATGCTTTCGGTTTAATGTTGTCGGCAGCTCGGGATATCCCGGCAAAAGACAAAGAAGTGAAGTCCGGCCATTGGGATACAACCATGGGGTTTGAAATTTATAAAAAAAATCTGGGAATCGTTGGTTTCGGTGCGATTGGGAAAGCCTTAGCCAAGCGGGCCATGGGATTTGACATGAAGACCATCGTTTATGGAAATTATAAAGATTATGAATTAGCTGAAAAACTCAATGCCAAATACGTAGACCGGGACCAGTTATTTAAGGAAGCAGATTACATTGTCATCGCCACATCGCTGACAGAAAAAAATAGGCATTTTGTCAATAAGGAAACGCTGTCGTTAATGAAACCTACTGCTTTTTTAATCAATATTTCACGCGGACAATTGGTTAATGAGCAAGATTTAATCGATGCCTTAAAAAATCATCAGATTAAAGGGGCGGCCCTTGATGTTTTTGAAAAAGAACCGCCTGACAGTGAATTGCCTCTGTTAGAGAATGTCGTTGCCACACCTCATGTTGGAGGAGCCAGTTTTGAAGCGGTAACCCGGATCAGCAATGTATCGATTTCCAATATAAAAAAATTGCTGAATGGCGAACAGCTTGACTATGAAGTTCTTTGAATGAATAACTAGGAATAAAGAACCTTTCCAACAACGGGGAAGCCTTTCTATAATGGTTCTCGAAAAAAGTGGGCGAAGAGTTTTGTGGGTGTTTGGTTTATGCATATTTTTTGCATATTCTATGTATAATAAAAAGAGCTTTTGATGAACGAACATTCATCGGAAGCTCTTTTTATTGTGAATTTTTTAACAATCTCCTTCGTAACTGCAATTAAATTGGCCTTTATCAACATTCGTTTTCATTTTAAAGGGGTTTTAAATAAAAGTTGAAGTTTATTTAATATTTATTCTGTAAAGGGAATAAAAAAAGAAGGAATTAAAAGTGGTTTTATAGAAATATATACGTAATTTAAATGCTTCGATTTATATCCGAAGAAGCTTTTGGACATAATCGGAAACATCGAAATACCTATGAATAAAAAAGAGGGGGGAAAGAAGATGTTGATCAATTTTAATGAAGATCATGTCGCCGCTTTGGTTTTTGGAGAAGTTCAGGTGCTTTTTGAAGAAATGAAAGAGTTCAGCCGGCTATATGGCCCAAATAGGGAAGATCTTGAAGAAGATGATGAAGCGGTATTATTGTTGGTCGGCATCGACTTGCTCGCTCCTAACAGCCTGGGATCTTATATCGAAGCGATTAAGCTGGTTTATTATTATCTGTCGGAATATTGCTGGCAGGAAAATCCAGCTCTTGAAGAAAAATGTGGAGAACTGATGGATCGGGCAAAAGAAATCTTGCCAGCTGAAAAACGCCATCGGCGATCAATCCGCAAGTGGATACTGCAACTGGACGAGAAAATCTTACGGGCGTTTGTTTGAAAATAAGAATAAATTCAAAAAGAGCCTGGAAATTTTACCGGCTCTTTTTTCTTTGCTTGGTGGCTTTGGAAGCAAAAAATTACAATTGAAAAGGATGGGATGTAACTCTCAATTCTGTAAGCCAATTGGTAGAAAACAGGCATTAATAAGAGTATACTGTCGGTGAAATTAAATCCAGAAAGGAGATTTTGGCAATGGACGATTCGCGGCTCTTGCATCGATCGGTTGCTGCAATCACTATTGATGGGCCAGGTGGAGAAAGTTATTTGGAAGATGGGGCTTTTTCAGCAGCCGTCGATATGCCAAAAGAACTCGGAGGGACAGGACCAGCAACAGTTTTTAATCCAGGACGCTTTCTGGCATTGGGGTATAGTTCAAGTTTCAGTTTTATTCTGGCTAAAATTATGCAGGAGAAAGGAGTCGTAGGCAGAACACAAGTGGGTTGCCAAGTTTCTCTGCTAACCGATCCAGTGGACGAAGGATTTAATAAAATCGCAGTGGATTTAGAAGTTGCAATCGAAGGGCTGAACGAAAAAGAAGTGCAGGAACTGGCGGATGAGACTCATGTACATTGTCCGGTATCCAAAGCTGTACGAGGGAATATAGACGTGACTGTCAAAGCAGTATCTTATGAAGAAAAAGAGAAGCCGGTGACATCCGGAGATTGAGATCCAAGTTAATCATGCACATAAAAAAGCGCCTGACGCACTCCGCTCAAGCGCTTTTTTCAATTGAATTATTTACATCTTACTTCATCAATTATTACCTGCATAAACAGCAAAGTTTTAAGTTTTCTTTAAAGTTTTGATAGCGCGGAAAAGCCAGTATACGTACCCAGCCATCAACCCGTATCCGATTAGAATAATAAGTAATGGGACATATTCCGGAACAGTTCCTGAATCAGTCGACATTCCCGCCAAAAACAGAGGCATGATCGGAATCATAACGGCACCAGGGCCAGCACTGATCAAGAGCAGGGCCCCTGGAGCGATTACTAGCCATGGCCAGATTGGTTTCTTGTCCGGCACTTTTTCCGTTGACAAGAGAGAAGGCACTTCTTCAGAAAGCAAAGGCTTTTCTTTCTTTTGCTTTGCTGCTGATTTTATTTCTTGTTTTGCCCACTTCATCATTCGTAAAGCAATCGCGATAAAACCTATGGCAATCAACAGCAGAAAGACGGAAACAAAACTGAATTCCTCTGGCCTCCAAATTGGAAGGATGGCGGTCATAAAAATAATCGGCATCATAGATACGAGAAAGAAAGCTCCGATTATCAGGGCAAACCACGCTATTAACGGAAATCGAGTGGATGGCGGCTGCGTCATTTCGTTTTTCCCCTTTAGTAATAATGAAATTTTTATTTCATTATATGACAGTTGAAAACGGAAAGGAATTCTCTTTAGAAAAATTTTAGGAAAAATGATTCATGGACAATGTCCTAAGAGGAGAAGATAAATTCAATCTATCAAGCGTTTTCCTGTTATCGAACGAGCGGCATGAATCCCACTTGTTGCTACACCGATTGTACCGGCGCCAGGGAAGATATGATCACCGCAGACATAAAGGCTTGGAAGGCCGGATCGGTGTGAAATGGCATTGAAGAGAGCAGTGTCTAAAGTTTGCGGAAACCCTCCCACGTAGCCGTTTGGGCGTCCTGCAAAGCGCTCCCATGCTTTCGGAGCACCAGTTTCAAAATGGATAATAGCTTCTTTGAAATTAGGCACGACTTTCTCAATTGAATGGAGTATTCGATTTGTAACTGCTTCACGGGTAGCTTCATATTTTTCTTGAGTATCCCAATGGTGTACTTGTGAATGAGTGGAGATTGTTACTGTTTGAATTCCGAGAGGGGCACGAAGCAAGTCTCCAGGGCGTGATGCTGACATGAAAAAATGTTCCCCTTCAGCCAGACTGGCTCCTGCTTCAGTTGCAATTTGCCTGAATAGCGGTAAGGGTGCGCCGAGTTTCGAAGAATCAACAGCGATGTATAAAGCCAGTGTTGTCCAGGTAGGGGTGTTCAGGCCTTCACGCAATGGCTTTTTTAATTGTCCAATCGAATCCAGCGGCAAAATCTTTGGCAGTTGCTGAATGGGTATATTCAAAATGACATGCGTTGATTTATATTGATGGCCGCGATGATCCGTTGCCAGCCACTTGCCATCCATGCGCTGAAGTTTAACAAGAGTCCGTCGCTTTTTCAATGTACCTCCGTTTTCAGTCAAGCTTTGGCCCATTAATTCGGCATAGCGATATAGCCCGCCGGGAACATAGTATGCCCCTTCATGATAGATATCAAGCGCGAGTGCAGAAAGCAGATACATGGCCTTTTCACTATCGGTCTGCATACTGTCCATCAGCAGAACATCAATCATCTGGCGGAAAGTTGAGAGATGGCTTAAACCATGGCGCTTTAACCTATGCTCAAGAGTTTGGTTGAAATAAGGCAATAGCTTGATATGATGGGGACGAAGAGAAGTAGTCAGAAAAGCCCATTCTTTCACTGTCGAAGGAGGAAGTACAGGAAGCGGCCCCATTAGTGTCCGTACAATTGAAGCGGTTGTAAAAATTTCCTTATAAAAAGCTTGTATTTGTTGTTTATACTGCGGGAACTGTAGAATAATTTGTTCGACATGGCGATTGCGGTCTCTTAAAAAAACAAACGTGGCTTCCGGATGAACCATTTCCATGACCGTATCAAGGGGCTCAAGCGGAAACGGTTTTTCCAAATAACGAAACACCCGCTCAAGAATTCCGTTTTCTTCAAGCCCCATTCCGAGAGTTGCCCCTACCGGAAAAAGAAACTTATTGCGCGTGAATTTGCCGGCACAGCCACCCAGTTCAGAAGATGCTTCAAGGAGCGTTACATTCATGCCATGCTTCGACAATAATGATGCAGCTGTTAATCCGCCAATTCCTGCACCGACAACCAATACATCCTGATTCATCTTCAGCCCCCCTTTTTATCTATTATCTTGAAAGACTACCTTATGATGCAAGTTTGATATCAGAATCGAACAGAAAGACAGGGAAGAGTTCATTTGGTGAGCATAAAAGAACGAAAAAGACAGTGCAAATAAATTTTGCGCAAATAATTTAAATTTATAAATTTATGAAAAAAACATTTGCGCCTGTGACGGTATCATGGCAGAATGTATGAAAGGGTTTTCATTAAGAGATGGCGAGGAGATGGAGTATGAAAAAGCAACCAGAGATAGAAACACCTTTTCTATTGGCATTAGTGCCATTGATTGTCATGATTGCCACTATGGCATTCACAATCATTAAATTTGAGGGAAGTCCACACGTCCCCTTATTGATTGGTGCGGTGATCGCAGCGTTAATTGGTTGGCGTCAAGGGTATAAATGGGAAGTGATCGAAGAAGGGGCTTATAAAGGAATCCGAATGGCTCTTCCGGCGATTGTTATTATAATTCTAGTCGGTTTGATTATAGGATCCTGGATTGGCGGCGGCATCGTTGCTACCATGATCTATTATGGGTTGAAAATCATTACACCTGCCTTATTTTTAGTAACGATTTGTGCGATTTGTGCGATTGTCACATTGGCGATTGGCAGTTCCTGGTCCACGATGGGAACGATTGGCGTCGCGGGCATGGGAATCGGCATCAGTATGGGAATTCCGGCACCAATGGTAGCTGGCGCAGTTATTTCTGGTGCATATTTCGGAGATAAAATGTCCCCGCTTTCTGATACCACCAATTTAGCGGCAGGAATTACTGGCACGGATTTGTTTGACCATATTAAGCACATGATTTATACAACAATTCCTGGTCTTATTATTGCATTAGTGGTTTACTTTTTCCTTGGGCGGCAGTTTGGCGGTTCAGCCATAGACACTGCTGAAATCAACAGTATTCTATCAACACTCGAAAGCAATTTCGTCATTTCTCCATGGTTATTGCTGGTTCCACTCATTGTTGTTCTGATGGTGGCGAAAAAAGTGCCGGCATTGCCTGCATTGGTTGTAGGTGTTCTTCTTGGCTGGCTATGCCACGTTTTCGTACAAGGTGGAAGTGTTGCCGAAGCTGTAAATACTCTCCATGATGGCTACGCAATATCAACAGGAAATCAAATGGTTGATGATCTGTTCAATCGCGGCGGAATTGATTCCATGATGTATACGGTTTCACTAACAATTGTAGCGATGGTGTTCGGCGGAATCATGGAACAAGTAGGAATGCTTCAGTCGATTGTTAAGCAGATTCTAAAAGTGGCCAAGTCAGCCGGAAGCCTGATTGCCGCGACAGTTATTTCAGCATTTTTTACAAATGCAACTGCTTCAGAACAATACATATCGATTCTCCTTCCAGGCAGAATGTATGCAAAAGCTTATCGGGATAAAAAACTGCATTCGAAGAATTTATCCCGGGCGCTTGAAGATGGCGGAACGGTCACATCGCCACTGGTGCCTTGGAATACGTGCGGTGTATTTATCCTCGCTACACTTGGCGTTGAAACTTTCGCATATGCGCCTTATGCAGTGTTGAATTATGCCATCCCGATTATTTCAATCATCATGGCATTCCTTGGTTTGAAAGTCGAGTATTTAACACCTGAAGAAATAAAAGAATTGGAAGCAAAAGAGGCAAGACAGAAAGAAGAATCCGATACTACGGAATCTGTATTGGCATGACAAGAAAGGCATCAAGCTGTTTATCAGCTTGATGCCTTTTTATTTTTCAATTTGCCGGCAACGGCATTTAACTTTTCTGTTAATCGGGTATTGGGGTGAAAAGGACTGAAACGGAGGTCAGTAGATGAATAAAAGAGGGTCCGTCATTCTTTTACTTTTACTTATCATCCTCCTTGCAGGCTGTCAGGAAGAGCAGAAAGCGACACCTAAAGAACAGCCGCTGGAAGAGCAAGCAACACCGGAGAATCGCTTAATGGAATACATTGGCCACTGGGAACAAGCGGATTTTAATGGCATGTATGGCAGTTACTTGACGGAAGGCACTAAAATGGCATTTGAACAAGAAACGTTTGTGGCATGGCAGCAACAATTATATAAAGACTTAGCGATTAAAAATGTCCGTGTAAGCTATAAGGAGCCTGAATCCGATGTTCGTTGGAGCAAAGAAGAACCTGCTGATTTTCCCATCCGAATCACGATGGACACTGCAGCAGGGCAAGTGGAATTCAATCGGACATTGACGATGTTGTTTGAAGCACAAGGAGAAACAGAAGATTGGTTTGTGGAATGGAACCCCTCTTTCATTTTCCCTCAGCTTGAAGAAGGGGATCTTGTTGAAATTGAACGCACGGATCCTGAACGGGGAGAACTTCATGACCGCAACGGCAAACCGATTGCAGTCAATGGAAAGGGTTTTGAAATTGGAGTGGTACCGGCAAACTTTGACGAGGCGAAAAAGAAAAATGATCTTGCTGCTCTTTTAAACATTACAGCAGATGAAATCGATGAAAAACTGAATCAAAGTTGGGTGCAGCCGGGGCATTACGTTCCGCTCGCGGTGCTTCCTGCTAAAGCAACCGGCGCTTTGCAGCAAATCTTTGCGATACCAGGCACTGAACAAAAAGAAGTGCCGCTGCGTGAGTATCCTTATGGAGCTGCGCTATCCCATTTATCGGGGTATATCGGACCGATTACCGCAGAACAACTAGAACAGCGGCAAGGCCAAGGGTATGAGCAAGGTGATTTGATCGGACGGCAAGGATTGGAAAGCATATTAGAGGAACGGCTTCGAGGGGAGCAAGGTGTGCGAATTCTAATTAAAAAACCGCATGGAGGAATGGAACCAATCATTGCAGCCGATAAACCGGCAAAGCAAGGAGATATCATCAAATTGACAATAGATGCCGAACTGCAAAAAACAGTTTATCAAGCGATGAGCGGCAAAGCCGGAACCAGTGCCGCAGTAGATCCGGAAACCGGCGAAACGCTTGTGCTGCTCAGTTCACCAGGTTTTAATCCAAACGAATTTATTTTAGGCATCAGCGGGTCAGCCTACAGGAAATTGCAAAAAGATCCGCTGAATCCTTTATTCAATCGTTTTGCTGCGACGTATGCACCGGGTTCAGCCATTCAGCCCATTACCGCAGCTATCGGAATGAAACTAGGCACACTGGATGCGGCTGAAGGATTCGAAATTAAAGGGAAGACATGGCAACGAGTGCCTTCCTGGGGGAATTACCGGGTGGAACGGGTGCATGATAAAGCGCCGAATCCAATTGATTTGAACAAAGCGCTTGTTTACTCGGATAATATTTATTTTGCCCGTCAAGCGATGGATATTGGACGTGATGCGTTTATTGAAGGGTTAAAGGGATTCGGTTTTGGAGAAGAAATTTCGTTTCCAATTCCGCTCACTCCTTCGCAGATTTCAAATAACGGCGCTCTCGGTTCAGAAGGGCAACTGGCGGATACTTCATATGGCGAGGGCCAGATGCAAGTGAATATCCTTCATCTGGCAGCAATGTACGAACCATTTTTGACGGAAGGGACCATCTATAAACCTACTTTCCTCTTGGAAGAAGAAGATAAGCAAGTGTGGAAAACAGAACTAACCAACGCTGAAAACGCCGAAAAAATCCGCACTAGCCTGCATAATGCCGTAAATGAAGGTTTTTCAAAAGCAGCCAAATTGAAAGATGTTCCACTTGCCGGAAAATCTGGTACAGCTCAAAGCCGAAGAGGAGAACATGATTATTTCATCAGCTACAACACTGCTGATCCTGCGTTCATCCTTGCGATGATGATTGAAAACCAGAAACAAGACGAAAGCAGCGAAGAGGTAGCTGCAATGGCAGCAAAAGTTTTTAAAGCCTGGAAACAATAAACGAGCAATAAAGCATCCTTTTAAAGGATGCTGAGCTTGTAGACAAAAGAAGATACTTTCAATCAAGTGAATAACGATCAAAAAAAGTTCCTCCCCTCGGTTCCTGCGCTTCAACCGGACGCTTTCCGCGGGCTCGCGCCGAACTAACGAAAACCTGAGCTCCTGCGCGAGCTCGTCGCAAAGACTTGTCCTCGCAAGCCTCGGTCAAGTCTTGACTGGCGCCCGAGTGGATTTCGGCACTTCGTCGCTACGCTGCCCCACAGGAAGCGAATGGTGCAAAAGTAATTTTGCGCGATTCGTTTGCGACGAAGCTAGCGCAGCGGTGTAGGAGCACACCTTTGCCTTTCGCCGGTTTCCGCTGCGGAACCTGGCGTGAAGTGAACACAGGATGCCGCTTCTCCTCACTTATCGGAAAAGCGGCATCCTGGATGGAAGGGATTCCGTGAAGTCAAGCGACACCCCCAACTGGTCCGGCCACGAGACTCCTGTGGGACCAGCGCGAGCCGAAGACCCTGGAGCGAACGCAGTGAGTGAAGCGGCTGAGGCCGTGCCCACGGAAAGCGAAGTGGCCGGACCGGTTGGGGTTGAGACCGTCTTATTCATTTCAAGCATACTTTGTCTACAGTCTGAGCATCCTTTTAAAGGATGCTTTTTAATTTATTAGATAATTTAAATATTTTAGATAGAATTTCCCATTTATATTTGATATAGTAGTTATTAATAATCAGAATTTATATAAAATAGTGAATGATGAATATTTTTATTCGAAGTTACCGATTATAACAATTTTACCGTCGCTATATGGTTTTATTACTGGAGGGATCTATGGTGAAAAGAGAATTGCTAAAATACGTGTCAGCAGGAATATTATTGATTGGAATTGGTGTAGTTGCTGTTTTAGCTATTTTGAGTCCGCCCAAAACGGTTACTGCTTATCTCAATGGAGATTTTCAGGAAGAAGAAGGCAATGTGCTAGATTACACGATTACGGTACCAGCAAGTGAATCAGAAATAGAAGTATTGGAAATGATGAACGGCATGTCTCATCAGAAAGTTGAAGCCCGGGAGAAATGGGGGAATATCGAAATGACGCCTGAATCGATTGATGAAGTTTATTCGATCGTGATTTCGAGCGATTTCTCATCCAAACCTGCCTTGCTTGATATTTTGGAAAGGTGGAAAAAAGGAGATTTCAGCCAGGCCGACCATGAGCATAATTACATATGGGAATTGCAGGGCGGCAGTGTCGGACGCGCCACCGGTTTGCTGACCCCTGATCAGGAACAGGAATTTATCGAGAAAAATTTCCGGAAATAGAATTAAAACATATTGTTTTGTCTAATAATTGCCTAAAGACAGTCTTCTCAATCTCCGTTATCCTGAAAAGGAGTGGAGGGGAAAAGGAATGGAACCATTGTTTCATGGAATAATTTTAGCATTCGGTTTAATTTTGCCGTTAGGTGTGCAAAATGTATTTATCTTCAATCAAGGAACTACCCATAAAAAGTTTTCTAAAGCTTTGCCTGCAGTCATCACTGCAGGAATGTGCGATATGATATTAATTTATTCTGCTGTAGCCGGCCTATCAATTTTAGTGATTGGTTTAGGCTGGCTGAAGAATGCTTTATTTTTGGGAGGATTCTTTTTCCTGCTTTTTATGGGATGGGTAATGTGGAAAAACTCTGCCATAACTCCTCTGCAAGCTGCAGGCAAATTTACAGCAAGGCGCCAAATTGCATTCGCTGCTTCTGTATCGCTTTTAAACCCCCATGCAATCATCGATACGATTGGTGTAATCGGAACTAGTTCGTTGATTTATACAGGAATAGAAAAATGGATCTACACTGTTGCCTGCATCGGAGTTTCCTGGATTTGGTTTTTCGCTTTAGCTTTAGCAGGAAGAAGAATTGGCCAACTGGACAAGACTGGAAGATTGATTCCACGGCTTAACCAAGTATCTGCAATAATTGTTTGGGGAATGGCAATTTATATGGGATTCCAGCTGTTAAACTCCGATTGATACAGGAATCAGGAGGGAATTCGAATGGTTAGCGATGTGAAAAAGCAAGGGCTGAGCGCTGGTTCAAAGGGTATTTCACCAATCGAAACGTGAACGTGCTTCTTGAAATTACTTTTCCTGGATTTATTTATCACTGAAGGTATGGAAACAGCTCCACAGAATCGATGATGAAATTCATGGAATAGTACCATTCATTATTCCATCACGATGAATGGATTGTGGAGACTCTATTCTAAATAATCTTGAAGCCTTGAAGAAAAATGGCGATAAAGTATTTTAGAAATTTTCGTTAAAAATTCAAAATAGTTAATTTTTTTATCAGGAAAATGATATTATGAAATTAATCTTTTTAGTCTTTATTTCAAACGGCCGACCGATATGTTTTCATACGCCTATTAAGAAGGGGACTTCGCATGGAAATTATAAAACACTCGGAATGGAAAGACACCAAATTGACTTTGCAATTATTGTCGCAGATTCTAGGCAAGATACGTCTTGAGGCTGCCCAGCAAGAGCCGCAATGGGCACATGTGATGTTATCACTGACACCGGACGGTTTTTCGACAGGGCTGCTTTACTATGAAAACCATACTTTTCAAGTAGATGTGGATATTCGGAGCAGTACAGTGGGCATTAACGTAGATGGCCATAAACATTCCACACATCTGCGGAATGGCATACCCATCAAAATGTATTACGATTTCATCTTTCGATCTTTGCATCAGCATCAAATCTTCATTTCTATCAATCCAAGGCCACAAGAGATGGATGTGAAAACATTGTTGAGTGAAGACTCGGTCCACAAGGTTTATGAACCGCTTCAGGCTTTACGTGGATTAGAATTATTTCACTTTGCATTGAGGGAAGAATTGAAGTTCATTGGCCCTTTGCGCTGCCGGAAAGTAAAGCCCGGTTTATTTTGGGGAACTTTTGATGTATCTGCTATTATTGTTCAAAATATTTCTGAGCCGTTCCCGGAAGATAAAATTATCGAGAAAGCGGCATTTGATGAACAATTTATCGAATATGGATTTTGGTTAGGCGATGATCGGACGGATGAACCTTCTTTTTTTGTCTTGCCTTATCCATTTATGAATAAAGATTTGAATAAGCCGACTTTAGAACCTGATGAAGCCTTTTACGATCAAGAGGCAAGTGAGTATTTTTTGACTGCTCAAGCAGCATTTAATTCATCTTCTCCTAGCCAAGCGGTACAGCAATTTTTCCATACGACTTTCGACATTTTGGCCGACGAATTAAAATGGGAAGATCGCGATTACTATACAAATCCTTTGCTGATGAAGCCACAGCCGACGATGAAGAAAGGAGGAGAAGGATGAAAATCATTAAAAGTGAACGTCGGCATCATATAGAGAATGAAGGCGGGGAAACAATTGCTGAAATCACATTTGTTCCAACTGGCAGCAATTTGTTGATCATTGACCATACTTTTGTCAACGATTCTTTGCGCGGGCAAGGAATAGCGAGCAGATTGGTGGCTTCAGCTGTAGAAACAGCAAGAGAACAGAACAAAAAAATCATTCCGCTATGTCCATTTGCCAAAGCGGAATTTAATAGAAAACCAGAATATCAAGCAATGCAAGCGAATCGCTATTGATTCATCATGCAATGCTCTTCTGTAAAACAGCGGCTCTCATTGACGGGGAGCCGCTGTTTTAATGGTTGTTTTTTGTTTGGCGTTTAAGTATGAGAAGGGGAGGCTAAACATTCTTATGGACACGATAATATAAGGAGGAATGGACGATGAGCATTTACGATCAGCAAAAAGATGGACAGCCTGCACAGACACAGGCAAATCAACCCGGCATAGAATCACAGATGGACCCACGGCCGGTCCAGCCACTGGATTATAAAGGAAGCGGAAAACTGAAAGAACGGGTTGCGCTCATTACCGGAGGCGACAGCGGCATTGGCCGTGCAGTAGCGATTGCTTATGCGAAAGAAGGGGCACATGTGGCAATCAATTATTTGGAAGAGCACAGTGACGCCGAAGAAACAAAAGCGTTGATAGAAGCGGAAGGTGCTAGGTGTTTGCTAGTGCCTGGAGATGTATCTGATGAAAATACATGCAAAGAAATAATTGGAAAAACGGTATCGGAATTAGGGAAGCTTGATATTTTGGTGAACAATGCAGCGATCCAGTTTCCGACAGAAGAGATTCAAGACATCAGTGCGGAGCAATGGGACAAAACATTCAAAACGAATATTTACTCCGTATTTTATATGAGTAAACATGCAGTGCCGCATTTAAAGCAAGGAAGTGCCATTATCAGCACGACATCGGTCAATCCCTATATCGGAAATCCCCAGCTGATGGATTATACTGCTACAAAAGGCGCGATAGTCGGTTTCACACGCAGTTTAGCACAAAATCTGGCGGAAAAAGGCATACGCGTCAATATGGTGGCTCCAGGGCCGATCTGGACTCCGCTCATTCCTGCTACGATGGATGAGGAAACGGTTAAAACTTTTGGGACTTCGACACCATTGGGGCGCCCGGGCCAGCCGGCTGACCATGCAGGTGCTTATGTGCTGCTTGCTTCTGATGAAGGGGCATACATCACTGGACAATGCATTCATATCAACGGCGGCATGGCGATGTCTTCATGAAAAAGAGCTGCAGAAAAACATGGAAGCATGTATTTTCTGCAGCTTTTATTGTAAAAAGAGAGGTGGAAAATGCGCCCTATTGACCGAGTGAGCATCATTGTTCCTGTCTATAACGCCAATGATTATTTGGATAAATGCATTCGGAGCCTGCAGGATCAAACTTACCCAAATATTGAAATCCTGCTTATAGACGATGGTTCCACAGACAGCAGTGGAAAAAAATGCGATGACTACTCAAGCCTTGATCAGCGTGTCCAAGTGATTCATCAGAAAAATTCGGGGCCATCTGCTGCCCGAAATTCAGGGATTGAAGCGGCCAGTGGAAAGTATATTCAATTTGTGGATGCCGATGACAGCATCGAGCCACATATGACAGAGACTTTGGTAAAAGCTATGGGAGATGATGCGCATTTAGTGATTGCCGGCTACCATTTGATTCTTAAAGGAGGGAATCAGAAAACAAGTACCCGAAATTTATTTTTCAATAAAGCTGGCAGTTTTAGCAAGCGTCAATTCCTTTCTTTTTTTGGAGAAATTTATCAGGACTATTTTTTCCATTACAACTGGAACAAGCTGTATCACACCGCCATCATTAAACAGCATCACATAAGATTCGATAAACATGTGCGCCGCGGCGAAGATATGCTGTTCAATTTGCAATATGTGGACAAATGTGAAAAAATCCGGATCATCCAAGATGCGTTGTATCATTATACAACATTGAACAGCGATTCGATTACAAGCCATTTTCAAGGCGATTTTTTTGAAAATCAGCAAGTGCTTCTTGAAAGGACCCGAGACTTTCTGCGCAAAAATGGTTCTTACCATGGAACAAACGAACAGCTTATAGAAAACTTCTACACACGGAGAATTGTGGCCTGTTTCTATAATTTATTCCACCCTAATCGTACTTTGACATCTAAGCAAGTGAAAGAAAAAATAAACGAAATGATGTGGGATGAGCGCATTAATCGAAGCCTGGCTTATTTTGAAAACGGCGATGTTGAAAAGAAACTGACCGGCAAAATGATTGCCAAGAAAAAAGCCTCAGCTTTGTACTCTTATTATCTTATGAAGAGCCGCATGAATAGAGGACTTTCTTTATTAGGGTTAAGATCAAAGAAATGGACTTAAGAGCGGTTCATTAAAAGAAGTGATGAACTTTTGGCAGTCGTCAAGTTTATCCGTTGCAGGAAAGGAAATAAGAGCAGTATAGAGTTTGGCCAGCAGAAGGAGGTATGGCACAATGAACATTCGGATTGAATGCACATATAGAACGGCGAAAGGTACAGAAGCTTTTTTTCGCTCTGAAGAAATGCCTGCAGCTAAAGGAGTAATCATCGCAGAAGACTTGGAACGGACTGGCCGAAGCAAAAACCTGGTGTTCATTGATAATTACGATAGCTCCTGGACCATGAAAGAGATGAAGGGATATTTAAAAGGCGTCGAAACAGAACCCCATAATGTCACCGTTTATTTTGATGGCGGCTACGACCGGGAGACTCAGGCATCTGGCCTCGGCTGTGCTGTTTATTATGAAATGAATGGCAAGCCTTACCGGTTGCGCCAAAATGCAGCAGTAGCAGAGCTCCTATCAAATAACGAAGCAGAATATGCAGCGCTTTACATGGGAGTCCAAGAACTTGAGCAATTGAATGTCCACCATTTACCGGTGCGGTTTATCGGGGATTCCAAAGTGGTCATTAACCAAATGAGCGGAGAATGGCCGGCGCTGGAAAGAGATTTAGTGCGCTGGGCCGACCGCATCGACCAAAAGCTGAAAGACCTTGGCATTCAGCCGGAATATGAACTGGTTCCGAGGAAAGCCAATGCAGAAGCGGACCGCCTGGCCACCCAGGCGCTGAACGGGACAGAAATTTCAGGAACAATTGAATTGATTCCCGAAAAATAAACGATATAAAAGGAAGATTCTTTAATGCAACTTATATAAGGGTAATATAAAAAAGGAAGGGTGTTTGCATGCGATTTTCTACATTGAAAAAAACAGATATCCAAATTTCGGCTCTAGGACTTGGTACCAACGCAGTTGGAGGGCATAACCTCTACGAAGGATTGAGTGAAGAAGAAGGAAAAGATTTTGTACGTGCAGGTTTGGATCATGGCATCACATTTATTGATACAGCAGATGTGTACGGCAAAGGGCGCTCAGAAGAATTGCTTGGAGAAGTACTGAAGGAATATGGCCGCGATCAATATGTCATCGCTACTAAAGGTGGAAGCGACTGGCGCACCGGTACACGGAATAATAGCCCGGAATATCTCCGGAGCGCACTTGAAGACAGTTTGAAACGGCTGCAACTGGATTATGTCGACTTGTATTATATTCATTGGCCGGACGAAAAGACACCAATCCGTGAGGCAATAGCCGAATTATCCCTTCTAAAGCAGGAAGGGAAAATCAAAGCGATCGGCGTGTCAAACTTCTCACTTGAGCAACTCCGTGAAGCAAATTCAAGCTTGGAGATTTCAGCTGTCCAACTGGAATACCATATGCTCGACCGCCAGATTGAAGAAGATATTCTGCCTTATTGCGTACAGAACAACATTTCCGTTGTGGCCTACGGTCCATTGGCGTTCGGGATACTTGGCGGAAATTATACAAAAGATCTGCAGCTTGAAGAAGGGGACTGGCGCAATAGCGTGCCTTTATTCGAAAAAGGCACTTTTGAAAAGAATCTCGACATCGTAGAGAAGCTGAAGAAAGTGGCTGATAAAAAAGGGACGGATGTCTCTAATTTGGCCCTTGCGTGGCTTCTTGAACAGCCAGGCATAGATGCGGTCATTCCGGGAGGGAAAAAACCGGAGCAGGTGCTTTCGAATATTGCGGCTGCTGAAATAAGATTAGAAGCAGAGCTGATGGACGAAATAAGTGGAATCTTATCAACCGCGCCTTAAAGCAGTAACCATTATAAAACTCCTTTTGGAAAGAAGAGCATAAGAAATTTGAAACTGTTTAAGCTTAATGTAGAAAGTATTTTTACTTTGTTACAAAAAAGTGAGCAGTTTCTTTTTTTATTCAAATAAAAAATCTGAATAATTAGAATTTTACTTGCTTTTTCTTTCTAAAAGTATTATAAATAAGTTGTACAAAAGTTTTACAAAAACGATACAAAGGAGAAGTGAACATGAAGAAAATTTTTGCTTTAGTTTCTGTCGTTCTAGTCCTTGTCTTTTCACTTGCTATTGGAGTCTCTGCAGACAGTCATATGGCTAAGGTCAGAGTCGTCCACGCGTCACCGGATGCCCCAGCAGTCGATGTATACGTCAATGGAGATTTAACTCTGGAAAATGTACCATTCAAAGCCGATTCTGGATATTTAGAAGTGCCGGCCGGAACCCATAATGTAGAAGTTTTTGCTACTGGAACGGAATACGCAGAAGGTTCAGGTGTATTGCAAGCCGATTTGACTGTTGAAGCCGGTAAAGCTTATACAGTAGCAGCAGCGAATACTGTCGATGCTCTTGAATTCGTGGTTGCGGAAGACTCAATGGAAGTTACAGAAGGAAAAACAAAAGTACGTGTTGGCCATTTATCTCCTGATGCACCTGCTGTAGATGTTGGGTTAATTGGTGGGGATGCATTATTCAGCGGAGCTGAATTCCCAGGAATCACAGATTATGCAGAGTTGGATCCAGGCACCTATGATTTGGAAATTCGCTTGCCAGATGGAACTCAAGTCTTGCCTCTGGAAGGAACAGAATTAGCGGCAGGAACAGTTTATAGTGTGTTTGCGGTAAATACTGTGGATGCTTTGGAAGTCATTGCTTTGGTGGACTATGAAGCAGCAGCTTCTCCGGATGGTATGCCGACAACTGGCCTTGGTGTACCGGGAAATTCAGAGACTCCTTGGCTCTTGATGCTTGGCACTTTTGCTTTGTTTGCGGCTAGCGGGTTCGTTTGGAAGAAACGATTTCAAGAGTAGGTTATTAATCGTGATTGCCGCTGTCTTTCTTTGTGGCTGTCAGCAACAAACAGATGAAGTCAGTGTACGCAGTGAAAGCGTGGGATTTGAATCGGAACAGCAGCCAGCAGTGGAAGTACAGCAGCCAGTGCAGGCAGCAAATCCGATCAATTCCGTTAAGCGTTCCGGCATCTTGCCTACTGCATTGGAAATTCCGGCTATTAAAGTAGAAGCGGCTGTCCAGCATCTAGGCCTTACGAAAACAGGAGAAATGGCTGTGCCGGACAATGGAAAAGATGTCAGCTGGTTTTCACACGGCTATCAGCCCGGACAAAATGGTCGGGCAGTCATCGCGGGGCATGTGGATCAAATCGATGGGCCTGCTGTTTTTTGGGATCTTTCCTTATTGAAATCAGGCGATGAAATCCTTCTAAAAGAAGGAGATAAAGAACTGAAGTTTAAAGTATACAAAATGGAGTCAATTCCTTTGGAGACGGCAGATTTATCCTCGATTTTCGGGTATAAGTCTTCCCCGGAACTTGTGTTGATCACTTGTTCAGGCGATTATGACCACTCAAGGGGAACCCGTGAAGAAAGGCTGATTGTCTACGCAAGCTTAGTCGAGTGAAGAGTCGGCAAGAAAATGGACTTGGTTTTCCAGATCAGGGGGAAATGAAAACAGGAAAGGCATCAGTCGCCTTTCCTGTTTTTTATTCATTTAATAATTTTCTTTACTTCTAATTTTCTTCGATTTCATGATAAGTTTTCGGATACCCCATTGAGACCCATTCAGAACGGTACGCAGAATCCAGTTCCGTCAACCCAATTTCGGCATGGTCATAAGGTGCATTTGGACTTTCCTTATGATCGACTTCTACACTATTGCGCATATCATGATCCGGAAATACCCAAAAAGTTTTTTTTCGGTTATTATACGTTTTTATTAATACAAAAGCTGTAGCCGCTGCTGCGCCGGCATAGAAAATTCTCTGCAGGCTTTGATCACTCATGGCTATTCCTCCATTCAAAAGATGCTGTTTTTAATGGATTTCCCTCTTCTCGGAAAGTTAATCATGTCTTTCTTGAGAAAACTAACGGGAAGGGGAGATAAAAACTTCATCCTGCTGCTAATCTCTTTTTTTGTGTCAGCGTAAAGAAAATTCCAGCAATCAGAAACAGCAGCGAAATTAACAATGATTTATAAAAATGCGGCGGACGGTAAGTAAGTGAAATTTCATTGAGGCCTTCTTCAGCTGGCACTGCCAAAAAAGCATAGTTAGCTTCCAGTACATCCACTTTTTTATTGTTCACTTCTGCTGTCCACCCAACTTCAAAAGGTACTGGCATCACCAAATATTTTGCTTTTGTTTCATTGGAGTATTGGGCGTCTAAACTGCTGCCTTCCCATCGCACTTGCTGTTCTGCCTGGTCTTTCATTGCTTCTGTCCGAAGTACATCATAGGGTTCTTCAAAAACCTCAAGCTCGCTCAATTCGTAGGAGCCCTTCGGCATTCGGATTCGGACAGACTTATCGGCCGGCACACGGATGGTAATATCGTCTACAAAGGTTCTATAGACAGAGATATTCGATTTTCTCGATGTCCTGTATGAATTCACGGTAAGTGGAAATCGGGCATCCATTGCTTGATTCTCGAGATGAAACGATACATATAAATCGCTTTCGGAGGAGACCGGATCATTGAGCAAGAGATTGATGCCACCTGTTTCACTAGTCACATTTAAAATGCCATCTTCAAATACCGCATTCTCATTCTCGGTTTTAAACGACAACTTATTTGGGGCAGAAGGCAATGGAGAGGAAATATCCGTTTCCTTCAGTATGATGCCTGACAACATGGCATGTTCACGCATTAAGATCGGTTGTTTTTCTAATGACTCCTCGCTATAAACTGCAGAAGCTCCGTACACGAAAGGCAAAGGATAGCGGTTTTCATAAACTGAAAATTTTTCCGAAGTCAGCACTTCTTCAAAACCGGCCGGCACATTGGTGTCGCCATGAGGCAAAATGGTGTATTTCCCTTGCAGCAAACTATGCAGATTTGCGCGTTTGCCAAGTGTTGCATAACGGCTGACGCTCTCCCTTCCCATATCTATTTCCAAATCCAATAAATAAAAGTGGAGTAGCTGTTCATTTAAGATGCTGGAATAAGCACTTAAACCCCGGTAATTCATCGCAATCGGTGTGTTGTTTCGGATTCCTTCCATCCATTCGATGCGGTAAACAGGATCGGTTTCCCGTTTCCGGATTTCATCAAGCAAACCGATGATTTCCGGATCGTTATAATCGGGTGCAGTGATCAATTCCTCTGTTACAAGATGAGTTTCCCCTCTAATCACTAATAAGACATACTCAGAACCATTAACAGAAAATAGCAGGGTCAATACGATAAAGATGGCAGCGACTTTTGCATAGACTGCATTCCGGCTCACCTGTGCAAATAGCATGAATGTAAAAAGTGCGATTCCCATGACGCCGAGAAACAGAGGGAATTGGACTGTCCTTCCTGGTTCCATTAGAGCTAAAAGGAATTGGTAGCCGCTCACCACAATGCCAATCAGAAGTAAAAGAAGTACGAAGGCTTGTCCAATTCGAGACCTTTTATGCAAAGCCCATACATAGGAGAAAAAGAGAAGCAGCGTCACGCCAATGACCAATGCCAGTAATGAACGCTCAAATCCTAGATTCGGGTCGATAAAGGCGAATAATGCATAACTAAGCAAAGCCAAGCCGCCGGCTAAAGCAATGTGTTTCAGTTTTAACGAGGACAGATTGCTGAAGCCAGCAGCGACTGCACCACCGGCAGCAAAAGCCATAAAATACTCCCAGCGGTACTGTGGAGCCGAAAAGCCATTGAACATGCTCGCCGCTTTCGGGCTATAGTGGAGCAAAATGCAAAACAGCACAAGAAAAGCGAAAAAGCGGAAATTCCGTTCACGGTAAAGCGGAAAAGCGAAAACCAGCAAGACAAAAACAGCAGGCAGCACCACAAACGAACTGGTAATTAAAATATTATCGATAAATCCGAACCACTCAATTTCATGGACATATGGCGGGCGGTGATTGTTCAAGTAAGCATATACAGCAGGAATAAACGATACGGCACTGATGCCGGCGCCAATCAAACCCGTTATAAGAAATTTGCTGATAGCCGTGTGTTTAGGCGTTTCATTCTCTTCAAGCGGCAGAAAGAGGCGGAAAAGGATGTAAATGCCGATCAGCAGGAAGTTGACGTAGGCAAAATAGAAATTATCAATCATTGATACAGCGACAGCGGCCATGAACCAGCCGCCCCGATTTTCGCGTAATACTTTCTCTACCCCGAAAATAAGGAGCAGCAGCCATAAATAAGCGTCCGCAAAAAACTCCCAGTAAGTTGCATGGCGGAAATAGATATTGGAAAAAGCATACACGCAAGCGCCAAGAAAAGCGGGAACAGGACGGAATTTCATATACCGAAAAACAAAAGTAGCTATAAACAGAACAGCAGCGAATCGGACAATATTGATGATGACGGCAGCATGCGCCCAAAACAAAATATCCGGCGAGTCGATGGCTCCGGATGTTTCAAGAAGGAAAACGACAGCGACCGTTATGATGAAGATTATAGAAGTAGAAAAATAATAAGCCAGTTCGCTATATGTGCCGGTGCCAAAACCGAAGAGAGTGGAATAGAAAAATTCTCCAGATGTATATTGATGATAAAGAAGGTTTTTGAACGGCAGCATTTGTGACAAGCCATCATTTGGCCCCGCCATAAAACGGTTGGCGGCTAATTCACGCAGGAAAATACCGTGGGCCGCTGCGCCTAACAATAAGCAACATATACCGAAAAGAATGTAGGGAAGAAGTCTGCGCATAAGTCACCCGCTTCGAATTATTGTAGGAATGGCCTAATATTTATTTAAATCATAATATTTAGTCAATTTAATCCATCAAATAAATCGT
This sequence comes from Planococcus sp. VCh962, assembly GCF_057748275.1. Classification (NCBI taxonomy): domain Bacteria; kingdom Bacillati; phylum Bacillota; class Bacilli; order Caryophanales; family Caryophanaceae; genus Planococcus; species Planococcus sp. VCh962. The sequence continues at coordinate 78,446 of NZ_JBYLHS010000011.1, forward strand.
ACCATTTTCTCGGTTTGTTTTATACATGCTTATTAATAAAAGAATATTATTTTTACTTAATAACTGCGCTTTCAACTACTGATAAAGGCGCAGTCAGGCTGTTACACTTTCGGAAGATCTTTCACAAGTGAGATAAATGAACGGGAAGTATAAGGAATGTAACGATTTTTAGCAGAAATAATGCCGAGCACCCAAGGAAAAGTATTAGTTAAAGACAGCGTTTTAAAGGGACCGTTCTTGACCCGTTCGCAAATAAGCTTTGGCATTAAGGTGACACCTAAATTCTTTTCAACCATACCGACAATAAAATCCCATTGCGAACTTTCATAAGCGATTTTTGGAGTGAATCCTTCACTGATGCAGAATTCCACGGTTCGGCTGTTCAACGTGAATTCCTTGCTTAATAGCAAAAAGGAATCGTTTTTGCATTCGACTAAATTGATGGTGCCTCGATTTGCCAACGGATGGGATTCATGGACTAGCAATTTGATTTCTTCGTGAACAAAAGGCACCACATCAAATTTCTCCTCATCAACGGGCAGCATGACAAAGCCCAAATCGACATCACCATCGAGCACCTTCTGTTCTACCTTCTTAGCACCATCTTCTGCCAGCATGATTGCCACATCAGGATATGTTTTTTGAAATTCAGCGATAATGGTCGGGAAAAACAGAGTGCTGATTACCGGCGGAAGGCCGATATTAATTTTGCCCTTCTTTAAATTCATCACATCATATAAGGAGGAGGTCAAGTCGTCCAGGCTATTGACAATTTTTTGCGCTTGTACAAAAACCACTTCTCCGGCATCGGTCAATACGATTTTGCGGGAAGAACGGTCGAACAGCATAACGTCCATTTCTTCTTCTAAATTCTTAACCATTTTGCTTAAAGTAGGCTGAGTGACATGCAATGCTAGTGCAGCCTTTGTAAAACTTCTATGTTTGGCTACTTCGATAAAGTAACTTAACTGGCGGATATCCAATTTCTTCACGGCCTTTCTATAACTTTTAGTTATGGAAACTATAGGTAATATTCATTTTACCTATCAGACAATGAAGTGTACACTAAAAAAATCGTCAGGTCTAAATATTTCGAAAACGCGGTCTTTTTTATTTAAGGCCATCGAAAGCGCTTTCACTTTTAAGTTCAGCTATTTTACTTATCAGGATGCTGGCGGCATCAATAATAGTAAAAGTTTGCAGCGGCATCGGCTAGAGATGCCCGTTTGAAGGCAGAAGCAAAACTGCTGAAAACGAAGAACCTGACAAACAATCAAAGGGGGAAAAACATGTTAAGTATGATTGGATTAATCGGAGGACTTGCATTACTTATCTATTTGACGATGAGAGGCATGAACTTGCTGATTGCCGGACCATTGAGTGCCCTTGTCGTCGCTTTGTTCAGCAGCCTTCCGCTATTCCCGCAGATGGTAGCAGAAGGGGAAGTGAATTTTTTAGGCAATTACATGACCGGGTTTTCCGGATTCATCACTTCCTGGTTTCCAATGTTCTTGCTCGGAGCGATTTTCGGGAAATTGATGGAAGACAGCGGAGCGGCTGATAGCGTATCACGCTGGTTGGTCAGCAAAATCGGCATCAAGCGGGCAGTATTAGCTATAGTCATCGCCTGTGCGGTGTTGACTTACGGCGGCGTAAGCTTATTTGTTGTAGCATTCTCGGTATACCCGATGGCGCTTAGCTTATTCAAGCAAGCGAATCTTCCGCGCCGTTTCATTCCAGCTGCTCTTGCCTTAGGTTCAGTTACGTTCACCATGACTTCAGCCGGATCGCCGGAAATCCAGAACTGGATTCCCATTGAATTTTTAGGAACGAGTCCATATGCCGGCTTGCAAGCCAGTATTGCCGTCGCTGTATTTATGGCGGTATTCGGCTATTGGTGGCTGAAACGCATGATCAACAAAGCGGTCACTAAAGGAGAACGCTTTGAAACACGCAAAACCGATCCACTGGTAGAAGAGCGTAATTTGCCAAACCCGATTATGGGATTGATTCCACTATTGGTTGTTTTGGTAATTTCGTATATCTTCCACGATTCTTTGAAGACATCAGCATTGATCATTGCACTTCTGGGCGGAGTAATCACCACATATTTATTGAATAGAACGCATTTCCAAGACTTGGGAAAAGCGTTGACCGGCGGCACGATCGGTGCTTTGATTGCTATCGGAAACACGGCAGCGGTTGTCGGTTTTGGAGGCGTTGCGAAGGTGGCTCCTGCATTTCAAGTGGCAGTCGATGCCATGACCAGCATTCCGGGAAGCCCGCTGATCGGCGGAGCAATTGCAGTAAGTGTCATTGCTGGCATGACAGGCTCTTCTTCCGGAGGACAGGCGATCGCATTGCCTTTGTTGGCGCCGCATTATTTGGATATGGGAGTGAACGCGGAAGCGCTTCACCGGACGATTGCGATTTCTTCCGGTGCACTGGACTCATTGCCTCATAATGGTTATGTAGTGACGACAATACAGGGAATTTGCGGAGAAACTCATAAAGCTGCCTATGGTTCAGTAGGAGCAGTAACGGTTATTGTGCCACTTCTTGGAACAATTATTGCGATCATTTTGTTTTCACTAGGGCTGGGCATTTAAAATTTAGTGGAGGTGATTTGTATGATAGAAAATAAGATAGTGTTTATCACGGGAGCAGCAAGTGGCATTGGTTATGAAATCAGTGCGGATTTTGCTAAAGCCGGTGCCAAAATCGTTTTGACAGATATTAATGAAGAAGCAGTTAAGAAAGCGGCACAAACTTTGAAAGATCAAGGCCATGAAGCGATCGGCATCAAAGTGGACGTGACAAATGAAACAGAACTTGCACAGGCAATCGAAAAAACCGTTGAGACATTTGGTTCGCTTGATGTTCTGATTAATAACGCGGGCATGCAATTCGTTTCTCCAATCGAAGAATTTCCGACTGAGAAATTTGAGCTGCTAGTGAAAATTATGCTGGTCGCACCTTTTGTGGCAACGAAATATGCTTTCCCGATCATGAAGAAGCAAGGCAAAGGCCGCATCATCAACATGGCGTCCATTAACGGACTGGTCGGTTTCGCTGGAAAAGCAGCATACAATAGTGCGAAGCATGGAGTTATTGGCTTGACGAAAGTGGCTGCTCTTGAAGGGGCTGAGTATGGCATAACCGTCAATGCCATGTGCCCGGGATATGTCGATACGCCGCTTGTGCGCAACCAGATGGGCGATTTAGCAAAAACACGCAATGTTTCTTTAGACAAAGTGCTTGAAGAAGTCATTTATCCTTTGGTGCCGCAAAAACGACTCCTGTCTGTACAGGAAATTTCAGACTATACCATGTTTTTGGCGAGCGATAAAGCATCAGGCATTACAGGGCAGGCTGTCGTATTGGACGGCGGATATACTGCACAATAAAATGAAAAACCGTTCATTGCCAGTAAGCAATGGACGGTTTTTTATTACTTTTTCTTAGCCAGCTCTAGTGCAATATCAGCTTTTTTCAGATCATGCTGAATTTGTTCATCGACATCATAGGCATGATACATTTCATTTTTAATCATATACTGAGCAATTTTGTCGTGAGTTTCAATGGCGTTGTCCAATTCACGTCGCAATAATTTTTTAACTTGAGGAGTTGCCGTTTCTGTAATTGCCACCGCAATGTTACGGACAGCAGCTTTTGCAGTAACGAGAAAATCCGTTGCAATTGCTAAGTCATCCAACATGGAGCCAGGAATTGCTAAGTTTTCTTTATTGATTGCTTCGTTTTCAGTTACTTCATTTTTTTTCTGTTCGTCTTGTTTAGCCATAATATCCTTCCTTTCCAGTCAATTATTTTGTAGAATCTTCTAGGATTTTACGTAAATCTTTAATTGCTTTCGTAGAAAGTTCCACGTCTTCATCAAGGATTTCTTTCAATTTCTTGTCTTCAACCAAACCGCTGAATACTTTGCTTTTCGCAACGCAAGCTGTTTTAAAGATTAGTAATTCATGAACTTCGAGTAATTCATGTGCAGCAAGTTCTTTTGCCATCAATAATCCCTCCACTTTTTTAATTTAATAAAGGCAACACTAGTCAGGTTTTACCCGCTCTTCTTTTTTTTATGCATGTTTTTTGATTTTTAACTTAAAAAATAATTAGTGAGTTTTCTGAATTTGGTGATCCTGAAAATAGACATGAGGGACTTTTTCATGGTTTATTAGAAGGGAATCACTATGAAAAGGAGCTGCATACATGAAAATATCAGAGACAACTTTTCCGATTACTGAAGTACGGGAACAATTTCCAGCATTAAAAAGAACGTATCATGGAAAACCGGTTGCTTATTTTGACGGCCCAGGAGGCTCCCAAGTAGTGAAGTCAGCAATTGCAGCGATTGCTGGATATATGGAAAACGGTGGGGCGAATCTGCATGGCGCATTCCCATCAAGCTGGGAAACGGAGGATATCATTGCGGAAGCTAAAAAAGCGGTGGGTGATTTCTTAGGTGTCCAAGAAAATGAAGTGGCTTTTGGAGCAAATATGACAACGCTTACCATAGCCATCGCAAATGCACTCGGCAAGCAATTTGAAGCTGGGGACGAGATTGTTGTAACGGAAATGGATCACCGGGCAAATGTCGATCCGTGGTTGTTGATGGCAAAAGACCGAGGGCTGACAGTCAGATGGATTAAAGTGGATACGGAATCATTAATGCTCGATTTATCGGATTTAGAAGAAGTAATCAATGAAAAGACCAGGTTGGTGGCAATCGGACTTGCTTCAAATGCGGTAGGAACCATTGTTGATCTGAAGCCGGTTGTCGAGCGTGCAAAAGAAGTCGGCGCTTTGGTGGCAGCGGATGCCGTCCATGCAGCACCGCATATCCCAATTGACCGGGACCGTCAAGGAGTTGATATTCTGTTATGCTCGGCTTATAAGTTTTTCGGACCACATGTTGGAATAGCGGCAATCAAAGAAGAGATTTTCGAAGAGTTGGAGCCGTATAAACTGGTGCCGGCACCAAGTTATTATCCCGATAAATTGGAAACCGGTACGCAAAACCATGAAGGCATTGCTGGAATTCGCCCGGCGATTGAATTCTTCGCAAGTTTCGGAGAAGGTGATACCCGGAGGGGACGGATTCTGTCAGGGCTTGAGAAAATTGAAGGGTACGAAAACAACTTGGCTGCCCGTTTAAGAGAAGGGTTGGCGGCTCTTGAAAAAGTCACGCTCTTTGAAGCGGACCGCAACGTGGCTAAAACACCCACAATCGCTTTTCAAGTAGCCGGTATTGCGCCAGAAGAAGTGTGCAAGATCATGGCAGAACAGCACAGCATTTTTATCGCCTCTGGCCACTTTTATGCTTCAACACTGGCCGATCGGCTGGATATCAATAAGACCGGCGGCTGGATTCGGGCGGGATTGGCGCCGTATAATACTTTTGAGGAAGTTGAACGCTTCATAAAGGCGGTTTCAGAACTTTAAAATCAAAAAGCAAGGTTCAGCCAAATACTGAACCTTGCTTTTTCTTATGTCTAGAGACGTAATGTTCAAATTTACTTCAGAAAGCATCTTGTATTGAAACCAATTTCGCCTGCACAATATACCGATCTGGTGCATAGCCGATAAAGTCAAAAGGGTAACAGGTAGTCAATGTCAGAACAGACTTATCTTTTTCCACAATCACGCTGCGGTCTTCTGCGTCAGTGATCCACATATCGGTAATTTCATAGATATAAATTTTATCTTCGTATTCCACCAGCAATTGATCTTGTTTTTCCAATTCACCAAGTCGCACAAAAACGGTGTCGCGATGTCCGCTCAAAACTGTATGGCCATGGCCGCCAGGGACGGTCGTGAGATCACTGACATACATGCCTACTCCTTTTTTCAAAGTTGCAGGGTCTGCACCCCAGTATACTGAATACTTTTGTTCGATTTTCGGAATCACTAGATTCGCCGTTTTTTCTCCAAGCTGCCGGTCGATTTCCGAAGTCAGCTTTGGAGAAGGTTCAGGCATCGGCTGTGGCCTTTTTTTGACTGGTTCTTCTATCACTTTTCCAAGTTCGCTGCCAGCTGCAGCTTCGACTTTCTTGAAACTTTCAATTTCAGCATCAGACAGATTTTGTGCAGAGCTCTTCGCGGTGTACCATTCCGATAAACTATAGAGGGCAATTGTTAAGCCAATTATTATTAAAGCCAGTCCCAGCCATTTTTTCATGATAGATCACCTCAAAGGAAAAAGGCAGAATCAATCCTGCCTATTTGAAATAATAAGTATTAAGCTTGTTGGCCTTTTCGGCGGAACAGCAACAACGAACCAAGTCCAGCAACACCAGCGCCAAATAGCATCATAAGAGGGTTGTTGGAAGCTGTATCTGGCAATTCTTCGCCTTCAGCTGTATCTTCTTCAGTTGCAGCATCTTCAGAAGAATCACCTGCTTTTTTGTTTGCAACGAAACTATCGTATTCACTTTGACTTACTTCACAAGCTAAGCCATCATTATCGCGGTCCAGGTCATGAGGGTCATTTTCAGCACTGAAGCCATTTGTATACCAAAATTCCATTACTTCCTGATGGGATGAAAAGTCCCCACAATCCTTGTCGTTCACAGCGGCTTGTGTATCAAGAGAAGTGCCAGCAACCAGAAGCAAAACCATCGAACTGCCTAATACCGTTTTTCTCAACATATTTTTCTTTCGCCTCCTAGAATTTGTATGTAACAGTCCTTAAAATACCCATTATTATAAAATTCAAACTATTAAAACTAAAATTTAAAATATTTTCCAAAAAATAAAATGAAAAAAATATAATCACTATCAGCCTTTTTGTTCTTTCCGCTAGATGATGGTACAATACAAGGACAAGCTTTTCTGACAACGGAAGAGATTATTTCATTTTTCGAAAAGGAAAATGATCAAAGGAGAATGAATTTTTTGAGTCAACAACACAACACTACTTTACCACCGAATTACGACGAATTGAGAAAGGCTGTAAACCGGACAGCAAACTGGAAAGAACGTTTGGCTGCGGTTGAAGAGCTGAGCAAATGGAAGCATAAACAGACAATCGATATATTGACGCACCGCTTGAACAACGATCCCGTTTATAAAGTGCAAGAAGCCGCTTTTGAGGCATTGCAGGATTTTGGGCTAGACGTGGAAATGCCGGAACGCAAAAAATTCGACTTGATCAAAGATGCTTCAAAAACATTTGTGCGCCTTAAGAAAAGTTTGCCGAAAGACCATACTTTTGAAGATTTCAAAGTGAAATTGCAAAAAACGCGCGTCGATATTTATGACACGTATAAAGGTGATAAAGGCGATGACTTCGACCAATGGTTGGAAGATCAATGGAAATCAATTCCGAGTAAATACTCAAGCAAATAAGTGAAAAGCCGTTTCTTCAGTCGAAAAGGTAGTGACCCCTTAAAGTTAGAGTTTTCGTTATGCAGCTAATTGGCTGGCATGCGTCCGGTATTGCACCGGGCTCA
>NZ_JBYLHS010000012.1:0-63732 GCF_057748275.1 Planococcus sp. VCh962
ACACGGCAGTTAAGCTCTTTTGCGCCGATGGTAGTTGGGGGTCTCCCCCTGTGAGAGTAGGACGTCGCTGGGCCATTAAAAAAAAGCCGTTGCCGGTATATCCGGCAACGGCTTTTTTTGCGTTTTCAAGAAATAAGTATAGTAAAGATAACAAGTAAATATAAGCATAAATAATCATTTTCAATAAAAAATTTTTGAAGGATTGAATTTTCTTGTTTAAGGGAAAAGCTATAAAGAGGTGATGAATATGAAACCCGGATTATATAAAGTAGAAACCATAGATAAAAGGACTGCTTTATTAACACCAATTAATGAAGATCATGACCAGTACACTTTTCCGGTATCAGATTTTACGCATGACGTCGCTGAAGGTGATGTTGTAGAAGTGTGGCGTGAAGGAACAAAATGGATAACCAAGTACCGGGAAGAGGAAACTAAATCAATCTCGAGCCATACAAAAGACTTTCTAAAAAGAATAATGGAACAAGAGTAGTATGTATGAATGTCTCGGGATCTTTTTCTCGAGGCTTTTTCTATAGACCGCCTTCTTCAAATCGTACTATTTGATATCCTCAAAATGCATAGTGTATAATTAAGTCAAATATAGTCAAAGTCAGCTTTTGACGTATTATGTATCGAAGAGGTGAAGGCGATGCGGAATATTTCAGATGTGATTGAAGGTTATTTAAAAGAGGTTATCGAATTAAGCGAGAGAGACCATATTGAAATAAAACGAAACGAAGTGGCAGAAAAATTTCAATGTGTGCCTTCTCAAATAAATTATGTGATTAACACCAGGTTTACTGTAGACCGCGGCTATTTGGTAGAAAGTAAAAGAGGTGGGGGCGGCTATATTCGCATCAAGCGTATTAGGCTTCATAAAAAGTCAGATGTGATTGCAGAAATAATTAGTCGTTTAGAAAATGGTGCTACTCAAAGTATGGCTGAGGACATTATTTTTCGGCTCTTAGATGATGAAATCATTTCTAAACGAGAAGCAAAGTTAATTTTTAGCGCAATTGACCGCTCAACTTTACTTTTGCCGCTACCGGTACGCGATGAAGTAAGAGCAAGAATTCTTATTGCTATGCTCTTTACTTTAAAGTATCAGTCGAACACATAAGGGGTGATAAAATGATTTGCGATCAATGCGGAGAACGTCCTGCATCAGTAATAGTAAAACAAAAAGTGCAAGGGCAAATGACGGAACGTCATTTATGTCACGTCTGTGCCGCTGAAAACCACAATTTGAATTTCGTTTTCGAGCAAGATCCTTTAGCCATTCATCAATTGTTATCAAATTGGTTCCCTAAGCAACAAACATCAATGAGTCCAGTGAAAAAAGAAGTGGCCGTTTGCCCTTCTTGCGGATTTACATTCACAAAGTTTTTGGAGTTAGGTAAATTCGGATGTGCCACTTGCTATAACGCTTTTGACTCCCAGTTAGAAAATATTTTTAAGAGACTGCATAATGGGAATTTCGAACATGCAGGAAAAATACCTGTATCTTACGGAAGCACTTTAAAAATAAGAAAAGAAATAGAAGAACTACGTAAACAAATGCAAGTTTCTATAGAGAATGAGAATTTTGAAGAAGCTGCAAAATTTCGAGATGAAATAAAAGAATTAAATCTACAGCTTGAAGGAGGTGCTTCTGGTGGCAATTGAGCGTTTTCTTCAACCTAGAGCCAGCAGTTGGATGGCGAATGATGGCGAAAATGTCGATATTGCTATGAGTACGCGTATCCGGCTTGCTCGCAATTTGAGTGATTTTCAATTTCCGTATTCGTTTTCGGAAGATGAAGCACTCAAAGTAGACAAAGAGGTTTCTTCTGTATTGCTCGATAAGGGCCATGAGTTGAATCATTCGTTCACACATATTAATATACAGGAAACCCCTAAGTTGCAAAGAGAAGTATTAGTGGAGAAGCATTTAATTAGTCCTTACTTAGCGAAAGGCACTCATTCGGGTTCAGTATTGTTATCAGAAAATGAAGAACTCAGTGTCATGGTCAATGAAGAAGACCATTTGCGAATACAGAGCCTGCAGTCGGGTTTTCATTTGCAAGAAGCTTACCAAGTAGCTAACCAACTAGATTCATTGCTCGAAAAAAATCTTTCATATGCTTTTCATGAAAAATTTGGTTATTTAACTAGCTGCCCGACTAACACAGGAACGGGTATGAGGGCATCCGTCATGCTTCATTTGCCAGCACTTACGATGTCACATCAAATTGCTCGTATTATTCCAGCGATTTCACGTTTAGGAATGGTTGTAAGAGGTATTTACGGAGAAGGCAGTGAAGCACTTGGCAATGTGTATCAAATTTCTAACCAAATGACTCTAGGAAAGTCAGAATATGATATTTTACAAGATTTACAGAACATGACGGAACAGATCATTCAACAAGAACGTCTGGCAAGAGAAGCGATTTTAAATAATTCTTCTATCGCTTTAGAGGACCGTATCTACCGTTCTCTTGGTACGCTGACTCACTCTCGATTATTAACAACAGAAGAAGCGGCAACTTGTTTATCGGATGTTCGATTAGGTATTGATTTGAAAATGATCGAAGATATGGATATGTCGATTCTGAATGAATTAATGATTTTTATGCAGCCAGCCTTTCTTCAGCAATATGCTGGAAAACCGCTGCAGCCGAAAGAACGCGATTTTGCCCGCGCGAAATTATTCCGTGAGCGTCTGAATAAAGAAAATGTAACTAATGAAGGAGAGGAATTCGCATGATGTTTAATCGATTTACACAACGCGCACAAAAAGTGCTTCAATTAGCTCAAGAAGAGGCTATTCGTATGAAACATGAATCAATAGGAACAGAACATATTTTGCTTGGTTTGATTCGTGAAGGTGGCGGAATTGCTGCAAAAGCTTTAGAAGCTATCGAAGTTAATACTCAATTAATCGAAGAAGGCGTTAAAGAACTTGTTGGAGTCGGTGAAAAAGATGTCGGTCCAATCGTTCACTATACGCCAAGAGCGAAAAAAGTTATTGAATTATCTGTTGATGAGTCCCGTAAATTGGGGCATTCCTATATTGGAACAGAACATTTACTACTTGCGTTAATTCGTGAAGGTGAAGGCGTAGCAGCCCGTGTCTTAGGGAATGCAGGAGTGAGCCTGAACAAAGCACGCCAGCAAGTATTGCAGCTGTTAGGCAGCAATGAGCAAGCTTCTACTGGAAGCAGCCCGAACGCTTCTGCAAATACACCAACACTTGATGGTTTAGCCCGTGACTTAACTCAAGTAGCGCGCGAAGGCAGCTTGGATCCGGTTATCGGAAGAAGCCAGGAAATTACTCGCGTTATTGAAGTATTAAGCCGCCGGACGAAGAATAACCCTGTTTTGATTGGGGAGCCAGGAGTTGGTAAAACAGCTATCGCTGAAGGCTTGGCACAGCAAATTGTCAACAATGAAGTGCCAGAAACATTGCGTGACAAACGCGTTATGGTGCTGGATATGGGTACTGTTGTAGCAGGCACTAAATACCGTGGTGAGTTTGAAGACCGTTTGAAAAAAGTAATGGATGAAATTCGCCAAGCCGGTAATGTTATTCTCTTTATCGATGAACTTCATACGTTAATCGGAGCAGGTGGAGCAGAAGGGGCAATTGACGCTTCAAATATTTTAAAACCTTCTCTTTCACGTGGTGAACTGCAATGTATCGGTGCTACAACTTTAGATGAGTACCGCAAATATATTGAAAAAGACGCTGCACTTGAACGCCGTTTCCAACCAATTCAAGTAGACGAACCATCTGTTGATGAAACAATCCTTATTATCAGAGGGCTGCGCGATCGTTACGAGGCACATCACCGGGTAAAAATTACAGATGAAGCGATTGAAGCGGCAGCGAAAATGTCAGATCGTTATATTTCTGACCGATTCTTGCCGGACAAAGCGATTGACTTGATCGATGAGGCAGGTTCAAAAGTCAGACTTCGTTCATATACGACTCCACCAGATTTGAAAGAGCTTGAAACAAGATTAGAAGCAGCCCGCTCCGAGAAAAATGAAGCGGTGCAAAGCCAAGAGTTTGAAAAAGCGGCTGCTTTACGTGATGCAGAACAAAAATTAAAAGATCAATTAGATAAAACGAAAAAAGAATGGAAAGAAAAACAAGGCAAAGAAGAATCCGAAGTAACTGTTGAAGACATTGCGAAAGTTGTGTCTATGTGGACTGGAATTCCAGTTTCTAAACTGGCGCAAACTGAGTCTGAAAAACTGTTGAACTTGGAAGAAATTCTTCATAACCGTGTAATTGGCCAAGAAGAAGCGGTCACATCGATTTCAAAAGCGATTCGCCGTGCACGTGCCGGATTGAAAGATCCAAAACGTCCGATTGGTTCATTTATCTTCCTTGGGCCAACTGGTGTCGGTAAAACAGAACTTGCTCGCGCGCTTGCTGAATCTATGTTCGGTGATGAAGATGCAATGATCCGCATTGATATGTCAGAGTATATGGAAAGACATTCGACTTCACGCCTTGTAGGTTCACCTCCAGGTTATGTAGGTTATGAAGAAGGCGGCCAATTGACTGAAAAAGTCCGCAGAAAGCCTTACTCTGTTGTACTCCTTGATGAAATTGAAAAAGCGCATCCGGATGTCTTTAACATTCTTTTACAAGTGCTTGAAGACGGCCGGTTGACAGATTCCAAAGGACGCAGAGTCGATTTCCGCAATACGGTCATCATCATGACTTCAAACGTTGGTGCAGAAGAGCTGAAATACAACAAATATGTTGGTTTCAATTTAGATGACGCGAAGACAGACTATAAAGACATGAAGAGCAAAATGTTGGCTGAGTTGAAGAAAGCCTTCCGCCCTGAGTTCTTAAACCGTATTGATGACATGATTGTATTCCATTCACTCGAAAGAGAAAACTTAAGAGAGATCGTCAACTTGATGTCAAAACAATTGACAGATCGCTTGAAAGAGCAAAATATCGAGTTGGAATTGACAGAGGCTGCGCTTGAAAAAGTAGCGAAAGAAGGGTATGATCCGGAATACGGAGCACGTCCACTTCGCCGTTCTCTTCAAAAACATGTGGAAGACCGTTTATCTGAGGAACTATTAAAAGGCACAGCAATTGCCGGCCAACGGATTATTTTTGATGTAGAAGATGACGAATTTGTCATCCGTACAAATGAACCAATTACCACCGAAGTAAAATAATTATATGAAAATCCGCTCGCCGGACTCCGGCGGGCGTTTTTATTTGATAAAGGAGGTCCCCCATGGCTAAGAAAAAGACGAAGTTTATTTGTCAGTCGTGCGGTTATGAATCAGCAAAATGGATGGGGAAATGCCCAGGATGCGGCGAATGGAATCAGATGGTGGAAGAAGTGGAAGTGGCAGCTCCTAAAGGGACACGCGGTGCATTTCAGCATTCCGCTACTGTTTCCCAAAAAGCGACGCCGATTAATTCCATTAAAACACAGGAAGAGCCACGCGTAGAGACAGAAATGGGCGAGTTGAACCGGGTATTGGGTGGCGGTATTGTACCAGGTTCTCTGGTTTTGATCGGTGGAGACCCGGGAATCGGGAAATCTACATTGCTGCTTCAAGTGTCCGCAATGCTGGCCAATAGTGGCAGCCGCGTATTGTATATTTCAGGGGAAGAGTCTATTCGCCAAACCAAATTGCGGGCAGAGCGCTTAAATGCTTCTTCTTCAGAATTATTCATCTACGCAGAGACCAATCTGGAATTGATTCACCATACGATTGAAGATGTTGCACCTGATTTTGTTATTGTGGATTCTATTCAAACAGTCCACCATCCAGAAGTGACTTCAGCTCCAGGAAGTGTAACACAAGTCCGGGAAAGCACAGCGGAGTTGATGCGCATTGCGAAAACGAAGAATATCGCCATCTTCTTAGTAGGGCACGTGACCAAAGAAGGGCAAATTGCAGGGCCGCGTATTCTGGAGCATATGGTAGATACGGTGCTGTATTTTGAAGGGGAACGTCACCATACCTACCGCATTTTGCGGAGTGTCAAAAACCGCTTTGGTTCAACCAATGAAATTGCTATTTTTGAAATGCTGCAAGGTGGATTGAAGGAAGTGCTGAACCCATCTGAATTGTTTTTGCAGGAACGTTCGAGCGGAGCAGCCGGATCGACGGTAGTGGCTTCTATGGAAGGGACACGGCCGATTTTGGTTGAAATTCAAGCCCTCGTCACCCCTTCGAGCTTTAACTACCCAAAACGGATGGCGACGGGAATCGACCAAAACCGCGTGTCGTTGTTGATGGCGGTACTGGAGAAGCGAGTAGGCATGCTGCTGCAGGCTCAAGATGCCTATATTAAAGTGGCCGGTGGCGTGAAGCTTGATGAACCGGCAATCGATTTGGCGGTGCTCGCAAGCATTGTTTCAAGTTACCGGGATAAGGCACCGAATGTCTATGATTGCATCATCGGCGAAGTAGGGCTGACCGGTGAAGTGCGCCGGGTATCAAGAATTGAGCAGCGTGTCCAGGAAGCGGCAAAGCTAGGATTTAAACGCGCAATTGTACCGGCTTCCAATCTAGGCGGCTGGGATTATCCGGAAGGAATTCGGGTAATAGGTGTCGAAAGTGTAAATGATGCATTAAAAGAAATTTTTCCACAATGAGGAGGCACTTGGTGCTTCCTTTTTGTTTTCCTAATTATAACAGGGGTCATAAAAGCGTTTCTAATGCAAAATGTGTATAATTATAAAGAAGGAGGTGGAGTTTATGTTAAAGAAAATTATCCAGATTTTATTTTTACTGATTGGTGCTGCAGTTGGAATCATATTTTTACCTTACGTATTTGAACTTATCCCTATTTTCGACAGCCCATGGGTCAATAATGCAATCGTATCAGCTCTTATCGGCGCAATTATTTTCTTTTTATTGTCTTTAATATTTGCTGATTTAATAGTTAAATTTATGAAATGGATGGAGGAAAAGCTGCTCCATGCCCCGACACCGGATTTGCTGTTCGGTACGATCGGGCTGATTATTGGACTGGTGGTAGCGTTCCTTATTGGGTTTGCATTAAATACCATTGAAATTCCGATTGTCGCTACAGCTGCGCCTATTATTCTGTCGGTGGTGCTTGGTTATTTAGGTTTTGCCGTAGGTTTCCAAAAGCGGGAAGAAATTATCTCTATGCTTATTCCCCAAAGACTGGCTGTTTCTAATAAGAAGCCGGAGATTGAAGTGCCAGTTGAAAAAGCATCGTATAAATTACTGGATACAAGTGTCATTATCGATGGCCGGATTGCGGATATTTCCGCTACCGGATTCATGGAAGGTACATTTGTAGTGCCGCAATTTGTTCTGTCGGAATTGCAGCATATTGCTGATTCCTCTGATACATTAAAGCGGACGCGCGGCCGGCGAGGCCTGGATATCTTAAAACGTCTCCAAAGTGAGCGTGAAGGTGCTATTATGATTACGGAAGAAAATTTTGATGAAGTCAATGAAGTAGATTTAAAATTGATGCGTGCCGCTAAGAAAATGGGTGGCCAAGTGGTGACCAATGATTTTAACTTAAATAAAGTCTGTGAATTGCATAATGTTCCTGTTTTGAACATTAATGATCTAGCAAATGCAGTAAAACCGGTGGTTATTCCTGGTGAAGATATGCATGTTGTCGTTATCAAAGATGGTAAAGAACAAAATCAAGGCGTTGCGTATTTAGATGATGGTACAATGATTGTTATCGAAGATGGCAAAGGCTTTATTGGACAGGCAATTGATGTTACAGTAACGAGCGTACTGCAAACTTCTGCCGGACGGATGATTTTTGCCAAGCCTCGAGAAGGCCGTCAAGCCTCAATGAATGGATAAAGGATGTAACAATATGAAATATACAGTCGTCTTGCCTGCTGCAGGCAGCGGGAAACGGATGAAAGCAAATAAAAACAAATTATTGCTTGAGCTTTTTGACAAGCCAATTTTTCTTTATACTTTGGAAGTGTTTCAGCAAGATCCACAGTGTGAAGCTATTTGGCTTGCGGTAAAAGAAGAGGAACGTTCGATCATCGATCATTATGTCACTAAATACGGCATTACTAAAGTTCATGGTTACGCAGATGGCGGAATGGAGCGACAGGACAGTGTAAGAGCTTGTCTTGAAGCGATTCCGCCTTGTGGCGTTGTGCTGGTGCATGACGCGGCTCGGCCGTTCATTTCACGCGATGTTATTACACGATTAGTTGAAACCGCAAAAACATGCGGGGCAGCAATTGCCGCAGTACCGGTAAAAGACACAATCAAAAAAGCGACAAATGGAATTATTACCGAAACCGTGGACCGCAACCAATTGTGGATGGTTCAAACTCCACAAGCGTTTGACTATAATTTAATTTTAAAAGCTGCGAAATCGGCAGTTGAAGATGATTTCCTTGGAACGGATGAAGCTATGCTCGTAGAACGTTTGGGTCATCCTGTACAAATTGTAGAAAGCACTTATGAAAATGTGAAGATGACAACACCGGAAGATTTGATTTATGGCAAAGCCATTTTGGAAAGCCAGATACAGGAGGGGCAGAGATGATGAGAATTGGACAGGGGTACGATGTACATCAATTAGCGGAAGGAAGACCTTTCATTTTAGGGGGCATTGAAATTCCCCATGACCGGGGATTGCTTGGTCATTCGGATGCGGATGTCTTGCTTCACACGATTACGGATGCTGCATTAGGAGCGATTTGTGGTGGCGATATCGGCAAACATTTCCCGGATACCGATCCTGAGTTTAAAGATGCGGATTCGAAAAAATTGTTGACGCATATTTGGCAATACGTAAAGGAACAAGGCTATGAATTGGGCAATGTGGATTGCACAGTGATTGCCCAAAAACCGAAACTGGCTCCTTATATTGAAGAAATGCGTGAGTCGATTGCCAAATTATTAGAAGCTGATGTTTCCCAAGTCAATGTTAAAGCAACGACATCTGAACACCTTGGGTTTATCGGACGCGAAGAAGGAGTCGCAGCGCTTGCTGTGATTTTATTGGTGCAACGCCCGCTTTCGCTGGATGTACCAGAGTGATAGAATAAGAGATACTGTTATTCACTTAGGAGGAAAAAAGATGACACAAGAAGTACGAGTACGTTATGCACCTAGCCCAACTGGCCATTTACATATCGGTGGCGCCCGCACAGCGCTTTTCAATTATTTGTTTGCCCGCCATCATAACGGCAAATTCATCGTTCGCATCGAGGATACCGACATTGCACGGAACATCGAAGCAGGTGAGTTGTCACAGCTGGACAATCTAAAATGGCTGGGCATCGATTATGATGAATCCGTAGATATCGGCGGAGAGTATGGCCCTTATCGCCAAATGGAACGTTTGGATCTTTATAAAGGCTATGCCCAGGAAATGCTTGAAAACGGAACGGCTTACAAATGTTTCTGTACACCGGAAAAACTGGAAGCAGAACGTGAAGAACAAAAAGCGGCGGGTATTGCAGCGCCGCAATACGCTGGTACTTGCCGCAATCTGACGGCTGAAGAAGTTGCGGAAAAAGAAGCGGCTGGTTTGCCTCATACGCTTCGCATGAAAGTGCCGACTGACGTAACGTATGAGTTTGAAGATCTGGTACGCGGCACGGTTTCATTCGAATCAAAAGATGTCGGCGACTGGGTGTTGGTTAAAACAAACGGCATTCCGACGTATAACTTTGCGGTTGTAGTGGATGACCATTTGATGAAGATTTCCCATGTTTTCCGGGGCGAGGAGCACTTATCGAATACTCCGAAACAATTGATGGTGTTTGATGCTTTCGGTTGGGATTATCCTACTTTTGGCCACATGACGTTGATCATTAATGAAGAGCGCAAGAAACTGTCAAAACGCGATGAATCAATTTTGCAGTTCATCTCTCAATACAAGGACCTTGGGTATATTCCAGAAGCTTTGTTTAATTTCTTTGCACTCTTGGGATGGTCTCCAGAAGGCGAGGAAGAAATTTTCTCAAAAGAAGAGCTGATTCGTATTTTTGACGTGAACCGTCTGTCAAAATCGCCATCAATGTTTGATAAGCAGAAATTAATGTGGATGAATAACCAATACATCAAGCAATTGCCGCTTGAAGAAGTAGTGAAATTATCACTGCCTCATCTGCAAAAAGCAGGCAAAGTGCCTGAAACCTTAACAGAAGAACAATCCGTTTGGGCAGAAAAACTGATTGCGTTATACCACGACCAAATGAGCTTTGGTGCTGAAATTGTGGAACTGTCTGATTTATTCTTCACCGATGAACTGTCTTATGGCGAAGCGGAAAAAGAAGTGCTTGCTGGAGAGCAGGTACCGGAAGTGATGGCTTCATTCAAAGAGCAGCTTGAAGCACTGGAAGCTTTTGAGCCGGCAGAAATCAAAGCAGCTATCAAAGCGGTACAAAAAGCAACAGGACATAAAGGGAAGAATTTGTTCATGCCGATCCGCGTTGTAACGACCGGTCAGACACACGGTCCTGAATTGCCGGATTCGATCGCTTTGCTGGGTAAAGAAAAAACGATTGCCCGTGTTTCTCAATTCGTGAAAGCATAAGCCGAGCCTTCTTGCAGAGTAAAGTGAGATAAAATTGACTTATCAGTCCAAAAGTGTAAAATGGACTTACTATTAGGAAATCGTTGACGAGAAGAAGTACATGCAGCAAGCTCTAAAGAGAGGGTCATCACCGGCTGAAAGTGATCCGGGCCGCTGCTGCATCGAAATGCCTCTCCGAGTGCTGAGTCGAATCAAGTAGACCAGACGTATTACCTGCGTTAAAGGTGTTCAAGAGAGAAAGGTTTTTGTGCCTTTCTAATCAGAGTGGAACCGCGCAACGATGCGTCTCTGTCATTAAATTGACAGGGGCGCTTTTTATTTTGTCCAAGAAAGGAGACGGAAATTGTGTGGAAATTATTAAAAGATGATGTTGACGTCATCTTCGAACAAGATCCTGCGGCACGGAGCTATTTGGAAGTTATTTTAACGTATTCTGGCCTGCATGCCATTTGGGCTCATCGGCTGGCACATTTCTTTTTCAAGAAGAAATTATTCTTTATTGCCCGGGTCATTTCGCAAATTAGCCGCTTTTTCACCGGGATTGAAATTCATCCAGGCGCTGTCATTGGCCGCCGTTTCTTTATTGATCACGGCATGGGGGTTGTCATTGGCGAGACGTGTATCATCGGTGACAACGTAACACTTTATCAAGGAGTAACACTTGGTGGAACAGGTAAAGAGCGCGGGAAGCGCCATCCGACTTTGGAAGATAATGTACTGGTGGCAACGGGAGCGAAAGTTCTTGGATCAATCGTTATTGGAGCCAATTCGAAAGTGGGAGCCGGTTCAGTGGTATTGAAAAATGTGCCGGCAAACGCAACGGTCGTTGGTGTTCCAGGGAAAGTGGTCATTCAGGACGGGATTAAAGTGAAGCCTGATTTAAATCATCAGAATATGCCGGACCCGGTTATGGACAAATGCGAGTCGATGGAATTGAAAATTGCTGCATTGCAGCGGGAAATTGAACAATTGAAAAATGCTCAGAAGAAAGAAGGATGCCCGAAATGACGATTCAAGTTTTTAATTCGTTAACGCGTCAAAAAGAGGAGTTTATCCCGTTAGAAGAGGGAAAAGTAAAAATGTATGTATGTGGGCCTACGGTCTATAACTATATCCATATCGGCAATGCGCGGCCGGTAATCGTTTACGATACGGTTCGCCGCTATTTGATGTACCGCGGATATGATGTGACTTATGTTTCGAATTTCACGGATGTGGATGACAAATTGATCCGTGCGGCAAATGAACTGGGCGAAGAAGTTCCACAAATTGCCGAACGTTTTATCAAAGCCTATTTTGAAGATACGAAAGCGCTTGGCTGCGCAGAAGCGGATGTGCATCCGCGCGTTATGGATCACATACCGCAGATTATCGAGTTTATCGAAGTGCTGGTTGAAAAAGGATATGCTTATGAATCGCAAGGGGATATCTATTATCGGACCCGTAAATTCGAAGGTTATGGAAAATTGTCGCATCAATCAGTTGATGAACTAAAAGTTGGTGCGCGTATTGAAACCGGCGATAAGAAAGAAGATGCACTGGATTTCGCTTTGTGGAAATCAGCAAAACCAGGTGAGATTTCATGGGAAAGTCCATGGGGAGCGGGTCGTCCGGGCTGGCATATTGAATGTTCTGTCATGGCACGGGAGCATTTGGGCGATACGATTGACATCCATGCAGGCGGACAAGATTTAACATTCCCGCATCATGAAAATGAAATTGCCCAATCTGAAGCGCTGACTGGAAAGACGTTTGCCCGCTACTGGATGCATAACGGCTATATTAATATTGATAATGAGAAAATGTCCAAGTCGTTGAATAACTTCGTGTTGGTCAATGACATACTGAAAGAGCTGGATCCGCAAGTTCTTCGCATGTTTATGCTGTCAGTGCATTACCGCCACCCGATCAACTACTCCCAAAGCTTAGTGGAAGACGCAATTGCGGGTCTTGAACGGTTGCGCACAGCTTATGCAAATTTAAAGCATCGTCTTGAAACGTCTGCCGATATGGGAGATCATTCGGATATCTGGCTGTCAAAAATCAACGGCATCAAAGAAGCTTTTATTGAAACGATGGATGATGATTTTAATACAGCAGCCGGCATTTCTAAGGTATTTGATTTGTCGCGATTGTCTAATACGTATTTACTGGAAAAGCAGACAGCAACGGAAGTGCTGGAAGCATTCATTTCGATGTTCGATGAACTGGCTGGTGTATTAGGTTTGCCGTTCAAGCAGGAAGAGGAATTGCTGGATGCAGAAGTGGAAGCGCTGCTGGCCGAACGGATTGAAGCACGCAAGAACCGTGATTTCGCAAGAGCGGATGAAATCCGCGACTTATTTAAAGAAAAAAACATTATCTTAGAAGATACAGCGCAAGGCACGCGTTGGAAAAGGGGGTAACAGCGTGAACGTTTTACGAAACAGCGACGTTGATCAATTGAACGCGTTGGCCCTCGCATATATGGGTGATGCGGTTTATGAGCAGGCTGTGCGTGAGCATCTCCTGCGCTCAGGCCGCGTTAAACCGAATATTCTTCATCGCCAGTCGACGACATTCGTTTCCGCCAAAGCGCAGGCGATGGTACTGAAGCGGTTGACTGAAGAGGAATTTTTGACTGAAGCGGAACTGGCTGTCATGAGAAGAGGCCGTAACGCGAAGTCGGGATCGGTTCCAAAAAACACCGATGTTCAGACTTATAATTTCAGTACCGCATTTGAAGCGGTTCTTGGCTGGCTGTATTTGAAAGAGCAGCAGGAGCGGGTGGATGAAATTATTACTTATGCCATTAATATTGTAGAAGAGCTGAGAGGAGCGATCAAATGAGCGAGGATTTAACACCGGAAATTATCGGCGGCAAAAACCCTGTCCTGGAAGCATTGCGCGCCGACCGGGATGTCAATAAAATCTGGGTAGCTGAAGGTGTCCAGAAAAAAGGAATCACAGAATTATTGCAGTTGGCAAAAGAAAAAGGAGTTTTGGTTCAGTTTGTGCCGAAGAAGAAAATCGACGGTTTGACGGATTCAAATCATCAGGGCATTGCAGCCGCGGTAGCAGCTTACAATTATGCAGAACTGGATGATTTGTTTAACGCAGCAGCAGCGCGTTCGGAAGATCCGTTCTTTTTAATATTGGATGAACTGGAAGATCCCCATAATCTGGGCTCCATTATGAGAACAGCAGATGCCATCGGAGCCCACGGGTTGATTATTCCAAGAAGGCGTGCAGTTGGCCTTACAGCGGTTGTGGCGAAGTCTTCAACCGGAGCAATCGAGCATGTACCAGTAGTTCGAGTTAATAACTTGTCGCAAACTGTTGATGAGTTGAAAAAACGCGGTGTGTGGATTGCTGGAACAGATGCTAAGGAATCAACAGATTACCGCAATATGGATGCCAGCTTGCCGCTCGCTATCATTATTGGAAGTGAAGGGAAAGGCATGAGCCGGATTTTGCGCGACAAATGCGATTTTCTTTATCAGTTGCCAATGGTTGGTCATGTCACGTCATTGAATGCGTCTGTTGCGGCTAGTCTTTTGATGTATGAAGTCTACCGGAAGCGTAATCCACTCGGTTGATGCCATGGACATTCTACTGGTTGATGGATATAACATCATTGGAGACTGGTCGGAACTAAAAGAATTGAAAAAAGAAAAGCTCGCAGATGCCAGGGACCGGCTGATCGAGCAAATGGCAGAATACCAAAGTTATAAGGGATGGCGTGTCATTATTGTATTTGACGCCCATCTGGTTCCTGGAATTGAAGCGAAAAATTTACGCCATGACATTGAAGTGATTTATACCAAGGAAAGCGAAACGGCAGACGAACGGATTGAAAAACTGGCAACGAGCCTGAGTAACCGCCGGGATCAGATTCATGTAGCTACATCCGATATGACGGAACAAAGAGTGATTTTCGGCAAAGGAGCCCTCAGAATTTCTGCCAGAGAATTAAAAATTGAAATGGAAGAAATTCAACAGAATATTTCAAAAAAAGTGAAAGAAATCCAGGAGCAGCGTGCATTTTCCAAGATTTCACTTTCAGACGAAGTAGCCGAAATTTTCGAAAAATGGCGCCGCGGGCAGAAATGATAGGTTGACGCTCAATTTTTTCTTCCTGTATACTGTTGTTATCGAGGCTCGCGCAACCGGAGGGATAGCCGTGGTAAATCATGAGCAAGTTCAAGCCCAGCGATTCACAGAAATGACAGATGAAGAACTTGTTAGTTTAGTCCACAGCGGAAATACTGAAGCCTTGGATTTTTTAATTACGAAGTTTCGGCATTTTGTCCGTATGAAGGCCCGCTCCTATTTTTTAATTGGTGCTGACAAAGAAGATATTATTCAAGAAGGAATGATTGGCTTATATAAAGCCATCCGGGATTTTAGAAGCGAAAAATTATCTTCTTTCCGGGCTTTTGCAGAATTATGCATCATTCGTCAAATCATTACAGCTATTAAGACAGCGACGCGGCAAAAACATATTCCATTAAATTCTTATGTATCTCTCGACAAGCCAATTTACGATGAAGAATCTGATCGGACTTTAATGGATGTGCTAACAGGCAACGGGGCTGATGACCCGGAAGAAATGATGATCAACAATGAAGAATTTTTGTACATGGAAGCTAAAATGGGAGAAGTTTTGAGTGACCTTGAACGAGAGGTACTGGCTCTTTATTTAGATGGACAGTCTTATCAGGAAATTTCTGAAAAGTTGGAACGTCATGTGAAATCGATTGACAATGCTCTGCAGCGAGTTAAGCGAAAGTTGGAGCGGCACCTTCAATTTGATGAGACGCGCATGTCTTAAAGTGCAGTTGACAGCTGACTTTTAAGGTGATACCCTTGAAAAAGCTGGAAACTCGAATAGGTGAGGAAAATGGCTAAAAAAATCGTTTTAAGCTGCTCGAAATGTGCATCCCGCAATTACACGATTCCGGCAAAAAAGGAATCTAGCACACGTTTGGAACTTAAAAAATTCTGTGCTCATTGCAATGGGCATACCGTGCATAAACAAACGTTATGAATTTTAAGTGAAAGCCGAACGATATAGAGTAATTTTGAATTTCGGAGGTTTTTTAAACAATGGGCAACATTGGCAGTTTCTTTAAGAATGTCGTTTCGGAAATGAGAAAAGTAAGCTGGCCTAGACGGAAAGAATTGACTCGTTACACGATTGTTGTTCTTTCAACTGTAATCTTCATGGCTCTTTTCTTTGCATTGATTGATACAGTTATTTCGGAGTTATTCCGATGGTTCTTAGCGCTTTAATGCGGTCAATAAGAATAACACGTTAAAAAATAGCCCGTCAGTTTTTGAGAACGGGTTTTTTCATTTGGAAAAAAAGGAGGGATGGACGTACAGTCCGCACGATTATGGAGAAAAATTGGTATGTAGTCCATACGTATTCCGGTTACGAAAATAAAGTAAAAGCTAACTTGGAAAAGCGTGTAGAAACAATGGGCATGCAAGATAAAATCTTTCGGGTCATTATCCCAGAGGAACAGGAAACAGATTTTAAAGACGGCAAAAAACGCACCGTCATGCGCAAAACTTTCCCTGGTTACGTTTTAGTTGAATTGATCATGACAGATGAATCTTGGTATGTTGTCAGAAACACACCTGGTGTTACAGGTTTCATCGGATCATCAGGCGGAGGTGCAAAGCCGACTCCGTTATTAGATGAAGAAGTTGAGTTCATCCTAAAACAGATGGGTATGACTTCTCGCAAAGTAGAAATCGACTTCGCAATTAGTGATACGGTTGAAGTAATGGAAGGGCCTTTCGCGAACTTCCAAGGAAAAGTGGAAGAAATCGACGAGACAAAAGGCAAAGTTAAAGTATCTATCGACATCTTTGGCCGAGAAACAAAAATGGAGCTTGATTTCGATCAAGTGCAAAAAGTATAAAAGCCACTTGCTATTCTGGTGCGGAAGTGGTATTATTTCATAGGTCAGACTGTCATAGGACAATTTGTACAAGATAACTAATTCTATCAACATAGTTGACAGAGATATTGAGTGGGAGGGGAAACCCTATTACCACATCACGGACTTAAGGAGGTGTGTTTCGTGGCTAAAAAAGTGATTAAAGTTGTAAAATTGCAGATCCCTGCAGCAAAAGCTAATCCAGCGCCGCCGGTTGGTCCAGCATTGGGTCAAGCAGGTGTTAACATCATGGGCTTCTGTAAAGAGTTCAACGCACGTACTGCTGAACAAGCAGGACTGATCATTCCGGTTGAGATTTCGGTATTTGAAGACCGTTCATTTACTTTCATTACGAAAACTCCACCCGCTGCTGTTCTTTTGAAAAAAGCAGCTGGTATTGAATCAGGTTCAGGCGAACCGAACCGCAATAAAGTAGCGACTGTGAAACGCGACCAAGTTCGCGAAATCGCAGAAACTAAAATGCCAGATCTAAATGCTGCTTCAGTTGAAGCTGCAATGTTGATGGTTGAAGGTACTGCTCGCAGCATGGGCATTACAATCGAAGACTAATACAGTAGTTGTTTTTGGATGGGTTGCGTGAGTTCACATGAACCGCGCAGCCTTTAATCGTGGGAGGTTCATACCGTTAGACCACAACAAGGAGGACGTTTTAAAATGGCTAAAACAGGCAAAAAGCTGCAAGAAGCAGCAAAACTAATTGACCGTTCAAAATTATATGAAGCAAAAGAAGCGATCGAACTTGCGAAAAAAGCTAGCATTGTTAACTTTGACGCAACAGTAGAAGTAGCTTTCCGTCTTGGGATCGATACTCGTAAGAACGACCAGCAAATCCGTGGAGCAGTAGTACTTCCAAACGGAACTGGTAAAACTCAAAGCGTATTGGTTTTCGCAAAAGGCGATAAAATTAAAGAAGCTGAAGCAGCTGGCGCAGATTACGTTGGCGATGCTGAATATATCCAAAAAATCCAACAAGGATGGTTTGACTTCGACGTGATCGTAGCGACTCCTGACATGATGGGTGAAGTTGGTAAACTTGGACGCGTTTTAGGACCAAAAGGCTTAATGCCAAACCCTAAAACAGGCACAGTTACATTTGATGTAACGAAAGCTGTTCAAGAAATCAAAGCAGGTAAAGTGGAATACCGTGCAGACAAAACAGGTATCATCCATGCTCCAATCGGAAAAGTCTCTTTTGATGACAGCAAACTTGCTGAAAACTTAGCGGCTATCCACGATGTAGTTCTTAAAGCGAAGCCATCGGCTGCTAAAGGTACTTACATCAAGTCACTTAACGTAACTACTACAATGGGGCCTGCTGTAAAAGTAGACGCTAACACTGTAGGTAAATAAGAGTTTGACAAATCATTCTTGCTTTGCTATAATAGCGAAGTTGTGAAATGTATATTTGTACCGCAGACAGCAGGGGCGCTAGCCGCTTAATTTATCCCTGCCGAGGACATGATGAATTCAGTGAACATCATTATTGATGCTGACTTTATGCCTCTGTGTCTGTTAAAAGACCAGGGGCTTTTCTTATGGACGGACGGTATGAATGAAAATATCTATAGGAGGTGCCCACATGACTAAAGCAGTTGAAACGAAAAAAGTAGTTGTGCAAACGATCGCTGACAAATTTAACGCTGCAGCTTCTGTTGTAGTTGTTGATTACCGCGGCTTGAACGTTGCTCAATTAACAGAACTTCGTAAACAGCTTCGTGAAGCAGGGATTGAGTTCAAAGTTTATAAAAACTCAATGACTCGCCGTGCAACAGAAATGCACGGACTTGAAGCAATCAACGAACACTTTACAGGACCAAACGCGATTGCATTTTCTAACGAAGATGTAGTAGCGCCAGCGCGAATCATCAACGATTTCGCTAAAAAGAACGAAGCCCTTGAAATTAAAGCGGGTGTTATCGAAGGAACTGTAGCATCTGCTGAAGATGTAAAAGCATTGGCAGAACTTCCATCACGCGAAGGCCTACTATCTATGCTACTCAGCGTACTACAAGCTCCAGTCCGCAACTTCGCTGCTATTACAAAAGCAGTTGCAGACAGCAAAGAAGAACAAGGCGCTTAATAAGTTAGCCGGATAAAGCACGACCAAAAAAATACCTTTCCATAGGAGGAAACTATAATGACACAAGAACAAATCTTAGACGCGATTAAAGAAATGACAGTTCTTCAACTTAACGACCTAGTAAAAGCAATTGAAGACGAGTTCGGCGTAACTGCTGCTGCTCCAGTTGCTGCAGCTGCTGCTGGCGGTGCTGCTGAAGAAGAACAAACTGAATTTGATGTAATCCTAGCTTCTGCTGGAGATCAAAAAATCAAAGTTATCAAAGCAGTTCGCGAAGTTACTGGCCTAGGCTTGAAAGAAGCTAAAGCACTAGTTGACGAAGCTCCTAAAGCTCTTAAAGAAGGCGTTTCTAAAGAAGAAGCAGAAGAAGTTAAAGCTAAAATTGAAGAAGTTGGCGCTACAGTAGAAGTTAAGTAATTTTACTAATTTGCGAACAGAAAGAAAGCTCGTCCGTATTCACCGGCGAGCTTTTTTCTTCTTTCTAAATTTGGAGATGCCAGACAGATCCAAGAAGGGTAGATAAAGGTAAGGAGGGCTCCAAATGTCACAACATTATTATTCTAAAAATCCCCAAACAGCAAGTAAACCTCGAGAATGGCCGTACACATTGCGTGGTGAGAAATTCCACTTTCAGACAGATGCTGGTGTGTTTAGTAAAGGTGAAGTCGATTTCGGATCGCGTTTATTGATTGAGGCATTTGAAGACTCACAGCTCGCTGGACCTATTCTGGATGTAGGGTGTGGATATGGACCGATCGGAATGGCAATCGCGAAATCACTTCCCCAAAAAGAAGTTCATATGGTAGATGTAAATACTCGGGCAATTGAATTGGCCAAAAAGAATACTGAAAAGAATGGTGTTCCAAATGTCCTCATTTATGAGAGTGACGGACTGTCTTCGGTTAAAACAGAAGGTTTTTCGGCAATACTGACTAATCCGCCAATCCGTGCTGGGAAAGAAACGATATTCCGTTTTTATGAAGAGGCTTATGAAAAATTAGAGGATGATGGTTCGTTGTGGGTTGTCATTCAAAAAAAGCAAGGAGCTCCTTCGACTGAGCAAAAATTAAAAGAGCTTTTCGGTAATTGTCGCACAGTTGACAAAAAGAAAGGTTACTTTATTTTTGAGGCGAGAAAAGTTTGACTTGACAAAACGTCTATGTTATTATAATGAAATGCAAAATTTATTATTTTGAGGTCGTTTGCCCTTTTTCAGGCATAGCATGGCGACAGAAACAATCACGGGTAAACCGAAAATGGGTTGAATTTAGGCTCGTTTTCTTTTTGTCTTTTCGATATCATACACTATTTAGTGGAAATCGCAAAGACCTATAATCGTTTTATTGAGGGGTGAATAAGTTGGTAGGTCAACTAGTTCAGTACGGGCAACATCGTCAACGTAGAAGTTTTTCGAGAATTAAAGAAGTGCTCGATCTTCCTAACCTGATTGAAATTCAATCAGCGTCTTATGAGTGGTTCCTCGAAGAAGGATTGCGCGAAATGTTCCGAGATATCTCGCCGATTGAAGATTTCACTGGAAATCTCTCGCTTGAGTTTGTTGATTACAGTCTCGCAGAACCAAAGTATCCAGTCTCTGAATCGAAAGAACGGGATGTCACTTACGCAGCTCCGCTTCGCGTAAAAGTGCGTCTTCACAACAAGGAAACAGACGAAGTGAAGGAACAAGATGTCTTTATGGGGGATTTCCCATTAATGACTGAAACCGGAACTTTTGTGATCAATGGCGCTGAACGCGTTATCGTTTCTCAATTAGTGCGTTCACCAAGTGTTTACTTCCACGACAAAACCGACAAAAATGGTAAAAAAGGCTTTGGAGCTACGGTTATTCCGAACCGTGGTGCTTGGCTTGAATATGAAACAGATGCGAAAGACGTCGTGTATGTCAGAATCGACCGCACGCGTAAATTGCCGGTAACTGTTCTTTTAAGAGCGCTTGGCTTCGGATCCGACCAAGAAATCATTGATTTGCTTGGAGATAACGAATACCTGCAAAACACGCTTGAAAAGGATAACACAGAAAGCACAGAAAAAGCATTGCTCGAAATTTATGAGCGTTTGCGTCCAGGTGAACCGCCGACAGTCGAAAGTGCTAAGAGCTTATTGTACTCACGATTCTTCGACCCAAAACGCTATGATTTAGCAAATGTTGGTCGCTATAAAATGAACAAAAAACTCCACATTAAAAACCGTCTCTTCAATCAAACGATTGCAGAAACTTTAGTTGATCCAGAAACTGGTGAAATTTTGGTTGAAGCAGGGACAGTAATTGACCGCCGTGTATTGGATCGTTTAATCCCATACTTGGAAAGTGGAGTGAATTTCCACACCGTTTCTCAAACAGGTGGCGTACTTGAAGGCGATGTTACATTGCAGTCAGTTAAAATTTATGCCCCGAATGATGAAAACCAAAAGGAAATCAATGTTATTAGCAATGCTTACGTGGAAGATAAAATCAAACACGTAACACCTGCGGATATCATTTCGTCTATCAGTTACTTCTTTAACCTTCTTTACGGAGTAGGAAACACAGATGACATCGATCATTTGGGTAACCGTCGTCTTCGTTCAGTAGGAGAATTGCTGCAAAACCAATTCCGTATCGGTTTGTCCCGTATGGAACGCGTTGTTCGTGAACGTATGTCAATCAATGATACGCAAGCTATCGTGCCGCAGCAATTGATCAATATCCGTCCAGTTATTGCATCGATTAAAGAGTTCTTTGGTAGTTCTCAGCTTTCCCAGTTTATGGACCAAACAAACCCATTGGGTGAATTGACACATAAACGCCGTCTATCAGCTTTAGGGCCTGGTGGTTTGACGCGTGAACGCGCCGGCTTTGAAGTGCGTGACGTTCACTACTCGCATTATGGCCGGATGTGTCCGATTGAAACACCTGAGGGTCCAAACATTGGATTGATCAATACACTTTCCACTTTTGCGAAAGTAAATAAATTCGGATTTATTGAAACGCCTTATCGCCGTGTTGATCCGGAAACAGGAGTTGTGACACCTCAAATCGACTATTTGACAGCCGATGAAGAAGATAATTATGTAGTGGCTCAGGCCAACTCTCGGTTATCTGATGACGGTTCTTTCGTAGAAGAAGAAGTAGTGGCACGTTTCCGCGGGGAAAACACATTGATTAAACGTGACCGCATTGACTACATGGATGTTTCTCCGAAACAAGTAGTTTCAGTAGCGACAGCTTGTATTCCGTTCCTTGAAAACGATGACTCCAACCGAGCGTTGATGGGAGCGAACATGCAACGTCAAGCAGTTCCGTTGTTAAATCCTGAAGCACCTTTCGTCGGGACAGGAATGGAGCATTTGGCAGCACGAGATTCAGGAGCAGCAGTCATCGCTAAACATGATGGTATTGTTGAGTCTGTAGAAGCAAGAGAAATTAAAGTTCGCCGCATTGAAGAAGTAGATGGCCGAGAAGTAAAAGGCGATGTTACCTCTTATAAATTGCAAAAATTCGTTCGCTCAAACCAAGGGACAAGTTATAACCAACGCCCGATTGTTAAAGTGGGAGACCGTATCTCAACTCGTGATATCTTAGCAGATGGTCCTTCAATGGAACGCGGGGAAATGGCGCTAGGACGTAACGTTTTAGTGGCATTCATGACATGGGATGGCTTCAACTATGAAGATGCGATCATCATGAGTGAGCGTTTGGTGAAAGACGATGTTTATACATCAGTCCATATTGAAGAATATGAATCTGACTCACGTGATACAAAACTAGGGCCAGAAGAAATTACACGCGACATTCCGAATGTCGGTGAAGATGCACTTCGCAACCTCGACGACCGTGGCATCATTCGTGTCGGCGCAGAAGTGAAAGACGGAGATATTTTGGTAGGTAAAGTTACTCCTAAAGGGGTTACTGAGCTGACAGCTGAAGAACGTCTCTTGCACGCGATCTTTGGTGAAAAAGCACGTGAAGTGCGCGATACCTCTCTACGAGTGCCACACGGCGCTGGCGGAATCGTCCTTGACGTGAAAATTTTCAACCGTGAAGATGGCGATGAACTGCCACCAGGTGTAAACCAATTGGTGCGCGCGTACATCGTTCAAAAACGTAAAATCCAAGTCGGAGATAAAATGGCTGGACGTCACGGGAACAAAGGTGTAATTTCTCGTATCCTTCCAGAAGAAGATATGCCGTTTATGCCGGATGGAACTCCGGTTGACATCATGCTTAATCCGCTTGGCGTACCATCACGTATGAACATCGGACAAGTACTTGAGCTTCACTTAGGTATGGCGTCTCGTTCACTTGGAATTCATATGGCATCTTCCGTATTTGACGGCGCCAATGAAGAAGACGTGTGGGAAACGATGGAAGAAGCCGGGATGCCTCGTGACGGGAAAACCATCCTTTATGATGGCCGTTCAGGAGAAGCCTTTGATAACCGCGTATCAGTAGGAATCATGTACATGATCAAACTTGCGCACATGGTTGATGATAAATTACATGCCCGTTCTACAGGCCCTTATTCACTGGTTACGCAGCAACCACTTGGTGGTAAAGCGCAATTCGGTGGACAGCGTTTCGGTGAGATGGAAGTTTGGGCGCTTGAAGCATATGGCGCAGCCCATACCCTTCAAGAAATTTTAACGGTAAAATCGGATGATGTAGTTGGACGTGTTAAAACTTATGAAGCAATTGTTAAAGGCGAGAGTGTTCCAGAACCAAGCGTTCCGGAATCATTCAAAGTTTTAATCAAAGAACTTCAAAGTTTAGGTATGGATGTTAAAATGTTGACAATTGACGATGAAGAAATTGAATTGCGTGATTTGGATGAAGAGGAAGACCTTCAGCCTGCTGATTCACTAAATATCTTGCCAATTGCAGATACAGAAGCACCTGTTGGAACAGTTGATTGATAAAATTTGGAAGCGGACGGTCCAAGCCTGCCGTCCGATTTCCAATCACTTGGTCTTAAACGAGGACAAGCCGTACAGAAACTCGAGACAAAAGGGAGGTAGGCTCCTTGATAGATGTTAACAATTTTGAGTATATGAAAATCGGATTAGCGTCACCCGATAAAATCCGCTCATGGTCTTATGGAGAAGTCAAAAAGCCAGAAACAATTAACTACCGTACATTAAAACCAGAAAAAGACGGTTTGTTCTGTGAACGTATTTTCGGTCCTACAAAAGACTGGGAATGCCATTGTGGAAAATACAAACGCGTCCGTTATAAAGGTGTAGTCTGCGACCGCTGTGGCGTTGAAGTCACACGTTCAAAAGTACGCCGTGAGCGCATGGGCCACATTGAACTTGCAGCTCCTGTATCACATATTTGGTATTTCAAAGGAATTCCGAGCCGCATGGGCCTTATCTTGGATATGTCTCCGCGCTCACTTGAAGAAGTTATTTATTTCGCTTCTTATGTAGTAATCGATCCTGCGGATACACCGCTTGAAAAGAAACAGCTTCTTTCGGAAAAAGAATATCGTGCTTATCGCGATAAATTCGGTAAAAAATTCCAAGCTGCAATGGGTGCTGAAGCGATCAAACGACTTCTACAGGAAATCGATCTTGAACGCGAAACAGATTCATTAAAAGAAGAACTAAAAACTGCTCAAGGACAACGCCGCACACGTGCGATCAAACGCCTTGAAGTAGTGGAATCTTTCCGTAACTCCGGAAACAATCCGGATTGGATGATTCTTGATGTTCTTCCGGTTATTCCACCGGAGCTTCGCCCGATGGTTCAATTGGATGGCGGACGTTTTGCGACTTCCGACTTGAACGATTTGTACCGTCGTGTAATTAACCGGAACAACCGCTTAAAACGCTTGTTAGACCTTGGTGCGCCTAGCATCATCGTTCAAAACGAAAAACGTATGCTTCAGGAAGCTGTTGATGCGTTAATTGATAACGGGCGCCGTGGCCGTCCAGTTACCGGACCGGGTAACCGTCCGTTAAAATCTCTTTCTCATATGCTGAAAGGGAAACAAGGACGTTTCCGCCAAAACCTTCTTGGTAAACGTGTTGACTATTCAGGCCGTTCCGTTATCGTTGTAGGACCGAACTTGAAGATGTATCAATGTGGATTACCGAAAGGAATGGCGATTGAGCTATTCAAGCCTTTTGTAATGAAAGAACTTGTTGAACGCGGTCTTGCACATAATATTAAGAGCGCGAAACGTAAAATCGAGCGTTTGCATTCAGAAGTTTGGGATGTACTTGAAGATGTAATTAAGGAGCATCCGGTTCTATTGAACCGAGCACCGACTCTTCACAGACTTGGTATCCAAGCATTTGAACCAACACTTGTCGAAGGTAAAGCGATCCGTCTACACCCATTAGTATGTACTGCGTACAACGCCGACTTTGATGGTGACCAAATGGCTGTTCACGTACCGCTTTCTTCTGAAGCACAAGCCGAAGCTCGTCTTCTTATGCTTGCTGCGCAGAATATCTTGAACCCGAAAGATGGGAAACCAGTTGTAACTCCATCTCAGGATATGGTTTTAGGAAACTATTACTTAACTCTTGAACGCAAAGGAGCTACAGGTGAAGGCGCAACATTCTCTGGGCCTGAAGAAGTGCTTGTTGCTTACCAGACAGGGCATGTCCACCTTCATACAAGAATTGCAATTCTTGCTGGTTCTTTAAAGAATCCGACGTTTACAGAAGAAGAAAACAAAATGCTTTTATTGACATCTGTCGGTAAAATTATTTTCAATGAAATTCTGCCGGAGTCTTTCCCGTATATCAACGAACCAACCGATTATAATTTGCAGGTGGAAACGCCAGCTAAATATTTCGTGCCAACTACAACAGATATCCGTACTCATATTGCGGAAGCTGAGCTGGTAACGCCATTCAAGAAAAAAATTCTTGGAGAAATCATCGCTGAAGTATTCAAACGTTTCCATATTACTGAAACTTCAAGAATGCTTGACCGTATGAAGACCCTTGGATTCAAATACTCAACACAAGCTGGTATTACAGTTGGAGTTGCAGATATTGTCGTACTTCCTGATAAAAATGAAATTCTTGTTGAAGCACAAGCAAACGTTGACAAAGTTATGAAACAGTTCCGTCGTGGATTGATTACGGAAGAAGAACGTTATGCGCGCGTCATCTCTCATTGGAGTAATGCGAAAGATGTCATTCAGGAAAAACTAATGGCTTCTCTTGATAAATTGAACCCGATTTATATGATGAGTGACTCCGGAGCCCGAGGTAACGCATCCAACTTTACTCAGCTTGCTGGTATGCGAGGACTAATGGCCAACCCGGCTGGACGCATCATCGAACTTCCGATTAAATCTTCATTCCGTGAAGGTCTGACGGTACTTGAATACTTTATCTCTACTCACGGTGCACGTAAAGGTCTTGCCGATACTGCCTTGAAAACTGCAGACTCAGGTTATTTGACACGTCGTTTGGTTGATGTAGCACAAGATGCTATCGTCCGAGAAAACGATTGTGGAACAGACCGAGGATTGCTTGTTGGAGCATTGATGGAAGGCACTGAAGTGATTGAAGAGCTGGATGAGCGTATTGTAGGTCGCCATGCGAAGAAAACAATCCGTCATCCTGAAACAAAAGAAGTGATTGTAGCAAAAGACGAATTGATTACTCAAGACCTGACTCGCTTAATTATGGAAGCAGGGATCAAGGAAGTAACAATCCGCTCTGCGTTTACTTGTAATACAAAACATGGTGTGTGTAAGAAATGTTATGGCATTAACTTAGCGACTGGTGATGAAGTCGAAGTGGGCGAAGCGGTTGGTATTATTGCTGCTCAATCAATCGGTGAGCCAGGAACTCAGCTTACAATGCGTACATTCCATACAGGCGGAGTTGCGGGAGACGATATTACACAAGGTCTTCCACGTATCCAAGAAATTTTTGAATCGCGGAATCCGAAAGGGCAAGCAGTTATTTCTGAAATCAACGGTACTGTTACCGAAGTAGATGAAATTCGCGAAGGCCAAAAAGAGATCACGATTCAAGGGGATGTCGAAACACGTAAATACCTGGCGCCATACAATGCCCGCCTAAAAGTTCAAGTGGATGATGTTATCCGCCGAGGTGAAGTATTAACTGATGGTTCGATCGATCCGAAACAATTGCTACAAGTAAAAGATGTTCAGTCTGTTCAAGTGTATTTGCTGAAAGAAGTTCAAAAAGTATACCGTATGCAAGGTGTTGAAATCGGCGATAAGCACGTAGAGGTTATGGTTCGTCAAATGTTCCGTAAAGTTCGCGTAATTGAAGCCGGAGATACCGACTTGTTACCAGGTTCACTTTTGGATATTCACCAGTTCTCAGAAGCGAATGAAAAAGCAGTTTTAGAAGGCAATTTGCCAGCAACAAGCCGCCCGGTCATTCTTGGTATTACCAAAGCTTCTCTTGAAACAGAATCATTCCTATCAGCCGCATCATTCCAGGAAACGACTCGCGTCCTTACAGATGCAGCGATTAAAGGGAAACGTGATGAGTTGTTAGGTTTGAAAGAGAACGTCATCATCGGTAAACTTGTTCCAGCTGGAACAGGAATGCAGCGTTACCGCCAGATTAAAATTGCGCGAAGTGAAAAAGAAGCGCAACAAGAAATCGTCGGCACAGAATCATAAACTAACTTTTTCCGGGGAGTTCTTTTCTAAACTCCCCGGGATTTTTTGAGAATACTGTTGACATCAAATTCATACAATGATAATATGTTGAGGGTTGATGGTTTAACCGTCTGACACTTTGGAGGATATGCAAATGTCTTATGAAAAAGTAAAGCAGGCAAGTAAAACAATCATAGGTACAAAGCAAACAGTAAAAGCATTGAAAAGCGGTATTGTCCAAGAAGTAATAGTGGCAAAGGACGCGGACGATCGAATGACCGAACAAATCATTCAACTAGCTAGAGAAAAAGGTATTCCGATCGAATTTGCAGATTCACGCTTAAAGCTTGGCAAAGCATACGGCATTCATGTCGGAGCAGCTGCTGTGGCGATTACTGGCTGACAGTTTTTGTGTAAAAAACACAAAGACTTTGTTTTTACCCAAAAAATGAACCACCTGGATATGTGGAATTAGAACACCTTTTGAGAGGAGGAAAAATCGATGCCTACAATTAACCAATTAGTTAACAAGCCTCGTAAACCAAAAAGCACTAAATCAGACTCACCAGCGTTGAACAAAGGATATAACAGCTTTAAAAAGTCTCAGACTAACGTAAGCTCTCCTCAGAAACGCGGAGTTTGCACACGTGTTGGTACAATGACACCAAAGAAACCGAACTCTGCTTTGCGTAAATACGCACGTGTACGGTTGACAAACCAAATTGAGGTTAATGCTTACATCCCTGGAGAAGGCCACAACCTTCAAGAGCACAGTGTAGTTCTTCTTCGCGGCGGACGCGTAAAAGACTTACCGGGTGTACGTTACCATATCGTACGTGGAGCACTTGATACTGCTGGAGTTAACGGCCGTATGCAAAGCCGTTCTTTATACGGAACTAAACGTCCAAAAGTAAAAAAATAATTATTTGAAATAACGAAGAGATTTCGTTGAAAGGAGGAACACACATGCCTCGTAAAGGTCCTGTATCGAAACGTGACGTGTTGCCAGATCCGATTTATAATTCCAAATTGGTGACACGCTTAATTAATAAAATGATGGTTGACGGAAAAAGAGGTACTTCACAAAAGATCCTATACGGAGCGTTCGAATTAGTTAAAGAACGCAGTGGTAAAGATCCAATTGAAGTATACGAACAAGCGTTGACAAACGTAATGCCAGTTCTTGAAGTTCGCGCACGCCGAGTTGGTGGAGCTAACTATCAAGTACCGGTTGAAGTTCGCCCTGAACGCCGTACAACTCTAGGCCTTCGCTACCTTGTAAACTACTCACGCCTGCGTGGAGAAAAAACAATGGAAGAGCGTTTGGCTAACGAAATTCTTGATGCTGCTAACAACACTGGAGCTTCAGTTAAAAAACGTGAAGATATTCACAAAATGGCGGAAGCGAACAAAGCGTTTGCTCACTACCGCTGGTAATTTCTTTCAAGATGTTAAAATCTTAATCCGAGATGGAAGGAGAAAAACAACATGGCTAGAGAGTTCTCCTTAGACAAAACACGTAATATCGGAATCATGGCACACATTGATGCCGGTAAAACGACTACTACGGAGCGTATTTTATATTACACAGGCCGTATCCACAAAATCGGCGAAACGCATGAAGGTGCTTCTCAAATGGACTGGATGGAGCAAGAGCAAGAGCGTGGAATCACGATCACTTCTGCTGCTACAACAGCTTCTTGGAAAGGGCACCGCGTCAACATCATTGATACTCCTGGACACGTAGACTTCACTGTTGAAGTTGAACGTTCATTGCGTGTTCTTGATGGTGCTGTTACAGTTCTTGATGCTCAATCGGGTGTTGAACCACAAACTGAAACAGTATGGCGTCAAGCAACAACATATGGTGTACCACGTGTTGTGTTCGTCAATAAAATGGATAAAATTGGTGCAGATTTCCTTTACTCTGTAAAGACTTTGCATGATCGTTTGCAAGCAAACGCTCACCCAATTCAATTGCCAATCGGTGCAGAAGAAAGTTTCTCAGGGATTATTGACCTTGTTGAAATGAATGCACGTTTTTATGCAAACGATTTGGGAACTGAAATTACTGACGGAGAAATTCCTGAAGATTATAGAGAACTGGCTGAAGAATGGCACACTAAACTAGTGGAAGCTGTTGCTGAGCTGGATGAAGACTTGATGGAAAAATATCTTGGTGGGGAAGAAATCACTGTAGATGAACTTAAAGCAGCAATCCGTAAAGGAACGTTGTCAGTTGAGTTTTACCCAGTGGTATGCGGAACTGCATTCAAGAACAAAGGCGTTCAATTAATGCTAGATGCAGTAATTGATTACCTACCATCACCACTTGATGTACCACCGATGACTGGTGTTCTTCCTGATTCAGAAGAAGAAGTAATTCGTCGACCTAGCGAAGACGAGCCATTCTCTGCACTAGCGTTTAAAGTTATGACAGATCCATACGTAGGGAAACTAACATTCTTCCGCGTATACTCTGGATCTCTTAAATCTGGATCATACGTTCAGAACTCCTCAAAAGGCAAGCGTGAACGTGTAGGTCGTATCCTGCAAATGCACGCAAACTCTCGTGAAGAGATTTCTGAAGTATATTGCGGAGATATCGCTGCTGCAATCGGCTTAAAAGATACTTCTACTGGAGATACTTTGAGTGACGAGAAAAACCAAGTAATCCTTGAGCGCATGGTATTCCCGGAACCAGTTATCTCATTGTCAGTAGAGCCGAAATCAAAAGCGGACCAAGACAAAATGGGTCAAGCCCTTGCGAAATTGCAAGAAGAAGATCCAACTTTCCGTGCACATACAGATCAGGAAACTGGTCAAACAATCATCGCGGGTATGGGTGAGCTTCACCTTGATATCCTAGTTGACCGTATGCGCCGTGAGTTTAACGTAGAAGCTAACGTAGGTGCACCTCAGGTATCATACCGTGAGACATTCCGTAGCTCTGCACAAGTCGAAGGTAAATTTGTACGTCAGTCTGGTGGACGCGGACAATTCGGACACGTTTGGATTGAATTCTCTCCAAACGAAGAAGGAGCAGGTTTTGAATTTGAAAATGCTATCGTTGGTGGTGTTGTTCCACGTGAATACATCCCAGCTGTTGAAGCGGGTCTTCGCGACTCTCTAGACAACGGTGTTATTGCCGGATATCCATTGATTGATATCAAAGCTAAATTGTTCGATGGTTCTTACCATGATGTTGACTCCAACGAAATGGCTTTTAAAGTAGCTGCTTCAATGGCTCTTAAAAATGCTATTTCTAAAGTTAACCCGGTTCTTCTTGAGCCAATTATGCGTGTTGAGGTTGTTATCCCTGAGGAGTACCTTGGAGATATCATGGGTGACATTACGTCACGCCGTGGCCGTGTAGAAGGTATGGATGCTCGCGGAAACGCACAAGTTGTCCGTGCTATGGTTCCTCTTGCAGAAATGTTTGGTTATGCAACTTCATTGCGTTCTAATACGCAAGGCCGTGGTGTGTTCTCAATGCACTTCGATCACTATGAAGAAGTACCAAAATCAATTTCTGAAGAAATCATCAAAAAAAATAAAGGTCAATAATTGAAATTTGATCTTTAATAAAGTATAAATAGTTTGTATGCCTGGAATAATAGGGCCCTGTTATTCCGGCGCTTCAAACACCTAATTAACTTATATTTTGAGGAGGATTTTTCTAATGGGAAAAGCTAAATTTGATCGCTCTAAAACACATGCGAATATTGGTACAATCGGTCACGTTGACCATGGTAAAACAACTTTAACTGCTGCAATCGCTACAGTTCTTGCTAAAGCATCAGGCGGGGAAGCTCGTTCTTATGACCAAATCGATAACGCACCTGAAGAAAAAGAGCGCGGTATCACTATCAATACTTCACACGTTGAGTATGAAACTGCTTCACGTCACTACGCGCACGTTGACTGCCCAGGACACGCTGACTATGTTAAAAACATGATCACTGGTGCTGCACAAATGGACGGCGGGATCCTAGTAGTATCTGCTGCTGACGGCCCAATGCCACAAACTCGTGAGCACATCCTTCTTTCACGTCAAGTTGGTGTTCCTTACCTAGTAGTATTCATGAACAAATGTGATATGGTAGACGACGAAGAGCTTCTTGAGCTTGTTGAAATGGAAGTTCGCGATCTTCTATCTGAATATGACTTCCCTGGCGATGACATTCCTGTTATCAAAGGTTCTGCTCTTAAAGCTCTTGAAGGAGAAGCAGAGTGGGAAGAAAAAATCATGGAATTGATGAATGCTGTTGATGAGTACATTCCAACTCCAACACGTGACACTGACAAACCATTCATGATGCCTGTTGAGGATGTATTCTCAATCACTGGCCGTGGTACGGTTGCTACTGGACGCGTTGAACGCGGACAAGTTAAAGTCGGCGACACTGTTGACATCATCGGTCTTACTGAAGAACCAAAAGCTACAACTGTAACAGGTGTAGAAATGTTCCGTAAATTGTTAGATTATGCTGAAGCTGGTGACAACATCGGTGCTCTTCTTCGCGGGATCTCTCGTGACGACGTACAACGTGGACAAGTATTGGCTAAACCAGGCACAATCACTCCACACACTGAATTCACTGCTGAAGTTTATGTTCTTTCAAAAGAAGAGGGTGGACGTCACACTCCATTCTTCACAAACTACCGTCCGCAGTTCTACTTCCGTACAACTGACGTAACTGGCGTTTGTAACCTTCCTGAAGGCGTAGAAATGGTTATGCCAGGAGATAACATCGAAATGACAGTTTCTTTGATTTCTCCAATCGCTCTTGAAGAAGGAACTAAGTTCTCTATTCGCGAAGGCGGCCGTACTGTAGGCGCTGGCGTTGTTGCTTCAATTCAGAAGTAATTAATGCTAAATTTCAAATCCCCTGGATCATTTTTAATGATCCAGGGGATTTTTTTATGCTTAAAAGCAGGCCCATGTCTGCACTTTTTTTGCTTATATGAAGTATGTAA
This sequence comes from Planococcus sp. VCh962, assembly GCF_057748275.1. NCBI lineage: Bacteria > Bacillati > Bacillota > Bacilli > Caryophanales > Caryophanaceae > Planococcus > Planococcus sp. VCh962. Next base: position 32,164 of record NZ_JBYLHS010000012.1, read on the forward strand.
TATACTGCATTCAAAAAAAGTTCACACTTTTTTAAAAACTCTCAAAACCTTGATTTAGAGACATTGGAAGCGGATACATAAATGAATAATATTCAAAATAGACTAAAAACTCCAACAAACGCTGTTGACACTCTTTAAAATAGGCGATATGATAACAACAATTTACAGATGGTAAATAAGAACTTAAGGAGCAAGAATAAAACTTTTGGAGAAAGAAGTGGAAAGTATGGAACAACAAGTAATCTATATGAACGGTGAATTTGTTAGAAAAGAAGACGCTAAAGTCTCAGTTTATGATCACGGGTTTTTATACGGAGACGGAGTGTTCGAAGGAATTCGTTCTTACAACGGAAACGTATTTCGATTAGAGGAACACTTAGAACGTCTTTACGATTCAGCAAAATCAATCATGCTTGAAATTCCGCACACTTTCGAAGAAATGACCAATTTGGTTGTAGAGACTCTTCGCCAAAATAAATTAAAAGATGCTTATATTCGCCTCGTTGTTTCCAGAGGAGTCGGAAATCTTGGCCTTGATCCTTTAAGTTGTGGAACACCTAACGTCATTGTAATTGCAGAGCCCTTATCTCTATTTCCAAAAGCCTTATACGATTCAGGGATTGAAATTGTTTCCGTTGCTTCAAGGCGAAGCCGCTCAGACGTTTTAAGCCCAAAGGTTAAATCGTTAAACTATATGAATAACATCTTAGTTAAAATAGAAGCGAGCTTAGCCGGTGTATCAGAAGCACTCATGCTTAATGACCAAGGCTATGTGGCAGAAGGTTCAGCAGACAACATTTTCATCGTACGCAAGAAAAAAATTCTTACACCGCCTGGTTATGTAGGAGCGCTTGAAGGAATCACCCGAAACGCGATTATGGAAATTGCAGCTAAAAAAGGATATGAAGTACAGGAAGCTGTTTTTACAAGGCATGATGTTTATGTAGCTGATGAAGTTTTCTTGACTGGAACAGCTGCAGAAGTGATTGCAGTCGTTAAAGTGGATGGACGAGTGATAGGAGACGGAAAACCAGGACCTGTAACAAATGATTTGCTCGTATCTTTCCGTGAATTAGTTCAGCAAGACGGAGTAAAAGTTTATGCTGGACATCTGAATGTGGTTTGACAAGGTCTAATCAAAATAAATAAAATTTCATATATTAATTCAATGACGAGGTTAAAGTAAATGGAAAATGTATTCACAGAGAGCCGGTATAGGTGGAAGCCGGCAATACTCCCATTTACGACATCCCCTCTGAGTGGAGTGCTGAAAGGTTCTTACCGTTTAGGCATTCCCGGTAGCCGGCTCGATTAGGTTACCGTTAGAAAAGGATAAGCATAGCTTATCCATGAGGCTGCGGTTGCGCGGCGAAATAGGGTGGTACCATGAAGCTTTTTCATCCCTATACAAAGAACAAGTTTCTTTGTGTAGGATGAAAAAGCTTTTTTTATTCTACCAAAGACACAATCCAAAAGGAGGCGGACAGATTGGGAGTAAATGTTGAAGTAAGAGAAGTAACAAAGCAGAAATTGAAAGGCAGCGGTGCAGATGTCCTGATTCAATCGTTAAAAGAGCAAGGTGTTGATGTGATTTTCGGTTATCCAGGAGGGGCTGTGTTACCAATTTATGATGCATTGCACAGAAATCCAATCCGGCATGTGCTTGCAAGGCATGAGCAAGGTGCCATACACGCCGCTGAAGGATATGCCCGCGTCTCAGGGAAAACCGGAGTGGTTATTGCCACATCTGGTCCTGGGGCAACTAATCTAGTAACCGGAATTGCAGATGCCATGCTCGACTCATTGCCATTAGTAGTGTTTACCGGACAAGTTGCCAGTACGGTAATTGGAACAGATGCTTTTCAAGAAGCGGATATCATCGGAATTACACAGCCAATTACTAAGCATAACTACCAAGTGAAAAATGTAGAAGATTTCCCGAGAATCATCAAAGAAGCATTTTACATCGCTTCGACAGGACGGCCGGGGCCGGTTGTAGTAGATATCCCGAAAGATATCTCAACGGAAATGTTTTTAACAGACTTTCCGCAAGATGAGGCGATTCATCTACCGGGATACCAGCCTACTACCAACCCGAATTACTTGCAGATCCAAAAAGCAACTCAAGCCTTATCAATTTCGAAAAAGCCGCTGATATTAGCTGGTGCTGGTGTACTAGCCGCTCAAGCGACAGAAGAGCTGAAAAGATTTGTAGAGCGCCACCAAATCCCTATCACTAATACATTACTGGGACTGGGATCGATAGGGGGCAATCACAATCTGTTTCTTGGAATGGCTGGGATGCACGGAACATATACAGCTAATACCGCGATTTGTGAATGTGATGTTCTTTTGAATATCGGAGCACGGTTTGATGATCGGCTCACTGGCAATCTCGCACATTTCGCACCGAATGCAAAAGTGATTCACATTGATATCGATCCTGCTGAAATCGGAAAGAACGTTCCAACAGACATTCCGATAGTAGCAGACGCGAAAGAGGCGTTGCGGGAACTGTTGAATCAAAGCTTTGAATCACCAGACACAACTGACTGGCTACAACACTTATCGGCCAACACGGTAGAATACCCACTACATTACAAGGCTGATAAGGAACGGGGAATTCTTCCTCAGCAAGCTGTTGAGTTGATTCACCGCTTAACGGGAGGGGATGCAGTCGTTACGACGGATGTCGGACAACATCAAATGTGGACAGCTCAGTATTACAAATTCAACCACCCACATAACTGGGTAACGTCCGGTGGACTCGGTACGATGGGATTCGGCTTCCCAGCTGCTATTGGAGCACAATTGGCAAAGCCGCATGATATCGTGGTCTCGGTAGTCGGAGATGCCGGATTCCAAATGACTTTGCAGGAATTATCGCTATTGCAGGAATTAAGGCTTCCAGTGAAAGTGGTTATCCTAAACAATCAAAGCCTTGGAATGGTAAGACAATGGCAAGAAACATTTTATGAAGAACGTTATTCCCAATCATTGATTCATGTGCAGCCGGATTTTGTTAAGCTGGCGCAAGCATATGATATTCAGGGATATAAAGTGGAAACGATGGAAGAAGCAGAAAAAGTGTTTGCAGAAGCATTTGCTTCAACTGAACCGGCGTTGATCGATTGCCGAGTGGTGCAAATGGAAAATGTCTATCCAATGGTTGCGCCAGGCAAGGGGTTGAATGAAATGATCGGAGTGAAAGGCGAATGAAACGAGTCATAACAACAACGGTACTCAATCAAAGTGGTGTGTTAAACCGGGTGACAGGGCTTTTGATGAAACGTCAATTCAATATCGAAAGCATTTCGGTAGGGCATACCGAACAGCCGGGAATGTCAAAAATGACCTTTGTCGTCAATGTGGATGGGGAGGGGAAACTTGAACAATTATTAAAACAGCTGCAAAAGCAAATTGACGTTATCAAGGTACACGATATTACGGACAAAGCAATGGTTATGAGAGAACTGGCCATGGTAAAAGTGGTATCGGCGCCAGCGGTGAGAAATGAAATTTATACCATCGTCGAACCTTTCCGGGCCACCGTAGTCGATATGAGCAAAAATGTCACTACATTTCAGGTGGCTGGCGATCCGGAGAAAATTGAAGCATTTATTGACTTAATGAGACCTTATGGCATTAAGGAGATTACAAGAACCGGAGTAACCGCATTTGTTCGGGAAACTCAAAAAGCACATTCAGAACAATTATCCATCTTATAAAAAACCAAAAATCGAGGAGGAAATTAAAAATGGCAAAAATGTATTATAACCAAGACGTAAACGAGCAGGTATTAGAAGGAAAGACAATCGCAATTATCGGATATGGTTCTCAGGGGCATGCACACGCACAGAACTTAAAAGAATCAGGATTTGATGTAGTAGTTGGCGTAAGACCTGGAAAATCATTTAAGCAAGCACAAGAAGATGGCATGAACGTAACGACAGTAGCAGAAGCAGCACAAGCAGCAGATGTCATCATGATTTTGGTGCCGGATGAAAAACAAACAAAAATCTATAATGAAGAAATCAAACCGGCATTGACGGCTGGAAAGTCACTTGTTTTTGCTCACGGTTTTAATGTTCATTTCAATCAAATCGTGGCTCCGGAAGATGTAGATGTATTCTTAGTAGCGCCAAAAGGGCCAGGTCATCTTGTTCGCCGTACATACGAAGCGGGAGCAGGCGTTCCAGCATTATTCGCCATCCATCAAGACGTTTCAGGACAAGCGCAGGAAGTGGCTCTTGCTTATGCGAAAGGAATCGGGGCTGCGCGCGCGGGTGTTCTTGAAACTACATTTAAAGAAGAAACGGAAACAGATCTATTCGGTGAACAAGCAGTACTTTGTGGCGGTGTAACTTCTTTAGTGAAAGCTGGATTTGAAACATTAGTGGAAGCGGGCTATCAGCCGGAAGTGGCATACTTCGAATGCATGCATGAACTGAAATTGATCGTTGATTTGATGTACGAAGGCGGACTTTCAGGAATGCGCTATTCAATCTCTGATACAGCTCAGTGGGGAGATTTCGTTTCAGGTCCACGCATTGTTGATGCAGCAACTAAAGACCGTATGAAAGATGTATTGACTGATATCCAAACAGGAAAATTCGCGAAAGGCTGGTTGCTTGAAAACCAATTGAACCGCCCGGAATTCACAGCCATTGAAAAAGCGGAAGAAACTCATCAAATCGAGCAAGTAGGCCGAGTGCTTCGTGCAATGATGCCATTTGTTAACGAAGGCAAGAAAACAAAAACAAAAGAGGTGGTTGCTAGTGCGCAAAATTGACATCTTTGATACAACGCTAAGAGACGGGGAACAGTCGGCTGGGATCAACTTGAATACTGCTGAGAAAATCGAAATCGCCCGCCAACTCGAACGTTTTGGGGCTACGATCATCGAGTCAGGATTTCCAGCAGCTTCGCCAGGAGATTTCGATGCGGTTCAACGCATCGCAGGTACAGTAAAAAACTCAATCGTGACGGGCTTAGCCCGTTCGGTTGAAAGTGATATTTCCACTGCATGGGAAGCATTAAAAGGCGGCGAACAGCCCCATGTTCATATCTTCTTGGCAACTTCACCGATCCATATGGAACATAAATTGATGAAAACACCAGAACAAGTAATCGAAACGGCTGTAGCTTCTGTCAAATACGCCAAGCAGTTCTTCCCGCTTGTCCAGTGGTCGGCAGAAGATGCTTCCCGCTCCGAACCGGAATTTCTGGCGCGCATCATCCGTGAAGTCATCAAAGCAGGTGCCACTACAATCAACCTTCCGGATACAGTCGGTTACGCCACACCGCATGAATACGGTGCGCTGTTCCGCTATATATCGGAAAACGTCATCGGCATCGAAAACGTCAAGTTGTCAGCGCATTGCCATAACGATTTAGGGATGGCTACAGCAAATACCCTGGCTGCAATTGAAAATGGTGCGACTCAAATAGAAGGTACGATCAACGGCATCGGAGAACGCGCTGGAAACGTAGCTCTCGAAGAAATTGCAGTCGCTCTTCATATCCGTAAACAAGTTTATGAAACTGAAACGGGCATTCAACTAAAAGAAATTAAGCGCACAAGCCAATTGGTCAGCCAGTTGACAGGCAGCTTGATTCAGCCGAATAAAGCGGTTGTGGGAAAAAATGCTTTTGCTCATGAATCAGGCATCCATCAAGACGGCATGCTGAAAAATCCATTGACGTATGAAATCATTACACCGGAATTGATTGGCGATGCAAAAACTGAATTGGTGCTCGGCAAACATTCTGGCAGACATGCATTCAAAGACCGGGCACTTAAAATGGGCTTTGAGTTGAGTGATGAAAAGTTGAAAAAAGCATTCGTGGAATTCAAGAAACTGGCGGATCGAAAAAAAGTAATAGTAGAAGAGGACTTACTAGTGTTGCTAACCGATCAGCAGATCAATGACAGCGAAATACCGGTTTATAAATTGGAAAGTGTTCAAGTCCATTACGGGACAGCGAATATCCCGACAGCTACTGTTTCTGCTTATCAGCCGAATGGCGAGTTGGTAACAGAAGCTGCAACAGGCGCAGGGTCGGTGGAAGCGATATTCAATACCTTGGAACGCATTGTAGCCGGTGAAGTCCACATTCTGGATTATCGGGTAACATCAATCGGTAAAGGGCGCGATGCACTAGGTGAAGCGGTTATCAATATGACGTATGACGGGGAAACAGTAACAGGCCGCGACGTAGCACAAGACGTTTTGGAAGCAACAGCAAAAGCGTACTTGAATACAGTCAATCGCCAACTAGTCAAATCGGGGCAAAAAGTAAAAGTCGCAGTGGTCTAAAACGGATAAATCGAAAGAGGAGGAATTTAAAATGAAAAAAACAATAGCGGTATTGCCAGGAGACGGAATCGGACCAGAAGTAACAGATGCGGCGGTAAAAGTGCTGCAATCCATCGCAATGCGTTATGGACATACTTTTCATTTAAAGCACGCGTTAATCGGAGGCAGTGCAGTGGATGTGCATAACAACCCACTGCCTGACGAAACTATTGCCATTTGTGCGGCAAGCGACGCGATTCTCCTCGGTGCTGTCGGAGGTTCGAAATGGGATCAAAACCCGGCTCATCTTCGTCCAGAAAAAGGTTTGTTGAATATCCGGAAGCATTTCGATTTATTTGCAAATATCCGGCCGGTCAAAGCGGTACCTGCTTTGCTTGGTTCTTCCCCTCTAAAAGAAGAAGTGGCAAAAGAAGTGGATATGGTGATTGTGCGGGAACTGACAAGCGGCTTGTATTTCGGTGAACCGAAACGCCGGACAGAAAAAGCTGGAATTGATACACTCGTTTACACGCGTGAAGAAATTGAGCGGATTGTGGACCAGGCATTTGAACTTGCCCGCACGCGAAGAGGCAAAGTAACTTCAGTGGATAAAGCCAATGTGCTGGAAACGAGCAAGCTATGGCGTGAAGTGGTGGAAGAACGCAAAGCAGCTTATCCGGACGTGGAAGTGGAACATATGCTGGTCGATTCCGCAGCAATGAAACTAATTACAGATCCACGCCAGTTTGATGTAGTCGTCACTGAAAATATGTTTGGTGATATTTTAAGCGATGAAGCTTCGGTAATCACAGGATCTCTTGGCATGCTGCCATCAGCAAGCGTCCGTACAGATGGCTTTGGGCTTTACGAACCGGTACATGGTTCGGCTCCTGATATTGCTGGACAAAATAAAGCTAATCCATCAGCTGCAATTTTGTCGGCAGCGATGATGCTGCGCCATTCGTTCGGCATGCATTCGGAAGCGGCTGCAATTGAAGAAGCGGTAATGAGCGTGTTGGATGACGGATATTGTACAGGAGATTTGTCTCAAGAAGGCAAGCATGTGGTATCAACCGATCGATTTGTCACAAAAGTGATTGAGGAATTGGAAAGAGAATTTGTATCAGAACATATCATGTATTCTTATGTCTGATTGAAAGGAGTGGTTCGCATGGCGAAAACGATTATTGAAAAGATTTGGGAACAGCATATTGTATATGAAGAGCAAGGAAAGCCGGATCTCCTTTATATTGATCTTCATTTATTGCATGAAGTCACTTCGCCTCAGGCATTTGAAGGGCTTCGGCTGAATGGCCGTAAAGTGCGCCGGCCGGATTTATGCTTTGCGACGATGGACCATAATGTTCCAACGAGAAACCGGGAAACGATTACGGATCCAATTTCCCGAAAGCAAATTAAGACCCTCCAGCAAAATTGTGATGAATTTGGTGTTCCGCTTGCCGGCATTAATCATCCTGACCAAGGAATTGTCCATGTCATCGGACCGGAGCTGGGGCTTACGCAGCCAGGCAAAACAATTGTCTGCGGAGACAGCCATACTTCTACCCACGGGGCATTCGGCGCTTTGGCATTTGGCATCGGCACCAGTGAAGTAGAGCACGTCCTTTCAACACAGACTCTTTGGCAATCAAAACCGAAAACGATGGAAATTCGCATTGACGGTGAGTTAGGCTTCGGTGTTTCTGCAAAAGATGTAATTTTAGCGATTATCGCGAAGTTTGGTGTTGATATGGGAACTGGGCATATCGTGGAATATACAGGAGATGCAATTCGCAAGCTTTCTATGGAGGAGCGGATGACCATTTGCAATATGTCCATTGAAGCGGGTGCTCGTGCCGGGTTGATCAGTCCGGATGAAACGACTGTTGAATACTTGAGAGGCCGCAGACATGTGCCAAAAGATGAAGAGTTTGAACAGGCAGCTGCCCGGTGGAAAGCCTTAGCGACAGAAGAAGGGGCTACATACGATGTGTCGCTCAGCATTCATGCAGATGAAATTTCTCCTTTTGTTACTTGGGGAACAAATCCATCGATGGGATCAGGCATTGCAGGCCATGTACCTTACGAAGCGGACTATGACAAGCAAGCGGACCGCGATGCATTAAAGCAAGCTTTAGCTTATATGCAGCTGGAACAAGGAGCGCCATTATCTTCTATTGATATCCAGCATGTCTTTATCGGCTCCTGCACCAATGCACGCATTGGTGATTTAAGAGCTGCGAGTGCCATTGTCGAAGGGAAAAAAGTACATCCGTCGGTAACTGCTATTGTTGTTCCGGGATCAGAATCAGTGAAACGGGCAGCAGAAGCTGAAGGATTGGACAAGGTCTTCCTGGAAGCAGGATTTGAATGGCGGGAAACAGGATGCAGTATGTGTTTGGCGATGAACGAAGATTCTGTGCCTGCAGGCGAACGCTGCGCTTCCACTTCCAACCGAAATTTTGAAGGACGCCAAGGAGCGGGTTCTATGACGCATTTGGTCAGTCCGGTTATGGCGGCAGCTGCAGCAATTGAAGGCCATTTGACAGATGTCCGTAATTTCATGAAAGACCCCGTGCCAACAGCATAGAAGAAATGGAGACAAGGAGGCAGAGTACATGAAGCCGATCAATAAAATCACAAGCGTAATGACGCCGCTTGACCGAAAAAATGTGGATACGGACCAAATTATTTCTAAAGAGTTTCTAAAACGCATCGAACGCACCGGGTTCGGCAAATATTTGTTTTATCATTGGCGCTTCCATCAGGACGGCACACCGAGAGAAGACTTTGTCCTCAACGATCCGCGTTTCAAGGGCTCCGAAATTTTAGTCGCGCAAGAAAACTTTGGCTGCGGCTCTTCACGCGAACATGCTCCGTGGGCAATTCAAGATTATGGGTTTAATGTGGTGATAGCTCCTAGCTATGCAGATATCTTCTATAATAATTGTGTAAAAAACGGCATTTTGCCGATTCGGTTAACCGATCAAGAAGTAGATGAGCTGATCCAAAAAGGGCAAAAAGATAGTTTTCAGCTAGAAGTCAATTTGGATGAGCAGACGGTAACTGCACAGGACGGAAGCCGTTATGTATTTACAATAGATCCATATTGGAAAGAAATGCTGCTTAAAGGCTGGGATGAGATTGCTTTGACATTCCAATACGCTGACTACATCACAGCATATGAACAAAAACAGCAGCCAGTGTAATACCGGTTTATTATATAGTAGAAATCCTTCGCATATACAGCGAAGGATTTTTTTTGGCAGCCAAATCGCTGTAATTACGTCTATCTATTTTCTGAGTTTTTCTACTTTCAGCAATACTGGCTTTTGCGGTTGACATCCTTTTTGGGTTTTGTTAATTTTAAGTGTGTACTTTAACGCTTTAGCAAACTAAAGGAGATTATATATATGAATGCAGTAGTTATTGCCGTCTTGGTGATGTTAGTTTTAAGCTTGATGCGCGTCAATGTAGTATTCGCTTTATTGATTGGAGCGCTTGCGGGTGGCTTGAGTGGCGGCTTATCATTTATAGATACCGTTTCAGCGTATACAGATGGATTGGGAGCAGGAGCGACCATTGCGCTCAGTTATGCGATGCTCGGAGGATTTGCAGTAGCGATATCGCGCACCGGCATTCCTGAATTGCTTGTGTCAAAAGTTTTGAAGCTGGTCAATAAAGAAGGGGAAGCGACAAGAGAGAATTTAGCAAAGGCTTTAATTATCTTTGCGTTGCTTGTTATGGCGATTTTTTCGCAAAACTTAATCCCGATTCACATTGCATTTATCCCGTTATTAGTTCCGCCAATTTTACACATTTTAAATGAGCTGAGAATTGACCGCCGCTTGATTGCATCTGTGCTGACGTTTGGTTTAACAGCGCCTTATATTTTATTGCCATATGGCTTCGGATTGATTTTCCATGAAATCGTAGCAACGCAGATGGAGCTGGCAGGATTGCCGATCGATATGGCGGATATTCCGAAAGCGATGGCAATTCCGGTTGCTGGCATGGCCCTTGGTTTGGCGGTTGCTGTTTTCATTGCTTACCGGAAACCGAGAGATTATCATACGCATGTTAATACTATAGAAGAAACACCAAAAAAGGTGGCTTCGAAAAAAGATATCATCGTGACGGTTATCGCTTTGTTTGCTGCCCTGTACGGCCAGATCCAAACAGATTCAATGATCATCGGAGCACTTGCGGGGATTCTTGTGCTGTATATATTTGGAGCAATGAAATGGCGTGAAGCGGACGATATCTTAAGCGCTGGAATGCGTATGATGGCATTTATCGGGTTTGTTATGATTTCGGCTAATGGCTTTGCTGCTGTTATTCAAGCCACAGGAGCAGTCGAACCTCTCGTTGTCAGTGTTGCTGATGCATTTAATGGCAATAAAGGCATTGCAGCTTTCTTCATGTTAGTAGTAGGACTGTTAGTGACTATAGGAATCGGTTCTTCGTTTGCGACCATTCCAATTATTGCAGCGATTTTCGTTCCATTAAGTATGGAATTCGGATTCTCGACGATTGCCATCATTTCTTTGATCGGCACAGCGGGGGCATTAGGTGATGCTGGTTCTCCTGCGTCAGATTCAACATTAGGACCAACTGCAGGTTTGAATATCGACGGGCAACACAATCACATTTGGGATACGTGTGTGCCGACTTTTCTTCATTACAATATTCCGCTCGTCGTATTTGGTTGGCTTGCAGTAATGTTTTCGGCTTAAGAAAAAATGTTCGGACTTTTCTCGTATGAGTTGAATATCCGAAATATCCTGTTATACTAATAAAAGCGAATTGAAAAGAATTTCGTGGAAAGTCTTGCGGAATTCTTTTTTCTTATGTATAATGGTGAATGTTGGTCTTTGACTGCGATGAAGCGAGAGGTTACCGATACACCCGGCCGCTTTGCCATGGCGAGTGATTGGAAAATTTTCGTGGAGAATGTCTATCCAAAATAGGCGAAAAGGAGGGAAAGTAATGGCAAAACAGAAAATTCGTATCCGTTTAAAAGCATATGATCACAGAGTTCTAGATCAGTCTGCTGAGAAAATTGTAGAAACTGCAAAACGTTCAGGTGCAAGTGTATCGGGTCCGATCCCGTTGCCAACTGAAAAGTCAGTCTACACAATCTTGCGTTCTGTGCATATCTATAAAGATTCACGTGAGCAATTCGAAATGCGCACGCACAAACGTCTGATCGATATCGTTAACCCAACACCACAAACAGTTGACGCGTTAATGAAATTAGATTTACCATCTGGCGTCGACATTGAAATTAAACTTTAATCGGCAAACGAAATAGAAAAACTCAAATAATCACAGGAGGTGTGACAACATGACCAAAGGAATCTTAGGTAGAAAAATCGGTATGACGCAAGTTTTTGCTGAGAACGGTGATTTAATCCCTGTAACTGTAGTTGAAGCTGCTCCAAACGTAGTACTTCAAAAGAAAACAGTTGAGGTTGACGGCTACGAAGCAATCCAGTTAGGTTTTGAAGACAAGCGCGAAAAGCTTTCTAACAAACCAGCTAAAGGACACGTAGCAAAAGCGAACACTGCTCCTAAGCGCTTCATTCGCGAACTTCGCAATGTAAACTTAGCTGATTACGAGATTGGTCAGGAAGTCAAAGTAGATGTATTCGCAGAAGGCGATGTAGTAGATGTTACAGGAACAACAAAAGGTAAAGGTTTCCAAGGTGTTATTAAACGCCACGGACAATCACGCGGGCCAATGGCTCACGGTTCACGTTACCACCGCCGTCCTGGTTCAATGGGTCCGGTTGCTCCAAACCGCGTATTCAAACAGAAGAAATTGCCTGGTCAAATGGGTGGAACGACAATTACGATTCAAAACCTTCAGATCGTTAAGGTTGATGCTGAACGTAACTTGCTTCTAATCAAAGGTAATGTCCCTGGTTCACGCAAAGCATTGCTTCGCGTAAAATCAGCTATCAAATCGAAATAATATTTTTTTAGAGGAAGGAGGAAACACGAATGCCTAAAGTAGCTTTATTAAATCAAACAGGTTCACAAGTGGGCGACATCGAATTGAACGACTATGTATTCGGTATCGAGCCAAATGAAGCAGTGTTATTCGACGCAGTAATCGCGCAACGCGCATCACTTCGTCAAGGTAACCATAAAGTAAAAAATCGTTCTGAAGTAGCTGGTGGTGGTAAAAAGCCATGGCGCCAAAAAGGAACTGGGCGTGCTCGTCAAGGTTCGATCCGTTCACCACAATGGCGTGGAGGCGGTGTCGTATTTGGTCCAACACCACGTAGCTATAGCTATAAATTGCCTAAGAAAGTCCGTCGTTTAGCTCTTCGCTCTGCACTTTCATCAACTGTAGTTGGAGAAAACTTGATGGTACTTGAAGGGTTGACATTTGACGCACCAAAAACAAAAGCATTTACTCAATTGATCCAAGACCTTTCAATTGGTAAAAAAGCTTTGTTCGTAACTGCTGATCCGGATGAAAACGTAGCATTATCTGCTCGCAACATTCAAGGTATGACAGTGGTAGCAGCAACTGGTATCAACGTTTTAGATTTGCTTGGACATGACAAAGTTGTTATGACTAAAGCAGCAGTAGAGAAAATTGAGGAGGTGCTTAGTTAATGGAAGCACGTGATATTTTAAAGCGTCCGGTCATTACTGAGCGTTCTTCTGAAGTAATGGCAGATAAGAAGTACACTTTCGAAGTGGACACTCGCGCTAACAAAACACAAGTAAAACATGCTGTTCAAGACATCTTCGGAGTTCAAGTTGAGAAAGTCAACATCATGAACTACAAAGGGAAATTCAAACGCATGGGCAAACATGCAGGCTACACTAACAAACGCCGCAAAGCGATCGTTAAATTGACTGCTGACTCTAAAGACATCGAATTGTTCGAAATTTAATTTCTATAAGTTCTTAAAGAACTACTAACGAAGGAGGGAAACAACGTGGGGATTAGAAAATATAAACCTACCACTAACGGTCGTCGTAACATGACTACTTCAGATTTCGTTGAAATCACAACGAACAAGCCTGAAAAATCGCTTCTACAACCAACTAGACGTAAAGGCGGCCGTAATAACCAAGGTAAAATCACTGTACGCCATCACGGTGGTGGACATAAACGCCAATACCGTGTCATCGATTTCAAACGTAACAAAGATGGCATTCCAGGACGCGTTGCTACAATCGAGTACGATCCAAACCGTTCTGCAAACATCGCATTAATTCACTACGCTGACGGAGAAAAACGTTACATCTTGGCTCCTAAAGGAATCGAAGTTGGAACGCAAATCATGTCAGGCGTTGAAGCTGATATCAAACCAGGTAACGCACTTCCGTTATTGAACATTCCAATGGGTTCTACAATCCATAACATTGAATTGAAGCCAGGTGCCGGCGGACAACTAGTACGCTCTGCAGGAACTTCAGCTCAAGTTCTTGGTAAAGAAGGAAAATACGTAACAGTTCGTTTGCAATCAGGCGAAGTTCGTATGATTCTTGCTACTTGCCGCGCAACTATCGGTGCTGTAGGTAACGAACAGCACGAATTGATCAACATTGGTAAAGCAGGACGCTCTCGCTGGTTAGGCAAACGCCCAACAGTCCGCGGATCTGTAATGAACCCTAACGATCACCCACACGGTGGTGGTGAAGGACGTTCGCCAATCGGACGTAAATCACCAATGTCTCCATGGGGCAAACCGACTCTTGGATACAAAACACGCAAGAAAACGAACAAGTCAGATAAGTTCATCGTGCGTCGTCGTAAAAAATAATTTGATTCCGCTACGGTTCAGCATAAGAACCGTGGTGCAATCACGAAGGGAGGATCCCAAATGGGCCGCAGCTTGAAAAAAGGACCTTTTGTTGACGATCATCTTATGAAAAAAGTTGAAGCACAAAAGGATTCTGAGAAAAAACAAGTGATTAAAACTTGGTCTCGCCGTTCTACAATTTTCCCGACATTCATCGGACAAACAATTGCAGTATACGATGGCCGTAAGCACATCCCTGTATACGTAACTGAAGATATGGTAGGCCATAAACTAGGAGAATTTGCTCCAACGCGCAAATACGCTAGTCATGGTGCAGACGATAAGAAAACAAGACGTTAATTGAGAGGAGGATTTCCCCATGCAAGCAAAAGCTGTTGCTAGAACAGTACGTATTGCTCCTCGTAAAGTCCGTTTAGTAGTAGATTTAATCCGAGGCAAGCAAATTGGCGAAGCCGTTGCGATTTTAAAACACACTCCAAAAGCATCATCGATTGTTATTGAGAAGTTATTAAAATCTGCAGCTGCTAACGCTGAACATAACTACGAAATGAACCTGGACAACTTGATCGTAAGCGAAGTATTCGTTGACGAAGGTCCAACATTAAAACGTTTCCGTCCACGTGCAATGGGACGCGCAAGCGCAATCAACAAACGTACAAGCCACATCACATTAGTGGTATCTGAGAAGAAGGAGGGATAATTCGTGGGACAAAAAATACATCCAATCGGGATGCGTATCGGAATCATTCGTGACTGGGAGTCAAAATGGTACGCTGAAAAAGACTATGCGACACTTCTTCACGAAGATATTAAAATCCGTGAATACATCGAAGCACGTTTGAAAGAAGCATCAGTTTCAAAAATTGAAATTGAACGCGCTGCAAACCGTGTCAACGTAACGATTCACACTGCGAAACCAGGTATGGTAATTGGTAAAGGTGGTTCTGAAGTAGAAGTACTTCGCAAGCAACTTAACACTATGACTGGCAAGCGTGTACACATCAACATCATCGAAATCAAAAGAGCTGACCTTGATGCGAGACTAGTTGCTGAAAGCGTAGCACGTCAATTGGAAAACCGCGTGTCTTTCCGCCGTGCACAAAAACAAGCAATCCAACGCACTATGCGTTCTGGCGCTAAAGGGATCAAAACTCAAGTATCTGGACGTCTAGGCGGCGCTGACATTGCGCGTGCTGAACACTACAGTGAAGGCACTGTTCCGCTCCATACGCTACGCGCTGACATCGATTATGCGCATGCTGAAGCAGACACTACTTATGGTAAGCTTGGCGTAAAAGTATGGATCTACCGCGGTGAAGTCCTTCCAACTAAGAAGAAATCTGAGGAAGGAGGCAAATAATATGTTAATGCCTAAACGCGTTAAATATCGTCGTGAGCACCGCGGAAAGATGCGCGGAGAAGCTAAAGGCGGCAAAGAAATCGCATTCGGTGAATTTGGTCTCCAAGCTTTAGAATCATCTTGGATCACAAACCGCCAAATCGAAGCAGCACGTATTTCCATGACTCGTTACATGAAACGTGGCGGTAAAGTATGGATCAAAATTTTCCCGCATAAGCCATATACGAAAAAGCCTCTTGAGGTTCGTATGGGATCCGGTAAAGGTTCGCCTGAAGGCTGGGTAGCGGTTGTTAAAACAGGTAAAATTATGTTTGAACTTGCAGGAGTATCTGAAGAAGTGGCACGCGAAGCATTGCGCCTTGCATCTCACAAACTTCCGATTAAAACGAAGTTCGTAAAACGTGAAGAAATTGGTGGTGAATCGAATGAAAGCTAATGAAATCCGTGACTTAACCACTGCTGAAATCGAACAAAAAGTGAAATCACTGAAAGAAGAGCTTTTCAACCTTCGCTTCCAATTGGCTACTGGTCAATTAGAAAACACTGCTCGCATCCGCGAAGTTCGTAAAGCGATTGCGCGTATGAAAACTGTGATTCATGAAAGAGAAATCAGTGGCAATAACTGATAATTCGAGAGGAGGTTTGCAAGTATGACTGAGCGTAACCAACGCAAAGTATACACAGGCCGTGTTGTGTCTGACAAAATGGACAAAACCGTTACAGTAATGGTTGAAACTCAAAAGAAGCACGCACTTTATGGCAAACGTGTAAAATACTCTAAGAAATTTAAAGCTCATGACGAGCTAAACGAAGCGAAAATGGGCGACATCGTTCGTATCATGGAAACTCGTCCGCTATCAGCTACAAAACGTTTCCGCGTAGTGGAAATTGTAGAAAAAGCGGTTATTATCTAATTTAAATAAGTTCGGAACCTAAGAAATTCCGGAGGGAGGTAACCTAAGTGATCCAACAGGAAAGTCGTTTAAAAGTTGCAGACAACTCGGGTGCTCGTGAAGTACTAGCGATTAAAGTACTTGGTGGTTCTGGTCGTAAGACTGCAAACATCGGAGACGTAATCGTTTGTACCGTGAAGAAAGCAACACCAGGTGGCGTTGTTAAGAAGGGTGAAGTCGTTAAGGCTGTCATCGTTCGCACGAAAAGCGGAGCTCGCCGTAAAGACGGTACTTACATCAAATTTGATGAAAATGCATGTGTTATCATTCGTGACGACAAAGGTCCACGCGGAACACGTATTTTCGGACCTGTTGCACGCGAACTACGCGACAACAGCTTCATGAAGATCGTTTCACTTGCTCCTGAAGTTCTTTAATAAATCAATGTGCCATACCAAGGAGGTGCGACAGAATGCATGTTAAAAAAGGCGATACAGTTAAGGTGATCTCAGGTAAAGATAAAGGCAAAACAGGTGTTGTTTTAGCTGCTCTACCTAAGAAAGACCGCGTGCTTGTTGAAGGTGTCAACATCATCAAGAAGCATACAAAACCGAACCAGGCAAACCCACAAGGTGGAATTGTCAGCCAAGAAGCAGCAATTCACGTTTCTAACGTTATGTTACTTGACCCTAAATCCGGCGAGCCGACTCGTGTAGGATATAAGGTTGAAGATGGTAAAAAAGTTCGTGTTGCAAAAAAATCCGGTGAAAAATTAGATAAATAAAATTCCTGAATGAAGGGAGGTACACACATGAACCGCCTAAAAGAAAAATATGTGAATGAAATCACTCCTGCTCTAGTGAGCAAGTTTGAATATAAATCAGTAATGCAAACTCCAAAAGTTGATAAAATTGTTGTCAACATGGGTGTTGGTGAAGCTGTTCAAAACACTAAGTCTCTTGACTCGGCTGTTGAAGAATTACAAACGATCACTGGTCAAAAACCAGTTATTACTAAAGCTAAGAAATCTATCGCTGGTTTCCGTCTTCGTGAAGGAATGCCAATCGGATGTAAAGTTACACTACGCGGAGAGCGTATGTACGACTTCCTGGATAAATTAATTGCTATCTCACTTCCACGTGTACGTGACTTCCGTGGCGTTTCGAAAAAATCTTTCGACGGACGCGGCAACTACACACTTGGTGTGAAAGAACAATTGATCTTCCCTGAAATCGATTATGATAAAGTTTCTAAAGTACGCGGTATGGACATCGTAATTGTAACAACTGCGAACTCTGATGAAGAAGCTCGTGAGTTATTAACACAATTCGGAATGCCGTTCCAAAAGTAAACGTGAGGGAGGCGTAAACGTGGCTAAAAAATCTATGATCGCAAAACAAAAACGCACGCCAAAGTTTAAAGTACAAGAGTACACACGCTGTGAAAGATGCGGACGTCCGCATTCAGTATTACGCAAATTTAAACTTTGCCGTATTTGTTTCCGTGAACTTGCATATGTGGGACAAATTCCTGGCGTCAAAAAAGCCAGCTGGTAATCCCCTAATTTGGGAAGGAGGTAAAAGTAATGACAATGACAGATCCGATTGCAGATATGCTGACACGCATTCGTAATGCGAACATGGTACGTCACGAGAAATTAGAGCTTCCGGCTTCTAATATGAAAAAAGACATCGC
Source organism: Planococcus sp. VCh962 (assembly GCF_057748275.1). Lineage (NCBI taxonomy): Bacteria > Bacillati > Bacillota > Bacilli > Caryophanales > Caryophanaceae > Planococcus > Planococcus sp. VCh962. The sequence continues at coordinate 50,201 of NZ_JBYLHS010000012.1, forward strand.
TGAAATTCTTAAGCGTGAAGGTTTCGTCCGTGACGTTGAATATGTTGAAGACGACAAACAAGGCATGATCCGGATTTTCTTAAAATACGGAGCTAACAACGAACGCGTTATTACTGGATTGAAACGTATTTCAAAACCAGGATTGCGTGTATACGCTAAAACTAATGAGGTGCCACGCGTACTAAACGGTTTAGGAATCGCTTTAGTATCGACATCACAAGGATTAGTAACTGATAAAGAAGCCCGCGCGAAACAAATCGGCGGAGAAATTATAGCATACGTTTGGTAAGAGACAACAAACGAATGGAGGTGCAACAGAATGTCACGTGTAGGTAAAAAACCAATCGAGGTTCCTGCAAACGTTACGATCACAGTTGGAGACAACAATGTCGTAACTGTTAAAGGTCCTAAAGGCGAGTTGACTCGCACATTTAACAAAGATATCGCAATTACACAAGAAGAAAACGTGCTAACTCTAACACGTCCTTCAGATTCAAAAGAACACCGCACAATTCACGGTACAACTCGTGCTTTGCTAGCGAACATGGTTCTAGGAGTTTCTGAAGGGTTCGAGCGTGTGCTTGAATTAGTTGGTGTTGGTTACCGTGCGCAATTACAAGGGCAAAAATTGGTTCTTAACGTTGGTTACTCTCACCCGGTAGAATTTACTCCGGAAGAAGGAGTTTCAGTTGAAGTTCCAGCTAACACTCGCGTAATCGTTAAAGGTATTGACAAAGAACGTGTTGGAGCACTTGCTTCAAACATCCGCCAAGTACGTCCGCCAGAGCCATATAAAGGCAAAGGGATTCGTTACGAAGGGGAAAAAGTTCGCCGCAAAGAAGGTAAAACAGGTAAATAATGCTGCTTAGGCAGTCTGAAAGGAGTGACCTCAGTGATTACGAAACTCGATAAAAACGCATCTCGTAAAAAACGTCATGCTCGTGTACGTTCTAAAATCACGGGTACAGCATCACGCCCGCGTTTAAACGTATTCCGTTCAAATAAATACATTTATGCACAATTGATCGATGACGTAAATGGTGTAACACTAACTAGCGCATCATCAATGGAAAAAGACTTCGAAGGTTCAACAGGAAATCTTGAAGCTGCAGCAAAAGTTGGCGAAACTATCGCAAAACGCGCTGTAGAACAAGGATTCACATCGATTGTTTTTGACCGCGGTGGTTATTTATATCATGGACGTGTTAAAGCTCTTGCAGAAGCTGCACGTGAAAATGGTTTACAATTTTAAAAGAAGGAGGGACACATTTCATGCGTCGTATTGATCCAAACAAACTTGAACTTGAAGAACGCGTAGTTACGATTAACCGCGTAGCGAAAGTTGTAAAAGGTGGACGTCGTTTCCGTTTCTCCGCATTAGTTGTTGTAGGCGACAAAAATGGTAATGTCGGTTTTGGTACTGGTAAAGCACAAGAAGTTCCAGATGCAATCCGTAAAGCTATTGAAGATGCGAAGAAAAACCTAATCGAAGTACCTATGGTTAAAGGTACAACTCCACATCTAGTAATCGGCCGCTTCGGTGCTGGCCAAATTCTTATCAAACCTGCTTCACCAGGTACTGGAGTAATTGCAGGCGGACCTGTCCGTGCGGTACTTGAACTTGCTGGAGTACAAGACATCTTGTCTAAATCTTTGGGTTCAAACACACCAATCAACATGGTACGTGCAACTATCAACGGTTTAACTCAACTGAAAAGTGCTGATGAAGTTGCAAAACTTCGCGGCAAAACTACAGCAGAGCTATTAGGATAAGGAGGGAAAATTACATGGCTACTAAACTAGAAATTACCCTCACAAAATCTGTGATCGGTGCCAAACCGACACAACGTAAAGTTGTTCAATCACTTGGACTTCGCAAAATGCATCAAACAGTTGAGCAGCAAGACAATGCAGCCGTTCGCGGTATGCTTGATAAAGTCGCTCACTTAGTAACTATTAAAGAAGTTTAATCCCTGATTTCTATAGAAGGAGGTGCCAACCAAATGAAACTTCATGAATTAAAACCAGCAGAAGGTTCACGCAGTTCTAGAAAGCGTATCGGACGCGGTATCGGTTCAGGTACTGGTAAAACAGCAGGTAAAGGTCATAAAGGTCAAAACGCACGTTCAGGCGGCGGAGTTCGCCCTGGATTCGAGGGTGGACAAAACCCATTGTTCCGTCGTTTGCCTAAACGCGGATTTACAAACATTAACCGCAAAGACTACGCTATTGTGAACCTTGATGTATTGAACCGTTTCGACGAAGGCACAGAAATTACACCTGCATTGCTTATCGAATCAGGTGTTGTGAGCAACGAACGTTCTGGAATCAAGATTCTGGGCAATGGTAGCTTAGAGAAGAAACTGACTGTTAAAGCTCACAAATTCTCTGGATCAGCTAAAGAAGCTATTGAAGCTGCCGGTGGACAAACCGAGGTGCTTTAATGTTTCAGACAATCTCCAATTTTATGCGCGTGACTGATATTCGAAATAAAATTTTCTTTACATTACTGATGCTCGTCATTTTTCGTCTCGGAACTTTCATTCCGGTGCCGAATGTCGATGCGGATGTACTGCAAGCTACCGATCAAGCTGGCTTGATTGGATTCTTAAATACTTTCGGTGGAGGCGCCCTTGCTAACTTTTCGATTTTAGCGATGGGAATCATGCCATACATTACAGCGTCAATCATCGTGCAATTATTGCAGATGGACGTTGTACCGAAATTTGCTGAGTGGGCGAAACAAGGGGAAGTCGGAAGACGGAAACTTGCTCAATTCACTCGCTACTTCACAATTGTACTTGCCTTTATACAAGCGATCGGAATGTCTTACGGGTTCAACCAAATTTATGGTGGAACTTTAATACAGAACGATACGATTGCAACTTATGCAGTCATCGCGATTGTTTTAACAGGCGGTACAGCTTTTCTACTGTGGCTTGGTGAGCAGATTACGGCAAAAGGTGTGGGGAACGGTATTTCGATTATCATCTTCGCTGGGATTGTCGCTGCAATACCTGGAGCTATCAACCAATTATATGCACAGCAGATTGAAGGAGCTGGAGATCAACTCCCGATTAATCTTGCCATCATGGCATTGCTAGCATTAGCAGTTGTTGCTGTTACTGTTTTGGTTATCTATGTACAGCAAGCGCTGCGCAAAATTCCAATCCAGTATGCAAAACGTGTTGCAGGCCGCGGCCAAACAACAAGTGCACAACAAACGCATTTACCTTTGAAAGTGAACTCGGCTGGGGTTATTCCGGTAATCTTCGCAGTGGCGTTCATTATTACGCCACAAACCATCGCTTCTTTCTTTGGCGCCAACGCGTTTACGGATGCAGTACAGAATACGTTTGATTACACTCGACCTGTCGGCATGATCATTTATGTCGCTTTGATCGTGGCATTCACGTACTTCTATGCATTCATTCAGGTAAATCCTGAAAACATGTCGGACAACTTGAAAAAGCAAGGTGCTTATATTCCAGGAATCCGTCCGGGAAAAAATACACAAGATTATTTAACAAGTGTGTTATACCGTTTAACATTTGTCGGCGCTATTTTCCTTGCAGTCATTGCTGTTATGCCAATCTTTTTCATCAACCTTGCGGGCTTGCCCCAATCGGCTCAAATTGGCGGTACTAGTTTATTGATCATCGTAGGGGTTGCGCTCGAAACAATGAAACAACTGGAATCACAACTTGTTAAACGTCATTATAAAGGCTTTATGAAATAATCAAGGGTCCTGGGAACGCAAGACGTTTCTTGTCTACTTGTCTGAGGGGGCAAAACCGTATGAATATCGTATTAATGGGTCTACCTGGTGCCGGCAAAGGCACTCAAGCAGACAGAATTGTTGAGAAGTACGACATCCCTCATATTTCTACAGGTGATATGTTCCGTGCTGCTATCAAAGGCGGTACGAAACTAGGCTTGGAAGCAAAATCGTTCATGGATAAAGGGGCATTAGTGCCTGATGAAGTGACTATCGGTATCGTCCGTGAGCGTCTTAGCGCAGTGGATTGTGCAGAAGGCTTTCTACTAGATGGCTTTCCGCGTACAGTCCCACAAGCTGAAGCGCTGGAATCTCTTCTTGCTGATCTTGGCAAAAGAATCGAGCATGTCGTAAACATCCAAGTTGAACAAGATGAACTTGTTAAACGCTTAACAGGACGTCGGATTTGCAAAGTATGTGGAACTGCTTACCATCTAGTGTTTAACCCGCCTCAAGTTGAAGGTGTGTGCGACAAAGACGGCGGCGAACTATACCAGCGCGAAGACGACAATCCTGAAACCGTCACAAACCGTTTAGAAGTAAACATTAAACAAACACAACCGCTTCTTGATTTCTATGAAAGCAAAGGCGTGTTGAAAAATATAGATGGACAGCAGGACATTCAAAAAGTATTTGCTGACATTGATGCTCTTCTAAAGGGCGACCGAGGCTAATCCCCGGCGCCGGGCGCAGTTAGTTGCCTCCATGTGGCTTTAAGGAGCACCGGAGATATGAATTTTCGAGAGCTGCAAAAGCAAACAAGGCTTATTATATGAAGTCCGGTGCAGAGTTCGCAATGTGCAATTCAGCACTGGAAATAGTATAATGGGTTTCGTGGAAGCATCTGTGTAACGGGTTTGGAACTCATCCAAGGCAGTCCGGACGGTCGAGGAAACATGAGTCAGACTGGATAAACCGGATTACCCCCTCTCCGCAACTTGCGGGCAGTGGAACTCGGAGACTGTCTTTCGAATGTCACTCATGCATTCCTGGTGAATGAATATAATATAACTATTCAATCAGCAAATACTGTTTGAAGATGAGAACCTGATTTGTATACAGAAGGGAGACTGGGTCGATGGCGAAAGACGATGTAATTGAAATTGAAGGAACAGTCGTTGAGACTTTGCCTAACGCGATGTTTAAAGTGGAATTGGAGAACGGCCATACGATTCTTGCTCATGTATCAGGCAAGATCCGCATGCACTTCATCCGCATTCTGCCAGGAGATAAAGTAACAGTGGAACTTTCTCCTTATGATTTAACACGCGGTCGTATCACATACCGTTTTAAATAATCTTTTGCACTCCGGACTACTAAGGAGGTTGGGTTAGATGAAAGTGAGACCATCTGTAAAACCGATCTGTGAAAAATGTAAAGTTATTCGCAGAAACGGTAAAGTAATGGTAATCTGTGAAAATCCGAAACATAAACAAAGACAAGGCTAATATGAAGGAGGTGCATCATACACATGGCACGTATTGCTGGTGTTGACATTCCGCGCGACAAACGCGTTGTTATTTCATTAACTTACATTTTTGGTGTTGGTAAAACTACTGCTCAGAAAGTACTTGCTTCTGCTGGTATCTCTGAAGATACTCGCGTACGCGATCTTACTGAAGACGAGTTGAACAATATCCGTGAACAATTAGACCAATACAAAATCGAAGGTGACCTTCGCCGTGAAGTATCTTTAAACATCAAACGCTTGATGGAAATTGCTAGCTTCCGGGGAATCCGCCACCGTCGTGGACTGCCTGTACGCGGTCAAAATACGAAGAACAATGCGCGTACGCGTAAAGGTCCTCGTAAAACAGTTGCGAACAAGAAAAAATAATCAGTAAAGGAGGTTTCTTCTTAACATGGCACGTAAACAACAAACTCGTAAGCGTCGTGTGAAAAAGAATATCGAATCTGGTATTGCTCACATCCGCTCAACATTTAACAACACAATTGTTACGATTACAGATATGCAAGGTAACGCAGTATCTTGGTCAAGCGCAGGTGCACTAGGATTTAGAGGTTCACGTAAATCTACACCTTTCGCTGCTCAAATGGCTGCTGAAACCGCTGCTAAAACTTCAATCGAACACGGTCTTAAAACTTTAGAAGTTACAGTTAAAGGTCCTGGTTCAGGTCGTGAGGCTGCTATCCGTGCGCTTCAAGCTGCCGGACTAGAAGTTACAGCTATCAAAGATGTAACTCCAGTACCTCATAACGGTTGCCGTCCACCAAAACGCCGCCGCGTGTAATCGTTAATCTGAATAGGATTTTTGAACATCACGACTTACTGAACGTGTTCCGAATTGTAGCGAAAGTCTGTGACTATCGAATTCTTGATGAAACGAAAAAAACACCGACGTTTTGAAGGAGGGTAAAATGAATGCTCGAAATAGAAAAACCAAAAATTGAAACGGTCGAGATCGACAGCAATTCCAAATTCGGAAAATTTGTTGTTGAACCACTTGAACGTGGATATGGAACCACTTTAGGGAACTCCTTACGTCGAATCTTACTTTCATCTTTACCAGGCGCTGCTGTTACTTCGATTCAAATTGACGGTGTATTGCACGAATTCTCCACTGTTGAAGGTGTAGAAGAAGATGTGGCCTCTATCATTTTGAATATTAAGAAACTGGCTCTGAAGATTTACTCTGACGAAGAAAAAGTCATTGAAATTGATGTCAAAGGTGATGGAACGGTTACGGCTGCAGATATCACGCACGATAGTGATGTTGAAATTCTGAATCCAGATTTATATATAGCAACAATCGCTAAAGGCGGCCACCTCCGTATGCGCATGTATGCGAACAGAGGCCGTGGATATGCTCGGGCTGATCAAAACAAACGTGATGATTTACCTATTGGTGTGATCCCGATTGATTCTATTTATACTCCTGTTTCACGTGTTAACTTCCAAGTAGAAAATACACGAGTGGGTCAACTCGCTAATTTCGATAAATTATCTCTTGATGTTTGGACAGATGGCAGCATTGGTCCAAAAGAGGCAATTGCACTTGGTGCTAAAATCTTTACTGAGCATTTAAATATCTTCGTAGGATTGACAGATGAGGCACAAACGGCTGAAATCATGGTTGAAAAAGAAGAAGACCAAAAAGAAAAAGTTTTAGAGATGACTATCGAAGAACTTGATCTTTCGGTTCGATCTTACAACTGCTTAAAACGCGCGGGTATTAACACAGTACACGAGCTGGCAAGCAAGTCAGAAGACGACATGATGAAAGTGCGCAACCTCGGACGCAAATCACTTGAAGAAGTTAAAGTGAAGTTAGAAGATCTAGGGCTAGGGCTTCGCAAAGAAGACTGAACACTAGTAATCTGATCCGAACTATTTAACAAAGGAGGGAAACTTCAATGAGAAAGCTTCAACGTACAAGTTCTCAACGTAAAGCACTATTACGTGACCTTACAACAGACTTAATCGTACATGAGCGCATTCAAACGACTGAAGCTCGTGCGAAAGAAGTGCGTTCAACTGTAGAAAAAATGATTACGCTTGGCAAACGTGGGGATCTTCACGCACGCCGCAAAGCTGCAGCATACATTCGCCGTGAGCTAGTAACATCTACTGACGCAGAAGGTAACGAAAACACAATCTTTGCTTTGCAAAAATTGTTTGATGACGTTGCACCACGCTACGCAGAGCGCCAAGGCGGTTATACTCGCATCATGAAAATGGGGCCTCGTCGCGGAGACGGCGCACCAATCGTAATTATTGAACTAGTTTAATTTGAATCAACAGGTTCAAATTAAAGCCTTTGGCTGCAATATGCTGAGGCACAATTGATTTATTTGAAGAGGGTTCATGCCCTCTTCTTTTAGCATTATGATTTATACGACATATATGAAAAGCTGAGTGTTATGATGAGCGAGCCTTTAAGGCGGCGTCTTGTCTAGCTCTACGCACCTCATTCAACCCCGGCTTAAGCAATCGGGGGAAGCCATAGACAGAAAAGCGCATTTCTCTGAATGAGGTGCGCGCTTTTTTTATTTATTTTACATATGCTTATAAAACCGAGTAGAGTAGAGATTAGAGTAGGATCAGAGGAGGTTAGCTGAGATGAATTCGATCATTATGTCATTTGAAGATGTGACATTTACATATATGCCAGAAGATGAAACGGTAAGGCCAGCAGTAGCGGACCTGTCTTTCTCAATCGAAGAAGGACAGTGGATTGCTTTAGTCGGCCATAATGGCTCTGGTAAATCGACGATTGCCAAATTAATGAACGGGTTGCTGTTTCCTGGAAAAGGCAAAGTTGAAGCGATGGGCCAGACGATGTCAGAGGAAAGTTTATGGAACATCCGCTCTCAGATGGGAATGGTGTTTCAAAATCCCGACAATCAATTTGTAGGGGCTACTGTTCAGGATGATGTAGCTTTTGCGCTAGAAAATAATGGAGTGCCACACGAAGATATGGTGATTCGGGTAAAAGAATCTTTGCGTCAAGTCAAAATGGAAGATTACTTGGATCATGAACCGCACCACCTTTCGGGCGGACAGAAGCAGCGAGTGGCGATAGCAGGTGCCCTGGCTTTAAGGCCAAGGCTTTTGATCCTGGATGAAGCGACTTCCATGCTTGATCCGCAAGGACGCATGGAAGTTATCGAAACGATTCGTGAATTGCGGGAAGAAACAGGGCTAACGGTTATTTCGATTACCCATGACTTGGAAGAAGCTGCCCTTGCAGACCGCATCATTGTCATGAACGCAGGACAAAAGCACAAAGAAGGTACGCCGGAAGAAGTGTTTTTATCCGGCAACGAATTAACAAAGCTCGGCTTGGATTTGCCTTTTGCGATGCGGATGACGCATTTGCTAAGAGAAGCAGGAATCCAAGTTCATGGAGAACATATGACAGAAGACGAGCTGGTGGAGGATTTATGGACATTTTACTCCGAGAAGTAGGATATAGTTATGCAGTGAATACGCCTTTCGAGAAAAGAGCCTTGCACAATGTCAATTTACACATCCCTTCAGGGTCTTACACAGCGGTGATTGGTCATACGGGATCTGGGAAATCAACAGTCTTGCAGCATTTGAATGCTTTGCTGAAACCGACTGAAGGGACCGTAGTCATCGGGGAACAGCAGATTGAAGCAAAGACAAAAGCTAAAAATTTGCGTGGAATCCGCCGGCAAGTAGGAATTGTTTTTCAGTTTCCAGAACAGCAGCTGTTTGATGAAACTGTTTTAAAAGATATTATGTTTGGTCCATTGAATTATGGGGTCTCTGAAGAAGAAGCGAGCCGGCGCGCGCATGAATTGGTCGAGCAGCTTGGATTACCGCCGGAAGTATTGCAGAAATCGCCGTTTGATTTATCGGGAGGTCAGATGCGCCGTGTCGCAATTGCTGGCGTGCTGGCTATGGATCCTGAAGTCCTGGTGCTTGATGAGCCAACTGCCGGTTTGGACCCTAGAGGACGCCGGGAGATCATGGACTTGTTCCATCAGCTTCATATACAGAAAGGCTTAACCACGGTGCTCGTAACTCACAGCATGGAAGATGCAGCCCGTTACGCAGATCAAGTGGCTATTATGCATAATGGGAAATGTGTTGCGAGCGGAGAGCCAAGAGAAATTTTTGCGAATGAAGAACAATTGCTGGACTATCGCTTAGAACCCCCGCGTACCGTACGGCTCCAACGGAAGTTCGAAGAAAAGATGGGCATTAAACTGGACGGGATTTCCCTGACAGAAGAAGCGCTGGCAAAAAAATTGGCGCTGGCGCTTTCGGAAGGAAGTGAGTCCGAATGATGGAAAAAATGATTTTTGGCCGCTTTATTCCGGGAAATTCGTTTATCCACCGATTGGATCCTCGAGCAAAAATCCTATTCGTTTTCATTTTTATTGGAATCGTCTTTGTCGCGAATAACACTTTGACTTATTTAGTTTTGCTGTCATTCACGTTTTTTATCGTATTTTTATCAAAGATCCGTTTGTATTTCCTTGTGAACGGGTTGAAGCCGGTCTTTATTCTATTGATATTTACATTCCTTTTGCATATTTTCTTTACAAAAGAGGGAGACGTTCTATTTAGTTTCGGCTTTATTGAAATATATGAGGAAGGTTTGCGGCAAGGGATATTCATCTCTATTCGATTTTTGGTGCTTGTGTTCATCACCAGTATTCTAACGCTCACCACTTCTCCGATATCTATAACGGATGGTATTGAAGTGCTGCTTGGACCATTTAAACGGTTTAAGCTGCCGGTCCATGAACTGGCATTGATGATGTCCATATCGCTGCGGTTTATTCCAACGTTGATGGATGAGACGGGCAAGATTTTAAAAGCACAAATGGCACGAGGGTCAGATATCGGCTCAGGTCCGGTAAAAGAACGCATCAAGGCGGTAGTGCCGCTGCTGATTCCGTTGTTTGTCAGCGCCTTTAAGCGGGCAGAAGATCTGGCAACAGCGATGGAAGTCCGAGGATACCGTGGCGGCGCCGGCAGAACACGGTACCGCCAACTGGATTGGCGGATAAAGGATACATTGAGCTTAGTAATGCTGATCGGCTTAACGGCAGTGCTCTGGTATTTCCGCACGTAAGGAGAGAACTATGAAACGATATAAAGCGAAAATTGCTTATGACGGTTCCGGCTTTGCCGGGTATCAGATCCAGCCGGAATCACGGACGGTACAGCAGGAATTGATGACGGTGTTAAAGAGAATCCATAAAGGCGAATCCATTCAAGTTGTGGCAAGCGGCCGCACCGATGCAAAAGTGCACGCTACAGGACAGGTGATCCATTTTGACAGTCCTCTTGAAATTCCGTTAAGCGGGTGGCTGAAAGCACTCAATGTCTTATTGCCTGAAGATATCCGGGTGCACGGTATTGAAGAAGTGGATTCCTCTTTTCATGCCAGGTATCATACGAGCGGGAAAACTTATCGCTATAAATGGGACCGCAGCAAAATTATCAGTCCGTTTACACGAAATTACCTGGTGCATGTAAAACAGCAGCCGGATGTTGCTCAAATGAGGATTGCAGCAGAAGCGATTCTTGGAACTCATGATTTCTCCAGTTTTTGCGCAGCCAATACAGGAGTCGTAGATAAAGTTCGGACTGTTCGCTGTCTGGAGCTTGAAGAACACGGAGAAGAATTGCATATGGTCATCGAAGGATCAGGTTTTCTATACAACATGGTGCGGATTATCGCCGGCACGTTAATGGAAGTAGGAATCGGCAGAAGAGATGCTTCAGAGCTGGCGGAAATCGTCAGAGCGGCAGACCGCAGCAAAGCTGGAAAAACCGCAGCACCCCATGGTTTATACCTCGAAAATGTGGAGTATGAAAGCTGAAACAACTTTTCCAGGTGTTTTTGGAAAAACCCTTGACTTTAGAGTTCATCCGTTATATGATGATGTATGGTATTTTCATTACCCCCACGATATGCCCCGGAAGGTTATTAGTGTTAAGGGATAACGAAAAAACGGAACAACGGAACGAACATGCAACAAAGGAACAACGGAACATGATTATAAAAGAGATGATATTTTAGGAGGACAATATACATGCGTACAACATTCATGGCTAAAGGTCACGAAGTAGAGCGTAAATGGTTAGTTGTCGATGCAGAAGGGCAAACTCTTGGTCGTTTGGCTTCTGAAGTCGCTTCAATCCTACGCGGTAAATACAAACCAACATTCACACCAAACGTTGACACAGGTGATCACGTGATCATCATCAACGCTGAAAAGATTCACCTTACTGGTAACAAATTAGCTGACAAAATCTACTACCGCCACACTCAATACACAGGTGGTTTGAAACAACGTACAGCTCTTGAAATGCGTACAAAATACCCTACAAAAATGCTTGAATTGGCTATTAAAGGGATGCTTCCTAAAAACACTTTAGGTCGCCAACAGTTCAAAAAATTACACGTTTATGCTGGTCCAGAACATAACCACCAAGCACAACAACCAGAAGCTTACACACTTCGCGGATAATCATTAGTAAATAAGAGGAGGATACACCTTTGGCACAAGTTCAATATATCGGTACAGGTCGCCGTAAAAACTCAACAGCTCGCGTACGTCTAGTACCTGGCGACGGCACAATTACAATCAACAACCGTGACGTATCGGATTACGTTCCATACGAAACGCTTGAGCAAATCATCAAACAACCACTAGTAGCTACTGAAACTCTAGGAAGCTATGACGTACTTGTAAACGTAAGAGGCGGCGGCTTCACAGGTCAAGCTGGAGCAGTACGCCACGGAATTGCACGCGCTCTACTTACTGTAGACCCTGCTTTCCGCCCAGCATTAAAATCTGCTGGATTGCTAACTCGTGACCCACGTATGAAAGAACGTAAGAAACCAGGTCTTCGTTCAGCTCGTCGTGCACCACAGTTCTCAAAACGTTAATTTTACAGAAAACCCCTTTTCTCTCCGGAGAAGAGGGGTTTTGTTTGTTTTGTGAGAGTTTTGGACGGAACGGTGTTTTGTTTTTCAACGTCCAATCCCTAGAGCTGCTTCCGCTTTACTGTAAAAGACAGAATAGATTTAAAATGAAAATGTCTATGGTATACTTTAGGGTGAGCAAAAGTGATAGGGAGTGTAGGATATGTTAACTGAAGTACAAGTTCGCGAGTTACTCGGAGAGTTACAAGATCCGTTTTTACATAGATCGCTGACGGAAACAAACGGCATAACGTCTGTGAAAATAAAAGAAGAAAAAAATCACGTAAGTGTTAAATTGGCCATTGCAAAAACGAATACGCCTGAACAAATGCAATTGCAAATGAAAGTGGTTGATGTACTCAAAGGAGCGGGGGCGGGTTCAGTCGGAATTCGATTTGAAGACCTGGCACCGGAGGCGCTGGCTCAGTTCCGTGGAACTGCGAGCGAATCAGAAGCACAGGATTTACTTTCTCCTTTGAATAAAGTGGAATTTATTTCGATTGCCAGCGGAAAAGGCGGAGTCGGAAAATCAACAGTTTCCGTTAACTTGGCGATTGCCCTTGCACGCCTTGGCAAGAAAGTCGGTTTGATTGATGCGGACATCTATGGATTTAGTGTTCCGGATATGATGGGAATTGATAAAGTTCCTGTGGTCCGTGGAGATACGATTATTCCGGTCGAGCGCTTTGGCGTGAAAGTCATTTCAATGGGCTTCTTTGTGGAAGATAATATGCCTGTAGTATGGCGTGGGCCAATGCTAGGAAAAGTTCTGGATCAATTTTTCCGTGACGTGGAATGGGGAGATCTCGACTATCTACTATTGGACTTGCCACCAGGAACAGGCGATGTAGCATTGGATATCCACCAGATGCTTCCGGCATCCAAAGAGATCGTTGTTACCACTCCGCATCCAACGGCTGCTTTTGTAGCTGCGCGTGCTGGCGCTATGGCGATTCAAACAGACCACGAAGTACTAGGGGTTATCGAGAACATGTCTTGGTTTGAGAGCCAAGAAACAGGCAAAAAAGAATATCTATTTGGCCAAGGCGGCGGCCCAAAACTTGCTGAAGAATTGCAAGTGCCTTTGCTTGGACAAATTCCTTTAGGACAACCAGATTGGAATGAAGCAGACTTTGCTCCATCGGTGTACTTGGAAGACCATCCAACAGGAAAAATTTATGGTGAAATTGCGGAACAGATTCTTGCTCAATTCGCTAAAAAATAAAATCAAAAGCCCGGAAGGGTAGTGCACCCCAAAAGTTAGAGTCCAAATCTAACTTTTGGGGTGTTTTTTATATGGCAAAATATAGTGAAGGTTT
>NZ_JBYLHS010000013.1:0-51275 GCF_057748275.1 Planococcus sp. VCh962
AGCGTTCGTCCTGAGCCAGGATCAAACTCTCCATTATAGAAGAAATTGATTGCTCAATGTTCTGCTGGCGTCTCGCCATCTTTGAAAGATGCGCGAGTCGCTTTGATCTGGTAACCCTGATCAGTACGTTGCTTCGGCCGTTTTGCGCGGCCGTCGCTTTTCGTTGACGTTTTGCTGTTCAGTTTTCAAGGTTCATGTTTTTCATTTTGTAACGCCGCACTCATTGGCGACTTTTCAATATTACCAGCTTCCAACTTAGAAGTCAATAACAAATTCAAACTTTCTTTTGTGCGTTTCACTTTCGAAAAACACGACATCAATTAGTGTATCACCACTTCATAAGATGTGCAACACTTTATTAATAAAAATTAAATCGACTCAAAACTAAATTAGTTTCGAGTCGATAAATCCTTCTACATAACTATATTGCCATCAATCACGCGGACGCATTTGAGGGAATAAAAGAACATCTCTAATGGAAGCCGAATTAGTCAATAACATTATCAACCGATCAATGCCAATTCCCAGACCACCCGTAGGAGGCATCCCATATTCTAAGGCTTCGATGAAGTCATCATCCATTTCATGTGCTTCATCATTACCTTCAGCCTTCTCGATAAGCTGGGCCTCAAAACGTTGTCGCTGATCAATTGGATCATTCAACTCCGTGAAAGCATTCGCATGTTCACGACGTACGATAAATAACTCAAAGCGATCCGTAAAACGCTCGTCCTCAGGATTTTTCTTCGCTAAAGGAGAAATTTCCACAGGGTGACCATAAACAAAAGTAGGCTGCACAAGTTCCTCTTCTACTTTTTGTTCAAAAAATTCATTTAGAATATGCCCTGTTTCCATAGTAGGTTTTATTTCAACGTTATGTTCTTTGGCCAGTGCCTGCGCTTCTTCTTTTGTAAGCTGCTGCCAGAAATCTACGCCTGTGTATTCTTTTACTGCATCTGCCATATGTAGGCGTCTCCAACCTGGAGCTAAATTGATTTCGTCTTCTCCATATTGAACAGTAGTTGTGCCGAAGACTTCCTGGGCAACGTGTGCGATGAGATTTTCTGTTAAAGCCATAATGTCATTATAATCGGCATAGGCTTCGTATAATTCAAGCATGGTGAATTCCGGATTGTGCCGAGTTGAAATTCCTTCGTTACGGAAAACGCGGCCGATCTCATATACTTTCTCTAATCCCCCGACAATTAATCTCTTCAAATGGAGTTCAATTGCGATACGGATATAAAGCTCCATATCAAGAGCATTATGATGGGTAACAAAAGGACGTGCTGCCGCTCCTCCTGCAATTGAATGCAACATCGGTGTTTCAACCTCTAAGAATCCTTGGTTATCCAAGTAGCGGCGCATTGATTGGATAATACGGCTTCGAAGAATGAACGTTTCTTTGCTGGATTCGCTTGTAATTAAATCCAAATAGCGCTGACGGTAGCGTTGTTCGATATCCTTTAATCCATGGAATTTTTCAGGCAGCGGACGAAGAGCTTTTGTTAAAAAGGCAACTTCTTTCGCTTTAACCGATAATTCACCTACATTTGTTTTGAAGACAGTCCCTCTAACTCCAACAATATCTCCTAAATCTACTGTGTTATATAAGTCGTAAGCTTCATCGCCAATTGCATCTTTGCGAACATAAATTTGAATTTGCCCTTTTAAATCTTGCACATGTGCAAATCCAGCTTTCCCTTTTCCACGTTTCGTCATAATACGGCCAGCAATTACAACTTCATGAGGATTTTCTTCAAGCTCTTCTTTCGACAAGTCTCCATATTGGTTGATGATATCTTCTGAAGAATGAGTTCGTTCGAAACGAGCGCCAAATGGATCTATTCCTTGATCACGGAAAGCTTGCATCTTTTGACGTCTCACCAATATTTGATCATTTAACTCTTCTGACATGTCCTACACTCCTTTATCTATAAAAACCATTCTCGTTCATGTATTTCTCTATTGTACACAATTTCTGTCGGCTCTACATAAAAAAGCTGCCACAAATTTGTGACAGCTCGTCCATCTAATTAAACTGCACTGCTCACAGCTTCACGCTCAGTCAATTCTGCCGCAAAAATGCGTCGACTCCGTCGTAGGATTTCCAAAGCTGGACGCCTTGTTGATCCGGATGATAAAAATCTTCCAGAGACGGATTCACTTCTAATAAAGGAATCAGAACAAAAGCACGCTCATGCATCCGTGGATGCGGAATGATTAGCCTCTCTGTTTTCATATTGTCTTGATTATATAGCAAAATGTCAAGGTCTATTGTTCGGGGGCCCCATCGTACAAGTCGTTCACGATGCAGTTGCTGTTCGATTTCCTGGCATACATCCAATAATTCAAATGCAGATAACGACGTACGGACATGGATAACCATGTTTAAGAATGGATCTTGCTCGGTAAAGCCTACAGGTTCCGTTTCATATAGAGAAGAAATTGCCGCCACCTCAACGGATGGATGTTCAGACAATAAACGGACGGCTTGCTTCAGCATATTCAAGCGATCTCCCATATTGGATCCTAAAGACAAATAACTTTCGTTCATGCAAATTCTCCTCGCGTCAGTTCGATGGCAACCGACTTGTAATGACCTGGAATTGGCGGATCAGGTTTAATCAGTTGCACACGAACACCTTTCACAAGCGAAAACTGAGTTAAGAGGCGAGCCGCCACTTCTTCAGCGACTGCTTCCACTAGTTTTTTCGGCTCTCCTTCAACAATTGCCCTACACGCTTCGTATACTTCTCCGTAATGGACAGTGTGCTTTAAGTCATCGGTTTCACCGGCCATTTTCAAATCGACCGCTAATGAAACAGTCATACGGAAACGCTGGCCAAGTTTTGTCTCTTCAGGAAATACCCCGTGGTAACCATAGAACTCCATATCATTTACATGAATAAAATCCATTACTCCACCCCTTTATATACTTGCTTGCCTGTTAAAACATCCATCATGCGGATTGCACGACTTGTTTCTTTTACATCATGCACACGAACAATGTGGCAGCCTTTATCTACTCCATAACATACAGTGGCAAGAGACCCTTCTAGCCGTTCATTAACAGGAACGTCGAGTACTTTGCCGATTAGCGACTTCCGCGAAGTGCCGAGGAGAACCGGATAACCTAGCGCCACAAATTGACCTAAGTGCTGCATCATTTCAATATTATGCGAGGACGTTTTTCCGAAGCCAATACCTGGGTCTAACCAAATTTGTTCATGGCTGACGCCTGCCTTTAAAGCAATTTGAATACTGTCATTCATATCCCGCTTAACATCTTCCCAAAAATCCGTGTATGACGTATCGTTACGGTTATGCATTAAGATAATAGGAACATTCCATTTCGCTGCAACTTCAGCAATTTCAGGCTCGTATTTCGCCCCCCAAATATCATTGATGATATGGGCACCAGCTTCCACTGCCGCTTCAGCAACAGCTGCTTTGTACGTATCAATTGAAATTAAAGCATCTACTTCTTTCACTAATGCCTTTATCACGGGAACAATCCGAGAAATTTCTTCTTGGTCAGAAATTAATGTATAACCCGGCCGGGTCGATTCACCGCCTACATCGATGATATCCGCACCATCCGCAACCATTTGCTTGGCATGAGCTACTGCCCGCTCGACAGTTGTATAGCTTCCTCCATCCGAGAAAGAATCTGGCGTGACATTCAAAATGCCCATTATCCATGTTTTTCCATTAAGATCGATTTTCATTATGTACACCATCCATTCTTTAATTCTGCCTGCTTCAAAACTATTTCCCGGGAAATAGTACAGATCTATAACTAGACTGCCTTTATCTTAACGCGTATTGATGGATTATCGCCACAATAAAAGAGCATGCCTTAAGCATGCTCTTTAAAAATACCATTTAGTTGTTTTCTTCAAACTGATAGAGCGGCGTGCTTAGGTAGCGTTCTCCGTTCGAAGGAATGATCGCCAATACTTTTTTGCCTTTCCCAAGACGTTTTGCTACTTGTAATGCAGCATAGATAGCTGCTCCTGATGAAATGCCGCCTAAAATACCTTCTTCACGCGCTGCTTGGCGGGCCGTTTCGAAAGATTGCTCATTTGTTACTTGAATGATTTCATTGTAAATTTCTGTATTCAAGATTTCAGGAACAAAGCCAGCACCAATCCCTTGAATTTTATGAGGGCCAGGCTTCCCTCCAGAAAGCACCGGAGAATCCGTTGGTTCAACAGCGACAATATGGATATCCGGATATTTTTCTTTCAACACTTGTCCGGCTCCTGTAATCGTGCCTCCTGTACCAATTCCAGAAATAAAAGCATCCAGCTGGTCTCCCATCGCTTCTACGATTTCAGGACCTGTAGTCAAACGATGCACTTCTGGGTTTGCTTCATTTTTAAACTGCTGAGGCATGAACCAACCATTTTCAGCAGCCAGTTTCTCAGCGGTTTTAATGGCACCGTTTGGTCCGTTCATTCCGTCCGGTCCTGGAGTCAGCACCAGCTCGGCTCCGTAAGCGCGAAGCAAGTTGCGGCGTTCCGTGCTCATCGTCTCCGGCATGACCAGGACTGATTTATAACCTTTTGCAGCAGCAATCATGGCAAGCCCGATTCCCGTATTTCCGCTAGTAGGTTCGATAATCGTGTCGCCTTCTTTTAAATCTCCCGCTTTTTCAGCAGCTTCTACCATCGCTAAGGCAATACGGTCCTTTACACTGCTTCCAGGATTAAAGTATTCCAATTTCAAATAAACTTCAGCGTCTTCGGCCCCCGTCATACGGTTTAACTTTACGATAGGTGTTTGTCCTATCAAATCAATTACGGAATTTCCAATACGCGCCATTTCTCAACACTCCTAATCCCTAGTAATTTTATCTGTATTATGCTCTCCTCATGGTATCAATGTTCTTTAAACCTTGTCAAATTGTACGAATTATTTAAAAAAGACATTTCCAAAGGAAATGTCTTTTGCTTTTATTCACCATAAAACCATTTTGCATCGAATTCTTTCCAGAAGGCTTCTGGGGTTACAGACTGCGGCAATTGCTCAAGTGCGAGTTCTCGGCTGATATGATTCTTTACTTCTTTGAAAGAAAATTTTTGCCCTTCCGCTTTTTCCGTAACTGAAATGATGGCTTTACGTCCGTCCTTCAATGTAAGAGGACCAGACCAATCGTTTACGCCAACAGAAGCTACTGCTTCAGTGATGGCTGGATCTATAGAGGATTGACCAGCAGAAACATAACCGATATCGCCGCCTAAACTGCCGGAAGCTGTATCAAGAGAGCGTTCGCGTGCGAGCGCTTCAAATGAAGAACCGTTTTCTAACTCTGCGATCGCTTCTTGCGCCTCTTTGTCTGAATCCACTATAATCATGCGTGTTTGATAAGCATCTTTGATGTCATAAAGCGACTGGTTTTGTTTATAAAATTCTTCGATTTTGCTTTCTTCAATGACAATGTCTTTAGTAAGAACTTTTTCCAAAATCAGCTGAGCTTTTACCTTATCCTTCATCCGCTCAGAATCATCTGCATACAAAGCCGTTTCGGTACCGTCCTGCGCCGAGCGAAGCATAGCCAGCTCCAGATCTATTTCTTCTTCACTTACTTTTATATTGTATTCTTTTGCCGCAGTTTCCATTACTTCTTGGTTAACCAATTCAAGCAGCATATCGCGGCCATGTTGTTCTTCCATAGCTGCCATCCACTCTCCCCGAGTGATGGCCTTGCCACTGACGGAAGCGACTTCTTCGCTGCCGCCTGGGCTATTTGGAATCAGCCATGCAATGAACCAAAGAACATTTCCAATCAGTAAAAGGAAGATTAGGAATAACAGTGGACCTGACTTGAGTTTTCTTTTAGGCCGCCCCACATGTGCCGGTGGTGGAGTGGGACGCCGGCGATTATTGTTGGAGCTCATCGATGAACGATTTTAACTCCTCTTTAGAATAACGATAGGTTTCCAAACAGAAATGGCATTGCGCTTCCGCCATTCCATCCTCTTTGATCATTTCTTGAATTTCCTGTTGGCCTAATCCAAGAATTCCATTGGCAAACCGTTCTTTCGAGCAATTGCATTCAAACTTCACCGGCATTGTATCCAAAATCTTAACATTTCCTTTCCCAAGCACTTCCTCCAAAATTTCTTCAGGTGACAAGCCGCGCTGAATCATTTTTGAAACCGGTTCGATATTGGAAAGGCGTTCTTCAATTTTCGAAATGGTTTCGTCATCCGTATCGGGCATTAATTGAACAATAAAACCGCCAGCGGCCAGAATGGAATTGTCCGTGTCTACTAATACACCGAGCCCTACCGAAGAAGGCACTTGTTCAGAAATAGCCAGATAATACGTAAAATCTTCAGCAATTTCTCCTGAGACTATAGGCGTTTGGCCAGTAAAATTATCGCGGAGCCCTAAATCTTTAACGACCGAGAACATCCCTTCAGTTCCCACTGCACGGCGTACATCCAACTTGCCTTTTTCATTTAAATCAAAATGGACCTGCGGATTCGTGACGTATCCCCGTACTCCGCCTCTGGCATTGCTGTCCACCAATATAGCGCCTATAGGTCCGCCACCATCTACTTTGATGGTCACTTTATTGTCTCCTTTTAACATGGCGCCCATCATAACGCCGCCGGTCATAGTTCTCCCCAATGCTGCCGAAGCAGTCGGCCATGTCATATGGCGCGTCTGTGCTTCCGATACAGTCTGAGTCGTATCTACCGCAAAAGCGCGGACGCTGCCGTTAAAGCCTAGTCCTCGCACTAAATAATCTCCCACTTCCATCTTTCCTTTCTTTACGCTTGGTTGCGTTTATAAATTAAATAAAGCCCTTTTAACGTTAAAAATGGATCTACTTTATCGATCACCGATGATTCATTCGCAATCAGCGAAGCCATTCCACCTGTTGCAATGACAGTCGGTTTTTGCCTGCTTTGTGCTTTCATGCGCGACACAATGCCTTCAGCCTGCCCTACATAGCCATAGACAATCCCTGACTGCATAGCAGATACGGTATTTTTTCCAACAACGTTGGCAGGACGGGCAATTTCAATTCGCGGCAGTTTGGAAGCCTTTGTATATAGGGCTTCTGTTGAAATATTGATTCCAGGAGCAATGGCCCCTCCCATGTATTGCCGATGTTCATCAATATAACAATAGGTAGTAGCTGTTCCAAAGTCCACGATAATCAGTGGTGCTCCGTATTCATGGATGGCAGCAACTGCATTGACAATACGGTCTGCTCCTACTTCGCGAGGATTTTCATATTTAATGTTCAACCCAGTTTTAATCCCTGGCCCTACAATCAATGGTTTTACTTGTAAGTATTTTTGGCACATCCGTTCTAACGCAAACATGATGGGCGGAACAACAGATGACATGATAATGCCGTCAATCGAAGCGAAGGTTAATTCGGCATCATTTAAAAGTGCTTTGACCTGCATACCAAATTCATCTTCGGTTTTATGACGATCTGTTTCCAGCCGCCAATGATATAAAAGTTGATCTTGGCCGTAAACACCCAAAACAATATTGGTGTTTCCAACGTCCATTACTAAAATCATGATAGGCCCCTCACTTATTCAGGTTTTTCCAAAATATCATACCATATATCCAAAGAAATAAGAAAAACGGAATGCCCACTTTTAGCTTATGCACTTCGAGAGTCAGGCAAAATAGGCGGGATAATAAAAAAAGTTGCCCATTCCCCAAAGGAAACGGACAACCAAGCTTTTAAATTATTTATTTATGTTCCTCTTGGATCGGGCCTGAAGCACGTCCAGAAGTGGTGCCTTCTTTCGGCAAATCACCTGCTGAAGGATCGTTTGGTGCACCTGTCACATCTGGTGTGACGTCTTTCTTCAAATCAACGCCTTCTTTTTCGAAATCGCCATTTAATGCCTCATATGAACGCTCAGGAAGTGTACCATGCTCTTTCAAGTGAAGAATTTGGCCAGCATCCAATGTTTCAACTTCAAGCAATGTAGTTGCGATCAAATTAAGAAGATCTTTGTTTTTAGTCAAAATTTCTTTTGTACGGATATACTGCTCTTTGATAATGCGTTGAATTTCTTGGTCGATTTCAAACGCAATAGCATCTGAGTAGTTTTGTTCCGAATTGAAGTCGCGGCCCAGGAAGACGTTTCCGCCTTGTGCCTGACCAAACTGAATCGGTCCAATCTTATCACTCATGCCGTATTCTGTAACCATGCTGCGGGCAATTGCTGTTGCACGCTGGAAGTCATTATGGGCACCAGTTGATACTTCGCCGAAAATGATATCTTCCGATACGCGTCCGCCAAGCAAGCCTGAGATTTTATCCAGCAATTCTGGCTTCGTCATAAAGTAACGGTCTTCTTTCGGAAGCATTACCGCATAACCGCCAGCTTGTCCACGCGGAACAATTGTTACTTTATGCACAGTTTCCGCATCATCCAGCATCAAACCGACAACGGTATGACCCGCTTCGTGGAATGCCACGATATTGCGTTCTTTTTTCGAGATGACACGATTCTTTTTCGCAGGACCTGCAATTACCCGGTCTGTTGCTTCATCGATATCGGCCATGTCGATTTTGAGTTTACTGCGACGAGCTGCAACCAGTGCTGCTTCGTTTAATAAGTTTTCCAAATCTGCACCTGAGAATCCAGGTGTGCGCTGAGCAATTGCTTTCATGTCCACTGTTGGATCAAGCGGTTTGTTGCGCGCATGCACTTTTAATACTTCTTCGCGTCCTTTGACATCCGGGCGGCCAACTGTAATCTGACGGTCAAAACGGCCAGGACGTAGAAGGGCAGGATCCAGAATATCCGGACGGTTTGTTGCTGCGATGATGATGACGCCTTCGTTAGCACCGAAACCATCCATTTCAA
Organism: Planococcus sp. VCh962; assembly: GCF_057748275.1. Lineage (NCBI taxonomy): Bacteria > Bacillati > Bacillota > Bacilli > Caryophanales > Caryophanaceae > Planococcus > Planococcus sp. VCh962. The sequence continues at coordinate 8,865 of NZ_JBYLHS010000013.1, forward strand.
CTAGCAATTGGTTCAATGTCTGTTCACGCTCATCGTGACCGCCGCCAAGTCCAGCTCCACGCTGACGTCCAACTGCATCAATTTCATCGATGAAAATGATACAAGGAGAATTTTTCTTAGCATTTTCGAAAAGGTCACGAACTCGGGAAGCCCCGACTCCGACAAACATCTCAACGAAGTCCGAACCACTGATCGAGAAGAACGGAACGCCTGCTTCACCGGCAACTGCGCGCGCCAGCAAAGTTTTACCAGTACCCGGAGGCCCAACAAGCAAAATACCTTTTGGAATGCGTGCACCGATATCTGCAAATCTGCGCGGGTCTTTTAAGAAATCAACAACTTCCACAAGTTCTTGTTTCTCTTCGTCTGCTCCAGCAACGTCGTTGAAGCGGACTTTGTGTTTTTGATCGTCATACAGCTTCGCTTTACTTTTCCCGAAGTTCATCACCCGGCCGCCACCGCCGCCTTGTGATTGGTTAAGTAAGAAGAAGAAGAGAATGAAGATAATGATGAATGGAATGATCCCCGTGAAGAAAGAAACCCAGCCGCTTGTTTGCGGAGCTTTCAAGTAATCCACGTTGACATCTTGGTTTGTCGCAACTTCATCAATCCGTGTAATCAACGCTTCATTTTCCATTGGAATATTTGTAACAAATGACTCGCCTTCATCATAGCCTGAGAGCTTGCCTGTCACTTCATAAACATTGGCATCTGGCTGGATGGTTACATCAGTAACGGTCCCATCTTCCAATGCCCCCAAAAATTCGTCATATCCTATATTTTCAGTCGGTTGGGCGCTGTTATTGAACGTTCCCAAAATCCCGATAATCACAAGGAAAATCAGTAAATAAAATATGGTGTATCGAAATATTCGATTCATTCCAAGCCTCCTCACAAAGTTTCCCAAAACTATACTAAATACTAACATAGGAACATTTCAGCATACAACGAAAAGGTCTCAGCTTCCCTACTGAATTAACGGTTTGTGAACTTCTGTTGACTATTCTTGATCCTCGCTATACACCGACGGTTTCAAAATTCCAATATAAGGCAAGTTACGGTATTTTTCTGCATAATCCAAGCCATATCCGACAACAAATGCATCCGGAACTTCAAATCCAATATAATCCGCTTTCAAATCCACTTTCCGGCCAGAGGGCTTGTCTAAAAGTGTAACGATTTTAATTGAATTTGCTTTACGGTATTTAAACAGATCCACTAAATAACTAAGTGTCAATCCACTGTCAATAATATCTTCGATAATAAGAAGATCGCGGCCTTCCACGCTTGCATTCAAGTCTTTGATAATTTTTACTTCTCCTGAAGAAACTGTCGCATTGCCATAGCTTGAAACATCCATAAAGTCCATTTCAACATAGCTATCCATGCGCTTCATCAAATCTCCCATAAATGGCATAGCGCCTTTTAATACCCCAATTGCCAACGGGTATTTGTCCTGATAATCACGGGTCAGTATTGCTCCTAGTTCCCGCGCTTTCTCTTGCAGGCGTTCTTCTGAGATTAATATTTCTTCAATGTCTTTCTGTAGCATGGTGGACCTCCTATAATCCTCTTTTTGCGATCTAAACTTTCTGTTCTATCAATACCCAATTATCTTCATCGCGCTTCACACGGCTGAAGAAATTTGACGGACGCAAACCAGGAAGAAACAAAACTTCATCGTTCTCTGTTGCAATGACCGGCCAATCCCTCCTTAAAGGGACAGGTACTTTTTCATCAATCATCAAACGCGCCACTTTTTTTGAACGTTCCATACCCGCAAGCTGGATGCGATCACCCGGCTTGCGGTTTCTTACCAGCATCTTTATCTTTTCAGGTGCAGAAAAATACCAAAATGTACCGCTTTCTTCGAGTTTGGCTTGAGATAAAGGGACTGCTTTGTATCGAAAACCGTTCATTTCCATTGACCATTCATCTGAAACGATCGAAACTTTTTTTACAGCGGCTTCACCAATCGGGTTCCTGCTAAAAAGAACAGAATCGTATTGGCGAACCATCATACAATTTTGCGGCAAATGTAAAAAAACAGTACCGGCTGAACATTGCATCACTTCTTGCACTTGTTCGACCAACTGCCTTGTGATTTCCACTTGCCCTTTATTATATAGATAGTTTAATAGTATTAGAACCATTCTTTTTTGTAAAGCAAGTGCTTCTCGGCTGAAACTTTTAGCTGATAAACGGATGCCGTTTTCCTCAAAATGGGCGACCTGTTTCAATTTTTCTTCGGCCAATTCCAATAAAAATTGCTGATCTTGCTGCATTGTTTCAGCTAATTCGGTAAACTGCTCTGAAATCGTGTTATTTTCCATTTTCAATAATGGCACGATGGTGTGGCGAATCCGGTTTCTTGTATAAACTTTTTCTGCATTACTGGAATCTTCTCTATGCACAATCCGGTTTTCCTTGGCGTATTGCTCAATTTCTTCGCGTGTAACCGCAAGCAACGGACGAATCAATTCACCATTTCCGAACGGACGGCGTACCGGGATACCGAAACTTCCGAACTGCAGTGTCCCTCTTATACCGGACATTAAAATGGTCTCCAGTTGGTCATCTGCATGATGGGCCGTAGCAAATTTGCCAGCTTCAGTCCGCAACAGCATTTCCTCAAAAAAAGCATATCGCTGTTCCCGGCATACTTGTTGCTTATTGCCGCCCTTTGCTTTTAAGATTTCCGGGATGGGTATATCCTGGCTATAGCATGGAATTTGCCATTGCCGGCAAATTTCTTCTGTAAATAAACGGTCTTGGCGTGATTCTTCCCCACGCAGCATGTGGTTGACATGGACCCCATGCACTGAAATGCCTAAATGAGTTTCATTGGTTTTGAGGAAATGCAGCAAAACCAGCGAATCGACTCCTCCAGAACATCCAATAAGCACCCGGTCCCCTGCTACAAGCAAACGATGCTTTTTGATATGCTCCATCATTTTCTTGTAAAACGTCTTCATTTGCACACCTCGTTCAGCTCTTCTTGCACTTATTATATGCTTTATTGAAAATTATTTTCAAATTATAATTGACACTTTATCGGTTCAATAGTATGATTTAAAATGTTCGTTTGAACAGGGCGGCGTAGCTCAGCTGGCTAGAGCGTACGGTTCATACCCGTAAGGTCGGGGGTTCGATCCCCTCTGCCGCCATTCTCAATAGTGATTAAAAGCAGCATCCTTATTTAAGGATGCTGCTTTTTTTATGCAAAAATCCATCGATTTGCCTGCGGTGATGAGCATCGTGTTCTAGCATTCCTTCAAAATAAGAAGCCGCCTTTTTCTCCTGGCCACCGACTGAGAAAGTGGCATTCCACTGCACTTCATCCATTTCTTCAATTGCCTGTCTTAAAAGAGCCCGTTCTCTTTGTGCATGCGCCAATACTTCAGGAAATGTCATTTGAGCTACCGGTTCCACTGCTGCCGCATTGAATGCGTCCACATCAGAAAAAGAATCGACCTTAGCACCTTCCGCCATTTGCGGCAACCGCTTTTCACGAATGAAACGATCCCATTCCCCGAGATGCATGATGATTTGGGCAATCGACCATTTCCCTTCTGATATCGGAGTATGCGCTTCTGCATCGCTTTTTACTGCCGTGTTCAAAGAAGCTAAATAAATTTCATAGTCCTTATACGCTCTTAATACCTGTTCTTTTTTAATGGTCATCACTTCCTTAACATTTTTATAAAAAAAACGCTTCCCAAGTGAGAAGCGTTCTAATTTAAATTGTTAAGCTGTGCTGAAGCATTTTCCTATGCTATTAAAACAGCTAGCAAGTTATCCTCTTCTTGCGCCGCGGCCACCGCGCTTCGATTCTGTTGCACGTTTCAATGAAGTAATGTTTTCTTCACTTTCCTTCAGGAATTTCGCCATTTTCGTTTCAAAATTTTCTTTAGGCGCGCGTTCAAATGAACGGTTATTGCTTGGGCGTGGACGCTGCGGACGATCTGGACGCTGGGGTGCGCCTTCCGGCTGAGGTTTCGCTTTACGGATGGAAAGGCCGATTTTACCGTCAGCTTCTACATTCATCACTTTCACTTCAACCATTTCGCCTACTTTAAGATGATCGTTAATGTCTTTGACATAGTTGTCGGCGACTTCACTAATATGCACGAGGCCAGTTGCACCAGTTGGAAGCTGAACAAACGCTCCGAAATTTGTAATACCTGTAACTTTACCTTCTAACTTGCTGCCTACTTCAATCGACATAAAAAAAATGCTCCTCCTTAAAAATTAAGATGACTCCAATTTGGGCCATGTGCTTATAATAGCGGGACTCTTCCCACTTTTTATTATAACCATCAAAAAAAGAGTGTCAACTGACTACTCTTTTTCCTCACTGTTTTCTTCATTTTTTTCATTATCTTCCGGAACTGTGAAAATAATCTCGCCTTCTTCAGACAAGAAGTATTCTTTGCGTGCCAGTTTCCCAATATATTCATCGTCATTCAACAACAGAATTTGCTCTTGCAGCTGCGCTTGTTCTTTTTCCACTGTCTGAAGTTCAGCCAATGCTTCTTCGCGCCTTTGTTCTTTTTCTGAAATGCTTTGTGTTTGTGCATAAATGGTGGTGCCAATCCAGATGCTCGCCATGACCACAAGAAGTCCAAAGACAGCCAGCCTTCTGAACAAACGAACCTTGTGTGCCTGGTGGCGCTTTTCTTGCAGTTCCACCGAGCGGACATAGTCATTGCGAATTGAAGTGACTTCGCTATTGTCCACCTGTTTTTCTCTCTTCGAATTCATGACCTGTTTCCCCCCTTTGGCATACTTTGTTGTCATTATACATGAAAACTTGCTGGTAAGAAAACCCTAAATCCAATAAGAATCGCCGCAATTTACATTCTTTTGGCTTCTTGCCGTTTAAAACTGTTTAGCTGCAGTTACCAAAATTAATAAAAATACTATTGACTTAATTTTTATGCAGTTTATAATATGAGTTACTATTTAAAAAATCTACATTTCATTAGTTTTATTCAAACTTTTTATTTTGACTCATTAATAAATATACATTAAGAACGCATAAATGAATGGAGTGTGAAATTATGGCAGGATTGTTGTCACTTTCGAGTGGAGAATCATTTAAAGGGAAATGGCACGGTGGCATAACTGGCGTTCAAGGCGAAATTGTATTTTTCACCGGAATGACTGGCTATGAAGAAGTACTGACAGATCCTTCTTACAAAGGGCAGATTATTGTATTCTCGTACCCATTGATTGGCCAATATGGCATTCATTCAGATCATATTCAGTCAGAAAAAATCCAAGCGGCCGGCATTGTAGTGGCGGAATTATACGATGGGCCTGTCGAAAAAGATGCGATGACCTTGGCGGATTTTGCGAAAGATAACGGAATCCCTATTTTAAGTGGTGTCGATACACGGTCCGTCATCCAGACAGTTCGCGAATTCGGGACGATGCAGTCTTTTATCGGCCCCAGTCTTTCTTCCCCTGCTTTCTGGAACCCGGTGAAAACCAATTTCTTCTCTACTGAAATACCGGAGAAAGAAATATCGGTATTAGGCGAGGGTGACATCCATATCGGCTTGATTGATTTTCACTATAAATCTTCTATTTTGGCCGAGCTGCTGAAACGGAATTGCAAAGTGAGCATTATTCCGCATACGGCATCGACCGAAAAATTGGATGCTCTTCAACTAGATGGCTTGCTGTTCTCGAACGGACCTGGTGATCCTGCAGCACTTTCACTTCAGTTTCCTACATACCGCGATTGGGCAGAACGGTACCCGACATTCGGCATTTGCCTTGGCCACCAAGTACTGGCTTCCGCTTTTGGGGCGAAGACGACAAAACTTGCTTACGGACACCGAGGCGCCAATCATCCAGTCGTCAATTTGAAAACAAAAAAGGTCACCATGAGTTCGCAGAACCACAGTTATGTGGTAGAAGATACGAGCATTGAAGAAACGCCGCTCTCCATTCTTTATAAAAATGTCAATGATGGCAGCATTGAAGGGCTCGTGCATCCCTCACTTCCCATCATGACAGTCCAGTTTCATCCAGAGGCAGCTCCAGGGCCTGCCGAGCACTTAGAATTGTTCAATCAGTTTCTCTTAACAACCCAACAGAAAAAGAAGGTGAAAATTCATGCCTAAAAAGCAGGACATAAAAAAAGTGCTGGTCATTGGCTCAGGCGCCATTGTTATCGGCCAAGCAGCTGAATTTGATTATTCCGGCACACAAGCTTGCCTTGCTTTAAAAGAAGAAGGCATCCACGTTGTTTTGGTCAATAACAATCCCGCTACGATCATGACGGATAAAACCGTTTCAGACAAAGTTTATTTTGAACCGCTCACTGTGGAAAGCGTTGCGGCCATTATTGAAAAAGAGCGCCCAGACGGTTTGCTGGCCACAGTCGGCGGCCAAACCGGCTTAAATTTGGCAATGGCCCTTTCTGATTCAGGAATTTTAGCGGAATACAAGGTATCGCTTCTTGGCACCAATATTAAATCGATCAAACAAGCAGAAGACCGCGAACAATTCCGGGCATTGATGAATGAACTTGGCGAGCCTGTTCCGGACAGCGATATTATCTATTCGACTGACAGTGCGTTGGCATTTGCCGCACACGCAGGGTATCCATTGATTGTCCGCCCCGCTTATACATTGGGAGGTTTCGGAGGCGGCATTGCCCAAGACGAAGCAACCTATTTGTCGCTTGTCACGCAAGGGCTCAGCGCTAGCCCGATTAACCAATGCCTGGTCGAAAAAAGCATTGCCGGTTATAAGGAAATTGAATATGAAGTGATGCGGGATGCGAACGGCACGTGCATCACTGTCTGCAATATGGAGAATATGGACCCGGTTGGTGTCCATACAGGCGACTCCATCGTAGTGGCTCCAAGCCAAACGATGAACGACAGAGAATACCATATGCTGCGCACCGCATCAATTAACATTATCGATGCGTTAGGGATTGTTGGAGCGTGTAATGTACAATTTGCTCTTCATCCGGAAACGTCAGCTTATTATTTGATTGAAGTAAACCCGCGGGTCAGCCGTTCTTCAGCGCTCGCTTCTAAAGCAACCGGATATCCGATTGCTAAAATCGCGGCAAAGCTGGCCATCGGCTATACGCTCGATGAATTGAAAAATCCCGTGACTGGCACCACCTTCGCAAGTTTCGAACCTGCTTTGGATTATGTTGTGGTCAAAATCCCGCGCTGGCCGTTTGACCAGTTCCACCAAGCGAACCGCAAGCTTGGAACGCAAATGAAAGCGACCGGAGAAGTGATGGCGATTGAACGCAGCATGGAAGCGGCTTTTCAAAAAGCCATCCGTTCCTTGGATATCCCGTTTGACGGATTCCGCTTGCCTGTTCTTTCCGACATGCCGCAAGCCCAATTGGAAAAACTGGCCATTGAAGCAGACGACCGCCGGCTGTTTGTGTTATTCGAATTATTGATCCGCAGCAAAAGCATTGAAGAGCTGCACAGTATGACCGCCATTGCTCCCTATTTCCTGTTCGTGCTGAAACGTATTGTGGATGAATGGCATAAACTGCGTTTATTGTCATGGAACGACCTGACCCATGAACGCTTGCTAATCGCCAAAACGCTTGGCTTTAGTGATCAGCAACTGGCTGATCTTTGGTCGATTCCAGTTTCTGAAGTATGGGGACAGCGGAAAAGCTGGGGCTTGCTTCCCGCTTATCGCGTGATTGATACCTGTGCAGCAGAATTCCGTTCACAAACGAATTATTTATATTCCACTTGGAAGGGATCTTCTGATGGACGCGCGCTCAATTCTAAAAAAGTGGCAGTAATCGGCTCCGGCCCTATCCGTATCGGCCAAGGGATTGAATTTGATTATTGCTGCGTCCATAGCGTGCTGGCATTGCAAAAGTTCGGCTATGAAGCGGTGATGATCAATAATAATCCTGAAACCGTCAGTACCGATTATGAAATTGCGGATGCCCTGTATTTCGAACCGTTGACAGCGGAAGATATTTTGAATGTGCTGGATTATGAAGGCATTACACAAGTGATCGTTCAATTCGGCGGCCAGACTTCGTTGAATGTGGCGGCCCAGCTGGAAGATGCAGGCATTACCATTCTTGGCTCAACGGTGGAATTGCTGGATCAAATGGAAGACCGAGACCGCTTTTATTCGTTTTTGGAGTCGGTCGGGCTTCCGACTATTCCAAGTTATACAGCAGCAAAATTGGAAGAAGTTCCGCATTATGCAGAGCTGCTGGGCTATCCTATACTCATTCGCCCTTCTTATGTAATTGGCGGCAAAGGGATGACGGTGCTGCATAATGAACAGGATTTGCAGCACTGGCTGGATCATACCAAAATGGCTTTCCCCGTGCTGGTAGATCATTTCGTTACCGGCAAAGAAGTGGAAGCAGATATTTTAACGGACGGTGAAAATGTCTGGGTGTCTGCTATTTTTGAACATATCGAAGGTACGGGCGTCCATTCAGGCGACAGCATTTCCATTACGCCTCCGGTCTCTTTGACGGCTGATGCACTGGAGAAACTGACTGACACCGCCAAGCATATCGCCCGCAATATGGATTACACCGGTTTATTTAATATCCAATTCGTTTATGAGCAAGATCAATTGTTTGTAATGGAGATTAATCCACGGGCATCCCGCACCGTGCCGATCAGTTCGAAAGCAACAGACGTCCCGCTTGTCCAGCTGGCTACCGCATTGATGCTCGGCGTACCATTCAATGAGCTGGGAATCAAAGAGCAGTATAATGGCCAGCCGGATTATACAGTCAAAGCGCCTGTGTTCTCTCATATCAAATTGCCTGGCTTATCACCTGTCCTGTCCCCTGAAATGATGTCGACTGGAGAAGTGATTGGCCAAAGCCCGGATTCCGCCATCGCCATGCAGAAAGCTTTGGACGGCGCATCCCAACAACTGGCCGCTTTGCACGGCGGAGGCACCATCTTTACAACAGAGCTTTCGCTGCCGCTGATTGACCAGGCATTTTGGAAACAGCATGGTTTCACGTTCTGCACGGAAGCCTCCCTGCCTTTTGAACAATGGTTAAAAACTGATCATAAAAAAGCTTATATCGATCTGACACCGGACCCGGATGCTATTCAAGCAGCACAAGCGGCTATCCACCGGCTTCATGTATGGACTCGCCACGAAACCATTGCCGCTTTTCAAGAACATGTCAAGGCCATTCATGGATCAACGAAAGGAGTGCTTGTTAAATGACAATAGCTTTACCATCAGCGCCGCAGCTTGTTCAAAAACATCTTTTATCTTTAAAAGATTACAGTCCCTCGGAAATTCTGGATCTGCTGTCTTTGGCGGCAGAGTTGAAAAAACCGGAAAATAAATACCTTCCTTTATTGGAAGGTAAAGTGCTTGGCATGATTTTTGAAAAATCTTCGACCCGCACACGCGTTTCTTTTGAAGCGGGCATGCTTCAGCTCGGCGGGCACGCGATGCATCTGAGCACACGTGATATTCAAATGGGCCGGGGGGAAAGCATCGCCGATACAGCAAAGGTTTTATCCGGTTATCTCGACGGCATCATGATCCGCACATTCCATCAAGCGACTGTCACAGAACTGGCGGACAATAGCAGCATTCCTGTCATTAATGGCCTGACCGATGATTTCCATCCTTGCCAAGTGCTTGCCGATTTACTTACAGTCCAGGAACATTTCGGAACAGTTGCCGGCAAAAAAATGGCCTATATCGGTGATGCCAATAATATGGCTAACTCGCTGATGATCGGAGCTGCCAAAGTGGGTATGGATATCTCCATTGCTGCTCCTGTCAAATATGCACCGAAAGCTGAAATGGTGGCACTGGCCCAGGAAATTGCCTACCATACCGGCGCCAACATTCACGTAACGACAGATCCTGTTGAAGCTGTAAAAGACTGTGACATCATCTACACGGATGTATGGGCCAGCATGGGGCAGGAAGCTGAAGCACTTGAACGCATGGAACATTTTAAAGGCTTCCAAGTGAACGATGCACTTGCAGCGCATGCGAACGAAAATTACATCTTTATGCATTGCTTGCCGGCACATCGAGAAGAAGAAGTGACAACCAGCATATTAGAAGGCCCTCATTCCGTAGTCTTCCAGGAAGCTGAAAACCGCTTGCATGCACAGAAAGCCTTGCTTGTTGCACTTATGGCTAATTAAATCCATACAGAAAAAGCTGTTCCGGAACATAGACTCCGGAACAGCTTTTTGTTTTTCTCAACGCTCACGCTTCGTCATCGATGAATTCAGGTTCCACTTTATCCAGCTTCTCTTCTTTCAAGATGGTATACATATTGGCGGTTTCTTCTTTTTTTGCATTTTCTTTTAATTGTTCTACCCGTACCGTTACCACTTTTTGGCCAAAACGAATCTGCAGTTCATCGTTTTCTTTTAAGACGGAACTGGCTTTTGCTTTGCCGCCATTCACGGTAATGCGGCCTTGGTCAGCTACTTCTTTTGCCAGCGTACGGCGTTTGATCAATCGTGATACTTTCAAAAATTTATCAAGTCGCATAAGTCAGTCTTCCTTTCTTGCCATTTCTTTGGCTTCATTCCAAAATTGGTCGAGCTGTTCAAGCGAATAATCACTGAAATTGCCGGTTCCTTCCTTCACGCGTTTTTCAACGTGTCGGAAGCGCTGCTGGAATTTGCGGTTGGCATGCACCATTGCTTGTTCCGGCGACAATTCATAGAACCGGGCAATATTCACTAAAGTGAACAGCAAATCGCCGAGTTCATCCAGCTGGCGGTCTGTAGAACCTTTCGCCAATTCCGCTTGAAACTCCTGCAACTCCTCTTGGAATTTCTCCCATGCCCCGTCTGCATCCGACCAGCTAAAACCGACCTTCGCAGCTTTTTTCTGGTAATTATAAGATGTAATCAACGAAGAACTGAAGCGTTCCTGCTCATCTAAGATTGACCCAGCTGCTGGTTTTTCCTGCGCTTTGATGGCTTGCCAGTTTGCCACCACTTCATCGGCATTATCCACTTCCACATCTCCGAATACATGCGGATGGCGGCGGATCATTTTTGAACTCACGGCAGACAGGACATCCTCGAGCTGGAAATAACCATTGTCCTGGCCAATCTGGGCATGGAGGAACACTTGCAGCAACACATCACCAAGCTCTTCGGCAATGGCTGCGTCATCCTGCTCTTCAATCGCCTGAAGAAGCTCATGAGCTTCTTCCAGTAAATAAGGGCGCAGCGACTCATGTGTCTGCTCACGGTCCCATGGACAGCCTTCAGGGCTTCTCAGCTGTGCCACGATGCTGCGGAACGTCTGCCATTCCTTCAAGCGGGTCATTTGGTCTTTTGCCGGCGGCACATAAACCGTCGTTAAGTTATTCACTTCCGCTGCACGGTCGAGCTCATAAAGCGGAACGGTGCGTACGACTTCGTTCGCAGAACCGGCTGCAGTGACAATCGTCACCGGATAATCTTCCGGGTATTTTTCCATCAGCGTCAGCTTTACTTCGGAAGCGCTGAATGAATCATATACTTGGGCGATCAAAATATGCTGGGTCATGTTGACGTGGTCGCTTTTCATTTCCGTTCCGTCAAGAAGCTGAAAGCCTTCGATCGGATCGATGCGCAGCGCACCGAACAAAGCATCCAGAAAACTATGTCCGCCTTCAATCGACAACTGGCACATTCCGGCATTCTCAGCCTGGATCAAATTTTGTACCGTCTGCTCTGCAACAAGCGGATGTCCCGGCACAGCGTAAATGACAGATTGTTCTTTTGCCAGTGCTACCAAGGTATCGGCAATTTCCGCATATACCGGTGCAAACGTATCGTGTTTTTCGTAAACCGCATCAAAAGACGTAAATTCCACGCCTTCTGCTGCCAGTTCTTTTAGCACTGGATGATCTTTGGTACGCACATACAAATTAGCGGCTTGTTTCAGTTTTTTATAAACGCCGAGCGGCAATTGATCTAGATCTCCTGCGCCCAGCCCGATTACATGTATGGTATTCATCTTTACCCTCTTTTCTGTTGTCTGATTCTTAATTGGAGGCTGGCCAATTTTCTTCCGAACGGGATAATATACCACTCTTTCTCCGTGATAATCCGGCTCTTTGCAATTAACAATAGAAAGACGGCAGCCCCGAGTGGCACGGCAGTCAATGAAATCAGCAAAGCGGAAACTCGGCTGGTGACGCCATCAAACAGCACGATATCTGAAAAAAGAGCCCAGCCGACAACGACAATGCCCATTGCAGCAGTGGAAACGGCGATCCAGCCATAGTAACGGATCGGAGCAAAACGGATCGGCCATACATTTTTAAAGTACTGAAGCAGTCCGATGACAATAAAGGCCAATCCCAAGTTTCCTGCCACTGCTGCTCCCGTCACATCCCAAATCGGTACCAGCAACCAGTTTCCAAGTATTTTGATGAGCAAACCACCGGTTAAAAGCAACGCTGGCACTTTGACTTTCCCTAAACCATGCAGCATCGCAGTCATAATCAAAAGCAGCGACATCCAGACAATCTGCCAACTGAAAACAATCAGCGTCAACGATTCATCCCGCGTCTGAAACAGCATTTCGTTCACATAGGGCATAACGAATGTCAGACCGGCAGCCGCTGCAAAAGCAAACAGAAACGAAATCCGGAAAGCGAGTCCGGCATACATTTGTGCTGAACGGCCGCTTTCTTTTTTCGACATATGGGCAACAAGTGGAACAATCGTCAAAGCGAGCGATGTGGCAATCAGGATGCCGAATTGGACAAGCGGCTGGCCACGGTCATAAACGCCTTTTTGCTCCATCGCCAAAGTCCGGTCTATTCCGCTTTCCGTCAATAGCCGGAAAATGGTAAAGGAATCAGCCAGCTGAAAAAACAGCAAGATCAAGGAACTCATGCTGATGCTGAGTGAAATGGCCGTCATGTTTTTAATGACCGGCCACGCTCTTAGCTTAGAAGGCGAATTGAATTTGAATAGGCGTCTGCGGAAAAAGGCAATTAGCAGAATAACCCCCGCTATTTCACCGGCAACAGCGCCAAACATTGCCATCTGTCCTGCTGCATACAGGGAAAAACCGCTTGAGATCACAATCCAAGTACCGAGCAAAATGACCGTTACCCGGATTCCCTGCTCGGTTATTTGGGAATAAGCGACCGGCGCCATTTCGTTATTCGATTGGAAAAACCCTTTTAACACCGCAAGCGGCGGCATCAAGAGCACTGCAAAAGCTCCGACTTGCAATAATCTGCTCAACTGGCCGTCTCCCATCCATCCGGCTAGCAAATCCGCGCCCAAAAATAGAACCAGGAAGAACAATGTGGAAACCACGGCAATAAAACCAAAAGCAATCCGCAAAATGGAGCCGTGGTCCTTTTCCTCAGAATCGGCCATCAGTTTAGAAACCGCAACGGCAAAGCCATACGATGTCCACGTACTGAAAATGCCGATAAACGGATAAACTTGCTGATAAATATAGAATCCCTGGTCCCCCACCAAATTTTGATAAGGCACCCGATAGACGGCACTGAGCAATTTAACAATCAAGCCCGCCATTGTTAAAAGGACTGCGCCTTTCATGAATGTCTTCATCGTTCCTTCATTGTTCAACGGGCTTCACTCATTCCCTCTTCAAAATTAACTGACCGTTTTTTCTTCGCGGAGTGATTCCGGAATCAGTTTCATCATGCCTTCCAGCACATCAAACGGATGCTGCTTGCCGGATTTGTTTTCGTCAATGGTCATGACCAATTGCTGGCCCGACATGCTGAATCCGACTGCACGCCCGTAAGCTGCTGATTCTTCCACCAGCTTGCCGCCGTTAACGGCAGCTGTGCCGTCTTCTGACAAACGGATCGAAATCAGCTTGCCGTTTTGTTTGATCGTTTCGACGCCGGTCTGGCGCGCCCAGATTTTCATGCGGGCAATGCGCAGCAGGCGGTCTGTTTCAATCGGCATATCGCCAAAGCGGTCGATCAGTTCGTCTTGCAGTTCGGCAACTTCCTCAACTTCTTCAATGCCTTTGACGCGTTTGTACATCTGGATTTTCTGGTAACCGTCGCCAATATAACTGTCCGGGATATAGGCATCGATATCAAGCGAAATCTCCACTTCCGGAATTTCTTCTTTCTTGATGCCCGTGCGGCGTTCTTCAATGGCCTGTTCAAGCATTTGAGAATACAAATCAAAACCGACCGAATCGATAAAGCCATGCTGCTGCGAACCGAGCAGATTGCCCGCCCCACGGATTGATAAATCACGCATAGCGATTTTAAAGCCCGAACCAAGTTCAGTAAATTCCTTGATGGCCATCAAACGTTTCTCTGCCACATCTGTCAGCACCTTATCCCGCTGATACATGAAATAAGCATATGCCACACGGCTTGAGCGGCCGACGCGGCCACGCAATTGATAAAGCTGTGACAAGCCCATCCGGTCTGCGTTGTGAATGATAAGCGTATTAACATTCGGAATATCAATACCGGTTTCAATGATGGTAGTCGTTACTAAGACGTCGTAATCGCCGTCTAGGAAACCAAGTATCACCGATTCCAGTTCCGATTCCGACATCTGGCCATGTGCATAGCCGACCCGGGCTTCCGGCACTAATGCCTGGATTTCTTCCACTTTGCGGGTCATATCATCCACTCGGTTGTACAAGAAAAATACTTGGCCGCCGCGTGCCATCTCCCGCTCAATGGCCTCACGGACAAGTGCTCCGTTGTATTCCATGACATAGCTTTGAACCGGGAAGCGGTTTGCCGGCGGCGTTTCGATAACGGACAAATCGCGGACTCCGATCATCGACATATGGAGCGTCCGCGGAATTGGTGTAGCCGTCAGCGTCAGCACATCGACGTTCGTTTTCATTTGTTTGATCTTCTCTTTATGGGTAACGCCAAAACGCTGTTCTTCATCTATGATCAGCAAGCCTAAATCTTTATAGGCCATGTCTTTTGATAAAATCCGGTGTGTCCCGATCACCACATCAACCGAACCGTTCTTCAAGCCTTTGACGGTTTCAGTCTGTTGCTTTTTTGAACGGAAACGGCTCATGAGGCCTACTTCTATCGGGTAATCCTTGAAGCGTTCACTCATTGTTTCATAATGCTGTTGGGCAAGGATGGTGGTCGGCACCAAAAATGCCACTTGTTTTCCGTCGAGCACCGCCTTAAAGGCAGCACGGATTGCCACTTCGGTCTTGCCGTAACCTACATCTCCGCAAATCAGGCGATCCATTGGCCGTTCTTTTTCCATATCCCGCTTGACTTCATTGATCGAGCGCAGCTGATCGACCGTTTCTTCATAGGGGAATTCAGCTTCAAACTGCCGCTGCATATCCTGTTCTTCAGAAAACGCATAACCTTTTAATGCTTCGCGTTCAGCGTACAATTTAATAAGATCATCTGCTATATCCTGAACGGCGGCTGACACTTTCTTGCGTGTCTTTTTCCATTCTGCCCCGCCCATTTTATGCAATTTCGGCTCTTTTTCTTCGGAAGCTACATATTTCTGGATCAGGTCAATCTGGTCGACTGGTACAAATAATTTATCATCCGCCTTATAGACAATATGCAAATAATCTTTATGGACTCCACCAATTTCCAGTGTCTCGATTCCGATATACCGTCCAATCCCGTGATGGATATGGACCACATAATCGCCCGGTTTGATTTCCGAGTAACTTTTAATGCGTTCTGCATTCGTCAATTTTTGCGGACGGGTCTTTTTCTTCGCTTGTTTTTTAAATAATTCCCCATCGGTAATGATGGCCAACCGCTGCAGCGGCATTTCAAAACCGGCGGACAAATCACCGTCGATCAAATACATTTTGCCGCCTTGGAGCTGAGTGGATGAATTGACGATTTCCGCTTCCATCTCATAGTCTTCCAGCACGGATCGAACTTTTCGTAAGCGCTCGTCACCTTCCGCTACGATAAATACCTGGAATTTCGCTTGTTCCCAGCGTTCCACTTCCGCTTTCAATAAATTCATCTGGCCATGGAAAGATTGCATGGGCCTGCAAGAAAAAGTGATTGAATTCTTGATTTGGACCGTTGGAAAGGTCCGGACAAACAGCGACAAAAATGCCATCTTTTGCTTGATTTTAGTAAGCACTTCACGAAAGGCATACGACAACCGGACTCCTTGAAGAAACTTTCCTTCTTCCAGAAGCGAGATGATAAAGTCGCCTTCTTCGCGTTCCAATGTTTCAGTCATTTCCTGAATCCGGCCAAGTTCATCGAACAACACGATGCCGTCGGCCGGAAAGTAATCGCCTAAAAAAGCGGATTGGGATTCGACTAATGCTGCATACTTAGCCACTTGATCCGGCATATTGCCTTGCCGCAGCATATCAATGTCGTGCTGAATATGCAGCAGCAAAGCTTCTTTTGTATCTTCCGCTTTGATTTTCTTCAAAGAAGCCGCTAGCTGCTCTTCCAACCGATCAGCTAAATCCAGCTTTTGCCCTCTGGACAGCACTAATTCACTTGCCGGCAAAATGCATAACGACTTCAGTTTTTCGAGAGAGCGCTGGTCTTCTGCCGAAAACAGACGGATTGAATCAACTTCGGTATCAAACAGCTCAATACGGGCTGGATGCTCGAAGTTCAAAGGGTAAATATCAAGAATACCACCACGTAAGGCAAACTCGCCCGGCGTTGTTACCATCGATGTGCGGGAATAACCCATCGCCACAAGTTTTGACAGCCATTGATCCGTATCGATTTCTTCGCCTTCTGCCACCTGCAAAGTAGAAAGCTCCCATTGTTCATGAGAAGGCATCAATTTGCGCATGCCTGCGACTGGAGTGATGTAAATTCCTGTTCCGACGCTGTGCATATGATTAAGTGTATCGATGCGGTGAGCTCGTAGTTCAGGTCCTGAAAACGAAACATCTGCCGCTATCAGCTCATCCGCCGGATAAAGATGAACGAGCTCTTCCCCCATTAATTTAACCAAATCATCGTAGACACGCTGCGCATTCAATAGATTGGGCGTTACAACCAATAAAGGTGATTGCAAATCGGACCAGACCGTTTGATAAAAAACCGGCCGGGCACTGCCCGTAAGTCCGGAAATCAAATGATGATCACGGCCTTTTTTCAAATCCGCTATGAATTTCTGTATATGGGAATCCTCTGAAAACGCCTGCAAAATCTGTTTCATCAAGATTCCTCCTTTCAAATTGAATAAGGTAATGCTATATATCATCCGGGAAACAGAAAAAAGCCCTGAACGCCATCAGCGCCAAAGCGAATTTATGATCCATTAAAATTATTCATTACTTCCAAATACGGTTTTGACAGCCATAACTCACATGCTTCAGCACTTTGTTTGACTGCTTCTGCAACTTCCGGAATTTCACTTTCCGAAAAGCGTGACAAGACATAATCCGGTACTTTCATGCCTGCTGGAGGACGGCTGATGCCGATGCGGATCCGGTTAAATTGCTGAGTCCCCAAATGCTGGATCAATGACTTGATGCCATTATGGCCGCCCGCACTGCCTTTTTGGCGGAGCCGCAACTGGCCAGTCGGCAAATCCAAGTCATCGTAGATGACGACAATGTCATGGATATCTATATCGTAATAGTCCATCAGCGCCCCGACACTTTCTCCGGATAAATTCATATAAGTGAGCGGTTTTAACAGCATCACTTTTCCTTCAGGCCGGTGAATGATGGAATACATGCCTTTAAACTTGTTCTGCGTCAAAGGTGCATTCCATTTGGAAGCCAGGTAATCAATCACTTTAAACCCGATATTATGCCGTGTCTGCTCATATGTTTTGCCAGGATTCCCCAAGCCGATAATCAGTTTCATAAGAATCTTCCTTTACTTTTTCACTGCTTATTATTTTACCATATCGGTACATGAAAACAGAAAAATAGGGACTGTCCTGAGACAGCCCCTTTATTTTGCTAACTTAATCCTTATTCTGGTCATTCGCTGGCTCGCCGCCGATTACTTCGGGTTGAGCGCCTTCACCGGTTGGGGCTTCAAGCTCATCCAATTCATCTTGTGTACGAGGAGCGGTTACGGATACAAGGATAAAATCGTCTTCATCTAAAATTTCATAAGAAACAGTTCCGCGAATGTCTCCGACTGTCAAGTGGTCACCGATGGCCAGGTTGGATACATCCACTTCAAGCGCATCTGGAATATCGGCAGGTTTAACTCTAATCGAAACTTCACGATTCGGCTGGTTAACCACTCCGCCTTCTTTTTCACCAGGTGATTCACCGATTAAATGCACAGCAGCGGACACTTCAAGCTCATCTGACATATTAACTGCCAAGAAGTCTACATGCTTAAAACTTCCTTTTAACGCATCCCGTTGGAAATCACTTAATACGACATTCAGTGTTTTCCCTTCTACTTCCAGGTTAATAACCCCGTTGCGTCCAGATTCACGCAATGTTTTAATCAAATCGATTTCCGAAACTGATACAGGAATGGTTTCTGTCTGGTAGCCGTAAACGACTCCAGGCACGATTCCCTGCCTGCGTAATTCCGTTAATGTAGAGTGAGGTGTAGCACTGTCTCTTTTTTGCACTGATATTTTCGACGTCATATATTCTCATCCTCCAGTTTTAGTTGTCCATAGAGGATATTTACCCTACTCCAGAAAAACCAAACATAAAGGACTTATGAGTATTTATTCAGATCAATCAAACAACGTGCTGACTGATTTTTGTTCGTGAACACGGACAATTGTTTCTGCCATCAATTTGGCAACAGAAAGCTGTTTGATCTTCGGAGTTTTCTTTTCTTCAGGCAAAGCGATTGAATTTGTCACAATCAATTCTTTAATGACAGACTCGTTGATCCGTCCGACTGCAGGGCCTGAAAGAACTGGATGTGTACAGCAAGCGTACACTTCTTTTGCGCCGCTCTTGACCAATGCGCTGGCAGCAATTGTAATGGTTCCGGCAGTATCGATAATGTCATCAATAATGATAGCCGTTTTCCCTTCTACATTCCCGACAATATTCATGACTTCTGCTACGTTCGGGCGCGGACGGCGTTTATCGATAATAGCAATCGGGGCTTTCAAGCGGTCTGCCATTTTACGCGCCCGTGTTACACCACCGTGATCCGGCGAAACGATAATGACGTTATCCAAATCGATGCCGCTGTCATTCAAGAAATAATCCGACAAAAGAGGCACTGCCAGCAAGTGGTCGATCAAGATATCAAAAAAGCCTTGAATTTGAGGCGCATGCAGGTCAAGTGCGATGACGCGTGTGGCTCCTGCTGTTTCCAGAAGGTTTGCTACCAATTTAGCTGTGATCGGTTCACGTGAACGCGCTTTGCGGTCTTGGCGAGCATAGCCATAATAAGGCATTACAACATTCACAGTACGGGCAGAGGCACGTTTTACTGCATCAATCATGATCAGCAGTTCCATTAAATTCTCATTGACCGGCTCGGAGGTTGATTGCACGATGAAAACGTCACAGCCACGGATACTTTCTTCAATATTAATCTGGATTTCACCATCACTGAAGTGGGTAACTGAACTTTTTCCAAGCGGCAAACCGACGTGCTTGGCAATTTCCTCCGCTAATTCCGGATTTGAATTTAATGCGAAAATTTTCATCTTAGTGGTTGCTGCATCAATTTGATAACTCATTTCGTGTGTAGCCTCCTATTATTTTCTTGAATTTAATTTTTTTACATAGCCTTCTTTGTTTTCTTGACGTGCGCGTGCAATCGCTAAAGCATCGCTCGGCACATTTTTAGAAATAGTTGATCCTGCGGCTACGTAAGAGCCTTTACCGATAGTAACAGGGGCAATCAGGTTTGAATTACACCCGATGAACGAGTCATCTTCAATCGTTGTGAGAAACTTGTTCTTGCCATCGTAATTGACAGTTATGGTGCCACAGCCAATATTGACGTTTGTGCCAACATTCGCATCTCCGATATAGCTTAAATGCGAAACCTTGCTGCCATTCCCAAGCTCGGATTTTTTCACTTCGACAAAGTTGCCGATTTTCACTTCGTCTCCTAATTGCGACTCCGGCCGGAGATGCGCAAAAGGTCCAACTGCTGTGTCGTTGCCCACCGTACTGTCGTAGACATGCGATGAACGGATAACCGTCCGGTCGCCGATTATACTGTTTTCAATATGGCTATTTGAAGAAATAAGGCAGTCAGCCCCGATTTTAGTGTTTCCTTCAATAATTACATTCGGCTGAAGAACTGTATCCGCACCAATTTCCGCTTCGGCGCTGATATAAGCTGTAGCTGGATCGATAATAGTAACGCCGGCACGCATATGTTTTTCTGCGATGCGGGCACGCATGATGCGCTCCGCCTCACTCAAAGCTACACGGTCATTAACACCAAGCGTTTCATCAAAACTGTCCGTAGCATAAGCAGCCACAACTTCTCCCTGCTTTTGCAGAATTTCAATGACATCCGGCAAATAATACTCGCCTTGGGCATTGTTGTTTGAAACCAGTTTTAACGCTTCGAACAACGCCTGATTATCAAAGCAGTAAGTGCCTGTGTTGATTTCTTTCACTTTTTGCTCTTCAACGGAAGCATCTTTCTGCTCGACGATTTTTGAGACGCTTCCAGCCTCATCGCGCAGAATTCGTCCATATCCGGCAGGGTTATCCGCAATAGCTGTCAAAATAGTCGCTTTTGCGTTTGTTTCTGCATGGTGGCTAAGCAATGCCTCCATCGTTTCCGGGCGGATCAGAGGGGTATCCCCGCAAACCACTAATGTCGTTCCAGGCAACCCTTCGATCAATGAAGCGGCTTGCTGAACCGCATGCGCTGTCCCTAATTGCTCTTCCTGAAGTGCATACTCGCTTTTTGATCCGAGCTGTTCTTGGACTTTTTCAGCGCCATGGCCGACAATTGTCACAATTTTTTCAACGCCCAGCTGTGACACGTTGTTTGTAACGTGTTCAACCATTGGCATGCCGCAAACAGGGTGAAGCACTTTATAAAGTTTTGACTTCATTCGCGTTCCTTGTCCAGCGGCTAATACTACTGCATATGTATTCGTCATGTAATCAGGTCCTCCAATCAAGTCATCTGTTATCTATTTCATTATGGCAATGGATATTTTAGCTTTTCCTTATTGACTATATCCGAAAAACCTTGATTATTCAAGGTTTCAGAGCATGACAATACCATGACATTATCAACAGGCAACAAAAAAAAGAGCCCTATCTGTAATAGAAGGCTCGTGAGGTGGCGCGTTTAAACTCCAGCTTCTTCAAAGACCGGGTCATTTTCGCTTTGGTGATATGCAGTTAAAATAGCTTCTTGAAGCTTATTACGGGTATTCGAGTTGATTGGATGGGCAATGTCCCTAAATTCTCCATCAGGGGTACGCTTGCTTGGCATAGCGACGAATAATCCTTCATTGCCATCAATCACCCGGATATCATGCACAACAAACTCGTTGTCCAGTGTGATGGAAGCGATTGCCCGCATCCGGCCATCTGTTTGTACACGCCGAAGCCTTACGTCGGTTACTTCCATTGTGTCACCACCTTTCCTCTTAGATGCTTTTTATGTTGCTAATATATGTAATTCGCCGCCAGGGACTAATCTCCTTCATAAATTACATAATTTATTAGAAAATTTACTTAATGATTTTTATATAAAAAGAATTAAAGGAATCGACTTTTAATACCGCTTTGGGCATGGCTCCCTCTTAGCCTCTGGATGCGCCGGCGCTGGAGAAGCTTTCTATAAGAGAGCTGTTTACCTATCCAATTCTCTGTCTACTACTTTACATAGATTTGGAGCCAAACAGCGGAGACTCCCGCGGGGCAGCGTAGCGACGAAGTGCCGAAATCCACTCGGGACAAGCCCGCAGGAAAGCGGAGCTGTTTTGCGGAATTTCAACAGTTGAAAATCAGTTGTCTTACTTGGATTGCAATAAAAAAACCACCCCGTAGGATGGTTTGGTTTACGCTGTGATTTTTGCAATTACTTCGATTTCCACTTTTGCGTCTTTCGGCAAACGGGCTACTTCTACGGTCGAACGTGCCGGCTTATGATCGCCGAAATAAGATGCATACACTTCATTAAGTGCTGCAAAATCGTTCATGTCCTTGATGAACACAGTTGTTTTAATGACATTATCTAAAGATGAACCTGCTTCTGCCAGAATGGCCTTAAGATTAGCGAATACCTGATGGGCCTGATCAACGATTGAGCCTTCAACCATTTCTCCTGACGGCGTCAATGGAATCTGCCCTGAACTATAAAATAGGTCTCCAGAGATAACACCTTGTGAATAAGGCCCGATGGCCGCTGCTGCTTTGTCTGTCGCTACAAATTTCATTTTAAAACCCTCCATTAGTAAAGTAGTTTCCTTCTTCCAACGCAATCGTCCGTTCTTTTTCACTGACTTCATGCAATTTAACGAGTGACAAGTATTTTTCAACAAGGCGCTCGTCGGAATGCTCCGCTTCTACCAATACGGCTACTCCTGCCAGTGTGCATTCGAATTCTTCGAGTAAATTTTTCATGCCATTCATCGTTCCGCCGACTTTCATAAAGTCATCGGTGATCAAGACACGCTGACCGCTCTTCATGCTGCGCTTAGACAGCACCATCGTTTGAATGCGCCGGGAAGAACCTGAAACGTAATTAATGCTGACAGTCGAGCCTTCCGTCACCTTGCTGTCTCTTCGGACAATAACGACCGGGACATTCAGATGGCGGGCAATGGCATGGGCGATCGGAATCCCTTTAGTGGCGACCGTCATAATCACATCAATTTTTTCATCAGCAAAAGCGGTAGCAAAAACCTTGCCGATCCGGTTCATAATGCTTGGATTGCCAAGGACGTCTGTCATGTACAAGTATCCGCCAGGCAAAAGCCGATCCGATTGGCTTAACACTTCTATCAGTTCAGCCATAATCCCTTTAATTTCTTCTTTGTGAAGTTTCGGTACATACTTCACGCCGCCGGCCGCACCCGGTACGGTCATTAATAACCCAATCCCTTTTTCTTCAAACGTCTCTTTAACGATTCCCAAATCTTCACTGATTGAAGACTTGGCCGACTCATAGAGATCCGAAAAATATGTAAGGGGAATTAATTTATGTGGATGGTCCAAAAGATAATGCGTCATATCAACTAACCGTTCACTGCGCTTCCACTTCATCTTACCCTCTCCTAAACACGAATGATTTATAGAAAATTTACCATAAATGTACGTATTTAAGCAAGTGGCTCTCGTTCCCCGATCAAACGCACTGCATAAACTTCTGTGCAGAACCCTCTTAACCCATTGTAGATGCGTGGAATCCGAGCTTCCTGCTGGACCAGCCCAAAGACCGTCGGGCCACTTCCGCTCATCAACACCGCATCAGCTCCAAATTTCTTCATCTGATCTTTGATCTGAGCCACTTCCGGATAGAGATTTAATGTAACACTTTCTAATGCATTGCCTAAATTAGCGCACATGGCATTGTAATCACCTGTAGCGAGCGCTTCAATCATTTCTGCTGTATTAGGATGCTGTGCATTTTTCACGTCAAACGCACCGTAAACTTCCGCTGTGGACACCCCAATGGTCGGCTTGGCTAAAATCACCCAGCAATTAGGCGGAACGGGCAACTCTTGTATAATTTCCCCGCGTCCTTTTGCCAGTGCAGTGCCGCCGTAGACACAAAAAGATACGTCCGAACCGATTTTCGCACCTAGTTCGGCCAGTTCATCGAGTGACAAATTTAATTGCCATAATTGGTTCAATCCTTTTAAAGTGGCAGCAGCATCGCTGCTCCCTCCTGCCAGTCCAGCTGCAACCGGAATCTGTTTGTCCAATGAAATAATGACTCCTGATTTAATGCCGTATGTTTCTTTCATCAACTGAGCTGCCTGGTAAGCTAAGTTGCGGGAATCATTTGGAACAAAGCGATCAGCAGATTCAATGTAAATTCCGCTTTCGGTTGCTTTCAACCCGATTCGATCAGCCAAATCGACTGTCGTCATGATCATTTCAATCTCATGATAGTTATCCGGGCGCTTATGTAAAACATCTAACGTTAAATTGATTTTGGCAGGCGCCTTTACGTAGAGCATCCCACTGCCTCCTTTTTATATTCTGATGAAGACTATTTTAACACACGCAGGGCGCTTCGGGGAAAATGGCGAAAATAAACAAAAAAACTCACAGTCCGTTAAGCCAACGGGCTGTGAGTTTCAAAAACAATATAAATGCCGTTCATTATTTAACAACAAGTGCTTCTTCTGTTCCTTCATGTACAATAATTTCTACTGCTTCTGTTAGAATGTCTGCGTAGCTGTAAGACACGCGTTCAAATGAATGCTCATCTTGATCAAGTTCAATTACGAACACCGAGTGATACGTTTCTCGCAAGATTCCGGCGCGTTCGACCGTTTTCTTACGTCCTCCATTTGCCTTTAAAATCAATCGTTTTCCTAAATGCAGGTCTAACGACTTTTTAATATCCGCCAAAGTTTTGGGCATCTTGTCTACACCTCACTATAGACAAAGTCTACCAGAATTTGACCCTCCGGTCAAGTAAATTTCTAATTTTATCAGCGTTGTACCGCTACTGTCAATATTTTTTTATTCGAAATATCAGTCACACTCAAAAAACAGACCGAAATTGTAATAAAAATGTTATATATTACCCGAAATAAGGGTATAGTTTGTCAGCAAGCACACCGAATTCCTTTATGGAAAGCGTTTCTCCTCGGCGTGAAGGTTCAATTTCTGCTTCTTCCAATGCTTTTAAAATCAGCTCTTTCTTTTCTTTGCCGAGCGGCATGGCTGTCTGCAAATTATTCAAAATGGTTTTCCGGCGCTGGACAAACGATCCTCTTGTCACCATGAAAAAGAAATCTTCATCCAACACTTTTACTTGAGGCTCCGGCCGCTTAATCATTCGAATAACAGCTGAATCAACATTCGGCTGTGGCATAAAGACAGTCTTTGGCACCGTCAGCGCCATTTCTGCTTCGGTGTAATACTGGATGGCAATCGACAATGATCCATAAGCTTTTGTGCCAGGCTTTGCCGTAATGCGTTCCGCCACTTCCTTTTGCAGCATGACCACTAAACCTCGAATCGGCAGCTTTTCAAGAAGCAGCTTCATGATAATCGGTGTAGTTACATAATAAGGCAAATTGGCCACCACCATGATGTCTTCGTAGCCAGCCAGCTCTTCTTTAATGGCAGTCTCTACGTCGGCTTTCAAGATATCTGAGTGAATAATTGAAATGTTATCGTATGGAGATAAAGTGTCCTCTAATACCGGCAACAGACGCTGGTCAATTTCAAACGCCAATACTTTTCCTGCCTCGCGTGCTAAATGTTCTGTCAAAGCTCCAATGCCTGGCCCAATTTCAATTACGGCAGACTGTTTTGTCAGCTTTGCCTTGCCAACAATTTTCCGCAAAATATTTGGATCAATCAGGAAGTTCTGGCCTAGACTTTTCTTTACAGCCAGGCCATGTTTCGCCATGATTTCCTGAGTGCGTATGGGTGTAGCAATATCTTTAGTCATGAATGTTCCTCCTGGTTTAACGCTTGTACAGCTTCAATAAATTGAGTTTTGGAAATCCCAAACATATGAAGCCTTTTTTGAAGCTGTTTTCCATTGGTATAGCCTATTTGGAGCAGAGCTCCTAAACGGATCCGGCGCATTTTTGCTTGAGGATGCGCAACCAATGCCGCGTCCATTAAATCCTCCATGGTAATTTCAACCGCTTCCTCTGTTTGGCGAGGTGTATACACAGCTGATAATGCTTCGCGGATGTCTTCGTCTTTGGCATGTTCAATCCCAAGGCCTTTGCCGCTTTTCGCAATGGTCTTTTCTTTTGCTAAAAAGGCATGCTTTACGCCCGGCACATGTTCTTCAATAATAGCACGGATTCGCTGTCCTGGATAATCAGGGTCTGTAAAAACGATGACTCCCCGCTTTTGCTGAGCATGAGCAATGCGCACCAGCGTTTCTTTTGAAATTGCAGAACCGTTCGTCTCAAGCGTGTCTGCATTTACGGCACGTTTGACTGCTACCGTATCATCTTTTCCTTCAACTATGATTATTTCTTTGATTTTCACTTTTGTTCCTCTTTCCCACACTTCTTGTTTCCCCGCTTTAACGATTTCCGCTTTTCCAAACGGGCAATATGTTTTAAAAATCCTGATTGGCCCAATCAATACTTAAAGCAGATAAGTATCCCCTTTGAGTAAAGTTTCTCTTTATTCTACACGCAGGCGGGCACATAAGTAAAAGGCTTTCCCGGGAACTCCCAAGAAAGCCTTGCTGTAAGTGCTCATTGTATTAGTTAAGGACTGTAACTTTCAATTGCTGGCGTCCAAATGCGATAGCATCTGATTGGTTTGCCATAAACAAGTCGATTTTATTTCCTTTGATTGCTCCGCCCGTATCTCCGGCAACCGCATAACCATATCCTTCTACATATACTTTAGAGCCAAGCGGAATGACATTCGGGTCTACCGCGATGACTTTAAGGCCTGGATTGGCTTTTAAGTTAATGCCTGTAGCTGTGATGCCTGAACACCCTGCACAGCTTGCTGTATACGCTGTAGCGGATACATAGAACTCTTTGCCGCTAGTTGGTGCGGCAGCCTTGGCTGATGCCGCTGAAGCTTTTCTTGAAGGTTCAGCTTTTTTGGCTGGCGCTGCTTTTTGAACAGGTGCCGCTTTAGGAGCGGAAGCTTGTTTAACCGTCGCTGCCGAAGCTTGTTTCTCGGA
This sequence comes from Planococcus sp. VCh962, assembly GCF_057748275.1. Taxonomy (NCBI): domain Bacteria; kingdom Bacillati; phylum Bacillota; class Bacilli; order Caryophanales; family Caryophanaceae; genus Planococcus; species Planococcus sp. VCh962. The sequence continues at coordinate 35,581 of NZ_JBYLHS010000013.1, forward strand.
AGCTTTGGGAGTGGTGCCGCGTGAAACGCTGGCAACAACCACTTTAGTTCCCACTGCCGTTACTTGTTTCGTCGGTTCTTTGACCGTTTTTTCGCTCTTAAGATCACGTTTTACTTCTTTGCCGTTTTCTTTCACAACTTCATAAGTTTTAGAGACGACTCCATTTTGGCCTTTTTGGACAAGTTTTTCCTGCCCTTTTAAAAGCTTGGAATCTTTCTTTGTTTCTGCTGCAAATTTCACAGAATCCTCCACTACATCGGTGACCTTTTCTACACGAACTACTTGGACTTTGGAATTCGGAACAACTTTTTCATCCATTCCGTTTTCAACCCGGTCAAGTTCGCCTAGCGTAATTTTGTTCTGTTTTAAAAAGTCAGCGACCGTAGTCGAGGTGGACCATACTTTTTTCTCTTCCAAGCCATCTACAAGAGTTACCTCGTATGCTTTTTCAACAGAAATCGCTGTATCCTCATCTACTTCTTCATTTAATGCAGGCGTAACTTTATCATGTTCCGTAACTTCGACATTCGCTTTCGCTAAAATGTCTTTTACTGTATTGGCTGTAGTCCAGGCAGCTGTTTCTTTGCCATCAACCGATACTTTATATTGCTCTGCCTGATCCCATTCCAGTGCGGTATCTTCTTCAATAACTGTATCTGCAGACTGGCTTAAGTAATCATCTTGAGCCACTTGAATCTGTTGTTCTTCTAAAAACGCCCCTACTGTGTCGGCATGTGTTTTGACTTCTGTCGTTTCGCCGTTAGCAGTCATCTTAACCGTATTTTTTGTTCCCTCATAAATAGCGAACGTCAAAACAGCAGCAAACATTAACACCGTGGCAATAGCAACAAGCAAAGATTTCCCTTTATATAAATTAACTGACTTGCTATTTTTTTCTTGTTTTGTCAAAAATAACTCCTCCTCATTCACTTGAGTGATTATATAGACTCGATTTCAGTGTGTCAACTTAAGCGGGTCTTTCTTATTTTGACGATTGCTCTGTTAATTTGAAAAACTGTTCTGCGTTCCGTGTCGTAATCCGGGCAACTTCTTCAATGGAGATGCCTTTTAAGCGGGCAATCTCTGCTGCGACAAGAGGGACATAAGATGGTTCATTGCGTTTTCCGCGGTAAGGATGCGGTGCAAGATACGGTGCATCGGTTTCAATCATTAAATGCTCGAGAGGAATTTCAGTTGCGACTTCTTTCGGCTTCTTAGCATTTTTAAACGTGACCGGTCCGCCAAGTGAAATCATGAAGTTCATGGCGATGCTTTCGTGTGCCGTTTCTACACTGCCCCCGAAACAATGCATAACGCCGCCGACTTCTTGTGCTTCTTCTTCTTTCAGTATGCGCAATACATCCGCCGTGGCATCCCGATTATGGATGATAATCGGCAACCTGACTTTTTTAGCAAGGCGAATTTGTTTGCGGAATACTTCCTGCTGCACTTCTTTTGGAGATTTGTCCCAATAATAGTCCAGGCCAGTTTCACCAATTCCTACTACTTTTGCATGAGCCGCCAACTCTTCAATCCATTTCAAATCTTCTTCTGTGCAATCGATGGCATCTACCGGGTGCCATCCGACTACGGCATATATAAAATCATGTTTCTCGGCAAGCTCCATAGCACGTTCTATCGTTTTCCGATCGAACCCAATGACAACCATTTTTGTAACATTGTTTTCTAAAGCTCTGTCGATCACTTCATTTAAATCTTCTTCATATTGATCTGCATTTAAATGCACATGGGTATCTATGAACATCAAGCATTCTCCTCACATTAAACCTTATTTTAATCGTTTCCTTCGTTTCTTTCTTCACACCCATATTACAGTTGTATAACAAAACATGTTATTTATATAACAAATCAAGTCATTTTCTGATGCTTTTATCCAATAAAATCCAAAAAAATAAAAGAAGACCTGCATAAAATACAGGTCTTTTGAAGGTTAAATCATCTTGTTATGCCATCCATTTGGATGACTTTTATTACCGTTCCAAGTGAACTATTAATTTTAGCTGTGATATTCATTGAAACAACTCCTAAGGCAATGGCCGAAACTTGTGTGGCCAAGCCTTTGCGAAGAAGCGCATAGCGCAGCGGCGCAGGTGCAGATGCAAGGCAGAGACAGGAGCATGTGTCCTCGCTCTACCCAAAACGGCTGAAGCGGTATGCAAAAGGATGAATCTTTAGCCACCTTGCCTAACTATTCTTATTTATTTAATTTGAGCGCCATTCGGCAATTTCTCATCCACTGCCGCTAATGTCAGATAGCCGTTCTTCTCACCGGCCAAAATCATGCCTTGTGAAAGCTCGCCGCGCAGCTTAACCGGTTTCAGGTTCGCCACGACCACTACTTTCTTCCCGACCAAATCTTCCGGTTTGTAATGCTCTGCAATGCCAGAAACCACTTGGCGCTGTTCATACCCTAAATCCAGCTGCAGTTTCAGCAGTTTAGAAGTTTTTGGAACCGCTTCGCTTGCGGTCACCGTCGCCACCCGCAAGTCCACTTTCATGAACTCATCGATTGTGATCTCTGGCACATCCGGTACTTCTTCTATAATTTCTTCCACCACTTCTTCTGTTTCTGCCGGGGCAGCAGTTCCGCGCATTTGATCGCGGATATAAGCAACTTCCGGCTCTACTTCAAGACGAGGGAAAATTGGGGTGCCTTTTGATACCACTTTAATGCCTTCCGGAATTCCTCCGAATTCCTGCAATGTATCCCATGCCAAAAATTCCTCAGACAAACCAAGCTGTTCAATGATCTGCTTCGGCGCATTCGGCAGGAATGGCTGAAGCATTACTGCGGTCATCCGTAAGCTTTCAGCTAAATGAGCCATAACCGAAGCCAGTTTGCCAACAGATGCTTCATCTTTTGCCAGCACCCATGGCTGTGTTTCATCGATGTATTTATTGGTGCGTGAAATCAATGCCCATACTTCGCTCAGCACAATGCTGAATTGCATTTTTTCCATATGCTGTTCATAAACTTCCACCGTATGCTTAGCTACTTGCTCGAGCATTGCATCAAATTCTGTTTCTTGCCCTGTCACTTGTGGAACTTCCCCGTCAAAGTATTTATTGATCATCGATACTGTGCGGTTCAATAAGTTTCCTAAGTCGTTGGCCAAATCAAAATTTGTGCGTTCAACAAACGATTCAGGCGAGAAAACGCCATCTGAACCGAATGGCAGCTCACGCAGCAAGAAATAGCGTGTTGCATCAAGTCCATAACGCTCTACCAGCATTTCCGGATAGACCACATTGCCTTTTGATTTCGACATTTTGCCGTCTTTCATCATGATAAAGCCGTGGGCGAAAACTTTCTTCGGCAACGGCAAATCCAATGCCATCAAGAAAATCGGCCAATAAATGGTATGGAAACGGACAATGTCCTTGCCAACTACATGGACATCTGCCGGCCAATATTTATTGAAAGCTGATTCATCATCTGAACCATAGCCAAGCGATGTAATATAGTTTGATAAGGCATCCACCCATACATAGATTACATGTTTCGGGTCTCCAGGAACCGGAATTCCCCAGTCAAACGAAGTTCTCGAAACGGATAAATCTTCAAGGCCCGGTTTGATGAAATTGTTGATCATTTCATTTTTGCGGGATTCAGGTTCAATAAACTCGACATGGTTTTCGTAATACGCTAGCAGGCGGTCTGCATATTTCTTCATATTGAAGAAGTATGACTCTTCTTTAACTTTATGGACCGGCCGGCCGCAATCCGGGCAATTGCCATCCACTAACTGTCCTTCTGTATAAAACGATTCACACGGGGTGCAATACCAGCCTTCGTATTGTCCTTTATAGATATCGCCATTGTCTAAAAATGTTTTGAAAATCTTCTCGACGCCTTTTTTATGGCGATCTTCAGTAGTTCGAATAAAATCATCATAAGTAATATCCATAGTGGACCATACTTTTTTAGCGGCGTCAGCCATTTCATCCACATATTGCTGAGGTGCTTTTCCAGCTTCTTGAGCTTTCTCTTCGATTTTTTGGCCATGCTCATCCATGCCAGTCAAGAACCGAACATCATAGCCGCGCAAACGTTTGTAACGGACCATTGCATCCGAAGCCACCGTGGTATAAGCAGTTCCAATATGGAATTTTCCGCTTGGATAATAAATCGGTGTTGTCAGGTAAAAGGTGTTGTTGTTAGCAGTCACGAAAAATTCCTCCAGTTTCTTTGTATAGTTCTTATTTTAACGAAGTCGCCAATATTGTACAATCTTTCAATCCAAGACTGTTTTTCGACATTGGCGAAGAAGCGAAAATATTGAAAAAAAAAGACCTGTTTTTTTCATATCCCATTAGTCTGGCGGATTATTGAGAGAAATTACTTTAAACATCATATTTTCGTCATTTAATGTAAAAATTTATTATAATTTCGATAGTTTTATATTGACCAAATTGCCAGTACTTGGTATGATTTATGACAGGAAGTGGTAAATGTCGAATTTTGACGAAAAAACATCCGACAAATTTGAAGGGAGACTATTATTATGAAATCGACAGGTATTGTACGTAAAGTTGATGAACTAGGCCGAGTTGTAATTCCAATTGAATTGCGCCGTACTTTAGGAATCGCAGAAAAAGATGCTTTGGAAATTTATGTTGACGACGATAAAATTATTTTGAAAAAATATTTACCTAATATGACTTGTGCTGTTACAGGAGAGGTATCTGATGATAACATGCAACTGGTTGGCGGTAAACTGATTCTAAGCCCAGAAGGCGCGGAAATGCTAGTAAAAGAAATCCAAAACAACTTGAAAAAATAAGTCTATACGGTAAAAACCGGAGCGTTTCGTGCGCTCCGGTTTTTTTATACATGATAAGCCTGATAAACATCCCGTTTTGATAAATTACGCTCCTGCGACACTTCTTTGATTGCTTCTTTAGAAGTCATTTGTTTCTTTTCCATCAGTTCTTCTACATGGGCCGAAATCGACAAGTGCTCCCACCATTTCTCTTGTTCAGCGATATCTGGAGAAGCATTTCCTTCTATTATAATGCAAAATTCTCCTCGAATAGTATTCTCTTCTACCCACTCTACCGCCTCTTCAATGGTACCGCGTAGAAACTCTTCGAATTTCTTTGTAATTTCGCGGGCCAACGTAATTTTCCGCTCATTTCCAAAAGCTTTTTGTACGCTTTTCAAACTTTCTTTTAACCTATGAGGTGCTTCGTAAAAAATCAAGGTTTCCTCTTTTTGGCTCAGCACTTCCAGTTCAGCCTGGCGTTCTTTTTTATGGCGTGATAGGAATCCGTAAAAAAGAAAAGGCTGGGGAGTAATGCCGGAAGCAATCAATGCACTAAGTGCCGCATTGGCACCAGGAACTGGCACTACCGGAAAATCTTCTTCCACTACACGTTGCACAATGTCTTCTCCTGGGTCTGAAATACATGGCATACCGGCATCGCTAACCAATGCCACCGACTTCCCTTCATGCAAGTAAGATAAAATTTTAAAGCCCCCGCTGTCCTGGTTATGTTCGTGGTAGCTGACCAGCTTGGTTTGAATATCGAAATAATTGCATAAATTTTTCGTATTCCGGGTATCTTCTGCTGCAATGATATCCACTTCTTTTAAAATGCGAATGGCTCTTACAGTCATGTCTTCCAAATTGCCAATCGGTGTGGCTACTAAATACAGCGTCGCTTTGTTCTCCATGAAACTTTTCTGGGACTTCATTTGCCATCTTCCTTTCCTTTAGCAATATAGCGGATTTTTTGCGGCTTCGATAATTGCTTGAAGGCATATTCCGCTTTCATTGCCGCGGGCTTTGTATCAAAACTTTCATGGTGGATCATTTCGACCGGACCTTTGGCTCGTGTGTATTTCGCGCCTCTTCCTGTGTTATGGGCTTCCAACCGTTTCTGCAGATCGTTTGTATAACCGGCATAGTAGGAACCGTCGGCACATTCAAGTACATAGAAATAATGCTTATTCGCTTCCATAAAGCAATTCTCTCACTTCTTCTGTATATTCCCCATTCTCTCCGTAAACAATCAGCGGCGGCAGGATTTTCAGATCCGGCTTGCCGTCTTTTATACCTTCGATTAACAATGTGTTTGCTTCTTTTCCGGCTTTGGGATAAACCAAACGAACCCTTTTCGGCTCCAACCGATTCGCCCGCATTGCGGTGATGATATCGATGAGGCGTCCGGAGCGGTGCACAAACGCGGCTTTCCCGCCTTGTTTCAGCAGCTTGCTGGCCGCCTGTACAGATTCGTCCAGGGTCAAATGGAGTTCGTGGCGTGCAATCGCCATATGTTCACTGAGGTTTTTATCACTCATTTCATGCGCAGGGAAATAAGGAGGATTACACGTCACAACATCAAACTTTTCAATTCCAAGCTGAGCCGGGATTTCTTTTACATCGCCTTCGATAATGCTGATTTGCTGTTCCAGACTATTGTATTCCACACTTCTGCGGGCCATGTGGACAAGCCGCTCCTGAAGTTCCACTCCAATGATGGAAGATTCCGTTCTAGCGCTTAAAAACAACGGAATGGCTCCATTGCCTGTACATAAATCCACGATTTTCCCGCGTTTTAACGGCACGTAAGCAAAGCGGGCAAGGAGGACCGCATCCAGCGAGAACGAGAACACGGATGGACTTTGGATAATCCGCAAGTTTTCTGCCAATAAGTAATCCAGCCTTTCGTCATCCAATAACATCTTTCCACCTCCTTATACATAATAAAAGGCTGCCGCCACAAAGAGTGTCGGAGCCTTTTTTGATTGTTTTCCAGCAGCAAGCCTAAGCCCCGAGGCTTTAAGCCGATTTGGCTGCAGTCTCCAGTGCCTAGCTCTTCCGCTTTTCTTTCAATTTTGCTTGTTCAAAAACGACAAGCAAAACAGGCAATCGTCGCCTTTTCGCGAACTGCCAAAATGCACATGGCAAACATGGTAACCTTCATGATATAAACGCGCCAAATTATCGTAACCTTCTCCGATGTCCATAGCCGCTTTTTTCAGTTTCACCGGATCCACAACTGCTGTTTCCGGAACCGCTTTATGAAGTTCATCCAAACGTGCCCGCAAATGATGATTTTCGAGCTGCAGCGCATGATGTTCTTCCATCGTATGAGCCACTACCGCTTTCAATTCACGAAATTGCTCTTGCATCGATTCCAATTGCTGCTCAAAATCCATGACCGTGTCTAAAAAGTTCTTCTCTTTCACTTAAAAACCACCTCACGCTCTCGTTCCTTGGCCCATTATCTCACTTAATGAGTATTCTAATGTCTGTTCTTGCTCAGCTAAGCGAATTTTTAACACGCGCTCTAAAATGTTCATGCCAACAACGCGGCCTTCCCCGTCTGGTGTTGATACACGGGCACCGACATCCGGCATTTCTTTTTTAGCAGTTTCGTACTCGTCATTCTCGTATTTCAGGCAGCACATCAACCGTCCGCATAACCCCGAAATTTTTGATGGATTAAGTGACAAATTTTGATCTTTTGCCATTTTGATCGATACCGGCTCAAAGTCGCCTAGGAATGTCGAGCAACAAAGCATACGCCCGCAAGGACCAATACCGCCCAGCATTTTCGCTTCATCTCTTACGCCAATTTGCCGAAGCTCTATGCGGGTCCGGAAAATGGAAGCCAGATCTTTAACCAGATTACGGAAATCGACGCGCCCTTCCGCCGTGAAATAAAAAATGACTTTATTGCGGTCAAATGTATACTCGACATCTACCAGTTTCATCTCCAAGCGATGCTCTTCGATTTTTTGAGTGCCCATTTCAAAAGCACGGCTTGCTTCCAAACGGTTTTCTTCTACTTGCTGGCGGTCCCGGTCAGTTGCTACACGTACCACTTGTTTCAATGGCAGCACCACATCATTTTCCTCAACCGTTTTTACTGGCACGACAACTTTGCCGTATTCTATGCCCCTTGCAGTTTCTACGATGACATAATCGTCTTTTTCAATCGCAAATTCTCCTGGGTCGAAATAATATATTTTACCCGCTTTTTTAAAGCGGACACCAATGACATTATACAATTGCTTATCCCTCCTGCAGGTTCAGCATTAACTGCTCCATCAGCAGCGTTCGGTTCATATTGCGCGGCAATTGCTGTTTGGCTTCTAAAATCGCCTGCAATTGCTTGGACAACACTGAAAATGAACGCTGAAGTGCCAACTGCTTCCATTTTTCTTCCATGTCTGGATATGTTCGCGCAGTTTCAAGACCCGCTTTTACCGAAGCGATGTCCCGATATGCAAATAATAACATGTCGAGCCCTCTTTCGGTATCCTCTTTTTCTTTAAATACCGGAAGCCATTCCGATTGAAGCAATAAAAGAGCCTCATGGATATTGCTGTTAACGGCCTCTACTAATTTTAACACAATTTTGCGTTGCTGAATAAAAGCTTCATCCGAACTTAAACGGACCGCTTCTTCGATGTTTTGCGTCAACATGCTGACAGTCGCTGCCAGTGAGGCAGTCATGCCGTCGGCAAGCAGCTGCTCCATCATTTTCGGTCGCGACAATGGCTGAAAAGATACAATCTGGCAACGTGACCGGATTGTCGTCATGATGGCATTTAAACGTTCCGTCAACAAGATCGCAGTTACATTCATCTCAGGTTCCTCTAAAAATTTTAATAATGCATTAGCTGATGCATTATTCATTCGGTCTGCATCTTGAATTACATATATTTTACGGCCTGTACTAAAGCCCGTTTTATTCATATTAAAAATCAATTCACGAATCTGATCGATTTTGATGTTTTGCCCATCCGGCTCAATAAAGACAATGCTTGGATGGTTGCCTGTATTATAAAGGTGGCAACTGTGGCATGTTTCACATGGAACATTCTCTACAGGGGCTTCACAAAGCAAAAGCTTTACAAAAAAATGAGTCACTTCCGTTAATCCGGAACCCGCTGGCCCTTCAAATAAATAAGCATGCGCCAGACGGTCTTTTGCATAAGCCCCCTGCAGTCTTTTCATCACAACCGGCTGCATTTCCTGAAACTGTTCGATTGTCTTTTGCATATTTTCACCTTCATTCAGCCTTTGTAAAAAATCCCGTGTTCCAGTCGGAGCACGGGTATCTCGTATAACCTATATTGCTTAACGCATTCTGCGTCTCCAGAAATGTTTAAAAATGATGGAACTGCTCAATTGGCAAGACGAAAATTGTCGCGCCTCCTACTTCCACTTCAACCGGATATGGAATATAAGAATCTGCATTGCCACCCATTGGTGAAACAGGGGCAACCATTTGTTCACGTGAACGGCAATTATCCCGGATTAAATCCATCAGTTTCGGTATGAGGCCATCCTCGACACCAATCAAAAAAGTGGTGTTCCCTGAGCGCAAGAACCCTCCAGTACTGGCAAGTTTGGTAGCCCGGAAATCATTTTTTGTTAACGCATTGGATAAGCGATTACTATCTTGATCCTGCACGACTGCAACAACGAGTTTCATCAGCACTCACTCCTTTTCTGTAGTCCTTCTATATAAGTATACCATGAAGAAAGACTTACACTGCATATCTTCCCAGCGTTTCTCAAATTCTGGATGAATTTATAAAAGTGGAAACCGTATGGAAAGCATGTTGAAAGACCGTCTCGATACCCTTCCCCGCATCAATGACTTGAATCCGTTCTGGGTACTGTCCTACAAGCAATTGATAGCCTTCACGCACCGCTTCATGGAATTTCATCGATTCCACATCCAGGCGGTTCACTTCCCTGCCAGCATCTTTCCCAATGCGGGCCAGACCAACTTCTGGTTCTACATCAAAATAAAGCGTTAAGTCCGGCATGTATTCATCTATGGCAAACTTGTTGATTGCATAAATTTCTTTTATGCCCAGGCCTCTTGCATAACCTTGATACGCTAAACTGCTATCTATGTAACGGTCACATAAAACCACTTTCCCAGCTTCTATAGCTGGAATAACTTTTTCAACTAAATGCTGTCTTCTTGCGGCGGCATATAGCAAAGCTTCTGTCCGTGCATCCATTTTGACGTTGTCCCTATCCAAGATGACTTTCCGAATTTGTTCTGCAATATCAATACCACCCGGTTCTCTTGTACAGACCACTGAAAGTCCTTGTTGTTCCAATGCGGCTGCCAGCCGTTTTAATATGCTGGTTTTCCCGGATCCTTCTCCGCCTTCCAGCGTAATCAAATAACCCATTCTTTTCCTCACCTGATTTCCTCATGTTCTAATTCCCTTTAACTATACAGGAAATGAACCTCTTAGAACATCAATACGTGGGGCGCAGCCCGGCCGCAAACAACTCCTAAACGCTGCAATCCGGGCTTATTCCTCAACTTCTGCCACTTGATACGCTTCATCATATAAAATGAGTTGGCTATTGATTTCGGATTCCCCGTCTTTCTTTTTGACATAGCGGTATTGACCTGTTGCATCTTGTTCCCGCGCCTTCGTATTATCTTTTAAAGCGATGTCCAACACATGCTTAATTTGAGCTTTAATTTGGCTGCTGTAAACAGGGAACAAAATCTCAATGCGGTTTTCCATATTCCTTGTCATCATATCCGCTGACGACAAAAACGTCTTTTCTTCTCCATTATGGTAGAAATAATAAACTCGGCTATGTTCTAGAAGCCGGCCCACAATACTTCTGACACGGATATTTTCACTGACACCTTTTATGCCTGGACGGAGGCAGCAAATCCCACGCACAATCAAGTCGATTCGCACTCCCTCAATCGACGCTTCGTATAATTTTTTGATCAGTTCTTTATCCGTCAAAGAATTCATTTTAGCGATAATCCGGCCATTGCCAAATTTCTTATGGGATTTAATCTCCGCTTCGATCAATTCAAGAAAGTCTTTTCGAATACTGAACGGTGCTACGGATAAATGATGGAATTCCGGCTTTTCGGTATAGCCGCTCAAAAAATTGAAAAAGTTGGTCGCATCTACCCCGAATTCCCGCACGGAAGTAAAGAGGCTCATGTCCGTGTAGATTTTGGCTGTTTGGTCATTATAATTACCTGTCCCCAGATGGACAAAACGTGCAATTTGGCCATCCCTTTTGCGTACAATCAAAGTGATTTTGCTATGGGTTTTCAGATGGTTCATGCCATAAATCACATGGCATCCAGCCTGCTCCAGCTCTTTTGCCCATTGGACGTTGTTCTCTTCATCAAAACGCGCTTTGAGTTCCACCAAAACTGTGACTTGCTTGCCATTCTCAGCAGCTCTTTTTAATGCTTTGATAATTGGCGAATCACCGCTTACCCGATAAAGAGTTTGCTTGATCGCCAAGACATCCGGATCATCAGCCGCTTTCGACATAAAATTCACAACAGGCTCAAATGATTCATACGGATGATGTAAAAAAACGTCTTGTTCAAGCACTTTATCAAAAATATCTTCATCAGAAGCCAAGTCGCGAGGCCGTTGGGAAATTCGGCTTTCATACACAAGCTTCTTATGGGTTTTAGCCATTTTTTTATAAAAATTAAAGAACAGCGTTAAATCCAGCGGACCTTCAATTTCATAAACGTCTTTTTTAGTAATTTCCAGCGCCTCTGTCAGGTAAGTCAGCATGCCCTGGTCCATGCCTTCTTTTTGCACTTCAAGACGGACCGCTGCCCCCCATTTCCGCTTTCTCAACTCTTCTTCTATTTCCTTCAATAGGTCGCGTGCGCCTTCTTCGTGAATTGTCATGTCGGCATTTCGGGTGATGCGGAAAACGGATACAGAAGCCACTGCAAAGCCTTGAAACAGCTTGCTGATAAAATGCCTAATGACATCTTCTAATAAAACAAAACGCTCCTTGCCTGCTTTGGCGTCCAAATAAACAAAACGATCGAGTACAGCTGGCATTTGAACAATCGCCGTTTTATATTGATTTTTAGCTTCTTCATCCTGGTCTTCAAGCAAGATAGCCAAGTTGATGCTTCTATTCAAAAGCATGGGAAATGGCCGATAGGCATCAATTGCCAGTGGTGTAAGGACAGGAAAAATCTGCTCATCAAAATAAGCTTCTATTTCTTTAAGCTCCCGGTCCGTCAATTCCGCCATTTTGAAAATCCGTACTCCTTCATGCTTCATTTTCGGAAGCAATACATCGCGCAAAGTCTGATACTGCAGCTCCACCAATTGATGAGTCTTGTTCCCGATCTCTTTCAATTGCTGTCTTGGAGTCATGCCAGCTTTATTTTCCGGTCTGGCAAAGCCTACTTTCACTTGATCTTGAAGACCTGCTACACGCACCATAAAAAATTCATCAAGGTTCGAACTGAATATCGATAAAAATTTGAAACGTTCCAGCAAAGGATTGCGTTCATCTAATGCTTCTCTCAGCACCCTTTCGTTAAAAGCAAGCCAACTCAATTCTCTATTGTTGTAATAAGAAGGATTATCAAGATCAACGGTGTTTTTCTTCATCGTAATCACATTCTCCGCCATCCTTTGTCTTCAAATTCGTGTCTCTTTTCTACCCGATTATTGGGGTTGCCGAGCCAATTCTTCATGGAATTGCAGGTCAATGGATTTTTTCAAGTGCTTTTCAAGATGTTTTTTCTGTTTTTCCGCTTGGTATTGTTCCGGCATCCAGTCACTATTGCACTCTATTTCAAACACAAGTTGTCCTGCTGTCGGCTCTTCAATTCGAATTGCTTCAATAATATTCCGTTTGGTTGCATTCAAACTGTAAGCAAGTTTGACAATGGCTCCAAACAGACTGTATTTTGCCAGCTCATCTTTCGTAAACCAATCTTCATAAAGCGCAGTATTCCGTTTGAAAACTTCCCGGTTTTTAAAAGAGGCGATTAACGCTACCGTCATACGGTCCTTATGCAATAATCCATCAATTGTGCGGTTGGCCAATAAATAAAAAGTATGTTGATGGCTTGCTTCCGCATCAATGTAGGATCCAAGGTTATAGAGAGCACTGCCCAAACGGAGGTATTTCACGTCTTTCGAATCAAGAGCAAAAACTTTGCACTTTTCAAGCTCATTTAAAATCATCATGGCATTCTTGCTGACATGAGAAGCGTGATTCAAATTAATGTCAAAGTCACTCGCCAATTCATAAAAACTTTCTTCCAAAACATTCGGGAAAATAGAAAGCTCAAATTCTTTCGTCATTTCTTCATAAAAGACGCCGTCCCTTAGTCCTTTTCTGCTCAAAGCAAAAGTATTCGTTTCGATATAATCCATCAAATAGGAAAAAACCTCAATAGCTGGAATGATAATATCTGCCCTGTCTCTTGTCAGGCCTTCCAAGCGCTGGATTTCAGGAAAATCCATGCTCAACAGCAGATTTTGCACCCCTTTAACGTTTTTAGCAGTCATCATATATTGGTGTATGCCCGCAACCGGGTAACCGATGTATTCCTGATGGATCTGGGCTAAATTCCGTGCACTTCCCCCTATTCCAATCAGCGGCAACTTTTTATTAGCAAGCCATGGAAGGGTTTGGAACTGTTCCTTCAAAAACTTGCGGAGCGTCTTTAGTTCTTGGGAAGTGGGAAGATTGCCTTTGATAAATTGCTGTTTTAAAGACAATGCACCAAACGGAAAACTATAGAAAAAAATTAATTTCCGGTTTTGGAAATAAGTGATTTCCGTGCTTCCTCCACCAATATCCACCGTGATGCCATTTTCAAAAGGTGTAGAATTCACGACTGCCAAAAAGCCATAATTCGCTTCTTCATATTCCGATAAGATCCGCATTGAGAAATCTGTTTCTTTTTCAACACGTTCTAAAATTTCTTCTTGATTAGTGGCTTGCCGAATCGCTGCAGTAGCTACACATCTAATTTCCTTCAATTTATGATGTCTTGTAACTTCCTGAAAGCCTTGAAGAGTATGTATCAATACATCGATCCCTTCAGGCTCCAGCTTTCCGTTTTCCGACAAATAATTGCGCAAACGGGCAACTGCTTTGACGTTTTCACTTTCTGTCAGTTTCCCGCTTTTATCGCGTGTGTAAATGACGAGCCGCATGGTATTTGAGCCAATATCCACAATTGCATACTTTTCCTGATCCAACATAATTTCCACATCCCGCCCCTGTAAAATTTCGTATACTATATCATACCCAAATTTCAGAAATTATGACTATTTTATTGTAGGCAGGACGCAGATTAATTTTTCTTCTAATCGATGTTCTCCTTGAATCTGAGCTCCCGTCGACAGATAATCCATCAATCCTTCCAGTTTATCCATGGTCCATTTTTCACCCGGAACAATCAACGGTACGCCAGGAGGATAAGGAATCACCATGCCAGCCGAAATCCGGCCGAATGCTTTTGTATAAGAAATCCATTCCCGTGCTTCCATATCCAATTGAGCAAAAGAGATTTCAGGAACGCTGATCCTCTGTTGAATCGGCATTTTCACCATAACCGCTTCACGAGGTTCTTGCTTTAATGCTTGCACCGCTTCTTTAATGCGGCTACGAACCTCTGCGAAAGGGTAGCTGTTCGGCTGTTTCAATAAAGGCAAGATTAGCAGAACCTGATAAGGATCTGCTAATTCTACATGGATTCCCACTTTTTCCAATTGTTTTTTTAACTGAAAGCCGCTGTTGTATTCGGTTCTAAGCATCAATTTTAAAGGATCGTCCGATTCAAAAACCTCAAGTTTTGGAATGCTCTTTAACCCCTTCAAAAACTGTTCTCTTTTACCTTCAAAATGCCGCATGTCCGGTTGCGTATAATTTTGAACAAATGCCCGTGCATCGTCCAGCGAGGCCATAATAAGATAAGACGGGCTGCTCGATTGCAGCATTCTTAAATATTTCTTGATTTTTTCTGTATTAACCAAATTTCCTTTCACATGTAAGAACGACCCCATGGTCATAGCCGGCAATGTCTTATGCGCTGAATGTACCACTACATCCGCTCCGAGCGCCAAAGCTGAAGCAGGATACGGTTCACCAATTTGAAAATGGGCACCATGAGCTTCGTCCACTAATACCGCTATGCCTTTGGAATGGCAAAGAGCAATAGTTTCTTTTAATCCCGCTGTTGCCATACCATAATAATTAGGATATGTCAGAACCACCGCCTTTGCCTGCGGATATGACGTCACTGCTGCTGCAATATCTGAAAAGGCAACCCCAGCAACTGTCAGCGATTCCTCGTCCCATTCAGGCGCTACATAAACCGGCCGTATTTTTGCTAATTCAAGTGCATGAAAAATCGACTTATGTGAATTTCGTTGGACAATTACTGTATCGCCTTCTTTGCAAACTGCATGTATCATTGCTAAATTGCCGACTGTCGATCCGTTTATCAGGAAAAAACTTTCATCCGCTCCATAAGTGTCTGCCAGCAGGCTCTGCGCTTCATAAATAGCCTCTTCGGGATAATGAAGATCGTCTAAACCGGTAACTTCAGTTAAGTCATACGAGAGCGCTGTGCGGATTGCTTGTGGCAGTGCAGATAATTCACCGTTCTTGTGGCCGGGCACATGAAAGGAAATTGGCAGTTGCTGCTGAAATGCGGTTAAAGCTTCTACTAAAGGTTTTCGATGCGTCATAATTTTCATCCTTACGTTTTTTATCATTATGTGTATTATAGCTGAAAGCTTTAAGTTAAGCTGTGTATCTACTGAGAGCCAATCAGGGGCTTATCTCTTGAAAACGCAAAAAAAGCCGTTGCCGGATATACCGGCAACGGCTTTTTTTTAATGGCCCAGCGACGTCCTACTC
>NZ_JBYLHS010000014.1:0-48347 GCF_057748275.1 Planococcus sp. VCh962
ACGTTGCTTCGGCCGTTTTGCGCGGCCGTCGCTAATTTGTTGACGTTTTGCTGTTCAGTTTTCAAGGTTCATGTTTTGGTGTCCTGTAAAAGCGACTTCTCTAATTTAGCATCGTTCCTGAGAAGAGTCAAGCTTTTTTTATTATTGTAGAAAAACTTAATTTCTCTTGGCGACGTGTATTATCATAATACAGTTTACCTTCACCTGTCAACGGAAAATATAAAAAAACTTAAAAACTTTCTTCCCCCTTCTATTCCCATACATTCGGCATTATAGAACGAACACTTGTTAAAGCCCACCCACTCATGCATAAACCTTGCAGATGAAGCAGTTCAATATCTTTCTTAAGAAAATCAGGCGTTACTTCTGAAAGGTGCAATTGCTTAAAGAACATCTATAGACAAACTCAGTAAATCAAAAAACATAAATCAGATTTTTTAAATTTACGATAATATTATTTACATTCTTGCAAGGCTCAACTTTTTTATAAAAAAAAGAACCGATTCTTTATGAAAGAAATCAATTCTCTAGAAAAAGCATTCTACTTTTAGTTTTCAACATAATAGTATCGGTGGAATATTCCTTCGCTTTTTGTATTTACGCTTTCTATTGAAATCAAATCCTTCTCTACCAGGAACTCGATAAAAACTTCCAGGTTGGATGAATAATTTCTCAACTCTTCCTGCTCATGCAATTCCTGGATCGTCCATCTTTCTTTACGCTCCATTACTTCTCTAATGTGCTGGGCTCCATCTTTCGTACGTGAATGAATAAAGAACTCACTGGCTAGAAATAAAAGTTCCAATCTTTTTTCAAGCGCTTCATCACTCAGGACCAATTCTTCATAGAGTTTATAAATGGCAGGTTCCATCTGCTTTACTTGCGTCCACACTGTTACTTCAGGGGGAAGGCCGTTTTCCAATACAGCAAGTCTAGCCAAATGATGAAGCGATTCTACTATATGATGATAAGCATCCAAATAGTTTTTCTCTTCATAGAATACCTTCCCTTCTAAATAACGCCGAATCAGTTTCGAAAATTCCATGCCCATTTTTATTTTGCGGCCATAGAACGGATATTCCTTCAATTCCATTTTAATTTTTTCCATAAATTCATTCCGGTCATAAATTATCCGTCCATGAAAAAGCCAATCAACAATTTTACGGTTAGTTCCAAGCAACAGCCATTTATGCAATTGTTTTTCTGTCACAATATGCATGGCAGCTTTTTTATCCAAATAAGTATAATGTTTCGTGAAGACCGGTGTTTCATTCTCTTTAGTGATGATTAGCAAAACCGAATCGAACGTATCGGTGATTGGGCTAACCTTTTCTCTTTTCTCTACCAATACTACACCCAAAGTACTTTCCTGGCTGGCGCGTTCTTGATAAATCGGCCTTAAAATTTGTTCCATTAAATCCACTCCTTGCAATTCTATCTCACCTATTTCAGTTTGTTGATTCCCAAATATTGTCCCTTCGGAAATTAACGGCAATCTTTTCTATAATGTATGCAGGCATTTCCGCTTTTCTTTATTTCGACAAATTTATTAAGGATTCCTGCATCCGTTAATCATTATCACTTTTTCACCTTGTTTATGATATAGTATGATGGATGCAAGGAGGAAAGAAATTAATGAAACCTTATAAGAATAAAATTAACCGTATCCGGACTTTTGCCTTAGCACTGATTTTTATCGGTATCGTTATTATGTATGTGGGCATATATTTTAGAGAACAACCGTTGGTCATGGTGATTTTCATGCTGCTCGGCTTGATTGCCATTGTTGGGAGTACAGGTGTATATGCCTGGATCGGCTTGTTATCAATGAAAACAGTCCCGGTTGAATGTCCAAACTGCGGAAGACATACAAAAATGTTAGGACGCGTTGATATTTGCATGCATTGCAATGAACCTTTGACTATGGATCCTGCTCTTGAAGGAAAAGAGTTTAGCGAGGAATACAATAAAAAAAATTCGAAGATATAAAGAATCTGTCCGCTTGAACTTCTTAGTTCAAGCGGACCTTTTATTTTCTGCAATTTTGCCAAAACAAAAACGAGCATGAAATCATGCTCGTTTTTATTGGGCTTTTGCAGAATTTCCAAGACAGTCTTGGCAAGTCCCATAAATTTCAAGGCGATGATAGTCCACTTGAAATCCAGTGACGTGAGAAGCTAAATGCTCTACTTCATCGAGTCCTGGGTAATGGAAGTCGACAATCTTACCGCAATCATTACAGATTATATGGTAATGGTCATGCGTAACAAAATCAAAACGGCTAGAAGAATCGCCATAAGTCAATTCCTTCACCAATCCTGCTTTTCTGAACACACGTAAATTATTGTATACTGTTGCTACACTCATATTAGGAAAAGCTTTCTCAAGCGCGCGATAAATGTCATCCGCTGTCGGGTGCGTCGTTGAATGAATCATATACTCCAGAATCGCATGACGCTGGGGAGTGATTCGAACACCTGTTGACTTCAAAGCATCAAGCGCGTCTTTTAATTGTACTTCAGACATCGCTGTGCACCTCACTTCATCAATATTCTTACATTGTAATCGTTATAAATAGTGTACTCAAAAATGAGGGGCGATGTCAAGAAATCACTATAATGCTTACTTTTCCAAATACTTTATTACTTATTTTTGGTGCAGGTCTTTTTCGCTTCTTCCTAAACGCAAGTTGACTAGACGCGCCGCAACGAACAGAAAATCGGATAAACGATTTAAGTAAGCTAAAACATTGGGAGATACGTCATCGCCAATGGAGAGGGATGCACGTTCTGCTCTTCTGACAACAGTCCGAGCCACATGCAAAGCAGCTCCAGCTGGATGCCCGCCCGGCAGGATAAAGTTTGTCAATGCCGGTACTTCTGCATCGAACTGATCAATCCACTGCTCTAATTTTACAATGTCCTCTGCAGTCAGCTTCCATTTCACTTCTTTGCCTTTTGGCGTGGCAAGTTCAGCCCCCACATGGAATAAAGTTGTTTGGATTTCATGAAAAACCGCTTCCAGTTCTTCTTTCTCTCCGAAAAACTCATTATGCAAATGGCCGACTGCTAACCCAATCATTGAATTTGCTTCATCACAAGTACCATAAGCTTCAACTAAGACATCGTTTTTTGCTACACGTATCCCATAGACGAGTGAAGTCGTTCCTTTATCACCGGTTTTTGTGTAAATCTTCACACTCAATACCCCTTTTCCATATTGACGAGATTTGTAGGACAAGCATCTTCAGAAAGCCACTTTTTCAAATTCGGAATAAAAACCTCAAGTGCCCGTTCCACGTATTTTTCAGAGTGGCTGGATACATGCGGGGATACCACCACGTTTTTCATTGACCAAAAAGGATGGTCTGAAGGCAGCGGCTCCTGTTCAAAAACGTCCAATACGGCATAGGCGATCTCCTCATTTTCCAGCGCATCTATCAGTACTCTATCTTCCACTAAATCTCCTCGCCCGAAATTCATGAAAATCGCCGTATTTTTCATGGCTTGGAAATGCTCTTTTTTCAACAGGTATTTTGTTTCGCTTGTACTTGGCAAAACGGAGATTACGGTATCCACCGAAGGCATTACATTGATGATGCTATTGAATGGCACCATTTCTTCCATATAATCAGCATGCTTCCCCGAACGGTTGCATCCGATGGTATGGACACCAAACGCTTGCAGCACTCTGCCGATTTCCATCCCAATGGCGCCAGGCCCGATGATTAATGCGGTTGACCCATAAAGCTCCGTAGAACCTGTTTTCCGGTTCCATTGTTTTTGCCGCTGGTTGTCATAAATATATGGAAGTGCCCGTTTCAAAGACAATAAATGGGCCAGAACCGATTCAGTCATCGGTGTTTTATGAATTCCTTTTACATTGGAGACGACGATTTCCCGTTCCGCGATAGCGGCATGCGGCATTTTTTCCACTCCAGCACTTGCCACCATAATCCACTTCAGCTGTGCAGCCTGCTCGATATCTTCTGCCGCAAGGTCCTCACCGAACGTAACCAGAATATCTGCCGAAGGCAACCGAGACTTGTCTTTATACTCAAAATAGAATTGTACTTCTGGAAACTCATTTATAAGCCGTTGCCGTTGGTGCTCTTTGGGAATGAACGTGAACAGGACTTCCATGAACTCTCTCTCCTTTTAACGATTCGTAAGCGTCTTTAATGTTTCGAGAACTTCTTTAATATGATTCTCTACTTTAACTTTTCTCCATTCTTTAACGATTGTTCCTGTTGGATCAATCAAAAAAGTGGAACGTTCAATTCCCATAAACTCTTTGCCATACATTTTTTTCTGAACCCATACACCATATGCTTCTGATAATTGATGATCTTCGTCCACTAATAAGGAAAACGGCAAACCATGCTTTTCGATGAATTTGACATGCTGTTTCTCAGAATCTGCGCTGACACCCAGAATCACAGCGTTCAGCTCCGAAAAGTCTTCTTGGGCATCCCGGAAATCACAAGCTTGAGTTGTGCAGCCTGGTGTCATATCTTTCGGATAAAAGTAAAGCACTACATATTTCTTGCCTGCAAAGTCTTCTAATGCCACCGTTTCTCCTGCCTCATTTTTCAGTTTGAAATCCGGGGCTTTTAAACCTTCTAATGTAGTCATCATCATCACTCCTTTTCTACCTTCTATCGTACCTAACCTGCTATAGAGTTTCAATTTCTTTGGCGTTCAGCAATGATATTGACTACAATAGGTAAGAGATTACTCTAGGAGGCAATAAAAAATGAATCATTCCACATCTGAAAAGCTTCACGAAGAAGCGCTGCAGCATATCGTCGGCGGCGTAAACAGCCCCTCAAGATCGTACAAAGCAGTCGGAGGAGGCTCTCCGGTAGCGATGGAACGTGCCAAAGGAGCTTATTTTTGGGACGTCGATGGCAATAAATACATCGACTATTTAGCGGCATACGGACCAATCATTACTGGCCATGCACATCCGCATATTACGAAAGCCATCACGCACGCAGCTGAAACCGGCCTTTTATACGGGACTCCGACAAGACACGAGATCACGTTCGCGAAAATGTTAAAAGAAGCCATGCCGAAAATGGATAAAGTCCGCTTCGTCAACAGTGGCACTGAAGCGGTCATGACAACAATCCGCGTTTCCCGTGCTTATACAGGCCGTACGAAAATCATGAAATTTGCAGGCTGCTATCATGGCCATTCTGATCTAGTGCTTGTGGCTGCGGGTTCCGGACCTGCAACACTTGGAACTCCGGATTCTGCCGGGGTTCCAAAAAGCATTGCTGAAGAAGTTATCACAATCCCCTTCAATGATCCAGCCGCTTTTTCAGAAGCTATGGACAAATGGGGCGATGAAATCGCTTGTATCTTAGTAGAACCGATCGTCGGCAACTTTGGAATTGTAGAGCCCAACAAAGGTTTCTTAGAAGAAGTCCATCGCATTGCCAAAGAAAAAGGCGCTTTGATTGTCTACGACGAAGTCATCACTGCTTTCCGGTTCCATTACGGCGGAGCCCAAGACCTATTAGGGTTAACTCCAGATTTGACGGCACTTGGAAAAATCATTGGCGGCGGTTTGCCAATCGGTGCTTACGGCGGAAAAAAAGAAATCATGGAAACTGTCGCTCCGCTTGGCCCCGCATATCAGGCTGGAACGATGGCCGGGAATCCGGCATCTATCCAAGCAGGAATCGCCTGCCTTGAAATTCTTCGCGAAGAAGGCGTCTATGAAAAAATGGACGAACTTGGCCGCCAGCTAGAAGAAGGAATTCTTGCTGCTGCTGAAGAATTTAATGTGACCATTACCATCAATCGCTTAAAAGGTGCCTTAACTATTTACTTTACGGATCAAAAAGTAGAAAATTATGAGCAAGCCGAAGCTAGCGATGGAGAAATCTTTGCCCGCTTTTTCAAACTGATGCTTGAGCAAGGAATCAATCTTGCTCCTTCTAAGTATGAAGCTTGGTTCTTAACGACGGAACATACAGAAGAAGACGTAGCAAAATCGATTCAAGCAGTCCGTGAAGCCTTTAAACAGCTTTAATTTCAAATCCTGCGAGATGAAAGGAAGGAGGCCATGCGTTTATGCAATTAGGTGCACGAATTTTTAAAACTGGAGTAGCCATTTCGCTGGCTCTATTTTTAGCTGAACTGTTAAAATTACCCATTCCTTTCATGGCAGGCATAGCAGCAATTTTCGCCATTCAACCTTCTATTTACCGGTCTTACTTGACTGTTTTAGATCAAATGTACGGGAACCTCATTGGTGCAGTAATCGGCATAATCTTTGTACTGACGCTTGGCACAAATTATTTAACTGTTGGCCTTGCTGCTGTTTTAGCTATTATCATTATGCTGAAATTGAAACTTAACAATCCGGTGCCATTAACGCTTGTTACCATTATTGTTATCATGGAATCACAACAAGAGGCATTTTTAGAGTTTGCAGGGTTGCGTTTTTTGACCATACTTCTTGGAATACTGTCTGCTTTTATCGTCAATATCATCTTTTTGCCGCCGAAATATGAAGCGCGCTTATTCACTTCTATCCATGAAGTAACGGAAGAAGCCATTCGCTGGATACGTATTTCAATACGTCATGTATCGGATCATACTTCCGTCAAAAACGATATTGACCGTTTGTCTGAAAAACTCGAAAAAGTGGATCAGTGGTATTCGTTCTATAAAGATGAGCGCAGCTACAGCAAAAAACAGCAATATGCAAAAGCCCGAAAATTGGTGCTTTACCGGCACATGATCACGACAACCAGAAAGAGTTTGGACCTTTTAAAAAGGCTGCACCGATATGAAAATGAATTAACCGAACTTCCCGAGCATTTTCATATGATGCTGCAAGACCATCTTGAAAATCTAACGAACTACCATGATCAGCTATATATGAAGTACATCGGAAAATTACGCCCGGAACACAGTGAAACTTCGGGAGAAGATGTCATCTTAAAGCGCAATGAAGTACTGTCCATTTTTGTCAAAGAAATCTCGATTGCCCAGGAAGAAGCAGGGGATGATATATCCATTTATCGTTTGATGCATATCCTTTCCGCTATTCTTGATTACGAAGAGCAATTGGAACATTTAGATTTACTGATCATGTCTTATCATAATTACCATTCGGAAGAAGTCGGATCCGATTTGGAAAATGTCATATAAAAAATGCGCCAGGCATATTGCCTTGGCGCATTTTTTATGGTTTTACGATTTCATGCGAGGGTCAAGAGCATCCCGCAGTCCATCTCCCATCAAGTTAAAGCCGAGTACCGTCAACATAATGGCTATCCCCGGAAAAATCATTGTCCACGGTGCATTGGTCAAATACGACCTTGAATCCGCCAGCATTTTTCCCCATTCGGGAGATGGTGCCTGCGCACCCAACCCTAGAAACCCAAGAGCTGCCGCTTCAATAATTGCAGTGGCAATGGCCAATGTTCCTTGAACAATAACTGGAGCCATCGAATTCGGCAAAATATGCGAAAACAAAATCCGATTATCCTTCATGCCAATTGCTTTGGCTGACATAATGTACTCATCTTCTTTAATGCTTAGCACTTTTGAGCGGATTAAGCGGCCAAAATTCGGTACGTTAATAATAGCAATGGCAATCAATGCATTACGAAGTGATGGCCCAAGTACCGATACGACTGCAATCGCCAATAAAATGCTCGGGAATGCCAGCATGATATCAAAAATACGGGATATGATGGTATCGACCCAACGGCCATAATAACCTGCGAGTATTCCTAAAACACTGCCGACCACTACTGAGCCGATAACCGCCAAAAACCCAACCCAAAGGGAAATTCTTGCTCCATAAACAATTCTCGATAAAATATCACGGCCAAAATCATCCGTCCCCATCCAATGTTCATTAGAGGGAGGCAAAAGCCGTTGAGATAAATCTTGTTCATTGATTCCCTGAGGTGTAAACAAAGGACCGAAAATCGCTAACAAGATAAAGAACAACACAATGCCCATCCCTACAACTGCCACTTTGCTTTTGCGGAATCCGCGCCATGCTTCTTTCCATGGACCAGCAACTTTTTCCATCTGTACTTCATTCTTATTTGCCGTTACGTTAGCCAATGTGCTCCTCCCCCTTTCTAATCATATTTGATGCGAGGATCAATCAGACCATAAAGCAAATCGACAAACAAATTGATCATAACGAATATAAAGGCAACAATTAATATGCCAGACTGGATAACCGGATAATCACGGAATCCAATTGCTTCATAAATATAGCGCCCGATTCCCGGCCATCCAAAAATGGTTTCAGTTAAGATTGCTCCACCTAGCAGCAAGCCCATTTGAAGACCAATAATTGTTAAAACTGGAATGATGGCATTTTTTAAAGCATGTTTGTAAACTACCCAAAACATTTTCAGTCCTTTTGCACGTGCTGTGCGCACATAATCTGAACGCATGACTTCCAACATGCTCGAACGGGTCATTCTGGCAATAATTGCCATCGGTATCGTAGCTAAGGCTGTACCAGGTAAAATCAAGTGCTTTAACACCGTTGATAATTGGTCAAACTGCCCTGTAATTAAGGTATCAATCACATAAAAATGCGTGATAACGTCTACAGGATCACGGACATTTTCCCGGCCGGTCGTCGGCAAAATTCCCAGCTCGATTGAGAAAATCCACTGATTCATCAAACCTAACCAGAAAATTGGCATCGATACCCCAATCAACGCAATGATCATCGCTAAATAATCAAACCAGGAATTCTGGAACCAAGCCGAGACAATGCCTGCATTGATGCCGATAATCACAGCAATAATAATAGCAAAAACAGATAATTCAATAGTTGCTGCCAAGTATGGCCATACTTCATCAACTACCGGCGTTCTGGTGCGGAGTGATTCGCCTAAATCACCGGTAACCAGTCCTTTTAAGTATTCAAAGTATTGAATATACCATGGATTATCCAAACCCAAAGTAGTACGCAATGCCTTTATAGCTTCTTCGGATGCTTGCTGGCCAAGAATGACTTGAGCAGGATCACCAGGTATCGCCCGGATGATTAGAAAAACGATAAATGTCATGCCAAGCAAAACCGGAATCAATTGCAGAATTCGCCGTCCGATATAGTGAAGCATTTTCTCCACCTCTCCATCCCTTGCATATGTATACATTAAGAGCCGTTAAATTTAACGGCATGTCAGTAACAATTGAGAACCTAATGCAGTTTTAAGAAAAAAAGAGGAGAAATCACAATGACCTCTCCTCTGAGCCAACCTACTCCAAATCAACAGATGCTAATTTGTCAGAACCAGTCGGGTGCGCTTTAAAGTTCACAACATTCTTGCCTCCAGCTAAAAGCGGAGTCGAGTGAGCCAACGGTACCCAAGGTGCGTCTTCATGAATAATTTCTTGCGCTTGTTTATACAGTTCATTGCGCTTATCTTCATCCACTTCTGTTTGAGCTTCAATCAAGATATCGTGCAATTGTTGATTTTCATAATACGTGTAGTTGTTTGAACCGATATTGTCTTGGTCAAGCAATACGTATAGGAAGTTATCGGCATCGCCGTTATCTCCTGTCCAGCCAAGCAAGAAAGCATCCGCTTCTCCGTTAGCTGCTTTTTCAAGATAAGTAGCCCATTCAAAAGATACGATTTTCGCAGTTACACCAACGTCTGCCAAGTTCTTCTGAATAGCTTCTGCCACTTTTTGGCCATCCGGCATATAAGGACGTGGAACCGGCATTGCATAAAGTTCCATTTCGAAACCATCAGGAAGACCAGCTTCTGCAAGCAATTGCTTCGCTTTTTCCGGGTCAAATTCATAATCTTTGATGTCCTCGTTATAACCGCTGATTACTGGAGGCATCGGGTTTTTAGCGATTTCTCCGCGGCCTTGGAAAAATGCATCAACAATCGCTTGCTTGTCGATTGCATGGTTCATCGCTTGACGAACTTTCGGATCGTCAAATGGTTCACGTGTTGTTGTTAACCCAAGATACCCAACGTTCATTGAAGGTCGTTCGAATAATTGCAAGTCCGCATTTCCTTCTACTGTTTCACCATCTGAAGGTGTAATGCCGTCTGCCAAATCAATTTCACCCGACAATAATGCATTCAAGCGGGCAGAGTTATCTGGAATCGCACGGAATACGACTTGATCCAGTTTTGGTTCGCCTTCCACCCAGTAATCCGGGTTTTTCTCAATCGTGATTGAGTCGTTGCGTTTCCATTCTACAAATTTGAATGGACCTGTCCCAACCGGTGCATCACCAAATTTATCTCCTGCAGCTTCAAATGCTGTAGGTGAAGCGATTCCGAATGAGCTCATTGCCAGGTTTTTCAGGAATGGTGCCTGCGGACGTTTCAATTTGAATTCTACTTCGTAATCGCCAGTTGCAGTCACAGATTCAATGACATGGCCTTCTTCATCACCGAAGCCCCCAAACATAGAACCATAGTATGGGAATTTATCAGCGTCTCCAGCTGCCCAGCGCTCAAAGTTTGCTACAACCGCTTCCGCATTGAAATCAGTGCCGTCGTGGAATTTAACGCCTTCCTCCAAAGTGAAAGTATACGTTAATCCATCTTCAGCCGCTTTCCATTCAGTTGCTAAACCAGGATGGATTTCTGTGTCCTGTTCACCGAAATTTACCAGCGTATCAAATATGTTCTTTGTGACTTTGTATGATTCTCCATCAGTAACAACAATCGGATCAAGTGAAACCGAGTCTCCCCCACGGCCAAAAATCAATACTTTCGGATCACCGGATTCTTCTGTATTTCCACTATCCCCTTCATTGTTTTCTGAAGCATTATCGGAACTACAGCCATACAGCGCTGTCGCTAGCAATAAAAGCATCAGAAAAGCCAGTGATACGAGCTTTTTCTTTCTCAAATTGACCCCTCCATTTTTGTTATTTATTATCATTGCGGCCTGGACTCTTCGTAAAGATGGCAGGCTACAGAATGACCTTTTTCAACTTCTGCAAAAATCGGTACAACCTTTTCGCAAATATCCATCTTAAACGGGCAGCGTGTGTGGAAACGGCATCCGCTTGGAGGATTTGCAGGACTCGGTACATCCCCTTTGATCACTACTTCTTCTCGTATGAAATCCGGATCAGGCACCGGTACCGCTGACAGCAAAGCTTGGGTATACGGGTGAAGCGGTTTTTCATATAACGCCTCGCTGTCGGCTAGTTCCGCCATTTGCCCCAGATACATCACTCCCACTCGGTCACTGATGTGACGGACTACACCAAGATCATGGGCGATAAATATATAAGTCAGCTTCAGTTCTTTTTGCAGATCCTGCATCAAATTCAAAACTTGGGCTTGAATCGATACATCGAGAGCTGAAACCGGTTCATCAGCAATAATGAGTTTGGGATTGGTCATCAATGCCCGTGCGATGCCAATGCGCTGGCGCTGCCCACCGCTAAATTGATGGGGATAACGTTTGGCGTGGTAACTGCTTAACCCAACAATCTCCAAAAATTCATGAACTTTTTTCTTTCGTTCTTTCGGATCGCCAAGGTTATGTACGTTTAAAGGCTCCATCAGGATTCTTTCGATGGTGTGACGCGGGTTTAATGAGGCATAGGGATCTTGAAAAACCATCTGGATATCGCGGCGTGCTTTACGCATTTCGCTCGTCGAGAGATTGGTCAATTCCTGTCCATCGAAAAACACTTTTCCTTCTGTCGGCTCCAATAAACGCATCAGCATACGGCCGGTTGTGGACTTGCCACAGCCAGATTCTCCTACAATTCCAAGAGTTTCTCCTTCTGCGACTGTAAACGACACATCATCTACCGCTTTTACATAATTTTTTACTTGGCCTAAAATTCCTGATTTAATAGGAAAATACTTTTTCAGCCCTTCAACTTTTAACAACGGTTCTGTCATGGGCCTGGACCTCCTTCGGGTCAAATAGGAAGCAACGGGTTTGGTGGTCTTCTTCTGTCTGGTAAAGAGCTGGGTTTTCCACTATGCAGCGGTCAAAGGCAAATTCGCATCTTGCCGCAAATTTGCAGCCAGTCCGGATTGTCCCCGGTTTCGGCACATTTCCCGGAATGGAATATAACCGCTCTTTTTTAAAGCGCATATCCGGAACAGATTCAAGCAGCCCTCTCGTATATGGATGCTGAGGATCTTTGAAGATTTTATGCACCGGACCCTCTTCTACCACTTTTCCTGCGTACATGACAATAACGCGTTCGCACGTTTCTGCTACGACGCCTAAATCGTGGGTTATCAGCAAGACGGCTGTATTCAGCCTCTCATTCAGATTTTTGATCAGCTTCAAAATCTGTGCTTGTATGGTTACATCTAAAGCCGTTGTCGGTTCATCGGCGATCAATACTTTCGGGTCGCATAATAACGCCATGGCAATCATTACCCGCTGGCGCATTCCGCCTGACAGTTGATGCGGGTATTCTTTCATTAACCCTTCTGCGCGCGGCAGCCCTACAAGTTTCATCATTTCTACAGCACGTTCTTGAATCTGTTTTTTGCTCCAATCCCGTTTATGGATTTTAATCGCTTCGCGTAATTGGTCACCGATAGTGAATAAAGGATTTAACGAAGTCATTGGCTCCTGGAAAATCATTGCTATATCATTGCCTCGAATGGCACGCATTTCTTTCTCGGAAAACCTGGTCAAATCTTTATTTTGAAATAAAATTTCTCCACCTGTAATTTTACCCGGCGGGCTTGGTACGAGTCCCATAACCGATAAAGAAGTAACGCTTTTTCCACATCCTGATTCACCGACAATCCCTAAAACTTCCCCTTCGCGAATATAAAAATCTATATCATCTACTGCCGGAATTTCACCATCATCAGTGAAGAAAGATGTTTTTAAGCCTTTAACATCCAGTATCATTTTACGCTCTTCCATCTCGGCACCCCTTTTGATTCTGAAAATTCTATGTGTTTTAATTATACGTAAGATTAGTATTATTGCAATAGCTTATTTGGAAATTGATAGTATTTCCATGCTTCATTAAAAAAAGACCCTCGCAGATTCCGAGGGTCTTTAGCACTATCAATTAAAATGTTGGACTTGAAATAAATTATAGTAAATTCCTTGCTGCTTCATCAGTTCATCATGGGTGCCCTTTTCTGCTAAATGGCCATGGTCGATGACTATGATTTGATCCGCATGGGTAATAGTCGATAATCTATGGGCCACAATCAAAGTCGTCCGGTCATGGGCCAATCGCTCCAACGAATCTTGGATCAGCGCTTCGCTTTCCAAGTCGAGCGCGGAGGTCGCTTCATCTAAAATCAGTATCGGTGGATTTTTCAAAAACACCCGGGCTATAGCAATCCGTTGTTTTTGGCCACCAGACAATTTAACGCCGCGTTCCCCCACTTTCGTATCGTATCCTTCTGGAAGCATTTCAATGAAATCATGGGCATTGGCCGCTTTCGCCGCCGCAATCACTTCTGCATCACTCGCTCCTGGTTTACCCATCAGGATATTCGATTTCACAGAGTCGCTGAAAAGAATAGAATCCTGTAACACCAAACCGATTTGATCTCGCAGTGTATGGATGGATATATCTCTTAAATTGTGGTCATCCATATAAATTGCACCGCTTGTTACGTCATAAAATCGCGGAATCAATGAAACGATGGTCGACTTGCCTCCGCCGCTCATTCCGACAAAAGCAACAGTCTCTCCCGGTTTCACAGTGAAATTCAAATCGGACAGCACTTCCGTTCCTTCATCATTATAATGGAAAGAAACATCCCTGAATTCCAATTTACCGTCCACTACTTTCAAATCTTTTGCCCCTTCTTTATTCGTCACGTCGTAATCTTCATCAATCAATTCAAAAACACGGTCCATCGATGCGAAAGATTGTGTTAATGTCGTCGATGAATTTACCAGTCTCCGAAGCGGATTATAAAGGCGTTCAATATAGGCGATAAACGCCACCATTGTTCCTAGTGTCAGATTTCCCTGGATTACTTGATACCCTGCATAGGCAATCACCAGCAATGGTGCAATGTCCGTAATTGTATTCACTACGGCAAAGGCCTTGGCATTCCACTTAGTATGATCGATGGCTTTATCCAGGAATTCATCATTTGTGGCATCAAATATTTTTTGTTCATGTTTTTCAAGCGCAAAACTTTTAATAATGCTCATTCCCTGAACACGTTCATGCAAATAGCTTTGCACGTTCGCCAACGCTTGCGAACGGTTGCGCGTCAAATCGCGCAGGCGGCCGAAGAAGAACTTAACGCTGAATGCATAAAATGGAAACGCAAGCAGCGCCACAATCGTCAGCGGCACATCCATTGTCAGCATGATGCCGATGGCAATCAAAATAGTCGCCAAATCAAGCCATAAATTCATCAATCCGATCATGACGAAATTCTTCGTCTGCTCTACATCGTTGATGACGCGGGAAATAATTTCTCCTGCACGCGTGTTGGCGTAATAACGGAGACTCAGCTTCTGCAGATGCGCGAACAGGCTTTGGCGGATATCATATAAGATTTTATTGCTGACATATTGCGCATAATACTGGCGGTAATATTCAATTGGTGGCCGTAAGATGAAAAACAAAATCGCTGTTCCGCCAAGCCATAAATACAACTGCTTCAGCTTTTCATCGCTCGACAATCCATCGGCTCCGATAATATCATCTATGACAATCTTAATAAGCAAAGGAATGAAAAGCGGAATGGCAAACTTGAAAATACCAATAAGTATCGTTAATGCAATCTGCCAGTAATAAGGTTTTACAAATTTCATATAGCGCTTCGTCGTACTCAAACAATTCACTCCATTCTATTCCAAACGAAAAACCTGTTGGCAAGCAACAGGTTTTCCTTTATTCCGTGAGCCGGTATTGTCTATGAAATTCATACCGGCTGGTCCAAACTTCTATGAAGTCCGGAGCAAAAGGACCTCTCCGCTGTTTAATCCACCCAATCAGCTTATCCACATTCCGATGCAAAATCTGATCAATCACTTCCGGATATCCCATTTGCCGTTTGTGCTCTTCATATTCGTCTTCGTCCAACAAGGTATACGACATGTCTGGAAACACTTTAACATCTAAATCATAATCGATGTACTTTAATGATCCATTGTTATAAACAAAAGGAGAGCTCACATTGCAATAATAATAAACCCCATCGTCACGAAGCATGCAAATAATATTAAACCAATGTTCTGCATGGAAATAACAAATGGACGGCTCTCGCGTGAGCCATGTCCTGCCATCAGATTCAGTCACCATGGTTCGCTCATTTGCACCGATTACTATGTTATTTGTTCCCTTCAGTACCGTTGTTTCCTGCCAGACACGGTGGATTCGGCCGTTGTGTTTGTAACTGTGGATTTGTATCGTTTCTCCCTCCACGGGTATCGCCATGTCCATCCCACCTTTTCGTCTAAGCCGTATATAGTTTAAGTGTCCTCATGATTATATCAATCAATTCTGAAAACATACAGCGAAAAGGCAAGCAAGACAAGTTTACAAGACGACCGAACGGCCTCCGTCAACAATAATTGTTTGGCCGCGAATCATATCCGCATTGTCAGAAATAAGGAAAAGAGCTGTTTTTACCATGTCATCTATTTCCACCATGCGGCCAGCAGGTGTGTTCACGCGAGCATCGTTCAGCAATTCTTCACGGTTTGGAAAATGCTTTAATGCTTCCGTATCAAGAGCCCCACCCGAAACCGTATTGACGGATATTCCTTGAGGCGCAAGTTCAACCGCTAAATATCTAGTGAGCGATTCTACTGCAGCTTTGGAAACGCCGATTGTCGTATAATTTTCCAGATATCGGATAGACCCCAATGAACTGATGCCGACAATCTTGCCTCCTTTATCCATCAATTTTGCTGCTTCCTGAGCACCGAATAACATTGCTTTCGCATTGATATTCATTGTCCAGTCCCAATGCGATTCTTCAAGTTCCGTAATGGGGCGAAGCACTCCGGAAGCCGCGTTTGATACAAAGACATCCAGGCGTCCGAATTCTTCTTTGATCGTTTCGAACATGCCACGCAATTTGTCCACATCTCCGACATTTGCACGGACAAGCAGAGCTTTCTGACCTCTTGCTTCAATTTCTTTAACGGTATCCAAAGCAGCCGTTTTGCTTCGAGCGTAGTTTACAACAATGTCATACCCTTGTTCCGCAAGTGCTATGGCCAATGCTTTTCCTAACCCTCTGCTGCTGCCTGTCACCAATGCTACTTTTTGTTCTGCCATGGTCATACATCTCCTCTTTGTTTTAAGACTGCCTTCATTTTTTGGACTGGGCCAGAAATCGGAAGCAATTCCAATTCTTCGGGCGTCACCCATTTCATATGAGGGGGGATATTTAAATTTTCGCCTTTTGCAATATAACCATCCACATTCCATGTTAAATGAGAAAACACGTGTTTGAAAGAAGTAATTTTTTCGGCATTGCTGACCACACCTTGAAAGTTTTCCGAAAGCTGTTCTTCTATTTCCAAGGGCAACACTTCTTCTGTTAACTCTACCATCGGAAATTGCCACATATTGGCCAGCAATCCGGTAGTGGGCCTTTTTTCCATTAAAACAGTTTCCCCGTCACAGATGGCAAGCATCGCATATTGCACGGCTTTTGTTTTTTTGGCTTTCGTTTTTATCGGCAATTCGTGCTGTTTGCCTTCGTGGAATGCTGCACAATGCTCTCTAACTGGGCATAACAAGCATTTAGGCGAAGTCGGCGTACAAATCAAAGCCCCTAATTCCATCAGCCCCTGGTTAAACGATGAAGGATCTTCATGGCTGATGATTTCTGTCACTGCTTCTTCAAAAATCTTGCGGGTCTTCGGCTTAGCGATGTCTTCCTCGATCAACAAAATCCGGGACATCACACGCATTACGTTTCCGTCAACTGCATGTTCCGGAATTCCATAAGCAATGCTGAGTACAGCGCCGGCCGTGTAGGGCCCAACTCCTTTTAATGATGAAATTTCTTTTCGGCTCGCAGGCACTATGCCATCGTACTTTTCAGCCACTTCTTTAACGCCTGCCTGCAAATTACGGGCGCGGGAATAGTACCCCAACCCTTCCCATTGCTTTAGCAGAATTTCCTCATCCGCTTCTGCTAAATCCTGTAAAGTCGGAAATTTTTCGACAAAGCGTTTGTAATAAGGAATTACGGTATCTACTCTTGTCTGCTGCAGCATAATTTCCGATATCCAAATTTGATAAGGATCTGATGTACGGCGCCAAGGCAAATCGCGCTTTTCCTCCGCGAACCAGCTAATTAAATCTTTTTGAAATTGCAATTTATCAAGTGCTATTTTGAATGCCTCCATTCAGTAGATTACACCACCGGATTCCGGGGTATATAATAGTTATAAACTTTTCTGCCGGGCTCTACATTTTTCCGACATAAAATATCATTTATAGAAAGGGGATGTGGCCATGGATACAGGTACACATATAGTCATGGGCATAGCCCTTGGCGGCCTGGCAATGGCTGATCCGGTTGTTGCTAACCATCCTGCTACAATGACTGCTGTTTTTGCAGGGGTCATTATCGGCTCGCAGGCACCTGATATCGATACTGTACTCAAATTGCGAAACAACGCCGTTTATATCCGCCATCACCGGGGCGCTACCCACTCCATCCCAGCTGTTATTTTATGGCCATTGGTCATTACTGCCGCTTTACTGCTTATTTTGCCAGATGCGAATTCACTCCATTTATGGCTATGGACATTCCTGGCTGTATTTCTGCATGTTTTCGTAGATATATTCAATTCCTATGGAACTCAAGCCCTCCGGCCATTTTCTAACCGCTGGGTAGCTCTTGGAGTTATCAATACCTTTGACCCAATTATTTTCGGTGCCCATTTGATCGCCCTTATGTTTTGGGCATTCGGATCCGATCCTGTCTGGACAATGCTTATTTTATATAGCTTGTTGTTTTTCTATTACGTTTCCCGGTTCGCTGTCCAATCTGCAGTTAAACATGCAGTCCGCAACACAATACCCGGTACCACCAATATCATCGTGGCACCAACCATGCGTTTTTTTCAGTGGCGGATTGCAGCGGATACAGAGCGCCATCATTATGTAGGAAGAGCTTATGGGCGTTCTATCAATATTTACGACAAGTTCTTAAAAAAACCTTTGCCGGAATCGAATCTGATTCAAGCCGCTTTAAAAGACAAAAATCTCGCAGCCTTTGTTTCATTCTCCCCTCTCTACAGATGGGAAATCAATGAATTTGAAGATTTATACGAAGTCCGCCTGATCGATTTGCGCTACCGGAGCAATGATTATTACCCATTCGTAGCAGTTGCCCATTTAAACGAACAGTGCAAAGTCGTCAACTCCTATACCGGCTGGATCTTCAGCGAAGATAAACTAAGGAAAAAACTTGACTTCAGCCATAACTAATGAAAAGCGGAAACGGCCGTTCAGGTTCGACAACCGCATTAACTCTGACAATCAAAGAGAAAAACGCACACAACTAGAGTGTGCGTTTTTTTAATTGTTGTGCTCATTCAGTAAATGTGCATACTTCGGGTTTCTCCCGGCAAATTCATGTATTTTGTCGCCATAGCTTGTAATCCATTGGCGGATCACTTTTTCCACTACTGCTGTTCCTTGATAATCGTATCCTGCTTTTGCATAAGAAGATTCGAAATCGGACACCAGCAATTCAATCCAAGTACGAGCTTTTTCTTCTGTTAAATTCGGATTCTTTTCGCGCAATTCCAGAATCAGCTGATCAATCATTTCATTCATTCGTCTACTTCCCTTCTTTCAATGGACGCAGCATAGAAATTGGCAACGCTTCAGTATATTTTTCTCCTCCGAGGCGATATCCCCATGCAAACCGGCCTTTTAGGTAATCTATTTGAAAAAAGACGTTCGGATCCCCTTCGATGCGGTAAACTTCACCTTTTTTGAACTCTTCCGGATCCAACATATATGCAGCTGCCATGACGGCTTTCCGTTCAAGCACTGCAAATTCATTGACCATGCCCAACTGCTCCGCTTTTCTCGCTTTTTCTTTCAAACGTGCGATTTCATTTCGCAATTCATGTTCGTCCATTTCACTGTAACGCTTTTCTTCAGTCATCTTCCTGCTCCTTCTTATCCAAGTATTCGCCGATCACTTCGCTTGGGAATCCTTTTTGATACAAGCCTTGTTTGACTTTCGATTTCAAGTCATAGCCTGTGAGTTTGCTGCTGTGTTTTCTCCATAGTTTGTCGCCTTGTTCTTTGACTATATCTGTCCACTGGTCTTCATCTTTTTCAAGGTCCAGGTCTTCTATAGCCAATTTTATCAAGCTGTAGGAATACCCTTTCCTCATTAATGAATCATTTATTTTCTGTTTGATCTGGCTCGGAGTTTTCATCTTTTCTTTAGCAGCAATTTTTATTGCCAATTCTTTGGCAATTTCCAATTGCTCTTCTTCAGAATAGGAATTCAAAACGTCTTCCTGCATTTGTTTATCAATTCCTTTTTTTTGCATTTCCTGCTGAATTGCACGCGGTCCCTTTTTCCCAGAGTTCACTTGCGTCCTAAGGAGCGCTTCTGAAAATGCCTGATCGTCCAAAAATTTATGGGTATAGAGCTTTTTAATTGCTTCATCAATCACAGCGTCACCAAATTCTTTTTCTTTCAATTTGGTACGCACTTCGTCTTCACTGCGCATGCGGAATCCGAGATAATTAAGAGCTTTGTTGTATGCCTTCCGGACTTCGTCTTCGAAATTCATCTCTTCGATGGTCCATTGGTCTAGCTCTTTTCCTTTTGTAAGCTGGTACCGGATCAGTACCGCTTCATCCACACTAAAAGCAAACTTTTCCTCAAGGTAAATATTATACCTTTCCGGATTCCTTTTCCCTCTGGTGATTTTTGAAATAATCGGCATTTTCGGCACCTCTCTTCCTTTCTCATTATAACCTGTCGAATGCTTAAATGCATGGATTGCGGGTAATATTAGAAGAAATGGAGGCGATACGGATGAAGATAGCAATTACAGGCGGAACTGGTTTTGTTGGAAAGGAACTGACCCGGTTATTCCATAGCGGAGGGCATATGGTTTATATTTTAACGAGAAACCCGAAACGTTCTACGGCAAACACCAAATATGTTCAATGGTTGAAAGAAGGGGCTGTGCCGGAGAAACAATTGGAAGGCGTGGATGCCATCATTAATTTGGCGGGTACGTCGATCAACGATGGCAGATGGAGCAAAGAACAAAAAAGAGAAATTTATAATAGCCGGATGGAAGCGACAGAAGAAGTGCTTCGGATTATCGGAAAATTGAACAAAAAACCTCGCGTGCTTGTCAACGCCAGTGCCATAGGGATCTACAAGCCTTCGACCAAAGTTACATATACGGAAGCCTCGGCAGATTTCGCTAAAGACTTTCTTGCCCGGACCGTTATCGATTGGGAAAAACTTGCGGATCACGCTAAATTCCACGGAGTCAGGGTAGCACATGGCAGATTCGGGATTATTCTTGGCAAAAAAGATGGCGCTCTGCCGTTGATGGCGCTTCCCTATAAACTTTTCGTCGGTGGCACCGTCGGCTCAGGGACACAATGGGTGTCTTGGGTTCATGTGAAAGATGTGGCAAGAGCTATCCAATTTGCTCTGGAGAATGAAGAAATCGAAGGGCCGTTCAACGTCACAGCTCCCGCCCCAAAACAAATGAAGGATTTTGGCCAACAAATTGCAAAAACACTGCACCGTCCACACTGGTTCCCTGTGCCTTCATTTGCTTTAAAAGCCGTACTCGGCGACAAAAGCCAACTGGTTCTGACCGGGCAACGTGTATTGCCGACTGTGCTTGAGCGACACGGCTTTAAATTCAATTATCCCGATTTGCAGTCAGCACTGGCTGATATCTACAAATAAGCATATAATGGAGGGATGATTACCTAAAGGACGTGAAAATAATGAACGATAAACCTATTATTGAGGAAGGGCAAAAGTTTCCTTTGACGATAAAACGGCTAGGCATTAATGGCGAAGGCATCGGCTTTTTTAAACGAAATGTCGTGTTTGTGCCCGGTGCATTGCCAGGTGAGGAAATTACTGCACAAGTAACAAACATCAAACGAAACTTTGCGGAGGCCCGCATTTTGAAAATGCGCACCCCTTCGCCTCACCGCCAGACACCTCCGTGCCCTATTTATGAGGCATGTGGCGGCTGCCAACTACAGCATATGACTTACAGCCAGCAATTAGTCGAGAAACGCGACTTGGTCGTCCAGGCGCTCGATCGCTACTTAAAAGGCGTGAATGTCAAAATCGAAAACACCATCGGCATGGAAGATCCTTGGTACTACCGCAACAAAAGCCAATTCCAGACACGTTTAAAAGGCACTCAAGTCATTGCCGGCTTGTTTGCAGAAGGCTCTCATCAACTGCTCGACATTGAGCAATGCATCGTGCAGCATCCTAATACCACCCGCATCACAAATGAAGTCAAACGGGTGCTGGAAGATTTGAAAATGCCGATTTATGATGGCAAAACAATGAAAGGCATCGTCCGGACCATCGTGGTCCGCACAGGTGTAGAAACTGGTGAAATTCAGCTTGTCTTGATTACGACAAGAGCAAGAATGCCGCAAAAGGAAATGCTGGTCGACTTATTGAAATCTTTGGATCCTAAAATTGTTTCCATCGTTCAAAATATCAACAAAGAAAAAACTTCATTGATTTTTGGCGACGAAACAATCACACTTTGGGGCAAAGATACCATCCACGAAAAACTGGGTGAATTGTCATTTGATTTGTCTGCTCGGGCATTTTTCCAATTGAATCCAAAGCAAACCGTTAAGTTGTATGACGAAATCAAACGGGCAGCTGATTTGACTGGAAAAGAATCTGTTGTCGATGCTTATTGTGGAGTCGGAACGATCGGCTTATGGCTAGCTGACCGGGCGAAAGAAATCCGAGGCATGGATTTGCTCAACGAAAGTGTCGTCGATGCAAAAGCGAATGCCAAAAAACACGGCTATAATGCAAAATATGTGACTGGCAGTGCTGAAAAATGGCTGGAAACTTGGCACAATGAAGGCTATGTTCCAGATGTTTTGACCGTCGATCCTCCCCGGACCGGTCTTGGAGAAGCCTTAATAAAAACCATATTGAAAGTGAAACCAAAGCGTTTTGTTTATACGTCTTGTAATCCTTCTACATTAGCAAAGGATTTGCAGCAATTAACGAAAGTCTACAAAATCGAGTATATTCAGCCAATCGATATGTTCCCGCAGACAGCGCAAGTAGAGTCTGTCACAAAATTGATATTGAAATAAGAAAAGGACAAGAAGCCAAATCGGCTTCTTGTCCTTTTTGCTTGTTACATGAACCAAGATGTTGAAGAAAAGCCATTTGGCCGAGTTCCCTGTTATTCAAATTCAGCCACTTGCTCTTTTCCCCGTTCCCCTTTAAACAAAATCAGAACAAACAGCAGAAGCAGCATGGCCGCTATCAAAAGCAAGAAGCTTAAGCCACCCGAATATTCAACAAAAAGCCCTCCTAAAAATGGCCCTGACAAACTGCCAATGCTAAAAGCGATGCCACACAACAAATTCCCAGTTGGCAATAAATCCTTTGGCATCAGATCCGCCATATAGGAAATCCCCAAAGAAAACATCGATCCTACAAACATTCCTGCCAGAGCAAAGAATGCTACGGTCAGCCACTCATTCGATTCAAAAAAGCTGGCAGTGCCAAAAACAGCGGCGCCGCCTATCAATGCACTGAGCAGCACATTTCGTCTGCCAATCCGGTCACTTAAAGCTCCAAGAGGCAACTGAGTAGCGATGGCCCCCAATGAAAATGCGGCTAGCATAATTGAGACCATGCTGACATCAATCGCTTGGCGCAGCGCATATAC
Organism: Planococcus sp. VCh962; assembly: GCF_057748275.1. Classification (NCBI taxonomy): domain Bacteria; kingdom Bacillati; phylum Bacillota; class Bacilli; order Caryophanales; family Caryophanaceae; genus Planococcus; species Planococcus sp. VCh962. The sequence continues at coordinate 22,878 of NZ_JBYLHS010000014.1, forward strand.
CGGATAAATCGCATTTAAAGAAGCTTCCAAAAAGCCATATCCAAGCGGCGGCAAAAATGCGACCCAGGCAATCACGAGTGCAGCTTTGAATCGCCCAGTGGTCCCCTTTTCTGACATGCCTCCCGCAGTCACTTGCGGGTAATCATTTTTCAGCAAGAAGACGAGTGACCAGGCCATTAAGCATAATATCCCTGAAACAATAAATGGCAACGCTTCAAAGATTTCAACGAGCGGTACAAAAAGCGGCCCGGCACCGAATCCGACGCTGAATGACATACCATAGATTGCGATATTCCGGCCCAGCCGATGCTGAGGAGAAAAACTGGTAATCCAAGTTTGCGTTGAAAAATGCAGCGCCTGATCACCAATGCCAATCAGTACCCGCAGCACGAACCAAAACAAAACGCTTTTCCAAAGCGGAAACAAAAGCAGAGAAGCGATTACCAAGCCGCCGCCAAATAAAATCAGCGGCTTGTAGCCGAACCGACGCAATTGCGGTTCCATAAAAGGGGCAACCACCAATGTTCCTATGTATAAACCGGTAGCACTTAAACCATTTAAAGCCGATGATACACCGTCTTGTTCAAAAATAATGGCGATTAACGGCAGCAGCATCCCTTGTGAAAAGCCTGATATTGAAACGATTGCCACCAAAACCCAGAACCGGGCTCTTTCGCTTTTTAAGAAAATCTTCATCTGTACCTCCTGCGCAAGCTCGTTCTTTTATCTTTCATTGGAATTCAGATACAATTTTAACATAAGGAGGTCTCAATCGATGAAATTTTCAATGAATGAAAACGGCTTTACAGGAAATTTGCCATTTGGGGAACTATTGGTTTCAAGCAATGAAGAATACGGCTTCCGCCCTTATCAGCTGCTCGTTTCCTCTCTGGCTGTATGCAGTGGTGGAGTCATGCGAAAAGTCTTGGAGAAGATGCGGATGCCTGCAGAAGACATCCAAATCGAAGTAAAGGACGTAGTGCGTATCGAGGAAGAAGCAAGCCGTGTTTCCAAAGTGCATTTACATTTTATTTTAACCGGCAAAATCGATCCCGAAAAAATGCCGCGTGTCATGGAATTGACGCGAAAAAATTGTTCCATGGTCCGCACGATGGAGCAGTCCATTGACATAACCGAAACTTATGAAATCCTTTAAACAACAAATAAGGCTCAGTCCGTATCTGATTTCAGATTCCGGCTGAGCCTCTAAGTTTTAGCAATATCCGATTGATTTTTCATAATTCGATTTCTTCGGCATAAAGCGCCGGTGAAATATTCGAACACCCTCCTTTTTGTTCCAACAGTGATTGGTTTTGGCTTTTCACTTTTGCCTCCCCTCTCTATTGATTAACGTCAGCTTAACATAATAATTACATTAAGTAAATATTTAAAACATTCAAAATAATAAATTCACTCTTTTTACCTAGATTTTATTGTATTATCTTCTGTTTTCAGCTACCATTAACATGCGAAAAGAGGTGTTTCGAATGGGTAAATCCATTACGGATAAAGAACAACAAGTAAAATACATGAAACAACGCTTAAATATGTTTTTGGAAGTATTAGATGCCATTGAGCCCGAAAATACCGAACTAGAAGATATTGATCGCTTAATCGCTATGGTTGATGAACTGGATGATAAAATGCAGCAATTCAAAGCCCGTCCAAGCGAAGAAGAATAATATGCATAAAAAAAACAATCCATGCCAGAGAAATTACTGGCATGGATTGTTTTTTTAATGACTTTAACGTTTCACAAGCCACCTGCGCTTATTCTTCTTCGTTGTAATCATATCTCTTCGCCCTTGCATGACCGCATTGATCTGCCCTCCTATCAACAGGAGCATGGCCGATACATACAACCAAAGCATCAAAATGATGATCCCGCCGATACTGCCATAAGTCGCTGAAAAATTGCCGAAATTATTAATGTATATGGAAAAGGCATAGGAGATGATTAACCAGCCCACTGCCGTGAAAGCAGCACCCGTCATAACACTTTTGACATCCAGTCTGATGTTAGGCGCTACCCAGTAAATGACTGAACACACCCCGAAAATGATTAGAGGCGGAATAGTAAAACGGATGGCGCCCCATAATTCCAGAAATCCTTCTTCCAAACCAAGGAAAGTAAAAATGAAAAGACCGATTTGCCGTCCAAAAATCGGCAGTACAAGTGCCACGATTAAGATGAAGATGAAGAGGATTGTGGAAAGTATTGACATCCCTCGCGCTATCAGCAAAGGCCGGTTTTCTTCCACACCATAAGAAAAATTCAATGATTTTATCAGTGCATCCATACCAAGGCTTGCCGACCAAATGGTTGCGATAATACCAAAAGATAAAAGGCCGCCGTTTTGATTGGTCAATATTTCCTTTAACGTCTCTTCAATAATTGTATAGACTTCAACTGGAGCTACTTCTTTGATAAAGCTGTAAATTTGATCTTCCGATAAATTTAAATAAGGCAATAAGGTCACTGTAAAAATTAGAAGCGGAAATATCGACAACAGGAAAAAGAACGCCAATTGCGCTCCTAGTCCTGTTACATCTATCTCTTTAATTCGTTTAATTAATTCTTTCAAAAAACCTTTTCCGGTTGTGACATCATAGCTTACCGCTAAATTATGCAACCGTTCCTCCGGCTCTGTTGTTTTGCCTTTATCCCGTGTTCCTATAGGAATTAGACCTTTTTTGAAGAGTTCGTGCCAGAGTAATTTGAACTTGATGTGTTCCCAGAATTCGATCCTGGATTCGTACCAGAAGTCGTTCCAGTTCTTGAGCCGGTTGTAGACCCTGAATTAGATCCTGAGCTGCTTCCAGAACCTGAAGATGAAGAATCATTGCCTTCCGTCAAAGATGAAGTGCCAGATGGGCTATCTTCTTTCAATGCAGACAATACGTCATCTTTCGAATCGATTACCGCATCTTTTGTGTCAACGAAAGCTTCTTTAGTCTCCATCGCCAACTCTCTCACTTGAGGAGTCAAATCTTTTAATTCATTCACTTTATCCCCTACATAAGAAGCGTCTTCGGAAATTCGTGAATAAAGATTCTGCATTTTCTCTGCTTGCTGCTGCACAGCAGTTTTTAACTCATTTCTATTTTTAGCGTAGTATTGAGCATTGCTAGAAACTTTTTTCGATTTGTTCACTACATCGTTTCGTGTATTGCGGTCAAATAAGGAAACGATCACTCCAACCGCAGCTCCCATAAGTAATCCTGTTAATAGTTTGTTTTGGCTCATCCTAATTCCTCCCAATAGTTAAAGTACTTGCATCTCTTTTGGATTTTTCCCTAATCTCCAGAAATTTAAACACTAAGTAAATTTTATTTTTCAGAAAAACCTTGACTCTTTCGTTAATATTTCGGAATATTGAATCTAAAGGTGGTGAACAAAGGGGAAGTGCGAAAATGTTACAGATAAAAGGGGGAAACACGATGGAGAAACTTGAATCAATTTTAGGGAGCATCAGCAGTTTTGTTTGGGGCCCACCGCTCTTGGTATTGCTAGTAGGAACAGGGATTTTTCTAACAATTCGTTTAGGCCTTTTACAAGTCCGATTATTGCCTTATGCATTAAAGCTTGTGTTCACCAAAAACCAAGACACGAAGTCAGAAGGAGACATCAGCCATTTTCAGGCGCTGTCAACCGCTCTGGCAGCGACTGTTGGTACCGGTAATATCGTCGGGGTAGCAACAGCCGTTATTCTTGGGGGACCAGGAGCTGTATTTTGGATGTGGATGTCTGCGTTTTTCGGCATGGCTACAAAATATGGAGAAGCTGTGCTGGCCGTCAAATACCGTGTGACTGACGCCAGAGGCTTAATGGCAGGCGGTCCGATGTATTATTTGGAACACGGCTTGAAACAAAAATGGTTAGGGGTATCTTTTGCCATCTTTGGATCGATCGCTGCGTTCGGCATCGGCAATGGAACTCAATCAAACTCAGTAGCAGCCGTGGTCCGGGATACGTTTAATGTCCCGACTTGGATTACAGGGATAATTTTAACTGTTTTCGCCGCGGCAGTCATTTTGGGCGGTATTACCACAATCGGAAAAGTTACTTCTTATTTTGTTCCGTTCATGGCATTATTCTATATTATTGCCGGAGCCATTATCATGATTACAAATGTCGAATTGATACTGCCGGCAATCAGCACTATTCTCAGTTCCGCTTTTACCGGTGAAGCAGCTGTAGGTGGCGCGATAGGAGCAGCCATTCGCTACGGGGTTGCCCGTGGGGTGTTCTCCAACGAAGCGGGCCTTGGTTCTGCACCAATTGCAGCAGCGGCAGCCAAAACCGATCTGCCTGGCCGTCAAGCTCTCGTATCCATGACGCAAGTATTTATTGATACATTGATCATCTGCTCTATCACAGGGATTACGATTGTCATGTCGGGTATGTACACTGACAAGTCTCTTGAGGGATCTGCACTGACAACGGCAGCTTTCGAACAATTCTTAGGGCCAGCTGGACCGATTGTCGTTGCAATTGGATTGATTTTCTTCGCTTCTTCCACGATCATCGGCTGGTCGTATTACGGAGAGAAATGCTTCCAGTATTTATTTAAAAATCCAAGCCTCTTGATTGTTTACCGCGTTGCTTTTATCGCAGTCGTTTTCATTGGGGCAACGGCTTCGCTTGATGTTGTCTGGATGTTTTCTGATATCATGAACGGTTTAATGGCTCTTCCGAACTTAATCGGGCTTCTCGGTTTATCGGGCGTCATCGCTTTAGAAACTAAATTAATCGTTTCTAAAATCAAAGAAGAAAAAGCAAAAGTTGTAGCAGACAAAGAAGCTGCACGAGTTGGCAATTGACATTTTTTTTGAACAGTGAAATGATGGGTTATATCCTTCGAAAGGCAGGAACCCATCATGGACCTATCAAAACCATCAAATGAAAACGTCTCGTTTATGATTGAAGAAATAAAAGCGAAATTGCGCATGGTCAATGCTGATGCGATGAAGCCGGAACATTTCAACTCATCTAAATATGAAGATTTGAAAGAACTGTATGAAATGGTCGCAAGCCGTGACAGCATTACGCCAAACGAAATGCAGGCAATCGCACAGGAACTTGGTTCATTGCGCAAATAATTAACCCCCGTGACATTCAGGAAATTCCCTGAATGTCACGGGGGTTTTTATGTCTGTTTCAAAGGGGACTGCCGCTCCACCGCTTGTCGGGGCTGAACAGGCGCTTCAGCTTTTCTTTTATGTCTAGCTTCAACGGCCAGATTCTCGGGTCATAAGTCACTTTGGCTGTGCGGCTGAAGACATGCCGCTTCGCCAAATCGTCTAAAACCCTTATTGCTCATGTCTCTGCATCGCTACGCTAGCTTCGAGACATGAAAGTGCGTTGCAGCACTTTGTGCTTCGTCGCAAAGAGATGGCCCAAACTTTTGGTCCATCTCTTGCCTGTCGAACCTGAACGGCCGTTTCAGCTTTTCTTTTGATATTGCGCAATGTACCAGCTGCCTTCTTTGATGACGGTCCGAATGCCGAGCAGGGTGAGTCCTGCTTCTTCTCCCCATTCGATAAGTTCCTGTCTTGTCGGCAAGCGGTATAAATTATCGAAAGAGGAGAAAAAGCTGTTGAAGACGTTCGCAAATGGAGGATCATCACTGCTTCCAGCAATTGGTGTCACAATTGAGAGGACTCCGCCTTCTTCCAGCCAAGTGCTCAGCTCGGTAAACAAGGCTTGGCGTTCTTCCAGGCCGATATAGTGGATGACATTGTTCATCATCACCATGTCTTGCAGTTTTTTCGGTTTATAATGCCATAAGTCCGCATTTTCTATGGTGATATTATCATTAACTGCAGTCAACTTTTTAGCAGTTTCGGCTACAGCAGGGCTAATTTCAATTCCAGTGAATTGGGTATCCGGAAAACGATCCGCCAGTTTCTTGATATAACCTGCTTCTCCGCAGCCGATGTCGAGAACTGTTCTGCTTTTGTTTTCCTTAATACGCTTAGACATTTTAGGCATAGCCAACACTTCCAGCAAACGGCTGGTTTCTGCTACTGTCGGTGCGTGTTTTTCTTCATCAAAATGATGGCGGTTCTGTTTCCTCATCATCTCCGGATAGCTAAGTAGTGTAGGAATATGCAGTTCCATCATTTCTTTCAGTAAAACCCCTGCGGAATTATGGCCTTTCGGTTTTGGAAGTTTCCATGTATTCCATGTTTTATAACGCCCTCTTCCGGCTTCTTTCAAATGCCCGATTGAAACTCCTACATTGACCCATTGGTGCAGCAGGTCTTCATCCAATTGCAATGCATCCGCTACATCGAATTTTGTCACTGGACGCTCAAACGCTTTAAACAAATCCAGTTCGTACCCCACGTAGGCATGCCAGCTATACAAAAACGGCTCATTGCGTTTCATATACATCCGTGCCTTAAACATTTTCATCACGTCTATCATATAAGTCCCTCCACTTTCCATGGATAATCTTCTTCTCTGGTGAAGTATTTCAATTCTTTTGTATCCGAAGTTAAATCCCTGTTCCGCACAGGCATGAAGCCACCTTGAATAAACCGGTCACGGACATTTTCTTTCCACATCCCCAGTCCAGAAACGTTGAGCATTTGCTTGAAATGAAGGATAGGATCTTCTTCCATCCGTTCCACCGTCTTTTTTCGGATATAGCTGACCGTCCGAAAAGGAAAGGAATAAGCAAGCGCGGACAAATGGCTCAGCTGCAGAACATGTTCGGCTCTTTTGTAACGCACTTTTTCATACCACATTAGATTTCCGGCCTGAAGGTTTCCAAGTTCCATCATATCCGCCAAAAGTTCCCCAAGAATATCAGCATCCTGAATGGCCATATTCATGCCTTCTCCCGCCATTGGATGTACCGCATGTGCTGCGTCCCCAATAATGGCTTTATTGTCTTTTACATAGGCAGGTGCATGGAACATAACTGGTATCATCAGTTGAATTTTCTTCCAGTCTTGCAGCTGCTGGACGTAACCGTCAACTGAAGGCGCGAGATCGGTATAAAGTTTATGGAAATGGCTGATTGGTTTTTCTTTTAATTGCTGGTAATCCCCTTCCGGAATCAAATACACACTTCGTACCAGATTGTCAGGCAATGGAAACAAGCCTAAAAATCGGTTGTATGTAGAAATAATCTGTCCATCTCTGAAATTTTCAGCCCGTGGAAACGTCACGGTTAAGAAATGGTGATTATAAGCGGTCTGTTTGATATCTATGCCCATCGCTTTGCGCGTGATTGAATTTCGTCCTTCCGCTCCAATAAAAAAATTAGCCTGCACTTCTATTTTTTCTTTGCCTTTTTGCAAATGAGCAGTCTTGTCTGTGACTTTTTTGCACACCGTCCCTCCCAAGTAATGAAAATTGGAATAATTGGAAGCAGTCCGGAGAAGTATCGATTTCAACTCTTCATGATGCGCCATATAAGCCGCATTGTATTTTCCGGGCAGCACACTATAATCCAAAAAGGATTGATCCCGGACAGCCAGCGTACTTGATAATTCCAGCATATCCAGCACTTTGATTTCATTGGCACGTTCCCGGATTCCCTCAAAGAGGCCAAGGCCATCGAAAATTTGCATGCTTTTTGGCTGCAGCAATTCGCCTTTATAAGCGGGAGTATGAGAAGCCAGGCGTTCAGCAATAACAACATCTACTCCACGCTGGGCTAGCTTCAGAGCAAGCGTCAAACCGCCAACTCCACCACCACTGATGAATACGTCTGTTTTCATGAGTTTCAGCTCCTTATTTCTGTGTACCCGATTACAAAGGCCGGGAAAACCTTTCATCAGCGGACATAAAAAAGAAGCTCTCAAATATTGAGAGCTGTTCAGTTTTGAATCGCAAAACCGCTAATTAGAACCCCAAAAGAAAGAAAACAACTACTGAAAACAACGCACGGTGGTCACTCCTGATAGGAGAGCTGCTTTTATTTTGGTTTTGTATATAAAAAAAGCCGAAGGGTTGGTTCATCCTTTCAGCTCTTCTCGCTCTATCGGCACGTCAATGGATTGGTTTTCCATCACCACGTGCTTTCCTGCATTTACTTATCCTTTTGAACACGGTCTTTGTTCACTTTTGAACGCTCTTCGTAAGATTTGACCTGTTGTTCCTCCGTATGGTTTTCAGGTGAAACGTAATCATTCACATCTACGTGCCCCACATCTTCTTTCTTAGTGTGACTTCCTGGATCCCAAGTTGCGCTGTTTATTACATTTTCGCGTTCCCCTGTTGTAATGGTTCCCTCTGGTTCCCGAATGGTGTCGTCCCAATCATTGCTTTTTTGCCAACCGCTTGTTTCCCTACTCGGATTTGGTGTTTCCGATTTCCGCCAGTCTGCTGAATTATTCGGATCTTTTTTTCTGATTGTGGTGTCCCCATCTACCAGGTAAGGCTCGTTCGAACTATCGTTGTTTGTGTCTGAACTGCCTCTTTCTTGAAGTTTGTCATTCCGTTGTTCTTCTTTTTCAACATCTCTATCTATACCTGCCGCCTGGGATTGCTGAGTATCTTGCCAATCTTTTCGGACAGAATCATCACGATTATTTTTTTCCATATTAATTCCTCCTAGTTTGAAAAGTCTACTTACACCCAATTACCCGTTGGGTGAATACTCAAACTTTTTTATTGAGCAAAAGAAAACACCCTGAAGGATGTTTTGTATGTGAACTTGCTGTTCCGCATTTAGCCATTACGGATGCCTTCCACAAGATGATTGACACAATGTTGTATGCGACAGAAATCCGAATGTTCGTTTATATTCCGATAAAAAAACACTTAAGTTCGCAGGTTCGAAAACCTGTCGAATTTAGGTGTTAATTGGTGTTTTAAAATGTTATCTAAATAGGTTCTAAAGATAGTCTATTTAGGGGGTTATTTCGGTTTTCGCGATTCAAAACTGAACGGGCTACAAATATTGAGAGCTTCTTTTTGTCCACTATTCATATACCCTGCAAAAACCTGACTACTGCCATTAAAACAAACCGCGGAGATAAAACATCCCCACGGTTTAATATGTCTCTATTAAAGTTTGTTGTAGGCTACAGCTAGTTTCGCGCCGACTTCAGCGTTGTGCTTCACCAATTCGATGTTCGCCACTAAGCTTGTGCCTTCTGTCAGTTCTTTCACTTTTCCAAGAAGGAAAGGCGTTGTTTCTTTACCTGCAATGCCGTTTTCTTTTGCTTCAGCCATCGCTTGGTCGATAATGCCGTTAATGAAAGATTCTTCAAGTGCATGTGCTGCCGGAATCGGGTTAGCCACAACTGCGCCGCCTTTAAGTCCGAGATCCCATTTCGCTTTCAACACTTTTGCCAATGTATCAACGTCATCTGCACGGAAAGTCAAATCAAATTCGCTTGACTGTGTGTAGAATGCTGGCATTTTATCAGTTTTATAACCGATAACCGGCACGCCTTTTGTTTCAAGGAATTCCAGTGTCAAACCGATATCTAAAATTGATTTTGCTCCAGCACATACGACTGCTACTCCAGTAGTTGCCAACTCTTCAAGGTCAGCAGAAATGTCCATTGTCGTTTCTGCACCGCGGTGAACGCCGCCAATGCCGCCTGTTGCAAATACGCGGATGCCCGCAAGTTCTGCACAAATCATTGTAGCAGCAACTGTAGTAGCTCCGATTTTACGTGTCGCAATCAATTGGCCAAGGTCACGGCGTGAAACTTTTGCCACATCCGGGCTGTTTCCAAGAAGTTCTAGTTCTTCATCAGACAAACCAATTTTAATCTTGCCATCCATAATGGCGATTGTAGCTGGAACAGCTCCGTTATCACGGATGATTTGTTCGACGATACGGGCAGTTTCCACGTTTTGCGGATAAGGCATGCCGTGGGAAATGATTGTAGATTCCAAAGCCACGATCGGCTGGTTGTTGTCCATTGCTTGTTGTACTTCAGTTGAATAAGTAATCATTGAGTTCATAAAAGTTCCTCCAGTTCATTTTGTAATTGCATTGCCGATAATTCGGTTCTTACTGTCGCTTCGCTTTGCAGTGTTTTTGCTGCATTGACAAGCCCCATTTGAATAATTTTTTCAAACGGATGATCTTTTAAATAACTATGGATGATGCCGCTTGAAAAAGCATCTCCCGCTCCTGTGACATCGAGCAGTGCCGGAACGCTGATAGCAGCGAAGTGGCTGACCTGTTCCCGGTTTCCAGCCATTGCGCCATCTTTGCCGCCGGTGATCACCACATTTTCAGCTCCATGTTCCACTAAACGCGCAACTGCCTCCTGCCATGCTTCCTGAGAATCAATCGTAATGTCTAAAAAGCGCTCTGCCTCTCCGCGGTTCAGAATCAGCCAAGTGATGCCAGTCAAATCTTTTTCAAGCCGATCGATTTTCGGTGTCGAAACAGGAATGACAGCCAGTGGGATATTCCGTGCTTTTGCCAGTTCGCGCACGTACTGGACCGTCTCTTTCGGGCAATTCAAATCGATGACTAGAAAATCCGCTGTCAATAAAGCCGTTTCATTTCTTTTTACATAGTCCACTGTCAAAGAACCATAAATGGCCATGTCAGCCATTGCTAAAATCATTTCACCATCCGGCTCCAGTATGGCTGTGTAAGTACCTGTCGAGAATTCATTATGGGTTATGGTCAAGTCAGTATCCATAAAAGGAGACGAAGTTTCTTCAATCAATTTCCACTCCGGATCATTTCCCGCAATGGACATTAGCTTTACCCGGTGTCCCATCCTTCCCAAGTTTTCCGCAACGTTCCGCGCAACTCCGCCAATGCTCACAGAAACCGTTGCTGGATTGGAAGTGCCCATCTGAGCTGTTTTATCGAGCCAGAATTTCCGATCGACATTGGCGCCTCCGATGCAAACCACTGTCCCTTCTTCTGGAAGTATGTATGCTCGGCCGGCAATCTTTCCTTGCCGAATGAGGCCTGATATCAAGTTGGCTAAAGAAGGACGGGACATATTCAGAGAATCTGCCATTTCCTGTTGCGATAAATACGGGTTTTTCTTAATTAAGGCGATGACTTCCTGTTCTTTTTTATTCATTTACCCACCTCCTTCTTAAACATTTGTTTAAATCATAAACTTTTATAATAAAAAATGCAAGTAAATAATACTGTGATTTTCTGCCTAAAGATTGCATAGGCTGACTGAAAATTGCTACTATATTAATGATGAGAGGAGAGATTTATTTGACAACATTTGAAGAAAAATTAGCACGCTATGCCGATTTAGCTGTAAGCGTGGGTGTCAATATTCAGCCTGGGCAACCGCTTTATATCAACGCGACTCTTGATGCTGCACCTTTAGTACGATTAATTGCAAAAAAAGCTTATGAAGCGGGAGCAAAACAAGTCCATGTGGATTGGGGCGACGATGAAATAACCCGTTATCGCTTTGAATTAGCTCCAGAAGATTCATTTTCTGAGTTTCCAATATGGAAAGTACAAGAACGTGAATTGCTCGCAGACCAAGGGGCTGCCTTTATCAGCATCATGTCCCAAAGCCCGGATCTTTTAAAAGGCATCGATTCTAAACGCATTGCCGCTTTCCAAAAAGCGACCGGTACTGCTTTAAGCAAATATCGCCAGTATGTCCAATCAGACAAAATCAGCTGGACTGTCCTGGCTTCGCCTTCCAAAGCGTGGGCTGCAAAAGTATTCCCAGATCTTCCGGAAGAACAGCAAGTAGATGCTTTATGGGATGCGATTTTTAAAGCAGTGCGCGCGGATTTGGACAATCCCGTTCAAGAATGGCTTGACCATGATGAAAAGCTACATACTAAAGTAGACTATTTAAACGATAAAAAATACACAAAGCTTCATTACACAGCACCAAATACCGATTTGGAAGTTGCTCTTCCAAAGGGCCATTTATGGTGCGGTGCAGGCTCAGTGAATGAAAAAGGACATACCTTCATGGCAAATATGCCGACTGAAGAAGTGTTTACTGTACCTGACAAAACAGGTGTCAACGGCTTTGTATCCAGTACAAAACCTTTGAGTTACGGCGGCAATATCATCGACGGATTTAAAATCACTTTTGAAAACGGAAAAATTATCGATGCGACCGCTGCCCAAGGTGAAGAGGTGTTGAAAGAACTGATAGCATCTGATGAAGGCTCTCATTATTTGGGAGAAGTGGCGCTAGTGCCGCATCAGTCACCTATTTCTGCTTCGAACATTTTATTTTATAATACCCTGTTCGATGAAAACGCTTCAAATCATTTTGCCATTGGCAGTGCTTATGCCTTCTGCATTGAAGGCGGCAAAACAATGTCGAAAGAAGAATTAGCGGCGCGCGGTTTAAACCAAAGCATCACACATGTGGACTTTATGGTCGGTTCAGATGAAATGGATATTGACGGCATTTTAGAAGATGGAACAAGAGAGCCGATTTTCAGAGCTGGAAACTGGGCTTTTTAAGTATCATTAATTCGACACTTAATTTCTGTGCTGTTATCATGTATAATTAAAGTTGATGATTACAGATAGGAGAGGAGTTTTCATTATGTTAGAAGGCATTACGATTGTTCTTGGATTTATGGTTGTCATTTTCTTGTTCTTCTTTACTTTGCTGCATTACTTGGGCAAAGAACTTCACGTACACGATGCGGAGCATGTGGATCCATTACCAAAAAAGAGATATTGAGAAAAAACCGTCCTTTATTTTAGAGGGCGGTTTTTTAATATCTTCATATGACTAATTCATTACAATTTTAATTCATTTAGTTTACACGGCGATTACATACTGTAACTTTAGAACCTCTTTTTTGTAATTTTTACATACAATAGACCTTTCTAATGTATCATTTTCTTCTTACGTTCTTTTTACATTGTTTTTTACATGGTAAAATGCAAAATGGTAGTCGTTTATAATAGGAGGAGTTTAGGCATGTTTTCTTCAACAGATATTGGAATTGATCTAGGAACAGCAAATATTTTAGTATACACAAAATCAAAAGGCATTATATTAAATGAACCTTCAGTTGTTGCATTAGATACAAAAACAGGAAAAGTGATTGCAATTGGCGAAGACGCCAAGGCAATGATTGGCAAAACACCAAGTTCAATTCGGATTGTACGCCCTTTAAAAGAAGGCGTTATCGCGGATTTTGACGTTACCACTGAATTACTGAAATTGGTTATGCAAAAAGCTGCAAAACAATTGGGCGGCTCTTTACGTAAACCGAATGTAATGATTTGCACTCCTTGTGGAGCCACATCTGTTGAACGTCGCGCCATTCTTGACGCTGCTAAGCAAAGCGGAGCGAAAAGCGTTCACTTGATTGAGGAACCTGTTGCGGCTGCAATTGGAGCAGACCTTCCTGTCAGTGAACCGATTGCCAGTGTCATTGTAGATATCGGCGGCGGAACGACTGAAGTCGGCATCATCTCATTTGGTGGAGTTGTTTCAGCAAACACGGTAAAAGTTGCCGGTGACCGGATGGATGAAGACATCATCCAATATGTCCGCAAACATTATAATGTATTGATTGGTGAACCTACTGCAGAAAATATCAAAAAAGAAATCGGCTATGCACTGATTCCGCATAAGGCAGAAACAATGGAAATTAGAGGCCGTGATATCATGACGGGATTGCCGAAAATCGTTAATTTAACATCTACTGAAATCCAGGAAACATTAAAAGAATCTTTGCTTGCCATTTTGGAATGCATACGCGCTACACTCGAAAATTGCCCAGCGGAACTGTCAGGCGATATTGTAGACCAAGGAGTTGTTATTTCCGGAGGCGGTGCTTTGCTTAAAGGAATGCAGCAATGGCTGTCTGAAGAAATTTCAGTACCTGTCCATATTGCACCACAGCCGCTTGAATCAGTTGCGGTCGGTACAGGGAAGTCGCTCGTCATGCTCAATAAATTGGATAAAATCGCACGATAATCAAAACAGCCCGGAGCATATTGCCTCCGAGCTGTTTTTTTCCGTGTAAAAGTATTATGATAAGAATAGATTTCTGAAGGAGGAACCGCCATGACCAGATTAGAAGAAATTTTAAAGTACAATGAGTCGTTTGTAGAAAACAAAGAATACGAACAGTACATTACGACGAAATTCCCTGACAAAAAAATTGTCATTCTTACTTGTATGGATACCCGGCTTCTTGAAATGCTGCCGAAAGCGATGAATCTGAAAAATGGCGATGCGAAAATTGTAAAAAGCGCAGGCGCTGTTATCACCAATCCTTTTGGAGGAGTCATGCGCAGCTTGTTCGTCGCTGTTTACGAGCTGAATGCAGATGAAATTTACATAATTGGACATCATGACTGCGGAATGGCCGCCATCAAACCTGCCTCTATATTAGAAAAAATGAAGGCCCGCGGAATTGAAGAAAAAACGATTGAACAAATGAAATACTCTGGAGTGGACCTGGAAAATTGGCTACGCGGATTCGACGATGTTACTGAAAGCGTCCGTCACAGTGTAAATATGGTCAAGAACCATCCGCTTATGGATAGCACCGTACCCGTCCACGGACTTGTGATCGATCCTAAAACCGGGAAACTTGATATTGTCGTTGATGGAATTGAAAACCGCTGAGAAATTTCTCAGCGGTTTTTTTATCATTCAGAGTGAACTGGCTGGTGCAAAATCACGGAAGTACCGTTGTTTTGCTGAACCATTTGGCAGTTCCTATTTATTAAAATAAAGATAATCCAGTGCAATTCCTTCCTTGCCAAATTGGCGCAGAAAAGACGTCACCTGTCCCCTATGATAGGAGCCGTGATTGATAACAGTAAACAACATTTCTTCACGTGTATTCTCGAACTCATCACCGCGTATCGACTTGAATCTTAATTTTTCCTGCCATTGTTCTTCTGTCAGCGATGACATGTACAGCTCCATCTCAGCATGTAACAGCATAAATGCTTCTATCGCTTTTTCTGTTGTCGATACATCAAAATATTCAAATCTAGGGCTCTCCGATCCGATCATCCGTAACAGCCATAATTTTTCAACGCCAATGACATGCTCCATTGTTTTTTCAATCGAAGAAAAAGAGTTGCGCCCTTCTCTTTGGTAAAGCTCTTCACCAAAAGTCCCGACATGGCGAAGGGATTCAAGAGTAGCCCATTGATGATAGGAAAATAGCCGATTTCTATCCATATTGATCTTTCCTCTCCTTGCTTCTATTCAAAAAACCATCTGGAAACTGATTTCCACCATTTTTTATAGGTGGCCTTGCCCTTTCAAAATTCATCTTCCAATAATGCATATTGGAAATGGTCTTCCCACTCTCCATTAATATACAGAAATTCTCGCAACAGCCCTTCTTTCTGAAACTTGGACTTTTCCAATACGCGGATTGATCCAAGATTTCTTGGGGACACATAGGCTTCGATCCGATGGAGGTGAAGTTGTTCAAATCCAAAAGCAACCACCAGCTGGACCGCTTCTGTAGCAATCCCTCTGCCGATACATGCTTCATCAATAGAATAGCCAACCAGCGCGCTGAGGAAAGGAAGGCGTTTAATGCCATATATTGAAATATGGCCAATCATTTTGTTGGATTTATGCTCAAATATCCCGAAACTATATTCGCGGTTTTCTCTTGCTTGATAAATTGATTCTCTTATCTTTTCCCGCTGAACCATAGCAGTAAAATAACTGTCTTGATGACGCGGTTCATAGACGGCCCAGTATTCCCGATTGCGCATTAATAGTTGTACCATTTCTTCCGCATCATCAACCGTTAGGTTCCGAATGTAACATGTATGTCCTTCAAAAGTTAAATTCATAGCATCATTCCACAGAAGAAACTAACGCATTAAAGTCTTCGGCATCTTTTACGCATAAAGCAATTCCTTTTTCCCAGAACGCTTCCTGTGTAATGTCTTCGTCCAAATGCTTCAGCGCTAAATCTTCAGCTGTCATAATCGCTGTGTCACGCAATAATGCCGTGTATTTTTCTTCAAAACCGCTGCCTTCTTCTAAAGCTTTTGCATAAATACTGAGCGAGAACAAATAACCGAAAGTGTAAGGGAAATTATAAAAAGGTACATCTGTAATGTAAAAATGAAGTTTGGACGCCCAGAAATGTGGATGGGTTGATTTTAATCCTCCTCCAAACCCTTCTTTTTGAGCCTCTTCCATCAGTTCATTCAACCTCGATGCTGATACGACTCCTTTTTTTCGTTCTTCATAAAAGCGGGTTTCAAACAAGAAACGTGCATGAATATTCATGAAGAAAGCTACACTTCGCTGTAATTTGTCTTCAAGCAATGCGATTTTTTCTTCCTTTGCTTGTGCATTTTTAACTGCCGCATCCGCAACAATCATTTCTGCAAATGTAGAAGCAGTTTCAGCTACATTCATGGCATATGAACGGTTTAATGGGTGTACAGGCCGCAACGCATACGTATGGAAAGCGTGGCCCAGCTCATGCGCTAATGTTGCCACATTTGACATTGTCCCGCTGTAAGTCATGAAAATACGTGATTCTTCTGTCATTGGAAGACCGGTGCAAAAACCGCCTGGGCGTTTGTTCGGCCGGTCTTCGGCCTCAATCCAGCCGCTTTCAAAAGCTTTTACAGCAAACTGCTGAAGTTCTGGGCCGAATTCCCCAAAATGCTCTAAGATAAATTCTGCACCTTCCTGATAGGCGAACTGCTGAGTGCTTTCAGTTACAGGTGCATCCACATCAAACCAGTCCAACCCGTCTTTCCCAAGAATCTCGGCTTTTTTGTTCAAGTAGCTGACAAAAGGCTGCTTATGTTTGCTGATAGCGCCCCACATGGCATCCAAAGTTTCCTGTTTCATGCGATTAAGATGAAGCGGCTCTTGGAGAAAGCTGTTCCATCCGCGCTTTTTATATACTTCCAAACGGAAGCCCGCAATTGAGTTTAATGTCTTTGCAAAAAACTCCTCTTTTTCAGTCCAAGCTTCTTCCAGTTTTTCATATGACTGTTGGCGGATAGCTGAGTCAGGATGAGAACTTAAATTATTGGCTTGGCCTACAGAAAGAACTTTTTCTTCATCGCCAATGACCATTTTTATTTTAATATCCCCGACGAGCATATCATAAAGCTGGTTCCAGCCATGGTAGCCATCCGTACTAAGTGCGGTGATGATATTTTCTTCTTTTTCAGATAGCAGCATATTTGCTTCTGTTCGCCATTCATTTAGCACGAAGCTGAACTCCTTCAAGGTTTCGGTTGCAAGAAGTCCATTCCATACGCTGTCTTCTGTTTCCGTTAATTGCTGCTGGATTTTTTGAAGTGAAGTTTGAAATTCAGCATTCAACACAGCTGCTTCGCTCTGCAAAATAGCCGCTTTTTTATCTTCTGTATTTTGAGCCATTAAACAGCCGATAAATGACCCTGCTTGATTTAAATGCTGCATCACTTTTTTAACTTGTTCCAGCATGTCTGCAATTCGTGAAGCATCTTCTTGAGAAGCGGGAACTCCAAAACCCTGGGACAGTTTTTCAAATTCCTTTAATTCAGATCTCGTATTGTCCATATGTACCCGCAATTCAGCTGAATTGCTTCCCCCTGGGAAAAGCACATCTAAATCCCATACTTCCGGAAATTTCACCGTCATTGTTTTACCCCCTGGTAAACTAAATTTTCTAAAAACACTTATTAGTATATCATTTTTATTCGGCAGGCGGAACAAATGAGCGGGCACCCCCTATCCAATATTTTTCGAAAAAGTGTCCGACATTTCACAAATTCCCTTTTATTTCAATTTTCTTGGAAATTGCAGTTTGTTGTACTAAACCAGGACAGGTATACTTAAAGAAGAGGAGGGATTTCTTATGTTTCGGATACTGCTGATGACTATTGCTTTTATAGCTGTCATCGTTGTCAATGCTATGGCAAATATTCTACCGCTCAATGGCCAGACAACCGGGGAAATTTCTAATCGCGTTCCTGTACTGTTTACGCCTGCTGGATATGTATTTTCGATTTGGTCACTTATCTACATACTGCTTGCTATCTGGATTATCGGTTTTTGGGTGCGCCTGAAAAAAGGACAAGTTCCCTCAACTAAAATAGCCCTATTTTTTATCTTAAGTGCACTCTTTAATATCATCTGGCTGTTTCTCTGGCATTATGAATTCTTCGGGTTGTCAATTATTGCAATGCTCGGGTACCTGCTGTCTTTAGTCGGACTTTACCTTCAATATGGCAACGAAGAAAGAAGCATTATGGAACGTTTTCCAATTTCGATTAATCTAGGGTGGATCAGTATCGCCACCATTGCCAATATCAGTTTTGTACTCACCTACTATAACTGGGGTGGCTGGGGGCTGAGCGATCAGCTCTGGGCTGTCATCATGCTGACAATCGCCACAGCGCTGGCCCTTCATATCCGGTTCCATTATTCCGATGTTCCGTATGCATTGGTGTTCATCTGGGCATTTATCGGGATTGCAGTAAAACATGGAACCGATGAATTGCTGCTTACCACGGCTTCCCTGTTTTTATGCGGTGTGATTTTAACTGGAATTTTATTGATAAAAAAAAGACCCTAAGGGTCTTTTTTTTATCAATCTATTTTTGTCAGTAAAATCGGCTCGCCTTTTGTAACAAGCACAGTATGCTCAATTTGGGCGACGAGAGACTGATCAGGTGTGATGAACGTCCAGCCGTCTCCGGATTCCACAATATGCTCAGACTTCTGGGAAATGAACGGTTCTACAGCCAGGACCATTCCTTCTTTCAAAATGGTGGTTTCCCAGGCATCATAATAATTCAAAATATGCTGAGGAGCTTCATGCAATGATTTTCCAATGCCGTGGCCCGTCAGATTCTTGATAACGAATAAGCCTTGTTGTTTAGCTTCGCGTTCAACCGCTTTACCGATTTGGTTCAATTTTGCACCAGCTTTGACTTTTGTCATGGCACGGTCAAATGCAGAGGCAGCCACTTCACATAGTTTTTCTTTTTCAGGATGTCCATCCCCTACTACAAAAGAAATGCCCGTATCTGAAAAATAGCCTTCATAAGATCCTGATACATCAATATTGACCATATCGCCTTCATTGATAACCCGTTTCCCCGGCATGCCATGAGCGACTTCCTCATTTACACTGATGCAAGTATATCCTGGGAAATCGTATTCGGATTTCGGCCCTGAGACCCCGCCCAGTTCTTCAAACATTCGGCCGCCCAGTTCATCAAGTTCTTTTGTCGTGATGCCCGGCTTAGTCGCGGCTCTCATAGCATCTCGAATTTCAGCGACCATTCGGCCGGCTTTTTTTAACATCTCAATATCTTTTTCTGTATTGGCAATCATTAAATACCCTTCTTTCAACTTGTCTATGAAAAATTATACCACAAGAAAAGAGGACTATCATAACGATAATCCTCTTACAGTATAGTGAATTGCTTCGACGGCTTTTCTATGGAATACCTAAGGTTACCAATTCTCTTCAGGCAGACGCTGTTCAGCAGAATATCGAAAATAAAATATGATTTATCACCTTATGCTTTTATATCTACTAGTTTAGGGGCAGCTGCAAAAAGGGCAGAGCATACAAAAGCCGCTAGCAGAAATACCGGAATCATGTATGTTGCATTATAAACTGCTGAATAGACAAAAACATTGCCTTCTGCAAACATCCCAAAGAACAGGATGCCGGTAATAACATGGATAATATAACGCAGCAACGAGCCAATGAAGAGCCCCGTCACTACAGCGGTAATCATACCGACTGTGCGATGTTCCCGGCTCGCTTGCAAATATCTTTCGCGCATTATTCCAGCAAGGCCGACAACGCCATATGCAAGGAGATAATCAAAGACTACTTGCATCACTACAAATCCGAACGAAAGTGGAGTAACTGAAATAACTCCAGTGACGATTTGCAGTAAGCCTACAAGCAGCCCTGTTAAGATACCTGCCAGGACGCCTCTTCTAAATGCTATCAAGACGATGGGAATCATCACAAAGCTGACTGAGCCACCCTGTGGCATCTTAAACGCCACAAAATCCAGAACATAACCGAGCGCTCCGAAAATCGCTATTTCCACCATCAATAAAACTCGTAAATTTCTCATGACTTCCTCCTTATGTGTTATGCACATCACCAGAAGGGCCGCAGAAAAAAACCATATAAAAGCGGCGCCAGGATAGATCCTGGCGCCGCGTTAAGGGCAGGTTTCCATCCACATCCCTGCGCAAGTGTTAACTTACAGGTTCGAAGGGTAAGAACAAAATGTTCACTCTCAGCAATAAGCTCCCCTTGTGGTGTATACATTATTTCGCTAACACTTGTATTGTACACAAATACCGCCCTTAAAGCAATATCGTTTCAAGCTCTATCGTTAGGGTATACTTTTAATAGCTATAAAATTGGAAAGGTGGTGCAGGCAACTGAGCATGAGTTGCCAAATAGATGATTGAACTGCTTAAGAATTTGATTAAAATCGAAAGTGATACGAAACAAGGAGCGAATGACGCCCTTCTTTTTTGTGCCGACTGGCTGAAAAAAAATGGACAAGACGTCAAAATCCATAACAATGACGGTTATTCCATGTTGACAGCCGTCAAAGGCCAAGGAACTGAAACAATTGTTTGGAACGGACATGTCGATGTGGTGCCTGGACATGCCGATCAATTTGTTCCTATGGAGGAAAGCGACCGAATTTATGGCCGTGGAGCGGCCGATATGAAAGCCGGAGTTGCTGCTATGATGCAGGCTTTTGTGGAGTTAGATGAAAGCAAACTCAATCAGATTGTCCAATTACATATCGTCACCGATGAGGAGATTGGCGGTCGCAATACGTCAAAGTGGCTAGTGGACCAAGGCTATCATGGGGATTTTGTTATTTGTGGTGAACCTACTGGCTTAAAAGTCGGGCTGCAATCTAAAGGAATATTACGCATGGATCTGACTTTTAAAGGCAAACCCGCTCATGGAAGCCGGCCTTGGGAAGGCGTCAACGCTATTGAATCTGCTATGAAATTTCATATGGCTATGGCAGAATTGCCTTTCCGAAAAGAATCCACGGAGTATTACGGACAGCCTTCTGTTAATCTTCCGATCATCAATGCCGGTGACCGCTATAATGTGGTTCCGGAAATTTGCCATATGTCATATGATATCCGTTTCATGCCAGGACAGGACAAACAAGAAATTATCCGGCAAATGGCGGAACTCGCCGATACCTTAAAGCTTGACATGGAATACAAGGCCAGCGGCTCAACGCCGGCTTTAACAACGTCTAAAGAGAACCCTTATATACAGACCCTGCAAAAAGCCATCAAACAAACAACCGGGAAAGAACCGGTATTGTTCGGCCAGCACGGAGCTGCCGATACCCGCTATTATGCTGCCGTTAATGGTGGTGAAGGGGCTATCGAGTTCGGGCCATCCGGTGATGACTGGCATGGCAATGCGGAATATGTCTTCATTTCAAGTGTCCACGAGTATAAAGATATTCTTATTTCATTAGCCTATTCTTAATGACTAGGTTTATAAAAACAAAAACTAGGGAATCTAGTTTATACCTCACTTATGATAGGAGAGATTGATATGGGAATAGGTCGTATTGTAAAAACCGCCATCAAAATAGCACCCGTTGCTTACCCGATTATCCGTAAAGTAATGCAAAAAAGTAAAAAAACCGGAAATACCAGCCAATACAAGACTCCACAAGCCAAACGTTAAAGATAAGAAAACCGCTCCGGATTTCCGGAGCGGTTTTTATTATTCTGATGTGTATTTTGCATAAATGTCCAGTCGATGGATTTACAAATCCTAAATGTCGACGAACTTCCCGCTTGAGTGATGACTTTCTTCACACGTAAGGCACCACTTGACGCAATGCTAAGTATTCGGTTTCCATTTTCTCAGAAGGGCGTGCCGAGGTAACGCCATCAATCGCTGTGCTTTTCTCTTCTCCGTCCTGTCCCTGCAACTGGAGCATTTCTTCGAATGTTTTAGGGTCAGCCGCCGGCAATTCGCCATCTTCTACTTTCCAGCCTTTTTGGTATTGCTCCAAAAAAGCGTTCGCCATCGATTGATAGCCTTTGATGTTTGGATGAACATCGGCCGGATTTGGAATTTTGTCAATTGCATTATCTCCAAATGATTGATTTACAGACACAAACTGCGCTCCTGCTTTTTCTGCTGTTTGCTTCAGTATAGCGTTGAGTTGGTCAAGCTGTTTTCCCGTACCTTCCTTTTGCGTATCCCAGACATGCGGATAAGCGAAATAATAGCCCATTACATACACGTCCGCATGCGGAGCTGTCTTTTTCAGCTCTGCGAAAATGGCTTCAAGATTAATCCGTGCTTTGTTTAAAGCAAAGTCTACCTGGATTTGCTGAAATGCCAAAGTGCCTTCTGCTGGATTCGATCGAACTAATGGCAAAAGATCATTCGCACCTGCAGATAAAGTGATAATATTGGCTGAAGCCAGTGCTTCCTTAGCTTCCGGTGACTGTATCCTTTTCAGCACATCTGCTGTGGTGAACCCTGGAAAGGCCAGGTTTTTTGTATAGAAAGCGACCGGTTGATGGCGCGCCAATTCTTGCGCAATCAAATCTGAATAGCCTGCATCAATTTGAGAATTTGGTGTTTGCCCTGCTGCTAAAGAATCGCCAAGTGCGATATAAACCGCAGGAATTCTCACTTCCGCTTGCACCGACATCGATCCACTGATCAATAAGGCAATAGCCAACATTGCTGTCCAAAATTTCTTCAAATTGCTCACCTCTTAGAATGCCCAGTTTCCATTGCGGAAAATCGGCTCTTTTGTCCCGTCTTCCCGAATGCCGTCAATATTCATTTCTGCACTTCCGATCATAAAATCTTCATGGACAATGGAAGTATTCAAGCCGATCGACTCCAATTGCGTCCGTTCCAAATCACGGGCACCTTCACAGCAAGTCGGATATGAATCTCCGATTGCCAGGTGGTTAGAAGCATTTTCATCAAATAGTGTATTGAAAAACAAAATATTGGCATCTGATATTGGCGATTGATGAGGCACTAAAGCAACTTCACCTAAATAAGCCGCTCCCTCGTCAGCAGCGATCATTTCATCAAGTAATTCCTGTCCAGCTTCTGCTTGTGCTTTGACAATTTTCCCTTTTTCGAATGTCAAAGTGAACCCATCAATGATATTGCCTTGATAGACAAGGGGCTTGGTATTGCGTACAACGCCTTCTACACCATATTTCAAAGGAACTGTATAAACTTCCTCGGTCGGCATATTAGCGATAAACGGATTTCCTTGCGGAGTTTTTGAAGCGCCGGACATCCAAATATGCTTTTCAGGAAGGGTAATTGTCAAATCGGTTCCGGGAGCTGTGTAATGCAGCTTCGCAAATCTTCTATCATTTAATAAACCTGCACGCTTTTCCAGCATCTCTATGTGCTGTTTCCATTGTTCCACCGCATCGCCTTCTCCAATGCGCACTGTTTTAAAAATAGCTTCCCAGAGTGCTTCCATCTGCTGATCGCCTTCAAGCTCCGGGAAAACTTTTTGTGCCCATTTCTCAGAAGGAATCGCCACGATTGACCAAGCTACTTTGTCAGAGCCTACCGCTTGGCGATAACGCTCCAAAGCTTTGCCTGAAGCTTTTTGGAAGTCAGACAAGCGTTTTGCCGGGATACCCGTCAATAAATCCGGATCTTCTGCGTCAATCCATAAAAACGATCCACCCGTATTGATCACTTCGTCACGCTGTACCACTGACCATTCCGGGTATTCAGTAAAAGCATCATCCGGTGCCATTTCAAAATGGATTCTTGTTTGAACAGGATCTGTGTAATTTACATAAACACGTTTCGCTCCTGCTTCATATGCTTTTCTTACCACGAGCCGGGTAAATTCAATCGTATCAACCGTCGTATTGATCATAATCGTTTGGTTTTTTTGAACGTTCAATCCCACATAAACTGTAAGGTCAGCATACTGCTCCAACTTTTCTTGGAAAGTCATCGTTTGTTCCCCTTTTCGGACATTGTTTTACTGTTTCCTTCAATCAACTGTCCACCATGAAGAATTTTCTGAACCGGTTTTGAAGGCAATTCTTTGGTGAATTTTTTATAATGGCGCTCGTCTTGGTAAGCTAAGAGCGTCAAAACTTCGCCATCTGCCCCTGCTCGCCCTGTCCGGCCGGAACGGTGCAAGTACTGATCGACTGTTTGCGGAACATCCACGTGGATTACATGCGTCACTGCATCAATATCCAAGCCGCGTGCTGCCACTTCTGTCGCAATCAATATGGAAACTTCCCCTCTGCGGAATGACTCAAGCGCTTTTTTACGCTCTTCTTTTTTCATTTCCGAATGCAGTGTAACAATTTTCGCATCCCGGAATTTCAATTTATTTTCTTTCATCAATAGCTGGTCAAGATTATTGACGAACGCCAATGCTTTCACGCCATCAATATGCGAAATTTTGCGAAGCATATCAGTCTTGTCACGCTCATCCACTTTGATAAACGAATGTGTCACTTTTCCGAGCATCGGCATATCCTCTGCTGTTACTCGGATGCGCGTTGGATGCTGCATCAAACGTTCTGCTACTAGCTCTACTTCTTCTGTTATGGTTGCAGATACGAGTACCAATTGACGATCATGCTGTGTTTTTTCAATCAAATCTTTCATGATATTGCGGTGCTCACGGGCCATTAACTGATCGCCTTCATCTAAAACCAGCATGCGTATTTCGTGCATCTTGAGTTTTTTGCTTTTGATCAATTCGTTTAAGCGCCCTGGCGTCCCCACAACGATCGTCGGTTTTTTCTTTAACTTCTCCAGTTGGCGCTGCACATTGGCTCCGCCAATCAACTGGGCGACTGTTACATCGGTGCCTTCTGTCCATTCACGCAGCACATTGACAATCTGCATGGATAACTCTTGCGATGGGGCGACAATCATCGCTTGGATTGCCGGTTTTGCCGTATTCACACGCTGTAAAATCGGCAATAAATAAGCTAGCGTTTTTCCAGAACCCGTTGGAGATTCAGCAACGATGTCATTGCCAGCGAGCATTTCCGGAATCATTTGTTCTTGAATAGGCATAGCAGTTTCAAATCCCGCCTTATTCCATTTTTCTTGCCAAATCGGATTTAATTCTTCTATAAAGTTCATGTCTTATTCCACCTTCTTTTCGATGCTAATAGTGTACCATATTTGACGTTTCACCGCTTTTTTTAAAGAAAAGCGCAAGCGTCCGTGTTAGATTCGACGGGCATAAGACAGACCAGTGAAGTGGCGCTTTTGCCACATAGCCGAGTTGGCCTATGTCCCGAAGAGCTGGGTACTGAACTAGGCACCGGATTGGCTTATAACCATATAAAAAAGCTGACCCATTATTGGGTCAGCTTTAGCTTTCAGACTGTAAACAAAGTGTGCTTGAAATGAATAAGACGGTTTAACCCCAACCAGTCCGGCCACTTCGCTTTCCGTGGGCACGGCTTCAGCCCATAGCTGTCAACTTAAGAAAAAAGTGTAACCCCTCTCGAAAGATGGTATGGATGACTATCCATGAACGAGAG
>NZ_JBYLHS010000015.1:0-43721 GCF_057748275.1 Planococcus sp. VCh962
GTTAAGCTCTTTTGCGCCGATGGTAGTTGGGGGTCTCCCCCTGTGAGAGTAGGACGTCGCTGGGCCATTAAAAAAAAAGCCGTTGCCGGTATATCCGGCAACGGCTTTTTTTGCGTTTTCAACGGTAATTACTATGAGTGGGGCTAAATCAATCTTCACTGCTATACCGGATTAATGAGAAATTCTCTATGTTATCGTGGTCATGAAGTGCTTTATTATGGTGAGCAATAATTTTTTTCAGCAAGGAGTACAGCCGAATTACTAGTGGAGTGTCATCACCGACAAGATTGACATCAAAATTGTATACAGTAGCAGTTGGGACGGCTGTATCACAACAGTATTCTTTCTTGCAGCCCATTATCACAAGATGCTCTGCTCGATTATTTTTTTAAAACTTCAGTATAGGAGTTTGATAGAAGACATTGCTCGTTTTTTTCGAATATCACAGCATTATCTAGTATGTTTATTTTGGGATGAATTTGAAAGCCAGCCCCTACTCCGTTGGCTACATCTTCGTCGCGAACAAATAAAATCGCAGCGGAAGCTTGTTTGGCTCTATTCATGACAATATTAATGAAGCAATTAATATCTCGTTTCCGAAAACAGCTTGTTCTTCTTCACTTCCATCAATAAGATTTTGTTGTGCATCGATAACTAACAAAGCTTGCTTCATATTGTAACCACTCCAGTTTTAACATTTGTGGTGCCTCCATTGTATATTCGTCCATTCTTTTCCTGATTTCTGTGTTACTTATGAAGCAATTCTTCTGGAATACGAATATTCTCTTGCACTCGGTATTGCATTCCCTGTTAAATTCTACTAGTATGAGACATGAATGTTTTCAGGGGACAAAGAAAGGGTGCAAAATGTGGATATTAATCCGTGGTTGATGGTTATAATCATTTTCTCTATTAATATTGTTTACGTGACGTTTTTTACTGTACGGATGATTATGACGCTGAAAGGTTATCGTTATATTGCTGCGGTTGTGAGTATGGTCGAAGTAGTTATTTATATAGTAGGATTAGGACTTGTTTTAGATAATTTAGATCAGATTCAGAATTTGGTAGCTTATGCAGTCGGTTACGGTTCAGGCGTTATTGTGGGATCTAAAATTGAAGAAAAAATGGCATTGGGGTATATAACGGTAAATGTCATCACTAGTGATGAAAACCAGTTGCTCCCAAAGAAATTGCGGGAAAAAGGGTATGGGGTCACCGACTGGATTGCTAACGGCATGGAAGGCGGACGTCATTCGATGCAGATCCTGACTCCACGTAAAATGGAGCTGCAGTTGTATACGACGATTAAAGAGTTGGATCCGAAAGCTTTTATTATCGCTTATGAACCCAAGACGATTCATGGCGGTTTCTGGGTTAAGCAAGTAAGGAAAGGGAAATTATTTAAATGAGCAAAAAGACAGTATGGTTTGAGGTAGGCGAAAATGAAACAATAGATGCATGCCTGGAGCGAATGAAACAAGCCGGATATGCAGCGGTCGGCCGAAAAGAGGAGCCGCTGTTTGAAGAAGTAGAGGGCAAACCAGTTCCAATAAGGCAAATTGTCAAATTTAAGGGAAGTAGAACTAATGAATAACGAATAAATCGCTTTCAAAACCGAACGATTAGATAAGTTGATAAGTAATCGTTCGACTTTGTTATTGACTCAATTATAATATCTTGTTATGATGATTGAGGATACCCCATATATGCAGAAGAATTGGCTTCTGCGTTTCTACCAAGACACCGGAATGTCTGGACTATGCGGGAAAGCAACTTATGGATACGTGGCGAAAAATGTGCTTATTTAAGGCATCATTTAATTTCGTCTTATTAAGAAGTCCTTAAGTAAACTGCTTTTCACGTAATGTGAGCAGTTTACTTGAGGGCTTTTATTTGTTTTAAAGGAGAGATTTCGAAATGAATCCACGAATCGGCGTCATAATGGGAAGTTCAAGTGATTGGGAAACAATGAAGCATGCATGTGATGTGCTCGAGGAATTGAATATCGCTTATGAGAAAAAAGTAATTTCAGCTCATCGTACACCCGACTTGATGTTTACCTATGCAGAAGAAGCAAGAAAACGTGGTTTGCATGTGATCATCGCAGGTGCGGGTGGAGCTGCTCATTTGCCAGGAATGGTCGCAGCAAAAACGACGCTTCCGGTCATCGGAGTTCCTGTCCAATCAAAAGCGTTAAACGGACTGGATTCATTGTTGTCAATTGTTCAAATGCCTGGGGGAGTTCCGGTAGCAACTGTCGCTATTGGAAAAGCAGGCGCCATCAATGCAGGTCTTCTTGCTGCTCAAATTCTGGGCACTACAGACGGACAGGTTGCTCAGGCCTTGCAGGATAGAAGAAGTCGCATACAGGATGAAGTCTTAAAAAACACAGGTGATTTACAATGACAAAAATTATTTTACCGGGGCAAACAATTGGGATTATTGGTGGAGGGCAGCTTGGTCGCATGATGGCATTAGCTGCTAAGGAAGCAGGCTTTAAAATAGCCGTGTTAGATCCAGCAATGGATTCACCGACAGGCCAAGTTGCCGATGTTCAAATCATCGCTCCTTATAACGATTTGCATGCCTTAGAAGAATTGGCGGAAGCCAGTGATGTTATTACTTATGAATTTGAAAACATAGACGTTGCCGGCTTAGAAAAGCTGACAGAAATAGCATATGTACCCCAAGGATCTGAGTTGATCCGGATTACACAAAACCGGATTTTTGAAAAGCAAGCAATCTCGGAAGCAGGCGTACCGATTGCAGAATATATTACGGCTTCATCATTCCGTGAATTAGAAGAGAAAAGCAGTCAATTGCCTTTTCCTTTTGTCGTAAAGACTGCCAGAGGGGGATATGATGGCAAAGGCCAGCAAACGGTCACTTCTAAAGAAGAACTGCCATTAGCAGAACCGCTTTTCCAAAATGGGGAATGTGTAGCAGAGGCATTCGTTGAATTTACAAAAGAAATTTCGGTGATTATTCAACGCAATGTCCACGGTGAGATGACGGTATTGCCAATTGGGGAGAATATACATAAAGATCATATTCTTCACCAGACGATTGTTCCTGCCCCTGTCTTGGACTCAACTATTGAAAAAGCGAAAGAAGCTGCTGCAAAGATTGCCAGTCACTTGGATATGATTGGCACGCTGGCCGTAGAAATGTTCGTGCTTGAGAACGGAGAAATCCTGGTCAATGAACTGGCGCCTCGGCCGCACAATTCAGGTCATTATTCAATAGAAGGAACAAATATCTCCCAATTTCATCAGCATGTGCGGGCCATTTGCGGATGGCCGCTCAGAGAACCGAAACTATGGGCAGATACAGTGATGGTGAATATTCTTGGAGAGCATGTAGCTCCACTAACGGCAAAGATTTCCAGATATCCGAACTGGTCCGTTCATTTATACGGCAAAGATGAAGCCAAACATAAACGGAAAATGGGCCATGTTACAATATTAACGGAAGACCTGCAAAGGACTTTAAAAGAAATAGACGAATCCGGCATTTGGCCGGAATAATTGGAGGAACTAAATTATGATAGCACGTTATACACGACCTGAAATGGGCGCAATTTGGACAGACGAAAACCGGTACAATGCTTGGCTGGAAGTTGAGATTCTAGCTTGTGAAGCTTGGTCGGAGATCGGCGATATCCCTAAAGAGGATGTTGTGAAAATTCGTCAGAACGCTTCATTTTCGGTAGACCGCATTTTGGAAATAGAAGAAGAAACCCGCCACGATGTGGTGGCCTTCACACGGGCAGTATCCGAAACATTGGGCGAAGAGCGCAAATGGGTACATTATGGGCTGACTTCTACAGATGTGGTAGACACGGCGTTATCGTACTTAATCAAACAAGCGAATGTAATCATCCGCAAAGATTTGAATAACTTTATCGAAATCCTGGCAAATAAAGCGAAAGAACATAAAATGACAGTCATGATGGGACGCACACATGGCGTCCATGCGGAACCGACAACATTCGGTTTGAAACTGGCTTTGTGGCACGAAGAGATGAAACGCAATTTAGAGCGCTTTGAAGCAGCTGCTAAAACAATTGAAACCGGCAAAATGTCCGGTGCGGTTGGAACTTACGCAAATATTGATCCGTTTGTTGAAGAATATGTCTGTAAACAGCTTGGGCTTGCGGCTTCGCCTATTTCAACTCAAACTTTGCAGCGTGACCGCCATGCACAGTACATGAGCTCACTGGCATTGATTGCAACATCAATTGAGAAGTTTGCAACGGAAATCCGCGGCCTGCAAAAATCGGAAACACGCGAAGTGGAAGAGTTCTTTGCAAAAGGACAAAAAGGATCATCTGCTATGCCGCATAAACGCAATCCGATCGGTTCTGAAAACATGACCGGACTTGCACGCTTAATCCGTGGTTATATGTTGACTGCTTACGAAAATGTTCCGCTTTGGCATGAACGCGACATTTCGCATTCATCTGCAGAACGGGTGATTTTACCAGATGCGACAATTGCTTTGAACTACATGCTGAACCGCTTCTCAAATATCGTGAAAAACTTGACGGTATTCCCGGAGAACATGAAACGCAATATGGATTCGACGCTTGGCTTGATTTATTCGCAGCGCGTACTTCTGGCATTGATCGATAAAGGCATGGCTCGTGAGGCAGCTTACGATACAGTTCAGCCATGTGCGATGGAAGCATGGGAAAACCAGACGCATTTCCGCCAAATCGTGGAAGCGAACGAAACAATCACTTCACAATTGTCTAAAGAGGAATTGGATGATTGCTTTGACTATAACCATCACTTGCAGCAAGTGGACATGATTTTCAATCGTCTTGGATTAAACTAAACGGAGGCATCGAACATGGAAAAAGGTCAGCTATTGTACGAAGGCAAAGCGAAACGTTTATATGCAACAGATGAACAAGATATCTTATGGGTGGAATACAAAGACTCGGCAACAGCTTTTAACGGCGAAAAGAAAGCGGAAATCGTCGGCAAAGGCATGCTGAACAATAAAATTACATCATTGATTTTTGAAAAATTGCAGAAAGCAGGCATTGCTTCCCATTTCGTTAAACAATTGTCTGACCATGAGCAGCTTGTGCAGCAAGTTGCCATTATTCCAGTCGAAGTCGTGACCCGGAATATCGTAGCCGGCAGTATGGCAAAACGCCTCGGTTTGGAAGAAGGAACCATACTGAAACGCCCAATCGTTGAATTCTATTATAAAGACGATGAACTCGGTGATCCGATTATCACAGAAGATCATATTGAAATGCTGGAACTGGCATCGACTCAAGAAATTCAGGAACTGCGCGATAAAGCGCTGAAAGTCAATGAAGTTCTGATTGGCTTCTTCAAAGAAGTCGGCGTGGATTTGGTGGATTTCAAAATTGAATTTGGCCGTAACAATGAAGGCCGCATTTTATTGGCAGATGAAATTTCACCGGATACTTGCCGCCTGTGGGATAGCGAAACAAAACAGAAACTTGATAAAGATGTATTTCGTCGGGATCTTGGCAATCTAACTGAAGCTTATGAACTCATTTTAGCTAAACTGGGAGGACAACATTCATGAAAAAAGTAAAAATCTACGTCACTTTGCGCGAAAGCGTATTAGATCCACAAGGGTCTGCGGTAATGGGCTCTCTTCATAAAATGGGCTACGGCGAAGTTGATGATGTTCGGATCGGCAAATACTTGGAATTGATGATTTCAGATGATGAACGTGATATTGATGCTTTAGTCCATGAAATGTGTCAGAAGTTATTGACGAATACGGTAATTGAAGATTACCGTTTCGAAATTGAGGAGGCTGTCTCGCAATGAAGTTCGCAGTAATCGTATTTCCTGGATCAAATTGTGACTTGGATATGTATCACGCAGTCAAGGATGAACTTGGTGAAGAAGCAGAATACGTTTGGCATGATTCAACAGATTTGAGCGGTTATGACGGTATTTTATTGCCGGGAGGATTTTCATACGGAGATTACTTACGCTGTGGTGCAATTGCCCAGTCTTCAACAGTAATGGATGAAGTGAAAAAAGCTGTGGAAGCCGGCAAGCCAGTTCTTGGCATCTGCAACGGTTTTCAGATTTTGACTGAAGCGGGACTTCTTCCAGGCGTTTTGCTCCGCAATAAAAACTTGAAATTCATGTGCAAAACAGTCGGCTTGAAAGTGGAAAATGCCAATACGCTATTTACCAGTGAATATGCAGACGGCCAGGAAATCCAAATTCCAATCGCACATGGTGAAGGAAATTATTATTGCGACGATGCGACTTACGAGCAGTTGAAAAAGAACAACCAAATCGTCTTTTCATATGCGGATGATTTTAACGGCAGCCGCAATAACATAGCAGGAATCATCAACGAGCGCGGAAATGTGCTTGGCATGATGCCGCATCCGGAACGTGCTGTAACCGATTTGATCGGTGGCAGCGACGGACTAGCATTATTCAAATCAATCGTGAAACAGTGGAGGGAAGCAAATGTCAGTCATGCTTGAGCCAAATACTGAGCAAATCAAAGAGCAGAAAATCTATCAGCAAATGGGATTATCCGATGCAGAATTTGCTATGGTGGAGAAAATTTTAGGCAGAACGCCGAATTACACAGAAACTGGCTTGTTCTCAGTCATGTGGTCCGAGCATTGTTCATATAAAAACTCTAAACCTGTATTAGCGAAATTCCCGACAAAAGCACCGCGCGTCCTACAAGGGCCGGGTGAAGGTGCTGGAATTGTCGATATTGGCGATGGCCAGGCCGTAGTCTTTAAAATGGAATCCCATAACCACCCTTCAGCGATTGAGCCCTACCAAGGAGCAGCGACTGGTGTCGGCGGCATTATCCGTGACGTTTTCTCGATGGGGGCGCGCCCGATTGCCATGCTGAATTCTCTTCGTTTCGGTGAATTGACAACACCTCGGGTAAAATATCTATTTGAAGAAGTGGTTGCTGGAATCGCAGGATACGGCAACTGCATCGGCATCCCGACAGTCGGCGGGGAAGTACAGTTTGATGATTCATACGATGGCAATCCATTGGTCAATGCTATGTGCGTTGGATTGATTGATCATGAAGACATCCAAAAAGGGGTAGCTTCGGGCGTTGGCAACCCAGTAATGTATGTCGGCGCTAAAACAGGGCGAGACGGCATCCATGGAGCGACATTCGCTTCAGAGGAGTTGACGGAATCATCCGGCGATAACCGTCCGGCTGTACAAGTCGGAGATCCATTCATGGAGAAATTATTGCTGGAAGCTTGTCTGGAACTTGTAAAATCAGATGCGCTTGTCGGCATTCAGGATATGGGTGCGGCAGGGCTAACTTCATCATCCGCAGAAATGGCTTCAAAAGCTGGATCTGGAATTGAAATGGACTTGGATCATGTCCCTCAGCGTGAAACTGGAATGACGGCTTATGAAATGATGCTGTCGGAATCTCAGGAACGCATGCTGATAGTTGTGAAAAAAGGCCGTGAACCTGAAATCGTTGAGCTTTTTGAGAAGTATGGCCTTGATGCTGTAACCGTGGGAACGGTAACGGACGATTCCACTTTACGTTTGGTCCACAAAGGTGAAGTTGTGGCGGAAGTTCCGGTTGATGCTCTTGCAGAAGATGCACCGGTTTACCACAAGCCATCCAGTGTACCTGCATACTTCAAAGAATATCAGCAAATGGAAAATGTAGAGCCGAAAGTGGAAAACTACAGTGAAACGCTGACGGCTTTATTGAAACAGCCGACAATTGCTTCTAAGGAATGGGTCTATGACCAATATGACCACCAAGTGCGTACAAGCACTGTTGTGAGTCCAGGATCCGATGCAGCAGTAATCCGCGTCCGCGGCACAAATAAAGGATTAGCGATGACGACGGATTGCAACTCCCGCTACATCTACTTGGACCCGGAAATGGGCGGTAAAATTGCAGTAGCGGAAGCAGCACGCAATGTCGTGGTATCCGGTGCAAAACCGCTGGCGATTACAGATTGCCTGAATTTCGGAAACCCGGAAAAGCCGGAAATCTTCTGGCAGCTAGAAAAAGCGGCAGACGGCATGTCTGAAGCTTGTACAATTCTGGATGCACCTGTTATTGGCGGCAACGTCTCTTTATATAACGAGACCAACGGAACAGCAATTTATCCAACACCGACAATCGGTTTAGTCGGTCTTGTAGAAGACCTTTCTCATGTGACGACCCAGGACGCTAAAAATGCTGGAGACTTTGTTTACTTGATCGGTGAAAGCTTTACCGAATTCGGCGGCAGTGAACTTCAAAAAATGGTCGAAGGACGTATTTTCGGAAAAGCACCTTCCATTGATTTGTCTATCGAAGCGCAGCGTCAAAAGCAAATCCTATCTGCTATTCAGCAAGGCCTTGTCGCTTCAGCTCATGATGTAGCAGAAGGCGGCGTTGCAGTAGCTCTTGCAGAAAAAGCATTTGGCAAAGGGGTAGGGCTTGATGTTACACTTTCCGGCTCAGCTACTACCGCTCTTTTCAGTGAATCCCAATCACGTTTTATTTTGACTGTGTCTCCAGACAAAGCTGAACAATTTGAACAGATCGTAACAGATGCCAAGAAAATTGGAACTGTCACTGACACTCAAGAATTAGTGATTAAAAGTGAAGACGGTACGGCTTGGATTAATGATTCGGTCGAAACGCTTCGCGCAGCCTGGAAAGGAGCAATCCCATGCTTGCTGAAATCAGAAGCTTAAATGAAGAATGCGGCGTCTTTGGAATTTGGGGACATGCCAATGCTGCACAACTTACGTATTACGGACTGCATGCCTTGCAGCATAGAGGACAAGAAGGCGCAGGAATTGTTTCAACGGACAAAGCTTCTTTACAAGCATTAAAAGGCGAAGGCATGGTCAGTGAAGTATTTTCTCCGGAAAAAATCGAGAAAATAGCTGGAACTGGCGCTATTGGACATGTCCGCTATGCAACAGCAGGCGGCAGTGGCCATGAGAACGTTCAGCCACTGCTCTTCAACTCGACAACTGGCAGCTTGGCTATTTCCCATAATGGGAATTTAGTCAATGCCAATCATTTGAAAAGCCATCTGGAGCGTCAAGGAAGCATTTTTCAAACGACTTCTGACACAGAGGTGCTGGCTCATCTGATTAAACGGAGCGGCTATGCAACATTTGAAGAACAGGCGAAAAATGCATTATCTCTTTTGAAAGGCGCTTTTGCCTGTGTGATTCTAAAGGAAGAAGCAATGTATATCGCACTTGACCCGAACGGCTTGCGTCCATTATCTCTTGGGAAACTAGGCGATGCTTGGGTAGTGGCTTCTGAAACATGCGCATTTGATATCATCGGGGCGGAATTTGTCCGTTCTGTTGAACCAGGTGAGTTCTTAGTGATAACAGACGACGGCTTGCGGGCTGAACGTTTTGCTTACCCGGCAGAACGGTCGATCTGCACGATGGAATACGTCTACTTTTCACGTCCGGATTCAGACATCGACGGCATCAACGTGCATGCTGCCCGGAAACGCCTAGGCAAACAGCTGGCGAGGGAAATCCAGATTGATGCGGACGTCGTGACCGGTGTACCGGACTCGAGCATTTCAGCAGCAATCGGCTTTTCTGAAGAAAGTGGAATTCCCTATGAACTCGGCTTGATCAAAAACCGCTATGTTGGCCGTACGTTTATCCAGCCTTCACAGGATCTTCGTGAGCAAGGCGTGAAGATGAAGCTTTCTCCAGTGCGCCAAGTCGTAAAAGGAAAACGCGTTATCATGGTAGATGATTCGATTGTCCGCGGAACGACTTCACGCCGCATCGTCAACTTATTGAAAGAAGCGGGCGCTACAGAAGTCCATGTGGTGATCAGTTCACCGCCGATTAAAAGCCCTTGCTTCTATGGCATCGATATTTCAACATCAGGCGAATTAATTGCTGCGAATAATACGATAGAAGAAATGCGTGAAATTATCGGAGCGGACTCTTTGACGTTTCTGTCAGTCGACGGCATGGTGCAGAATATCGGACGTACAGACCCGGGTTCTAAATGCGGCCATTGCTTAGGATGTTTTACCGGTGAATATCCAACCAATATTTATCCGGATACGGTATTGCCGCATGAAAAAGAGAAAGTGAAATAAGGAGGAACCGGTGTGTCAAAAGCATATGAAAAGGCAGGCGTAAATATTGAAGCAGGCTACGAAGCGGTAAACCGCATGAAGTCCCATGTGGAACGGACTGCACGCAAAGGAATGCTGGGTGCGTTCGGCGGCTTCGGCGGCATGTTCGATTTATCCGAGCTGAATTTGAAAGAACCGGTTCTTGTTTCTGGAACTGATGGCGTAGGCACGAAGCTGAAATTGGCATTTATGGCAGACCGCCACGATACAATTGGCATTGACTGTGTTGCTATGTGCGTCAATGATATTGTCGCACAAGGCGCCGAACCGCTATTTTTCCTTGACTATATTGCAGTCGGCAAAGCGGTACCGGAAAAAATTGAACAGATTGTTAAAGGTGTGGCGGACGGCTGCGTTCAAGCCGGCGCGGCTTTAATCGGCGGGGAAACCGCAGAAATGCCTGGACTTTACGAAGAAGAAGAATATGACATTGCAGGCTTTGCAGTCGGTGCAGCAGAAAAATCGAAGATTGTCACAGGTGATAAAATTCAGGCAGGCGATATCTTGATCGGCCTTGCTTCAAGCGGAATCCATTCCAATGGCTATTCTCTTGTTCGCAACATCGTTTTTGATCAGCACCATTACCAGCTGGATCAACTTGTGGAAGGCTTTGAGGACCTCGGGCCGATTGGCAATGAATTGCTGACGCCGACGAAAATCTATGCGAAGACAGTGGCGGCAATTGCTAAAGACACCGAAATCCATGGAATGGCCCATGTGACCGGCGGTGGTTTTATCGAGAACTTGCCCCGCATGATGCCGGAAGGTTTAGGAGCCGAAGTTGAACTTGGCAGCTGGCCTGTATTGCGCATTTTTGAAATGCTTCAGGAAAAAGGTTCGTTAACAGACCGCGACATCTTTTCTGTTTTCAACGCGGGAATCGGCTTTGTGCTTGCCATAGCACCAAAGGATGTTGAACAGGTTTTAGCATCTGCGGAAGCAAGCGGTGAACAGGCTTATGTGATTGGCCAGGTTTCAGATAAATCCGGTGTGCAATTCAAAGGTGAACAGGATGGAACGCTCGATGAACAATAAACCAAAAATTGCCGTTTTCGCTTCAGGAAACGGCTCTAATTTTCAAGCGATTGCCGATGCAATTCAAACAGGTGAGTTGGAAGCGGAATTGATGCTTGTAGTGACGGATCGCCCGAAAGCGTTTGTGGTGGAACGTGCGAAAAAAGCGGGAATTGCTTCTTTTGCTTTTATTCCAGCTGAATATGATTCAAAACATTTGTATGAAAAGATGCTGCAAGAGAAGTTAGAAAGCCTTGGAGTGGAATGGATCATCTTGGCGGGCTATATGCGGCTGATTGGACCGGTGCTTCTTGAAGCATATGAAAATCGGATCATCAATATCCATCCCTCTGTTTTGCCTGCTTTTCCAGGGAAAGATGCGATTGGCCAAACAATGGCTGCTGGTGTTGAGACAGCAGGTGTCACTGTGCATTTTGTTGATGCCGGTATGGATACCGGGGAAATCATCGCCCAACAAGCCTTTCCCATTGCTGGCCGCGACCAAGATGCTGTTGAAAAAGAAATCCATGCCATTGAACACAAATTATATCCGTCAACTTTACAGCAATTATTTAACCGGTAATGTTACCGGTTTTACTTTTTAGGAGGACTTAAAGTGAAAAAAAGAGCATTACTTAGCGTATCGGATAAATCAGGAATTTTAGAATTCGCACAGGAATTGGACAAAATGGGCTATGAAATCTTATCGACAGGCGGCACTAAACGCTTTTTAGAAGACAACGGAGTCAACATAACTGCAGTTGATGAAGTAACGAAATTCCCTGAAATTCTAGGCGGGCGTGTGAAAACTCTTCATCCTTTAATCCACGGCGGGCTTCTTGCCAAACATGATGACAGCCAGCATCAAACTGAAATGGCGGAAAACGGCATTGCTCCAATTGACATTGTCTGTGTAAATTTATACCCATTCCGCGAAACGATTATTAAACCTGATGTCACGGTAGATGATGCTATTGAAAACATCGATATCGGTGGTCCGACAATGCTTCGCTCTGCTGCAAAAAACCATGCGTATGTAACAGTGATTGTCGACTCAGAAGATTACGCGGCAGTAATCAGTGAGTTACGTGATCAAAGCTCCACTACTTCAGAAACAAGACGCCGTTTGGCAGCAAAAGTCTTCCGCCATACTGCAGCATACGATTCTTATATCTCGAATTACCTGACAGAATTGACAGGAGAAGAATACCCGGATCAGCTTACCCTTACATATGAACTGGAGCAGCCGCTCCGCTATGGTGAGAACCCGCATCAGAAGGCGGCATTTTACCGCAGCCCTCTTGGATCCGATTTTTCGATTGCCAATGCAAAACAATTGCACGGAAAAGAATTGTCTTATAACAACATCCAGGACGCGAATGCAGCCCTTCAAATCATCAAAGAATTCAAAATGCCTGCTGCTGTGGCGGTAAAGCATATGAATCCTTGTGGCGTTGGAACAGGAGAAACAATATCGACTGCATTTGCTAAAGCCTACGAAGCGGACCCTACTTCAATTTTTGGCGGCATTATCGCTTTGAACCGGGAAGTTGATGCGGAAACTGCCACTCAATTAGCCGGCATCTTCCTTGAAATCATCATTGCGCCAGCATTCTCGGAAGAAGCGCTGGAAATATTGACGCAGAAGAAAAATATCCGCTTATTGACGATTCCTTTCGATGGCATAAAACAAGATAAATGGAATACCGTCACGGTAGAAGGTGGATTGCTTGTGCAGCAGCCTGATACTTTCGGTTATAACGATGCTGAAATTCAAGTGCCTACCAACCGCAAACCGACTGAAGCCGAACTTGAAGCCTTAAAACTTGGGTGGAGTGTTGTAAAACACGTTAAATCCAATGCTATCGTTGTTTCGAACTCGGCTATGACTTTAGGGATTGGCGCAGGCCAGATGAACCGTGTAGGTTCTGCAAAAATAGCATTAGAACAAGCCGGCGAACGTGCTAAAGGGGCAATCATGGCTTCTGATGCATTTTTCCCAATGTCTGACACAGTAGAAGCCGCAGCAAAAGCGGGGATCAAAGCAATTATCCAGCCGGGCGGCTCGAAAAAAGACCAGGATTCAATCGATATGGCCAATGCATATGGGATAGCTATGGTCTTCACGGGCGTTCGCCATTTCAAACACTAAGTGAGGTGCACTTTGATGAAAATAATGGTCATTGGAAGAGGCGGAAGAGAACATGCAATCGCACGCCAATTTTCACGTTCGGCTTCGGTTGAACAAGTTTATGCAGCTCCAGGAAATGAAGGAATGGCGAATGATGCCAAAATTATCGCAATTGATGAAATGGATTTTCAGGCCCTTGCAGATTTTGCGGAGCAACAAGAAATCGATTTTACATTTGTAGGCCCTGAACAGCCACTCGCTGCCGGCATCGTAGATTTTTTTGCAGAACGGAAACTGCGGATTTTCGGCCCTTCGAAAGCGGCAGCCCAAATTGAAGGCAGCAAAGCTTTTGCCAAGGAATTGATGGAAAAGTATAGCATTCCGACAGCGGCTTACGAGACGTTTACAGAAACAAAACCAGCGACTGATTTTATTCGCAAACATGGGGCTCCTATTGTCATCAAAGCGGACGGTTTAGCTGCAGGCAAAGGAGTGGTCGTGGCCACTACTGAAGAAGAAGCGGTGGCAGCCGTCCATGACATGCTGGAAGATCAAAAGTTCGGAGAGTCCGGTTCACGGGTGGTGATTGAAGAGTTTTTGGATGGCGAAGAATTTTCATATATGTCATTTGTCCAAGACGGACAGATTTATCCGATGGTTATTTCCCAAGACCATAAACGGGCGTATGATGGTGATCGGGGACCTAATACCGGGGGGATGGGGGCGTATTCGCCAGTCCCGCAAATCCCGGTTTCTGTTGCAGAAGAGACTTTTGCTAAAATTGTCGGCCCAGCAGTGGAGGGGATGGCAGCAGATGGAACGCCATTCAACGGCATTTTGTACGCAGGCGTCATTTTGACAGACGCTGGCCCGAAAGTAATTGAATTTAACGCGCGTTTTGGCGACCCTGAGACACAAGTAGTCTTGCCGCGCATGAAATCAGATTTTGGTGCTTTTATGGACAGCTTATTAAAAAATGAACCGTTTGACCTCAAATGGGATGAACAAGCCGTGCTAGGCGTTGTTGTGGCAGCAGAAGGATATCCGGAAGCTGTCGTAAAAGGGCAGGCCTTGCCGGACCTTGGCTCGCTTGAAAACGTTGAAGTCACTCATGCAGGAACGAAGCAGACGGATAAAGGATATGCTGGAAACGGCGGACGTGTTCTTTTAGTATCAGCAACTGGTGAGAATCTTGAAGACGCGCAACGGCAAGTGTATGAACAACTGGGCAAACTGAAATGGAACGGTTTCTTCTTCCGTTCTGACATCGGATGGCGTGCAAAGTAAATTTCTCTGTGTTATAATAAAAAAATAGGAAATGGCGTTGATTTCGAAAGAAACACGCCATTTTTTGTTTTTCCCACCTGATAAAGGGGTATATGTTTCAAGTTGAAGATTTCAAATACCCGTTAATTACACCTCTATGTACACTCCAGAACGGTATAACAGCAAACTTCAGTAGCCATACAAAAAAGCTTTGCAAATACGAAAGGGGCAAATTTAATGAATTGGTACGAAAAATTAAATCAATATTTTCCAGTAGAAGAAATGAAATCAAAAGAGCATATGGATACGTTGCTGAAAGAAAAAGGCAATGTTTATCATAAAGACGAAGGACCATATCATGTATTGATGTACGCAGAGTTCGACAATTTTTCTTTTGTCGATTATTTATTTGTTTCAAAAGAATCACGGGGCATGGGCCTTGGCAAAAAATCACTGCAAATGCTAAAAGATAAAAACAAGCCAATCATCCTTGAAGTGGAACCGGTGAATTATGAAGATACAGACACTGAAAAACGCCTCCGCTTTTATGCACGTGAAGGGTTCGAACATGCATCATCCATCGGCTATTGCCGCCGGTCACTCGCAACTGGCGAAGAAAACTCGATGGAGATCCTGTATTGGGCTCCGAATGGCGAAACTGAAGAAGAAATCTTTGAAGCGATGAAGAAAATGTATAAAGACATCCATACGTATAAAGACGTCCATTTTTATGGGGAATCCTATGATTCGGTTTCAAAGGTGTTGACTTTTGAAGAAGACAGCAAAAAGGATGTATTGGAACCTTTCACGAATACAATTTCAAATTAAAACAAAGTCCACGCTGAAAGCGTGGACTTTTTTATACTTTAGAGAAACCCTCGATAGGCTTTTCACATTTCGCTCCAGGTGGGACGCTTTCCGCGGACATGGCTTCAGCCGCTTCCTTCGCTTTGCTCAGTCCAGGGTCTTCAGCTCATGTCGCTTCGCTGCTTCCGCAGGAGTCGCCCACCTTCCGCTGCATTCTGCTCTCTTTTGTCACCTTTAGAGACGCTCTAAAAGTGGGACTGTTTGAGTAAGTTCTCTTCTGTTGCTTCCCGCTCTCCAGATATGGAGCCAAACGGCGAAGGAAAACATACTGCTCCTGCAGTGCTGCGCACTTCGTCGCAAAGACTTGCCCTCGCAGGCGTCGGCCAATGTCTTGCCTGCGGGGCAGCGTAAGCGACGAGACAGCCGAGACCCTACAACGCCCTTTCATGTCTCGAAGCTAGCGCAGCGATGCAGAGACAGAGACAGGAGCGCAGCGACGAAGCGGCTTGGCGCTCGCCCGCGGCAAGCGCAGCTGTTTGGCGAAATATCGGTTAAGGGATTACCACTAATATTAATTTTATCTTGCTCAACAAGCTGAAAGCGTGGACTTTTTGTGTCTTAACTTAATCTGAATGTTCTTATATTTGGAAGTACTCTCTGTATTTTCATACAATGTTATGCTACGATATTAAGTAGAGAAATAGGAGAGAGAAGGTGCCGGCACATGGTAAACCCAATTTGGAGAAACACGGAAATTAGAGAACAAATGAAGATTATTACTAAAGAAGCATCGCCGGATCTTGTTCTGACGAATGCCACATATTTACATGGTATCTTTAAAAAATGGGTAACAGGTAATATTTGGATCAAGGGAGATCGCATTGTATACGCTGGACAAGAAATGCCGAAAATTGGTGCTGCCACTGAAGTAGCAAATATGGAAGGTAAACTCATCGTTCCAGGATACATAGAACCCCAT
Organism: Planococcus sp. VCh962; assembly: GCF_057748275.1. NCBI lineage: Bacteria > Bacillati > Bacillota > Bacilli > Caryophanales > Caryophanaceae > Planococcus > Planococcus sp. VCh962. Next base: position 16,351 of record NZ_JBYLHS010000015.1, read on the forward strand.
GTCCATCCTTATCAGCTTTACAACCCGCAAACTTTTGCCGATTATGCTGCTCAAGGCGGAACCACGACGTTCTTATCTGATAACTTGACCTTGTTTTTAGCATTGGAAAACGAGAAAGCGTTTTCATTGCTGGATAAACTGGCAGCATTGCCTTTTAATTTTTATTGGTGGACCCGGTTTGACTCGCAAACAGAACTTAGTGACGAAGACGGCTTATTCACCTCCAAAGCGGTTGGCGAATGGCTGGATCGTCCAGATGTTCTGCTCGGCGGTGAACTGACAGGCTGGCCGAAACTGATGGCCGGCGATGACCAAATGCTGTACTGGATTCAGAAAGCGAAATTGGGCCTCAAAAAAATCGAAGGCCATTTTCCTGGCGCATCTGAAAAAACTTTGGCGCGCATGAGATTGCTAGGAGCTGATGGCGATCACGAAGCTATGACAGTGGAGGAAGTGGAAATGCGCTTGCTTCATGGCTATGGCGTAACGCTTCGGCATTCATCAATCCGCCCGGATTTACCGGATTTGCTGAAAGGGATTGTCGAACGTGAGCTAAACGTTTTTGATAAATTGATGATGACCACTGACGGTTCAACTCCTGGATTCCATACGGATGGTGTGATGGACCTGTGCATCAAGATTGCACTGGAGGCCGGTGTGCCGCCAATCGATGCTTATATGATGGCTTCTTACAACGTCGCCCGCTACTACAACGTCACGAATCTTCATGGATTGATCGCAACGGGCCGGATCGCTAACTTGAATATATTGGACACTATTGAAAATCCAGTCCCATCCGGAGTAATATCCAAGGGTGTGTGGCTGAAAAAAGACGGGGAAAAAGTGTATACGCTTCCCGATATCGACTGGTCATTAATGCCTGAACTCAATATGGAGTTTGAATTGACCGAAGACGATTTCCAATTCTCGATGCCTTTTGGAATTGAAATGATCAATGACGTTATTACCAAACCGTATTCTGTCAGTGTTGATACACATGACGGCAATCTATCGAAAAATCACGAGGAAAGTTTCCTGATGCTGATTGATAGGCACGGCAAATGGCGGGTAAATACATTGATCAAAGGTTTTGCAGCGGGGGTCGATGGATTTGCTTCTTCTTACACGAATACAGGCGATATCATTTTAATCGGCAAGAACCGCAAAGATATGTGGGCAGCTTTTGAAGAGCTGAAACGCATCAAAGGCGGCATCGTCCTGATGGAAAATGGCGAAAATGTTTGTATTTTACCGCTGCCAATCGGCGGAGGCATGTCTGATTTGCCGATGGAGCAGCTGATTCTTCAGGAAACGGCATTGAAAAAAGCATTGGCCGAACGAGGGTATAAACATGGTGATGCGGTTTATACGCTGCTGTTCCTGCAGGCCACTCATCTTCCGTATGTGCGCGTTACCCAAAAAGGAATTTACGACGTAATGAATAAAAAAATCCTGTTCCCTGCATTTATGCGCTGAGTTGATTCATTTCTGCCTGCAGCTAGCCATATTATTTTTGTCTCTTTGCTGAAAGTGCTAAACTAATGGAACAGGCTTCTAGATTAAATGTCTTATAAGGCATGGAGAAGCAAGCTTCTCCATGCCTTTTACATAGAAAGACACAGCTAGTAAAGAGTAATAAACTGAAAGGACGGTGAAGCTGTATGCAGGTGGATAAAATTCGAGGGCCACAAACAGACCAATTAATTGAAGCGATATTGGCATTGAAAGATAAAGAAGAAGCTTATCGTTTTTTCGATGATCTTTGCACCATCAGTGAAATCCAGTCGCTGTCGCAGCGTTTAGAAGTAGCCCATATGTTGAGAATGAAAAAAACATACGAAAAAATTAAAAATGAAACCGGTGCGAGTACGGCTACCATTTCACGAGTCCGACGCTGCTTGAATTACGGCAACGATGGCTATGATGAAATGCTGGGCAGGCTGTATCCCGATGAAAAACCGTTTCAACTGCCAAAAGATTAAATGAAGAAGTTGATCCAAAGCAATTTGGGCCAACTCCTTTGCGAGCAAGCCGGCGCATCGTTGCAAGACTAATGCAGAGGTATTACTGCACGTTATCTATAAAAAGAGGGGCTAACCAATAAGTCGTATAGCTGACTTATTGGTTAGCCCTGTTTTTTTGTTATAATGAATTGATGAAAAAAGAACCAAGGTTAGGTGGATGATTGTGGACTTTCAAACATGGCGTCATGCGTTTAAATTAGATCCGGCAAAAACCATTTCAGATGAACAGTTGGAACGAATTTGCGAATCTGGGACCGATGCCATCTTGATTGGCGGAAGCGATAATGTCACACTCGACAATGTCCTTGATTTAATGGCGCGGGTGCGCCGTTACACCGTACCGGTGGTGCTGGAAGTATCCACGGTAGAATCAGTAACGCCCGGGTTTGATTATTATTTCATTCCAACCGTGCTGAACAGCGACAATCCGTTATGGATTAAAGGCCTTCATCATGAAGCAATCCGGGAATACGGAGACATTATGGACTGGGAAGAATTGATTCCGGAAGGTTATTGTATTTTAAATCCCGATTGCAAAGCGGCAGAATTGACCGGAGCCAAGACAGCTTTATCATTGGAAGATGTGATTGCCTATGCAAGAATGGCGGAACACTTTTTCCGTTTGCCGATTTTTTATATGGAATATAGCGGAACATATGGAAATGCTGAATGGCTCAAGGCGATAAAAGAAGTTTTGGACAAAACCCGGTTATTTTACGGCGGTGGAATCGATTCAGCAGAAAAAGCAAAAGAAATGGCCGGAATTGCCGATACGGTAGTGATTGGCAATATTATATATGAAGATATGGAAAAAGCGATTTCGACCGTCCAGGCGGTTGCGGAAATGACTAACGAATCGCTATAATGAAAAGAACAGATGTTCGAGGTGGTGCACAATGGAAATGATAACGAAGAATTTACTAAAAGGGATGAATCCCGAGCAAGAACAGGCAGTGAAAACGACTGACGGCCCTTTGCTGATCATGGCAGGTGCAGGATCAGGCAAAACACGTGTGCTGACACATCGAATCGCTTATTTAGTGCTGGAAAAAGAAGTTTACCCTTCTAACATTTTGGCTATTACGTTTACGAATAAAGCAGCGCGTGAAATGCGCAACCGGATTGATGGATTACTTGGGCATGGAACAGGGGAACGCATGTGGGTATCGACGTTCCACTCGATGTGCGTGCGTATTTTGCGCCGTGACATTGACCGTCTGGGCTTTTCAAAGAACTTTTCGATTCTGGATACAACCGACCAGCTGACTGTTATTAAAAATGTCTTGAAGCAGCTTGATTTGGATCCGAAAAAGTATGAACCCCGGACGATGCTGAACGCCATTTCTTCATCGAAGAACGAGTGCATCAGTGCAACCGAGTTCGCTGCGAATATGAACCCGCATAATCCGTATGAAAAAACAGTGGCAGATGTTTATGCCGCATACGAGAAACGCCTGAAAAAAAATCAATCGCTCGATTTTGATGATTTGATCATGACAACATTGATTTTATTCAATACAGTGCCTGAAGTGCTGGAGTTTTATCAGAACAAATTCCATTATATCCATGTGGATGAATATCAGGATACGAATAATGCGCAGTACCAGCTTGTGCAAAAGCTTGCGAGCAAATTTAAAAACATATGTGTCGTCGGAGATTCCGATCAGTCGATTTACCGCTGGCGCGGCGCGGATATTACGAATATCCTGTCTTTTGAAAAAGATTACCCGAATGCCAAAGTCATTATGCTGGAACAAAATTACCGTTCGACAAAGCGGATTCTGCAGGCGGCAAATGACGTTATCAAGAAAAACACAAGCCGTTACCCGAAAGAACTGCGCACCGACAATGCAGATGGCCCTGCAATCACTTTGCATAAAGCTGGAGATGAACGCCAAGAAGCCCAGTATGTCGTACAGACGATCCAGAGACTGATGCAGGAAGAAGGCTATAAAACCTCTGATTTCGCCATTTTGTACCGGACAAATGCCCAGTCGCGGGTATTAGAGGAAATGTTCGTCAAATCCAATATGCCGTATACGATTGTGGGCGGGACTAAGTTCTATGACCGTAAAGAGATCAAGGACCTGCTCGCTTATTTGCGGTTGATTGCCAACAATGATGATGATTTGTCGCTGGCCCGCATTATCAATGAACCAAAACGCGGCATTGGCGCCACTTCGTTTGAGCGTATGGCCCGTTTTGCAATTGAGCAAGACCGCACCATTATGGATGCTTTGCAGGAAGTCGACTTTATGGGATTGACGCCGAAAACGGCACAGACGGCTCTCGAGTTCCGCACGATGATTGACGGTTTTACGCAGATGCAGGAATATCTATCGGTGACAGAGCTGGTTGAGGAAGTCCTCAAGAAATCCGGCTACAAGCATATGCTGCAAATTGACAAAACAATTGAAGGCGAAAGCCGCTTGGAGAACTTGAATGAATTCTTGTCGGTTACACAAGCATTTGAAAAGCAAAGTGATGATAAATCTCTGGTGGCTTTCTTGACGGATTTAGCTTTGATTTCGGATATCGATGCAGTTGATGATGAAGAAGATGCGGATGGCCCGATTATTTTGATGACGATGCATGCTGCAAAAGGGCTTGAATTCCCTGTGGTCTTTATCATTGGCCTCGAGGAGAATGTTTTCCCGCATTCCCGTTCCAACAACGACGATGATGAATTGGAAGAAGAACGCCGTTTGGCTTATGTCGGCATCACTCGGGCAGAACAGCGCCTGTATTTGACGCATGCATCTTCGCGTACATTGTTCGGCAAGAGCAATTACAATATGCCTTCCCGTTTCATCAATGAAATTTCAGAAGAACTGATTGAACAGACAACACCGATTCACCGGGCAGGTGCTGCAACCAGCTATAGACAGGCACCGAAACGGGCAGCCGTCAGCCGTCCTTCCTACGAGCAATCCGGCGGCGACAAACTTGGATGGAAGCCGGGAGACCGGGCGAAACATAAAAAATGGGGGACTGGAACCGTGGTCAGTGTCAAAGGTGAAGGCGAACAAACTGAACTGGACATTGCTTTCCCGAGCCCAGTAGGCATTAAACGGCTATTGGCGAAATTTGCGCCGATCGAAAAAGAATAATCGGGAGGAAACCAAATGGACCGCATACAAGCAGAGCAACGCGTTAACGAATTAAATGAACTACTTCGGGGATATGGGCATGCTTATTATGTGCTGGACAAGCCAGCAGTTCCTGACTCCGTCTACGATCAATTGCTAAACGAATTAATCGAACTCGAGACCTTGTATCCCGATTTGATTTTTCCCGATTCTCCTACACAACGGGTTGGGGGCACACCCATTACGAATTTTGATAAAGTGGCACATGCACTGCCGATGCTCAGTTTGTCGAACGTTTTCAATGAAGAGGATATTAGGGAATTTGACAAGCGGGTGCGAAATGGTGCCGGTGACAATATTGAGTACGTCTGTGAACTGAAGATTGACGGGCTCGCTGTATCTCTCATATATGAAAATGGCCAATTTGTTCGGGGGGCGACTCGCGGCGATGGCCGGGTTGGTGAAGATATTACCGTCAATTTGCGAACGGTCCGAACGATTCCATTGAAACTCCGAAAGCCAGTTTCATTGGAAGTTCGTGGAGAAGTCTTCATGCCGAAAAAATCTTTTCATAATTTGAATGCAGAAAGAGGCGAGCGCGGCGAAGAATTATTCGCCAATCCGAGAAATGCTGCAGCTGGCTCATTGCGCCAGCTGGACCCGAAAATTGCAGCAAGCCGTAATTTGGATGTCTTTATTTACGGCATCGGCGGTGATGCTGAATCTCATGGTTTAAGTGAGCATGAAGAAACGCTTCAATTTATAGAAGCACTTGGTTTTAAAACAAATAATGAACGCCAAGTCTGCAAAAGCGTAGAAGAAGTGCTGGAATATATTGAAAAATGGACCGAGCAGCGTTCAAATCTCTCCTATGAAATTGACGGCATTGTCATCAAAGTGAACAGCTACCTTCAGCAGCAAGAACTGGGCTTTACAGCAAAAAGCCCGAAATGGGCAACGGCCTATAAGTTTCCGGCAGAAGAAGTGATGACAACGGTACGGGATATTGAACTTAGTGTCGGCCGTACGGGTGTAGTGACGCCGACAGCAATCCTTGATCCGGTATCAGTAGCCGGGACGACTGTCCAGCGTGCTTCTTTGCATAATGAAGACCTGATTCGTGAAAAAGATATACGCATCGGAGATAAAGTCATTATCCGAAAAGCCGGAGACATCATTCCGGAAGTAGTCTCTGCACTTATTGAGCAGCGGACAGGGGCTGAACTTCCTTTTGAAATGCCTGAAAACTGCCCGGCATGCGGCAGTGAACTGATCCGGATTGAAGGAGAAGTGGCATTGCGTTGCGTTAATCCGCAATGTCCTGCCCAGATTACGGAAGGGCTAATCCACTTTGTATCGCGCAATGCCATGAATATTGAAGGGCTTGGCGAAAAAGTGATCGAACAGCTGTACCGTGAAGGGTTGATTGCCGACATCTCGGACCTTTATAAGCTGACAAAAGAGCAATTGCTGAATCTTGAACGGATGGGTGAAAAATCCGCTTCCAACTTGATTGCAGCAATCGATGCTTCACGCAGCAATTCAATGGAGCGGCTGCTGTTCGGGCTTGGAATCCGTCATGTCGGAGAAAGAGGGGCACGCATTTTATCGGAGCATTTTGGTTCGATGGAAATGCTCATGGCTGCCACCTTTGAAGAATTAGTCGGAATCCATGAAATCGGCAGTAAAATGGCTGATTCGGTCGTTTCCTATTTTGAGACAGAAGAAGTTCAACAATTAATGGAACGTTTAGCAAAAGCAAACGTCAATTTAACATACACCGGTTCCCGCATCCGTGTTGAAGACGGAGCAAATGCCTTTGCCGGCAAAAAAATCGTTCTGACTGGAAAGCTTGAAAAACTGACACGTGGAGAAGCCCAGGCGCAAATTGAAGCGCTTGGCGGCAAAGTATCCGGCAGTGTCAGCAAAAAGACTGACTTGGTCATTGCGGGCGAAGAAGCGGGCTCGAAACTAGTGAAAGCGATGGAACTTAAGGTGGACGTTTGGGACGAAGAACGTCTCATTGAAGAATTGAGCAAATGAGGAGATTTATAGATGAAACGCATATGGTGGATCCCGATTGGCATGTTGTTGCTGGCGGGTTGTGTGCCTTCTGTATCGGATGAAACAGAAGTGCTCAATACGGAAGAAGAAGCAGTAGAGACGGCAATCATCCCGAGTATTCAACTTGATGACCGGTATTACCGGACCTTGCTGCCTTATAAAGAAAGTGCTACGAGAGGTAAAATTGTCAACCGGTTGAATTCACGCTATGACATCAAAGAAGCTGAAACCGGGCTTTTGAGATTGTCCCAGCATCAATTTTCTCCAGACGATTACTATTTCCAGGAAGGCCAGAAAATTACGGCTGAAGATGCCACTGCTTGGCTGAGCCGGAAAAGCGAAGACAATCCTTTAGGGCTGAATCCTGCCGATCCGCGTTCTGAAGCACAGGAAAAGGCGGGAGACCGCCCGCCTGCAGAAATTTTGGCTCATATAGTTGAACAGAATTACTTGGTGAAAACCAATGAAGAGACAATTCGGCTAGGCGGCGTTTCCATCGGCTTGGCTTTGAATTCCACCTATTATAATTCGGTCAACGATATCCCATATGAAGAAGCGATTCCTCAAGCGCAAATTGAAAAAGAAGGCATCCGCTTAGCAAATGAAATCGTTAAGCGCCTGCGTGAAAAAGAAGGAATGGCAAAAATTCCGATTACAGTAGGACTCTACAAGCAAAATAGTCGTGGAGCTATTACGCCTGGCACGTATTTCTCATATGGTGTTGCTCCTGGCGGGCAAACCGCTGTTGCCAATTGGACGGCAGTTAACGAAGAATATGTAATTTTTCCAACTTCAGGATCTGAAGAGAAATACCGCGAAGTTGATACTACTTTCCGAAACTTTAAAATGGATGTAGAAGAATATTTTTCGAACTTCACCAGTGTCATTGGAACAGGCTTTTACCAAGAAAATCAATTGCGGAAAATGCAAATTGATATTCCTATACAATTTTACGGAGCAGCTGAATTGATTGGGTTCAGCCAATACTTGACAGGACTTGTCCTCGAACATTTCCCTGAAAACATTGAAGTGGAAGTTAATGTCACTTCTACAAATGGTCCTGAAGCTCTTATTTTGCGAAAAGCTGATCAAACGGAACCAAATGTTCATATTTATGATTAATTTGTTCAGGAATGGGGATAGCCAGGCGGCTGTCCCTATTCATTTTTCTAGAAAAATGGTATGATATAGCGTATGTTTACTGAATCCGGAGGTGTAGAAATATGGCGAAAATAACAAAAGACGAAGTAATTGAAGTTGCACATTTAGCGCGTTTGGCTATTACTGACGAGGAAGCGGTACATTTTGCGGATCAATTGGAAGCAATTACGAATGCGATGGAATTGCTGAACGAATTAGATACGGAAAATGTCGAGCCGACAACGCATGTGCTGGAAATGGTTAACGTCCTGCGTGAAGATAAAGCAGAACCTGGATTAAACCGGGAATTGGTTTTGAAAAACGTTAAAGAACATGAAGAAGGACAGATTAAAGTTCCAACTATCTTAGATTAATCATAAGGAGGGAAAAAGATGGCATTAGCAGATAAAACTGCAGCTGAGCTGCAGGAATTGATACATACAAAAGAAATGACCATTGCTGAAATGACGGAAAAAGCATTCGAGCGCATCGAAGAGCTGGATGCGAAAGTCGACGCTTTTTTAGCACTTGATAAAGAAGGCGCAATGAAACAAGCGGCACAATTGGAAGAAACACCAATTGCTGAACGCGGTCCGCTTTTTGGATTGCCTATCGGCATAAAAGACAATATTGTCACTGAAGGTATTGAAACAACGGCTTCAAGCCGCATTCTTACTGGCTTTAACCCTATTTACAACGCAACGGTGGTAGAAAAGGTAAAAGCTGCAGGAATGGTCATTGTCGGCAAGTTGAACATGGACGAATTCGCAATGGGTTCTTCAAACGAGAACTCTTACTACAAAAACACGAAGAATCCGTGGAACCCCGACACAGTGCCTGGTGGATCTTCAGGTGGTTCAGCGGCAGCTGTAGCTGCAGGTGAAGTGCCATTTACTTTAGGTTCAGATACCGGTGGATCAATCCGTCAGCCCGCGGCATTTTGTGGCGTAGTCGGTATGAAACCGACATATGGCCGGGTTTCCCGTTTCGGGTTAATCGCGTATGCTTCATCATTGGATCAAGTCGGGCCAATCACTCGTACTGTTAAAGACAATGCATTATTATTGAACGCTATTGCCGGACATGACGACAAAGATTCAACTTCGGCGAATGTAGAAGTTCCTGATTTTGCCGCTGCATTGACAGGCGATATCAAAGGCCTTCGCATTGGCGTTCCAAAAGAATATTTTGCAGAAGGCGTTGGAGAAGCTGCAAAACAAGCAGTTCGTGATGCGCTAAAAGTGCTTGAAGAAAAAGGCGCTACATGGGAAGAAATTTCCTTGCCGCACTCCAAATATGCACTTGCTACTTATTACTTGATCGCTTCTTCAGAAGCTTCTTCCAACCTGTCACGCTTTGATGGTATCCGTTACGGCTACCGTACTGAAAAAGCGGGCAATTTGCTTGAGTTCTATATGAATACCCGGTCGGAAGGATTTGGCGATGAAGTCAAGCGCCGCATTATGCTTGGTACTTATGCACTCAGCTCCGGTTATTACGATGCATACTACAAAAAAGCACAAAAAGTGCGTACACTGATCAAACAGGATTTTGATAAAGCATTTGAAAAATACGATGTCATCATTGGACCAACGACTCCAACGCCAGCTTTTAAAATTGGTGAGAAAATTGATGACCCACTGACAATGTATGCGAACGATATTTTGACAATTCCTGTCAACTTGGCAGGCGTTCCTGCAATTTCAATCCCTTGTGGATTTGACAATGGATTGCCGCTTGGTTTGCAAATCATCGGAAAATATTTTGATGAAGAAACAGTTTATCGTGTTGCCGATGTTTTCGAACAAGCAACCGATTTCCATAAAAAAACTCCTCAAGTTTGGGAGGGAGCGGCACAATGAATTTTGAAACCATAATCGGCCTTGAAGTACACGTCGAGCTAAAAACAGAATCTAAAATGTTCTCACCAGCACCAGCCCATTTCGGTGCAGAGCCGAATACCAATACGAATGTCATTGACCTAGCATATCCAGGGGTATTGCCTGTAGTAAACAAACGCGCAGTGGATTGGGCAATGAAAGCTGCTTTGGCATTAAACTGCCAAATCAACCGCCACACGAAATTCGACCGTAAAAACTATTTTTACCCAGATAACCCGAAAGCTTATCAAATTTCTCAGTTCGATGAGCCAATTGGTGAACATGGCTGGATTGAAATTGAAGTTAAAGGCGAGAAAAAACGCATTGGCATTACGCGTCTCCACATGGAAGAAGATGCCGGGAAACTAACTCATACAGGGAACGGCCATTCGTTGGTCGATTTAAACCGACAAGGCACACCGCTGATCGAAATCGTTTCAGAACCGGATATGCGTACGCCGGAAGAAGCTTATGCATTCTTGGAAAAAATTAAAGCGATTATCCAGTATACGGGTGTTTCCGATGTTCGCATGGAAGAAGGTTCACTTCGCTGTGACGCAAATATTTCATTGCGTCCTTACGGACAAGAACAATTCGGCACGAAAACGGAATTGAAGAACTTAAACTCATTCAACTTTGTCCGCAGAGGAATTGAGCATGAACAAATCCGCCAAGAACAAGTGTTATTGTCAGGCGGCATTATCGGGCAGGAAACTCGCCGCTATGATGAGTCAACAGGAAAAACAATCCTGATGCGCGTCAAAGAAGGATCAGATGATTACCGTTACTTCCCGGAGCCAGACCTTGTGGATATCATTATCGATGATGCTTGGCTTGAACGCGTGCGTGCTGAAATCCCGGAACTTCCGGATGCCCGTAAAGCGCGCTACGTATCTGAACTTGGTATGTCTGAATACGACGCCATGGTTCTGACCTTAGCGAAGCCGATATCGGATTTCTTTGAAGCGACTGTAGCTGCCGGAGCAGATGCGAAACTCGCTTCGAACTGGCTGATGGGTGAAGTTTCTGCTTACCTGAATGCCGAACAAAAAGAATTGAGCGACACAGCATTATCCCCTGAAGGATTGGCTGGCATGATCAAGCTCATTTCAGATGGCACCATTTCATCAAAGATTGCTAAAAAAGTCTTTAAAGAATTGATTGAAAAAGGTGGAAACGCCAATGAAATCGTTAAATCGAAAGGCCTTGTCCAAATTTCAGACGAAGGCACTTTACGTGAACTTGTGACGAACTCACTGGATAATAACCCTCAATCGATAGAAGACTTTAAAAATGGTAAGGATCGTGCAATCGGATTCTTAGTGGGACAAATCATGAAAGCAACGAAAGGGCAGGCGAATCCGCCTTTGCTCAATAAAATCTTGCTTGAAGAAATCGCAAAACGGTAATATTAGGAGATGGCCCTTTCACGGGCCATCTTTTTAATGTCTCCATATTAATGGGCTAAAGGCTAAAATAGGTTGAAGCTTCCACTTACTACAAGTAAACTAAGGATAAAGAGAAACTTCACCTGAACCACTGAACCGTGTGAAGTTGACTCATTTGAGTTTTCGCTGCCCGGAAGAAGGGTAATCTACTGGGTATGAAAGCAGGATAAAGGAGAAGTGATCTTACTATGTCAACGGAACAGCAGTATTTTGAAAATGCTATCACTTTGGATAGCTATATGGCCCAAATGGAGTCAAACCAGGAAAAATCCTATTCTATCTATGAAAAGTTCGAACTTCCGGAAGATCCGGAATTCATTAATTTACTAAAAGAAAAGCAACCGCATGTATTGGTCATTACAGAAGACTGGTGCGGAGATGCGATGATGAACAATGCTGTTTTACGCAAGATCGCAGAAGCAGCGGGAGTTCAAGTTCGGTGCGTATACCGCGATCAAAATTTGGAATTGATGGACCAATACTTGACGAATGGCGGACGTTCCATCCCGAAATACATTATTCTTTCAGAAGAAGGCGAAGTACTTGGAGACTGGGGCCCACGTGCACCGAAAGTCCAGGAATTCGTAACCGAAAAAAGATCAATACTTCCTGAAAAAGATGACCCTCAGCATGATCTGCATTTGAAAACAGTCATCGGTGAGATTTCAGATGGCTTTACATGGAACAGTGATTTTTGGCAAGCAGTCTATGTAGACTTGCGCAAGACTTTTTTTGAAGTATTGAAGTAATAAGCGGAAAGGCCGGCATTATGTCGGTTTTTTTCTTGAAAGCAACTTCCTGTCGCTTAAAAGAGTCTTATTCTATAGAACGTTGAGAAAGGCTGAATATGGTATGAAACGAGCACGAATCATTTACAATCCGACTTCCGGACGCGAATTGTTTCGCAAGCATTTGCCGGAAGTGCTTGAAAAAATGGAGAAAGCGGGATACGAAACTTCCTGCCATGCCACTACTGGTGAAGGCGACGCTACAGTAGCAGCAACGCTTGCAGTAAATAGAAAATTTGACTTGATTGTTGCTGTCGGCGGAGATGGAACATTGAACGAAGTGGTTGCAGGGGTATCCAAGTTTGAAAATCGGCCCAAAATCGGTTTAATCCCTATGGGGACGACAAATGATTTTGCCCGCGCCGTTCACATCCCACGCGATATCAATAAAGCTGTTGATATCATTATTCAAGGCGAGTCCATACCGGTGGATGTCGGAATGATGAATGACCGCTATTTTATCAATATTGCCGGAGGCGGCAGGCTGACCGAATTGACATATGAAGTTCCAAGCAAACTCAAGACAGTGCTCGGCCAACTTGCTTATTACTTAAAAGGGATTGAAATGCTGCCGTCTATCCGCTCTTCAAACGTCCGCATTGAATACGATGGCCAAGTTTTCGATGACAAGGCAATGTTGTTCTTGATCGGCTTGACGAATTCCGTCGGTGGCTTTGAGAAGTTAGCGCCTGACGCTAGTATTAACGATGGAAAATTCACTTTGATCATACTGAAAGAATTGAATATGGCGGAGTTTATTCGTGTAGCTTCATTGGCGCTGAGGGGAGAACATTTATCAGATCCACATGTGATCTATGCAAAAGCCAGCAAAATATCAGTTTCTTCTGATGAACGGGTATTGCTGAATTTGGATGGGGAATTTGGAGGTTTATTGCCCGCTACGTTTGAAAACTTGGGAAGGCACATAGAAGTTTTAGTGCCCCTCGCTTCAATTGGTGAGAGAGACCGGAAATAAGACAGCTCCATATAAATGAAAGACCAGGTCGGGAAACGATTTGGTCTTTTGTCATCTTTACCTTTACCTAAACAAAGGGGGTCATCTGATGAACTATTTTGTGATTGGCGATGTACATGGTTGCTTTTACACGTTTAGCAATATGGTCAACCGCTATTGGGATAAAGAAAATGAAGTGTTGGTGCAGTTGGGAGATTTAATAGACAGAGGGAAAAACTCCCCTCAAACGGTTGGATTAGCCAGACAGTTAAGCAATGAATTTCCGAGTCAGGCCAACTTCCTCAAAGGCAATCACGAACTTGAAATGGAAGAACATGTTTTCCGTGGGCCAAACCAGAATTGGCTGTGGCAGGGCGGTGCTGATACGCTTGCCCAGTATAGAAACTCGGATCGTGATTTCGAATCCGATATGGAATGGCTGAGCCGTTTGCCTTTATTTTTTGAAACCGATCATTTGTTTATCAGCCATGCTGGAATATCCATACAAGCCGAAGACCCTTATAAAGAAGATGATGTGTATGGCATTCTTTGGAACCGCAGCCCCTTGAAAAACTTAGGCAAGCTGCAGATCATTGGCCATACACCTCGTGAAAAACCACTGTATGACGCAAAGAGCCATACCTGGAATATTGATACAGGCGCTGTGTATGCCGGCTATTTAACGGGACTGAAAGTAAATCCAAGCGGGGAAATTATTGAGTTTTTAAAAGAAGAAACAGATGCGAGGGATATTTGAGCGGACACTGGACCTGCTATAAATACAATCACTTAACATTTGACCAGCAAAAAATGCAGACACTCGAATTATTCGAGAGTCTGCAGAATCGCGCATGGATTTCCAGCCATGCGCTTTTTTATGTCTATTCCGATGCTTTGTCATTTTCTATTCCATAAGTTCAAGAGCGGCATCCTGATCCGCTGCAAGTTTCGGACAATGATCCACGGGTTCCCAGTGGAACTGGAAGGTCCGGCCGTTATCCTGACCATCGCTGACAATTGTGTGTTCCCAATAATCAACTGGCTCTCCTGTATATTCAAAATGGAAAATGTTCCGTTCGTATACTTTATCCTGATGTTCGGGGTAGTAATTGTATTTGTGGACCTTGCCGACAAATTCCAGCACTACTCGCGGCAAGCCCGTTTCTTCCTGCACTTCGCGGTAAAGGGCATCTATCAGCATTTCCCCTTCTTCGATTGTTCCTCCAGGGACCTGTAAGCCCGCTTCCGCTTCTCCTTTATGTTCAAATACCAATAACTCTTTTTGGCCTTCTTCGCCCCTTGTAATATAAGCGAAAACTTTCCGACTTGTTTTCATGCTGCATCATCCTTTGTTTTTGTTCTAAATAGAATACTAAATATTAAGGAATATTTCAAACATTGAAACTTTTGCTGTCACAAGTTATTCAAAGCTGGAGCATTTCATGGCTCTTTGCAGTGGTTGAAAAACAAAAAAAAAGAGGTGATAAGGTACAATAGGGGTGTAGAGTCAAGCACGAGAATTAATGTATTTTGAAAGGAGAAAAAAAATGGGGTTTGAAGATACAGCGTTACTAAGTAGAATTTTGACTTTAATGACGCTTTCTTTCCATATTATTTATGCAACCATTGGTGTCGGCGTTCCGCTTATGATCATGATCGCCCAATGGGTAGGCATCAAGAAAAATGATGATCATTATATTCTTTTGGCAAGACGATGGGCACGAGGTTTCGTCATAACAGTTGCGGTCGGCGTCGTTACCGGGACAGCCATCGGATTGCAATTATCGCTCCTATGGCCGAACTTCATGCAAATGGCCGGCAATGTTATCGCGTTGCCATTATTTATGGAAGTTTTCGCGTTTTTCTTTGAGGCAATTTTCCTTGGAATTTATTTATATACATGGGATCGGTTTGAAGATCAGCGCAAACATTTCTTGCTGTTGATTCCAGTAGCTCTTGGGGCAGCTGCATCTTCAGTGTTTATCACGATCGTGAATGCTTTTATGAACTCACCTCAAGGTTTTGAAGTGCTGAATGGTGAATTGGTAAATGTTAGTCCATTGCTTGCAATGCTAAGTCCGGCAGTACCGACAAAAGTAGCGCATGTTATGTCGACGGCCTTTATGACTTCCGCATTTTTGCTGGCGTCTATCGCTGCTTTCCGGATGATCCGCGGATCTAACCATATTTATCATAAAAAAGCGCTGTTCTTAACGATGAAGTTAGGATTAGTATTTTCAATTGCGACGGCGCTTATCGGAGATTTCTCTGGTAAATACTTAGCTGAATATCAGCCGGAAAAACTAGCCGCTGCTGAATGGCATTTTGAAACAGAAGAAGGGGCAGATCTTATCCTGTTCGGTGTATTGGACGGGGAAGATGTTAAATATGAAATTAGAGTTCCATATGCATTAAGTATTCTTGCACACAGTCTGCCTAATGCAGAAGTTATTGGCTTGGATCAATTCCCGAAAGATGAAATCCCACCGCTGTGGATCCATTACTTGTTTGACATTATGGTAACAATCGGTATGTGGCTAGCGTTCTTCTCTGCTGTTTATGTCGTGGCTGCATGGTTCGGATGGTCATTTATCAAAACAAATTGGTTCCGTTGGCTGATAGTGGCTGGTGGGCCATTAGCACTTATCGCTATCGAAGCTGGCTGGTGGTTTACAGAAGTCGGCCGACAGCCATGGATTTTGCGCGGTTATATGAAAACCGCCGAAGCGGCTACAACAAGCGGTCAAGTCGACTTGATGATCATTTTGTTCGCCGGACTGTACTTTATTCTTGGAGTCGGGACAATCGTCGTATTGTCACGGATGTATAAACGCAATCCGGTCGAAAAAGAACTAGCTGATCGAGAAGCTCAAAAAGGCGGTGAACAAGGATGACGCTTGAAATCATCGGAATATCGGTTTTGTGGCTATTCTTGTTCCTGTATGTCATTGTGGCATCGATTGATTTCGGTGCCGGTTTCTTCAATGCCTACAGCGCTTTTACCAACAAGCAGCATATCTTGACGAATATTATCCAGCGTTATTTGTCGCCGGTATGGGAAGTGACAAATGTCTTCTTTGTCTTCTTCTTTGTCGGCATCGTCGGATTCTTCCCAAAGACCGCTTATTATTACGGTACAGCATTGCTTGTCCCAGCGAGCATTGCGCTTATACTGCTAGCGATTCGCGGCTCTTATTACGCCTTTGCAACTTACGGGGCGAAAATTAGTCATAAAGGTTATATTTATATGTATGGATTATCGGGATTGCTGCTTCCAGCAGCTCTGTCTCCGGTATTCGCCATGTCACAAGGCGGCTTTATCAAAATGGATGATGGCAACCCATATCTTGATTACTGGGCATTGTTCTCGAGCCCATTGACTTGGAGTATTGTGGTATTAAGTTTGACAGCAGTACTTTATATTTCGGCGGTCTTCTTGACTTGGTACGCAAATGAAGCAGGAGATTCCAAAGCTACAGATTTATTGCGCAAGTACGCACTGATCTGGGCAGGTCCGGCAATCATTACTGCAACCGGCATTATTTTCGAGTTGCGCAGCCATAATATGGAACATTTCGAAGCCCTACTTGATTTATGGTGGGCATTCGGCATATCGTTCCTGTTATTCCTCGGAACGGTGTACTTGATCTGGAAACGCCGGAATTACGGCTGGGCGTTTATTCTCTTGGTGGGTCAATTCTTTACTGCGTTTTTCGCATACGGCATCTCGCATTTTCCGTATTTGCTGTATCCGTATTTGACGATCTACGACAGCTTCACGAATGAATCAATGGCGATTGCGCTGATTGTAGCATTCATAGCAGGACTTGGCTTATTGTTGCCTTCGCTTTACTTGCTGTTCCGCCTGTTCTTGTTTGATAAAGATTACGTTAAAGGGAAATCGGATTACCACGCGTAAGGAGGAAATAGTAATGCAGGATTTCTTAATATTTTATGCGCCGTTTATAGTATTGATCGGATCCATTGTCTTCGGTTTTTGGTTTTCATTGAAAGATGGACTTGCAACAAAAGAAGACAAATAATAAACGTGAGCAGGTAACAGCCTGCTCGCGTTTTTTGATGTTCTAAAATGGGATGGATTTTTTGCTTTTGTCCTTGCAGGGGCTATTCACCGTCAGGCTAGCTTCGAGATATTAAAGAGCACAGCAGCTTTGGTGCTTTGTTGCAAAGAGAAGCACCAAACTGCTTTTGATTCATATTTTATCTGTCGAATCTAAACAGTCACTTCCGCTTTTCGTGTCTAGCTGCAGTGACCAGATTCTCGGGTTATAAGCCACTTTGGCTGTGCGGCTGAAAATATGCCGCTTCGCCAAAGCGGCTTATGCCGGTCGAATCTAAACGGTCACTTTCGCTTTTCTTTTGTGATACAATATAGCAATGTGAAATGGAGTGAACGAATTGAAACCAGTACAAAAAAATGACCGATTGCTTGTTCATGTGGAGGATTTGACGCATGATGGGGCAGGCGTCGCAAAAGTCGACGGCTATCCGCTTTTCATCCATGGCGCCTTGCCGGGAGAAGATGTTCAGGTCCATGTCTTAAAAACTTTAAAGTCTTATGGCTTTGCAAAATTGATAGAAATCGAGCAGGCGTCACCGTTTCGTGTAACGGCACCTTGCCCGGTATTTGATACATGCGGAGGCTGCCAAATTCAGCACTTGTCCTACGAAGGCCAGATGACGTTCAAACGGAAACTGGTCCGCGATGCCATCACGCGCATCGGTAAATTGCCACATGTGCCGGTCCATCCGGTGAAAGGCATGGAAAACCCGTGGCGTTACCGCAATAAATCCCAGATTCCTTTCGGAACAGAGAATGGCCGGGTAGTGGCGGGCTTTTACCAGACACGTTCCCATAATATTGCAGACACCGATATCTGCATCATCCAGACGCCAGAAGCAGATGCCATTATGACGGGCTTGAAAAATAGCCTTCATCAAATGGGCATCGAGCCTTATGATGAAGAAAAGCACCGCGGCATGCTTCGCCATGTTGTTGTCCGCAAAGGACGGGCAACGGGTGAAATCATGGTTGTTCTGGTTACGAAGAAAAAGAAATTTCCTCAAGCGGAAAGAGCTGTGGAATTGATCCGCTCGCTCGTGCCTGAAGTGGCATCCATTGTCCAGAACGTCAACGGCGAAAAGACCAACGTCATCTTTGGCAATGAAACAGTAACGCTTTGGGGCAAAGATGTAATTGAAGACCGCATCGGCGATGTGCGTTTCGAAATTTCTGCCCGGTCGTTTTATCAAGTGAATCCAGAACAGACGGAAGTATTGTATGGACAAGCTTTAGAATATGCACAGCTGACAGGGGATGAAACCGTTATTGACGCTTATTGCGGCATCGGCACGATCTCCTTGTTCTTAGCAGAACGCGCAAAATTTGTGATGGGTGTTGAAATCGTTCCCCAGGCAATTGAAGACGCTAAACGCAATGCCGAGCTGAATGGCTTTTCAAATACTTTATTCGAAGCAGGTCCTGCGGAACAAGTGATTCCGCGCTGGTATAAAGAAGGTAGGACAGCAGACGTTTTAATGGTAGATCCGCCGCGTAAAGGCTGTGATGAACAGCTGTTGCAGACCATCTTGAAACAGCGTCCGAAACGGGTCGTTTATGTTTCCTGCAACCCGGCCACACTGGCCCGTGACTTGCGCATCTTAGAAGACGGCGGCTACCGCACACAGGAAGTGCAGCCGGTCGATATGTTCCCGCAGTCTACTCATTGCGAAGCGGTGGCATGGTTGGAATTGGCTAATTAAAGACATATTTTATTAAAGACTAATTTAATTCATGTGGATAGATAAAAGTAGAAGATTTAAATGTGCAGACATGCACGTTTAAATCATCTGCTTTTGTTTTAAAACGAAAGGATTTGTAGGGGAATGAAAGAAAATTTTTGGCAGGACTTACCGAAACCGTTTTTTGTACTTGCTCCAATGGAAGATGTGACAGACGTCGTGTTTCGCCATGTAGTAAGCGCTGCTGGCAGACCGGATGTGTTTTTTACAGAGTTTACGAACACGGAAAGCTATTGTCATCCAGAAGGTCAGAAAAGTGTGCGCGGACGTTTGATGTTTACAGAAGACGAACAGCCGATGGTTGCCCATATCTGGGGAGACAAGCCTGAACATTTCCGTCAAATGAGCATTGGCATGGCAGAGATGGGTTTTAAGGGCATCGATATCAATATGGGCTGTCCGGTACCGAACGTGGCATCGAGAGGAAAAGGCAGCGGCCTTATTCTGCGACCGGATGTTGCTGCGGAAATTATCCAGGCAGCAAAAGCGGGTGGATTGCCTGTAAGTGTGAAAACGAGGCTGGGTTATACAGAGTTAGACGAATGGCAGGACTGGCTAACACATATATTAAAACAGGATATTGCCAACCTTTCTATCCATTTACGGACCAGAAAAGAAATGAGCCAAGCAGATGCGCATTGGGAACTAATTCCCGAAATTAAGGAATTGCGCGATCGTATAGCACCAGATACGCTCCTTACCATTAATGGAGACATTCCTGACCGTCAAACGGGCCTGAAGCTAGTTGAACAATATGGTGTCGATGGTGTAATGATCGGGCGCGGTATTTTCAAAAATCCCTTTGCCTTTGAAAAAGAACCGAGAGAACACAGCAGCAGAGAGTACCTTGAACTTCTAAGACTGCAGCTTGACCTTCATGATCACTATATAGAAGAATTGCCGCGTTCAGTTTCAGGACTTCACCGCTTCTTCAAGATATACGTTAAAGGCTTCCGTGGAGCAGGTGAATTAAGAAATCAATTAATGAATACAAAATCTACCCAAGAAGTGCGTGCATTGCTTGATAACTTTGAATTGAGCCACGCTGAGTGATTGAATGTTTATTTTGTTTCAAGACTGTGAAATCCCAAGTTCCTAAAGGAACTTGGGATTTTTTATTATGGCCCAAAACTAAAATATGGCAACTTGCCATCAAAATGATGATTAAAGTGCTATACTAGCAAAATGATTACTTGACATTATTTTATTACAATTATAAACTTGGTTATATAAAGTAACTAGAAAGCATCAAAAGCGAATACCATAATAAATCTGGAATGCTTATGGAGTCGCTATTTAAGAAGGAGAGATTGCAGTGGTTGAAAATAAACGAAATGGCATCGAAGTAGGGGTATATACACTCGCAGATATTGGCCCTGATCCCTTTACTGGAAATACGATAAGTGCCAAGCAACGAATGGATGAAATCATTGAGGCAGCAAAATTAGCTGACGAAGCAGGCCTCGATATTTTTGGGGTAGGAGAACATCACCGATTGGATTATGCTGTTTCCTCTCCAGCAGTCGCATTGGCCGCTATTGCCTATGCAACAAAGCATATTAAATTAACAAGTGCCACAAGTGTATTAAGCACACTTGATCCGGTTCGGTTATACGAAGATTTTGCGACAGTGGATTTAATCTCAGGTGGACGTGCTGAAATTATAGCAGGCCGAGGAGCTTTCGTAGAGTCGTTTCCACTTTTCGGATACAGCACGAACGATTATAACGAGCTTTTCAGCGAGCATATGGATTTGCTTTTAAAACTGAATGAAAACGAAATTGTTTCTTGGAACGGAAAGTTTCGCTCTGCATTGACGAAAGCTGAAATCGCTCCTCGGTCTATTCAAAAACAGCTGCCGATTTGGATTGGTGTTGGCGGGACTCCTGAAAGTGCTGCCCGGGCAGGAAAACTGGGTGTCGGTATGGCTTTGGCCATATTAGGCGGAGATCCTATGCGATTTAAGCCACTTGTGGATATCTACCGCCAAGCAGGAATGGAAGCAGGACATTCACCGGATGCATTAAAAGTTGGAGTGACGGGGCATACTTATCTGGCTGAAACGACTGAGCAGGCAATGGATGAATTTTATCCTTATTACGCTAATTATTGGAATTATGTCAATCGCCAACGCGGGATAGGGACCAGAATGTCCAGAAGTGATTTTGACCAATTAGCCAGTCCGGAAACAGCGTTGTTTGTAGGAAGCCCTGAACAAGTTGTAGAGAAAATTCTTCGCCAGCATGAATTGTTTGGGCATACACGTTTTCTGGCACAAGTTGATATTGGGGGAGTTCCATTCCATAAAGTGGAGAGAAATATTGAGTTGCTGGCAACTGAAGTTATCCCTAGGCTAAATAAAGCCATTAGAAATGATGAAAAGCAAAAAACAGACATGATTTCTATCTCATAACGAATAAAGAAAAAGATGATTCAACGAGCTAGCAAATGGAAGATTTCTTTTAAAATACGATAATTTATACCCGATATCCAAGACCGGATATCGGGTTTTTTATGTGTTAATCATGAAAAAAACGATGAATGGGTTGTGAGGAAAAGTGTATACTGAGGAAGAAAATGAAATTTTCTGTAAAGAAGAAAAGAGGAGCGGGAGATGACAAGATGATTATCCTCAAGAAATTATACTTTAAAGCGACAAATCTTTCGTGGTTGATATTGACGACTTGTACTGTCATATTGATAGCGTTCAGCACCTTAATGCTGCCGTGGATTGAACCTGAAACTTTCCCAGGATATTTCGATGCTTTGTGGTTTACGATGACGACAATGTTGACAGTCGGCTATGGTGATTTTTTTCCTGCAACTATTTTTGGCAGATTATTTACTATTCTTTTCTTATACATTATTGGCATTGGATTGTTCGCTACGTTCATCGGGAAAGCGATAGACAGCATCACCTTATACAGACGACAAAAAGAAAGCGGTGGTTTGATGTACGAAGGAAAAAATCACATTGTCATCATTGATTGGTCCCATAAAGCAGAAAATGCCATTAAAGAAATATTGGCAAGGGATGCCAAAGTGGAGATTGTTGTAATCGATACAATTGAAAAGGCGAAAGAAATCCATGAACGGATTCACTTTATTAGAGGCCGTGCGACTGACGGCGAAGTTTTAAACAAAGCCAATGTGCAGCATGCCGATGCGTTATTGATTTTTTCTGACGACAAGATTGATGATCAAGTTCTGGCAGATGGGAAATCCTTGATGGTTGCTTGTGCAGTAGAGCGCATATCGCCAGAGGTGCATACAACCGTTGAAGTGGAACGCGAAGAGCATATCCCGAATTTTTCGCATGTGAAAGTGGATAATTTTATTCTTTCGAATGCCACAATTGCAAAATTGGCGGTGGATTCAATTTTGAAGTAAGTAAAAATGATGCCTTGTGCATCTTTTTTTATTTTATGGAACCGTTGCGTAAAAGCAACAAAAGAAACTCAAATAAATGGATTTTCAGGTTTTATGAAAGCGCTTTACGGGGTAGAGAAGAGAGAGAACGTAACAAGGAGAGAAAGAACAGGATGGAACAAATACCAGAATCTAAATTTGAAGATAAACGATCAATCATCATTGAGCAACTGGTAGAGCAGAATGTCTTTAAAATCGATGGCAGACAGCTCTACGAATTATCCTTATATGAATTGATGAAAACATATACAGAAGAATTGTAAGCCGGAATCTCCTCCGGCTTTTTTCAATACAGAGATTTAGCGAAATATCAAAACCTGATCCAGGAAAAATGGAGGAAGATACATGCATCATAAAAAATTAGAAGAATACCGGCTCAACCAATTAGATGAAAAAACCATTTCAGAATTGCAGCAAGAGATGACTGATGGAAAAATTACATCCGAGGAACTTGTATTGATGTACAAAGAAAATATCTCGCTTCGGGATAAGAATACAAGTGCTGTCTTGGAAATCAATCCTGATGCGTTGCACATTGCCCAGGCCCTTGATTTTGAACGGCAGTATAGTGGTGTGCGTTCACCGCTTCACGGCATTCCGATTTTAGTAAAAGACAGCATGAATACAAAAGATAAAATGCATACCAGCGCCGGTTCGCTTGCCCTGAAAGACCATTATGCACTGGAGGATGCCACTATAGTCACCAAATTGCGCGAAGCAGGTGCGGTCATACTGGGCAAAACGAATATGACCGAATGGGCTAATTTCATGTCGGATAAATTACCGAATGGCTATAGTTCCCGGGGGGGACAGGTGAAAAACCCATACGGGCCATTCGATGTCGGAGGCTCCAGTTCGGGTTCCGCAGCTGCAGTAGCCACAAACTTGGCAGCAGCCGCTCTTGGCACTGAAACGGCTGGATCCATCATTGATCCAGCAGCTCATAATAGTTTGGTCGGCATCAAACCGACGGTCGGCATGATCAGCCGGAATGGGATTATTCCACTGTCCCATACCCAAGATATTCCTGGCCCCATGGCACGTACGGTAGAAGATGCTGTCACCGTCTTTTCGACAATGACGAGTTTTGATCCGGAAGACCCGATTACGGTCTATGCAAAACAGTTTGAAAATTACGATTGGACGCAGCATTTCAAAAAAGACGGTTTGAAGGGCGTCAAGCTAGGGGTGCCGAGAGCTCTGTTCGAGGACAGCATCACACCTGAACAATTGGATCAGTTTGAACAAGCCATGGATAGGCTGCGTGATTGCGGCGCAGAGATTATTGATAACGTGGATCTAGGAGCCGACCAGGATGATTTGGGCTTTGCGGTTTTGCTGCATGAATTTAAAGCGGATCTGAATGCCTACCTGGCGAAATCGAATCCGCAAAACCCAATCCGGTCAATGGATGACGTCATTGCTTTTAATAACGAACATGAAGAAATTATGTTGAAGTTCGGCCAGAATCTCATGGAACAGGCAAATGGCATGAGCGGCAAATTGAACGAACGGGAATACGTCGAGGCTTTGGAGCGAAACCGCTTTTTAGCTGCAGAGCAGGGGATTCGCAGCACGTTAAATGAAATTGGTGCAGACGCCCTGGTGTTGCCTCAAGATTATGGATGCAATATCGGGGCAGCTGCAGGCTTTCCTTCTATTACCGTACCATTCGGCTTAACAACGGAAAACGAACCTTTCGGCATCACTTTTACAGGATATGCATTCAGCGAACCTGCGTTGATTGAATATGCTTATGCATTTGAACAGGAAACAAAAGGCCGAAGAAAACCATAAGAAAAGAGGCATCGCCAATTTGGGCGGTGCCTCTTTTTATCTTTCCTTTAATTCTTTCCACACTTGTTCGAACGCCATGACCAGCTCGTGTTCGTATGCGTTATTGAGGGTCAAAGTGGATAAGACGCTTTCCATTAACGCCTTGCGCGGAATTGCTGCAATCAACTCATCTGCCAAAAAGGCGATTAGCTGCTTGGTATCTTCTTCTTCGTCTTCCATCAGCAGTATTAGCTTATTGCTCAACTCTTCCAAAGACAGCTGTTCTGCTGGTGTTTCGCTGGAAATATTCGCTACTTTAATGAACCGGTCACCCGACTTGATTTGCTGGGTGATGGCTGCTGTTAAGCGCCTGATCACAAAAGAGGCCAATTCATCAGTCGGCAGATCTTCTGCGGTGCTAAGCTTCCAAATATGGATCAACTGCTGAATGGAGCCATGTACAATGGCTGCGTTTTCTAGAGCGTATGGTTCAGCTTCTTCTCCAAAGACCTCTACAATACGAAACTTAATCCAGTTTAATTCATTGATGTACGTTTCTTTAGCGAACTTTTTCAGTTCTTCGTCTTGAGAATAAAAAATGCTTTCATACAATGAAAAAAGGTTTTTTTCCCGGTTGAGCCGTATACGGATGCACAATTGTTCAGCTAGAACTTCGGGATCGTTCACCGGTTTTCCAACTGCGGCTGCCAGTCGTTTTTGGCGGATTTCACTTCCGATTGATTCCATGATGGCAATCAGACATTCCGTTTTTGAAGTGAAATAATTATAGAAAGTGCCTTTTGACACGCCAGCTTCATCAAGAATGTCCTGAATAGAAGAAGAATTATATCCTTTGTTGATGAACAGTGAATAGGCGGCATTGATGATTTGCTGTTTTTTTAGATTCATATTTTCACCTTTATACTATTAGTCTAGTTCTATAGTAGCCTGTAAATACTTATAAATCAATGTTTTTGGACTCTTAGTATATTTTACTTGATAAAAATATACCGTGGGTATAGAATTGTGCAATGGAGAAAAAACATTAAAATAGCGCAAGAAATTACGGAGGAATAAAAAGAATGACAGAACAGAAAAAACCGCCTTATGGCATAATAGCAATTTTGTTTACAGGGGCGTTCGTGGCAATCTTTAACCAGACATTATTGAATATAGCTTTGCCTGAAATCATGATGGACCTGAATATTACCGCTTCGACGGTGCAATGGCTTGTAACGGGCTATATGTTAGTCAATGGTATTTTGATACCTGCAAGTGCGTATTTGATCCAGCGTTATTCGAACCGGTCAATATTTATTGTGGCCATGTCTTTATTTGCATTAGGAACTTTATTAGCGGCAACAGCCCCGGTATTCAGTGTGCTGCTAATCGGCCGGATGGTGCAGGCAGCAGGTTCGGCATTGATGATGCCGTTATTGATGAACGTTATGCTTGCCGCTTTTCCGATTGAGAAACGCGGGTCGGCAATGGGATTCTTTGGCCTCGTGATGGTAGTGGCCCCTGCAATCGGGCCGACGCTTTCAGGATTCATCGTTGAACATTATTCGTGGCGCGTCCTTTTCTGGATTGTGCTTCCGATTGCATTAATACCGCTTGCATTGGGAATCTTCAAGTTGAAAAACTTAACTTTCCAGGATCGAAACTTATCTTTGGATAAATTATCACTTGCCCTTTCAAGCTTAGGGTTTGGCGGCATTCTCTATGGATTCAGTTCAGCAGGGACCATGGGCTGGACTGACCCGATTGTAATGCTCACAATCGGCATCGGAATTATCGCGTTGCTCATCTTTGGATTCCGTCAGCTTAAATTGGATGAACCTTTGCTTCAAATCCGGATTTATAAATATCCAATGTTTGCTTTGTCTTCAGCCATTTCAGTGGCTATTTCGATGTCGATGTTCTCAGCTATGATTTTGATGCCGATTTACATTCAGACGATCAAAGGCATATCGCCAATTGAATCTGGGCTGCTTATGCTTCCAGGAGCCTTGGTGATGGGAATCATGTCACCGATTACGGGCCGCCTGTTTGATAAGTTCGGTGCAAGAGTGCTGGCAGTTCCTGGCTTGGCAATCGTAGTAGCCACAACTTTTATGTTCAGCCAATTAAGCTTAGAATCAAGCTTTCTTAACATCATGCTGATTTATACAATTCGGATGTTAGGGATTTCGCTTGTTATGATGCCAGTCATGACAAATGGTTTGAACACGCTGCCGATGAAATCATATCCACATGGTACAGCAATCAACAATACGCTTCAGCAAGTGGCAGGAGCGGTCGGTTCAGCTTTCTTAATTTCAATCATGAATGTACGCACTGAATCAACTGCCAAAGATTTAGCGGCCAATGGAACTGATCCGGCAAGTATTTTAAATTTAGCGATGCTCGACGGCATCAACTTTGCATTTTTTGTTTCGACATTCATTGCACTTGTAGCTTTCGCGCTTTCCATCTTCATCAAGAAACCTGTCCGCCCCGTTTCTGAAGCAGAAAAAGAAATTGTCTATAAGCGCAAAGAAGTAACCGAATAACAAAGCTAAAGCTGACCCTATAATGGGTCAGCTTTGAGCTTGTAGACAAAAGAAGATACGTTCAATCAAGTGAATAACGATCAAAAACAAGGTTCTCCCCTCGGTTCCTGCGCTTCAACCGGACGCTTTCCGCGGGCTCGCGCCGAACTAACTCAGGCCTACGCCCGAGTGGATTTCGGCACTTCGCTATCCCGCAGGAGACGCCGGTTTCCGCTGCGGAACCTGGCGTGAAGTGAACACTGGATACCGCTTGTCCTCACTTATCTGAAAAGCGGCATCCCCAACCGGCCCGGCCACGAGACTCCTGTGGGAGCAGCGAAGCGACGCGAGCTGAAGACCCTGGAGCGAACGCAGTGAATGTTTTTTCAATTTGCGACGAGTAATCGCAGGAGCAAGTGAAGCG
>NZ_JBYLHS010000016.1:0-40761 GCF_057748275.1 Planococcus sp. VCh962
TGAGCCCGGTGCAATACCGGACGCATGCCAGCCAATTAGCTGCATAACGAAAACTCTAACTTTAAGGGGTCACTACCCTTTTGGGCTTTTCTGATTTTTGAGAGCCAACTTGCTCGTAAATGGGTAGAAGTCGCTCGTATTCAGCCTAAAGTTGCTCATAACCAAATCAAAAGGAGGCGATCAAATGGAACACCGGATTTCCATCATTGATTACGCGGAGCGGGGAAGTTCTCTTTATATTCAAATGGATATATGGGATGCGCAAACAGAGAAAAGATATTGGGAAGAAGTGCGGTTTTTGGGTGATTTGCTTTACGGTGAACTGGTGCATCCTGAAAAGTCGCCTTTATCGGAAAGCTGTCGCAGAGCAGTTATAGCGTATTTAAAAAACCACTTCAATCGCTGAAGTGGTTTTTTAAGTGTTTAAGAGGATGCTTTCCCGACATGGGAAAGGAAAATTTCAATATCCTCTTCTGCCGTATCAAACGAGGTGACTAAACGAACTTCATTAATGGCTGCATTCCATAGAGCAAACGCATAGGTTTTTTGCAGCTCTTCAATCTGAGCTCTTGGCATCGAAGCAAAAATAGCATTCGACTCAACGGGCTGAGTAAGAGTGATACCAGGGAATGTTTGCAGGCCGTCTGCCAGTAAACCAGCCATACGGTTGGCGTGGCTGGCGTTCTCCAGCCATAAATTATCCGTCAGCAAACAATCAAACTGAGTGGCGATAAAGCGCATTTTCGAGCCGAGCTGCATGCCTTGCTTGCGAATGTATTTCAATTCAGAAGCCAGCTCTTTGTTAAGGCAGACAACTGCTTCGCCAATCATCAGGCCGTTTTTGGTGCCGCCAAACGCCAGCATATCGATGCCAGCATCCACTGTCATTTCTGCAAAGCTGCAGCCGAGATGGGCAGCTGCATTACTTAGCCGCGCGCCATCCATATGTACATACAGCCCGTTGGCATGAGCAAAAGAAGTGATTTCTTTAATTTCCTCAATCGTATAAACCGTTCCAAGTTCGGTACATTGTGAAATGGAAACGACTTTTGGCTGGCTTCGCTGCTGGTTGCCAATATGGTGCAATTGTTGTGCGATTTGGTTGACGGTCAGTTTGCCGTTCGCAGAAGGGACAGTCAGCAGTTTTCCGCCGATAAAGCCTTCAGCCGCACCGCCTTCATCAGCATGGATATGTGCACCGTCTGTGCAGATGATGGCCTGATGCGAGCGCACCATTGCTTTTAGCCCGGTGATATTGGCTCCAGTGCCATTGAAAACAAATGCAACTTCACATTCCTGGCCAAAATGTTCTTTGAATTTTTGGCTTGCTGCAGCCGTATAGTGATCATCGCCATAGGCCGGGACATGTCCGTCATTTGCCTGTGCGATTGCTTCCAGAATAACAGGATGGATTCCTGAATTATTGTCGCTTGCGAACATTTTCTTCGTCATTGCATCCGCCTCCCCTTTACAGTTTAAAGCAGATCTTTCACCCAGCATAGTCATGCTAACGATTTTAAATCGGAACATTTAAATATTCAGATAAATCGTGATGCGGGATTCCTTCTATGGTAGCATGAAGAAAATAGGGCGCATTTGAAGCAGCAAGCATACACCACTCAAAGGATGTGTTGAAATGAGATTTGAATCCACTGGAAAAGCACAGAAGTCACTTGGTTTAACTGTATACATGGATGGCTTTGCGGTTGTCAAAGAAGTACGGGAGCTTGTATCGGAATCAACGGTTAATGAAGTGCAGTTTCTGGATATAGCGAAGCGGATTGAACCGGATTCCATTGTTGTCCATGGTCTGGAAGTGCTGGAACAAACCTATGATCACGGACTTGCCGATAGTGGGAAACTGCTTGAATCGTATATCGGCGATGTCGTGACCGTGCGTAATCCCGAGCTGGGAGATGAAACGCAAATCCGGTTATTAAGCACAGTGACTGGTATTATCGGAGAGCGCATTGATACCCTTGAAATCCTTTTAAATCCTACCGGAGACTTGATCCTTCCGCCGCTGCCGGAAGGGTTTAAAATGAAGCCGGCATTGGTTTGGCAAATAATGCCCGGACCGTTAAATCAGGAAGTGCATGTATCGTATGTAATGCAGGGACTGGAATGGAGTGCGAAATATATATTGGAGATTCGGGAGGAGACTTTTGGGCTTGCAGGTTGGGTCAATATCCATAATGAGACAGGCACTGATTTTCAAGGTGCCCGGCTGAAATTGATGGCGGGCCAAGTAAATCGGCATGGTCCAACTCATTTATATGAAGAAGCGCATATGATGCTTCAAAAAAGCATGCCAATCCGGGAATCTTTTGAAGAGCGCCATTTTGCAGACAAGCATGCATATACGCTTGAGAGGGCAGTGGATTTAGTAGATGGACAATCCAAGAGAATCGGCTTTTTATCTGCGAAAAAGGGCTCTTTCAAAAAAGTCTATAAAGTGGGAAAAACAAGCAAGCATGCAAAAGTCAGTGTACAGATAGATAACACCGGAAAGAATGGCCTTGGCGTTCCTTTGCCTAAAGGCATTGTAAAAGTTTATGAACTTGACAGTTACGGGGAGTTGGAATTTACAGGAGAAGACACAATTGGCCATACACCAATTGAAGAACGGTTATCTCTGACCATTGGAGAGGCTTTTGATATTGTCTCGGAGAGCCGGGAAACTGTACGTGAAAAACGCAATGGGATAGAATATGTGACGCACCGTTATGGATTGCGAAACGGCAAGAACGAAAATGTCCGCATCGATATCAGCCATGCCATTTACGAACCATTTTGGAAAATGGAATCGTCTTCCCATGACTACGAAGTCAAGAATACCAGTGAAGTGGAATTTAGCGTGCGAGTTGCTGCAGGTAAGTCGGCTGTGGTCGAATTTACTTATCAGGTGGATGGCCAGACAACTAAGCAATAATAAAGAATGCGGAGCTTTTCTCCGCATTCTTTTTATGCAACCGAATCCACAGGTTATCAATACCCGTGTTCGAAAAACGATTATCCGATAGCATAAGCCAGCACTTCTTCTGCTCCATGAAAATCTCCGGTAGGAGCAAATCCGAAGTTGACATAAAGGCGACGAGCTCGCTGATTCTCTGGATAAACGGTCAGCCGCACTTCCTGGCATTGAGGCGAGTGGGCCGAAATCCAACGGATTATTTCCGTTAATGCGGCTCTGCCATAGCCTTTTCCTTGATGCTTCTTATCAATGAGAAAGCCGTTGATCCAATACATATCGGTTGTTTCTTTTTCGAAAGCATGCATGATGAATCCAACCAGCACTTCGCCGTCATAGATGGCAAATGGAAGGTACTCCACTTGATTCCCGTCCGGTTTAATATAAGGCTTGGCTAAAGAAACTGCCACGGACGGGACAAATGTACTTTGCGCTTTGCTGATTTTCAAATTCAGGCATCCTTCCCAATTATCTCTGGTCACTGGAGTCAATTTTATATCCATTCATCTTCTCCTGCCCTTCTCTATGTCCCTTCTTATTCGTTATTTTATCATTTCAATAATAAAAATCAGAAAATTTTAAAAAATGTCTTGAATAATTTCATTATTTGATTATACTTGCTTTAAGATGATGGTCAGACCATGTGACAACAAAGCGTTTAATAAGAGGCCTGACCAAAAGGAGGAATCTTTTCCGTTAGTCGTCGACTTTATAAAACTAAAAGCAAAAGGGGCGTGTAGAAGAATGAAGCTATTGTCATTTATCACTTCTAAAGGTTTAAGTTACGGGGTCAAAACGGATCAAGGTATTGTAGATATTAAAGCAAGCGCTGAAGCTGCCGGTTTGCCGGTCAGCCAAAATATCCAAGAGTTAATTTCCAAAGGGGAAGCGGGACGGCGAGAGCTTAATGCGGTTCTTTCAGCTTCTGCTGTAATTGTGCCTGAAGGAGAATTCCGATACGCTCCGGCCGTACAAAATCCCGGGAAAATCATTTGTGTGGGAGCCAATTACAAAGCACATGCGGAAGAAGCTAAATTCTCTGTACCGGAATATCCGATTTACTTTGCTAAATTTGCAAATAGTTTGGCCGCTCATGAAGAAGATATCGTGTTGCCTGGGTTTGTCGACCAAGGGGATTACGAAGTGGAATTGGTTGCCGTGATTGGGGAAAAAACTCATAAAGTCACGCAGGAAGAAGCGCTGGCTAAAGTTTATGGTTATGCCACAGGGAACGATTTATCTGCACGTAAACAACAGTTCAGAAGCAATCAATGGATGTTCGGGAAAGCGATTGACGGTTTTGCACCGATCGGGCCTTATTTGGTGACAGCTGAAGAAGTGGCAGACCCACAAAACCTGGCGCTCAGCTGCTGGGTGAACGGAGAATTGAGACAGCACGCCAATACCAAAGACATGATTTTTCCTGTAGCGGAAATCATCAGTGACTTGTCTCAAATCATGACCCTCGAACCTGGAGATGTAATTTATACAGGCACTCCGGAAGGCGTCATTTTAGGGATGGAAGAACCCGTATGGTTGAAGCCTGGAGATGAAATTGTCTGTGAAGTGGAAGGCTTGGGCAGGCTTGAAAACCGGTTGATTGGTGTGAAAAGCAGAGAAGAAAAAGAACAAGCTGTTTCATTGTGAAATCAGAGAGACCTTTCTCTCTGTAATAAATATGTAAGCGCTTACTATAGTTGTGTTGCTGGTCTCGGTGAAAAGTAAAGCATGTGACTAAAATACAAAGGGGTCCTGTAAATGGAAGGTTCAATTTTGTCACTATTGCCGCCAGTCATTACGATCGCTTTAACTATTATTACTAAGAGAATTTTACTGTCCCTAGGAGTGGGGATCATTTTTGGTGCCTTGCTAGCAAACGGTTGGAACGCTGCAGCAAGCGTAAGCGCAATCTTTAGTATTATCGGTATAGTGTTTGCCGAAGGCAATATCTTCGTGTTCATCTTAATTGTGGGGGCAATGAGTGCGCTAATTTATCTGTCAGGGGGAATCCAGGCTTTTTCTGAATGGGCAGTCACGAAAGTGAGAACGCCGTTCCAAGCGAAGCTTGTCACACTTCTGCTAGGGTTTGTCAGCTTTTTTGATGATGCATTCAGCTGTCTGTTCCGGGGAAGTGTCATCAAACCACTGACTGACCAACATAATATCTCGCATTCCAAATTAGCTTACTTACTGCATTCAACTTCAGCTCCTGTCATTATCCTGATGCCGATTTCAGCTTGGGCTGCATTTATCGCAGCTTTGATGGCGACCATTTTTGTGGATAACGGCATTACGCAATATCAGGGTTATGAAGCGTTCCTATTGACGATTCCGGCTAACTATTATGCAATTTCCACCATTTTGCTGGTTTTTGCAGTAGCTTATTTTAACATCAATCTTGGCCAAATGAAGCGGGATGAAAAACGGGCAAAAGAAGAAGGGATCTTATTTGATACTTCAAGAGGCATCGTACCTGGACAAAGCGTAGCAGAACTTCCGGCAAAAGAAGACGGGAACCTCCTTGATTTATTTTTGCCGGTAGGCATTCTGGTGGTGCTGACGATTATCATTGCGGGATGGGGTGGCATTACAAGTGCGGAAGGAGCGCTAACGCCATTAAATGTTTTAATGAACGCAGATGTCATCACGGCTCTGGTTTACAGCGGTTTAGTCGCTTGTGCGGTTTCTGTTATACGCCTGCTGCTTAGAAAAACAGCAGGCAAAGAGGTTGCGAAAGCCGTATTTATCGGTGCAAAATCGGTATTTCCCAGCATCGTCATTCTGTTCATGGCATTGATGACCGCTCAAGTCATCGGGTTGCTGGGCGTGGGGCAATATTTAGCTTCCCTGATTGACGGCAACTTATCCCTTATGTGGCTGCCGGTTATTTTCTTCATCATTTCGGCATTCATGTCATTTTCAATGGGAAGTACGTTCGGAACTTTTGGCTTGATGCTGCCGATCGGTGCTGAAATTGTGGCCATTGTTGATATTGCTTATTTAATCCCAGTTTTCGGTGCAGTTCTGGCAGGCTGTATTTTCGGAGAACATAGTTCACCGTTATCTGATACGACAATCCTTGCAGCCATTGGAGGAGGCGTCCATCCGATTGACCATTTGATGACTCAAATGCCATATGCAATGGTCTCAAGTTTGGTATCAATTATCGGTTATGTCACACTTGGCTTAACCAAGAATCTCTTTATCGGCCTTGCTGCTATGTTGATATCTTTGGCGCTCATAATCTTTGCATTAGTGAAAGCTCGAGAAAAAGCCGGGGTAAGAAGCATTGCACTGGAAGCAGACAAGCCTTAAGCTGTGGTATCCTATTTAAAAATGAAAAGGTGAAACCCATGATGGAACCAATCAAGCGTTTAAATGTCGGAGATAATATTGTGAATCAAATTAAAGATCTTTTCTTGGACGGCAAATTAAAGCCAGGCGATAAATTGCCGCCCGAGAGAGAATTAATGGAGATGTTTGAAGTAGGCAGAACGTCTTTAAGGGAAGCTTTGGCCGTACTCGAATCACAAGGGCTGATTGTACGTTCCCAGAAAGGGACGTTCATCTCACCCAGCTTCAATGATGTTTATTCAGATTCTCTTATTTATCAACTGTACTTTTCAGAAGTCCAATGGGCAGATCTTTTTGAAGCTCGGCGTTTTATCGAAAAAGAATTGGCCGGATTGGCGGCGAAACGGGCTACTCCTGAAAATCTGACCGAAATTAAACAAACAATTGACGACATGAAAAAAGCGATTGCTGAAAATAACGGCACCGAATACGTTTCTTCGAATATGCAATTTCATGAAAAGATTGCTGAAGCTTCCCATAACCGGGTGATGATTGATTTGTACAACTCCATCACGAGCCTCGTATTGCGTGCTCAAACAAAAGCAGCTCTTGTGCCAGGCGTAATGGAAGAATCATTGGATTTTCACCAGAATATCTATGGGGCTATTGTAGCGAAAGACAGTGAAAAAGCACGTATGTTGATGGAGCAGCATATTGAGAGTGTCCATAAATTCTTTGAAAAATCATAGTTTAGACAAACCTCGGAGCATCTTTTCTCTGAGGTTTTTATGCATGTGAAAAATCGCACGTTTTTAAAAGTTTGCGCCGTTTTTCTCGGTTAGCTATGATTGTCTGTGGGGAAGCTTTTTATTCTTTAGGAAGAATGCGAGAATCTGCAATTGACTAATGAATGATTGAACAGGCGGATTGTTTACAAATAAGGCAAGGGAGCCTTTGGCAAATAGGCTGGAAATCTTACACCTTTCAAAAATATGTTTAGTTTTAGGAGAGAATACCATGGAAGTTTTTGAAGAATTTTTAACGCGTATCGACGATCCTCAACATCGGGAGCGAATGGAAGAAGTGTTTACTTGGATACTTAAGAAATTCCCGAATTTAACGCCAGTGATCAAATGGAATCAACCTATGTTTACTGACCACGGCACCTATATTATTGGATTTAGTGCCGCAAAAAAACATATGTCTGTTGCTCCTGAAAAGGTAGCGATGGATCGTTTTTCTAACGAAATTGTTCAGGCTGGTTACGATCACACTAAAGAACTAGTGCGTATCCAGTGGAATCACCCGGTTGATTTCGCATTGCTCGAGAAAATGATTGATTTTAATATTTCGGACAAAGCGGACTGCTCAACTTTTTGGCGGTAATAAAATCGCTGAAAACACAGGCCTGAACTTCAAAGGAAACGCTGGCTTTGGAATCCTGGATTTTTTGACTATTTTATATTTTCCGATGTTGACGAGCCAATTTTTTGATAAACTAATCCATAGAAGAAAAGTAATATTTTCCAATAGGAGGAGTCCATACATATGTTTAAGAAAATAGCGTCAGATGCTTTAGGTTTATCGGATGTAGGGAAAATCATCGATCCTCAGGACTACGACAAAACAGATGCAGACGACTACGTCATGCACGAAGATGAAGAAAAGATTTTTTTCTTAATTAAAACAAAAGCAGACGAATACTGCTTTACCAATCTTGCGCTGATCCATGTAGATGGCGACAGTGCAATGTCCTCTAAACGAACTTTAAAAAGATATCCGTATTCCCAGCATTCCATTTCAGAAGTAGTGATGGAGACAGCAGGGAAAATCGATTTGGATATTGAAATCGGATTTAAGCTAGGCCAGATTCCTTTTAAAATCGACGTTCAGAAAAACCAGATTGAACGGCTGAAAGATCTTTATAAGTCGCTATTGCGCATTGCAGAAATGACGCATGAAAATGCCATCCTCATTTCTATGGCAAACCAAAGCCTTGATAAAGCAGTAACCGTTTTGCAAAATTCACGGCCGAGTGATGTGGCATTAGATGTGCAATACTCGAAATTGACGGATTTCGGCTTTACTTGGATGACTTCAGTACGCAGTCAATACCATGTAAAAGACTTTGGAAATGTTTTCGAAAAATACATTAATAATTAAGTCAACGAGGGTCTTTCATTTCATCCATTGATGGAGTAAAGGCTCTTTTTCAATTTGCTGATCCAATTTTTGGCGGTAAAAATGCCTTCATGTTAAACTAATTTACAGAAAAGACAGTCAATAAGAGAGGGTGGCTGGTTTTCGGATTACATAGCTAATATAAAGGAGCGATGACCATGGCAATAAAAGTAGCAGCAGTTATTGGGAGTGTTAGAGAGGGTTCCATGAATTTAAGACTGGTAGAATTCATGAAAAAGCGCTATGCAGACCGTTTGGATATTGAGCCTGTAACGATAAACAATATTCCTTTGTTTAACCCGGATATTGAAGAAAATGTGCCACAGGAAGTTGTGGATTTTAGAAACAAGATAAAACAAGCAGATGCCGTTCTTTTTGCAGTTCCTGAATACAATTATTCTATTCCAGGCTCATTGAAAAATGCCATCGACTGGCTGTCACGCGGCGGCTTTGTGCTCCGTGAGAAGCCGGCTTTTATCGTCGGTTCTTCAATGGGGGTTCTGGGCAGTGTCCGTGCTCAAATCCATTTGAGAGAAGTGCTGTCCAACCCTTCATTGTCACCGCTGCTTCTTCCAGGCAATGAAGTTTACATTGGGTCAGTCCATGAGAAAATAAATGAAAACAACGAGATTATCGATTCCGGCACTCTTGGGTTCCTGGACCAGGTCGTCGACAACTTTATTAAGTTTTATAACAAAACAATTTAACTGCCAATGATAGAGAGCCCCAATAACTATTGGGGCTCTTTATTTTGTTTATAAATTCTTAATGCAGGTTTTTAAAAAAAGGATTACAATAAGACTTGCTTGTATCGAAGGATAAAGTCCCACACTGTTGTCTATTCTTATAAGCGATTTTTGGGTGAATTGTATCAGGAGGGAAAATAATGTTAAAAGATGTCTTCATCAGCTTGTCACAAAACCAATTTTTAACGAGCGCGGCGAAAAAGTACGGCTTGAAGCTAGGTGCTCAAACCGTCGTTGCTGGAACTAATATTGAACAAACAATCAACAGCATCCGGGAACTGAACGCACAAGGAATCAGCTGCACAGTAGATAACCTTGGAGAATTCGTTTTCGAAAAAGAAGAAGCATTAAAAGCAAAAGAAAATATTCTTGAAGTGATTGAAAGCATCCATGCCAATGGAGTAGATGCGCACGTTTCCTTGAAGCCTACTCAAATCGGATTAGATATCGATTACGATTTCTGCTACGAAAACTTGAGAGAAATCGTAGCTGCTGCCCACAAATACGATATGCATATCAACATTGATATGGAAGATTACGGCCATGTCCAGCCTTCGTATGATTTATTGGAAACGCTTCTGAAAGATTACGACAACGTTGGAACCGTCATTCAAGCTTATTTCTATCGCGCTGAAGATGATATCAAAAAACATAAAGACTTGCGTCTGCGTATTGTAAAAGGAGCTTATAAAGAGCCTGCTGAATACGCCTACCAAACACGTGAAGAAATTGATGCGAATTTTATTGAGTTGATCGAGTATCATTTGTTAAACGGGAAGTTCACTTCAATCGCTACCCATGATCACCATATCATCAACCATGTTATTAAATTTGTAGAAGAAAACAATATTCCACGTGAGAAATTCGAATTCCAGATGCTATATGGTTTCCGTAAAGACATGCAGCTGGACTTAGCAAGACAAGGCTATAATTTCTGCACATACGTGCCTTTCGGAGATGACTGGTATGGCTACTTTATGCGCCGTCTGGCAGAACGCCCGCAAAACTTGAACCTTGTCGCAAAACAAGTATTCAATAAACGCACGAATACAGCGCTTGGCATCTTTGCCGGAGCCTTTGTATTAGGCCGTTTGACGTCAAAAAGCAAAAAAGTGAAATAAGGTCTTCAAAAAGAATGGCTCAGTTAATGAGCTGTTCTTTTTTGTTTCCGCAAGTTTTAATTTGCTGGCTTAGTACAGCCATCATTAAAATGAGTGCTGTTTCTCTAATCAGTTAATTGAATTTTCTTTTATCTTTAAGTATCTTGAAATGGCTTTTTGACGTGCTATAATAAGACCATTCTAATAATATTCACTCATATAATAGCGGAAATATGGTCCGCAAGTTTCTACCGGTTTGCCGTAAACAAACTGACTATGAGAAGCAACGAAATGACAGGGAAGTGCCTTTTGTAGATTGGCATGCTTCTTTTCATTTTCTTTCGAATTTTTAGCTCGAAGGACATTGCTCCGCTCATGGTATGAATGGATGCGCGTTCTGAGGGCTATTTTTTATGCCTTCGGCGTGACGAAAGGAGTGCTGACAGCATGAAAAAATTACAGGAAAAATTACTGACAGAAGGAAAGGTTTTATCGGATTCGGTATTAAAAGTGGATTCGTTTTTGAACCATCAAATCGACCCGGTGCTCATGCAAGCAATAGGAGAAGAATTTGCTTCCAAGTTTGCGACTGAAGGCATCACAAAAATTTTAACGCTCGAGTCTTCGGGAATTGCCCCGGCAATGATGACGGGCCTTGTACTAGGCGTTCCGGTGGTATTTGCCAGAAAACGCAAGTCTCTGACATTGGTCAGTGACCTTTACACTGCAAGTGTGCATTCTTTTACTAAAAATGAAACGAATGACATTTCTGTTTCGAAAGATTACATCAACAGCGATGATGTGGTGTTGATTTTGGATGATTTCCTAGCAAATGGACAAGCAGTCCTTGGCTTGATTGATATTATTGAACAAGCTGATGCATCCCTTAGCGGTGTCGCAATCGTGATTGAAAAAGGCTTCCAAGATGGCGGCAAATTAATCCGGGACCGGGGCGTTCGAGTAGAGTCCCTGGCAA
This sequence comes from Planococcus sp. VCh962, assembly GCF_057748275.1. NCBI lineage: Bacteria > Bacillati > Bacillota > Bacilli > Caryophanales > Caryophanaceae > Planococcus > Planococcus sp. VCh962. Next base: position 11,269 of record NZ_JBYLHS010000016.1, read on the forward strand.
TCATCTCTTCTTTGGCCAATGGAAAACCAGAATTCGCTGAGGGGGCTATTGCCAAATGAAAAACGCAGCTTTAGGATTCCAGCATTTGCTGGCAATGTATGCAGGTGCAGTATTGGTGCCGTTAATCGTTGGAGGAGCTCTTGGACTTACGTCAGAACAATTGACTTATTTAGTAGCGATAGATATTCTGCTTTGCGGTGTCGCCACTATTCTGCAGATCGTCAACACCCGCTTTTTTGGAATTGGCTTGCCTGTTGTATTAGGTTGTACGTTTACAGCAGTCGGCCCCATGATTGCCATCGGTGGAGAATACGGAATTTCAGCTATTTACGGTTCGATTCTGGTTTCCGGGTTGATCGTAGTGCTGATCAGCGGATTTTTTGGAAGCCTTGTCCGTTTCTTCCCGCCAGTTGTTACAGGATCTGTCGTAACGATTATCGGGATTACACTGATACCGGTTGCCATTAACAATATGGGCGGCGGCCAAGGGGCGAGCGACTTTGGTTCATTAACCAATATTGGTTTGTCTTTCGGCACATTGCTGTTCATCATTTTAGTTTATAAATTTGCTACGGGGTTTGTAAAAGCCATTTCCATTTTGCTTGGCTTGGCAGCAGGAACAATTGTAGCAACGGTAATGGGAGTCGTTGATTTTACTGCCATCGGTGAAGCATCTTATTTCCATATGGTAGAACCTTTTTATTTTGGTGCACCAACGTTTGAATGGTCTGCCATCATTACGATGACGCTGGTTGCTTTAGTTTCTTTAGTTGAATCGACTGGTACCTATTTTGCGTTGAGTGATATCACTGGAAAGAAACTGTCGGAGAAGGACCTGTCAAAAGGATATCGTGCAGAAGGACTTGCCATTATTCTTGGAGGAATTTTCAATTCTTTCCCATACACCACTTTCTCGCAAAACGTCGGACTCATCCAAATGTCTGGTGTCAAATCAAGAAAAGTTATTTTGATTACAGGATTAATGCTGATCGCTCTTGGTTTCTTGCCGAAAGTTGCAGCTGCTACTACCATTATTCCAACAGCTGTTCTCGGTGGAGCCATGATTGCTATGTTTGGGATGGTTATTTCACAAGGCATTAAAATGCTCAGCAAAGTCATTACGGAGTCACAGGAAAATTCAATGATTATTGCTTGCTCGGTTGGAATCGGCCTTGGTGTTACAGTGGTACCTGAAATTTTTGCCCAACTGCCTGGAAGCCTTCAAATTTTGACAAGCAATGGGATTGTGGCAGGAAGCGTTACCGCAATCGTGCTGAACATTCTCTTCCACATGCTTCCTTCGAAAAGAAAAGCAAAAGCTGCAGTTCCGGTGCAAAAAAGCGCTGCTTTAAACCATAGTTCGATATGATAAAAAACGAGCCGCTTGCTTCATGCAAGCGGCTCGTTTTTTATTGGTCAATTACTGTTAATGAATAGGAAATCCAGGGCTTTTGCTAAAGTTTCCTGAGCTTCCAGCGTATCCAGAGCATATTGGAATTCGTGCTTCAGCTCTTTGTCCGTGCCATTGAAAAATACACTCGTCACGGCAATGCCCTTGGTTTCAAGTGTTTCGGCAAATTTAACCGATTGCGATACAAGCGGATCAGCATCGCCAGCCGTGATAAACACCGGCGGATAAGCGGAAGTGATTTGCTTCACTGTTGATAATTGATCAATGTCCTCAAACTTTTCGAAAGGCTCGATTCCGGTATAAGTATTTAAAAACCCGTCAATATTGGGAAATTTTGTTGCCCGTACGGTTTCCATATTGAATAACCCACAAAAAAGGAGGGCTCCCTGGAGTTGCGCTGCGTGAACAGCGGGAACAATCTGCATGGCTTTGGCTAAGTCATTATTTGAAATGACGGCCGCAACTTGGCTTGATATCTGAGCTCCGGCTGAGTCGCCGCCGATAAAGATTTTACCCATATCGCCTCCGTATTTCGAAGCGTGCAATTGCAAATAATTGAGGGCTTCATTTGCCTGGATGATTGGGCCTGGATATTTCTGTCCAGGTGCCAATGCATAATCGATATTCGCAACGACATAACCGGCATGTGCTAAAGCCATACCATATTCTTGCCGGCTGTCTTTTGAACCGCCGACATAGCCTCCGCCGTGAATCCATAAAATGACGGGGAGGTTTTGTCCTCCATTTTTTGGATAATAGATATCCAGCAGGCTATCTTTTTTGTCGCTATATACCAGATTTTTAACTACCTGAACTTCGCGGTGAATGTCTTCCAGGTTGAACAAGGTTGCTTCAGAGCGTTGCTTAGAGGCAGAAGCATCAAAAGATGCGGCAATTTGTTCCGCTATAATGATTACGGTTAAAAGTGCAATAAAAGAAAGGAAGATTTTCCACTTTTTTTGCGCATTAAGTTTCTTTATGACTGTCATGGCAGGCATCCTTTAGCAATAAATTTTGGATAGAACAATAGCTATATGTTATCGAGTGAGAACAGTAAAAAGATAGGCGCTAAATACCTATATGGGGCGAAAGAAGAATATTTATTTTACCTTGCAGATGGTTTGACTACTCTAAAAAGGGTATTTATAGGGTTGAAGCTTTTTATGGGGATGTGAAGTTGAATGTTCGGTCTAGCAGATTTTTTGTCATTAATTGTCTCTGCATTTATTATTTTGCCAGTAGTAGTATTTCTGCGTGAAAGTGGTTATTTGCTTGTCAGTGCAATATTTGGTGTTAATAATCCAAGACTGACAATTGGTTCAGGCCCCCGACTTGTTAAACTAGGAATGTTTGATATTAGAAAATATTACCATTTATATAGTTGGTATTCTTACGATTCTTTAAAGAGGGAGAGCAAGTTTGTCTACGTCTCCATTTATGCCGGTCCCATTCTGGTCAACCTTGTGCTGGCATTGATCATCAACGCCCTCATAGCAAATGGCTATTTTGAAGAATATAAAACGTTTTGGGACCGGTTTGTTTTTTATGCTTTTTATTATGTATTATTTGATATAGTGCCTATGAAGACAGCGAATGGCAAACCCAATAATGGATTTATTATTTATGAAATGCTGCGCTACGGCCGCCGGGTTGACTACAATCAGGAGCCCTTCATCCCGTCGACAACAGAGGTAGAAGAAGAGTACCAGGAAGAAATGAAGAAAATAGAAGAAATGAAAGAACAACAAAAAGAACAAATTGAAGAGCAGAAAGAACAAGAAAAGGAAGGATTAAAAGAGCACCAAAAAGAACAAGTTGAAGAAAAGAAAGAACAGGAAAAGAAAGAAGTGAAAGAGGAGAAAGAACGGGAAAAGAAAGAAGTGAAAGAGGAGAAAGAACAGGAAAAGAAAGAAGTGAAAGAGCAGAAATTACAGGAGCAAAATAACGAGAAAGAAGAGCGATAAAAGAAAGGATATTGGGAATAACATTCATTGTATCTAATTCGAAGTAATTGGATGGTACGATATAAAGTAGACTATTTGAATTGGAGGAAATGCAGTATGGCGAAAAGTTCAAAAGGGATTCACCACATTACGGCAATTGTAGGGAATCCCCAGGAAAATGTAGATTTCTATGCCGGGGTACTGGGGTTGCGGCTTGTAAAAAAGACCATCAATTTTGACGATCCAGGCACCTATCATCTCTATTTTGGCAATCAAGCCGGTGAGCCAGGGACAATTATCACCTTTTTTCCTTGGGACAACGCGTATAAAGGCAGAATTGGCGATGGCCAAGTCGGCGTGACTTCTTTTGTTGTCCCTGCCGGCGCTTTGCAGTTTTGGGAACAGCGATTATCGAAGTTTGGTGTATCTTATGAAAAAACAGAGCGTTTCGGGGAGCAGTACCTAACTTTTAATGATCCGCATGGTCTGCAGTTGGAACTGGTAGCGAGGGAAGCGGGGCAACCGAGTGCTTGGCATTTTAGTGAAATGGGTCCTGAAACTTCCATTAAAGGGTTTGGGGGAGCGACGTTGCTTACTGCCTATGCCGAAAAGACAACGGAATTATTGGAAACAGGCTTAGGGTTGGAGAGAATCGGCGAAGAAGACGATTTGATGCGTTTTCACGCTTCTGCAGACCTTGGAAATGTGATTGATGTAAAACTGACTCCTGTCGGCAGAGGACAAATGGGAGTTGGCACTGTCCATCATATCGCCTGGCGGGCAGAAGATGATAAAGACCAACTGGACTGGAAACGCCATATTGAAGACTTTGGCTTGCAGGTAACGCCTGTGCAAGATCGCAATTATTTTAACGCAATTTACTTCCGGGAATATGGCGATTTATTATTTGAAATTGCGACGGATCCACCTGGTTTTGCTGTCGATGAAGCACCTGAGGCTCTGGGAGAAGGATTAATGCTGCCGAAACAGTATGAACATTACCGGGGGCGGCTGAATGATGATTTGCTGCCGATTACCGTCAGAGAATTGGATTGAAATAAACGAAAAAGAGCGTCCTTTGGAAGAATAACTTCCCTTGGACGCTCTTTTTCTAGAACCTTTACTTGGATACAAGACTCTTTAATGCCAAATTGATGTTTTGCGGCCGCTCAGCCAGACGGCGCATATAATAGCCGTACCAGTCCTGGCCGAATGGAACATAGGTCGTGAACGCATAACCTTCTTCTGCGAGCTCTTTTTGCATATCGGAGCGGAAACCGTACAGCATCTGGAATTCAAAACGCTCGCGCGGAATGCTGTTTTCTTTAGCAAACTTCTTGACCGCATTGATGATGTGATGGTCATGAGTTGCGATAGAAGTGAATGCCGGCTGCTGCAACCGAATCTTGATCAACTTCAAGTAATTTTTGTCGATATCTTGTTTGCTTTGGTATGAAACTTCGGAAATTTCTTTATATGCTCCTTTGACAAGGCGCAGTCTCACATTCTGTAAGCTTTCCAAGTCTTTTTCGGAACGGTAAAGGTAAGACTGAATTACAGTGCCGACATTGTCGTAGTCCTTCAGAAGCGCATGGAGAATATCAAGGGTCTGTTGCAAGTGGCTATAATCTTCCATATCGATATTGATGAAAATCGCATAGTTTGCAGCTGCCGCTACAATTTCCTGCATATTTTCTAAGCAGAATTTATAATCGACATCCAATCCGACTTGTGTCAGTTTGATTGACATATGCGCTGTCACACCATGCTGTTGAATCGCTTCCAATGTTTCCAGGATATTTGCTTTTGCCTCTAATGCTTCTTCTTTGCTGTAGACAAATTCACCGAGATTATCAATTGTGGCTCCGATGCCATTGGCGTTCAGTTCTTTTACGGATTTCATCATGCTGTTAATGTCCGTTCCAGCGACTACTTTACTGGCACCTAATTTTAAGCCCCATTTTTTTGCCCCATTATTCAATAATTGATTCTTAGATAAAGCAATAAAAAAATCTCGCGTTAAACTCACTGTTTTTCCTCCTATGCTAATGAAAACGTATTCAAGGCAGCCCTTAAATTATGTGAAAGACGGTATATTTCATCCAAGCTTATTTACTAAGCATAAATTATCTACAATAAAATCCATTAAAACAATTAAAAAAGGAACTTCATTCATTCCTGATTCTTATTATAATCGATAGTTTAAATTCCTCCTAACGTTATATAGCAAGGGGGTTGGCAAATAGATTTAAATAGCAAAGAAACTTTATAGGATTTAAGCTTTTGAATAAAGTAAGTGGATTAATGTAAAAAAACTGACGCTGCCTGTAAAAGTCCGGTTGGTTCAATTAAAAAGCAGCCGGATGAAGAGCACCTACTGGCTGAACTTCCATTATTGTCTTACGTCCAAACGGAAAGAATATTCCGGAAAAACAGCTTGTAACTGGAGTGGTCAATCAATAAGCCAGAGGTATTGGATTCGATTTTAGAAAGGTTGGGAAATGAATTGCATAAGTCTAAACATTTGGCTCTGAAATACAAAGGAACGGCAAAGAGTGCCCTTTCCTTTGTATTCTTCAGCGCTTGTCGGGGCTGAGCAAGCCACCTCCGCTTTTCTTTGTCTAGCTGCAGCGCTCAGCCCCTCGGGGTCTTAAGTCAACCCACTACGGAAATCAGGATTTCCTGCGTGTTCTGTCTTAAGCCTGTCGGGGCGGGACAGGCGCTTCCGCTTTTCAAGGTTGAGGGGCGTGGATTTCCCATGACAGCTTTAACGCATCTGCCAAGTATTCGGCAGCTTCTTCTGCTTCGAAATGATCTATTTGGAACTTTGAATGGTTCAGTGAATAAATGGATTGCCGTTCAAGAAAAAGCTGTTTGATGTCATCGATAGAGCGGCCTTGCAGCAATGGGCGGTTGCCGGAAAGAATATGGATTCTTTCTTTCCATGAATCCCAGGAAATATCCAGAAACAGTACAATGCAATTTGCCAGGCACATCGCTTGTATTTCTTTTTGTAAGAAAGCGCCGCCTCCCACAGAAATGATGTAAAGTGGCTGATGGCTGTAATACTCGATTAATTCTTTCTCTTTCTTACGGAAGGCTTTTTCACCGTATGTCTCGAATATTAAAGGAATCGGCATCGCAAATTCTTTTTCGATTTCTGCATCGATATCGACAAAATTTCGATAAAGCTTTTGCGCAAGCAGCTTTCCTACAGTCGTTTTTCCAACTCCCATAAAGCCGATGCATACAATGCTTTTTTCACGAATTGACAATCCAAAATTTCTCACTGACAACCACTCGTTTCTTTGTAATTAGTAAATGGACCTGCTATGTTCATAACCCTTACTTTACACTAGCTTGTATAAAAATTCATTTATTTTTCAAAAAATTAAGGAGGAAGTTTATGGCTAATATACATTTGCTTACGGGTTCTTACTCGTCTTCGCATGAACAAGGAATCAAGCTTTGGGAATTTAATCCTTTGGAAGCGACATGCATAGAAAAATCGGGAATTGAAGGCATTGAACGCCCATCTTTTATTGCGGTGCATCCAAATGGAGTTAATTTTATTGCAACAAGCGAAGTAGAAGATGGGGAACTGGTTTCTTATCAGTTGGATTTGGCAAATAACCAACTAATAGAAATTAATCGACAAACGGCTAATGGAGCTCATCCGTCGCATGTCTGTATTGATGCATCAGGGCACTGGCTGCTAGCCACCAATTATTCAGGCGGCAATGTGAATGTTTATCGTATTTTGGAAGATGGTTCAATTGGGGAGAGAACGGATTCGGTAAGGCATGAGGGCAGTGGTCCAAATAAGGAAAGGCAGGATGCCCCTCATCCACATTCCGTTTTTCAGAAACCGGGAAGCAATGATTTTTTCGTTTCTGACCTTGGAGCGGACATGATTTCCATTTATGGATTAGATAGAGAAACAGGAAAGCTGGAACTAAAGAAATCTGTTCTGACTACTCCGGGATCTGGACCGCGCCATCTGGCTTTTCATCATGAGTTGGCTGTTGTTTATTCACTTGAGGAGTTGAGTTCAACTCTATCCGTATATGAAATAGGTGGGGAAGATGTTCTGAAATTTGTACAAGTGGTTGAATTGATACCGGAGCAGTTTACTGGAACAAATACGAGTGCAGAAGTGGCAGTGTCTGAAGATGGACAGTATCTTTACGCCTCTAATCGTGGCCATGACAGCATCACTGTTTTTTCCATTCAAGAAAACGGAGTATTGCAACTCGAAGATTATGCCACTGCAGGAGGCGCAGGACCGCGCCACTTTACCCTTATTCCCGGCCACCAATGGCTGGCCGTAGCGAACGAAGATTCGGATTCGATAAATGTCTTGAAAATTGGCGCATCTGGAATTCCAGAAGAGATTAGCGAGCCGGTTTATACCAACACGCCGGTATGCATAAAAGTGATTGGATAAAGAAAAAGCAGGCAGAGAAAACTCTGCCTGCTTTTTCTAGGCTGTTGAGAAACTTGTATGTTCTTCTATCATTTCGCTCCAGGACGGACGCTTTTCGCGGGGTGCGGCCCTGAGCCTCCTCGCTCGCTGGTAAAAACCTTGTGCTCCTGCATCGCTACGCTAGCTTCGTCGCAAATGAATTGGGCAAAAGCAATTTGCCCAATTCATTCCCTGCGGGGTCTCAGGACTCGCCTCGCTACGCTGCTCCCGCAGAAGTCGCCGCCTTCCGCTGCATTCTGCATTGTTTTGTCACTTTTAGAGAATCTTTAAAATCATAATTGTCTGAGTAAATTCTCTTTTATTGTTTCCTGCTCTCCAGATATGGAGCCAACCAGCGGAGAAAACCGTACTGCTCCTGCAGTGCTGCGCACTTCGTCGCAAAGACTTGCCCTCGCAGGCGTCGGCCAATGTCTTGCCTGCGGGATAGCGAGACAGCCGAGACTCTGCAACGCTTTTTCATGTTTCGAAGCTAGCGCAGCGATGCAGAAACAGGAGCGCAGCTGGTTGGTGGAATATCGGTTAAGGAATGAAGGCTAATACAAGTTTTTACTTTTACACTCACCAATCTTTAGAATCTCTTTCCATAACGTTGAGCTCTTTCATTAAATCGATAAAAAAGCTGTCGTTATTGCCTTGCAATGATTTTTCGGTGCAAGGCGAGTGAGGCAGGTAACCAAGTTCCTTAGCATCCCCTAGAGTTGCGTCTTCCAAGAAATTGGTAGCGTCTGCCTCATCAAAACAAGAAGGCGCGATATATGTCCGATAAGTATGTTCAAGTACAACGCGTGTATTTGGAGAGGGTTCGTTATTGCGCGGCATGAAAATCAATGCAGCGAGAACAGCTGCTGCAACTAAGGCAACTGCAATCCAAATTCTCTTGTTATTCATCCTTTACTCCTCCGAAAGCAGAATCTTTGCATCCGCAATTATATCTTCTGATGAAAGATTTACGCCGTCGTAATCTTTCATCACGACCCCATTTTGATCAACCAGATAAAAATAAGTTCCATGGATAACCTGATCTGTATTTTCAGGTTTTCTGGCGAGTGTCTGGAAATTTTCCATAGCGAATTTATCAATAAATTCAGGAGAATAACCCGTCAATAAATTCCAGGAAGATAAATCCGCTCCATAATTCTCGGCATAAGATTTTAAGATTTCTGGTTTGTCGACGGTGGGATCCACACTGAACGACACGATTTCCACGTCCAGCCCCTGTTCTTTAAACTGCTTCTGCAAATCCACCATATTGGATGTCATTGGAAGGCAAACGGTGGTGCAATTTGTAAAAACAAAATCAGCCAACCATACTTCCCCTTTTAAATCGGCTAATCCAAATTCTTCATTTTCTTGATTTGTAAAAGTAAAATCTTCTATTTCCCACTTAAGGGGATCTTCAATTGCTTGGCTGCATCCAGCAAGCAATAAGCTGAATAGTAAAAGTGACGAAATCAAAAAGGTTTTTCGCAAGATTCCTCTTCCTTTCTAAAATGACTTGCCTTCACTAAGCCTAGTAGAAAATAAACGAGCAAACAAGGGCTTGGGACATCATTTATGTGTAAAAATTGCGAACAAGCTGCGAACACCTCTTTGAATTTGCTATTTATCTGATTTGATTTTTAAATATTCCGATTTTTTGCAAGGATTTTTGATGTTTAATGTAGAATAATGGTAATAGGAACAAGAAAATTGCCAGTACTTTTGGAGGTGTTTTTTTTGGGCGATACCTTGGTCTCTTTTACTTCTGAAACTTTATCAGATTTTCATAACGGAAAGATGATAGATGCCTATTTATATTTTGGCTCGCATATTCACCACGATGAGACCATCTTTACTGTTTGGGCACCGGATGTGAGAAGTGCAGCGGTCGTCATTATTGACCCTCAGGAACTGAATGAGAAAAGTCATGAAATGGCTCCACTTCCACTCGATCCGACTATTTGGGAAGTCCGGATACCGGAGAAATTAGCCGGTTTCATTTATGAATATGAATTTAAAACTGCAGATGGGGATGTGATTAGAAAAACGGATCCTTTTGCACGGGCAAATGAAAAAAGGCCGCAGCACCGATCCATTGTGACCGCTAAGTCGAAACACGTATGGTCCAAAGCTGCATTGTACCAGAAAAAGAATATTGTGAAAAACCATTTTGAAAAACCGATGGCTATTTATGAAGTACATATCGGAACTTGGAAGCGGAATAAAGAAGGTGAATTTTTAACTTACCGTGAACTGGCTGCGGAATTGATTCCGTATGTAAAAAAGCAAGGGTTTACTCATATTGAACTTTTGCCGATTACCGAACACCCGCTGGATGAATCATGGGGGTATCAGACGACCGGCTTTTTTGCGCCGACAAGCCGATATGGCACAGCAGACGATTTAAAATACTTTATAGCCAAATGTGCCGAAAGCGGCATCGGATTGATTTCCGATTGGGTGCCCGGACATTTCTGTGTCGATACGCATGCTTTGGCTTCGTTTAATGGCACAGATCTTTACGAAGAAAAGCGGCCGGAGCGCAGGAGTAATCCGGATTGGGGCACATTGAATTTTGACGTGCAAAAAGGTGAAGTCGTCAGTTTCATCTTATCGAGCGCGCATTATTGGTTTGAGGAGTATAAATTTGACGGCTGCCGGATGGATGCGCTTGTAAATCTATTGTTCATCCCGAACCGCCCGGAAAGGCCGCATAACGAAGAAGGGGCAGCATTTTTGCAGATGCTGACGACAAGCTTGAAGCATCACTATCCAGAAGCCATTTTGATCGGAGAAGACGCCTGGCATTACCCTAAAGTAACGGGAGAAGTGGAAGAAGGAGGGATCGGCTTCCACTATAAATGGAACTTTGGCTGGATGCATGATGCTCAAGCGTTTATGAAAAACCCGCCTTCCGAACGCCCCGAAGTCCATCGGAAAATTACTTTTTCGATGGCATATTATCATGAAGAGCGGTATATTTCTACATTTTCCCACGATGAAGTGATTCCGGAAAAAGGGTCCTTATTAGGGAAGATGCCTGGAACGCTAGACGAAAAGTTTCATCAATTAAGATTGCTGCTTGGTTTTTGGATTGCCCATCCAGGCAAAAAACTCCTGTTTATGGGGCAGGAATTTGGCCATTTCGAACCTTGGGATTTTCGCCCGCAGCTGGATTGGCATTTATTTGATTTGAAAGTCCACAGACAAATGGCGTTGTTTACTAAAGAGCTTCTTGCTTTTTATAAAAAGGAAAAAGCGTTTTTTGAATTAGACTACGACAGCAAAGGGTTTGAGTGGCTGGACGCTGATAATAGCGAGCAAAGCGTAGTTTCTTTTATTAGAAGAGGCAATTCAGCTGAAGAAACCTGCATTGTCGTTTGTAATTTTTCTAACCAAAATTACAAGGGATATCAAGTGGGAGTTCCGGAAAGTGGATATTATCAACGGATATTTTCAACTGCTGAAGCTGCTTACGGAGGACCGGGAAATGAAAAAGAAGCAGGGCTACAGGCACAGGAAGTTCCATGGAACCAGCATCAATACTCAATAGAGATTGACTTACCGGCGTTTACAATGAACATTTGGAAACAAAAACACGATGGGAGTGTAGAGGCATGAAAAGAAAAGTAGTTGCAATGCTTTTGGCAGGAGGACAGGGAAGCCGCTTAAAATCGTTGACACATGACATTGCGAAACCCGCTCTCCCGTTTGGCGGAAAGTACCGGATTATCGACTTTCCTTTATCGAATTGCGTAAATTCGGGAATTCATACAGTAGGAGTGCTGACGCAGTATCAGCCGCACGTTTTGCATAATTATATCGGACTCGGGACGCCTTGGGACCTGGATCGGCGCACTGGAGGCGTCACCATGCTGACGCCATACGCCGGAATGGAAGGCATTAAATGGTACGCCGGCACGGCAGATGCCATTTATCAGAATATCAAATACCTGACGGAGCAAGATCCAAAATATGTAATTATTTTATCTGGCGACCATATTTACAAAATGGATTACCAGACCATGCTGGATTTCCATATTGAACAAAACGCGGGAGCAACAATTTCAGTGATTGAAGTGCCGTGGAAAGATACCAATCGTTTTGGAATTATGAATACAGATGAGAATCTGCGAATAAAAGAGTTTGTGGAAAAACCGGCAGAAGCGGAAAGTAATCTCGCTTCGATGGGGGTTTACATCTTTGATTGGAAGAAGTTAGAAAAATATTTACTAATGGATAATGAAAATGAAAATTCCTCTCATGATTTCGGAAAAGATATTATTCCTTTGATGCTGGAGCAGGGCGAAAAAATGGTGGCTTATCCGTACAAAGGTTACTGGAAAGACGTAGGGACTGTAGAGAGTTTATGGGAAGCCAATATGGATCTACTGAATTCAAGTTCGGGATTGAATTTGAACGATCCGGCATGGCGAATTTTCTCATCTAATCCGCAATTGCCGCCGCAAGTAATAGGAAAGACAGGTTACTTGCAAGAATCTTTGATCAATGAAGGGTGTGTCATTGACGGTAAAGTAGAAAAATCTGTGATTTTCCAGGATGTTCAAGTAAAAGAAGGTGCTTCTCTTTATGAATGTGTGGTAATGAGCTGCGCAGTTGTAGGCAGTGGCGCAAAATTATCAAGAGTCATCATTGAGCCAAATCTTGAAATTCCGGAAAATTTCGAGCTGAAAGAACAAAATGGCGAAATTGTCTTACTGACTCAAGATATGATAGATGAGTGGAAAGGAAGTGCACAACAATGAGATTAGTCGCAGTTATTGATGCTTCTGTCAAGAAACCGGGCTTGGAAGATTTGACGATGTACCGTACCACTGCTTCAGTGCCTTTCGCCGGTCGCTACCGTCTAGTTGACTTCACTTTATCGAATATCGTAAACTCCAATATTAATGCTGTAGGAGTGTTTGCTTCTTATCCTTTTGTTTCTTTGCTGGATCATATAGGGGTAGGGAAAAACTGGGATTTAGACCGCCGGAAAGATGGCTTATTCTTTCTTCCTGTTTCTCAAAAAGCTGGTGGGCAAGTTTCTGTAGGGGCATTTGCAGCGCTTGAAGAACATACTGCATTTTTTGAGAAAAGCCGTCAAAAATACGTAGTCGTAACGACTTGTTCAACTGTCTGCCAAATCGATTATGAAGAAATGTTGGATGCACACATCGCTTCCGGTGTTGATATTACAGAAGCAGTAAGCGGAGATGTGAAACTGAATAGTTATATTCTAGAGAAAGATCTGCTTATGGAATTGATTCAGACGTACCGTGAAAAGCGGGTAATCAGTGTGGAAGACGTCGTGAAACTGAAAAAAGCCCCTTATTCATATGGCAAATATGAATATACTGGCTATTACGCTAACATCAACTCCATTGAAAATTATTTTAGAGCTTCGATGGATTTGTTGGAAGACGATAAAAGAAATGCACTTTTTCTGCCAGGGCAACCGATCTATACAAAAGTCAAAGATGAACCGCCTACCCGTTATCTGCCAGGTTCGCAAGTGAACCGCAGTTTATTGGCTAATGGCAGCATAATTGAAGGAACTGTTGAAAACAGCATAATCAGCCGGGCGGTGGCCATAAAAAAAGATGCCAAATTGGACCATTGTGTCATCATGCAAAAATCCGTAATCGAGGAAAATTGCGATTTAACGTACGTTATTGCAGATAAAAACGTTTATATTGAAAAAGGTGTAGTCCTTAAGGGAACACCGGAAAAACCGGTGGTTCTCCGTAAAGGAGAGCGAGTGTCAAAGGAGGAAGTCCGATGAAGATTGTAATGGCTGCTGCGGAATGCGTGCCTTTTGTGAAAACCGGAGGGCTTGCAGACGTGATAGGCGCATTGCCAAAAGAATTAGTGGCGCTTGGCCATGAAGTCACCGTGATTCTTCCTTATTACAGCCTGATTCCAGAAGAACACAAAAATGAGTTCTCGTTAAAAGAAGAAATCGCCGTCCCCTTTAAAGGGGAAAAAACTGACTATAAGATCTTTGAATACCAGCTGAAAGATGTGCACTATCTGTTAGTGGAAAATGAAGGCTATTTTGCACGAGATCAGATTTACAGCCAGCCTGATGACGGTGAACGTTTTGCGTTTTTCAATAGGGCTGTTTTAGCCGTAGTGGAATCCCTGAAAGAAGGCGTGGATATTTTACATATACATGATTGGCATACGGCAATGATTCCATTTCTGCTGAAGGAAGATGAGCGCTATGCTTCTTTAAAAGGGAAGCTAAAGACGATTTTAACCATTCATAACCTGCAGTTTCAAGGCTGGTTTCCGAAATCTCTTTTATTGGAAGAGCTGGAAATGAGCGACTCATATTTTCATGACGAAGGGGTCTCCTGGCACGGTAATCTAAATTTCCTGAAGTCGGGTATTTTATACGCTGATAAAGTTACGACCGTCAGCCCGACTTATCGCAACGAAATCTTAACGGAGCAATACGGAGAGAAGCTGGATCCGCTATTGCGCGAAAGAGAGTCGGATTTGATCGGCATTTTAAATGGCTTAGATACGGAATCCTATAACCCCGCCGCCGATATGGCCATAGAAATGGTCTATGATCAGACGTCAATAGAAAATAAGGCGGTAAATAAAAGAGCCGTCCAGTCGCGTTTTGGACTGCTGGAGCGCGGTGATGTACCGATAATGACAATGATTTCCAGACTGGCTGGCCAAAAAGGAATAGATGTTTTGCAGCAAACATTGCCGGGGATACTGAAGACACAAGACGTGCAATTTGTCTTGCTCGGTTCTGGTGAAAGCCAATATGAGCAATTTTTCGGGGAACTTGCAGCAGATTTTCCAGAAAAAGTGGTTGCCCATATCGGTTTTGACGAATCACTTGCCCATTTGCTGTATGCGGGGGCGGATATCTTTCTGATGCCATCCCATTTCGAACCATGCGGGTTGAGCCAGCTAGTCTCCATGCGATATGGCACTGTGCCCGTCGCCAATAAGACCGGCGGCTTGAGGGATACCATAATGGAATATGATCAAACCTTGCGGAGCGGCAACGGGTTTTTAAGTGATTTTTCACAACAGGAAAGTTTCGCGGAAGCAATAAACAGGGCTTTATCTCTATACCAACAGCCGGAGCATTGGAAAACGATCAAACAAAACGGCATGCAGGGCGATTACTCTTGGTCACGTTCTGCAAAAGAATATGCTAGCGTATATGAGAGACTCGCCGGAAAGTGAAGGTGGCGGATGTTTTATTCAAAAGAGGAATTCAAGGAAAACTTTTCAAAGCGCCTAGAGCAGCAAGAACAGCCAGCATCACTTCAAACCGCCTACTCAATTCTTGCCGGAATGGTGCGGGGATTTGTTGAAAGGGATTGGGATGAGACCAATCATTTCTATCAAAAAGAACAACGGAAACAGTTATATTATTTTTCAATTGAATTTTTAATCGGCCGTATGCTGGGGCAGAATTTGATGAATCTAGCGATTTATGAACTGGTAAATGAGGGACTTGGAGAACTGGGCTATGATCTCGCGGAACTGGAGGAACTAGAGCCTGAACCGGGCCTCGGCAATGGCGGACTGGGCCGGCTAGCGGCTTGTTTTATGGACTCGCTTGCGTCGCTGCAGATGCCAGGGCATGGCTGCGGAATCCGCTACAAGGGCGGGTTATTCAATCAGGTCCTGAAAGACGGTTTCCAGACTGAACATCCGACAGACTGGATAAATGATTCTGCAGGTTGGGATGCCAGAAGGGAAGACTTGGCAGTTTATATCTCGTTTTTTGGAGAAGCCCAGCCGGCAGAGGGCCAAATGCTGGAAAATGCCGAGTGGGTAAAGGCTGTGCCATACGATATGCCGATTGTCGGAGCGTACGGGAAAACGGTCAATACATTAAGGCTTTGGCAAGCGGAACTTCCAGAACAGCATTTGCTTCCGGATGCGGACGTGGACGTTTATAAGGAACATGTAGAAGCCATATCTGACCGCCTATATCCCGATGATTCGACTGAAGAAGGAAAAATACTCCGACTGAAGCAGCAATACTTTTTGTGCAGTGCTTCCCTTCAGACGATATTGAAAAATCGTGATTTTCCAGTCACTTCCTTGCCGAAGCATGTGGCCATCCAAATCAACGATACCCACCCGGCTTTGGCTGTCCCTGAACTTATGCGTATTTTGCTTGATGACGAAGGGCTATCTTGGGAAGAAGCCTGGGGAATCACCACCCATACGATTTCATATACAAATCATACGATTTTGGAAGAAGCGATGGAAAAGTGGAACAGCAGCATGCTTGAAAGGCTGCTGCCTCGGATTTATATGATCATCCAGGAGATTGACCGCCGCTTCAAGGAAAAATGCCATCAGGAAAATTTAGAATCAGAAGCGAAGAAGAAGCTTGCGATTATCGACGACGGGATAGTCAAAATGGCAACACTCGCCGTAGTAGGCAGCTACAAAGTTAACGGAGTCGCAAAACTGCATACGGAAATTTTGAGAATGCGGGAAATGAAAGAGCTGAATGAACATTTTCCGCATAAATTCCATAATAAAACCAATGGCATCACTCACAGGCGCTGGCTGATGAAAGCAAATCCCGAACTCTCAAGCCTTATCACTTCGGTTATCGGAAACGAATGGACTAAAGATCCGGTGAAACTGCATAAATTGAATGAATTTGTGCAGGATCCGATTTTTCTCGGAGACTTTAAAGCTGTAAAACAACACAAAAAAAATCAGCTTACTGAGTATCTCGAGAAAAACCAAGCAGTAAAAATCAATCCTGAATCCATTTTTGATATGCACATCAAAAGGTTTCATGGCTATAAGCGGCAATTAATGAATATATTCCATATTCAAATGCTTTACAACCGGATCAAAGAAGATTCATCATACCGGCCTTATCCCCGTACATTTTTCTTTGGCGGCAAAGCAGCGAAAAGTTATCAATTTGCCAAAGAGGTCATTAAGCTGATTAATACAGTGGCTGAAAAAATCAATAACGATCCACTAGCAAGCAAACATCTCCACATTGTCTTTGTGGAAGATTATAACGTCAGCCGGGCAGAAAAAATGTTTCCTGCAGCTGACATCAGCGAGCAAATTTCAACTGCTTCAAAAGAGGCCTCCGGTACCGGGAATATGAAATTCATGATGAACGGTGCCATTACCTTGGGCACTTTTGATGGGGCTAATATAGAAATTGTTGAGCAAATAGGAGAAGATAATGCATTTATATTTGGTGTGACAGCGCAGCAAGTCATGCAGTTTGAAAAAGAAAAAACCTATCACGCACGGGAAGTGATTGAAAAGGATCGGGAAATCGGACAGCTGATCAGCGAACTATTGAGCGGGGAGCTGTCAGAAGGACCGGAAAACATCAATTTTATCCGGCATCAAATTATTGATGGAAACGATCCTTATTTTGTGCTGAAAGATCTTCAGCATTATGCTAGAACCCATAACCGCGTTTTAGCGGCGTATGAAGATGCACTTACCTGGCAGGAAATGTCGGCGGTCAATATCGCACAGTCCGGAATTTTTTCAAGCGACCGGACCATTCAGCAATATTCAGATGAAGTGTGGGATTTAGAAAAAATACACAGCAAATAAGAATATTTGGAAGGATGGGGAATATGGCTGAAGGGAACTTCGACAATACCGATTTGAAAGACTATAAAGCCAGCGGGGCACTCCAAGGCAAAGTGGCTATTATTACGGGAGGGAACAGTGGGATTGGCCAGGCAGTAGCCTTTGCCTACGCTAAAGAAGGGGCGAAAGTCGTTATCGGTTATTTGGATGATGAAGAAGCCACCGCTAAAACGATTGAAACGATTGAAAGTTACGGCGGCGAAGCGAAAGCATTGAGCGGCGATCTTGGAAAATCGGAAAACTGCAATCAGCTTGTTCAATTCGCGCTGGAAACCTTTGGCCAAATTGATATCCTGGTCAACAATGCCGGTTATCAATACCCTCAAAACAATCCAGTGGATATCACCGATGAACACTTATTGAAGACATTTGAGATTAAAGCATTTGCGATGCTTTATCTTGTACGGGCAGCTCTTCCCTATTTGAAAAAAGGGGCGCGGATCATTAATACGGCTTCTATTAATGCGTACCGGGGACATTCGGATTTGATTGATTATGCAGGGGCTAATGGTGCTATGGTGTCGATGACGCGTTCCCTTGCCCGCCGCCTTGTCCGTGAAGAAATCGCAGTGAATGGCATTGCACCGGGACCGGTTTGGACACCGTTGATCACAAAAACTTTCGGTCATTTGGACCCGAATCTGGAAGAAGGATTCGGAAAAGATGTTCCAGCCGGCCGGCCAGCCCAGCCGTATGAACTTGCAAAAGCTTTCGTCTTTCTGGCGGATCCCCAGAATTCTTATATGACCGGGCAATTCTTGCATATGAATGGCGGAGATTATATGTCCACTTGAATATACGTAAAAAAGAGGTTGGCCGGGGTTCCCCCTGGCCAGCCTCTTTAAATCTATAAGTCATACACGGATAACATCATCCGTTCTATAAAAGGCCGATTGGCCAACTGACAATCATTGCAAGGTAGAGAAATCCTCCGGTGATTGGAAGCGCTCTTTATTGGCCTGCCTTTTAACGGCTTCCACTTCTCTGAAAAGAAGGTCGACGTCTGCTTGGACATCTTGATGCTTCAGACGGACATCTTGCCGGATATCAGTAAGATTTTCAGCCGTCAGGGCATAATTATGCCGCAGCATGTCTTTAAGCTCTTTTTGGCCGGCTTCCAGTTTCTCCAGCTTATCATTTGTTTCTTCCCGGAATTCCCGTAATTCAGCCAGCATCTGCCTTAATAAGTCCTCCATGCAGACAACCTCCTTTTCTATAGCTTGTTTTCCCATTCTACCACAAGATAGTCTCATTAGAGAACGGACAGTGGCCGATATGGTAAAATTCACTATAGAAAGAGGCGAGGGAAAATGAAAAATAAATTTTTGCTGATAGCAAGTCTGCTGCTGGCACTTGTCTTGGCGGGATGTCTTCAAGCTCCGGCAACGCAAGAAAAGCCCGCTGAACCCCCGGAAACAGCTGTTTCTAAGAAGAAACCAGGCAATTTAACGGTTCATTTTATTGATGTAGGACAAGCAGATGCGACTTTGCTGCAATTTGAAGAATATGCGTTATTGATTGATACCGGTGACTGGAACAGTACGGCTGCAGTCGATTATTTAAAAAAAGTAGGGCTGGAAAAATTGGATATCGTTGTGGGAACCCATCCAGACTCCGACCATATCGGCCAATTAGAGCAAGTTGTCCAGGATTTTGAAGTGGGTGAAGTATGGATGTCGGGAAATGCCAGTACATCAAATACTTTTATGGATGCTTTAAAGGCGATTGACGAAACCGGCACGGATTATTATGAACCGCGAAGCGGGGAGGTTTTCGATGTCGGAAGCCTGCAAATCGAAGTGTTATATCCGGAACAAGTCACGGGTAAGGTCAATGAAGAATCCATTTCATTGAAATTGACTTACGGTGATGTCCGTTTTGTCTTCACAGGAGATGCCGGAGTGAAGGAAGAGCAGGAAATGATCGACAATGGAACAGATTTGGATGCAGAAATTCTGCACCTTGGCCATCATGGATCTAATACCTCCACAAGTACTGCGTTTTTAAAAGCGGTTTCCCCTGAAGTAGCCGTTTACAGCGCTGGAATTGATAATTCTTATGGACACCCGCATGCGGAAGTGATCGCAGCGACTGAAAATGCCGGAGCCAAAGTATATGGCACTGATATCAACGGAACGGTTGTGCTTGAGACTGATGGCAAGACCTATGAAATAAGCACTGAAAAAGAAGGAATAGCAGTTGAAGGGAAGAATCGCTGCATTGATATCAACGTAGCGTCATCTGTTGAGCTTCAGGAAATTGAGGGAATAGGACCGGCTCTGGCAGATGCCATCATCAAGGAGCGGCCTTTTGAGGTGATCGAAGAACTGGATGAAATCAAAGGAATCGGCACAGGCAAAATTAATGCCATCAAAGAACAAGGCCTTGCTTGTGTAGGGGAGTGATTGGATGAGAGGGACATTAGACCGGATAGAAGATGGCCAGTTAGCTGTCATTCTGCTGGAAGAAGAACAACGAGAAATTGTGTTGCCCGTTCAGTATTTGCCGGAAGGCAGCCAGGTGAATTCATGGTTTGAAATTGTGATGGACGGAGAAGAAATCACATCCATTGTATTGGATGAAAAAACTGCCGCGGCAAAAATGGATGAAGCAGAAGATTTGATGCAGAAACTAAGATCGAGGCGCCGGAGCAGCCGTTTTAAACGGGAATAAGGGAGTTGGGCATAACCAGCTTGAAGTTGGGCATATAATAAAAAATTTGGGCATAAACCGCCCGAAGTTGGGCATAAACGCAAGAAGATGGCTGGGAGGAAGTCTCCGGCCATCTTTTTGCGTTCTTTTATGCTTTTTCAATCAATTCCAAATGATAGTCAGCTACTTCCCCTTCGTGATAAAGGTTTGTGATGGAAGTTGAATAATTTGAAATGGAAGCAGGGAAATCAAGGCCTTTTTCAGGCACGCGGATATGGAAATCCATTTCATACAGGAGTACCGCGATGTCGTGGTAATCTTTACTGCTTACTTTAAAGTCGAAAATAATTTTATGCAAGTCTCGCTGAGAAGCAGGATCAGTCACTGTTTCTTGTGAAAAACTGAAAGTGTCAATCACTCTATCGTTGATGAAAATTTGGATGCTCATATCTTTGATTCGCCTCCAGATCTGGTTTTGAAGTATGCAATGGCTTTTCCGGCCATTTGCCCTTTCACCATGTCTTCCATGGGTGGATTGTAGAGGCCGGCGCGGATATTCAAGTAATGACGGTGCATCGGATTGGATTCGGACAAGGCACGGGAACCGACAATCTTCATGGCTTTGTCGACAATCCCCATTGCTGCGTGGGTGACCGCAATTTTTGTCACGTTCAGTGCTTCATCCATCATTGCTTTGTTGGACGTATTTTCATAGCGTTCGACAGTGCCGTATAACAGATGGCGAGCGGTTGCCAGCTCCAATTCCATTTCCCCGATCGTTTGCCGGATATTCGGCGTTTCGGCAATCGGCTTTCCAAGCGAAGCCGGGGCATAACTTGCTGCAAAGTCAATGGCGTAGGCCCGGGCGGCAGCCGCAATGCCAATGTAACAAGCAGGTATGTGGAGCAGCCATCCCTTTCCAGCCGCTTGGGCGTTCAATGGTTTCAGCACAAAAGAGGCCGGTATGCGCACGTTTTCAAGCACAAGGGTATGGCTTGCGGTGCCACGCATCGCTAGCATATCCCACGTTTCATCAAAAGAAACGCCATCTGCTTCTCGGGGAATAATGACGGTAATCACTTCGTCGGTTTGCGTAGTCGCCGTTACAAAAATATAGTCGAGCACGGGTGCCATGGAAGTATAGGTTTTTTCCCCATTGACAATCCATTCTTCGCCATCGCGCACAGCTGTAGTCCGCGGCAAAGCGCCGCGCGCAGGGCTTCCTGCATTGCTTTCAGTAGCAGCGGTATTGATCAACGCCCCTTGGGCAATTTCTTTCATCAGCCAAAGGGCTGAAGCTTTGTGCCAATGCCGGTTTTCGGCATACTCAAGTACAATCCCGACATGCCAACCAATCGATAACCCGGTTGGGCCGGAAGCTTCGGAAATCGCTTCTTGCGCCAATATGTATTCATATAAACCGAAACCTTGTCCGCCGTACTCTGCTGGCTGCGTCAATGTATGGTAATTGATATTTTTCAAATCCTGTATATTTTCAAAAGGAAAAGAGCCCAGGGCATCGAGCTCCGGCTCACGTTTTTGGAAAAGAGGCTTCAATTCCTGAATTTGAGAGATTAATTTTTGCTGTTCAGGTGTTTTGATAAAAGCATCCATGAAAATCGCTCCTTCCGCCATGGTTTAATAAAACCATAACATGAAAAGCCGCCAAAGCGGGAATCCCATGCTTTGACGGCTTTTTTTAATTGTTATTCAGGCTGCTATTCACACCAACAGGTTTTCCTGAATTTCTGATATCCGTCCAGATCAAAGCCGCAACCAGGAAGAACCCGAGGTAGCCGACGACCGGATAGAACATATTCACAAGTTCGGTAAAGCCGAGGAAACTTAATACGTAGGAAACGACTCCCACGATGACTACAAAAATCTTGAATTTAGGTGTGCCGGATTGGACAAAACGCGCTGAAAACGCATATACCATACTAACTGCCGTGTTAAAAATCATTCCAAATAAGATGAAGGACATAAACAAGCCGATAATCGGTGAAATGTCGTTGGCGATTTGAAGCATTGGCATTTCAGAACCTCCAACTTCATCCACTTTCGCAAAAATCGCCAGATGGCTTAAAATAATTAAAACCCCGAGCCCAAGGCCCCCGAGCAACCCGCCGCGAGCAGCAATTTTTTCATCTTTTTCAGTACTGCCCATTACAATGGCCATTGAAGCACCGACTGCAATATTAAAAGATGCATAATTTACTGCAGATAAGAACCAGTTTGGAACCGCTGTCAACTGTTCTTTCGCAATGGGATCTAATACTGAAAACGATGAATCCATTGTTAGCAAGCTGTAAATAGCCAGCACAATAACCGTCAATATAAGGAACGGTGTAATACCGCCAATGATGCCAATCACTTTTTCAACATTGAGCATGATTGTAAGAATCACTAGAACAACCATGACAGTACTGCCTAGCGCAGCGGGAAGATTGAATT
This sequence comes from Planococcus sp. VCh962, assembly GCF_057748275.1. Taxonomy (NCBI): domain Bacteria; kingdom Bacillati; phylum Bacillota; class Bacilli; order Caryophanales; family Caryophanaceae; genus Planococcus; species Planococcus sp. VCh962. The sequence continues at coordinate 33,830 of NZ_JBYLHS010000016.1, forward strand.
GCTGGGTGAAAATAGATCCAGCTCCTGCCACCATCACCACACCAACACCGAATAGCGTGAAGATAATGATATAATCGACGATTGTGCCCAGAACTTTTCCGCTAATGCCATAAATGACGTCTTTGTGGGAAGTTTTTTGCATTCGGCTTCCAAGACGTGTCAAGCTCATTCCAAGATAAGCAAACATAACCGTCGAGATAAAAGCGGCAAAGATTCCCATGATTCCAAAACTTGTAAAATACTGCAAAATTTCTTGGCCGGAAGCAAAACCTGCTCCAACGATAATGCCGATAAAGGCACTTGCCATTTTTAAACTTTTCATCATAATATCCCCCTTGAAGTTATTTACTATTTATAAAAAGCTTTTGTTTTTATAATTAGAAAATTAACCTTATTCAAATATAACAAAATAGAGTGAGCGTTACAATATAGAATTAGGTATAAAATGAAAACGCTTTTATAATTCTATACAACTATGGATATGGAATTGTAATTCCAATAGAAGCGGCAGTTAAATTTAAGATAAGAAAAATTAAATTAAATTTAACAAGTTATTTTAATATAACCTTAAATTGTCATAAAAAAACCACCTTTCAATAAGAAAGGTGGTTTTTAAAAAATAGTTTAGGCATTTTTATTGGCAATGATTACAAGCTTGCCTTTGTCGAGTTCTTCTTCATACTCTTCAGCTTCTTCTTTGGTCAAGCCAGCTGCTGCCATTTCAGAGCGCAATTGATCTCCGCGTGATACGGTCATGTTTTTCAAATTATTTAAAAATCCTTGTTCTGCCATGCCGACTTTTTCAGTATCTAAAGCGTCTGCAATATCCGCTTCTCGTCGTTTGTCATGGGCAAAAACGTAAATATCGTCATGCGTGAAGCCCTGTGCTTCTAATTTTTCGATTTCTGCCTTTGCTTGCAATGCGTTTTCTACTGTCATTTTAACTGTCAAAATAATCCCTCCAGATTTTATTGTTAAATTTAATCTCACTACTATACATACCACTAAGGTTCTTGAAGTAAACAAGATGGATATTCTGCAAATCCGTTATACTGAGGAAAACAATAGCAGAGGGGCGATTCTTTTGAAAATCACAACAATTGGAATTTGGGGAGGCTATCCGAATAAAAACGAGGCCACCTCCTCTTTTTTGCTCGAACAAGACGGGTTCCGCTGTCTTGTTGACTGCGGCAGCGGAGTTTTGGCTGCTGTTCAGAACTATACGGAACTGCGGGATCTGGATGCGGCGGTTATCAGCCATTATCATCCGGATCATGTGGCGGATATTGGAGTGCTGCAGCATGCGGCCATGGTTGGCATGCAATTAAAGGAATGGAAAACGCCATTTCCGATTTATGGCCATGATCAAGATTCCGAAATGTTTGAGAGCCTGTCATATAAAGGTGTAACAGAAGGACAAGCCATCGATGTTTCTCAAAAGATGCAGATTGGGCCGTGGGAAGTGGCTTTTTGTGAAACGATTCATCCGGTTTATTGTTTAGCATTAAAGTTTACGGCTGAAGGAAAATCAGTGGTTTTCACAGCAGATACAGAATGGAAAGAAGAATTGGTTGCCTTTTCAAAAAATGCCGACTTGTTGGTGTCAGAGGCGAATTTATATGAAAAATACATGGGCATTATCAAAGGGCATATGAGCGGCAGCCAAGCCGGAAAACTTGCTGAACTGGCAGGAGCCAAGGAATTATGGCTAACGCATTTGCCACAGTATGGTGATATACAAGAGATTCTTGAAGCTGCCCGAACCGCCTATACAGGGAAAGTGCAATTTGCAAAGATTGGCCAGGCTTTTGAAATTTAAAGAAAACCGATATTCGAAATTTATTCATGTGTTTTCAAAGGAAAATCAGGGAAATAATGAATAAAGACGAGCTTTTAAGGTTGTGCCCTATATTAAGAAGAAGGGCTTTGGTTGGGGGCAAGGGCGCAGAATCATTTGCCTATTCAGTGATTCAATAAACTTTGGGGTTACCGACTGAGCAAGCAGATAGTTTGTATTCAAGATATTTTGGTTCTATTGTTAAATAGCAGCTTTATATCGAAAGGAAGTTAGTTGATGGACCAACATATAAACACATTGCCGGTATCCGTTCTTGATTTGGTAGCCATTTCAGAAGGGCAAACGGCAAAAGATGCACTTGAAGCCATGGTGAGCCTGGCCCAGCATGTCGAAAAACTCGGGTATCACCGTTTTTGGCTGTCTGAACACCATAATTCGGCGACACTCGCGAGTTCTGCAACATCGATTTTGATTTCAAAAGTTTTGGATCATACAAACTCAATTCAAGTAGGATCTGGAGGCATCATGCTCCCGAACCATACACCGCTTGTTGTGGCAGAGCAATTCGGGACATTGGAAACGATGTATCCGGGCCGCGTCAATCTGGGCCTTGGCCGCGCACCGGGAACGGATATGCAAACGGCCCATGCATTGCGCAGAACCACACAAGAGACAGCATATGCTTTTCCGCAAGATGTAGTGGAACTCCAGAATTACTTAAAACCCATCGAGCATCAGGGCATGGTTCATGCGTATCCGGGAGTTGGGACGGAAGTGCCGATCTTTATTCTTGGATCCAGCACCTCTAGCGCACAACTTGCTGCACGCCTCGGCCTGCCTTATGCTTTTGCAGCCCATTTCGCTCCGCAGCAGCTAAAGCAAGCCATTCAGATTTACCGCAGCCAATTTCAGCCTTCTGAATATTTAGCGGAACCGTACGTCATTGTATGCGTAAATGTGGTAGCAGGAGAAACAAATGAAGAAGCGGAAAAACTGTCGACTTCCAGCCAATTGTTTTATTTGAATGTGGTGAGAGGCACGAAAAACCTTCTTCAGCCACCGGTTGATACAATGGATGGCAAATGGAGCTTATACGAAGAAAATATAGCGCGCAGTATGTCGCAGTATACATTTATAGGTGATCAGGAAACGATCAGCCGTCAGTTGCGGCCATTTGTTGAAGAGCTGCAAATCGATGAATTGATGGCAGTTTCTTATATTTACGACCAGGAAAAGAGAAAGCGTTCATTTGAATTATTGAAAGAAGCTGTAGAACAGCTATAACAATGGAGGCGAATAGGATGAAAATCGGAATTATTGGTGCATCAGGAAAAGCGGGAGGCCTCATATTGAAAGAGGCGGTTTCAAGAGGGCACGAGGTGACAGCAATAGTCAGGGATGCTTCGAAAATGGAAGAGGAGGCTGTGGCTACCATTGAAAAAGACGTATTCAGTCTGACTGCTGAAGATTTGAAGCAGTTTGACGTAGTTGTGAATGCTTTTGGTGTACCACCTGAAAAAGCAGCGCAGCATGTGGAAGCCGGTAGAACGCTGATTCAGGCATTAAAAGATGCGCCGGAAACAAGATTGATCGTCGTCGGCGGGGCTGGAAGCTTATTCGTGGATGAAGCCAGAACCACTCGTTTAATCGAAACACCGGAATTCCCGGATGCTTTCAAGGCCATCGCATCAAACCAAGGGCAAAACTTGGCTGATCTGGAAGACGCTGAAGGAATTCGCTGGACTTTCTTAAGTCCTGCTGCATTTTTTGATTCTGAAGGCAAGCGAACAGGGCATTACGAAATTGGTGAAGACAGCATTACGGTCAATAAAAAAGGCAAGAGTTATGTCAGCTATCCGGATTATGCGATTGCCTTGGTGGATGAAATTGAAAATCCTAAGCACATCAACAAACGCTTTACTGTTGTGTCAGAATCCAATTAAATAAATGGGGATAAACCGATTGCTTGAAGGAAAAGAAATCCTTCGGAAGGCAGTCGGTTTTTATGTTGGTGTTTTAACGGATAAATTGTTCTATACTGGAATTAAAAGCGGCAGCAGGGAGTTGGAATTGTGAAAATCGTTGTAGCACCTGATTCTTTCAAAGGAAGTTTAACCGCTGTACAAGCTGCGGAAGCAATGGCAGAAGGCATCTTGGAAGTCGATCCTCTGATTAAAGTAACTGCTCTTCCAGCAGCAGACGGCGGCGAAGGAACGATGGACAGCCTGATTCGTTCCACCAATGGCAATACAGTCTCAGTTGTTGTCCGGGATCCATTAGGGAGAGAAAGAAAAGCCCGATATGGCGTGCTTGGAGACGGAGAAACTTGTGTCATTGAAATCGCAGAAGCATCCGGCTTAAATCTGCTGCTTCCTGAAGAAAGAAATCCATTGATCAGTTCTACATTTGGGACAGGGGAGTTAATCAAGCACGCCTTAGATGCAGGGTATCGGAAATTTATTATCGGGCTTGGCGGCAGTGCCACCAATGATGCTGGAACTGGTATGCTCCGTGCTTTGGGAATGAAATTCCTGCAAAAAGACGGAAAGGAACTGGCTGAAGGCGGTGCGCCACTCCGTTTGCTTTTCCGGATTGACGACAGTGAATTTGATGGACGCCTTTCAATTTGTGAATTTGTAGTGGCAAGCGATGTAGATAATCCATTAGTGGGGCCAAACGGTACTTCCAGCATTTTCGGGCCACAAAAAGGGGCTTCCCGGGAAATGGTAAATCAATTGGATACCAGCCTTACACAATTTGCAGACGTAGTGACCCACCAATTTGGAATAGCTCTTCACCAAGCGCAAGGAGCCGGAGCAGCAGGAGGGGCCGGTGGAGCGATTCAAGCTTTCTTTCGCGGGAAAGTGAAAAGAGGAATTGATGTCGTATTGGAAGCGATGGATTTTGAAGAACGGATAAAAGATGCGGATGCAGTGATTACGGGAGAAGGCAAAACGGATCTTCAGACTTTGGCGGGCAAAACACCTTTGGCATTGCGAAAAAGTGCCGCGAGCAAAGGAAGCCTGTCATTTTGATTTCCGGTGCATTAGAAGCATCAAAGGAGTTTTCAGGAATTTTTCCGGAAATGCATGCGGTGGCAGGCGGGTCTGTTACGGCAGAGCAGTCGCTCCAAGCGCCCGCACACTTTCTAAAAGAAAAAACCAAACAAGTCATGGCCGAATATTTACGCGATTTGCCAAAAGTTCGCCACTAAATGTTCACGTTCCTCTCTTAAGTAGAATTTGCTTTCCTGTATAATGAAGGGAAACTTCAACATATAAAGGCGGGAAACAAAGCGATGGATTTTTTATATTTTCCTGAAGATAAGTCAGAATACATTCCAGGGATTATCTCAGTAGTCATTATTTTTCTCTTATCGATTCTGATTGTATGGCTTTTAGTAAGAGCATCTCGAAGACAAGTGAAACAGCTGGAGGAACAAGGGTATCCTGTTGTTTACCATAAAAATAGCGGCGCTGAAAGTGAACAAGAAAACCAGATTGAAATTCCAGAGGAACGAAAACATCCTGTTGGAAAAAATAACAGTGAACGCGACGAGAAGTCCTGAGCTAATTCAGGGCTTCTTTTTAATGGAGAAAAAAGTGGGTATACTGAAATGAAATAGCAGAAAGCAGGAATTGGAGCAATGATATGATGAAAAATTTATTTGGGGGATTACAATGGGCGGTGTTTCTTTTGGCTTCGTCCATTGCAGCTCCGATTGCCATCGCTAATGTATTCGGCATGGACAGCGGAGATACCGCTCTATTTGTCCAGCGGACGATTTTTATCCTCGGCATCGCCTGTCTTGTACAAGCATGGCTAGGCCACAGAATGCCCATTAACGAAGGACCAGCAGGATTATGGTGGGGCATATTCGTTATTTATGCCGGGCTGGTTGGCGTCATGTACCCTTCAATGGAGACGTCATTGCAAGCGCTGCAAAGCGGATTGCTTTACAGCGGTGTGTTGTTCATCATTTTCGCTTATACCGGAGTGGTAGGGAAGATGAAATCCTTGCTCACGCCAACGATTACATTCGTTTACTTGGTGCTGCTTGTTTTGCAATTGAGCGAATCCATTATAAGCGGATTGCTTGGCATCGTTGAGGAAGGACAGCCGGTGGATCTGCTGGTTTTGCTTGGAGGCATTGCAGTGGTAGGCATCACATTTTTTCTAATGAGCCACAAAATTGCCTGGGTCAACCGTTACTCAATTCTGCTCGCAATTGCAGCAGGCTGGCTAATCTTTGGCGTGTTAGGCAAAACAAAGGAAATTACTTTTACATCGAATGCGGTAGTGGCGTTTCCAGAAATGCTCGTGTTCGGTCCGCTCATTTGGGACAGCGGCATGTTCGTTACCGCGCTGTTTCTCACCATCTTGCTCATTGCCAATATGATGGCATCCATACGGGTGATGGAAATGGTGCTGAAAAATACATTTTCCATTGAGCAGGAAGACCGTGTTAAGCAGGCTTCTGTAGCGTCCGGCATCAATCATATGCTGGCCGGGTTGTTTTCTGCAATTGGGCCTGTGCCAATTTCAGGCGCCGCAGGCTTTGTCAGTGCAACCCGGAACCCTTCCTTAAAGCCGTTTATCATAGGTGGATTGATTGTTGCCTTCATCAGCCTGTTTCCGAATTTGATGGCGCTGCTGGCGGCACTTCCAGCACCGGTCGCTTATGCAGTGATTTTTGCCATCTTTACAAAAATGGTGGAAATGGCTTTCGATGAACTGACAGAAGAAAGTGACAGCCAGCAAGCTTATAAAGTCTCCGCTTTTGGCTTAATGATTGGCGTAGGCTTCATGTTTTTGCCGCCGGAAAGCGTAGCCGAGCTACCAGCGGTAGTTGCCGCCACATTTTCGAACGGGCTGATTACAGGGACATTAGCTGCGATTGCTGTAGAACAGTATCTGCTTTGGAGAAAAAGATCGGCTAAATAAAAGATGGAGGAGCACCCAGACGGTGCTCCTCCATCTTTTTATTTTCAGCTTGTTGAGAAAGTTAGAACTTGTATTGGCTATCATCTTTTAATCGATATTCCGCCAACCAGCTGCGCTTGCCGCGGGCGAGCGCCAAGCCCATAGCTGTCAACTTAAGAAAAAAGTGTAACCCCTCTCGAAAGATGGTATG
>NZ_JBYLHS010000017.1:0-26942 GCF_057748275.1 Planococcus sp. VCh962
ACCTTCACTATATTTTGCCATATAAAAAACACCCCAAAAGTTAGATTTGGACTCTAACTTTTGGGGTGCACTACCAAAACTGAAAAACGGCTTTTTTTGTTTGTATTGGCTAAGTGAAGAGATAATCAGACATCGAGAATAATTTGGCCTTTTCCCATCGCAACGGATTGTCCGCCAATTTTTACTTCGGAGATTTTACTGCCATTTTTGGTAATAATGATATCAATATAACTGGGTCTTTTAATTTCAAATCCTTGTTCACTGCGAATCAAGTAGATGCCATCCTTTGCGGGAGAAATCAATCCATGCTCTACAAGATAAGCACCTAATGGTCCGCTTGCTGCCCCAGTTGCCGGGTCTTCCTGAATCCCCATTGCCGGAGCGAACATCCGGCTGTGGACAGTTGATTGCTTTTCCTCGGTTTGCATCGTGAAAACGAAAATATGCTGGGTGTATTGATTTTGGCTAAACTGTCTTTCCCAAATATCAACGCGGAAATTGATTTCTTTCATGGCTTCTAAAGAACGGACAGGAATGAATAAAAAGGGGATTCCTGATGAAACGGATTGAATGGGGAAGCGATGATCCAAATCTTTCGGCGAAAGAGACAGCAAATCGGCAACAAGGCCGGGTTTTTGAAAATGGCTGCCAAAGACAGGGAGCGGCTGTGTCATCTCGACTTTTGTGATATCCGTACCTTCTTTATAAACCGTTACGGGAATCTCGCCTATTTGCTCTTCCAAAATCCATTCATTTGTGCCCGCTTCAGTTGGAATGATTCCTTTACTTGCTAAAACAAAAGCAGCGCCGACTGTAGGATGCCCCGCCATCGGAAGTTCTACTTTCGGGGTGAAGATCCGCAGACTTTTTTGGTGTTCCGGATTGTTGGACGGACGGATGAATACTGTCTCGGAAAGGTTAAGTTCACGGGCAATTTTCTGCATCGTTTCTGCTGGCAGTTCAGTTTCTTCGTGGAACACCGCCAACTGATTTCCACCAAAAGGCCGGCTCGTAAAAACATCAATCAATTCATAATTCAAAGTGGTCATAGCTTGCCTCCGTTCTGTTTTTGTTTTTCATCCGCTTTTCATTTCAACTGGCCGTCCCATTCCGCCAATACGTCTCCGATTTTCCGGTCATGGATGACTTCATCAGCGAAGTGGTCAAAAGCTGTTTCATCCTGATTGACTATCACAAGCCGTGCGCCATTTTCTTTAGCAATGAGCGGAAACTGATTGGCGGGGGTGACACTGAGAGAGGAACCGAGAACGATAAATAATTCGGCACGAGCTGCTTCTTCGAACGCCATATTAAACGGTTCTTCCGGCAGCATTTCACCGAACAGCACAACAGAAGGACGCAAGTATCCTCCACAATTTGTGCATTGATATATACCGTTTGCAAACTTTTCGCTGTTGAATACTTTACCGCAGGAATTGCAGAAAACCGTCTGCAGCGTGCCATGCAGTTCAGCAACTCGTTCACTGCCCGCTTGCTGGTGAAAGCCATCCACATTTTGCGTAATAATCGATTTGACGAATCCCCGTTTTCCCCATTCTGCCAGCAGGCGATGCCCTTTATGCGGACCGTATTCCTTGATCCCAATCACTCGATTACGGTAAAAATCCATGAACTCTTCCACATTGTTGCTCAATGCTTCAACGCTTGCCACCTTACTCGGATCCTTTTGCTGCTAAACACCTTGGTTGGCGGAACGGAAGTCGGGCAGACCGCTTTCCGTTGACATGCCTGCACCTGTAAAAACTACTGTATATTGCGAAGAATTCAACCAATCGCTGATCATTGTGCTCCTCCTTTAATGAAAATTCTGTTAATTCAAGTATATAGAATTTTTCTTGTAATTGTTATTATATTGAATGATTGAAAACAAGCGGTATTGAAGGGATTCCTGAACAAAGCAGCGAATAAAAAGGGAAAGGTATTTTGCATGATGAAATATGAATACTAGGGGGATTACAATGAAGTATTCAAATTTAGGGCGATCGGGTTTGCGCATCTCGAACCTTAGTCTTGGAACGATGGCATTTGGCCGATGGATAGATGAAAAAGCTTCTGCAGAAATTTTAGACCGGGCCATTGATGCCGGCATTAATTTGATAGACACTGCTAATTTTTATGGCAAAGGGCAAGATGAAGCATTTAAATATGGGACGGGTGAATCGGAAGATATTATTGGCCGCCACTTGAAAGGCAGACGGGACAAAATCGTTTTGGCGACAAAAGTCGGTCTGCCGGTCGGGCAATACGTCAATGATGCTGGTTTGTCGAGATTCCATATCATGAGAGAAGTTGAAAATTCCTTGAAGCGGCTCAGAACGGATTATATCGATCTGTATCAAGTTCATCGATTTGACAGACGCACTCCGCTGGAAGAGACGCTTTCGGCGCTTACTGAATTAGTAAAACAAGGGAAAGTCCGGTATATCGGCTGTTCAAATTACGCAGCATGGCAAATGGCAAAAGCAAACGGTCTTAGTAATTTCCATGGGCTTGAGCATTTCATCTCGTCTCAATCGCAGTATAATCTGCTGTCGAGGGAGCTGGAGCAGGAAGTGATTCCTTTCTGCCTGTCTGAAAGAATGGGGTTATTGGTTTACAGTCCGATGGCACGTGGCATGTTGTCTGGCAAGTACTCCTCAAGAGGGGAGCTGCCGGAAGAAAGCCGGGCCGCAAAAGGAGAGCAATTAATCCAGCATTATTTCACGGATGCAAATTTTGAACGTATTGCGAAATACAAACAAATGGCAGAAGAGCAAGGTGTAAATCTTTCTCAATTTTCATTAGCCTGGATTTTGAATCAGCCCGCGGTCACTTCAGCAATTGTCGGAGCCAGCAAGCCAGAGCACGTGACCGACGCTGTGCATATCAGTGATTGGAAATGGCCATATGAATTAAATGAAACAGTAAAACGGCTTTAACAGCTATAGAAATAATCAGCATACAGGAAAAGGGGAAGAAAATGAATAATGTATTAGGTGTGGATATCGGGGGAACAAAAATTAGGCTGGCTATTGTTGGACAACAGGGAGCACTGTCATTTGATGAAACTGTGCCGACAAAAATTCCGCTGTATCCTTATCTGGAAGAGCAGATTCTGCGGATTATCAAGCTTCATCCGGAAGTAGACGCAATTGGCATCGGGACACATGGTTTCGTGGACCCAAGCAATGGAAAAGTGATTTACGCCACTGATATTCTGCCGGGATGGACAGGGACTGATTTGAAAAAGCAGTTGGAGCAAGCCACTGGAAAAAGAGTCGAAGTGGATAACGATGCAAATTGTGCGGCTCTGGCAGAAGCCAAAATTGGAGCAGCAAGAGGCAGCAGCCGTGTCGTTTGTTTGACGCTTGGAACGGGCCTTGGAGGCGGCATCATCTGGGATGGCAAGCTGTTAAGCGGAGGGCCGCACGGCGGTGCCGCCGAGATTGGCCATATGATTTTATATCCAAACGGTGTCTTATGCCCGTGCGGCCGGCGTGGCTGCTATGAGCAATACGTATCAGGCACTGCCCTTAATCGGCGCATCAAAGAAGCAGGCCTTACAATCAGTTCACATGAACTATTTGGTCTTGCTGCTACTGAACCACGAGCCATGCAGCTTGTAAAAGAATTTACTGCTGATTTGGCACAAGGCATCAGTTCTCTGCAAGCCATTTTCGATATGGAAGTTGTCGTAATTGGCGGCGGTGTATCAGAAGCTGCACCTCTGTGGTGGGAGCCATTCATGCGGCAGCTTGAGCCATTGCTTTTAAATCCTCTGACAGTGAAAGTGGCTGAATTTGGCAATGAAGCGGGCGTTTTAGGCGCGGCATTGCTGTTAGAAGGAGCGGAAAGGTGAAAGATGGAAATTTAAAAATCTGTTTGATTCCAGCGTAGTATGACAATCTTAATCTGATCAAAGATATAAGGGGGCGCTGATCTTGAAGAAAACATGGTGGAAAGAGGCGGTTGTCTATCAAGTATACCCCCGGAGTTTCAAGGACTCAAACGGGGACGGCATCGGTGATTTGAATGGTGTCACCGAAAAACTGGATTACTTGGATGAATTGGGAATCGATGTGATCTGGATTTGTCCGATGTACAAATCGCCGAATATAGACAATGGTTATGATATCAGTGATTACCAGGACATTATGGAAGTGATGGGAACGATGGAGGATTTTGATCGCTTGCTGGCTGAAGTCCATGCTCGCGGCATGAAACTGGTTATCGACCTGGTACTTAACCATACTAGTGATGAACATCCCTGGTTTATCGAGTCCCGTTCATCAACAGAAAATCCCAAACGTGATTGGTATGTCTGGCGTGATAAACCGACCAATTGGGAAAGTATTTTCAGTGGTCCGGCATGGGCATTCGATGAAAGAACACGGCAGTATTATCTGCACTTGTACGCGGAAAAGCAGCCGGACGTGAATTGGGAAAACAAGGAACTCCGACAGGCATTATATGAAATGACCAATTGGTGGCTTGATAAAGGAATAGATGGTTTTCGCATAGACGCCATCAGCCATATCAAAAAAGATTATACAGACATGCCGAATCCTGACGGCAAGGATTACGTTCCGGCTTGGGAGAAGATGACCGATGTCGAAGGGATCCTTGATTTTTTAGTGGAACTGCGGGATGAAACGTTCGCCAAATACGACGTAATGACAGTCGGAGAAGCAAATGGAGTGACCACGGATGAATTGGAAGAGTGGATAGGTGAAGAGCAAGGCGTAATGAATATGCTGTTTCAATTTGAAACCTGGTATCTCAGAAAGTTGGATGAACCATGCGGTGTTAATATAGATGCCCTTAGAGATGTTTTGACCCGCTGGCAAGAAGCTGCGGAAGGAATAGCATGGAATGCGCTTTACGTTGAAAATCATGACCGTTCCCGAATTGTTTCAACTTGGGGGGATGATAAAGTATACTGGCGTGAAAGTGCGACCTCCATCGCCTTTATGTATTTTTTCATGCAAGGAACTCCTTTTATCTACCAAGGCCAGGAAATCGGAATGACGAATGCCCCTTTTCATGACATTATCTTATACGATGATGTAAAGACCTTGAACTTATATCGCTATAAAAAAGCGGAAGGAATGGACCATGATACCATCATGGAAATGATTAAAATGAGCAGCCGGGATCATTCACGAACACCGATGCAATGGCATGGCGATGATTTTGCAGGTTTTTCGACTGCAGTCCCGTGGCTCAAATTGAACCCGAATTACACCTGGCTGAACGTGGAAACCCAGCTCCATGATCCTTTATCGGTCCTCAACATTTATAAACGCATGATTGCTTTGCGAAAAGAAAAAGAAGTTTTAATCTACGGAACGTATAAACTATTTGAAACTCCATATTCCTGTGTTTATGCCTATACAAGAGAAGATGAAACAGCAAAAATGCTGGTAGTATCCAATCACAAAGATGACCCACTTCACTGGAGGGCACCAGATGGAGCAACATTGCTGCTCGACAATTATGGAACGGAAGACACCAATAAATTGCGGCCTTATGAAGCCCGGTTGTATCAATTAAAAAAATGAAAAGAAAACCTCATAGAGCCGATTTAAAGCCACTCTGTTAAAGGGTGGCTTTATTGTGGTGGACTGGAAATTATAAGTAATTATACCCATTTAAATCTACCTGTTTCCTAATAATTTCTATAAAATAGTTTAAATTTCCCCAATTACGCTATCCTGATTTTTCTGTTAATTTTAAGGTGAGGCATGGCTCTTGCAAGACAAGAGCGTATAGTGACTGCAGGACGCTGCATGTTTCTTGAATGCTGAAACTGAACGGAAAAGGGGATAGAACGATGAAAAGAACGTCAAAATTATTCACATCAATTATGCTGACAGCGACTTTGCTTGTACCGGCAATGGGTGTCAGTGCAAATGGAGAGGCTGCCCAGGTGCAAAGCAATGCCAACGAAACATTTCGTGTCCTGATCGATTCAGCAAATCAAAAAGAATTGAAAAATGCCAAAGGAAAATATGGCATTCGATGGGATTTCAATTCAGAAGGTTTCACTACTGATATGAATCAAAAACAATTTGAAGCACTGCAAAAAAATAAAAACTTATCTGTTGAAAAAGTACCTGAACTCACCATTGAAGAAAGCTCTTCTAAACCTGAAGCAGCATACGCTGCCATGGCTGCATCCCAGTCTGTTCCATGGGGAATTAAAGCAATTTATAATGACGGCACTTTAACAAGTACTTCCGGAGGGGCCGGAATCAACATTGCTGTTTTGGATACAGGAGTCAATGTAAACCATTCAGATTTGAAGAATAATGTTGAACAGTGCAAAGATTTTACAGCGGCGTCAAGCATCGTTAACGGATCGTGTGTTGACCGGCAAGGGCACGGAACCCATGTCGCTGGTTCAGCTTTAGCTAATGGCGGTACAGGAGCAGGAGTTTACGGAGTAGCACCCGCTGCAGACTTATGGGCTTATAAAGTATTAGGCGATAATGGATCAGGGTATTCAGACGACATTGCAACAGCAATTCGCCATGCAGCGGATCAAGCGGCTTCATTGAATGCCAAAGTAGTCATTAACATGTCACTCGGCTCATCCACTGAAAGCAGTTTGATTACGAATGCAGTAAACTATGCATACGGCAAAGGCGTGCTGATTGTAGCAGCAGCCGGCAACTCCGGCCCTTACCAAGGTTCAATCGGTTATCCAGGTGCCCTGCAAAACGCTGTAGCAGTTGCGGCGCTTGAAAATTTTATTCAAAACGGTACTTACCGTGTGGCGGACTTCTCTTCACGCGGTTATAGCACGACTGATGGCGATTATTTCATTAACAAAGGCGATGTCGAAATCTCAGCACCTGGAGCTTCAATCTACTCTACTTGGTATACAGGCGGCTACTCGACGATTAGCGGAACTTCCATGGCAACGCCTCATGTAGCGGGGTTAGCAGCGAAAATTTGGGCAACAAATTCTGCTGCCAGCAACACACAATTGAGAGCGGAATTGCAGAACCGAGCGAAAGCGAACGATATCCTTTCGGGTATTGGTGCCGGATATGGGGATGACCACGCATCAGGATTCGGGTTTGCCCGAGTGCGCTAACAAAAAAACAATTCCAGTTAAAGCTGGAATTGTTTTTTTATGTTAAAATTTTTTTATTCAAATAATAGAGGTGAGCTTATGAATATCGGATCTGTCATTAAATATTACCGTACGAAAAATAGTCTTACACAGTCCCAGCTGGCAGACGGCATTTGCTCTATTTCACATTTGAGTAAAATTGAATCCAATACGTATACTCCTCATGAATCTACAATAGAAGCTTTGTTGCTCAAAATGGGCGTCCAGTGGGAAAAAGAAATCAACAAATACAATCGATTGGAACGGCAGCTCGGTGAATTCATTGATTGCGCTCTGCATTACGACCTCACCAATATGCATGAGCAGTACAATCAGTTGGAGCAGGAAAACGATTATATCCAATCAACCGATTTAGTAAATCAATATGAACTGTACAAGTTCCGCTTTTATATTTATCAAAACAACCAAGCATTGGCCGATAGCCAAAAAAGATTGCTTGAAAGACTGGCAGGCTCTTTTACTGCTCCGGAAAAATGGCTGTATCAATTTTTTCAATCGCTTTATTACACTATGCTAAATAAAACCGAGACTTCTCTTCGCTTCCTGGAAGACTTGGACAAAGGGATTCAAAGCATTCCGCAAAAATTTGAAGGGGAGTATTATTATCAGAAAGCTCGCTTGCTCATTTTGCATGACCGTTTTGAAAGTTCCGCTTACTATGCTGAAATGGCAGTCCAGTATTATCAGTTGCACCATAATTACATCCGGCTGCTCCATGCTCAGCTGTTGCTGGCCATCAACTATACTAGAAGAAATCTGCTGGTCCAGGCGGCAGGCATATATGAAGTGCTGAAACGGAATTCGCATTTGACAGGGCAAAAGGAGTTATACGATCAGACACTTTATAACTTTGTAGAATTGCTAAAACAAAAAGGAGAGTATCAGCTGGCCTCTGAACTGCTGCAGCAATTAAAAGAAAAAGTGCCCAAAGACACTTACTTTTATAAAGCTATACTGGTCAGTGCATTAGAAGTTGCTATAGAAATACCTTCTAATCCAGAAGAGCTTATAACAGAACTCAGGGAACTAGCATCAGATCCATCAGATGAATATTTTAGGATATACGCTAACTACTTCGAAAAACGAAGCTTTTCCCAAGGGGACCTTTGGACCTATTGCGAAGAAACAATGTTTCCGTTTTTCAGAAAGAATGGTTATATAAAAGAAGGAAAAAAAGCTGTGGCAGAACTCTTTGAATATTACCAAAGAAACAAAGAGTGGGAGAAAGCAAATTTCTTTCGTTCTTATTACAATCAGACCGGTGGTGAATTATTATGAAATTCAGTAAAACATTAATCGCTTCGTTAGTAACAGCTGGGTTCATCGCAGGGGTTTCAATGCCATTTAGCGCATTGCTGGATTCTGGCCAATTTGGAGCTGTACAAGCTCTTGGAGGAAATCCGGCTCTTTTATCGGCACCGCATATCTTGCCTCCGCTTTAAAGGAGGGTATCAACCGTTTAAAACTTTTCAGCTGATATGCTGGAAGGTTTTTTATATATAATAGAAGAATATCTACGGAAGGGATGGGACATTGATGTATCGAAAGCAGCAATACGTTTTCCTGGACGGCAAGCCAATACTGGCCACTGTCAGAAATTATCAAGAAGAGGATTTTGAAGGTCTGATTGAAGTGCAGCGAGAAAGTTTTCCGCCTCCTTTTCCGGCTGACTTATGGTGGACAATGGATCAACTAAAAAGCCATATAGAAAATTTTCCGGAAGGTGCATTATGTGTTGAAGTAAACGGAGAAATCGCAGGTTCTATTACGAGCTTATTGGTAGATTTCGATCCGCTTCATCCGCAGCATACGTGGGAGGAAATCACTGACAATGGTTCTATAGGCAACCACCAGCCTGAAGGAAATACTTTGTATATCGCCGATTTATGCGTTAAACCTTCGTTTCGTAAACTGGATTTAGGAAAACTGCTTATGCAATCGATGTATGAACATGTTGTCCAGTTCAAATTGGAACGTTTGCTTGGTGGAGGGCGAATGCCGGGATACCATCGCTATGCGAACGAGTTGACGCCGGAACAATATATACACCAGATAGTCAGCGGCAATTTAAAAGATCCAGTTATCACTTTCTTGCTTCGTTGCGGACGTACTCCAGTGTGCTTGGTGCCCAATTATCTGAAAGACGCCGAATCACATGATTTTGGTTTATTAATGGAGTGGGAAAATCCGTTTAAAGGAATTGGGAAAGACGAAAAGTAATAAACTTATGTTAATTTTTGAATAATGTAGGGTATACTTACTTACATTCTTGAGTGTAATTGGGAGATGAATTGAATTTTGCCTGAGTCATTAAGTCCGTTTTTAATTATTCTTTCTATATTTATCGCGATGATTTCCTCTTATATTACACTGGTGCTGATTGGGAAAATCCTTTCTGCCAGCCCATTGGGTAGGAAGAGATGGATTTTGGTGAGTTCTTTCGCATTTGGAATGGGGATTTTCTCTATCCATTTTATCGGTATGCTGGCGTTTTATTATAATAATTTAATAACCTACAATCCCTATTTGCTGCTAGGTTCATTTTTCATTTCCGTAGCATCATCGGCTGCTGTTTTCTATTGCCTGTATTCAGGAACGTTAAGTAAGATTAAAATGATTGCCAGCGGCTTCTTTTTTGCTTTTGGAATTATTCTCGGACATTTTGCAGCTATAAGGGCAATTGAAGGGCAGATAAAGTTTGAGTTTCACTCAGTTTTTCTGGTTCTCTCTTTATTGGTTTCGATTATTTTTTCTATCATTGCCATTAAGATTTTTTTAGATATAGAGAAATTAGTCAATTCCGTTATTCGCAGAGTGCTATGCTCGATTATTTTAGGCTTAGCTCTCTCGTTGATGCATTATGTGGCAATGAATGCCATCATCATCATTCCACTAACCCAAGCAGTACCGGGATTGAGTAAAGCCAATTTTGTATTGACCTCTATCAGTATAATCATCATGATGGTTTTACTGTTTGCTTTTCTGCTTTTTGCAATGCTCGATTACCGTAAGTTACAAGCAGAGAAACATCTGTTTTTAAAAATGAAGGAAAGCGAATCCCGCTTTCGCCGTTTAGTTGAATTGTCTCCTGAACCGATCATGGTGCAGAGTGAAGGGAAACTTGTTTTTGCAAATGAAGCATGCTTAAAAATGATTCAAGTAGTTGACGAAAAAGAAGTGATTGGAAAATCCATTTTTGAATTTATTCCGGAAGGACTTCGAGAAAGTGCTGAAGAACGCATTGCGCTAATTTCAGAGGGAATCAAAGTCAGACCGGAAGAGCAGCAACTTTTGACTCCAGCTGGCTTTTTAATGGACGTTGAAGTTACGGGTGTACAGATGGAATTCGAAGGTAAACCTGCTATGCAACTTGTGTTAAGAGACATTACCGAACAAAAAAGAGTCAGAAGAGAACTGGAAGACAGCCAACAGCGGTACCGGTCCCTGTTCGAACATCATCCAGATGGTGTTTATTCAAAAGATCGGTTAGGCAATTTAACAAGCGTCAATCAAGCGACGGAAGAACTGTTGGGGTTTTCAAAAGCGGAGCTCTTAAAAATGTCTTTCCATCCTATTATCCATCCGGATTATTTAGAAATGACAAACGCTAAATTCATGAAGGCTCTTGAAGGAAAACCGCTGAATTATGAAATACTCGGAATCCATAAAAATGGTAATACTCTCCATTTGAACATCACAAATTTGCCTATTTATGTGGATGGTGAAATTACGGGTGTCTATGGGATCATTAAAAATATTTCGAATGAAAAAAAAGCGCTTCGATTATTAGAAGAGAACGAGGAAAAATATCGGTCGTTGTTTGCTCATAACCTTGATGCTGTATTTGAGATAGATTTACATGGCGCTTATCGGAATGCCAACGAAAAAGCTGCCGAACTTACCCGTTTTTCCATTGGTGAACTGAGCCAGCTAAACCCGATTTCTCTTGTCGCCGCTGACTTGGATGGGGTGTACAGAGCCTTCTCAAGTGTTAAAGCCGGCCAATCTCTTCATCTTGAAACAAAGCTGAACGATAAAACAGGTGCTTTAATTGAAGTTGAAGTCAATGCTGTTCCCATCAGTAAACAAGGGAAAGTAGACGGAGCTTTTGCGATTGTCCGAGATGTGACGGAGAAAAAAGAAACGCAGGAGAAAATTCGTCAATTGGCTTTTACAGATCAATTAACCGGATTGCCGAACCGGCATTGGTTTTATGAAAACCTCGTTTCAGTAGTGGAGCGAGCAAAAAAACAGATGAACTCTGTTGCGATTATGATTGTCGATTTTGATGATTTTAAAGGAATCAACGATTTGCTTGGCCATTACGGAGGTGACTTGTTCTTAAAAGAAGTAGCTGGTCGGCTCAAGTCATGCCTTCGTCCGAATGACCACATTTCGCGCTATGGTGGAGATGAGTTTGTTATGGTGCTTGAAGGGGTTGAGGAAGACTATATTAATCGGTTGGCACAAAAAATTCTGCGAGTGATGAATCAGCCGGTTTATCTAATGGACCATGAATTGACCATAACGATCAGCATTGGCATCAGTATACAAAATGTGTGCACAAGTGATGAAGAATCATTAATAAGGCAAGCGGATTTCGCAATGTATTCAGCGAAAGAAAAGGGGAAAAATAATTATCAGTTCTTCACTCAACATTTGAACGATAAAGTGACACGCAAACTTCAATTGGAAAGTGCTTTAAGAAAAGCCGTTGAAAAAGAAGAATTTCAACTGTACTATCAGCCGCAGATTGATTTACAGAAAAGGGATATGGTTGGGATCGAGGCACTCATCCGCTGGAATTCTCCATACGGATTTGTATCGCCAGCTGAATTTATTCCTATTGCAGAAGAGACCGGGCTAATTTTGCCGATTGGCGAATGGGTCATTAAGGAAGCGTGCCGGCAGATCAAGGACTGGGAAAAAGCAGGGTTCCCGCGAATAAAAGTTTCTGTTAATGTTTCGGCGCGGCAATTCAGAGATCCGGCACTCAGCCGGAAAATACAAGAGGTGCTTTCAGAATACGAGATAAACCCAACTGATTTCGCGATTGAGATAACAGAAAGTGTCATGCTGAACATTGAAGAAGCATCAAAAGTGATCGAAGACATTAAAGCGTTAGGCGTTAAAGTTGCCATTGACGATTTTGGTGCCGGCTATTCGTCATTGAATGTCATAAAAAATGTAGAAATAGATACGCTGAAAATAGATAAATCACTGATCGATGATGTGATAAGCAACCGCCGCAACTTTTCGATCCTTACCGCTATAATTGGAGTTGGAAAAAGTTTGCATACTGAAATCATTGTTGAAGGAATTGAAACAAAAGAACAAGTGGCGATTCTTCAGGGATTTCAGGTGATTGGACAAGGATACTATTTTAGCCGGCCATGCACAGCTGAACAAATAGAGGCAATGTGGGAAAAAGCAAGAAATTAAATATAGAGATATCCGAAGATATTCTTTAATGAATTAGAAAACAGTTTATTGAGAAATCCGAAACTTGAATTAGGCATCATCCCTTAACCGATATTCCGCCAAACAGCTGCGCTTGCCGCGGGCGAGCGCCAAGCCGCTTCGTCGCTGCGTTCCTGTCTCTGCATCGCTGCGCTAGCTTCGAGACATGAAAAAGCGTTGCAAGGTCTCGGCTGTCTCGTCGCTTACGCTGCCCCGCAGGCAAGACATTAGCCGAAGCCTGCGAGGCCAAGTCTTTGCGACGAAGCAGCGAAGCGATGCAGGAGCACACGGTTTTCGCCAGCGAGTGAGGAGGCTTAGGCCGCACCCCGCGAAAAGCGTCCGCCCTGGAGCGAAATGAGAAAAGGCTGTCAAGAGTTTCTCGACAGCCTGAAAACAGTTTCTGCATCTCGCAGAAACTGTTTTTTTTATGAGTTCAAGTCAAGCCGGAATGCCTTGACTATAATGCCGTCGTCCATGGGTTCAAAGTCAAGGGAAGGAACACGTTTGAATCCTAAGTTTTCATATAATCGCATGGCATTTTCCATGAAGTTTGCCGTATGCAAACCGACGAATGGAGAGCCTTCTTCTTCTGCCCGTTTTATGCAATGCCGGACTAGCGCTTTTCCAATTCCTTTGCTTCTAAAGTCAGCGTCTACGGCAAGCATGCGGATTTCAGGATATTCCAGGGTTTGTGAATCCCACTCATAAGCTTTTGTTTTAGCCGGAAATAAAACGACGCTGCCTGCAATTTTCCCCTCTATTTCAGAAACATATATTTCAGCTCCTGATTCTTTTGCATTTTCTGATGACAAAGTGCCTTTCAATACATTCCAATGGCCTTCCGGGATTGCATTTCTGTAAGGAGTATATGAAGAAATCCGTTGGTTTTTAATCATTTCATACTCATTATCATGCGCTTTTCTGATTAACAAGTGACCATCTCCCATTTAATTCATGGCGAATAAAACCTTGAATTAAAAGCATTTTCGGCAAGTATAACATTTCCCGAAAAATTTTTGTTGCTTTTACATTTCTCTATAGCTAAAAAATCCGCTTGGAAATACGGAAAAAACATGTGCAGCACCGCTAACTAGTATTCATTAAGTTTGCAAGATTATTTAAGAAAATAATTTGAAATGTAAATGCTTACATGTGAAAGTTTTTTGACAAATATAAATTTTTAAGCTAATAATATTTTTAATTCATTGAATTGCGTTAATATTACTCTATAATGAGTTAAAAGAAAGGATAGATGTCTTATGAAAAAAGATTTGCGTATCAACAGTAAAGTGTTTGAAGGGTCTATGAAAGCACCGAACCGGGCGATGCTCCGAGCAGTAGGTTTTTCGGATGATGATTTTACAAAACCACAAATTGGCGTTGCGAGTACATGGAGCGAAGTCACTCCTTGTAATATACATATTCACGATTTGGCAGTCAGCGCAAAAAAAGGTGCAGCAGAAGCTGGCGGAAAGCCGATGATTTTTAACACAATCACAGTTTCAGATGGAATTTCAATGGGAACGGAAGGGATGAAGTATTCCCTTTCGAGCCGTGATGTAATTGCAGATTCAATTGAAACGGTTGTAGGGGCGGAGAGCCTCGATGGACTTGTAGCGATCGGCGGATGCGATAAAAACATTCCAGGCTGTTTGATTGCTATCGCGAATTCAGAAGTGCCCGCTGTATTTGTTTATGGCGGAACGATTGCTCCGGGAAGAAACAACGGACAGGATATCGACATTGTGTCAGTATTCGAAGGGGTCGGCCAGCACAACGCCGGAACAATCGACGATGGCGCTCTTCGGAAAATCGAATGTGCTGCTTGTCCAGGAGCCGGTTCTTGTGGAGGGATGTACACGGCAAATACCATGGCGTCTGCCGCTGAAGCGATGGGCATGAGCTTGCCGGGCAGTTCATCCAATCCGGCTGAAACAGAAGGGAAACTGGCGGATTGTGAAGCTGCTGGAGCAGCGGTATACAATCTTCTCGAACAAGGCATTTATCCAAAAGACATCATGACCAAAGAAGCGTTTGAAAATGCAATTACTGTCGTCATGGCGCTTGGCGGTTCTACGAACGCCATTCTGCACTTACTGGCGATTGCCCATGCCGCTGAAGTCGATTTGACGATCGACGACTTTGATCGGATTCAAAAAAACGTGCCGCATATCGCTGATTTAAAACCGAGCGGAAAATACGTCATGCAGGACTTGCACCGTGTAGGCGGTGTACAAGCAGTGATGAAAATGCTTTTCGAAGCAGGATATATCCACGGCGATTGCATGACTGTCACGGGTAAAACGGTGGCGGAAAACTTAAAAGAGGCACCTGATTTGCTGGAAGGGCAGCAAGTAATCATGCCGCTCGATAATCCGAAGCGAAAAGACGGACCATTGATCGTTTTAAAAGGGAATTTGTCGCCACGAGGAGCAGTCGCGAAAATGTCAGGCGTAAAAGTGAAGCGCCATTCGGGTCCGGCACGCGTCTTTGACAATGAGCCGGAAGCGACTGCAGCTGTTATGGCAGATCAAATCAACGACGGCGATGTTTTAGTCATTCGTTATGTTGGGCCAAAGGGTGGACCGGGAATGCCGGAAATGCTGTCGATCTCAGGTATTCTTGTCGGCAAAGGAATGGACGAAAAAGTTGCGCTGCTGACAGATGGCCGTTTCTCTGGCGGAACGCATGGACTGGTCGTCGGCCATATTGCACCGGAAGCGCAAGTTGGCGGGCCGATTGCTTTGCTGAAAGAAGGCGACATCGTAACCATCGATTCAGAAACACAGGAAATTACGATGGATGTATCGGACGCTGAACTGGAAGAACGCCGTCAAGCATGGATTGCACCTCCTTTGCATAAAAAAGGAGTTCTCGGCAAGTATGCGCATAACGTGACTTGCTCTTCAAAAGGAGCCGTAACGGATTATTTGAACAGAGAAGAAACCACTGCAGCAACTACAGCTGTAAAAAATTAAATAGAAGACAATTGGAAAAGGGATGCTCCCGAGTTGAGAGCATCCCTTTGATTTTGCAAGGTAACATTATTTATTTTTGACTCAATTTTTCAACCCGTTGTATCGGGGGAATCATTTCCATTGAAAAGAATTTCTTTCAGTGCCGCGGTCATAGTTCCACTGGGTGCTTTCTAACTTAAGCAACGTAAACCCTACCTTCTTTTACGTCCTTGCGATCCTCAAATCGCGCCAGTGTGAATAAGTATTCTCAAAAACATTATTGTAGAATGCCAGATTATCAAAATATATCCGTTACCTCTTTGTTAACTGAACTAGTATCTCATAATTTTGATGGTCCGTCAACCTATTTGTTAATCTGGTTTTTAATTAATTGAAATTTGTCTATTAGGGTATAATAAATGAAACAACGATAGTGAGAAGGAGATTCATATGAAGAAAAATTATTCAGATGACAGTTTAGTCTTACATACCGATTTGTATCAGATCAATATGTCCGAATCCTACTGGGCAGATGGAATGCATGAACGGAAAGCAGTATTTGAACTTTTCTTCCGGAAGCTTCCATTCGGCAATGGGTATGCCATTTTCGCCGGTTTGGAGCGTGTACTGGATTACTTGAGAGATTTCCGTTTTTCAGAAAGTGACCTTGCTTATCTTCAAGAAGAAGTGGGGTATAAAGAGGACTTTATCGAATATTTGCGGACAGTCCGTTTTACTGGCGATGTTTACTCTGTTCTTGAAGGCGAACTGGTTTTTCAAAATGAACCGCTGATGCGAATTGAAGCGCCATTAGTTGAAGCTCAATTAATCGAAACGGCACTTTTAAATATTGTTAATTACCAAACCTTGATTGCCACAAAAGCGAGCCGCATCAAACAAATAGTCAAAGAGCAGCGGGTTATGGAATTTGGCACGAGACGGGCACAGGAAATGGATGCCGCTATTTGGGGCACACGCGCTGCATTTATCGGCGGTCTTGAAGCGACGAGCAATGTGCGTGCCGGAAAACTTTTCGGCATTCCTGTTGCAGGTACCCATGCCCATTCGATGGTCCAAGCGTATAAAGATGAATATGAAGCATTCCATTCGTATGCGAAACGCCATAAGGATTGTGTGTTTTTAGTAGATACTTACGATACGTTAAAATCGGGTGTTCCGACTGCCATTCGTGTAGCAAAAGAATTGGGGGACCAGATTAATTTCCAAGGAATCCGGCTAGACAGCGGTGATATTGCGTTTTTGTCGAAAGAAGCGCGGAAAATGCTGGATGAAGCAGGTTTCCCGGAAGCGAAAATTGTGGTTTCGAATGATTTGGATGAATACACCATTCTAAACTTAAAAGCACAAGGAGCCAGAGTGGATTCATGGGGGATCGGGACGAAACTGATTACTGCATACGATCAGCCGGCGCTTGGTGCAGTTTATAAAATTGTGGCCATTGAGAATGAAAACGGAGAAATGGAAGATACCATTAAAATTTCCGGCAATGCGGAAAAAGTTACAACTCCTGGAATGAAAAACGTTTATCGGATTATAGATAGGGAAAATGGGAAATCAGAGGGGGATTATATTACATTGCATGATGAGAATCCGGCCGAAGAAGATCATCTGAAAATGTTCCATCCTGTCCATACCTACGTTTCGAAATTTGTTTCCAATTTTGACGCAGTGAATATCCATCAGCAAGTGGTCAAGGATGGAGAAGTTATCTATGAAAATCCCTCTGTACAGGAAATGCAGCAATTTGCGGCTCGGAATCTGGAGTTGCTTTGGGATGAATACAAGCGTTCACTGAATCCTGAAGAATATCCGGTAGATTTAAGCCAAAAATGCTGGGACAACAAAATGCGCAATATCCAAGAAGTGAAAGATATGATCCAACAGCTTACCAGGAAATAAGGGGGAGTATTGATGACAGAATTGCAAAACAAAATCATTGAAGAACTTAAGGTTCGGCCTTCCATAAATCCAAAAGAAGAGATTGGTCGGACCGTTTCATTTTTGAAAGAATACTTGGCACATCACTCCTTTTTAAAGGGATATGTACTAGGGATTTCTGGTGGACAAGATTCTACTTTGGCGGGTAAATTGGCACAAATAGCAGTTGATGAGCTTAATAAGGAAGCGGGCGAAGAAAAATACGGCTTCTACGCTGTTCGGCTGCCTTATGGAGAGCAATTTGATGAGCATGACGCGCAAGATGCCATCGATTTTATTAATCCGACTAAAGTTTATACGGTTAATATCAAAGAAGCCGTTG
Organism: Planococcus sp. VCh962; assembly: GCF_057748275.1. Taxonomy (NCBI): domain Bacteria; kingdom Bacillati; phylum Bacillota; class Bacilli; order Caryophanales; family Caryophanaceae; genus Planococcus; species Planococcus sp. VCh962. The sequence goes on from NZ_JBYLHS010000017.1 coordinate 17,840, forward strand.
ATGCCAGCAAGCGGGCACTTGATGCAGCGGGTATTGTATTGACGGACTTTGCTAAAGGAAATGAGAAAGCGCGTGAACGGATGAAAGTTCAATTTTCAATTGCGGCTATGCACAATGCAGTCGTTTTAGGAACAGATCACGCCGCTGAAGCAATTACCGGATTCTATACCAAGTTCGGAGACGGGGCTGCAGATATCACACCGTTATTCCGTTTAAACAAGAGGCAAGGGCGAGCCATGCTGAAAGAGCTGGGTGCGCCGGAGCATTTGTATATGAAAATTCCAACTGCAGATTTAGAGGAAGACAAGCCGGCTATTCCAGATGAAGTGGCATTGGGATTAACATATGACATGATTGACGATTATTTGGAAGGTAAAAAAATTCCGGAAGATGCGCAGGAAAAGCTGGAAGGCTATTATTGGCGTTCCCAACATAAACGGCATTTGCCAATCACAATATTTGACGATTTTTGGAAATAAATTGGACAAACAGAGTTTAGCTTGCTAAGCTCTGTTTTTATTTGTGGAAAAAGTCCTTTGGAAAGTAATGGACAGTTGAGAAATTTACTTAAATTCGTTATGCTTATGTTAAGATTTCGACAATTTGAAAAACTTCATCATATATACTGGGGGAATCAGGATGAGCGCGAAAGATCGTTTAAATAATGTGATTGACAATATAGAAAAAGTAATCATCGGCAAGCGGAATATTGCGGAGTTAAGCATAGTAGCCATGCTGTCACAAGGTCATGTTTTGCTTGAAGACGTGCCCGGTGTTGGGAAAACGATGCTGGTAAGAGCGCTGGCGAAATCGATTGGCGCGGATTTCAAAAGAATTCAATTCACTCCTGACCTGCTCCCATCTGATGTTATAGGCGTTTCCATTTACAATCCGAAAGATATGGAATTCCATTTTAGACCAGGGCCGATTATGGGCAATATTGTATTGGCCGATGAAATAAACCGGACTTCCCCTAAAACGCAATCCTCCCTATTAGAAGCAATGGAAGAAGCTTCCGTCACGATTGATGGCGTCACAATGCATATCCCTAAACCTTTTTTTGTAATGGCAACTCAAAATCCCATTGAATATGAAGGTACGTATCCGTTGCCAGAAGCACAGCTGGATCGGTTTCTCTTGAAAATTAAAATTGGTTATCCGACTTCTCGGGAAGAAATGGAAGTTTTAAGCCGTTCACAAGTTTCTGCTCCGATTGACGATTTAAATTCAGTTATGTCGCTTGAAGAATTGCTGAAACTGCAGGAAGAAGTAAAGCTAATCAGAGTAGACGAAACAATCCGGAGCTATATTGTGGATCTGGCCAGGCAAACTCGGATTGATCCATATGTCTATCTAGGGGTTAGTCCGCGAGGGTCGATTGCTCTCATGAAAGCATCACAGGCCTATGCAATGTTGAGGGGAAGGGACTTTGTCACGCCGGACGATGTGCAGCATTTAGCGAAATTCGTCTTTGGCCACCGGATCATGCTTCGTTCTGAGGCCCGATATGACGGGGTTACTGCAGAAGAAATTACGGACAGAATTATGGCGAAGACAAGGGTGCCGGTACAGAGGCTAGTTGGCCAATGAGCAAAGCGGTAGAATTCTTAAATTTATGGGGGAGGCTGCTTTTTGTTCTTGCCATCCTCTTGTTTGCATTCTCGTTTGCAATGTTTCAAGGCGGGTTTGTAAGCTGGTTCATTTTTTATATGGCGTTGCCTTTTGCACTCTATTCAATTTCATTGACTTTTTATCCTTTACAAGATATAGAACTTTCCCGTGAAATTCACACTGCCCAAGTTCGAAAAGGAGGCAATTTTTCTGCGACCATTCATATTCGCCGAAAAATCAGGTTCCCTTTGCTTTATACAGTTCTTACAGAAAAGACTAATTCACCAGCCTTAAAAAAAAGAACTGTTGGAAATCATCAAAAGATGCTTGTACCTGGATTTCAGAAAAGCTATTCCTGGACTTATGAAATTGAACATATGCCTCGGGGAGAACATATCCTCGAAGGAGTTCAAATAGAAATTGCAGATTTCTTCGGCTGGGTTCGCAAAACTAGACTGGTGCCGTTGCAGCAAAAAGTGCTTGTTTATCCCAATACAGTCGAAATGGCTTATCGGCCGATGGAGTCTAAATACGACCACGGTTCAATGGCTGCTCCTTTTACATTGGTGAAAGATACGACCATGGCAACAGGAATCCGGGATTACCATCCCGGTGACCGGGTTTCATGGATTCATTGGAAATCTTTTGCCCGGACTCAAACGATGAGAACAAAAGAGTTTGAAGATCGGCAGTCACAAGACTTATTTTTAATGGATGACCGGGTTCCTTCAGATAAATTTGAAATGCAAGTTGAATTAGTGGCTTCAATTCTTCAGGCTATCGTTCGAGCCAATTCAAGCGTTGCCTATTTATCAGTGGGAGAGACGCGTAATTATTTTCCGGTAATCCAGACAGAAGAACATTTGCACCGTATTATGTATCATTTGACAAAAGTGCAAGCCGATTTGGAAAAGCCGGCTGAAGAAGCAGCGAATCGGGATTTGCAAAAAATCCAAGCTTCGAGCTTGCTGTATGTAACAAGTAATTTAACGATTGATATGGTGAAAGTTATTCAACGCAATGTAAAACATTTAAACACATGTATGTGCCTGATAGTCACGAACAAAGGAGAACGACCTTCTCCGAAAGAGGAGATGGCTCATCAATTTGCCCGTTCCAAAGGATTTATCATCAAGCGAGTCAGCCCTGAGAATTTTGCATCGGTATTCACGGAGGTGAACGGCAAATGACTTCCATTCGAAAAAATATATGGTTTATGACTGGTTTATACGTATTGGTTTTCTTCTTGTTGGCTGAATGGCTGACGCCAGTCATGACATTGACAGCCACCGCCCATAAGCCGTTATTTTTAATGTTTATTGGCATGGGATTGCTGATGGCATTATTGAAAGTGGATTGGTGGATTTCAGGACCTTTGAAGTTGATTTATATATTGTGGTTCATCATCTATGTGTATACTGGCGAATTATTTTTTACTTGGGATGCAATTGCTTTTGTATGGCAGGATTTGGAAATTAACATAAGTGCCTTGTTTTCACAAAATTGGGCACAGACTACTGACATTTTCAGAACAATTTTATTTTTTGCTTTGCTGTGGATGGCTGTTTATTTAATTCACTATTGGGTGAGCTTCCGCTTGAGCATTTTCTTGTTTTACTTATTGACAGTTATTTTTATTGCCGTCTTGGATACGTTCAGCCCATATACTGGAAATACCGCAATTATCCGTATTATGGTCATTGGCTTATTGCTAGCCGGGCTTCTGCATTTGGCAAGATGGACTGAACGGCATCGTATTGAGTTAAGCAATGATAAAATTGCAGTTTTCATCATCCCTCTTTTTGTCATGATTGCGGCATCTACTGCATTCGCATTGTATTTACCGAAATCCGGGCCGGTTTGGCCAGACCCGGTTCCATATATTACGTCTCTATCAAGCCAAGCGGGAAGCGGGCCGGGCAATACAGTCGGAAGGATCGGGTATGGTGTAAATGATTCGCAATTAGGCGGCTCTTTTATCGGGGACAGTTCTCCGGTATTCCGAGCGGAAGTTGCAAATGGCCAGTATTGGAAGGTGGAAACAAAAGATATTTATACAACAAAAGGCTGGGAACTGACGGAAAACGTGGGAGATTCCTTTCTTTATGAAAACGGGGACTTTATTGCCACTGATTTTACTCCTGGCGATCCGGAAGAACAAGATACCGCCTTGCTGTCAATGAATCAAGAGTTTCCATTTGTCTTGTATCCCTATGGCACAGAATCAATCGTGATGGATACAGAAATGGATTATCAGTACAACACGGCTGATCAGCGAATAGAAACGTATCGGCAAGGTGATGTTTTTGAGCCGGAAGTTTATGAAATTACTTATAGTGAACCTACTTTCAGTTTAACGGCATTGCGCGAAACGTCAGAAGCCGATTTGGCAGAATTGCCTCCTGAATTCGACCGCTATTTGCAGCTGCCGGCAGAATTGCCGCAAAGGGTCCGGGATTTGGCGGAAGAAATAACGGCAAGCTCACCCACAATTTATGACAAGACACGGGATATTGAAAGATACTTCAGCAACGCGGGATTTGAATACAGCCAGCAGGATATTCCGGTTCCTGCAGAAGATCAGGACTACGTGGATCAATTTTTATTCGAAACGAAAAGAGGATATTGCGATAACTTTTCCACGTCAATGGTTGTCATGCTCCGTTCTCTTGATATTCCGGCGCGTTGGGTTAAAGGCTTTAACGAAGGGGAATTGCTGGAGACAGACGGTGAAAATGATATTTATCAAATCACCAATAATAACGCCCATTCCTGGGTAGAAGCATATATGCCAGGTGTCGGTTGGATGTTATTTGAACCGACCATTGGTTTTACTGGTTCTTCAGCTGTGGAATTTGATGTGGAAGTAGATGCGGCAGAGCGGGATGAACACGAAATGCCGGATCGTCCTGAACCGCCTAAACCCGAAGGAGCAGAAGATGAAGCAGCTGCTTCAGGGAATGCGGGACCATCGGTATGGAGCCGCTTTAGCGCATTTTTAGATGAAAACCGAAGTGAGATTGGCTGGGGGTTCATCGGACTTGCCTTGCTGGCAGCAATATTTTATAAAGTTCGCCAAAAATGGCTGCCAATTGTGCTGATTCCTTATTACCGGCTTCGCCGCGGCGGGACTCACACTTTCGAAAAAGCGTATTTGCGGCTGTTGAAACAGCTTGATTTGTATGGCATCAAAAGAAGAGAAGGCCAAACCTTAAGGTCTTATGCCTCTTACATCGATACGTTTTTCGGTACCAAAGATATGACCCGTTTAACGAATGCTTATGAGCAGTCAATCTATGGTGGTCACGCAGAAGCCATTGAATGGCGTGAATTGCAGGAAAGTTGGGAAAATTTAATCAAACAAACAACCGGTTGATTTTGGCCGGGCTACCTTGTACAATTGAGAAAATTAAAGTTACAGGTGCCCTCATATATGTCTGGTAATATGGACCAGATGTCTCTACCAAGTCCCCGGAAATGACTTGACTATGAAGGTGGATGACGCATGCCTTGACATGTGCATTCGCCTTTTTGATGTAGAGCAAAAGAACGCGAGGAGTATTTTCGCGTTCTTTTGTTTTTTGAGGCCTGAATTGAATAGAAGAGGTGAAGAGTGTGCCAGCAAGTCCGATGTTAAAAGAGCAAAAGAAAATTGTAGTTTTGGATTTTGGAAGCCAGTACAACCAATTGATTACACGGCGTATTCGTGAAATTGGAGTTTATAGTGAATTGCATCCTCACACCATAACTGCTGAAGAAATCAAAGAAATGAATGCGACAGGGATTATCTTCTCAGGCGGACCAAACTCCGTTTACGATAAAAATGCTTTTTCAGTAGATGACGCAATTTTTGAAATGGGATTGCCTATTTTAGGGATTTGCTACGGCATGCAATTAATGGCGCTGCATTTGAACGGCAAGGTAGAAAAAGCCCAAAACCGGGAGTATGGCAAAGCGGAACTGAAACTGATCAAAGAAAGCACGGTATTTAAAGGTTTGCCGGAAGAACAAATCGTGTGGATGAGCCACGGGGACCTGGTAACTGCAGCGCCTCCTGGATTTGATGTAATCGGTACAAGTGCAGGATGTCCAATTGCTTCAATGGCAGATGAATCCCGCGGCTTTTACGGAGTTCAATTCCACCCGGAAGTACGTCATTCTATTTACGGAAATGAATTGTTGCGCCAATTTGTCTTTGAGGTATGCGGTATGACAGATGATTGGTCAATGGAAAATTACATCGAACTTGAAATCGAAAAAATCCGGGAAGAAGTAGGCGACAAAAAAGTTCTTTGTGCACTTAGTGGCGGTGTAGATTCTTCTGTTGTTGCAGTGCTGATCCATAAAGCAATCGGAGATCAACTGACTTGTATGTTCGTTGATCATGGTCTTCTGCGCAAAGGGGAAGCGGAAAGCGTAATGAAAACTTTCGCTGACGGCTTCCACATGAACGTCATCAAAATTGATGCACGTGAACGGTTTATGAAAAAATTAGCTGGCGTAACTGATCCGGAACAAAAACGGAAAATTATCGGCAACGAATTTATTTATGTATTTGATGATGAAGCATCAAAACTTGAAGGCATGGACTTCTTGGCGCAAGGAACACTTTATACTGATATTATTGAAAGTGGAACAACTACAGCTCAAACAATCAAATCACACCATAACGTTGGTGGACTTCCTGAAGATATGCAATTCAAACTAATTGAGCCGTTAAACACTTTATTTAAAGATGAAGTACGGGTTCTCGGAACTGAACTTGGTATGCCGGATGAAATCGTTTGGCGCCAGCCGTTCCCGGGCCCAGGTCTCGGCATTCGTATTATGGGCGCTGTAACAGAAGAAAAACTGGAAATCGTCCGTGAATCTGACTGGATTTTGCGGGAAGAAATCAGTAAAGCCGGCCTTGACCGTGATATCTGGCAATACTTTACGGTACTTCCTGATATCCGCAGTGTTGGTGTAATGGGAGATGCCCGTACGTACGATTATGCGATCGGAATCCGTGCAGTAACTTCTATTGATGGCATGACTTCGGATTGGGCACGCATCCCTTGGGATGTGCTAGAGAAAATCAGCGTCCGATTGGTCAACGAAGTATCACACATCAACCGCGTACTGTATGACATTACGAGCAAGCCGCCTGCAACTATTGAGTGGGAATAAATTGAAGCAGCTGTACTCCATATAAGGAGTACAGCTTTTTTATTTGACGAACTTTGTTCACTTTATTTTAATAATTGTTCGTGTTTAGTCTTGTTTGAAGTAATAAACCATGTTATATTACGATAGGAATTAAATAACGTTGTCGTATAATGTCGGGGATATGGCCCGAAAGTTTCTACCGAGTTACCGTAAATGACTCGACTACGATTTTTGTCCTCTTTCAAGAAGCAGGACTAGTTTCAAGGCTATTTGCTTTGAAAGGATAAATCGAGCGCATACGGCATAAAGCTGTATGCGTTTTTTGTTTTATGCATTATCGCGACGACACGCGGAGGAAAACATTATGAAGAAGTATTTTCAGTTCGAAGAGCTGGGAACAAATTATCGCCGTGAAATAATCGGTGGCTTAACAACATTTCTGGCCATGGCTTATATATTAGTGGTCAATCCATTGACGCTGACTTTAAGCTCTGTGCCAGATTTGCCTGCTGAAATGTACATGGATTACGGCTCCGTATTTATGGCTACGGCTCTGGCAGCTGCAGTAGGATGTTTAATGATGGGGATCGTCGCCAGATATCCTATAGCTTTAGCTCCCGGTATGGGTTTAAATGCTTTTTTTGCTTATACAGTTATTTTGACTTACGGTGTATCATGGCAAACCGCTTTGACTGGAGTTTTGTTTTCGGGTCTTATTTTTATCGTACTTTCTTTGTCTGGGTTGCGTGAGCGGATTATCAATGCAATTCCTAACGACTTGAAGTTAGCGGTTGGAGCCGGTATCGGACTTTATATCACGTTTATTGGTCTTCAAAATTCAGGAGTTATTGTCGCCAATGAAGCGACAATGGTTGGCTTAGGAGATTTATCAACACCTTCAACCTTGCTGGCCATTTTCGGTTTGGTCGTTACTGTAATTCTTATGGTCCGTCGAGTTAAGGGCGGGATTTTCTTCGGTATGCTGATTGCGGCTGTAGTGGGCATGATTTTCCAAGTCGTTGACTTGCCCAAAGCAATTGTCGATTTCAATATTCCTAGTATGGCTCCAACGTTTGGAGTAGCTTTCGAACCCATCATCAATGATTTCGGTTCATTGGTGAACATTGAATTCCTTGTTATCGTTTTAACATTTCTTTTCGTGGACTTCTTTGATACTGCTGGAACTTTAGTGGCGGTAGCGACACAAGCACGATTGATCAAAGATGATAAACTTCCGCGTGCCGGTAGAGCATTGCTGGCTGATGCAGTTGCTACAGTAAGTGGCGCAATCTTTGGGACATCAACTACAACTTCTTATATTGAATCAAGTGCAGGAGTAGCTGCAGGAGCAAGATCTGGGTTTGCTTCCGTAGTGACGGGGTTATTATTTTTAATTTCTATTTTGTTTTATCCTCTCCTTGAAGTGATTACGAGTGCCGTTACTGCCCCTGCTTTAATTATTGTGGGAGTGCTTATGGTTTCCGCTCTAGGAAGAATCGATTGGTCGAAATTTGAAATTGCTGTTCCTGCTTTCTTAACTATGATCGCGATGCCGCTTGGCTACAGTATTGCAACTGGTATTGCTATTGGTTTTATCTTCTATCCAATTACGATGATCACTGCTGGTAAGTGGAAGCAAGTGCACCCGATCATGTACGGGTTGTTTGTTATTTTTATTCTCTATTTCGTATTTATTGCTTAAGCGTAAGTCCGCCGAAGATTTTCGGCGGACTTTTTTTGTATGGAAGAAAGTTTAAAAGGATATATTTCATATGAGGATTTTTAACATGGAAAGAAGTTATAAGGCAGAAGTCTTTTATATAGAAGGAAAAATTCAAACAGCTTGGATTTGCTTTCTTCATTACTAAAGTTTTAGAAATAGAGAAGGCTCCTTATATAGAAGAAAAGAAATAAAAACATTGAGAAAGGGTGACGTAATAAGAATTAGTGGGGCAGGAAGGAAATGAAAATAGATTGGAAAGAAGATTCAATGTAAAGGAAATATTCCCTTTCAAATTTGTAACACCTTTGTAATTTTATTTTTAGAATATTCTGTTATAATAAGAAATGTAAACGAAATAATATTTTTTTATTATTTCTGTTGAAAGCGTTGACTTCAAATACAACCTCTGATATATTAGTAAATGTCCTCAAAACAACTCGAGGTAAATTCATTAAAAACTTAATGAAAAAAAATAACGAAAGTTATTGACATCGCAATTGAGTTGAGGTATTCTAATAAAGTTGCTGTTTGAACGCAGCGCACAATGAACCTTGAAAACTGAACAGCAAAACGTCAACAAATTAGCGACGGCCGCGCAAAACGGCCGAAGCAACGTACTGA
>NZ_JBYLHS010000018.1:0-15850 GCF_057748275.1 Planococcus sp. VCh962
TCTCCCCCTGTGAGAGTAGGACGTCGCTGGGCCATTAAAAAAAAGCCGTTGCCGGTATATCCGGCAACGGCTTTTTTGCGTTTTCTTTTTGAAGTGAATCTAGAGATTTAAAAAATTTTCATTTATTTGCATTTAACTGTCTGTATGACCATATTTCTTGTATATCTATCTTCTTAGCTATAATCTAAAGAAAATTGAAAGGATGGATTGAATGAGCTCTCTTTATAAATATGAAGTGACTAAAGCGAACGGGGAAAAAGAATCATTGAAAAGATTTAAAGGACATCCTTTAATCATTGTAAATACTGCCAGCAAATGCGGTTTTACTCCTCAATTTGAAGAATTGCAAAATCTCTATGAAAAATACAAAGATCAAGGCCTTCAAGTATTAGGTTTTCCTAGCGGCCAATTTAATGACCAGGAGTTCCATAACCAAGATGAAACTATGGAGTTCTGCAAAGTTAATTATGGCGTCACTTTTCCAATGTTTGCGAAAGTGGATGTGAAAGGAACCAGTGCAGATCCTTTATTCAAATACTTAACTTCCGAACAAAAGGGTTTGTTGACTGGCAGCATCAAATGGAATTTCACGAAGTTTCTTGTAGACCGCGAAGGAAATGTTATAAAAAGATATGCTCCACAGACAGCTCCAAAGAAAATGGAAGAAGATATTAAAAAGCTGTTGTAATGCATTATTCCGAATATTTTTTCTTATTCTTGTTTTCTTGACACTGTATACCGACGCTGATAACCTTACAATAATATTCAAAAGGAAGCAGGAGGCGTGTCAATAATGTGGGAGTCGAAATTTGTAAAAGAAGGTTTAACGTTTGATGATGTTTTGTTAATTCCAGCGCAATCGGAAGTTTTGCCAAAGGATATAAATTTGTCAGTGGAATTAACTCCAACCATCAAATTGAACATTCCTATTATTAGTGCAGGGATGGATACTGTCACGGAAGCCAAAATGGCGATTTCCATGGCTCGTCAAGGTGGGCTTGGAGTCATTCATAAAAACATGAGCATTGAAGAACAAGCGGAACAAGTAACGACCGTTAAACGTTCAGAAAACGGCGTTATCACAGATCCCTTCTTCTTAACTCCTACACACCAAGTTTATGACGCTGAACATTTGATGGGGAAATATCGCATTTCCGGTGTTCCAATTGTCAATAATGAAGAAGAGCAAAAATTAGTGGGCATCATTACAAACCGCGACTTGCGTTTTATTCAAGATTATTCCTTGCAGATTGATGAAGTTATGACAAAAGAACAGCTTGTTACTGCTTCGGTCGGCACTACGCTGGAAGATGCAGAAAAGATTTTGCAGCAATACAAAATCGAAAAACTGCCAATCGTCGATGACAGCGGCATCTTAAAAGGATTAATCACAATTAAAGATATCGAAAAAGTAATCGAGTTTCCGAATGCAGCGAAAGATGTTCATGGTCGTTTGCTTGTCGGTGCAGCTGTCGGTGTTACTTCAGATACGATGAAACGTGTAGAACAATTGGTTAAAGCTTCTGTAGATGTAATTGTGTTAGACACGGCTCACGGGCATTCTAAAGGCGTGCTTGAAATGGTTGAACAGATCCGCACAGAGTATCCGGAACTGGTTATTATTGCAGGAAATGTAGCAACAGCCGAAGGAACAAAAGCATTGATTGATGCTGGAGCAGATGTTGTTAAAGTAGGAATCGGACCTGGTTCAATTTGTACGACACGAGTAGTAGCGGGTGTGGGGGTTCCACAAATCACTGCTGTCTATGACTGCGCAACAGAAGCACGCAAACATGGCAAAACCATTATCGCAGATGGCGGCATTAAATATTCTGGTGATATCATCAAAGCGCTGGCAGCAGGCGGACACGTAGTTATGCTAGGAAGTCTGCTTGCCGGAACAACTGAAAGTCCAGGAGAAACAGAAATCTTCCAAGGACGCCAATTTAAAAATTATCGGGGAATGGGTTCTATTGCTTCTATGGAAAAAGGCTCTAAAGACCGTTATTTCCAAGATGAAGCAAAAAAATTGGTTCCAGAAGGAATTGAAGGCCGCTTGCCATATAAAGGGCCATTGGCTGATACAATCCATCAATTGCTCGGCGGCATCCGTGCAGGAATGGGATATTGCGGTACACCGGATTTAAAGACATTGCGTGAGGAAGCACAGTTTGTCCGCATGACTGGAGCCGGTCTCCGGGAAAGCCATCCGCATGATGTACAAATCACAAAAGAGTCACCTAACTATTCAATTTCATAAAAAGTTGCCATCAGTCTTTTAAAGCTAATAAATTTCCAACTTTTATAAAGAAGGAATTCCATTGGCCAATAGATATTGACTAAACTGTATCTTTTAGCACCCTTAATCGTCTAAATTTAGGCGGAAAGGGTGCTTTTTACATGTTTTTGTTTCAGGACCAATATAATATGATAGAATAGCATGGGGAAACTTACAGATGGAGGTATTTATTAAGTGAAGAATGTTTTAAAAACAACAATGTTGCTGACTGTGATGGCTGTAATGCTAATGACTATTATCGTTCCGCAGCAAGCGAAAGCGGCCGATTCTTTAAATATAATGGCAGATGCTGCAATTCTGGTAGATGCTGATACAGGGAAAATATTATATGAACAAAATGCCGATGCTTCTTTAGGCATTGCGAGTATGTCGAAAATGATGAGTGAATACTTACTATTTGAAGCAATTGAAGATGGACGTGTCACATGGGATCAAAAGTATACCGTAACGGACTATACATATAAAGTTTCTCAAGATTTGCGCCTCAGCAATGTCCAATTGCGTAAAGGTGAATCATATACAATTAAAGAGTTGTATGAAGCGATGGCTATTTACTCCGCAAATGCGGCGACAATTGGAATTGCTGAAACAATTGCAGGAACAGAAGAAGAATTTGTCCGTTTGATGAATGAAAAAGCAAAAGAGCTTGGATTGGACGATGCCAAATTCGTTAACTCAACAGGTTTGAACAATGGAGATTTGATGGGCATGCACCCTAAAGGAACAGGCCCGACGGATGAAAACGTTATGTCTGCGACATCTGTTGCTAAATTGGCAAAAGCCCTTTTAGATAAGTATCCTGAAGTACTGGAAACGACTAAAATTCCAAGTAAGGTATTCCGTGAAGGAACCGACGATGCAACAAATATGATCAACTGGAACACGATGCTGCCTGGAATGATTTATGAATATGAAGGCGTTGACGGCCTAAAAACCGGAACTACTGATTTTGCAGGCCACAGCTTCACAGGAACCGCAAAACGCGGGGATACTCGCCTGATTGCCGTTGTAATGAAAGCGGTCGATGACAAAGGCGTCGGCTCTTACAAAGCCCGTTTTGATGCCACCCGTGCATTATTCGACTTTGGTTTCGGCCAATTTAAAACAGAGGAAATTGTTCCTGCAGGTTATCAGTTTAAAGGAAAAGAAACTTTGCCGGTAATCAAAGGAAAAGAAGATGAAGTTAACATCGCTGTTAAAGAACCGATTACGATGATGATCCGTACAAGTGATAAAGATGCGTATAAGCCTGAATTGGTCATTGATGAATCGTTAATGACAGACGGAAAGATTGAAGCTGAAATTGGGAAAGACCAAGTGGTTGGAACCGTAAAGCTTGTTAAAGAAGAAGGCACGGATTACGGCTATTTGAATGAAACCACTGGGGCTGTAGAAGTGGTTGCCACAGAAAAAGTAGAACGGGCCAACTGGTTCTCGTTGTCTATGCAAGCTGTCGGCAGCTTTATGGGCAGTATGTGGACAGGCGCACTTGATTTTGTAAAAGGATTATTCTAAATAAAAAGCAGTTCATCTTTTGAGATGAACTGCTTTTTTAGGTTTCGGGAAAATTTCAACGGCTTCTCTCATTTCTCTCCAGACGGACGCTTGCGACGAAGCAAGCTAGCGTAGGGATGCGAAGGCAAGTGCCATGCAGGAGCAGAAGGGTTTAGGCAACTGCTTTACGGAGTATCGGTTGCGTGATTAAATTTGAACTGCTTTTTTCAATGGGATGTTCCAGCATTTCATAAGCTGAAAGATGCCTTGTTCAATTTCAGCTTCCGTCAATCCGCCGAATCCCAAGACAATTTGCGGAGGAGAAACTGTTTTCCCTTCGACATCGTATGAACCTAAGCCAAAGACACGAATGCCTGCATGTTTAGCCCGTTCAACCAATTCTCTTTCTGTAAGAGAGGTTTCAATGGTTAAGACAATATGCATGCCGGCTTGCTGTCCGGAAACGGTCACAGCCGGTGCAAATAACAGCAGAAGCGTTGTTAAATGCTCGAGCTTTTTCTTGTAAAGTTTGCGCATCCGGTTCAAATGTCGGGAAAAATGCCCTTCTTTCATAAATTCCGATACCAGCTGCTGATCCATACGCGGAACAGACGATGAATAATGGAGGAAAGTCCGCTGGTAAGCGCGCAGCAGCCGTTTTGGCAAAACCATATAAGCCAGCCGCAAAGACGGCATGAGTGATTTAGAAAACGTACTGATGTAAATGACCCGGCCGCTTAAGTCCATGCTTTGAAGGGCGGGGATAGGACGGCTCGTGTAACGGAATTCACTGTCGTAATCATCTTCAATGATATAGCGCTCCGGCTTTGCAGCTGCCCAGTTCAATAATTGGGCGCGTTTAGTAGCGCTGAGCACAGAGCCTGTCGGAAATTGATGAGACGGTGTGACATAGGCGATATCCACTTCTGAAGCCTCCAGTTCCGTAACATTAATGCCATCTTCTTCTATGCTAATCGGCACCGCTTTTCGGTCATGGTGCGCAAAAATGCTGTGGGTTAATGGATATCCCGGATTTTCAAAGCCAAACACGACCGTTTTATCAAGCAAACGGATCAGCAGAGGCATCAATTGTTCGGTTCCAGAGCCAATAATGATTTGCTCCGCGCTACACACCACTCCCCGTGATTGAAATAAATAACGAGAAATTTCATGGCGCAATGCTTCATCGCCTTGAGGATGTCCGATCAGCAGCAATTCATGGTTTATCTCATCCAGCACATCTTTTGACAATTTACGCCATGTGGAAAAAGGAAACGAATGGGTATCAATTTTTCCTGGATTAAAGTCGTATCGATACTCAAGACGTTCATTAATCAAAGGCTCATCCTGGGGCATGTCCAGATAAGCCAATTCTTCTACCGGTTGTGCATAAAATCCTTTACGGGCCCTTGACTCAATAAACCCCTCAGCAACCAGCTGGCCATAGGCGAGTTCAACAGTAGTTTGGCTGATGTCCAGAAATTCGGCAAGCTTCCGTTTACTGGGCAATTTGGTATCGACGGAAATTTTACCAGAAATAATGGCTTGTTTTATTTCCTCGTACAGCTGTTTATATAAAGGGGTGCTATTCTGTCGTTGAAGTTGAAACATGAGCATATCCATCGTTCTTTCTCCTAACTGACCTTACGGATTAATGGGTATCTGGCTATTTTTATATGGTCAATACCTATTATACTTAAAATATTAAGAAAAAGGGGGAATTATTGATGAGTGAACATGGAACAGATCGTGTAAAACGGGGAATGGCAGAAATGCAAAAAGGCGGCGTTATTATGGATGTGGTCAATGCAGAGCAGGCGCGTATTGCGGAAGCTGCCGGTGCCACTGCTGTTATGGCACTTGAACGGGTTCCTTCCGATATCCGCAGAGACGGCGGTGTAGCCCGAATGGCAGACCCGCGCATCACAGAAGAAGTCATGAAGGCTGTATCCATTCCGGTGATGGCAAAAGCCCGGATTGGCCATATTGTGGAAGCCCGTGTACTGGAAGCTATGGGTGTCGATTACATAGATGAGAGTGAAGTACTGACGCCGGCAGACGAAGAATTCCACTTATTGAAAGACACTTATACCGTGCCATTTGTTTGCGGCTGCCGCAATTTGGGCGAAGCGGCCCGCCGCATTGGCGAAGGAGCTTCGATGCTTCGCACAAAAGGCGAGCCGGGAACCGGCAATATCGTAGAAGCGGTCCGCCATTTGCGCCAAGTAAACGCAGAAGTGCGCAAAGTCGTGACTTTGAGCGATGATGAATTGATGACGGAAGCGCGCAATTTGGGTGCTTCCTACGAATTCCTGAAAGAAGTGAAACGCCTTGGCCGTTTGCCGGTCGTCAACTTTGCGGCCGGCGGTGTTGCGACGCCAGCAGACGCGGCTTTGATGATGGAACTTGGGGCAGATGGCGTATTTGTCGGCTCCGGTATCTTCAAATCGGAAAATCCGGAACGCTTCGCGCGTGCGATTGTGGAAGCGACGACGCATTACCAAGATTACAAATTAATCGCTGAATTGGCCAAAGATCTCGGCATCGCCATGAAAGGAATTGAAATTTCTACGATTGCAGCAGGAGAACGCATGCAGGAACGGGGCTGGTAAGATGAAACGAATCGGAGTGCTGGCGCTGCAGGGGGCTGTACGAGAGCATGTGCAATCCGTTGAAGCATGTGGAGCGGAAGCAGTGTTGGTGAAATGGCCAAAAGATCTGGAAGCTGTGGATGCCTTGATTTTGCCAGGGGGAGAAAGCACGACGATGCGCCGTTTGATTGACCGCTATAGCTTGATGGAGCCGTTACGTGAATTTGCAGCTTCCGGCAAGCCAATGTTCGGCACATGCGCAGGGTTGATTTTGCTCGCCGGCAAGGTCGTCGGTTATGGCGAACCTCATCTGGGTGTTATGGATGTTGTCGTAGAGCGCAATTCGTTCGGCCGCCAAGTCGACAGTTTTGAAGCATCTTTAACCATTAAGGGCATTGATGATCCGTTTGAAGCGGTCTTTATCCGGGCACCGCATATTGTCAGCGCTGGTCCAACTACTGAAGTGCTTTGTGAACATGAGGGGAAAATCGTCATGGCAAGAAGCGGCCAGTTTCTTGGCTGCTCATTCCATCCGGAATTGACAAAGGACCACCGGATTACCGAGTACTTTTTAAGCATGATCCCCTCAGAAACTGGTATTCTCTTGCCAAATTAATCAGTTTATAGTAAAGTATGATTAATTTAAAAGTAGAAACGTTGATGGGGAATAGTAATGCGTCTGTTTTTCCAAAGAGAGCCGGTGGTTGGTGCAAACCGGTGAAAAGCGCGTGTGAATCCACTCCTGAGTTGCATGGCGACACAAGCCATTGCCGGTTTAAAGGCCGTTATGTAATGAAGAGGATTGGCTTTTGCCGATCAATCAGGGTGGCAACGCGGGTAGCTCTCGTCCCTTTACCAAGGGATGAGGGCTATTTTTGTTGTCTTTTTTCCATTAACCGCAAATTGAAGGAGGAACCAGCATGTTAGACATTAAATATGTACGTGCCAATTTTGAAGAAGTAAAAACAAAACTAGCGAAACGCGGAGAAGATATTTCCGTTCTTAACGATTTTGAAGAAGTGGATGCAAAGCGCCGGGAATTGATTGCCCAGACAGAAAAGTTAAAGGCAGAACGCAATGAAGCCTCACAAAACATCGCGACTATGAAACGCAATAAAGAAAATGCAGATGAAGCTATTGCGAAGATGCGTGCAGTCGGCGACGAAATCAAAGTGATTGATGATCAATTGCGGGAAGTGGAAGAGCGCTTGAATTACATCATGATGCGCGTGCCGAACATTCCACATGACAGTGTGCCGGTCGGCGATTCTGAAGACGACAACGTGGAAATCCGCACTTGGGGGACTAAACGGGAGTTTGGGTTTGAAGCCAAACCGCATTGGGATCTTGGAACAGATTTGAACATCATCGATTTTGAACGGGCGGCAAAAGTGACGGGCAGCCGTTTCGTATTTTACCGCGGTCTTGGTGCACGCCTGGAACGCGCACTCATCAACTTTATGATGGATCTGCATCAGGAAGAACACGGCTACGAGGAAATGCTGCCGCCGTATCTGGTTAACCGCGAAAGCTTAACTGGAACTGGCCAGCTTCCAAAGTTTGAAGAAGATGCTTTCTTGATTGAAAAAGAGGATTATTTCCTGATTCCGACTTCTGAAGTGCCAGTTACAAACTTTTACCGCAACGAAATTCTAAATGGGGAAATGCTGCCTCAGGCCTTTGCATCTTACAGTGCGAATTTCCGCTCTGAAGCAGGTTCTGCGGGCCGTGACACGCGCGGGCTAATCAGACAGCACCAATTCAATAAAGTCGAGCTGGTGCGCTTTGTGAAGCCGGAGGATTCTTACGATGAATTGGAGAAATTGACGGGGCATGCTGAGAAAGTATTGCAGCTTCTTGGATTGCCTTATCGTCTCTTAAAAATGTGTACAGCAGATCTGGGCTTTACCGCTGCAAAAAAATACGATATTGAAGTCTGGATCCCTAGCCAGGAAATGTACCGGGAAATTTCTTCTTGCAGTAATTTTGAAGATTTCCAGGCACGCCGCACCAATATCAAATTCCGCCGTGAACCAAATGGCAAACCGGAATTTGTGCATACCTTAAATGGCAGTGGTTTGGCTATTGGGCGGACAGTAGCGGCTTTGCTGGAAAATTGCCAGCAAGAAGACGGATCGATTTTAATTCCGGAAGTACTGCGTCCGTATATGGGCGGCAAAGACGTCATCAAATAAAACCTGAGACCTAAAAGCAGAATGCTTTTGGGTCTTTTTTATTTTCTTGCTGGAACGGGTAAAGGAAAGCTAAAGCCATTTGGGAGGAGTTGTTAAGATGGAGGACCTATCATTTCAATGGATTAAAACGAACGGCATTACGCTGCATACTGCAGTAGCAGGTCCGGAAGGGGGGCCGCTTGCCATTTTGTTGCACGGCTTTCCGGAATTTTGGTTTGGCTGGAAAAAGCAAATTGAACCGCTCACCAAACTGGGCTACCGTGTCGCAGTGCCAGATCAGCGAGGCTATAATTTAAGCGACAAGCCCCAAGACATTGAAAGCTATAGCTTGGATTTACTGCGAGACGATGTAGTGGGATTAATCGAGCATTTCGGCAGAACAAATGCGACCATTATTGGACATGACTGGGGAGGGGCAGTAGCCTGGCATTTAGCCTCTACCAAGCCGCAGTATGTTAAACAATTGATTGCAGTCAATATTCCACATCCTCAGGCCATGCCGAGGGTACTGAAGCGCAATCCCTTGCAATGGGCAAGAAGCTCGTATATCGCTTTTTTCCAATTGCCGGATTTGCCGGAGAAAATGCTGGCAGCAGATTATTTCAAGACGATGGTAGGAAGTTTAGTGTCGACAAGCAATCCAGATACATTTTCTGAGGAAGAGCTGGCTGCTTACCAGGAGGCATGGGATCGACCAGGTGCTTTGACAGCCATGCTGAATTGGTACAGAGCAATCCGGCAAGGCAATGTCATGCAAGTGCCAGAGCAGAAAATCAGCGTTCCTGTTCGCATCATCTGGGGAATCGGCGATCAGTTCCTGTCAACGGAACTGGCAAAGGAAAGCCTGGACTTTTGTGAAGACGCTGAATTGGTGTTTGTCGGAGAAGCGACCCATTGGATCCATCATGAACAAGCTTATATCCTGAATCTGCTTATTGAGCAGTTTTTAACCGAAGAAAAAGCGGCAGCCCTATAAGAGCTCCCGCTTTTTCTTTTTTTTGTTTTCCCTAAGTGCCCGGAAAAATTGAGTAAGCAATCCGCCGCATTCTTCAGCCATTACATTTTCAGTAACATCGCATTGATGGTTAAACCGGTCATCGTTGAGCAGCCGGTACAATGAATCGACGCTGCCGGCTTTAGCATCGCGCGCCCCATAAATGACCCGTGGAATGCGAGACTGCAAAATGGCACCGGCACACATCGGACACGGCTCTAACGTTACGTAAATGTTGGTGTTTTCCAAGCGCCAGCTGCCAATTTGCTGGCAGGCTTCTTGAATAGCTAAAAGTTCAGCGTGCGTTACTGCATTTTGGGTAGTTTCCCGCAAGTTATGTGCCCGTGCAATCACTTTTCCTTCATGCACAATGACAGCCCCGATCGGGACTTCGCCTTTTGCAGCCGCTTTTTGGGCTTCTTCAATCGCTAGGCCCATATAATAGTGATCTTGTTCGATTCCGTTCATCATTCATCTCTCCTTATTTGCAAGTGTATCATTTTTTAGGCAGCAGAAATAAAGAAGTCGTGCTTTCTAAGGGCAAAAGAGTGAATTAATGAAGTACCGCTGTCTTAAGAAAAGCGCAAAACAGACATGCAGAACTTTCAAAGCGATTCCCCATCAAATTGGGTCATCTTTTTTTCTATTTTTAAAGAGAAGTCTGTGGTAAAATGAATGGCACTGTACAACACTTGAACAGAAAGAGGGGAACTTCCCATGCCGGTGCCATTTATAACGGTAGAAGGTCCGATTGGCGTTGGCAAAACGTCACTGGCAAAAGCAATAGCTGACCACCACCAATTTCAAATGCTAAAAGAAATCGTCGATGAAAATCCGTTTCTTACTAAATTTTACGAAGACATTGAGGAATGGAGTTTCCAGACTGAAATGTTCTTTTTATGCAACCGCTATAAGCAGTTGTCTGATATTCAAAAAAAGTTTATCTCTAAACGCGAACCTGTCGCAGCAGATTATCATATTTTCAAGAACTTGATTTTTGCAAAGCGCACATTGCCGGAAGCGGAGTATGCCAAATACGAAGCAATCTATAAGATCCTGACAACAGATATGCCTGCACCCAATATGGTGATTTATTTGCATGCCAGCCTCGATACGCTGATGAAACGCATCAAAATGCGTGGTCGTGAATTTGAGAAAATGATCACTCCAGCTTATATGGAACAGTTGGTAGCTGATTACCATGAATTTATTGAACGGTTTGAGCGCGAACATCCGGAAATTCCGGTGTTGCGGTTTAACGGTGATGAAATGGATTTCGTCCAGAACGAACCAGATTTACAACTGATTTTAAGCAAAGTGGACGAAACCTTAAAACAAAGGAGCTTAACGATATGAATTTACGTGAAAAATACGGTATTCCGGCAGATGCCGTAATTACAATTGCCGGTACGGTAGGAGTCGGCAAGTCTACTATGACAAAGGCATTGGCAGATGCGCTTCAATTCCGCACTTCTTTTGAAAAAGTAGATGCCAATCCTTATCTGGATTTATTTTATGATGATTTTGAGAAATGGAGTTTTCATCTTCAAATCTATTTCCTCGCAGAACGCTTCAAAGAACAAAAGCGCATGTTTGAATACGGGGGCGGTTTTGTCCAAGACCGTTCGATTTATGAAGATACTGGCATTTTTGCGAAGATGCATTGGGAAAAAGGCACAATGAACGATGTGGATTACGAAACGTATACGAATTTGTTTGAAGCAATGGTCATGACTCCTTATTTCCCGCATCCAGACTTACTGATATACCTGGAAGGATCGATTGAAGACATTTTGGGGCGTATCCAGGAACGGGGCCGCTTGATGGAACAACAGACGCCGGTTGAATACTGGATTGAAATGCATGAGCGCTACGAGAAATGGATCAACTCTTTTAATGGCTGTCCGGTTCTGCGTTTAAATATTAATGAATACGACTTGATGAACGATCCAGACTGTTCGGAACGCATCGTCGAGCGTATCGGCAATTTCATGCAGCAAACTTCTTTATTAAAAAAATAAACTTTCACCCCAGTCTGTCAGTGGCTGGGGTGTTATTATTTCCCGGGAAATAATAAAGGCAATAAAAAAAGCAGATGGCACTAGGCCATCTGCTTGTAAAGTCGTCTATTATGTATCGAAATCTTCAGACATATAACTGGTAAGAAAAATTCGCTACTTTCGTAACGAATCCAATCTCGAATTTATATGCGCGTGTAAATTCAAAAAATGGAGGAGGAAGAGGGATTCGAACCCCCGCGGGATTTGACTCCCCTGTCGGTTTTCAAGACCGATCCCTTCAGCCAAACTTGGGTATTCCTCCGTATCAGACAAGAATTAATTTATCATAAAGAGAAACTTGCTGTCAACACTTTCGATGAATTTTTTTAAAAGAGTTTTTTTCTGAACTTATTTTTCTACAGGATGTCTAGCTTTTCAATGATTTAATATTCTTTAAGGCTTACGGATTGATTTTTTCAGCAAACATTCGTATACTAATAAATGCCGTGCTAGGTGGGAAGATAGCGGTGTCCTGTAACCTGCAATCCGCTTTAGCAGGACTGAATCCCTTTCCTAGGCTGTTTGTGTGCAGGGTCTGCCTCTTGCACGTAGTGTTGACGTTTGGGTCCTGCGCAATGGAAACCCATGAACCATGTCAGGTCCGGAAGGAAGCAGCATTAAGTGGAACTTTTCATGTGCCGCGGGGTTGCCTAGATCGAGCTAACGACAAGGGTAACGCTTGTGTGCAGCAGTCAAAGAAAGGTGCACGGCATTAACTTTAAAATCAAACCTGTCCGCAAATACGCGGACAGGTTTTTTTACTGCCTTTTTTTATAAGGGGTTCCACTCAAGGAGAAATCATTCAGAAGGAAGCTCCATTTATGATATAATTAAAGGACGGAATACACTTTTTACAAAAGGAGAGAAAAACGTTGGCGTATCAAGCTTTTTATCGTGTGTACCGGCCGCAGTCCTTTTCTGAAATGTCAGGTCAGTCGCATATTAAACAAACCCTTCAAAATGCTCTCCTTTACAATAAGACAACTCATGCTTATTTGTTCTCGGGTCCGCGTGGGACAGGGAAAACGAGTGCCGCCAAAATTTTCGCGAAAGCACTTAACTGTGAACAGGCACCTGTAGCAGAACCTTGCAATGAATGCAGTTCTTGTAAGAGCATCACTGAAGGATCAAATACAGATGTCATTGAATTTGATGCAGCGTCCAACTCCCGAGTGGAGGAGATGCGTGAAATCATTGAAAAGGTCCGATTTTCTCCGGCAAATTCCCGGTTTAAAATTTATATTATCGATGAAGTGCATATGCTTTCCAATAGTGCCTTTAATGCCTTGTTGAAAACGCTTGAAGAGCCCCCGGAGCATGTTGTCTTCATCCTAGCAACCACCGAACCGCATAAATTGCCCCTCACCATTATTTCCCGCTGTCAGCGATTTGATTTCAAACGGTTAACGCAAGCGGATATTGTGGAACGGATGATTGAAGTATTGACGGACGCAGGCATTTCCTATAATGAGCAAGTATTGAAGGTTATTGCCCAGGCAGCAGCTGGAGGAATGCGAGATGCACTTAGCTTGCTGGATCAAGTAGTGTCATTCAGCGGTGATGAAATGACGATTGAAGATGCATTGCTTGTGACTGGTTCCATTAGCCAGGATATGTTCTATGATATTGCAGAAGCATTGGTGGAAAAAGATATTGGCCAAGCGCTGACTCTGCTGGAACAGTTGGTACGTGATGGAAAAGATCCTGTCCGGCTAGTAGAAGATTTCATCACTTTTTTCCGGGATTTGTTATTGATCCAAACGGCTCCGGATTTGCACGACATGCTGGAGCTTGCGACTCACGAAGAGCGGTTTGAAGAGTTGGCGAAACAATTTGAATCAGCTACTCTTTATGCCTGGATCGATGTATTGACGAAGACACAGCAAGAAATGCGCTTTTCCAATCATACAAAAATCTACTTAGAGACAGCCTTATTGAAAATGGTACAGGCAGATGCTCCAGTTGCTGTTTCTTCAGGATCAGCGTCTCCAGAATTGGAAGCAAAGGTTAATCAGTTGGAGCAATTGATTATTCAACTCCAACAGCAATTGAAAAACGGAGCTGTTGCAGCAACCCCAGCGGCAAGCGCTGAGCCCAAAAAACGGCAGCGGTCTCAAAGCAGCTATAAAATTCCGGTTGGCCGCATTCAAGATGTATTGAAAAACGCGACAAAGCCGGATATCCAAGCGATCAAAACCAACTGGTCGACGGTCATGGGACAATTGCAAAAATCGCACGCAGCTTTATTGAATGAAGCGGAGCCGGTAGCGGCCTCAGCAGATGCTTTTGTGTTAAAATTCAAGTATGATATTCATTGTCAGATGGCTTCAGACAATCAGACTTTTGCTGTCGCTTTTAGCCAGCTGCTTCAACAGTATACGGGTAAAGCTTACACACCGATTTTTGTGCCGGATGACAGCTGGTTAAAAATCCGAGAAGAATTTATTAAAAGCAACGGATTAAAATCAGGGGCAGAAGAGAAACATTCAGAAGCTGAAGAACAACACCCTTTCTCTGCTGAAGGCGCAGTGGCGGATGAAGATCCGTTTATCTCTGAAGCAGAGCGGTTATTTGGCAAGGATTTTGTTGAAATTCACGACGATTAATAAACAATCTAAAGGAGGAAACTATTATGCGCGGTGGCGGAAATATGCAAGGCATGATGAAACAAATGCAGAAAATGCAAAAACAAATGGCGGAAGCCCAAGAAGAACTGGGAACATTGAAATTTGAAGGATCAGCTGGCGGCGGAATGGTAAAAGTTACTGTATCCGGACACAAAGAAGTATTGGATGTAGCTTTGGATCCTTCAGTGGTAGATCCGGAAGACGTAGAAATGCTTCAAGACTTATTGATTGTAGCAACAAATGAAGCGTTTAAAAAAGCGGATGAGCATGCGAATTCCACAATGGGGAAATTCACTAAGGGGTTAAATCTTCCAGGCATGTTCTAGGAGGTAAACAGAATGCATTACCCAGAACCAATATCGAAATTGATGGAGAGTTTTATGAAATTGCCAGGAATCGGGCCGAAAACAGCTGCCCGGCTGGCATTTTTTGTGCTTGGAATGAAAGAAGATACCGTTCTCGATTTTGCTAAAGCATTAGTGGATGCAAAAAGGAATTTGAGTTTTTGTTCCAACTGCGGGCATATCACCGATGTTGATCCGTGCATGATCTGCCAAGATCAAACACGGGACCGTACCACGATTTGTGTAGTCCAGGATCCGAAAGATGTAATCGCGATGGAAAAAATGCGTGATTACACCGGTCTATACCATGTTCTTCAAGGAGCGATTTCTCCGATGGATGGAATTGGCCCGGAAGACATCAATGTTCCTTCTCTATTGAAGCGTCTGCAGGATGAAACGGTGGAGGAGTTAATTTTAGCAACGAACCCGACAATTGAAGGAGAAGCGACGGCGATGTATATTTCACGCCTTGTCAAACCTTCCGGAATCAAAACTACGCGCATCGCTCACGGTCTGCCGGTCGGAGGAGATTTGGAGTATGCTGATGAAGTTACGTTATCTAAAGCGTTGGAAGGCCGGCGTGAGTTGTAAAGAGGAGATCGACAAGCGTGTTTTTTAGAAGAGGGAAATTGAAGAAAGAATTTGATGAACAACTGATTCGCCAAATTGTTGAAACAAAAGAAGAATGGGGAAAAGCCCAGGCATTAGAACATCTGGCGGGGGATTATGAATTATTTGGTATCGTCGACCGGAAGATTGCCGAAAGCAAGTATCTCTTCTTATTAAAAGAAGCACGGATCCGCAATGTGAAAATGCAATAAAAGCAATGGCTTCTTCAGCATTGCTTTTCTTTATGGATTAAATCTGGCTCTTCTTATAGAAGGAACTTAAAAGAAGTTGAGTTATTGAAGAGATCAAATCAAAATCTTTGACTCTGCTTTTCATGCCTGGTATATTAATAAGCGTCCCCAAAAAACTTGGGAATAAAAACATGTGAAAATTGATTGACATTGATTTGCGAATAAGTTATACTAGTATAGTTGTCGTCGGAAGTGATAATAAAACTTCAGAAGAAAAACAACTAGAGAAATCAATCAAACAATGAAATTCATTGTTGACAACGATTTCGAAATAAGTTATACTAAGAAAGTTGTCGGTGAAACAAACGACAAAACATGAACCTTGAAAACTGAACAGCAAAACGTCAACAAATTAGCGACGGCCGCGCAAAACGGCCGAAGCAACG
>NZ_JBYLHS010000019.1:0-2950 GCF_057748275.1 Planococcus sp. VCh962
GGTCGACTTTCTAATGGTTAAGTTAGAAAGGGCGCACGGTGGATGCCTTGGCACTAGGAGCCGAAGAAGGACGGCACTAACACCGATATGCTTCGGGGAGCTGTAAGTGAGCGATGATCCGGAGATTTCCGAATGGGG
This sequence comes from Planococcus sp. VCh962, assembly GCF_057748275.1. Taxonomy (NCBI): domain Bacteria; kingdom Bacillati; phylum Bacillota; class Bacilli; order Caryophanales; family Caryophanaceae; genus Planococcus; species Planococcus sp. VCh962. Next base: position 139 of record NZ_JBYLHS010000019.1, read on the forward strand.
GAACCCCCTGCCCGTAATGGGGCAGGATCCATGTGTGAATTCAATAGCACATGAGAAGGCAGACCCAGGGAACTGAAACATCTAAGTACCTGGAGGAACAGAAAGCAAATGCGATTCCCTGAGTAGCGGCGAGCGAAACGGGAACAGCCCAAACCAAGAGGCTTGCCTCTTGGGGTTGTAGGACACTCAATACGGAGTTACAAAATCAACGGTTAAGCGAAGCGACCTGGAACGGTCCGCGACACGAGGTAACAGCCCTGTAGCTGAAAATCGTTGATCTCCTGAGTGGATCCTGAGTACGGCGGAACACGTGAAATTCCGTCGGAATCCGGGAGGACCATCTCCCAAGGCTAAATACTACCTAGTGACCGATAGTGAACCAGTACCGTGAGGGAAAGGTGAAAAGCACCCCGGAAGGGGAGTGAAACAGATCCTGAAACCGTGTGCCTACAACTAGTCAGAGCCCGTTCATGGGTGATGGCGTGCCTTTTGTAGAATGAACCGGCGAGTTACGATTGCATGCAAGGTTAAGGCGCGAAGCCGGAGCCGCAGCGAAAGCGAGTCTGAACAGGGCGAGTGAGTATGCAGTTGTAGACCCGAAACCAGGTGATCTACCCATGTCCAGGGTGAAGGTAAGGTAACACTTACTGGAGGCCCGAACCCACGCACGTTGAAAAGTGCGGGGATGAGGTGTGGGTAGCGGAGAAATTCCAATCGAACCTGGAGATAGCTGGTTCTCTCCGAAATAGCTTTAGGGCTAGCCTCAAGATTGAGAATCCTGGAGGTAGAGCACTGTTTGGACTAGGGGCCCATCCCGGGTTACCGAATTCAGACAAACTCCGAATGCCAGTGATTTATGCTTGGGAGTCAGACTGCGAGTGATAAGATCCGTAGTCAAGAGGGAAACAGCCCAGACCACCAGCTAAGGTCCCCAAATATCCGTTAAGTGGAAAAGGATGTGGCGTTGCTTAGACAACCAGGATGTTGGCTTAGAAGCAGCCATCATTTAAAGAGTGCGTAATAGCTCACTGGTCGAGTGACACTGCGCCGAAAATGTACCGGGGCTAAACGGATTACCGAAGCTGTGGATGGACATCGAAGATGTCCGTGGTAGGAGAGCGTTCTAAGGGCGTTGAAGCGGGACCGGAAGGACTCGTGGAGCGCTTAGAAGTGAGAATGCCGGTATGAGTAACGAAAGACGGGTGAGAATCCCGTCCACCGAATGCCTAAGGTTTCCTGAGGAAGGCTCGTCCGCTCAGGGTCAGTCGGGACCTAAGTCGAGGCCGATAGGCGTAGACGATGGACAACAGGTTGATATTCCTGTACCACCTCCCCGCCGTTTGAGCAATGGGGGGACGCAGAAGGATAAGGCGAGCGCGCCGTTGGTTGAGCGCGTCCAAGCCGTGAGGCGGGAAATGAGGCAAATCCCATTTCCGCAAACGTCAAGCGGTGACGGCAAGGGGAAATATCCCCGGAGTCCCTGATTTCACACTGCCAAGAAAAGCCTCTAGCGAGGCGGGAGGTGCCCGTACCGCAAACCGACACAGGTAGGCGAGAAGAGAATTCTAAGGTGAGCGAGTGAACTCTCGTTAAGGAACTCGGCAAAATGACCCCGTAACTTCGGGAGAAGGGGTGCTCTGGTAGGGTGAATAGCCCGAGAGAGCCGCAGTGAATAGGCCCAGGCGACTGTTTAGCAAAAACACAGGTCTCTGCCAAACCGTAAGGTGACGTATAGGGGCTGACGCCTGCCCGGTGCTGGAAGGTTAAGGGGAGTGCTTAGCGCAAGCGAAGGTGCGAACTGAAGCCCCAGTAAACGGCGGCCGTAACTATAACGGTCCTAAGGTAGCGAAATTCCTTGTCGGGTAAGTTCCGACCCGCACGAAAGGCGTAACGATCTGGGCACTGTCTCAACGAGAGACTCGGTGAAATTATAGTACCTGTGAAGATGCAGGTTACCCGCGACAGGACGGAAAGACCCCGTGGAGCTTTACTGTAGCCTGATATTGACTTTTGGTGCAACTTGTACAGGATAGGTAGGAGCCTTTGAGCCCGGAGCGCCAGCTTCGGGGGAGGCGTCGGTGGGATACTACCCTGGTTGTATTGAAATTCTAACCCGCACCCCTGATCGGGGTGGGAGACAGTGTCAGGCGGGCAGTTTGACTGGGGCGGTCGCCTCCTAAAGAGTAACGGAGGCGCCCAAAGGTTCCCTCAGAATGGTTGGAAATCATTCGCAGAGTGTAAAGGCACAAGGGAGCTTGACTGCGAGACGGACAGGTCGAGCAGGGTCGAAAGACGGGCTTAGTGATCCGGTGGTTCCGCATGGAAGGGCCATCGCTCAACGGATAAAAGCTACCCCGGGGATAACAGGCTTATCTCCCCCAAGAGTCCACATCGACGGGGAGGTTTGGCACCTCGATGTCGGCTCATCGCATCCTGGGGCTGTAGTCGGTCCCAAGGGTTGGGCTGTTCGCCCATTAAAGCGGTACGCGAGCTGGGTTCAGAACGTCGTGAGACAGTTCGGTCCCTATCCGTCGCGGGCGCAGGAAATTTGAGAGGAGCTGTCCTTAGTACGAGAGGACCGGGATGGACACACCGCTGGTGTACCAGTTGTTCCGCCAGGGGCATCGCTGGGTAGCTATGTGTGGCCGGGATAAGTGCTGAAAGCATCTAAGCACGAAGCCCCCCTCAAGATGAGATTTCCCATTGCGCAAGCAAGTAAGATCCCTCAAAGACGATGAGGTAGATAGGTTCGGGGTGGAAGCGCGGCGACGCGTGCAGCTGACGAATACTAATCGATCGAGGACTTAACCAA
>NZ_JBYLHS010000020.1:0-1523 GCF_057748275.1 Planococcus sp. VCh962
CATAGCTGTCAACTTAAGAAAAAAGTGTAACCCCTCTCGAAAGATGGTATGGATGACTATCCATGAACGAGAGGGGTTTTTCTGATGGCGCCTTTAGCGACTGCCGACTTTCTGGACCAACTTTTCGCCTTTCTGGAACCGGACAAAGTGGATGCCATCGCCCGGGAAACGGGCTTTATCCAACGGAAACGGGCCGTCACGGCCAGTGATTTCCTGGCACTGCTGTTCCAGGTTCAGGGGAACCTGATGGATTGCACACTGCAGGAACTCTGTTCCAAACTCGCCACCGAACAGGACATCTCGATCAGCCGGGCGGCACTCGATAAGAAGTTCACCCCGAAGGCCGTCCACTTTCTCCAGCGCGTAGTGGAGGAGCTCTTGCGTTTCCAGCACCAGCTTCTGCCCGCAGGGCAGGCCACCCACCTGCCCTTTACCAGCATCCGGATCCTCGATGCCACAGCGGCAAGCGTACCGGACCATTTGAAGGGGCGTGCCCAAAAGACGCGCCAGACGTCGGTGAAAATCCAATACGAGTTCGACTTATTGACCGGGCGCTTCACATTCCTTTACCTGGATTGCCAGAACATCAACGACACGGTCATCGGGGCGAAACGGGTGCCGTTTCTGGATGACCAGGAACTCTGTTTGCAGGATTTGGGGTATTTTCACTTCCGCGTCTTCGAAGACATCCAACGCCACGGCAGCTATTTCCTTACCAAATTCCGGAGCGATGCCTATCTCGCCTACCGCAACCCGTTTCCCGACTTCCATCCCGACGGGGACGTGGTGGCGAGCAGCCACTACCAGCGCATTGACCTGGTGGGCCTGTGCCGGAATATGGCGCCGGGGGAAGTGTTGGAGCTCGAAGAGGTCCATTTCGGCAGGGACGCCCATTTCCCGGCCCGGTGCATCCTCCTGTCCCAAGGGGAGGCGCAAAAGGAGATCCGCCTTGGGCGCATCCAGCGCCGCGCGACGAAGTCGGGCAAGAAACCGAAACAGCTCGTGCAGGACCTCGCCGGCATCACCGGGTACATGACCAATCTGCCGGACGGGGTCTCCGATGCCGAGGTGGTCGAATTGTATCGGTTGCGCTGGCAGATCGAATTGAGTTTCAAGATCCTCAAGTCGTATCTGGCGATCGACCACTTCAAACTGGTCAAACAGGAACGCTGGCTCTGCCACTTGTATGGCATCTTCCTCATTTTTCTCCTGAGCCAATTGGTGGCGTATCGATTCCGGGAGGCGATCTGGGAGGCAGATGGAAAGGAAATCAGTGAGATGGTGGCGATCCGGAGCATCGGATGCGGGGTTTTGGCGAAACTATACGAAGCCTTCCGCCACAAAAAGAAGACGCCTCAGGCGTTCGTCCACTTGATTACGCGGCTGCTTATCCGAACCGCACGGAAACCTGCCTCCGCCAAGGGGACCGCTTTGAAGCGCCTTCATGCCATGTAGCAGAACCCCAACGCCTCCTGGCCGGGAGGCTTATTTGGCGTTCTTAGTTATTTCCATTTCCGCTGTCC
>NZ_JBYLHS010000021.1:0-1381 GCF_057748275.1 Planococcus sp. VCh962
TGAAAGATGCGCGAGTCGCTTTGATCTGGTAACCCTGATCAGTACGTTGCTTCGGCCGTTTTGCGCGGCCGTCGCTATTTGTTGACGTTTTGCTGTTCAGTTTTCAAGGTTCATTGTGTGTCGCCGTCTTTGTTTGTGTTGTTCGTTGTTGCTTGGCGACTTTTATTATATTAAAGCATGTTTATATTCCTGTCAACACATTTGAAAAAGTTTTTTCTAAAGTTCTTTTTTCTTTTTAGCTTTCTTTCGTTTACCCCTTCTAAAAGCCTGTCCTCATGCGTTTCCTCCACAAATTTATATACAATTTTGATGTGCTTTAATTCAATCCTTAAAAGCGATTATCATTTTTCTGAAATTTTATTCTTTATTCATTTTTTGCCATTGCTTTTGCTTATTGCCTTCTTTCCCATTTAGTAAACAATAAAAAAACCTTAAACTTCTCTATATAGAAAAAGTTTAAGGCATGGTTTTATTTTTTTGCTTTTGCTTGTGTTCCTGCTTTACGTGCCGCTCGTCTTTCTTCTAATCTCTGGCGATCGACATCTGACTGTGCATTATATTTCGGCAAAACTAATAATTGATAAGCATTGACTGCCAAGAACGGGAATAACAATAAAGTGACCCAGCTATCGATATTGCCTTCCTCTACCATCAATGCCGGAAGCCATTCAACCGTCGTGATGACAATCATGAAGAATAAAGCCGAGATAAACGTTTCTTTGTTCGTCCATTTCGCTTTAAAGTAAGCTGTTGTAAATGCGGTAATAAGCAGAATCGCTAACAGCACTCCATACAGCCAAACCTGTCCAACCGTTTCTGCATTCGGTGCAAACCGGAAAACGATTAAATCCAAAACCACTACCACAATAATTAAAACTTGGACCCAATTCCATAACCGCAGCGTTCGGAAAATATTCATCCCAATTTGGTGCACCGTCAAATAAGCGAAGAAGCACAATTGGCTGATAATGCTCATCGTCAGTCCAATAATAACCATCCAAACAAATCCGGCAATTACTTCTCCCCATTCTCCATTTGCTACTGGCTGGGAAAATATATCGTTCCAGCGGATGAATATCCCAAGGATACCGGTTACTCCTCCACCGATCAAAAGCGCTTTAAAGAAAAACTTAACCCAATTTCGTATTGTCACGTTAATGCCTCCATTGTTTGAAATCCTCTTAAGATTGTATCAACCCACAATAAAAAAATCCATCAGCCGCATGACTTTGATGTGAACAATGCTTGAAAGTCGTGACAATTTGTCAAATATCAAAGAAAAGCCCGAGAGTCGATTTCGACTTGGTAGTGACCCCTTAAAGTTAGAGTTTTCGTTATGCAGCTAATTGGCTGGCATGCGTCCGGTATTGCACCGGGCTCA
>NZ_JBYLHS010000023.1:0-716 GCF_057748275.1 Planococcus sp. VCh962
GGAATTTTTGGCGGAAGGGGTAGAAGGCCTGGAAGAACGAGCGAAAGGACGGCCGCCCATGTCGAAAAAACCAACAAACAAGCCGAAAAACAACCCATCAAAACCGAATGGGACGATGTCCCGTGAACAACAACTGGAACGGGAGAATGAACTTCTCCGCTTAGAAGTGGCGTATTTAAAAAAGTTGGACGCTTTCCAGGAGAACCCGGATGCCTTCCTCGAAAAGCACAAGCAGCGCTGGCATTCGAACTCCAAGAAGAAGGATTCCGATTAAGGGATGTCTTGAAGATCGCGGATCTCCCGGAAGCAACATACCATTACCACCGGCAGCGATTCGCTTCGGAAGACCCGGACCGGGAATGGAAAACCGTGATCCGGGCGCTGTTTGAAAAACACGAAGGCCGTTACGGGTATCGCCGGATCCACCTGGAACTACAGGCGCTCGGGTATGTCATCAACCATAAGAAAGTCCAGCGCCTCCTGAGGGAATTGGATTTAAGATGCGTGAAATTCATCCGGAAATCCCGCTACCGATCGTATAAGGGAAAAGTCGGAACCATCGCCAAAAACCGGTTGAACCGCAGGTTCCACACAGCGCATCCCCTGCAAAAAATGACCACCGATGTCACCGAATTCAAATGTACGGGTGAAGAGAAGCTTTATCTGAGTCCCATCATGGACCTTTATAACGGCGAGATCGTTGGCGTGAGCATGGC